>NC_013174.1:1374823-2749646 GCF_000024065.1 Jonesia denitrificans DSM 20603
TCGCTGGCTGTGGTTCTTCGTCCTCAACGGGGGTGATCTCTGGGGGGGTGGTATCCGTGAGTTCTACGAGTGGGGGGCCTTCGAACACGGCAGGAGGAAGGGTGAGTGACAGCGGTGTCATCAGCATCATTGCGAGTGTGATGACTCCTGCACACACGGTGAGGAGTGCGCGTTCGTTCCGTGTCATTGTGGCACCTTTTCGCCCCGTGACGGGTGTTAGTTTATGTGGGTGGCAGCCCACAGGCCTGCAGCTGCGACAGCAAGGAATGCTAACGGGTCACTAGTGTAGCCCCGTCCCATGGTGGACAGGGTGACCGGGGAGTGATGAAGTGCCGTGTGCAGTGCGGGCGTGAGGTCTTGGTCAATGTAGGTGTGGTGTGGGGCTTGATCGCGAAGGTCAGCTATTTGTCGGGTGATGAGTGTGGATAGTGCATCAGCAGCTAAGGTGTCGTTGGCTGTGAAGAGGTCGGTGAACCACGTGTCTGCTGGTAACTGTGGGCAGATGACGGTCGCGGGGGCGAGGGCAACTTTGCCGATGGCGGTCAGTGAATGGTGGGAGATGCCTTGGTGGCGAGGGCGAGCATCTGCACCTGAGAGCCGTAACGCGGCAATGGGGTGGCCGCCCAGGATGTGGGTGGCGTTGATGACCTCACCAACGTGGATACCTGAAAACCCCCATGGGGTTCCCGTTCCGAGGTTGCCAGGACCTTGAATGACGATTGCAATGTCGGCTCGGACAACGTGGCGTGCAGCGAGCAACCCGGTGTGGAGGGTGGCAGCCTCAAAGTCGCCGCCAAATGCTTGTCCGGTGGTGATGACACTGGTGATGCGTTGAGTGCTGCGCAGGGTGTCGACGGTGCGGGAAAACCAGGCTGGTAACGCTCCGCCGTCTGTCATGACGTAGGCGATCGTGGGTGGTGTGGTCTTGGTCCACCCTTGTTCGATGCCTGTGACGATCGCGGGAAGAGCTGAATGGAGGTCGGTGGTGATCACTGGCATCCCGTCGAGGCTGGTGGCTTCTCGCATAGTGTCGTGGTGCTCGGATTCTTGTTCGTCGACTCCAAGAACCATCGCTTGAGTGGGGGTGTAGCGTGCTTTGACGAGGTGACCGTGGGAGTCGGGGCGTCGCCCTTGGTGGGGTTGGGCGGTGTGGGTGGCGACAATCATCGCGTACCCGCCAGTTCCCAGTCCGCGGTCGAGCGCGGTGCTGTTGAGGTGGACGTCCATCCCGGTGGTCAGTGTCCCAACGAGTTGGGTGTAGGCCAGTGCCCGGATGGTGTGTCCGTGGGAGTCCACAACCTGGGCTTCTTGGCATCCGTTCCATTGTCGGCCGAGCGACACGATTTTTCCTTCACGCCATGTGATCACAGATCTAACCGTACTGGACTAGCGTGGGTGATGATGAATAGTTCTGTGAGTCCTTCGGAGAGACTTCTCAATTTGGTGATTGCATTACGCAACACCACGGGGAGAATGACGCGCCGCGATATTGCGAATAAGGTCGCGGGCTACTCGCCGCACGCTTCCCCTGCGGCTTTTGAGCGCATGTTTGAGCGTGATAAGGAGTTGCTGCGCGATTTGGGGATTCCCTTGGTGACTGATGATGCGTTACACCCTGAGGATGTGGGGTATCGCATCGATCACGACCAGTATGCGCTTGGGGATGTGCAACTGTCTGCGCAGGAGTTCGCTGTCCTTGGTGTGGCCGCTGGTTTGTGGCGGCATAGCGGTGTGGAGCAGTTGTCCTCGAGGGCGTTAACGAAGTTGCGCGCTGGGTATGACGGCCCGCAGGAGGTGGAGTTTCTGACGGGTGTGTATTTGTCGTTGCGTGATGTCACCGATGCGTTTGAGCCAGTGATTGTTGCGTTGTCCAGGCGGTGTGCTGTGCGGTGTGATTATCGTTCCGCGCATTCTGGGGTGACGCGCAGGCGCGTCATTGAGCCGTGGCGTCTGGTGTTGCGGGAGAGTCATTGGTATGTGATTGGCCGTGATCAGGACGCTGGTGAGCCTCGTGTGTTTAAGTTGGCTCGGATGGTGGGGAAAGTAGTTCCGGTGGGCGGGCAGGGGTCGGTGACTATTCCTGAGAACGTGGACACTGATGCGTTGATGGGGCAGAGCGAGTCACAGGTCAATGACCGGCTAGTTCTTGCGGTTCTTCCTGGTAAGGCGTTGCGGTTGACTGCTTCTATGAGGAAAGACGGTCAGTTGCGGTCCGATGGTCGTATCGTGTGGGTTGGTACGTGGGACGGGCGTGAGTCGGTGAGTGAAGAGATCGCAGCGTTGGGTCCTGATGTGCTGGTTCTCGAGCCTGCTCAGTTGCGTGACCATGTGGTTTCGAGACTTCAGGCTGCAACTGTGTTGGCTGGGGAGACGGACAACTCAAAGGAGCGCCACGATGGCTGAACGGACTCCGGATCGGTTGACGCGCTTGTTGGCGTTGGTGGCACATTTGTCTCAGGCTGGCCCCACACCGCTCGTGGATCTTGCTCGCTTTTTTGGAGTATCGCCGCAGCAGATCCGTAAAGACATTGATGTCTTGTGGTTGACCGGGACCCCCGGGTATTTGCCGCAGGATCTCATTGATTTTGATGCCGATGCGCTGGATCGTGGCGTGGTGGCATTAACTGCTGATCGTGGGTTGAGTGAACCCTTGCGGCTTGGGCCGCAAGAAGGGTTGACGGTATTGGCTGCGTTGGCTGCGTTGCGGGGCATGGTGGAAGCCAGTGATATGAACCCTGACACTCTCGATGCGCTGGATAGGCTGGTGCGAAAGGTGGCGTTCCCCTTGGGTGAGCTAGCCCAAGCAATTGATGTCCGGTTTCAACCAACAGTATCCGCGCAGGTGCTGAGCGAGGTGCAACGAGCTATTACTCGCGGGGTTTGTGTTGATATCGAGTATCTTGATTTCTCTGAACGCCGCTCGGTGAGGCGAGTGGAACCGTGGGCATTGTTCAATGATGGTGATGCGTTTTATCTCAGTGGGTGGTGTGTCACCTCAGATGGTGAGCGGGTGTTTCGGGTCGACCGGATGACTCGCGTTGTGCACAGTGAGGTGCCTGTGACACATCCTGTTGGTGATCGTCCCGACTCTGCTGCCCCCCAGGGTGACGGGTTCCAGGTGCGGATGTGGGTTGATGTGCATGCGGCGTGGTTGGTGGAGAACATACCCGCAGATCAGGTTGCTGTCACAGATGATGCACTTGTTGTGGATGTCACTGTGGTCAATGACGAGTGGTTCACTCAGTTTTTGTTGGCTCATGGATCAGTGATTCACCGCGTGGAACCTGAGCACGTGGCGCAGGGCGCAAGGGAGCGTGCTCTGCGCGCGCTCAGGGCATACGATGAAGACAATCACGACGTCTTTGTCAGGGGTGAATAAAGAGGGGTACTACTTGTGAATTGGTTGTTGTTGTGGTCGGTTCTCGTTGTCAGCGCGCTGAGCTTGCTGGCCGTTCTTGCCTTGCTGTTATTGCGGGCTGGGAAACACGCAGTCGATCGGGTGGCAGTAGTGGGGGACCGGATGAGGGCCGCGCAGGAACAAGCCCTTCCTCCGCATTTGAATGAGGTGCGACCTGTGGATGTCGACGGGGGTGCCGCAGTGAAAGCGCAGTTGCGTGAGGTACGCCGAGTCAATGCAGTCCGGCGTGTTGAACGCCGCCAACTGCGACGACAGGCGGCTTGGGACCGCTGGTTGTCAGGTCAATTGCGTTCGGTGTCAGCTTCTGGCTCTCGGCATACTAGTGGGAAAAATCCTGTGCGCGAGGTAAGGTGAACACCAGAATCCTCGAAGCGCTTCGATGACGATGTGTGTTCACCTCCCGGCAACGTCGCTGGGTTAACCTCCGAGGAGTCTAAGATAGTTGCACGCCCCACCACCCTAGGAGAACGCGATGCCAGGTCTTACCAAGCCGTCTCACTGGCTTATTCTCATCCTTGTTTTGTTGCTGCTGTTCGGTGCAAAGAAGCTCCCTGATCTTGCGCGCAGCATTGGGCAGTCCATGAAGATCTTCAAAAAAGAGATCAAGGACCTCAGCGACGACGACACACCGGCTCAGACATACAGCCAGCCCAACGAGCCCACACACCCAGGGCCTGCTGCCACCCACAGCGCCCCTAGTGATCCGTCTCCCACATCGCCTGGTGATCAATCGCACCGCGGTGGAGGCGCAGCCTAACCGTGTCTACACCCGCAGGAACTAGCCCGTCACCCAAGGACGTCCGACGGGCAAAACGAGCACAACGCAAAGCTGAACGACGTCAAGCACGCTCGGATATGGCCCTCATGGACCATTTCCGCGAGCTCAAGGGGCGACTCTTTAAAGCCGCACTCGGCATTGTTCTCGCAGCGGTGGCGGGCTGGTTTCTGTTCACCCCCGTATTTCAGGCGCTTCAACAACCGGTGATCACCGCGGCGCAGGAGGCCGATCAACTTTTCTCCATTAACTTCACCGGTGTGGCCAGCGCTTTGGACATGCGCATAAAAATGGCGCTCTTTGTTGGGTTAATCATCTCCAGCCCTTGGTGGCTCTACCAACTTTGGGCCTTCATCACCCCCGGGCTCTCACGCAAAGAAAAGCTCTACGCCTACGGTTTCGTTTCCGCCACAGTTCCCTTGTTCCTCAGTGGTGCGGCTCTTGCCTGGCTTGTCCTACCACACGCCATCGGCATCCTCACCGACTTCGTCCCTGACCAAGCCGCTAACCTTCTTGATGCACAAACCTACCTGAGCTTTGTGATGCGCCTGCTAATCGCCTTTGGTCTCGCCTTCGCCATGCCCGTACTTCTGGTGGGACTCAACTTCATGGGCTTGCTGTCAGCAGCAACGATGCTCAAAGGATGGCGGTGGGCCATCGTTGTGGCGTTCACCTTCTCCGCAATGATGACTCCAACACCTGATGCCCTCACCATGATCCTGGTAGCGCTACCCATTTGTGTCCTGTTCTTTGCCGCTGTTGGTGTTGCATGGCTCCATGATCGACGCGTTGCACGGGCATTGGACGCACTAGACGCGGAACTTGCAGACGTCGACTAACCGCGTGTGATCTGACATCCACGAGCCACACCGATACGCTAAACCTATGTCGCCGAAACGCTCACGGGTCCGTGAACAGCGAAAAAAAGAAGCCCAAGCTGTCGAGCAACCACACCCTGAACAGGAATTGAGCCCTGCGCAACGGTACGCTCACCACCAACGCACTCGTGCATACCCCCACCTGTCACACTTCGCCACAACACTGGACTTCCCTTTGGATGAATTCCAGCATCAGGCATGTGAACACCTCGAAAAAGGGGACGGTGTTTTGGTTGCAGCTCCCACAGGAGCGGGGAAAACCATCGTGGGGGAGTTCGCGGTTCACCTCGCCCTTCAACAACACCGCAAAGCGTTTTACACCACCCCCATCAAAGCGCTCTCGAACCAGAAATTTCACGACCTTCAACGTGTCCACGGTCCGCACAACGTTGGATTGCTCACTGGTGATGCGACAATCAACGGCGAAGCACCCATTGTTGTGATGACCACAGAGGTGCTGCGCAACATGATTTACGCGCAGTCCACCACGCTCGATAATGTTGGCTACGTCATCATGGATGAAGTCCACTACCTTGCTGACAGGTTTCGCGGCGCAGTGTGGGAAGAAGTCATCATCCACCTCGACCGGTCGGTGCAACTCGTCTCGCTGTCTGCCACGGTATCCAACGCGGAGGAGTTCGGGGACTGGCTCGCCGCAGTACGCGGTTCAACCGCTGTCATCGTTTCTGAGCGACGTCCCGTTCCACTATGGCAACACGTAATCACCCAAGGGCGGTCAGACAGCCCCGGTGGCCTCATTGATTTGTACGCTCACACCGTCGACCCCACTGATCCTGGTCCCACGCCGCCCATCAACCCTGACCTTCTCAACACCATGCGACGAGGCCGAGACTCAGGACCCCGCCAGCCACGACGAGGGCGCCCTCAGCATTCAGGTCGTCGAGGACCACCACGTTTCGCAGTCATCAATGAGCTTGCTGAAGCAGACCTCCTTCCCGCGATTTATTTCATTTTCTCTCGTGCGGGGTGTAACGCAGCAGTGGAACAATGCCTTGCCACAGGCATTACGCTGACCACAGAAACCCAAGCACGCCAGATTCGCATCATTGTTGAATCACGTGTCGCCTCCGTTCCACCAGAAGACCTGTCAGTCCTTGGGTTTCACGGGTGGCTTGATGGTCTGACCCGTGGAATCGCTGCCCACCACGCTGGCATGCTTCCCTTGTTTAAAGAAGTGGTCGAAGAACTCTTCTCGCGTGGTCTGATCAAAGTTGTGTTTGCCACTGAAACACTTGCTTTAGGCATCAATATGCCTGCCCGCACCGTTGTTCTTGAAAAACTTGTGAAATGGAATGGCACCGCCCACGTCGACATGACGCCAGGGGAGTACACCCAACTCACCGGGCGAGCTGGACGTCGTGGAATTGATGTGGAGGGGCACGCGGTTGTTGTTGACCACGTGGGGCTTGACCCGATGGCGCTTGTCCGCTTGGCATCACGGCGCACCTACCCGCTCCGATCAAGTTTTTCACCGACCTACAACATGGCGGTCAACCTTGTTGACCGGTTTGGTTTCGCACAAGCTCGAGAAATCCTCGAAACGTCCTTTGCACAGTTCCAAGCCGACCGCGGTGTTGTGGATTTGGCTCGTCAAGCCCAAGGGAACTCGGAAGCCCTCACTGGCTACGAGCAGGCAATGCACTGTGATCGTGGTGATTTTCACGAGTACATGCTCCTTCGCGAACGGCTGACTCAACGCGAGCGTCAAGTATCGCAACAAGCATCAACTGCAGCACGGAACGATGCGATTCGCGCACTGTCCGCCTTGCGGGTAGGAGACATTGCAGAAATTCCTTCAGGGCGATCGACCGGCTATGTTCTGGTATTGGATCGTGGGAAAGACACAGGATTTGAAGGACGGCGCCCATTCGTGTTGACCGAAGGCGGCAAAACCCGGGTCCTCACCGCCGCCGATGTTCCCCATGGCCTGACCCATGTCGGTTCGATGCGGCTCGATCCCCGACTCAATACCCGGCGGCCTTCCGATCGCAGAGCTGCCACTCAACAGTTCCGTGATGTCCTTCGCCACGGTGACATGACACCGGCACCCACACGTGAATATGGGGGCAGAAAGCGCAGGTCTGACGCCGGTGGTGACCGTCTTATCGCGTCCCTACGTCAGGAACTGCGGGACCACCCCTGCCATGCTTGTCCAGACCGTGATGACCACGCACGATGGGGGGAGCGCTGGTTGACGCTCCGTCGGGAGCACGAAGGATTGCTGGCACGCATTGACCGAAAAACTGGGTCCATCGCCAAAGTCTTTGACAAAATCTGCCGCGTACTTGATCAGTATGGGTATGTTGAACGCAACGGTGACCACTATGTGGTTACTGAGCAAGGGCGAACACTTCAACGAATTTACGCCGAAAATGATCTCCTCATTGCCGAGTGCCTCACCCATGGGGTGTGGAAAGGACTTGACGCCGCACAGCTTGCTGGCGCAGTGTCCGCGGCCGTGTATCAAGCGCGAGGCGAGGAACATGCTGAACCCTCGATCCCCGGTGGGCCGACAGGAAAACTGGGGGGCAGCATCGAAAAAATGGCCGCCATGTGGGGAACACTGACCGAACTTGAGGACTCACTCGGATTGGAAGAAACTGGGGACCTCGACGCAGGACTCGTGTGGGCCATTCACGCGTGGACAAGAGGGCGGTCACTTGACGCAGTCCTTGATCAATCAGAACTCACTGCTGGGGATTTTGTGCGCTGGGCAAAACAGATCCTTGACGCACTTGACCACATCGCTCATGTTGCGCCGGATGAGGCTGTGGCTCAGACCGCCCGTCAAGCTATTGACTCTATTCGACGCGGCGTCGTTGACTATTCCAGCGTGTAGGAGATCATGACTATGCCACAACTGTTAATAACAAACGCCACCATTCATTCTTCTCGTCATCCTTTTGCAACCGCGCTGCTCGTGGACAACGGTGTTGTCGCGTGGGTGGGGGACACCGAGGTTGCACGGTCAATTGCCCCTAACGCCACCGTGCGCGACGCTGAAGGAGCTCTTGTCACGCCAGCGTTTGTGGACGCTCACGTGCATGTGTTGGAAACAGCAATCACGATGCGGTCACCGCAACTATCCCCCCGGGCTGGGGTAACAACGCGGGAACAGGTGAAGAACCGTATTGCTGAGGCGGCGGCTGGATGGAAGCCAGGGGAGCACCCCATCACGTTCCTGGGATACGACGATTCCGGGTGGCCAGAACAGGATCGGTTGTCATGGCAGGACATTGATCAGGTGGCTGGTACGGTCCCCGTCTATGTGCCACGAGCTGATCTCCACTCGGCCTTAGGGTCTACTGCGTTGCTGCGGTGGGCGGAACTCAACGATGTCAACACTCCACGAACTACGCCGCTTCGTGACGATGACCATGTGCATGTACGTCAGGCACTGCAGGTGTTGGACCCGTTCTTCCGCGACGAACTGTACCGGTCAGTGTTGGCGCGCTGCGCATCGTTAGGTGTTGTGGAGGTTCACGAAAACTCGGCGCCTGGGATTGACACCCGCGCTGGGTTGGCGCGGCTTATTGAGATGACACGTGAGCCGGAATCTGGTCTTCCGCTTGTTGTGGGGTATCGTGGCGAGGCTGTGAGTTCAGTTGACCAGGTAGAGGCGCTGGCAACTGAAATCCCTGGCCTGCAAGGTCTTGCTGGGGATTTATCGGTCGATGGTTCGTTCGGGTCACGTTCTGCACTGCTCCGGCAGGATTACAGTGACGATGCGGGCAATCGCGGGACACAGCATCTGTCCGTGACAACTGTGGCTGACCACATTCGTGCGACCTCCCTTGCCGGAGTTCAAGGTGGGTTTCATGTGATCGGTGACGGCGCACTCGATGTGGTAGTTCAGGCTCTTCAGCAGGTTGCTGGTGAGTCCCCCCAGATGCGTCAAGCAATCCGGCGGGCGGGGCACCGACTTGAACACGTTGAACTCCTTGATGACAACGCTCTTGCAACGTGTGTGGACCTCAGCGTGATGATCAGCGCCCAGCCAGCGTTCGACGCATGGTGGGGTGGGCCATCAGGAATGTACGCCCAGCGACTAGGCCAGCAGCGGGCGCTGGCAACGACGCCGATCCGGTCAATGATGGCCTCTGGTGTCACGGTTGGGTTCGGGTCTGATTCGCCGGTGACGCCAATAAACCCATGGGATGGTGTGCGTGCTGCGGTGTGGCACACCAACAGTGATCAGCGTATTTCTGCACGGGCTGCGTTTCGCGCACACACACGCGCCGGGCATCGGTTACGTGGAGAAGTCACAGCTGGGGAGATCACTGTGGGGGCTCCTGCTCATCTTGCGTTGTGGGATGCGCCGGAGTTAGGTGTCCAGGCTGAAAATGATGGGCGTTCGTCGTGGTCAACTGATGCGCGCAGTGGTACACCGTTGCTTCCTTACCTTGCTCAAGAGGGTCTTGTTCCCACCTGTTTAGCTACCTGGCGCAGTGGAGAGTTGATCTACGAAGCACCGTAAGGGTTCAACGGCCGGATTAATGGGTCAGCGCCTGTTTTCACCCGTTGCGGTTGTGGGCGCGATCACGCCGATTTCATGAACACAAGCCCCCCAGGACGTGACCAGAAGTTGACATGCGGCTAGCAACGCGGGAAGGTGGACAGTGCCCACGCTCGAAGCGTTCTGCTGTGCGTGTGGTGGCCGACGCGAAAGCGCACATGTGGCCCCCGAGTTCAGTAGAAAACGTGAATGATCACGGTACGAAGGACTCGGGGGCCATCATGATGTTGACCGCTAGTCAACGTTGAGTTGTGGGGCGTGTGCGCAGGGAAAATTCAGTCTCCTCACGTAGTGTGACTGCGTGAACGTGCATCAAGTACCCGTGCCTTTCGTGCTGATGATCGCTGCTGTGAGCGGTTTCTTCACAGATTGGGCTTTTCCTGACCGTAACCTGTGGGGTCTTGCCTTTGTCGGTATAGCAGGGTTGTGGCTTGCCACCTGGAAACGCCACTCTGGCGTCAGTTTTGTTGCTGGTTGGGTGTGGGGCCTTGCGTTCTTCTTGCCACACATTCGTTGGGCTGAGTACGCCGTGGGCGGCGCGTTGCCGTGGGTTGCGCTGAGCGTAGTACAGGGTTTGTACATTGGTGTTTTCGCGTGGGCGTGGTCGTTTGCTGCACGAAGCCGATTCCTCCGTGGCTCCTTTGCACGACAGTCGTTTGCGTTCGCCACGTTATGGGTCGCGGTTGAATACCTTCGCATGACCACCCCCTTTGGAGGATTTCCCTGGGGGAGGCTTGGATTTTCGCAATCTGAGTCGCCTATTGCGCGGCTCGCATGGCTAGGCGGTATTCCACTCACATCCTTCGCGGTAGCTCTGATCGGCGCCCTTCTCGGTGTGCTCGTCCTTGGTCTCATTCGACTTAATCTTGTGTCGATTGGATCCGCTGGCCTTGGCGCCGTCATCATGCTTGCGAGCGGTTTCCTTATTCCACTAGACACTCAGGCTCAGCAGGGAATGCTCACGGTGGGAGGTGTTCAAGGCAACGTGGAGAATCCCGGTCTTGGCGCTTTTGCAAACCGCCAAGAGGTCCTCAATAACCACGTCGCTGGAACTCATCAGCTGGCGGGACAGCCGGGTTTGGACCTTGTTGTGTGGCCTGAAAATGGGACGGATATTGACCCACAAGCTGACGCAGGAGCTGCCGCCCTGATCGATGCGGCAGCTCGCGACGTCGGTGTACCAGTACTCCTTGGAGCGCAGGAATACCCTGACAGCGGTGGGCGGTACAACGTGTCGCTTCTGTGGCAGGAAGGGCAGGGGGTGACGGGACGCTACGTGAAACAGCATCCCGTCCCGTTTGGCGAATACATTCCCTTTCGTGATTTCTTCCGTCGACTGTCGCCAGCTGTAGACCTCATTTCCACGGATATGTTGCCAGGAGAGCAGCCATCAATACTTGACGTTCCGATTGATTCGCTTGATCGCGATGTGCGGGTCTCACCCATCATCTGCTTTGAAGTTGGGTATGACAACATCATTTATGATGCGGTGAAACGTGGGGGAGAGGTCCTTATTGTCCAAACGAATAACGCCTCGTTTGGCCACACAAATGAGTCCACCCAACAACTTGCGATGTCTCGGTTGCGTGCCATTGAAACTGGGCGCGCTGTGATCCACGTGTCCACGGTGGGGGTTTCTGCTGTCTACACCCCCCATGGTGTCGAGAAGGTGCGGACAGGGCATTTCACCGCAGAGCAGTTTGTCCAGCGGGTTGCTTTGCGTACGTCACTGACTCCGGCAGTCAGGCTCGGGATCGCTCCCACAGTAGTTGCTGGAGGTGCTAGTGTGTTGCTCGTGGTAACGGGCATCATTGATGCTCGCCACCGGTCGCGTACGCGGGGGGCTGCTCGACCGCGACCATCCCGCAAAGAAGCGGCCGTGAGGAAGGGCTGAAGTGGCTCAGTCACCAGCACAACAGGTACTCGTCATCATTCCCACCTACAATGAGAAGGATAATCTTCCCGTTGTTGTCCCTGCACTACTCTCATCCCTCAACTGTCATGTGCTCGTTGTTGATGACAACAGTCCCGACGGTACCGGCAAAGTTGCCGACAGTTTGGCACGCCATGACGATCGTGTTCACGTGCTGCACCGAACAGCGAAAGAAGGGCTTGGGGCTGCCTACCTTGCCGGCTTTGCTTGGGGATTGGCCCGGTCGTACTCAATTCTGTGTGAGATGGACGCCGATGGTTCTCATCGACCGCAAGACGCACCGTTGTTAATTGAAGCAGTGCAGGCGTCACGCACCACTGTCATGGCCGTAGGGTCTCGATGGGTTCCTGGCGGAAAGGTTGAGAATTGGCCTTGGTATCGTCATGTCTTATCCCGTGCGGGAAACATGTACGTCAAACTGATGCTTCGTCTACCCATTCGTGATGCCACGGCTGGTTTCAGAGCTTACCGGTCGTCTGCGCTGTCGCAGATCGATTTTTCGACCATTCATTCCCACGGATACTGCTTTCAAGTGGACATGACTCGGCATATTGACGCGCTCGAGGGCACGGTTGCAGAGGTTCCGATCACGTTCGTTGAACGGACAATGGGGGAGTCTAAGATGAACGGGCGCATTGTGCGTGAGGCACTGTGGCGAGTCACGCTGTGGGGTTTCGCTCGTGTCCTCCCGGGAAAGAAGAAACCCCTCATAACAACGGGGGATATGTCATGTCCACGCCAGGTGGACGATGACATTGCCACATCATTATGAGGGGAAAGCGCTCTTCACCTGCACAGAGACACGAGTTAAGACCGAGCGAAGCCAGATCCGCGTCGTAGTTTCCCTGCACGGAGAAGCTCCAAGCGCTCAGTGAGTAGTTCGTCAAGTTCTTTTTCGGTGCGGCGTTCTAGGAGCATGTCCCAGTGCGTGCGGACCGCTTTAGCCGGAGCTTCTTCTGGACGCTCGGCATCGTTGAGAAGGGCTTGTTCGCCACACCTACATTCCCACACAACTGGAACTTCAGCTTCAGTGGAAAACGGCAGGATGATCACGTGTCCGTTGGGGCACTCGTAGCGTGCTTCTTGCCGCGGAGCGAACTCGACGTTCTCATCGGTTTCCATACTTTTCGAACCGATGGACATGCCGCGCAATGAACGATCTGCCATGTGTGGCTGCTACCTTCCTGTAGTGGAGTTGAGGCACCGTTGCCCAGGAATGATCCCGAACGTCAACACGCCGCCAGCAAACCCGTCGTGGCCGACTTTCCATTGTACATAACGCTCCGGGCATCGTCGTTGTTCCGCGGGCATGTCACAGTTTCCCATAAACCATCATCATGGATGTCGTATCCAGCAATGAGCACCAACCTACCCAGCAGAAACTCCGATAATGTACGTTATGACATTTTACAGTGATGGATCATCCACGAGTTTGTCCCATTAGCACCCCACCGACCCCTCTTCATCTGGCAGTTCCGACCTCTGAAAAGCCATGAGCTCTCTGTCAGCTCAATCCCGTTCCAGGCGTCGTTCGCGATTGCGGAAACACACTGCGCCAACGTCTTACCGTATGGCCACCGTATATCTATGCATGACATGTGGCCGGAGGAGGACTGCGTCAGATCACAGCGCGATGATGACCTCACACGCGAAATCAACAGGCTAACTCCCCCGTCGCACACTACTGTTAGTCACGTGGCCACACCGTTTGAACAACTAACTTCATTTGCACGACAAACAGCAGTGCGCATGGCGCTTCTTGGTGCCGCAACAACTTTTGGAACGGCAATTGGCATCACAGCGCTGGACCATTTTCACAAACGAAAAGAACAACGCCAGGCACAATTCCCCCATCAACGGCCTGTGACTGTCGATATTCACGGCACAGAGGCGACCGTCTACACCTACGGCGCCGACGTGTATGCAGATATGCTTGCGGCGATCCGTTCAGCTGAAGTGTCAATCTATCTCGAAAGCTACATTTGGAAAAATGATGAGGTTGGCCTCGAATTCAAAGACGCAGTGATCGATGCGGCTCAGCGTGGAGTTGAGGTGTACCTTATTTATGACACCTTCGCCAACCTCGTTGTCCCCCGAGAGTTCTTCCGCTTCCCGAGTAATGTACACGTGCTTGCGTACCCACTTTTTCGACCACAGATCCTTTTGCTCAATTTAAAGTACACCGGGCGAGATCACAGAAAAATTCTTGTTGTTGATGAAGCAGTAGGGTTTGTCGGTGGGTTCAACATCGGGTCGGTCTACGCTACCCAATGGCGAGACACTCACCTCAAACTGACAGGGCCGGGCGTATGGGAACTCACCAACGCTTTCGTGAGCTTCTGGAACCATAATCGGACCGAAGCTCTCCCCCTGATCGAACCATCAGCAACACCTGACTGGCTCCCCCGAATCCAAACAGCTGAAAATGCACCAATTCGACAGGTGTATCCGGTTCGGAATATCTACTTATCTGCGATTCGTCGTGCAACACATCATATTTATCTCACCCAGGCATACTTCATTCCTGATGATGTGTTCCTGCAGGACCTTCTCGATGCGGCCGCACGGGGTGTTGATGTACGAGTTATCGTCCCAGAGGCGTCCAACCACGTGATCACTGATTGGCTTTCTCGAGGTCTTTATTCCAAACTCTTGCGCGGTGGAGTGACTATTTGGCTCTACCAAAATGCAATGGTGCATGCAAAGACGTGCACAGTTGATGGCGAATGGACAACAATCGGTACTGCAAACATTGACCGGCTCAGCTTGCAAGGTAACTACGAAATTAACATGTCCATTTACAGCGTGGAACTCGCTCAAGAAATGGAAAAGGTCTTCGCTTTAGACTTATCGAACTGCAGGCGGCTTGATCTTGACGAGTGGGAGAACCGGCCTGTGATGAATCGGATCGGTGAACGTGTGCTCACCCCGCTCACTCCCCTGTTGTAACCACACGTGTCGCAAAACGCCGGGTAGCTTCCATCTCCTCGAAGCTACCCGGCGTTTTCTCGCGGTCAGACGTGGTTAACCGATCACCAGGATGAGGTCTCCGCCCTCAAGTTGCTGTACCTGCCCGATGGCAAGACGGCGCACAGTCCCAGCAATAGGCGTCGTAATGGACGCTTCCATCTTCATCGCCTCAATAGTTGCCACTGTTTGCCCAGGCTCGACCTTCTGGCCCTCTTGCACAGCTAACGTCACCGATCCAGCATACGGAGCACCGATTTGACCGGGAACATGCGGCTCAGCCTTCTCCACAGAAGCAGAAACAACCTCTACTGACTCATCACGAATCTGAATTGGCCGCAACTGACCATTGAGCGTGAACATGACCGTGCGCAACCCTTGAGGGTCCGGTTCACCCACCGCTTCTAGGCCAACCAGCAGTCGAACACCCTTCTCCAACGGGATGTCCACCTCTTGGTCAGTGACCAAACCATACAGGTACTCGCTCGTAGCAAGAACTGATACATCCCCGTACTTGTCCTGTACCTGTTCGTACTCCTTGGTGGGCGCGGGGAAGAGCAAGTGGTTCAATCGGTTCCGACGTTCCTGTGAGCTACCTGCAAGCTCTCGGCGATCATCTTCTGTCAGTGGAGTCACCCCACGGCGTGCTGAACGCCCGGCAAGCGCCTTTGACCGGAACGGTTCCGGCCACCCCCCTGGCGGGTCACCCAACTCGCCACCAAGGAATCCGATGACAGAGTCAGGAATGTCGAACTTCTGCGGGTTCTCCGCAAATTCTGCAGGATCAACACCTTGCGCAACCAGTTGCAATGCCAGGTCACCAACCACCTTGGACGATGGGGTGACCTTCACCAAGCGACCAAGCATCCGGTCCGCTGCGGCGTACATTGCCTCAATTTCTTCAAAGTGCCCCGACAACCCCAGCGCCACTGCTTGCTGACGAAGGTTTGATAGTTGACCACCGGGGATTTCGTGGGTGTAGACACGCCCAGTTGGCCCAGTCAACCCGGATTCAAACGGGCGGTAAAGGACACGCACCGCTTCCCAGTACGGCTCCAAGTCGCACACTGCCCGAAGTGACAATCCCGTGTCACGATCAGTGTGCTCAAAAGCTGCTACCAAAGCAGACAAAGGCGGTTGCGAGGTGGTACCTGCCATCGCAGCGTTAGCCACGTCAACAGCATCGACCCCAGCGCGGGCAGCCGCAAGAAGAGTCGCCATCTGACCGCCGGTGGTGTCATGTGTGTGCAGATGAACCGGCACGTCAAAACGCTCGCGGAGTGCAGTCACCAGCCGCTCAGCAGCCGCCGGACGCAAGAGCCCAGCCATGTCCTTAATGCCAATGATGTGCGCACCAGCATCAACGATCCGCTGCGCCAAGTCCAGGTAGTAATCCAGCGTGTAGAGAGTTTCCCGAGGATCCAACAAATCACCGGTGTAGCACAATGCCACTTCGGCAACAGCAGTACCCGTGCGTCGAACTGCCTCAATAGCAGGCAGCATCTGCTCAACGTCATTGAGCGCATCAAAAATGCGGAAGATATCCACACCAGTAGCAGCAGCCTCCGCCACGAAAGCGTCTGTCACTTCCGCCGGATACGGGGTATAGCCCACCGTATTCCGCCCGCGCAACAACATCTGAATCGGAACGTTCGGCATTGCCTCACGCAACTGCTCCAAACGTTTCCACGGATCCTCACCAAGGAACCGCAAAGCAACGTCATATGTTGCCCCACCCCACGCTTCCACTGACAGCAACTGCGGAGTTAAACGGGAAACATGCGGAGCCACATTGAGAAGATCACGTGTCCGCACACGAGTAGCCAACAACGACTGATGTGCATCACGGAACGTCGTATCTGTCACTGCGAGAGCCTGCTGCTCACGAAGCGCACGGGCAAAACCCTCAGGGCCAAGTTCCAACAACTTATCGCGCATACCCGCTGGAACTGGGTGCGACAGATCAAGCTCAGGCAGCTTGACCTGCGGGTCAACAGCACCAAATGGTTCCCCATGCGGGCGGTTCACAGTAACATCACCCAAGAACTGCAACAGTTTCGTGCCCCGGTCAGCAGAAGCACGAGCAGACAACAACTCAGGACGCTCATCAATGAATGATGTTGCCAACTGTCCAGCAGCAAACTCATCGTCCGCAAGAACAGCCTGCAAGAACGGAATATTTGTCCGAATGCCACGAATACGGAACTCTGCTAACGCTCGGCGAGCACGCCGAACAGCGGTGTCGAAGTCACGCCCACGACACGTCAACTTCACCAGCATTGAGTCAAAGTGCCCGGTAATCTGCGAACCGGCGGTCGCCGTCGCTCCATCGAGACGCACACCAGCTCCACCCGGTGAACGATACGCAACGATGCGCCCCGTGTCCGGTCGGAAACCATTGGCAGGATCCTCGGTCGTAATCCGCGACTGCAACGCAAAACCGTTGACTTGCACAGTCTCCTGAGAGATTCCCAGGTCGGCAAGCGACTCACCTGCCGCAATACGCATCTGAGAGGACACCAGGTCGATGTCCGTGACCTCTTCAGTGACCGTGTGCTCTACCTGGATACGCGGGTTCATCTCGATGAACACATGCTGACCAGCACGCTCCCCCGCCGTATCGACAAGGAACTCCACCGTTCCAGCGTTTTGGTAACCAATTGATTTCGCAAACTTCACCGCGTCACGGCACAGCGCATCACGAATATCAGGGTCAAGGTTGGGAGCAGGCGCAATCTCAATAACCTTCTGATGACGACGCTGCACCGAACAATCACGCTCAAAAAGATGAACCACATTTCCCTGCCCATCAGCAAGGATTTGCACCTCGATGTGTCGAGGGCGCAACACAGCCTGCTCAACAAACATCGTGGGGTCACCAAAAGCCCCCTCCGCCTCACGCATCGCCGATTCAAGAGACTGTTGAAGATCCTCTGGTCGATCCACACGACGCATTCCACGCCCACCGCCACCAGCAACCGCCTTGCAGAAGACGGGGAAACCGATCTCGTGCGCTGCGGACATCAAATACTCAATGTCTGACGACGGTTCACTTGACGCCAACACGGGAATACCTGCTTCGCGGGCTGCCTTCAATGCGGCTACCTTGTTGCCAGCAAGTTCAAGAACTTCCGCAGGCGGACCAACGAAGGTCAACCCTTTGTCGCGGCACGCGCGCGCAAACTGAGGATTCTCTGACAAGAACCCATACCCCGGGTACACAGCATCAGCGCCAGCGAGCTCGGCGACCCGGATGATCTCTTCAATATTGAGGTAAGCACGAACAGGTTGACCAGGGTCACCAATGAGGTAGGCCTCATCCGCTTTTAAACGGTGCTCAGAATTTCGATCTTCTTGAGGGAAAACCGCAACAGTGCGCGATCCCATCTCAAACGCTGCACGAAAAGCACGAACAGCAATCTCAGCACGGTTCGCGACGAGTACTTTCTCGAACACTCAACACCTCATCATTCGTCGAGACCAGTCAGGCACACAGAACTCTCTGCACACTCTGCACCAGTTCGAACTAACATTCGGGCACAGGGAGACATAGGGCAACTCCCCGTCATTATCTTCCCACGGCCACCACCTCTTGTAAGCCAGTATCCGCCAGTCGGTACAACGAAACAGTCATCGACGTGCATAGATTTGTTCAAATGCATCATGTCAACCCCCTTTCTTGCCGATAGGTCAAGCGGAAAACTAAGCAAACACGTTAAGGTTGGCTTGTGGCAATTCTCGGAGTATGCAGCCTCAAAGGCGGAGTCGGAAAGACATCCGTCACCCTTGGCATTGCCTCGGCAGCCTTGTACGCCCGCCTCAAAGTCCTTGTGGTTGACCTCGACCCACAAGGCGACACAACGCTTTCCCTTGGCGTTGCCGACTCCACAACCAATTGCGTTGCGGAAGTGCTCGACAACCCCTCACTGTTTGTGTTGCGATCAGCGATCGCCCCCTCACCGTGGAATCCCGAACAACTCCATGTATTGTGCGGATCGCAAGAATCTGCCCGCCATGATGGCCCCACCTATGCGCATCGACTTAACCGACTGACAACCGCATTGGCGCATGTCCACGATGACTACGATCTCATTCTCATTGACTGTCCCCCATCCCTTGGCGGGCTCACCCGCCAAGGCCTCACAGCCAGCCACCGTGCTCTCATTGTCACCGAGCTCGGGCTGTTCTCCGTCTCCGCAGCAGTGCGTGCTTTTCACGCCATTGAGGACATTCGAACAACCAGCGCACCGGACCTCGCACCGCTGGGTGTTCTTGTGAACCGTGTTCGCCCTCAATCCTCAGAGCAGGCATACCGATACGAAGAACTGACTGACATGTTTGGGCCACTGATTATGCCCACGTACATTCCTGAGCGCGCCGCTCTCCAACAAGCGCAAGGCGCCGGAAGCCCTATTCATGCTTGGCCATCGAGAGCAGCACGTGATCTTGCTCAGCGCTTCGATCATGTGCTCGCCCGCGCGCTCCAGGCTCTCCACTCCCCTGTGCCAGAGCACCTCACGCACCACCTGTCGCAGACAAACGACGACGTCACTGAGTCGTTAACAGAAGCATTCGCAGCAGCGCTCACGGTCAGTACGGAACCCGCTCACACCGACACCTCAGTGGGGAGCACAAACTAGCAGTACGTGCTCGTGTTACATTCCCCATCATGGGCGGTGCATCACTGTGACGAACGGTTACCCAGCGGTCCTTCGTTGCGCACGGCGCGCAGCGAGTTCATCTGGCATGGATGCGTCGACTTCGTCATCAAGCCGTTCGGCAGGCAGCATCGACAGCGAACCTTCAACTTCCCGCCATACCCGTCCCACTGCAATACCAAAGACACCTTGACCACCCTGGACGAGATCAATCACCTCGTCAGACGATGTGCATTCGTACACCGACGCCCCGTCACTCATTAAGGTGATTTGGGCAAGATCCCCGATTCCACGTTCGCGTAATTGTTCCACTGCGATACGGATTTGTTGCAGGGAAACCCCCGTGTCAAGGAGTCGTTTGACGACCTTCAACACAAGAATGTCTCGGAAAGAGTACAGCCGGTGGGTCCCTGAGCCCGTTGCTGGGCGCACAGTTGGCGCAACGAGTCCAGTACGCGCCCAGTAGTCGAGTTGCCGGTAAGTGATTCCGGCGACACGGCAAGCTGTGGGGCCGCGATAACCTGATTGAGGATCAAGATCCTCACAGGAATCACCGAAAAGGGTCCCCTGGGATCGCACAAGTGCTGCCTGGGTAATATTGCCCTTCGGCTCGACGCGATCGTTCACATTGACCTCCACAAGGAGAGCGTCGAGGCGGTCACCCGGTCGACGCGTGGAATGAGGGGTGGGTTCTTCTCCAACGCTAGAGTCGCAGACCCACCTGGTCAACGACATCAGCATTTGCCGCAATGAGCGTGTCGCTCCATGTGTGCCAATAGACCCTATTTAGGGTTCTGATTTGTCGCAGAGATTTCCGCACCAATCCAGGCCGAATGGAGTTGAGCGAGCAAATGACCCACCTGATTGGCCTGGTCCTTGAGAGTTTGTGACCCATCCGATCCACGGCGATATGCGCGCCGTGACGCAGCCACCTGCTGCGCTAACGCAGCCTGACGTTGAGCCGCGTGCCGCATGGGGCGTAGGTGACGTCCCTCGATCCCGTAGTCAGACAGTTCCGACGCCACATGGGCAATAACTCGATTATGATCATGGGTTTTAGGGCTGCCATCTGCATTAATGTCAAGCAGTTGGGCCTCCACAAGGTCATCAATCACGCTCTGAGACACCCCTGCAATCCTGGCCAAAGAGCCCAGGTGGGTCACCGACGCATGCGCTTCGTGTCCGTCACGGTCTGCGCAGGGATGAGAAGGAGAATGGGCTGCAAGGCCCAACGTATCAAGCTCGTTTAATTGGTCCTTGATGACCTTGAGGGGCAAGTAGTGATCTCGTTGAGCACTCAAAATAAACCGCAGACGTTCAATGTCAGCAAGCGAGTACTGGCGGTACCCAGAGGCAGTGCGCTCTGGCGAGATCAGCCCCTGCACTTCGAGGAAACGGAGCTTAGAGTGCGACACCGTAGGGAACTCTGAACGTAGGGATGCAAGAACATCAGAGATGCGCATTGTGGCGCGGTGAGACACATCGTGCGGCCATGTGGAGAGGACCCGCAGCGATTGTGGTTGGTGAGGGGAGGGCGCAGAGGCACTGTGGCTTTCAGGGGAAGTTGATCCCATATCCCTCACTGGCCTTGTGCAGGCTTCGACGGCAACTGAGATAACGGGCTGACATAGTAGATCATGCGGTATTTGCCGATTTGGAGTTCATCGCCGTTTTTGAGGGTGTAGCTATCAATACGATCCCGGTTGATGTAGGTTCCATTGAGTGAACCTGCATCTCTCACCTCAAACTGATCCCCGTGACGGATGAACTCAGCATGCGTCCGCGAGACAGTGACATCATTGAGGAAAATGTCCGCGTCCTCGCTGCGACCTGCAACAACTCTGTCAGCGTCCAGCAGGAAGCGTTCGGTGAACGTTTTGCCTGCTTGAACGACCAGAAGCGCTGATCCTCGAGGAAGACCAGCAACATACTCACGAACCTCAGGCGCAGCGGCTGCCACGTTCATCGCCTCGTCGAGCGCGTTGATCGAAGCGAACGTCATTGTCGTGTCAGACATAGGTTGCTCGCCATCGAGGTGTGGGTTGTGCGGTGTTTGGCGATTCATCATGTCCTCCACGGTGTGAGTTGCGCGTTCACGCTGTTCAGGTCCCCTGCTTGCCTGTCTGACGTCGACCAGCGACCTTGTCGCTGCTGTGTGACAAGCATACTGAGTTTTTCCTCACCCTGCCACGATCTTTTCCACAACAACGATGGCGGTTTTCTCTGAAGAGAAGTTAATCGTTTTTGGGCGTGGCCTGCGCATATTCTGGTATTTCGGGTTCGACAACAGCCTCGATGAGCACCGATTCTGCTTCCGTGATGGTGGCTTGTCCCCCTCGAGATCGAACAGAGGCCATGGCACCGCCCGGGATTTCTAGGGCTGGAACAAGGGTGTCAGGGGCACCGATTGCCTTCCAAATATAGGGCTCGGTGATGACCGTTCCGTCAACCTCGACCCCTTGGGTGTCATCAATAAAATAGCTGTCAGTGACGAGACGAATCCCATTAATTTCAATGACTTCTGCTCCAGCGTTGCGTAACTCTTCTAGCACGTTGAATAACGTCGCGGCGGGCAAACGCTCGTCACCATCTGTCAAGAGAATGGTGACTCCTGGTCCCTGTGCTGGTAAACGACCTGCCAAGATACCTTGAGTCGTCACATTCTCCCGTGCCGCTTCGATTGCGGCACGCTGGCTGGAAGAACCAGATCGCAGTTCACTTTCCAACGCTCTAAGCCGAACGATGTCGTCTTCCAGATCGGAGTTCCTGCGTGTGACGTCATCAAGCAGGTTGACAAGGTCGCTTTCTCGAAGCGTTGCCAGTTCATCTTGCTGTTGCACTTGTAGTTGCACAACGAGAGCAAATCCCAGCAACCCCAACAGTGCAGCGGAGAGAAACTGGGCGCGTGTTGCTCGCGGCTGCAAAAGCCGGATCAACGCCCTCTTTTGACTCACCGGCGGCGCTGGCGCGGTTGGCGGACTTTCCGAAGCGTCTTCTCGCTCCGGGTCCTCTAACTCTGGTGCCTTCGAATTCAAGGGGTCCGGTTCGGTGTGGTCATCAGCGAATGTGGCTGTCGTCTGGTCAGATGGTGTGGTCTCCTGGTCGCTTGCGGACCCAGCTGCCGCCTGAGCAGACGGTATGGCTACTTCGTCGTGTAACTGGTCAGGTGCGTCCGTGACTGTCTCGCATTCCGGTGGAGACTGCGGCGTGGGTGGTGTTGATGAGGGTGTGGTCATTGGTGCCTCACGCTTTGAAGATGTGACGACGAATCGCTGCCACGTTCGAGAAGATTCGGATGCCAAGAACGACAATGACGCCGGTTGATAGTTGGCTTCCTACCCCGATTTGGTCACCGAGAAACACAATAAATGCAGCAACTACCACGTTTGATAAGAACGAAATCAGGAAGACCCGGTCATCAAATAAGCCATCAAGGAGGGCCCGAAATCCGCCAAAGAGCGCATCAAGCGCTGCAACGACTGCGATGGGCAGGTAGGGCTGGAGATAGCTAGGTACTGTTGGTTCGAGGACGAGGCCTGCGATAACACCAATGGCTAAACCAAGAAAAGGGATCACTGTTCTACCTTATGGGGTACTGAAGGGGTGATGGGAGGGGTCATGAGGACTCGTCAGTAACAGGGCTCGCATGAATCAACGATCGGTTGGATCCTGCTGGTGCACTGATGGCGTCTTGCCGTTCAATCTCCCAGGTAATACCGAAGGAATCGTTGAGAGCTTCGAGTTGCTCCGCGGCCGCAGACGTAGGGAACTGTTGGTCAAAAACGTCCGGGTCCCCAATCGCTTCGATGCGGTAGGGAGCTGACACGCCGGTAAGATCAACAAGAATAGCTGCACCTGCGCTACGGATCGCGCTCGTCGTGGTGAGACGTTGACCGTTGATTGTGATCGCTTCAGCCCCAAGAGACCACAGGCCGTTCACAACCACTCGAATGTCAGCGTCGTGAACCCGACGGTTCGCGTCGAGGTCAGCTCCTGAGCCATCACGAACCGTAATTTTTACCCCCGGACCTTGCACGGGTAACACACCGGATCTCAGTTGATCTGTGGTCACCTGCGAGATGAGTTCTGGTTCTTGCTCCTCCAAGATCTGGGACCGAAGTTGATCCACGGATTGTTGACGTTGCGCAGCAAGTTCTTCAAGAGATGCACGGGTTTCTTGTCTTTCGGTAATTTCGTCGACAAGAAGTGTGCGGGCAGAGGAGATGACTTCGTCGCGAGCTCGCAGTTCCTTAATCGCCATGGTTGTTGTGACACCCAAGGCAAGAGAAACCACGAGTACCACCACCCGCGACATATGCGATGAGGTTTTGGAGGCTCCAGCTAAGTCCTGCCGGGTGCGCCGACGAGCCGCCGCAGAGTACCCCAAATCCAACGGGTTGCGCATGATCTCGTTGAGCAACGACATCGATGCGTCAGCTGGTGGCCGGTCAGTGTGGTCCGGGCGTTGATGAGTCATGAGGTGGTGGTGTCCGAACGAAGAAGCGCACGTCCCGCAATAAGATACTGCCCAGCGGAAACCCAATAAAGAACAGCTCCGACAATAGCGAACATCCACGCTGCAACACCAGCAGCATCAGTCAAACCTGCCGGGAAAATACTCATGATCGACACAATGTACAAAGGAAAAGCGAACAGGAGGAACAAAGTCGCTGCTTTACCGACTATGGTCACAGCAAGCGGGGGGTACCCGGCACGAGCGATCAGCGCAACAAGCACAACCATGACGAGGTCACGCGCCAGCACAACAGTGAACAACCCCCACGGGATCATGTCTTTCACAACAAAAACACCAAGCGTGACAACAATAAAACATCGATCAGCAATGGGGTCGAGCGTCTTGCCGAGCTCTGAGACTTGGTTGAATCTCCGGGCAATGTACCCATCAGCCCAATCGGACACTGATGACAGCGCCACAACGATGAGCGCGGCAGCATGCTGACCTTGCAACATGAGCACTGCAAACACCGGAATGAGCACTAGTCTCATCACAGAAATGACATTGGGGACCGTCCACACCAATCCGCGTGTTGCACTCATGCCAGCCCTCCTCTCCCCTCGCTAAACTACTCATTTCCATCCTAGTGGGCTGGGCTTGTGGTCGAACTCACCGACCCACCAGGTGCCGAATTGTTCGCCCACACCGTAAACTGAAAGAACGCAGTGCGTCGCTGACATCCGCCAGTGCGTGTGTTCTCGGCCCAATAGATGGCCTCCTTGTGTTCTCGGACAACGCGACGTGACGTGCCCAGGTTTCACTGGCACGCCTCTGCATGTCGCACGTTGTGGGTCGCTCCCCAGGATGAGTTCCTGACCGGAGCCACAAGAGATCTTGACCAATGATCATGAGTGTTCAGTTCAGTTCTGAGCACTGTTCACACGTGTGCCACGACCATGTTTCTCAAAACGAAGGCACTTCACTCGTGACTGACCAACTTGACACACACACCACTGCACCTGCCTCCCCTGTTGACACCGCAGAACTCACATTTGCTGACCTGAACCTCCCCAACCAAATTCAACGCGCAGTTGATGACCTTGGCTTCACGGTGCCCTCCAAAATCCAGCAACAAGCAATCCCCGTCCTCTTTGAAGGCCGCGACATCACCGGTATCGCCCAAACCGGTACTGGAAAAACCGCAGCATTCGGCATCCCACTACTTGCCAGCATCGACACCTCAGTACGGCAAGTACAAGCCCTCGTCTTGGCGCCTACCCGTGAGCTCGCCATCCAAGTATCAGAGGCAATTGAGTCCTTTGCCCGCCACATGCCAGGTTTGGAAACCCTCGCCGTCTACGGCGGATCTCCCTACCCTCCCCAAATTCGCGCCCTCAAAACAGGGGTTCACGTGGTTGTGGGAACACCCGGGCGCGTCATCGACCACATCGAACGAGGCACCCTCGACCTGTCACAGGTTCGATTCCTCGTCCTTGACGAAGCAGACGAAATGCTGCGCATGGGGTTTGCAGACGACGTAGAGAAAGTCTTCTCAGAAACACCTGCGGATCGCCAAGTCGCCCTGTTTTCTGCCACGATGCCCCCTGCCATCCGCCGAGTTGCGCAACGACACCTCACCAATCCAGTCGAAATCGCGGTCGCACGTCAATCCACAACCGTCACCGCAATCGACCAGGAATACGCAGTCGTCCCATTCCGCCACAAAACCGGTTCGCTCTACCGCGTGTTGGCAACCTCAGACGTCGAAGCCGCCATCGTCTTCTGCCGTACCCGTGGAGCTGCTGAAGAAGTGGGAGCTGCACTCATCGAACGAGGCGTCTCTGCCGCGACAATCTCAGGTGACGTACCACAAAAAGACCGTGAAAAAATCGTAGAACGTCTCCGCAACGGCCAACTCGACGTCCTCGTCGCCACCGACGTTGCCGCACGAGGCCTCGACGTCGACCGCATCGGACTAGTCGTCAACTTCGACATTCCCGGCGAACCAGAAGCATACGTCCACCGAATCGGACGCACAGGACGCGCGGGCCGTCAAGGACGCGCCCTGTCCTTTATCACCCCAGCCGAACGCGGAAAACTGCGATCCATCGAACGCACCATCCGCACAGAACTCAAAGAAATTCCCATCCCCTCCCCCGCAGATGTCTCTGAGCACAAAATGCGGACGATGCTGACCAACCTTTCCACCCGCATCGAGGCTGGCCGGTTGTCCATGTACGAACAACTCATCGACTCCTACCTCGCAGACAGTGAACACTCCGCAACAACAGTTGCGGCAGCACTCGCAGCGCTCGCAGTGGGTGACTCTGGCCCTCGGGCACGCGCCGACCAAGAAGAGTACGAACGCCAAGTTGCTGACGAGGCGTCCTCTCGCCGACAAGCGTCTTCGCGGACACGTGGTGATGACCGCGGCAGGTCAGATCGTCCAGCTCGGGAACGTTCCGGTCGCCCGGCGCGTTCACGTGATGGTGAGGGAACAACCTACCGTATTGCAGTGGGTTACAACGATGGAGCGCAACCACGCGGCATTGTCGGGGCTCTGACTAATGAAGGTGGTCTTCGTGGTAGCGATGTGGGCCGTATCAACATGTTCGCCACCTTCTCGCTCGTAGACATTTCAGCTGATCTTGATGAACCGACGATGGCACGCATCGCTAAAGCGCGCCTCGGGTCCAAGTCTCTGCGGATTCGTCTCGATGATGGTGGGCCACGTGGGGGAAGCCCCCGCCGTGGCGGCCGTGATGAATACCGTGACTCGCACCCAGGCGCATCCCGCCGTGGTGGACGCTCAGAACGCGGTGGAGCGCGCCATGATGGGCACCGTTCACGTCGTGACCAGCCATCATGGTCATGATCTGACCTTGTGAAATGATAATGAAGGCCGTAGTGACATTACCTGTCGCTACGGCCTTCGTCGTTCACCACAGCAACAAGCCAGACATACCACGCAAGGGTTGAACGCCCTTCAGAGCGTGGTAGTGCTTGGATCGTGTGTCGGTGGCCTTCGTTGGTCTCAATCGCAACCCAGTCTGAGTCGGTGGTATAGGTGACTCGGACAATCGCAGGATACGCAACGATTCGGGTTCGCCCATAGTTGCGGATCACCAACCCGTCAGCGGTGATGATCAGCGCGATGCGTGCGGTTCGAAGCAGGAGGCCAACAACGATCGTGCCAAGGACAAGCCAGGCAATCACATCACGCAACGGATACCCCTGGTCAGCGGGGGCGCCCGGCGCAGAGATGACAAGGAGAATCAGTCCAGCGGTGATCACCACTGCAAGTGTGAGAGATACAGCAAGGAGCCACCGTGGACGAACCACGGTGACTCCCTGAGGTAGTGACAAAGAAGAACTCATCTCATGAGCGTCTCACAGACGGCACGCAACGATAGCTGTCACAAGAATGGCCCGTGCCCCAATGGCGTAGAGTTCGTCCATGACTTTATTGGTTTGAGACTTCTTGACCATGGCACGCACTGCCACCCATTGGGAGTCATGTAGTGGTGAAACCGTGGGTGATTCGAGGCCTGGTGTCACCGCAACTGCAGCGTCCACAAGATTTACTTGCACGTCGTAGTCCATGAGAACGTATTCATGTGCGGTCATCACTCCTTGCAAGCGGCGCGTCAGCGTGTTCAACCCATCACTGATTTCTGCTTGGCGTGGGCGGATCAGCACTGCTTCAGAGGTGAGAATAGGCTCGCCGAAGACGTCAAGACCAGCGGCCCGAAGTGTTGTTCCGGTTTCGACGACGTCAGCGATGATGTCAGCAACCCCAAGTTTCACTGAACTTTCCACCGCGCCATCGAGATGAACCACGTCTTTGGGGTAGATGCCTTTATCTGCGAGGTGGTTTGCCACCAGAACGTTGTAGGACGTTGCAACCCGTTGTCCGGCGATTTGCTCCACGGACGTCATTGTTCCGGCAGGTGCTGCAAAACGAAATGTTGATCGTGCAAAACCCAACGCCAGATGCTCTACTGCCTCCGCACCCGAGTCAAGGAGTAGGTCCCGGCCGGTAATTCCCGCGTCAACGGTGCCAGCACCGACATAGACGGCAACGTCACGGGGACGCAAAAAGAAAAACTCAACTCCGTTGTCCGGGTCGGCGAGGACCAGTTCACGGGTGTCACGGCGTTGTTTGTATCCTGCTTCGCGCAGCATGGCGACTGCGGGTTCCGACAGGGATCCTTTGTTGGGTACAGCGATGCGGAACATGGTGGTGTCTTCCGGTTGTGGTTACAGGTATTTGTAGACGTCGTCGAGCGTGATTCCTTTAGCGATCATCATGACCTGCGTATGGTAGAGCAGTTGGGAGATCTCTTCGGCGGCTTCCTCATCAGATTGGTACTCGCTGGCCATCCACACTTCCGCGGCTTCCTCAACGATTTTTTTCCCAATGAAGTGGACGCCTCGGTCCAGTTCGTCGACAGTGCCAGACCCCTGGGGGCGTTCCACTGATTTTGTGTGGAGTTCTTGATAGAGCTCTTCGAACGTTTTCACTATTCCTACTTTACGTGGTGAGGTGGGTGTGGTTCGTTGTGACCAGCCGATGGACGCGAGGAGTGAGCGCAGTAATGGTCCTGTGCCAGCGAACGCAAAGTAGTAATCTGCGCGGGAATGTCCTCCGCGTTGAACACAGCTGACCCAGCCACAAAGACGTTGGCCCCAGCATCAGCAGCTTGGTCAATGGTCTTCTCGGATATACCACCGTCAACCTGAACCCACACATCCAGCTGATTAGCATCGATTGCTGCACGGGTGCGACGAATTTTGTGGACCATCGACTCAATGAAAGATTGACCACCAAACCCAGGTTCCACAGTCATGATGAGGACCATGTCAAATTCTGGGAGCAAATCAAGGTAAGGTTCGATGCCCGTTGCCGGTCGCAGTGCGATTCCAGCACGGGCGCCCTGGCGCCGCAGTTCCCTGGCTAACCGAACAGGGGCTTGTGTCGCCTCAGCGTGAAAGGTCACTGAGTGTGATCCCGCTTCAGCGTACTGAGGCGCCCAACGGTCAGCATTGTCAATCATGAGGTGAGTGTCTAACGGAAGAGGTGACACCTGCGCGATACGTTCCACAACCGGTAAACCCCAGGTGAGGTTCGGGACGAAATGATTGTCCATCACATCAACATGCACCCAGTCAGCCTCAGTGATTCGGTGAAGCTCGGACTCCAGGTTGGCATAATCGGCGGACAGGATCGACGGGGCGATCTGAATACTCATATCTCTTCCTTATCCGATGCGTCGAAGCAGAGCGAGGTACATGGCGTCTGTCTGGTGAACATGCGGCCACAGTTGAACATCAGTGGAGTCACCAACATCAATTGAATCACCGGCAATCTGCCGCACAACGCTGGGGGTATCAAGGCGTTCCACGTTGTCTGGCCCAAATTTTTTGATTCCCTGATCAACAGCAACCCGTGTTTCGCCGATGTGCGGGGAACATGTCACATAGGCCACCACTCCCCCGACACGCACAGCCTGCAACGCGGACACGAGAAGGTCCTCTTGAATCTGCGAGAGTTCACCAACATCGCGAGCTTGACGCCGCCAACGAGATTCCGGTCGCCGCCGTAACGCCCCCAACCCGGTGCAGGGTGCATCAACAAGGATTCGGTCATACGCTCCTGGCTCGAGGACCCCAATTTCACGGCCGTCCCACACCTGAATACGTTCAATTGCGTCTTGCGGAAGTGCCCGCAGCGACTTTTCCACAAGCTCAGCGCGGTGCGGCTGGACCTCGTTAGCCACCAGGCGCGCCTGCCGCAAATCAGCGAACGCACCAAGCAACGCAGCCTTACCGCCCGGTCCAGCGCACATATCCAGCCACCGCTCATCACGACCCTCAAGAGGCGCATCGACAAGCGCGAGCGTGACCAGTTGAGACCCTTCATCCTGAACACCCGCCCGACCAGTACGAACATCGTCAACAGACGCAGGATCAGTACCCGGCATGATGACCGCAGTGGGTGCCCACTGCCCAGGCACTGAGTCCTCAATCAACCCAACCAACTCATCCGCATCCGACAACCCAGGACGGGCAACAAGAGTGACAGCCGGTGCCGCGTTATCCGCATCAAGCAACGCCACAATCTCAGAGCGATCACGCCCCTGCGCACCCAACGCGTCACGCAAAGCACGCACCACCCACGCCGGGTGAGAATGACGAACCGCTAATGTGTGTGTCTCATCCAAACCCTCAACGGCCTTAGCCATGATCTCATCACTGTCAGTTTCACTAATAGAACGCAACACTGCATTAATGAACTGGGCGGGACCTGCACCAATGTTGTCACGGGCAACCCCAACTGTCTCCGAGACGGCCGCGTGTGCTGGTACTCGCATCGACACAATCTGGTGAACACCCAACCGCAAACAGTCAAGAACCGCGGAATCAATGTCCTCAAGTGGGCGGGTGGTGTGCGCAGCAATGATCGCGTCATACAAGCCACGCATCCGCAACGTTCCATACGCTAACTCTGTGGCAAACCCTGCGTCTCGCCCCTCAAGTCGCGCACGACGCAACGCAGGAGGTAAAACCAAGTTCGCATACGCATCAGAGTCGGCGACTTGGCGCAACACCTCAAACGCCACCTGCCGCGCCGTTGTGCTCCGCGAACGACGTTGAGAAGGTGCTACCTGACTGCGATGCCCTGCCTGGCGCATACGCGCCGCGCCGCGCTCACGGCCACGATCATCACGGCGCTGACCATCCTGGTGACGCCCTTGATGGTGACCATGCTCACGAGGGGCCCGGTCCTGAAAACGATCATTACGGTCAGCCATGATGGCCTTTCTTCAGCACGATTAAGAAAAAAACTCTGACGACGTCAGGCGGGCACCCCGCGCCCAATCCGAAGCAGGCATAGCCCGCTTACCAGGAACAGTCACCTCACCTAAGCGCACCGGGTCACTACCTGTGCCCACCCACACAGCACGCTTGGTCACATGCAACTGACCAGGCGCCAAACCCACATCGCCCGGTCCACCATCAACAACCACCGGTCCAACACCAACACGCACACCCTCAGAACCCCATAACGTCCACGCGCCCGGGTCCGGCGTTCCCCCACGAATAATACGATCAACCAGATGCGCAGGACGTGTCCAATCCACACGCACGTCCTCAGCGTTTAACTTCGGTGCGTAACTCACGCCCTCAACGTCTTGTGCAACCGGTTGGGCGTCACCAGACTCAATGGCGTCCAACGTCGACACCAATAACGGGGCACCAGCAACCGCAAGCCGCTCAAGCAACACACCGCTGGTGTCCGTAGGGCGGATCGCTTCCGTCATCACACCAAACACCGGGCCAGTATCCATACCCTCTTCGATCAAGAAAGTCGACGCCCCCGTCACAGCATCACCCGCCATCACTGCACGCTGCACCGGAGCTGCTCCCCGCCAAGCAGGAAGCAACGAAAAGTGCAGATTCACCCACCCAAATTTCGGTACCGACAACACCGAAGCAGGCAACAAATGCCCATAGGCCACCACAGCAACAACATCCACATCACGTTCCCGCAACCACGGCACAAACTCCTGCGCCGAAGGCGGAACTGTCAACACATCAAGCCCTAACTCCTGTGCCCGAGCACGCACTGCAGACGGCGCGACCCGGCGGCCACGTCCCACCCGCGCATCGGCACGAGTAATCACCCCCACCACATCGTGAGGAGAATCCACCAACGCTTCCAACGACGGCACTGCAACATCAGGAGTACCCGCAAAAACCACACGCATAGGCACTATCCTACGGGCCACCCAGCCAACCTCACCCACCAACCGCCAACACCCAGCCGCACATCACACCTCACAACAACTGAGCGGGATCCAGAACAACTTGCACCACCGACAACTCGCGACGCGCGCTCGCGACCCGCTTCGCAGCCTTCACCCGGCGGGCAAGATCACGGCCCTGCCCCACAGGTACACGCACCAAACACCGTACAACCCGACTCAAGCTCTCCCGCAACGCAGCGGGCACATCCACAAAATCCCCCGGCACATCAACTGGCCCCAACACATGAGCTTCAGAATCTTTCACAATGCGCTCCACCATTGCGCCAACCACAACCGCATCCCCCGTAACAGCGACCATCCGCACGCTGGGCGGCAAACCCACCTCACGGCGATCCTCATACTCACGTCGCGCTAACCAGCCACCATCGCACCTCACCAGCGCAGCCGTGGCCACTCCCGGCCCCTCACCCACAATAAACGCGCGCCCCCCACGCACTGTCGAACGGCCCAACGCCACGGCGCCAGCCCACCGATCGAACACCTCAACTGGGCCGTCACCCCCCTCAAAACCAGCCCACACCTGGGCATCCAAGACAACAACCACCGCATAGCCGCCACGGACAACAGGCTCAGCCCCAGGGGTCGCGACCACAATTGAGGGCCCATCGGGCACCTCAGATAACACGCCCTCAGCACTAGCAAGGCCCGACACCCGAACAACCACACCAGGAAATGCCCGGCCGAGTTCCTCAGCAGTTCGGTCAGATCCCACACCCACGGCACGCCAGGTCAAGGACGCGCAATGCCGACACTGCCACCCGCCAACTAGCCCACCACACCACCGGCATTGCACATCGCGTTGCTTCCCCATCACCCCCAGCGGGCCATGGCACGCAGTGCATCGCGCCAACTGGCCACAAGAAGCGCACACAAAACCTGACACAAACCCGCGACGTGGAACCTGAACTAACACTGGGCCGCGTGCGCTTTCCTTCGCGATCTCCCGCCACACCAACGATGGCAACCGTCCCGCGCCCACTGGCTCTGCCGCTAACTCCACATCACCCAGATGCTGCACCCGAGGGGAAGAGGCACGTACCACATCACGATCTGCCACGATCTCGGCCGCCCACCCAGAATCAACCCACCCCTGCGCAACCAGTGACCGCCCCACGCCCCCCACAACAAACGCAGCGTCCTCCCGCACTGACCGCAACGCCAATACTTGACGGACATGAGGGTATGGAGCATGCAACTCCTGATGCGACCCGTCTCCGTCATGCCACACCACCATCAACCCCAACTGTGGCACGGGCACAAAAGCTGCGGCACGAGTGCCGACGACCACATCGACTTGCCCTTGGCTTGCGGCTTGGAATCGTTGGTAGCGGGCGCCTGGACCAATGTCGTGAGTGAGGATGGTGAAGGTGGGTGCTTGGTCACGGGACGGGGAATCGACTGGAGCGTGTGCGGGGGGCTGCCATGGCTTTGCGCCATGGTGGTGGAGTGCCTGGGCAAGATAGGTCGCGTCCCGGGCGTCAGGGACAATCATGAGTACGCGGCGCCCACCGGCCAATGCGGCACCGGCGAGTTCACAAAGAGCAGTTGCCCACAAAGGCCACACCGTGGAGCTGTCGCTGTCAGCCACACCCATCGGTGCAGTCCATACCGCGCGCACCGCCTCGCCGTGTTGGACGCGCCGGAGCAACGCTGGTCCCGCCCGGTACTGATCCCAGGTGGCACTCCCCCAGTGTGCAGGTGCGACGGGTTGGACGGGGATTTCGTCGAGTTCACTGCGTGCGTGTCGCGGTGGTACTGCAAGTCGTAAAACGTCAGAGACGCTTCCTGCGTAATACTCCGCGACGTCATGGGCTAGATCAATGAGTGTGGGGGGGACAACGCTTCGCCCAATGACCCTGCGAAGAAAAGCGAGCTTCCCCTCATGCTCGCTTTTTTCGACACGTTCCACAAGGTAACCGTCAAGAGTTTGGCGTCCAAACGGCACACTGACTCGAACACCAGGGACCGCGGTTGCGTCCATGGAGGCAGGAACGAGGTAATCAAATTCTTGGTCAAGGTGGGGAGGCACTTTTTCCACGATGACCCGGGCCACCGGCAAGGACTGCGCGATCGGGGTTGCTCCCAGGCGGGTTTTACGCCGACGTGATCGGGGTTGGGCAAGGTCAGGCAGATCGAGTTCACCTTGTGAGGTATTGTCCTCGTTGGTCACCTGTCACCTACTTGCTGTGATCACTAGGACCCGGGTTGTGGGGTGTGGACAAAGGTCAACCACCTGACATGCTAGAGCGCGGCGAGGAGCGAGTCCACACGATCGGTGTTTTCCCAGGTGAAATCCTCATGTTCGCGGCCGAAGTGGCCGTACGCGGCAGTCTGTGCGTAAATGGGGCGCAGCAGTTGGAGTTCCTCGATGATTGCTGCTGGTCGCAGGTCAAACACCTTAGTGATTGCTTGGTGGATACGCGATTCGTCGATGGTGTTTGTTCCAAATGTTTCGACGTACAACCCCACGGGGTGCGCTTTTCCAATGGCGTAAGCCACCTGTATTTCGCAGCGGCTGGCTAGACCTGCGGCGACCACGTTTTTTGCCACCCACCGGGTGGCGTACGCTGCGGAACGGTCAACCTTTGATGGGTCTTTTCCAGAGAACGCGCCACCTCCATGGCGGGCCATCCCCCCGTAGGTGTCAACAATGATCTTGCGTCCGGTCAACCCGGCGTCACCCATGGGGCCACCGACAACAAATTTTCCGGTCGGGTTGATGATGAGACGCACATCAGAGGTGTCAACATCGAGTGTGGCCAAAACTGGTTCGATCACGTGCGATCGAACACGGTCGTGGACGTCATCCTGGCTGAGATCTGGGGCATGTTGGGTGGAAACAACAACGGTGTCGATCGCCACGGGGGTGTGACCGTCGTAGGCAACGGTGACTTGGGTTTTTCCATCTGGGCGAAGCCCGTCAACGATGTTGTGTTGACGCACGTGCGCGAGGCGTTCAGCGAGTCGGTGTGATGCATGGATGGGTAGTGGCATTAGTGCATCAGTTTCGTTGCTTGCATACCCAAACATGATGCCCTGGTCACCGGCACCTTGGTTGTCGAATTTGTCATGGATACTATCCGCATCGGAACGCACTTCCCATGCGGTGTTGACGCCCTGGGCGATGTCTGGGGATTGTTGCCCAATGGAAATGGACACACCACAGGATGCTCCGTCGAATCCCACGGCTGAGGAGGTGTACCCGATTCCGGTGACAACATCACGAACTAGTCGTGGTATTTCGACATATGCTTCGGTTTCAACTTCGCCTGCAACGTGGACAAGCCCGGTGGTCACTAATGTTTCCACTGCTACGCGCGCAGTGGGGTCATCGGTGAGGATCGCATCGAGGATCGAGTCTGAGATTTGGTCACAGACTTTGTCCGGGTGTCCTTCGGTCACTGATTCGGAGGTGAACAGGCGACGTGAGTGAGTCATAACGTCTAGGGTACTTTCTTCGCGGGGGCGTGTTAGTGGGTGTCCAGAAAGGTCAGGCACACATCACACTGGGGTGTGCGGGCTGTTGCTGGTGGGGACGTCACCATCGGTGCTCAGAAGGTGCACAACGGTATTGAGGATGTGGTTGGCAACGTCGTCTTTTGTGCCGCTGATGCTGTCAAGGACCTGCCCTGTGTTGGTGACCAGGGTGATGGTGTTGGGCACATCGCCGAACCCGGTGTGGGTGCCTACTTCGTTGATGGCGAGGAGGTCAGCACCTTTTCGTTGTGCTTTGGCGATGCCGTGCTCGATGACGGATCCGGTGTCGTCCCCGGTTTCGGCGGCGAACCCAACGATGAGTTGGCCGGCGCGTCGCCTGTTGGTGGCAATGTCGGCGAGGATGTCTGGGTTTGCGGTGAGTTCGATGTGGGTGAGCCCGGTTCCGTCCTTTTTCGCTTTGGTGGGCAACACGTGAATGGGTCGGTAGTCGGCGACGGCTGCTGCCATGATGATGATGTCGCTGGACGGTGCGTGGGCAAGGACAGCGGTGTGCATCTGCTCGGCGGTGGTGACAGGGATGAGGTCAATTCCCGGCGGGGTGGGAACCGTAAGGTGCGCGCCGATGAGGGTCACTGTTGCACCGCGGCGGTGGGCGGCGGCAGCGATGGCGACACCTTGACGCCCTGAACTGCGGTTGCCGAGGAACCGCACAGGGTCGATGGGTTCGCGGGTGCCGCCTGCGGTGACCAGGACGGTACGGCCGGTGAGGTCTTGGTGGGCGGTGCTTGTCGATGCGGCATGTGCTGCCAGCGCGCGGGTGACGATTTCTGGTGGTTCAGGCAGGCGTCCTGGGCCGGTGTCTTTTCCGGTGAGACGGCCTGTGGCTGGGTCAAGTACGGTCACGCCGCGTTTTTTGAGGGTCTTAACGTTGTGTTGCGTTGCGGGGTGTTGCCACATTTCTGTGTGCATGGCTGGTGCGAGCACAACTGGTGCGGTGGTGACAAGGGCCGTGGCAGTGAGGAGGTCATCGGCTCGGCCGGTCGCAAGACGAGAGATGAGGTCTGCGGTTGCTGGTGCGATGACAATAAGGTCTGCGTGTTGCCCAATGTGGATGTGGTCAACATCGGGCACATGGTCGAACACGCTGGTGGTGGCGGGCTGTCCGCTGAGGGCTTCCCAGGTCGCTTGCCCAACAAAGTGTAAAGACCCGGGGGTGGGGACAACACGGACGTGGTGTCCTTGTTCGGTGAAGAGGCGCACAACGTGTGCCACTTTGTACGCGGCGATGCCCGCGCCCACGCCAACAACGATGTTCATGGTGTTGCCCTTAGTGGCTTGACTTGAGTGTGCACAGGTGGGAGGGAACAGCAAAACTCCGCACCGTGGGTGATGGTGCGGAGTTTTGTTGGTGGTGTCATGTTATGCGTCGGGGTCTTCTGTTGCTTCGAGAGTCAACAGGCCCTGGTTGATTTCACGCATGGCAATGGACAGTGGCTTTTCTTGATTTTCGGTCTCGACGAGGGGACCAACGAACTCCAGGAGGCCTTCGCTCAGTTGTGAGTAGTAGGCGTTGATTTGGCGTGCTCGCTTCGCTGAGTAGATGACCAGCGCGTATTTTGAGTCAACCTTTCCCAGGAGATCATCGATGGGAGGGTTGGTGATCCCGATGGGCTGAGCGATTGTTCCTGACAAAATAAATCTCCGTGAACTGGATGTGCGAGGTACCGTCTTGGTCATTGTATACGCCCAAGCTGAGGAGCACACCGTGGTGGCGTGGGGAACGGGTCACACAAGTAAGGCTGGTTACTGTGTGACGGGTCGTGGGGTGAGTCCCATGAGGCTGATGATCTCATCGGTTGCTCGGTGAACGTCGTCGTTGATGACAACGTGGTCGAATTCGTGCTGGGAGGCCAACTCAACTTTCGCTGTGGCGAGCCGGCGTTGTTGTTCTTCAGCTGACTCGGTTCCACGTCCGGTCAATCGCCGGACAAGTTCGTCCCAACTGGGTGGGGCAAGAAAAATGAATTGGGCATCTGGCATGGACGCTTTTACTTGCCGGGCACCTTGGAGGTCTATTTCTAGCAGCGCGGGAACGTCTTTAAGCAGTTGTTCTTCAACCTGGGCGCGCGGGGTACCGTAACTATGACGACCATGGACCACTGCCCATTCGAGGAGTTCACCCCCTGCAACCATCTCGGCGAAACGGTCAGGACCGACGAAGTGGTAGTTTACTGCGTCAATCTCACCGGGGCGTGGCTCTCGTGTCGTCACTGAAACTGAGAGCCACACCTCCGGGTACCGTTGTCGGATGTCTGCTGACACCGTCCCCTTCCCGACAGCTGTGGGGCCTGCCATGACGGTCAGGCGGCGGGGTGCGGTGTGTCCTTGTGAAGGGGTGACAGCGGAAATTGTTATCCGAACCTTTCAACCAGCGCTGATGTCTGGTGGGGGCCCAACCCTCGAACCCGACGGGACTCAGCGATTCCTACTTCTGCCATGATCGCGCGAGCCTTGACTTTACCAACTCCGGGGAGCGCTTCAAGGAGCGACACAACCTTGAGTTTACCGATCGCTTCGTCTTTGTCGCCCTCTTCGATCACCTTGGACAGTGATGTTTGGGAAGACTTGAGCCGAGCTTTGACGTCTGCGCGGACACGGCGGGCTTCAGCAGCCTTCTCAAGTGCTGCCTGCCGTTGTTCCGGCGTGAGTTCTGGTAGTGGCAACGTAGTCACCTTCCTCATTCGATTTCGCGTGTACTTGCGAACCTACTGGTGGCGGAGACACTCGGCAACACGAACCGGGTGTACATCCTTGAGCCAACGGTAACGCGGGAACACGACATCTTGTCGGATCAACGTCTGTGTTGTGTAAAAAATCAGCCGGTCGTTTTCCCAGTTCGGGTCTAGTGCGCCGGGCGCCCAAGAGCGGTTCGGCTTTCTTCCACGGCCTGCTTCGCAGCCTCGGTTATTGCGTCTACCTCCGGTCCTTTCCGCAGAATTCCGCGAGAAGTGGAGGCAAGAACGTTGGGCAGTGTGCCGTGAAACACGGTCGCAAGTTCTGCTGGGCCGGCGCCTTGGGCTCCTACTCCTGGTGCAAGGAACGCGCCGTGAACTGCACGAAGATCTGTTCCGGTCTGTGAGACAGCCCGCCCAATTGTGGCCCCAACAACCAACCCCACTGGACCGATGTCCCCGCTTTGGGGAACCCCACCCAGGGCTTGAGCATTGATCTGCGACGCGTGACGTGCAATATCTGCGGCCACACTGACCCCTTCCCGCACAGCGTGTTGCACGCTCGCACCTTCAGGGTTGGAGGTGAGACACAGCACAAACACCCCGCGGTTGTTTTCCACTGCCACATCAATAGCTGGTTGCAGCGATCCGAACCCCAAATACGGAGACAACGTCACCGCATCCCCCGCTAACGGTGACCCCTCCTTAAGGAACGCGTCCGCATAGCCCTGCATGGTGGACCCAATGTCACCACGTTTCGCGTCAACAATGCACAACACCCCGGCCGAGCGGCACGCCGCAATCGCATACTCCAACTCCGCCACGCCCTGGGAACCAAACCGTTCAAAGAGCGCGGCCTGCGGTTTCACCGCGGCAACGTGACCGGCCACACCGGCCACCACCGCATCGGTCATTGCCCGCACACCACCAGGTGAGTCAGGTAAGCCCCACGCCTCAAGGAGTTGCGGGTGAGGGTCAATACCCACACACACCGGGCCTCGTTCCGCCATAGCAGCAGCCAATCGCTGTCCAAAGGGAAGAACTGCCGATGTGTCACTCACTTCATGCCACCAAGCGTCGCACCAGCGTGCTCCTGAATAGATGTCACGGTGAAGGGACCGCTCTTAATGGCTTCAATGGCCTGCACCGCCGCAGACAACTGCTGCACCGTGGTAATAATGGGCTTGTCAGCAGCTGTCACAGCCGCACGAATCTCATACCCATCCGCGCGGGCACCCTGACCAGAAGGGCTGTTAAACACAATATCGATTTCACCACGGGTGATGAGATCCACAATCGTTGGTTCTCCATCTTCACCTGGGCCTTGCGAGTGTTTGCGCACCTCGGTTGCCGCAATCCCTGCACGCCGTAACACCTTCGCTGTCCCTGCAGTAGCAAGAATCTCAAATCCAAGCTCCGCGACCCGTTTGATCGGGAACACAATCTGACGCTTGTCCCGGTCTGCCACTGACACGAACATCCGCCCCGAGGTTGGCAACCCACCAAAAGCGGCAGCCTGTGACTTGGCAAACGCCGTGGGGAAGTCCATATCAAACCCCATAACCTCACCAGTGGAACGCATCTCAGGGCCAAGGACTGTGTCAACGGCTTGACCTGATTCCGTACGGAAACGTTTAAAGGGAAGGACCGCTTCCTTCACCGCAATGGGCGCATCAATAGACAGGTGCGCACCATCACCGTGAGCCGGCAACACCCCCTGTGCGCGCAACGACGCGATGCTCTGGCCTGCCATGACCAACGCTGCAGCTTTCGCCAACGGAACACCCGTGGCCTTGGCAACAAACGGAACCGTACGCGACGCACGAGGGTTTGCTTCCAACACATACAACACACCCGAAGCCAACGCGAACTGCACATTCATCAACCCGTGCACCCCAATCCCCTGCGCAAGCGCCCGAGTGGAGGCAACAATCCGGTCAATCTCGGCGTCAGACAACGACACGGGCGGCAACACACACGCCGAGTCCCCCGAGTGAATCCCTGCCTCCTCAATGTGCTCCATAATGCCGCCCACATACATGTCCACACCATCGAACAGCACGTCAACGTCAATTTCCATCGCATCGTCAAGGAACCGGTCAATCAAAATCGGTGCCAACGGGCCACCCGACAACGCAGCTTCCCCCAATGCACGCTGCACATAATCAGCTAACTGCCCATGGGAGTACACAATCTCCATCCCACGACCACCCAACACATACGATGGCCGCACAAGCACCGGGTACCCAATGCGCTCAGCAATCTCCTGCGCCTGCCCAAGAGTAGTCGCCGTACCATAAGCCGGCGCCGGCAAGTTCGCTTCAGTCAGAACCCGCCCAAACTCGCTTCGATCTTCAGCCGCATCAATCGCTGCCGGTGACGTCCCCAAAATCGGGATCCCCGCCTCCGCTAACCGTGCAGCCAACGACAACGGCGTTTGCCCACCCAACTGCACAATCATGCCCTTCACAGGACCTGCAGCCAGCTCAGCCTCATAAATTTCCAGCACATCTTCAAACGTCAACGGCTCAAAATACAACCGGTCTGCCGTGTCATAGTCAGTCGACACTGTTTCCGGGTTGCAGTTAACCATGATCGTCTCATACTCGCCCTTCAACGCTAACGCCGCATGCACACACGAGTAATCAAACTCAATCCCCTGCCCAATTCGGTTGGGCCCCGACCCTAAGATGATGACTGCTTCGCGCTCGCGGGGAGCAACTTCGGTTTCTTCTTCGTAGGTTGAGTAGTGGTAGGGGGTTTGCGCGGGAAACTCTGCGGCGCAGGTGTCGACCGTTTTGTATACCGGGCGTACACCTAGCGCACGGCGCACTTCTCGTACCGCTGTTTCTGCGGAGACACGTGAGCCTTTGACGCGTTGCAGTGTGGCGATGTGTGCGTCGGACAGCCCGTGTCGTTTAGCTTCCCATAGCAGGTCACGGGTGAGTGCAGGTGCAGTGGCGACCCGGTGTGCTACCTCGTTCATCAGTTGGATTTGGTCGAGGAACCAGGGGTCAATTTTTGTGGCGTCAAAGACTTGTTCGATGGTTGCTCCCGCACGCAGAGCTTGCTGGACCTTGACGATGCGTTGGTCGGTTGGGCGGGTGATGTCAGCCAGGAGTCCGGCAAGTTCTTCACCGCTGGCTGGTTCACCTTCCCAGTGGAAGTTGGTCCCTGATTTGTCGATGGACCGCAGGGCTTTGCCTAGTGCTTCGGTGAAGTTTCGGCCCAAGGCCATCGCTTCGCCCACCGATTTCATGGTGGTGGTGAGGGTGTCGTCCGCGGCGGGGAATTTTTCGAATGCGAAGCGGGGAACTTTCACAACCACGTAGTCGATGGTGGGTTCGAATGCCGCTGATGTGGTGCCAGTGATGTCGTTGGTGATTTCATCGAGGGTGTACCCAATGGCGACTTTCGCGGCAATTTTTGCGATCGGGTACCCGGTGGCTTTAGATGCCAACGCTGAAGAGCGTGACACGCGGGGGTTCATTTCGATCACAATGATCCGTCCGGTGTCGGGGTCAACAGCGAATTGGATGTTGCACCCTCCGGTGTCAACGCCAACTTCGCGGATCACGGCGATCCCGATGTCGCGCAGTTTTTGGTATTCGCGGTCAGTGAGGGTCAGTGCAGGGGCGACAGTGATTGAGTCACCGGTGTGCACACCGACTGGGTCAACGTTTTCGATCGAGCAGATCACGGCGACGTTGTCGTTTTTGTCGCGCATGAGTTCGAGTTCGTATTCTTTCCATCCAAGGATGGATTCTTCGAGGAGAACTTCTGTTGTGGGCGAGTAGTGCAGCCCCGCTCCAGCGATGCGTTCAAGGTCTTGTTCGGTGTAGGCGATCCCTGAGCCGAGTCCGCCCATGGTGAAGGAGGGGCGAACCACAACGGGGTAGCCCAGTTCTTCTGCGGCAGCTTTGGCTTCGTTCAGTGAGTGGACGATTGCAGAGCGTGCGGATTCTCCCCCGCAGGTGTCAACAACTTTTTTGAATTCTTCTCGGTCTTCGCCACGTTGGATGGCGGCAATGTTGGCGCCAATGAGTTCGACGTTGAATTCCTCGAGGATCCCGGCTTCGTCCAGGGCGATAGCTGCGTTGAGCGCGGTTTGCCCGCCAAGGGTGGGCAGGATCGCGTCGGGGCGCTCTTTGGCGATGATTGAGCGAAGGACGTCTGTGGTGATGGGTTCGATGTAGGTAGCGTCAGCGAACTCGGGGTCCGTCATGATGGTGGCGGGGTTGGAGTTCACCAGGATGACGCGGAGGCCTTCCTCTTTGAGGACGCGGCAGGCTTGGGTTCCGGAGTAGTCAAATTCGCAGGCTTGTCCAATGACGATGGGCCCTGATCCGATGACGAGGACGGAGGTGATGTCTGTTCTGCGTGGCATGGAAGTGTCAGCTCTCTTTCGTCGCAACACGCTCGGCGCGTGAGAGGCCAGTGGCGGTGGTTGCCCCTGATGTCAGGAGCGTGACGAAGCGGTCAAATAGGTAGGCGGCGTCGTGTGGGCCTGCCGCTGCTTCAGGGTGGTACTGCACAGAAAAAGCGGGGATGTCGCGGCATTCTAGGCCTTCAACAACGTTGTCGTTGAGGCCGATATGGGAGACAACGACCTTTCCGTACCGTCCGTTGGCGTGGGGGGCGATGGTTTCTTCCCCGATAGGTGCGTCGACAGCGAACCCGTGGTTTTGTGAGGTGATCTCAACTTTCCCGGTGATGAGGTCTTTGACAGGTTGGTTGATTCCGCGGTGCCCGTAGGGCAGTTTGTAGGTGCCAAACCCCAGGGCACGGCCAAGGATTTGGTTCCCGAAGCAGATCCCAAAGTAGGGGATTTTACGGTCGAGGACTTCGCGGAGGAGGTCAACTTCATGGGTGGAGGCTTCGGGGTCACCTGGCCCGTTGGAGAAGAACACTCCATCGGGGTTGTAGGACTCGATGTCGGCGATGGTTGAGTTCGCGGGAATGACGTGGACTTTGATGCCTCGTTCAGACAGGCGTTGTGAGGTCATCGATTTGATTCCCAGGTCAACGGCGACGACTGTGGCAAGCGGAGTGTGACCAGCGAATTGTCCTGCAGGTTCTACCGTGTAGGCCTGTTGCGTGGAGACCAGGTGGGCGAGGTTGGCGCCCTTCATGGTTGGTGCTTGGCGTACTTGTTCCACCATGGAGGTGATGCGACGGGGGAACCCGTCGTGGGTGAGTGCGTCACCGGAGAAGATTCCGGCACGCATGGTGCCGCGTTCGCGCAGATGGCGGGTCAGTGCGCGGGTGTCTATTCCGGAGATAGACACGATGTTTTGGGTGGCGAGTTCCTCGTCGAGGGCACGTTGGGATCGCCAGTTGGACGGTGTGCGTGCAGCGTCACGGACGACGAATCCGGCGACCCAGATGCGCACGGACTCTGGGTCTTCGTCGTTGACACCGGTGTTCCCAATGTGGGGTGCGGTCATGACGACGATTTGTTGGTAGTAGGAGGGGTCCGTGAGGGTTTCTTGATACCCGGTCATGCCGGTGTTGAAGACAACCTCACCCAGTGTGGTTCCTGTTGCCCCGTAGGCGCGCCCGGTGAAGGTTCGCCCATCTTCGAGAACGAGGACTGCTGCGCCGGGGGTGGTGGGGGCGTCAATCAGTGGTGAGGTCATTGCGACTCCTTTGCTTGACCCTGCAGTGTGGTGATCGCGTCAATGAGTGGGGTTTTGTCTTTTTTGTGGGTGGTGCGGATTCCGGTGTCGAGTTCGACGGCGTCACCTTGTGGGGTGGGAATCGTCCAGGAAATGACGGTGATGCCGTCTTTTCCAGTGAATTTTCCTGCGATGCCGGGGGTGAGGGCAGCGCCGGTAATGGTGTGGTGTGGGATGAAGATACCTGTGGCGCTGGGGCGGTCGAGGTAGACGCCCGTCTGGTGGACGGTCACCGTGACGGTGGAGCGGTCCCCTAGGGTGTGGGCATTGATGCGGTTGAGCCAGTCACCGTGAGTGGTTGTGGACACGTAGATCCCGGGGATGGGCCCGTAGATTGTGTTGCCAAGATCACTGGGGGTAGTGGGCAGTTCGGCGACTAGAGGCGCGGTCCGCTGTTGTCGGTTTTTCCACCCCCACCACATCAGTGCGAGCACTGCGATGGCGCCGAGGACCATGACGAGGGCTGCTTGCGTCTGGTTCATGAGTGTGCTCCGTTGAGAGTTGCGTGACCGGTGTCGTCGCCTTGGGCGGTGGCGTCCAGTACTGTGGCTCGTCCACGCAGGAATGTGGCAATGACGCGCCCAGGAAGTTCTTCACCATGGAATGGGCTGTTATTGGACAGGGTTGCTTGTGTGCGGGCATCGACTGTGACAGGGGCGTTGGGGTGGTACAAGGTGATGTTGGCCGGTTCGCCAACTTCAAGTGGGCGTCCTTGCGGGTTGTCACCTTCGTGGATGCGACCGATGATTGCAGGTGTGTGTGACATCACTCGTGCGACGTCACGCCAGGTAAACAGACCGGTAAGAACCATTGTTTTGTGGATGACAGGCAGCGCTGTTTCCAGGCCAGTCATCCCAAAGGCAGCGGCTGCCCATTCGCATTCTTTGTCTTCTACTGGGTGGGGCGCGTGATCAGTTCCGACCACGTCAATGGTTCCGTCAGCCAGCCCTTGGCGCACCGCGTCCACATCTGCTTGGGTACGCAGTGGCGGGTTGACCTTGTAGGTGGGGTCGTAGGTGCGTGCACGCTCGTCGGTCAGCGAAAGATGGTGGGGGGTTGCTTCTGCGGTGACATTGATGCCACGGGATTTCGCCCAGCGCACGATTTCTACTGAACCTGCCGTAGACAGGTGCAGGACGTGCAAGCGTGAACCGACGTGTTCAGCGAGCAGAACATCACGGGCGATGATGGATTCCTCAGCCACTGCCGGCCAACCGGTCAGTCCGATATCAGCAGAGACAACCCCTTCGTTCATCTGTGACCCTTCGGTCAGGCGGGGTTCTTGCGCGTGCTGGGCGATCACACCGTCAAATGCTTTGACGTACTCCAACGCCCGGCGCATCAGCACCGGGTCGGACACACATTTCCCGTCATCGGAGAACACCCGCACCTGTGCTGCCGAGTTGGCCATTGCCCCTAATTCAGCAAGGTGTGTTCCGCCGAGCCCAACCGAGACTGCACCAACTGGGTGAACATCCACCCAGCCGGCGTCTTGACCAATTCGGGCTACTTGTTCAACAACTCCTGCAGTGTCCTGGGTGGGGGTGGTGTTGGCCATAGCAAACACGGAGGTGAACCCGCCCAGAGCCGCGGCACGTGTACCGGTCAGGATGGTTTCTGCATCTTCACGCCCAGGCTCACGCAAGTGAGTGTGCAAGTCCACCAGCCCGGGCAAGGCAATCAGCTCAGAGGCATCGATTTGCGTGGCGTCGGTAGCGTCAAGAGTAAACGGCTTGGCAATCTGCGCGATCACTCCATCACGCAAACGCAGATCGCGACGTTCTTCACCGTAGAGGGCAGCATTTCGGATGACATATTCAGTCACAACAACCAGCTTTCTCACCTGGGTTTTATACGGTCGCGGGCGTCTGCTCGGAGGCGAGCAGCAAATACAACACAGCCATTCGGGCAGCCACACCGTTAGCGACCTGTTCGACAATGACTGACCGTGGGGAATCTGCAGCCTGGGCAGAGATTTCCAAACCTCTGTTCATCGGGCCTGGGTGCAGCACAATAGCGTGATCGGCGAGCATCTGTAACCGGGCAGCATCCAACCCATACTGGCGCGAATATTCTGCCGGGCTGGGGAAAAATCCGCCGCCAGCCGCGCTCATCCGTTCACGTTGAACACGCAGCATCATCACCGCATCGGGCTGCCACTGGGTGAGCGTGGAGGTGAAATCATACGAGACCGAACACGGCCACGTATGGACCCCCACGGGCACCAAAGTGGGCGGGGCAACCAACGTCACGTGAGCGCCTAACGTAGCTAACAACGCGACGTTTGCGCGCGCAACCCGCGAATGAAGCACATCGCCAACAATCGCGATTTTTCGCCCCGCGAGGTCGTGTCCCACTCCTGCATCAACGCCAGGTACCTGACCGGGGTTGGCTGAGGTGTTCGCAAGGTGACGGCGTAACGTAAACGCGTCAAGAAGCGCCTGGGTGGGATGCTGATGGGTACCATCACCGGCGTTAATGACTGGCACATCAAGCAGCCCTGGCTGCGCCAAAAAATGCGGGGCGCCTGACGCATGATGGCGAACCACAACCGCGTCGGCCCCCATGGCTTTCAACGTCAACGCCGTGTCCTTCAGCGACTCCCCTTTCGACACCGAGGAACCCTTCGCCGAAAAATTGATCACATCGGCCGACAACCGTTTCGCTGCTGTCTCAAACGAAATGCGGGTGCGAGTGGAATCTTCAAAAAACAAATTCACCACCGTGCGTCCCCGCAACGTCGGCAGCTTTTTGATTTCACGGCCCTGGGTGGCTGCCATGGCCGCCGTGGTGTCAAGAAGCAACACCGCCTCTTCATGGCTAAGGTCCTTGGTGGACAGTAAATGTCTCATTGGTCCTGCCCCACAATCGTCACACCATCATGACCATCATGTTCGCGCACATGAACACGTACTTTTTCACTAAGGGAGGTAGGTAGGTTCTTCCCTACGTAATCAGGGCGGATCGGCAACTCACGGTGCCCACGATCCACTAACGCCGCCAACTGCACTGCCTTGGGGCGGCCAAGGTCCTGCAACGCATCAAGCGCCGCACGAATAGTGCGCCCCGAAAACAACACATCATCGACAAGGACGACAACCTTACCGTCAAGGCCCACCTCAGGCACCCGTGTGCGTCCAATAGTGCGCGGTGGTTGACGATGCAGATCATCGCGATACATGGTCACATCCAGCGTGCCAAGAACACGCTGGGGATCAACACTACGGTCCACGCTCGCTAACCGGTGCGCGAGGCGCTGCGCCAACGCCACACCACGGGTTGGAATACCCATCACAACAAGATCGGAGCCACCTTTGTTACGCTCAACAATCTCATGGGCAATACGAGTTAAAGCACGCGCAATGTCGGCCTCACCAAGGACTTCCACCCCATCAGGGTGCACCCCAGAACCACCATGCGCATCGACGCCGGACATCATCCAGCACCTCCTTCTCCGCCTCACAGGACGGCCTTTAAAGGAATGCGTTGCACCACTCACCCTACAACCCCACGACCACCGCCAGCCGCCCTGTTCACAAAACAACGCATCGTCAAACGGTAAACGTGGGGAATCTGTCACCCAGCTGCCGCGGACCCACCCATGACGTTGTCCCGCACCACCCGGCGCAGCACCTTCCCAATCTGTGAACGCGGCAACTCAGGGACCACAATAACCTCACGAGGAAGCGCATACCGCGCCAACTGCTTCTCACACCACCCCTGAACAGCCTTCACATCAAGTTCAGTAGCGCCCTGTGCAAGCACCACGGCAGCAACAACCTTCTCCCCCATGTCACCGCCAGGAACGCCAACAACAGCGACATCCTCCACCTCAGGCATCTGACGCACACACTCTTCAACCTGGCTTGGGAACACCTTAAACCCGCCAGTGATAATCATTTCCTTGATCCGGTCCACAACCTTCACCGAGCCAGTCTCATCCATGACCACAACATCACCGGTACGAATCCAGGTGCGTCCATCAATATCAACCAACACCTGCTCAGTTTCCTGCGGCTTCCCCCAATACCCAGAAAACACCTGCGGCCCAGAGATCAATAACTCACCACGCTCCCCCAACTGAACGGGGGTGCGCCCATCTTCCTGATCAACAATGAGCACATCAGTGGATGGAAACGGCAACCCTAAATGGCCGGGTTTGCGCTGATCAGACAACGGATTACCCAACGCCACAGGCGAGGTTTCCGTCATCCCATACCCCTCAATAGCCAACCCACCTGTCGCGTCCTCCCAGGCGGCCGCTGTCTGCGCATCGAGTGGCATCGCCCCACAAATCGCATAGCGAAACGATGTGAGATCGACGTTGCGCTCACGGGCTGCGGTGACGATTCGGCCGAGCATGGGCGGGACTGCGGGCAGGAATGTGCCGGGGTGTTTCTTTTGTGCGTCGAGGAATGAGTTGACTTCAAATTTGGGGAAGAGCATGACGGTTGCGCCAATGCGCAGCGCGTAGGTCAGGCAAAGGGTGAGTCCAAAAGCGTGGAAGAACGGCAGGATTCCGTAAACGGTTTCGGTGCCTGGGTTGTCGTCGGCTCCGGTCCATACTGCTCCTTGGATGGAGTTGGCGACGAGGTTGGCGTGGGTGAGCATGGCACCTTTGGGGGTGCCGGTTGTGCCACCGGTGTATTGCAAGGCAGCCAGGTCACTGGAGGCAGGACGTGGGTGGTCGGCGGGTAGCGGGGTTGCCGATGCGAGGAGTTGTTCCCAGCGTTGCGCGTGTGCGGGCGGGGTGGCTTTGAGTTGGGCTTTGGTGTCGCGGGCTTTTTTGACGGGAAGGTTCAGCAGCAGCCGTTTAGTGAGCGGTAGGTCGCGTGCTACATCGACGGTGATGAGTGTGGACACTGAGGTTGAGGTGCTGGCCTGGCCAAGGATCGCTGCGGTGCGTTCCCAAAAGATTGCGACGGTGGCGCCTGAGTCGTTGAGTTGGTGGACGAGTTCTTGTTGGGTGTACAAGGGGTTGTGTTCGACGACGATTGCCCCTAGTCGAAGCACTGCGTAGAACGCGATGACGTGACTGGTGCAGTTGGGCAGGGCAATGGCAACCCGATCCCCTGGTTGCACGCCGAGGTCGCGGAGCATTCCTGCTGCCAGGGAAATCTGTGTTCCAAGGTCGGCATAGGTGATGGGCGCACCGAGGAAGTTCAAGGCTGTGCGTGATCCGAACCGGGAGATCGTGTCGTCCAGCGCCGCGGTGATGTCGGTGTCTGGGACGGTGATCTCGGTGGGGACGGTGGGGTTGTAGTGCTCATGCCAGATTCGAGAGAAAGTCACAGCATAATTCTAACCTACGCACCCGTAACCTACGAGTGCGTAACTTTACGTTCGGGTGAACGTGCAGGCGGTGTGGACGTGTTTGTGGGCGGTTCATGGGTGTCCACGAACCGCCCACAATGGTGACGCTGCTATTCGGAGAGCGCTGGTTTGATGTCCATGACGCGCCCGAGTAGTCCATTGACGAATGAGGGCGAATCTTCAGTGGATAGTTCGCGTGCGAGGTCCACAGCTTCGTCGATGGCAACAATGTCTGGGACGTCGTCGTTGTAGAGCAGTTCCCAGGTGCCTAACCGCAAGATGGCGCGGTCAACGGCTGGCATTCGACGTAGCGGCCACCCGCGGGAGTACGTTTCGAGGATTTCATCGATGCGCTCGCGGTGCAGGATGACACCTTCGACGAGGTCCACGGCGTACTGGGGTAGGGCGCTGGGGACTCCTGGGTCAGCAAGTCGAATGTCGAGGACTTGCGCGGCGCTCAGATTGCGTTGGTCAGCTTCGTAGAGAATGTTGACTGCGCGTTTGCGTGCTTTACTGCGAGCTGCCACGTCAGTCGTTCACTCGCCCAAGGTAGGACCCATCGCGGGTGTCAACCTTGACTTTGGTGCCTTGTTCGAGGAACAGGGGCACTTGGATTTCGTAGCCAGTTTCGATTGTTGCTGATTTTGTTCCTGCAGAGGAGCGGTCGCCTTGGAGGCCAGGTTCGGTGTAGGTAATGACGGTGGTGATGGAGGCAGGGAGCTCAATGTAAAGTACGGTTCCGTCATTGGTGGCAACAGTTGCGGTGCCGTTTTCCAACAGGAAGTTCTTTGCGTCACCCACGGTCGCGGCGGGGATGGTGATTTGGTCGTAGGTGGTGAGGTCCATGAACACGTAGTCCTCACCGTCTTGGTAAAGGTACTGCATGTCGGACTTGTCGACGATCGCCATTTCGATTTTCATACCGGCGTTGAAGGTTTTGTCGACGAGTTTGCCTGACGTGATGTTGCGGATTTTGGTGCGCACGAAGGCACCGCCTTTTCCTGGTTTCACGTGTTGAAACTCCAGGACAGCCCACAGTTGGCCGTCAAGTCGCAGGACACTGCCGTTTTTGATGTCATTGGTGGTAGCCACGGGTGGAGAACTTCCTATCGATTTGGCAAGGTTCGACTGTGCGTGTTCACCCCTTGGGGGTGTGCACCTTCGCTCTGTTGGCTTCCCGTGTGAGCCAGTTTTGTGGTGAGCTCACAAGGGTGCGTTACATTATAGCGTGCCACATTCTCACGTTGATGCATCTTTAGTGGGTGCTGTTTCTTTACACACGGGTTTCCTCTTGGATGTCGATGGACCGATCTCCTCACCCAGTTCTCGCACGTTACGCGCCCCCGGGCTGGCCGATGCGCTGGTGACCCTGGCCAACGCGGGGTGCGTGGTGGCGTTGAATACGGGGCGCTCGGAGGCGTTCTTGCGTGATCGTATTGTCCCGGTCTTGCGTGAGCATGGGTTGCGCCAGGATGCACCGTTATGGGGAATTGGGGAAAAAGGGGGCGTATGGTCCCATCTTGCCTCTGGTGGTGAGACCCATAGTGATGAACGTCTTGCGTTGGACTCGGCTTTGCTTGCTGCGATCGAGCGCATGGCAGCCACCGAGTTCTCTGACATTGTCTTTTGGGATGACACAAAACTCACAATGGCGTCGTTAGAGCAGCGTCTCGACTGTTCGGATGAGGTGTATCGTGCGCGGCGTCATGAGCTCGACCTGCGAGTAGCTGAGGTGATTCGCGGGTGTGGATATGCGCTTGCGTGGGAAGGGCGCGAGGATCTGTCAGACCAGGGCGCCACGGTGCGTCTTGATCCCACGATTATCGCTTCAGATGTTGAACATGTAGGGACGGGGAAAGACACGGGCGCACGGTTGCTGGTGGAACTGTTACGCAACCACGGCGTCTTGGTTCCCACGTCCTGGCTGACCATGGGTGATTCTCGAACAGATTACGCTATGGCGTGGTGGTTGCATGACAATGGGTGGCCTGTGACGCACGTGGATGTGCGTCCAGCTGACGGTGTGCCACACTGCCCGTTCCCGGTGCTCACTCACCCTGAGTTCATTCATGACGATGCCGGGGCGTGGTTCGCTAAGCAGTGGGCGCAAGCGCTGAACAACTAAGGGTGTTGGGTCATCACCACATGGTCGTCGTGACCCATTGAACGGTGACCCCAATGAACAAGACCCACAAGAGTGAAGCAAGCGTCCCGATAATAAACTTTTCAGCTGTCTCCGACGAGTCTTTAAATTCGGGGTAGCGGGCAAGGCCTTTAATGGCAATGACAATGGCGATAGAGGCAGGGGACCCGGCAATGATAAAGAGGTAGCCAATGCCCCGCTCCAGCATCCCGATCCATAATCCACCACGCAAGGTGGGAGCAGCATCTGCAGGGTCACCGGACACTGTGTCCCCCGCTGGTACGCCGTGGTCTTGTGCACGCCGAGCTGCCAACGCAAGAACACCGCGCACAACGAAGTTGCCAAGGAAGGTGGCGAGAAAAAACCCCGCAATAATGAGCGCCGTGTGCATGATTTATGATCTCTGATCAGGACGGAGATTGTCGAGTAAACGCACGAGTAAGGGGATCGCTCCCCATTCTTCATCCCAGCGTGCAGCTTTCAACCGCGCGGACATTGCCTGCTTGGATATCCCCAATTCGGCTGCAGCATCAGTTTGAGTGCTCCCTCGAGGTGAGCCATCAGGGTAAGTGAGCAAATCCAACGCTTCCCACGCTTTTGCGCTCCGCCCCTGCACAGCAAGCGCGAGTAACCGCAGCAGCGCCTGAACATCTCCCACATGAGCACTCATTGAGTCACTGGTTGGTTGGGCTCCCTTGCCCGACAAACCGCGCACCGAAACCGGAATTGTTCCCCGCTGCGTCTTTGCATCGTCCACAGCGTCCCGAGCCGCAATAAAAGCTTCACCAGACCCCTCAGAGGACCTGACTGGAAGTGGCTCATCAACAACCCCCAGACCAATCCCGACATACCACCCGCCAGACCTCAAAGCGAGCCGCACTGCCGCCCACAGTGCCCACGGCGATTCAATAACCCCCTGCACTTCGTCGCCGACTGAGCGAGAAAACTCGACCACGGGAGCCCATCTACCCCTCAGGTGCGCACCAAAAAGCTCAAGAAGCTCCGGGACACGATCTCCCACGACCCGCGAGTTTTCTTGGTCGATTGTCAGGACAAACATACAGCCAGTATCCCACACCACCTGGGGAAGTCAATGTCAAAACATTGACACCGCAGAGTCAACGCTAAGACTGTGACTTTCAACTATTCCAGGAAAACCCCGAACACGCATCAATCAAGCAGAGCAGACAACGCAAGACGATAAGAATCAAACCCAAAACCAGCAACAGTCCCCGTCGCCACCGGCCCCACCACCGAATAGTGACGAAACTCCTCACGCGCATACGGGTTCGAAATATGCACCTCAACCAAACGAAGCCCACCCTTAGTCACCATCGCCGCAGCATCACGAACCGCATACGAAAAATGAGTAAACGCAGCAGGATTCAACACAACATCCGCACCAACATCAACAGCCTCATGAAGCCAACCAATCAACTCAGCTTCATCATCAGTCTGCCGCACCACCACCTCAGCACGCTCCCCCACCCACGCCGAGCACGACTCCGCCAAATCATTCAGCGACAACGCACCATACACATCGGGCTCACGAACCCCCAACCGCCCAAGGTTCGGCCCATTCAACACAAAAATCACTGCCACCCCCCTACAACACAACCGCGCGCGACGGACGAGCCTCAGCACTCACCTCAGCATACGCAGCACTCAACAACAACGGATCAGGCCCCTCCAACCGAGTCGGACGTCCCACATCCTCAAGAACTACAAAACGCAACAGATCGCCACGAGACTTCTTATCACGACGCATCGCCGCCAAAAGCTGATCCCACCGATCACCGCGATAACTCACCGGCAACCCAAGCGACACCAAAATAGATCGCATCCGATCCACCACTGCATCATCCAAACGCCCCGCCAACCGCGCCAACTCAGCAGCAAACACCATCCCCACAGACACAGCAGCCCCATGCCGCCACTGATACCGCTCCACATGCTCAATAGCATGCCCAAACGTATGCCCGTAATTAAGAATCTCCCGCAAGGACGCTTCCTTCAGATCCTGCGACACCACACGAGCCTTCACCGCAACAGACCGCTCCACCAACTCCTGAACAACTGAGCCCGCACTCCCCGCAGACCCCGGCCACTCAACAAGCTCCCCCGCATGCTCCTCAACAAGATCAAGAATCACCGGATCCGCAATAAAACCCGTCTTCACAACCTCAGCAAGCCCAGCAAGAAAATCCCACTTCGGAAGCGTCTCCAACGCAGCAAGATCACACAACACACCAGACGGAGAATGAAAAGCACCCACCAAGTTCTTCCCCTCAGCAGTATTCACCCCCGTCTTACCACCCACAGCCGCATCCACCATCGCCAACAACGTCGTCGGAATATGCACAACCTGAATCCCCCGCAACCACGTCGCCGCAATAAACCCAGCAACATCCGTCGTCGCACCCCCACCAAGCGACACAATCGCATCCGAACGCGTAAAATCAGACTGCCCCAAAATCTGCCACGCAAACGCAACAACCTGAATACTCTTCGCCTCTTCAGCCTCCGGAATCACAGCAAGCAACACCTCATAGCCCTGCGCAACCAAATCCTCACGCACAGCCTCCGCAGACGCCTCCAACGCCCCCGGATGAACCAACAACACCTTCCGCACCGAACTCCCCAACAACCCAGGAAGCTCCCCCAACAAATGACGCCCAACAACCACGTCATACCTCCGCTCAGCAGACACCGTAATCCGCTCAACCCGCCCCGACACCGAAGAACTCACAACCCACTCGCTTTCACCAAAGAAACAATGTCACCAGCAACCTCACCAGGCGTACGATGATCAGTCACCACATGCGCATTCGCCACCCGCTCATACAACGGCCTACGCGTATCCATCAACTTCTTCCACTGCGCTCGCGGGTTACCCAGCAGGAGTGGACGTGCCTGGTTGAAACCGATGCGAGGTGCAGCAGCCGCCAAGGACACATCAAGGAACACCACTGTTCCTCCTGAGACCGTGTACTCCATGAGGAGTTCTTGTGTTTGTGGGTCCATGATTGCCCCACCCCCAAGGGCCAAGACACCAGTGTGTTCACGGAGCGCGGTAGCAACCGCCTGCGCCTCAAGTTCCCGGAAATGCTGTTCACCGTCATCAACAAAAATGTCGGTGATGCTTTTCCCTGCGACACTTTCCACATCAGTGTCCGTGTCACGGACAGGAAGTTCCAGCGCCTCGCCAAGGAGACGCGCGATCGTTGATTTACCAGCTCCGGGTGGGCCGGTCAGGACAACACGGGGCGCAGTGTGTGAGGCCATCTGCATCACCGTTGAAATGGTGGGATTGCGTCCAGATACGCCTGAGCGTTCCGTCTGGTTTCTGCCACTGAATCCCCACCAAACTTATCCAGCGCTGCACGCGCTAAAGTCAGTGCCACCATCGCTTCAGCAACAACCGCAGCAGGCGGCACAGCACACACATCCGACCGCTGATGTTGAGCTGGAGCAACATCACCTGTTGCCGTATCAATCGTGGCAAGAGCTTTCGGAACCGTGGAAATGGGTTTCATCGCAGCCCGAACACGAATCACCTCACCATTGGACATGCCGCCCTCAATCCCCCCGGCCCGGTTTGTCCGGCGACGAACCCCCTGCTCACCTGGTTCGATCTCATCGTGCGCCTGAGTACCGCGCCGCGTTGCCGTCAGGAAACCATCCCCCACTTCCACGCCCTTAATCGCCTGGATCCCCATCAGAGCGGCAGCAAGTTGGGCATCAAGCCGCAAATCACCTTGAATATACGTGCCAAGCCCGGACGGAACACCATACGCAAGAACTTCTACGACACCACCAATGGTGTCACCCGCCTTGTGGCAGTCATCAATCTCCGCAACCATGGCCTTGGCCGTGTCCTGGTGGAAACACCGAACCGGATTCTCATCAAGTGTGGCGACATCGTCAGGAGAGGGTAGGTCCGCACCATCAGGGACACTCACCGGACCGATCGCAACCACGTGGGACACCAACCGGACACCCAACGCTTGCTCCAAGAACTTTGCAGCCACCGTCCCCAACGCCACCCGGGTTGCTGTTTCCCGCGCAGACGCCCGTTCCAACACCGGACGCGCATCGTCGAACCCGTACTTGCGCATTCCCACCAAATCGGCGTGCCCAGGACGCGGGCGGGTGATGGGACGGTTGCGGGCAATCTCGCGGACGTCACCTGTACCCGCATCACGAAGCAAACGAGAAGGATCCACAGGGTCCGCGGACATCACATCCACCCACTTTGGCCATTCCGTGTTGGCGATCTCAATCGCCATGGGGCCGCCCTGACTCACACCATGACGCAACCCCGCAAGGACACGGACCTCGTCCTTCTCAAACTTCATGCGGGCGCCACGCCCATACCCCAAGCGTCGGCGCGCCAGTGCATCTTGAATATCGGAGGTCACCACCTCCACACCAGCGGGCAACCCCTCAATAACACCCACAAGGGCCTGACCGTGAGACTCACCTGACGTCAACCAACGAAGCATGCCGTCATCATCTCACTTCACCCCTTAAAGCGCCGTTTTTGACCGTGATACGGACGATGCGGGGGCTGGTTCTTTCGATGAAGAACCAGCCCCCGCATCAGGACACTCGTGCACTACATAACCCGTCGTCGCTACCGTGACGGGGCAAAAATATTGTCCTTCGGTGCTGCTGGGAGTGTTCCTTGAATCTCCTCCGGAACCTCTTCGTCGGCCTGGATCACGCTTTGATCGTATTCCAGGACATAAGCGAATACGTTGAGGACATAGTTGATGTCCCCCACATCCGCTTTTGGTGCCCCATCACTTTCTGGGGCTTCAGTTAGTGCTGAAGCTGCGACCGACGGAACGAGAAGGACACGGTCAGAATCCTCCTGCAGTGTTTGGGAGAACTTTAAAATCTCTGCGTAGTCACCCTGGACCGTGATCGTGAGCGGGATCTGGTAGAAACCTGGGATCTGTGTGGACAACGCACCAGTCCGTGTGGGTTCCGCCCCCGACACGGTCTGCGGGGCGGAAGAAGTCGACGCGGAACTTTCCACAGTTGTGCTCTCGCCAGTGTCTGACGCCGTTGTGGTGTCTTGTTTCAACTCAGTAAACGGTGTCACCGGAACGATTCCACCAGCCGAGGAAATCGAGATGAGAAACACGTTCGAACGATCAACCGAACGTTCGATTTCATCAACAATAGACTGGTAATCCACCGTTGACGGAATACGTTCTTCAAGAGCCGCCAACTCAGCGCGGTAGGTGTCAATCTCCGCGAACTGCTGGCGCAATTTCGTGACCCGGGTATTGAGCGTTTCATTCGACATTTCCACTTGTTCAGCTTCTGCGCGAACGGTGGACGATCCATCGCGCACCGGTGACAGCAACAAAAACCACGTGGCAACAAGAAGGAGAAGAGCAACGACAATAGCGCCGCCGATCCAGGTTTTACGAGTCGAGGGCATCGTCGTCTACCTCTTTCGTTGCTTCGGGTTCAAAACGCAGTGAATAAATGTCTTCGAGCAAACGAACTGTGCCAGTGAACTCATAGGTGGTGTCACCGTCTGGAGACTGCAAGTAGCGAGCCTCCGCAAACCGCGCGCCAGTGAAGCCTGGAATAGCGTTCAACTCGTTGATCCACGCGACTGTATCCGGCATGGTTTTCAAGTTCACCGAGAAAGTCAACTGTCCGATTCCGGGCCCTTGAAGCTCGTCAATAGGCTGTGGTTCAGGATCGTTAGGGGTTGCTGCGGTCACAGAAAGTGTTTGGATAATGCCATCATCAGGAACGGTTGCGGCAATCGCACCGAGATAGTCACGCCACAGAATCTCTCGGTACATTCCGTCTCTGAGAGCAGATTCAATTTTGGTGATCTGGCTAAGAATACGTGGCACCTCGGCATACTTAACTTCTTCAGCTTTGAGGCGTGCAGTTTCTTCCAGTGCTTGATCATAACGACGATCTACAGCCGCTTTTTCTACATGCACTGCAACGTAAGACAAGACGAGGACAACAAAGAACCCGATAAAGGCAGTTCCAATTTTCCTTTTCAGCGCACCAAGCTCACGCTTTTCAACAAACTCTGCCGGGAGAAGGTTCACCTGAGGCAGCATTGCCTGATGGGGGACTCCTCCATTGTCAGCTGTAGCCGTTGATTTTTTCTTTTTCGATGTCATTTTGTGTCCCCGTATGCTAATCCAAGAGCAACAGTTGCCACCTGTTCGTTGCCACGAATAGGACCAAGGTCGACACCCTTTTTGACAGTGACACCGTCAAAAGGATTTCCCATTTGGACAGGGAGACGAACAGCTGATGAAAGATACTGACCAAAACCATTCAGCAGAGCGCCACCACCGGTGAGGACCACAACGTCAATGGGAGCACCCAGATTTTTCATTCCGTAGTACACGAAGGTAGAACGGACGGACTCGATCAGCTGGGACGTCACGTTCATGATCACATCGGCGAGTGGTTGGCGTTCTGGATTTGTTGGGTACCCGACGCCCAGTTCGCGTTTCATACGTTCTGCGTCCTCAACTGTTGACGACATCGTATGCGCGAGTGCGTCAGTACACTCCTGGCTTCCATGCGGTAACACGCGCACGAACCGCGGTAGCCCACGTTCAGCAATGACAACATTGGTGATCCGAGCACCCACATCAACAAAAGCTGCAGTGTATTTTTTAAGTTCACCCTGAGTTTGCGCACGTTGGATCGCCAACGGATTGAGGTCAACCATGAGCGGGCGAACCCCACCGGCTTCCGCGGCCCGCACGTTAGCAGACACCATGTCACGAATAGCAGCAACAAGAAGACCAGACATCCGTCGGCCCTCTTCAGACTCGAACTCACCGGTTGGAACAAAATCGAAGACCGCATCGCCTGACGCAACCGGAAGGAGGTCCTGCGCTTGGTACGGCAATGATTTCTTCAACACGTTCATGGGCTGCCAAGCCAAGTCAGCTTCACGCACAATGACGTGCTGGTTTCCTACACCCATCACCACGTCATGGGCGGAGAACTTCCCCACTTGCCACAGAGCTTTGACGGCAGATGCAACCTTGTCTGGTTCCACAACAACCCCGTCCTGCATGACGCCTGCAGGTAACGGCAGTTGTGCGTACGCGCTCAAGGTTGGAGGTGTTGATCCAGGCCCTCCAGAACCAAATTCCAGTTGAGCGGCACGGACAGCGGTTGACCCGATGTCCAAGCCTATTGTCGATGTTCGCGCCACCGATTTTCCTCTCAGTCACATGCACGAGTGAGTTCATTCATCTATCGGCATGATCAAGAAGTAACTTGACGGCCCGTGAGGTCTCGGTTGACTAGGTGCCAAAGATGAGCGTGAGGTACCACGCTGAGAGTGGTTCAGTCACAAAGAGTGACAGGTACCAGCCCAGAATCATCCATGGCCCGAAGGGAATGCCTGATTTCCGTCCCACTCGGCGTAGGACTAGGAGGACAATCGCGTAAAGACCACCAAGGACAAAGGGAAGGAATCCGCCGACAATGAGGTAGCTCCACCCTAACCATCCCAACGAAATGCCAAGCAACCCAGCGAGTTTGACGTCACCAAACCCCATCCCACCGATGACGCACAACACAAAATACAGGATGTACAGGATAAGACCACCGAGCGCGGCGCGAATGACACTGGTCCATTCCCACCCCATGAGCAACGTGGCGAAGCACACAAGGACTGCAACGACAGGGTATGCAGGTAGCACGATCTTGTTCGGTAGTTTGTGAGTGTCGAGGTCGATGAACGCTAACGCCACCCCAACGGCTGTCAGAAACAACAGTGGCAGAAGAATGCCAACTTCTCCCACTGGGTCACTATCACTGAGGAATCGGAGCGCCACAAGGGCGAAGAGCACAGATGTGAGAGCTTCGACTAACGCATATCTCGGTGATATGCGTTCTTTACAGTGTCGGCAGCGTCCTTGAAGGATCAGCCAGGACAGTACTGGTACGTTGTCAAACCACTGAATGCGTGACCCACATGACGGACACGCACTGGGTGGATGAGCCACTGACTCTCCGCGCGGTACCCGCCAAATCACCACATTCAAGAACGAACCGATGACGAGGCCCACCACCGCAACTAAACCAACGATGAGTGGCCCACACGCCGTATTAACGTCACTCATGATGGTTATGGCTCACGATTCGTGACTTCGTTAAAGTCACCCACAGCAGCGGTGTTTGGATCGTCAGGCACGTTCCATTTTTGGTAATCTCCACCGTCACAGGGTTGCACAACGATTGCGCTCCAACCAAACAGTCCGGGAATGTTGGCAACGGACAGACAGCGTCCGTTGCGGTCCTGGATAGTCCACTCATTGCTATCGCCCGTATTGCCATACCGCGTCCACTGAGTGTTCTGACTCGAGCAATCGGTTGCCCCACTGCTGGTAAGGAAGCGTGGGAATCGGTGAGCCGAGTAGCTCCCAACGTTTACGCCACTTGGCCGTGTGCCGGCAACGATACCAGCGGAGCTAGGTGTGATAAGGCATCTGTTGGTGCCGTCGTTCACCCTAATCTTTGTCACTACTGATGTCTGTCCAAGATCGGCATCGGGCTCGGTGTAGAACCATTTGTGGTTCCAGTCGAACGCTCCATTACCAGTAGGGTCTTGCTTACACGGGTAAGAGATCATGAACGCGTAGCTGATCGTAGCGTTTGTCACGTCAAGGCAACGGCCAAACTCTGCTTGGTTCACAACCTGTGACGTCGCGTAGGAGGCGTTTCCCTTACCAACCGCCGGTAGGGGCTTTGGTTTCGGATTGCCCGTCGAGGTCGACACAGAAATATAGTCACCGTTGGATACGGTGCCATCGCTGTTCACAATGTAACTGTTGGCACGGTTCGTATTCGCCGCGTTTTGCCCTTGCCACGTGTGTGAACCAATCCATGCAAAACGTTGCCCATCAGGGTCGGCAGATCCAAGGGTGCACGGCCGGAGAGTCATACGTGTGGGTGTGGATCCAGTAGCACGCCCTGACAAACATAACGGCACACGCCCGTCGAGGTCAGAGGAACTGAGGTGGATCATGTAATCAGAACGCCAACTCCACAGGTTCCGTTCGTTGGGTTCTTTGCACAGCTCCCCAGTGATTGGCCGAAACCGTGCGGTGCTTCCAGCAGATGTTGTTTCAGCAACCAAACAAAATTGGCTGTTCGCGTCAAGGATTTGGCCACCGCTGATTGTTCGCGTCATGAGCGGGAAGGTGTATGTTGCTTCGATCATGCGGTCCGCAACATTGTCCATGACGACAGCACTAGGATCGAGTCCTTCGGACCGGACCACCGCGTAACGTGGCACTGCGCGAAGCCCGATCGTTGCTCCCGAGGTGTAACACCGTAGTGCGTTGTCTGCTCGCCATTCTTCGTCGCGCCCGACAGGGTCTTCGGCAAAATAGCTGACAGACGCTGTGAAGGTCGTCCCTTCTGGGGCACCTTCGACTGGACCGTTGACGTAGCAGGGCAATTGGTGGATGTCACCGACAACATTTCCCGCCGCATCTGTTGTCGTTGCGTTTCGGATTTGGGAGATTGTCGCTTCGATGCCTGCCTGAGCCGCTGATGACGTACGAATGTTCTTGTTCGTGTACAGAGTTGGCCGAAGTTCTGAGACAACAAACCCTAAGACAAGAAGCGACAGCATCGTAATGACGATCATCAATAACATGGCGCTCATCAGCGCCATGCCCTCTTCAGGATCACGGCGAAGACGCCAGCCCAACATATTGAGTTCCCCGTGCTTGTGCGTGCCGTTCATGAGCGCCCTGGCCCTCCTGTCATACACACAGTGTTAGGTGATGACGCTGACGAGTTCAACGCAACGAGTTGAACCTGTAGTTGCCCACCGCGTGAGTCACCTGCATCACCCATTCCTGCATCGAGGTAGACATGTAATTGCTGTTTGGTGAGTACCACTCCCCCGTCGTTACCAATCGCAGTCACACGAAATGGTTGTTGACTTGGGTCGGACAGGTCGTTTCGGAGCCCTGTCACCGTTGTGCGCCACGCGGAACCCGCTGATTCGCCCACCTGCCAGGTACGGCGTTGGAGTTCTCCGGCAGCTGTGTTATAGCGCCACTGCACACATTGTTGGACTCCTGAGGCCGCGTTGGAGTCAACGAGGTATTCGATGTAGATCGACCCGTCGACCTCTCCGGGTGTGTTGATTGCTGACGCGTAGCGAACTTCTTTATCCATTTGCTGGAAGGTGTTTCGCAGATGATCAGAAGCGTTTGTCACAGCCTGCGCTTTGACGGTGCTTCGTGTCATTCCCACAACCGCGGCCATCGAGATAGACAACAGCACTGTAAGAATTCCCATCGCGACAATGAGCTCGACGAGAGTCATTCCATCTTCTGCTGACCCCTCTGATGTGTGACGCCTCATTGGTTACTCACCTCGATTGTCACTGTTGCTACTTCGGATTCGACCTCGGGGAGGTTGACACCCACGAGTTTGTAGGTGAACGTGCAGGTAGAACGGCCACGAGGTACTTCAAACTCAAGGGAATCATTCTTGAGGTAAGTCTTACCGTTCCTCGTTTCAGTGCCATCAGTGAACCGGCCGCACGTCGGTGGCGACACCAACTCAATCTCCACTTGAGCCCCTTGGTATGGGGCGTCGTTGTCACGAAGCTTCGCTCCGAGGTTTGCCAATTTGAACTTCCGGTTGTTGCCGTCAATGTCACGCGGAGAAATTGTGTATTCGTCGTCGATCGCTACCGGAAGAACTGTCACTGTGATCACACCGGTTTCCCCAGTCGTCGAGGAACCATCAGCGCTATACATCCGGTAGGTGATACGGAACTGGAACGGGATATCGTCCTGGAACCGGTAGCTCACATGAGTGCCACGTTTGTTGTCGGTCGCGTTGTAGTCGTTGCCGCCAACACGCACTTGGCCCCGGATATCCAACGGCGTGTAGTCAATTGACACAATGTCAACCAGGCAGTCCGCGTCATTACCGTTTGCTTCATTGATGCCCAGATCTACATCTTCACCGCGGAGGTCAGCGGTGATGTTCACGTCAAGGTCATTAACGTAGACGCATGCACCGGAAGTAATTGTGACTTTCGCGGGAAGAGCGCTTGGGTACTGTTGACCTTCCCCATTTTTTGCTGCGTCCACAAGGTAGTAGTAGAACTCCACCGTGTCAGAGCCTGAACCGGCACTAGGCGCCTGATAAATCACCTCACCTGATGCGCTCAGGCTAATGCCTTTACTTGCCAGTTCCTGCGACGATGCAGTTCGCGCCTGCAGCGCTTCAGGTGATGCTTCATCAGTGAAAAGATCAACGGTGGGGTTCGACGCCAGCGCGAATGTCACATGCCGATCCGAGTCAATTGAGGATGTTCCATAGTCGTTGGCAAGAAGTTTGTCATTGAGGATCGTGCGGGAACCATAGGCAACGATCATCTCGTCAAAACGCGGGTTCGGGAGAATGTGGACAGTGACGGTCGCTGCGTTCGACACCTCCCCTGACGTTCCCTTCACTTTGTAGGTAAAGGTGACAGTCCCAGAGAACCGTGGATCTGAGGGAGTGAAGATGACCCCGTTGGATTGGCTTCCCGTACCAACTGACACGTTCCCGTAATTCGGTGATGGTTGTGTGAGGTCGACGATCGGACCGATTGCAGAGTCAGGGTTGTAGTCAAGTTGATCGTTGGCAACAACCGCGAAGAACTGTGACCCATCTCCAGCGTTCATGGACACTTCATCGTCGTATGCGTAGGGCTTGAGTACCGTGTTCCACACTGCATCAATGCTGGGGTCAACAAGGGTAGCAAGCCGGTAGGTTTGCGTTTCTGAACCCGGCCCCGTCGTCCACGTCACAACGACACGTACTCGGTACATTTCGATGTGGGTTGCGCCTGCAGGGTTAGGGTTCGTTTTCACGCAGTCAGCTGACGTCGTTGTCGCTGCCTTGGAACGGAAGCACGTCCCGATGAGAGTGGTGATCGTATATGTCTGTGAGTTGATCCGTTGCGTTTGGGTGAGGGGGACCCACTGGTCAGCGGTCGCTCCTGATGCTCCTGTATCCCACGCTGGGTTCATGTCCGCGGTGTCACTGGGATCAGCCGTGGTGATCGCATCCCAAACCGATGTGACTGCGGCTTGAGCACGCCCTTTCACTAACCCGCTGACACCGGTACCTGTGACATCACCCGGGGCAACTGCTCGTGCTCGTTCCACAGCACTGTTCGCCAGCGACACTGCTGCTTGTTTCCGCTGCAGATCTGACACAGTAGCAATCCCCGTGATGAAAAAGGCTGCTGCAGATGTTGCCACCATTCCAATGAGGACAACAGCAACAATCACTTCCACCATGGAGAGACCGCTGTCACGGTCACACTGTGCAGGCAAATACTTCGGACTGTGCTTCATCGTTTCTTACGCCCTCACAACTGTCCATTGCGTTCTCAACAGGTCAATACCTTTGGGTGGATTCGATCGAACGGGGTGCCACCGGCGACAGTCACCAGCGACACCCCGTCGATAGGATCAAGGGAGAAAACTCCATTAGCGCATTTTGCCAGAGCTTTCCTTCCCTCTCTCACGCGTATTCAGCAGTGCTGACTTCGCCAGCCGTTACGGCTGGAGACCACCGGCAGCGCTGTTATAGGTGATTCCACCTTCAGCAGTTGATGCAGCGTCACCGTTGTCGTTAGTTCCAACGATGGTGTAAGACTGGCCGTCGTTGGTGTACACGAAGGTGTTTCCGGTGCTTGTTGCAACACCCATAGCATCAAATTCAGTCTGGTCTGTAGGGTATGCCTGGTTTTCTACCCAGAAGTCTTCAACCTGGGTTGCCAGGGTGCGAAGATCCGAGCGCACGCTGGAGTCCACTGCCTTCTGACGCTGGTTCATGAAGACCGGGATAGCGATAGCGGCAAGGATACCGATGATGATGATGACCACGAGAAGTTCGATCAGGGTGAAGCCCTTTTCTTTCTCGTTCATTGCCTTGGCGACGCGAGCGATCATAACGATCCCTCCATTTTCTGTGTCAATGTGAATGATGAGTGTGGCAGTGACTTCCCCAACCAGGTGGGAAATTTCCCTGCACCACAGTGGCTATCGGCCTGCAAAGGCCGGCACTTGAGCAACGAAACGCACAAGTTTCTGCGAGTTTTTGTGCATGATAGCTACTGAATGAGGTTAAAGATTGAAAAGATTGGCATGTATAGAGCGATGACCATACCGCCGACGATCCCACCGATGACAAGGATCATGAGGGGCTCGATCAGGCTGGTGAGTTGTTCTGTGGTCGCCTCCACTTCGGCGTCGTAGAACTCGGCAATCTTCTCCAGCATGTCGTCGAGCGCACCCGTGTCTTCACCCACCGCCATCATTTGAACCACCATCGGTGGGAACACCGGGTTTTCCGACAACGGAGCAGTCAGGGCCCGCCCTCGACGCACACTGTCAATCACATCGTTCGCGGCGTGCTCCACAACAATGTTCCCGCTTGTTTCCCCCACGATTTCCAATGCCTGCAAGATGGGGACACCTGCGCTGAGCATCGCCCCTAAGTTGCGGGTGAACCGTGCAATCGAGATTTTTTGCGTAAGTTTCCCAAAGACCGGCATCTTCAATTTGACGGGGTCAACCTTCTCCCGCACTGACTTGCGATGCTTAATGCGGTTCCACCAAATGAACCCTGCAAAAACAAGAAGCAGGATCGGCCAGATCGCCATTTTCAGAAAGTCGGACATCGTCACAAGGATTTGTGTGACAAAGGGAAGTTCGCCACCAAGGGTTGCGAACATTCCGGCGAACACGGGGACAATAAAGATCAACATTCCAGCGGACGCCAAAATTGCAATCACAAGGACGACGACCGGGTATGTCATAGCAGACTTGATTTTGCCCTTAAGCTTCACTTCGTCTTCAAAGTTCTTGGCGATGCTGAGCAACGTCTTATCCAGGAACCCACCGGTTTCACCTGCGCGCACCATGTTGATCATGAGAGGTGGGAACACCTTAGGGTGCTTGGCAAGCGCTGACGACAGCGAGCCACCGGTTTCCACATCCGAACGGACCGTCCCCAAGATTCCTTGCAGAACCTTGTTCTCGGTTTGTTCGGTCAAGATTGTGAGAGCTCGCAGCAGGGATAGGCCAGCGTTGATCATGGTCGCGAGCTGACGTGACATGATCGCGATTTCTTTCAGCGAAATCTTGTCGCTGATGCCAGGAATACTGATTTCTGAGTTGAGTCCACCGGTGTTGACCTGCGTGATGGACATTGGCTGTCCACCATTAGCCATGAGCCGTTGAGCAACCGCAGCTTCTGAGGTTGCCTCCATCTTTCCCTTGACGATTTTGCCGGACTTATCAGCAGCCTCGTAGGTGTACGTCTTCATGTCACTTGCAGCCATTAGAAGCTACTCCCGTCAAGGTGTCCACCCATGCCCGCATTCGCGATTCCTGACCCCACTGGAAGCGAGGACCGTCCAGAAAGCCTGTTGTAGTCAGCGGCACTGTGGCACTTTTCCAAACCGACTTCGTAACTAATTGATCCACGTTTTGTCAGGTCAGCGAGGTGCTGATCCATGGTATGCATCCCATCGTTCTTCCCGGCCTGCATCGACGAATAAATTTGGTGGGTCTTACCTTCACGGATCATGTTGCGGATACCTGGTGTGGCCACAAGAACCTCAGTCGCGACAACCCGCCCCGGACCATCTGCGCGTTTGCACAACGTCTGACACACCACGCCCTGGATCGCTGACGCAAGCTGTACTCGGATCTGTTCTTGCTGTTCGGGAGGAAAGACGTCAATGACACGGTCAATAGTCTGCGCAGCATCCTGTGTGTGCAGTGTGGCAAAGACCAGGTGCCCTGTCTCTGCTGCGGTGAGAGCAATAGAAATTGTTTCCAGGTCACGAAGCTCGCCCACAAGAATGATGTCTGGGTCCTGACGCAACACATGCTTCAACGCCGAAGCAAATGAATGTGTGTCAGTGCCCACTTCCCGTTGGTTGACCACGCACTTTTTGTGCTCATGCAAGAACTCAATCGGGTCTTCAACGGTCATGATGTGGTCAGCCCGGGACCTGTTCACCAAGTCAATAATTGACGCCAATGTTGTCGATTTACCGGACCCAGTTGGACCAGTCACAAGAACCAAACCACGCGCAAGTTTTGCGAAAGCCCCGACCGACGGAGGAACTCCCAGGTCCTCAAGCGGTTTGATCTCCGTTGGAATCACACGGAATGCCGCGCCCACAGAATCACGTTGATGATACAAATTGACACGGAACCTCGCCCCATCAGGGACTTGGTAGGCAAAGTCGAGTTCCAGTGCTTCTTCAAACTGTTCCCGCTGCTTCTGGGTGAGCAGCGTATAAATTGACCGACGTAGTGCATCGGCATCAAGCGGGTCGTCGTATCCTTCAAGTGGCGTGAGTTCACCGGCTTTCCTGATCATTGGCCGCGACCGGTTGGTCAAGTGAAGATCAGAGGCATCTTGCACGACCATGTCCCTCAGCACATCGTCAAGGATGAGGTCACCTTTACGCAACGCGTTCGACATACCCACGCGCCCAGCAGCTGCTTGATCTGCTTGGACAATTCCCCGTCCACGGCGCGTTGGTGATACTGCGTCATGAGACGCGGCGCCCGCAGCAGGCGCAACCGTGGGAGGCGCACCAGGAACGTTCGCGAACGACGGTGGAGCCTGGTGCCCAAACGGGTTCGCCGGCGCCCCCGCAGCCTGAACCATAGATTGTTCATCGACGAAGCTCGTTCCTGCAGTCCCGCCCTGCATCATCGGCGGTTGTGCAGCAGCAGGAATAGACACGGGAGCCTGAACGTAGTGGGCATTCGGGGACTCTGCGGGACGGCGAAGTGGTGTCACAGAGGTCGCGGCACGTCTCCCCTCCCCTGGGTCAGCAGATCGAGTAGGTACTTGTTCCTCGGTGAAGCCCCCGTATTCTTCGTACGAAGCAGCCGGACGCGGAATTGACCCACGTGACAACTCACGCGCAAATAATTGCGACATATTTGCTTGTTCAGCCCACTCGCTCACCTGTTGCGGGCTCGCTTGTTCCCGCGGTTGTTGGAAGTTTTCGGTCACGACGTGTTCCCTCTCGTAGCGTGCACGACGGCACTTTGCGCATGAGCACTGACCAGATCATCGGCACGTGGGTGCTGACGCTTAAGCGTCACGCCACGACACGCAGCACTTCTTCAATGGATGTCTTTCCTTCAACGACTTTCATCCATCCGTCTTCACGCAGCGTATACATCCCGTTTTTCTGGGCTGTCGAGCTAATTTCAGCGGCGGATGACCGCGCAACAGCAAGACGTTCAATATCCTCGTTGACTTGCATGACCTCATGGAGAGCCAACCTGCCGCGGTACCCGGTCCGCGAACATGTTGCACAACCACCTGGCCGGTACAGTGTCGGAATTTCTTCGCCGGGAACCCACGGGAACTTCGCGGCAATCATTTCCCGCTCAGATGGTTGGTACGGTTCCTTGCACTTGTCACACAGTTTCCGTGCTAACCGTTGAGCAACCACACAGTCCAGTGCCGATCCCACAAGGAACGGTTCGATCCCCATCTCAGTGAGACGAGTGACAGCTGACGGTGCGTCATTGGTGTGCAAAGTGGATAACACGAGGTGACCGGTGAGAGCTGCCTCGATAGCGATTTGAGCGGTTTCGTGGTCACGGATCTCACCAAGAAGAACAACATCCGGGTCCGAACGCAAAATAGAACGCAACGCTGCAGCGAAGGTCAGCCCGGACTTCGGGTTCACCTGTACTTGGTTAATGCCCGGAAGCCGGTATTCAACAGGGTCTTCCACCGTGATCACGTTGATTTCGGGCTTCGATACTGCATTGAGCGTGGCGTACAGTGTTGTCGATTTACCCGACCCCGTTGGCCCAGTCACGAGGATCATCCCGTACGGCTTGTTATAGGACTCTTTGTAAATCTCGAGGTTCGCTTCGCCGAATGAAAGGTCACGCAAATCGAGTGAGGCGGTGGAGTTATCGAGAATACGCATGACGATTTTCTCGCCCCACACAGTGGGAAGCGTCGCCACACGCAGGTCAATTTTGCGCCCCTTATGGTTGACCGACATGCGACCATCCTGAGGCTTTCGGCGCTCAGCAATATCAATGTCAGCGAGAATCTTCACACGGGAGGTCACTGCATTCTGCGTGGACTTCGGAGAACGTTGCATCTCGTGCAACACACCATCGATGCGGTAGCGCACTCGAAGGTCGTGTTCCGTTGGCTCAATGTGGATGTCTGACGCGCGGTCCGTGATCGCCTGGGTGACGACCAGGTTCACGTATCGAACAATGGGCGCGTCGTCCTCGACCGAGTCACCGAGTGCGGAAAGGTCAATTTCTTCTTCTTGCTCTTCAGAAAGCGCGTGAGCAAGGTCATCCATTTCGCCGTCAGCGCGGATGTACCGTTGGAGTGCCCTGGCGAGGTTTTCGTGTGTCGACACGACAGGTTGCACAGGCATTTGCGCGACTTGGCGAACATCGTCAATTGCGAGCACGTTCCCTGGGTCGGCCATGGCCAAAATGAGTTGACCGTTGTCAATCGCAATAGGAAGGACGTTGTAGCGCTGGCACACAGGTCCGGGCACTTTCACAACAGCGGCTCTGTCGACCGCATAATCGTCAAGGTCTACGAAGCGCATCCCCACTTGCTGGGCTAGGGCCGCCACGAGTTGGTTCTCTGTGAGCACACCCAGTTCCACCAGCACGCGCCCCAGGCTCGTACCGCGCGCAATCTGTTCGTCCAGCGCACGAAGGAGTTCGTCTTCGGTGACCAGACCCTCTTCGAGGAGGATTTCTCCCAGTTGTTTCACGTGTTTCTCCCCACTATGACCGTGAGAAGATGATCGGCAGCGTGACCGCGGAACTTAATGGAGAGACAGATCGCTGTGGATCACAAGTTCCACCCGTCCACGGGGTGTTACAACGCGTTGGAAAGCGCCTGGTCCATCACGTCGAGTGGAGCTGTGCGACCAGTCATGAGGTGGACCTGGGCCGCAGCTTGATGGAGCAGCATCCGTTCGCCGGTGACGCACCGACCACCGAGCGTTGTCCACGCGGTGGTGAGCGCCGTGGGTCGCGGATCGTACGCCACGTCCAATAGCGCCCCGTTGATGCGTATTTTTCGTTTGCCGATGTGTTCCGCTATGGGGTCCGCCGCGTGCGGCGGCAAGGTGGATACGACGACATCGGCGCTAAGGATGCTTTCCCACGCATCGTCAAGCACATGGAACGTCGGTGTGACGCCCATTCGTTGGGCGGCTTGCCGTAGGACGGCCGTGCGGGCAAGAGAACGAACAAGGACAGTAGGATTTGCGTCTCCGAGTTGCGCCAGCGCTGCGAGAGCAGAACTGGCAGTCGCCCCCGCGCCCACAACAACGCTTGTTGTCGCTGTGACTGCACCTGCTTCAGCTAACGCATCGACGATTCCCTGAACGTCTGTGTTCGCACCCGTCAGAGTGCGACGTGCACCCGTCCGCTGAATCATGACGGTGTTAACAGACCCCGTGACCTCAGCCAGTGGATCGACAAAATCAAGGTGCTGAAAGATCTCGTGTTTCAGGGGCATTGTCAGTGACAGGCCTCGCCACTGCTCCCCCAAAGTTGCAAGAAAACCGGCAAGCTCGTCACGGTCAACGTCATGGTGTTCGTAGCGCCAGTCCAACCCTAGGGCGTCATATGCCGACTGGTGGAGGACTGGAGACAGCGAATGGCTGATCGGGTGGCCAAGAACAGCTGCAAGAGACGTCACGAATCACCATCCGCCGACTGAGTCATTGCTTCCTCATTGTCGCGAAGCCACTGCTGATACTCGGCAACATTTGCTTCGTGACCACTCCACGTTTCTGCGAATTTCGTTTCCCCAGAGTTCGGGTTAACCGTCACAAAGAAAAGGTAGTCGGTGCTGGGTGGGTTCAGCACCGCTTCAATCGCAGCAGCAGACGGTGACCCAATAGGTGTCTTCGGCAGACCTTTGTACTTATAGGTGTTCCACGGGTTGTCATCTGCACGCTCAGCAGAGGTCGTTGACGCGTTTCCGCGCCCGCCATGAACGTAGTGAACCGTGGAGTCCATTTGCAACTTCATGTCGATGTCGAGTCGGTTCTCAATCACCGATGCAATGTTGGGGAAGTCATCATTACGACCTTCCAACTGCACAATTGACGCAATCTTGAGGGTCCGTTCCCACTCTGCTTTCTTCACCCCCATGTCTGCAAGCCGCTTGCGCTGGCGAGCGACCATGTCAGCGAACATCTCCTCAGGTGTCACATCTGCTGAGAAACGGTAGTCCCCATCTGCGAGCCACCCCTCATACGACCCCTCAGCCTGCTCAGGAAGACCAGTTGCCTCAGTGTTGTCCAATGCTGCATTAATTTGGTCATCACTAAATCCGGTGACTGCCTTCATTTTCTGAATGACATCTTTCACCGTCATGCCAGGGATCACCTGAACTCGGTTCCCTGACAAGTTGTTCAAATCAAGGAGCATCTCTACGGCTTTTGAGGCTGGGATTTTTTTGTACAACGTGTACGTCCCTGGCTGGATCCCTGCAGCATCTGGGTGGGCGTTCGCTGCTGACACGAACGCACCTTCCGATGCCACCACATCCGCCGCGACAAGAGTCGTTGCGATGGCAGCTCCCGTATCCCCCTCATTCACCGTGACTTCAACAGCTTCAGTTCCTTCACCCTCGTAGTCAGCCGGGGCTTCAGATACGCGAGGCGCGTTGAACGACAGACCATTGAAGAACTCCACACCCCACGACCAGGCAAAAGCAATACCGCCACCAAAAATCAGGACAGCAAAGAACACGGCGATCAGAGACTTCCGTCTCCTCGCTGCTTCACGCTTCTTCTTCGCGGCGAGAGCACGCCGCTGTTGGCGCGACAACCGGGGGGTCGTATGGTCCTCTTGACTCAATGTGTCAAAGAGATCATTCACGGGTCAATCCTTTAGGCTGGGGATGAGCGTTCAGGAGTCTGTGGCACCATGCGCGTCGCTATCCAGCGACACCATTGGCGCCCACCACACCGTCATACATTGCAACTCGGTAACGGTTCTTGCCAAAAGTTACACCAGTTTCCTGGAAAAAGGGAACACCATCGGTACTACTCCACAGATTCTCCCGCCCAAGACCCGAGTCGTTTCTCAGCCTCAAGCGCTGTATCAAGGATGACAACGGCAGCCGCCTGGTCAATAACAGTGCGGTGCTCACGGGCGCGGCGACCTGCATCATGGAGAGCCGAATGGGCTGTTTTTGACGTGAGTCGCTCATCAACAAGACGCACCTCAAGGTGAGGTAACACACGCTGCACAAGTGAGGCGTAATTCACGGCCATCTCAGCGGACACGCCTCGCGCACCAGACAGATGCTTGGGAAGCCCCACATAGACAGCTACAGCTAGTCGTTCCTCAGCAATCTCCCGTAAATCCTCAATGTCTGTGGGAAGCACCGAAGGAACCTTCCCGCCAGCGACATAACTGACAGACCGGTCTCGGGCAAGAGTCTCAACAGGAGTGGCCAAGATCGTGTCAGGGTCACACGCAGCAACCCCAACACGAACCTGCCCCACATCAACCCCAAGCCTGACACCACGACCAAACTCACGCACAGACTACGCCCCTTGAACGGACGCTACATCACGGGACACCGCAGCAAGGGCTTCGGTGATCGCGGTCGGGTTTTGCCCACCACCCTGGGCGAGGTCATCTTTCCCACCACCGCCACCACCTAGCACTCCAGCTGCAGTACGCACCAAAGCACCAGCCTTCACACCCGCCTCGCGAGCCGACGCGTTAGTCGCAATGACAACAACAGGGCGGCCCTTCGACACACCAGCAACCGCCACAACAGAGCCCTGAGAGTCACCCAAACGGCCCCGCACGTCGAGAACCAAGGTTCGCAGTGCATCGGGAGTAGCAACCTCACCCGCGTCATACGTCACGACACGAACAGCACCCACGGTCGCTGCTGAACTCGCAATCTCACCAGCGCGCGCCAGCAACTGTGCCTGCCGCAAAGTTGTGAGTTCCTTCTCCGCATCACGCAGCTTACCCACCAGCGACTCAACACGAGTAGGAAGCTCCTCCGAACGCACATTCAGCAACCCAGACAGCTGAGACACCAATGCACGCTCACGAGCATGATGACCATAAGCACCCGCACCCACAAGAGCATCGACGCGCCGGACCCCTGAGCCAATCGAGGCTTCCCCAAGGATTGTGACAATCCCTAACTCACCGGAGGTTGGAACATGCGTCCCCGCACACAACTCGCGAGACCAGTCACCACCAATGGACACAACACGAACCCGGTCACCATACTTCTCACCGAACAACGCCATCGCGCCCATGGCACGCGCGTCATCAAGCGACGTCACAATATCTGTCACCTCGAGGTTCTCACGAAGCTGGTCGTTGACGCGTCCCTCGATCTCAGCCAGTGCAGATGTCGGAACAGCTTGGCTCTGCCGGAAATCGAACCGGATTCGGTTCGGTGAGTTCTCTGACCCAGCCTGAGTCGAGTCCGCACCCAAGGTTTCCTGCAACGCCTTATGGATCATGTGCGTAGCTGTATGTGCCTGGGAAATCTGACGTCGACGCACCACATCGATCTCAGCAACAACCGCATCACTGACACTCAACGTGCCATCGACCAGGGCACCACGATGCACAGACAACCCGCTGACAGGTGACTGAACATCAGCAATGTCGACAGTGGCCCCCTGCTCGGAGTACACCCGCCCATGATCAGCAAGCTGACCACCCTTTTCAGCGTAGAACGGAGTTCGGTCCAGAACGATCTCAACGTCTGCTGGAGCTGTCACCGTCGCCACGGGCTGACCATCGACGAGCAACGCCGTCACTTTCGCAGGAGCCTGAGCATCGGTGTAACCCAAAAACTCCACAGGAGCAGCCATCGACGCAAGCAGGGACTGGTAAACACCCAAGTCACCATGGCCTTGTTTCTTCGCTAAAGCATCCGCCCGAGCCCGGTCCCGTTGTTCCTGCATCAGGGAACGGAAAGCCGTCTCGTCAACACTGACGCCTTGCTCCGCGGCAACTTCCAACGTCAAATCAATGGGGAACCCGTAGGTGTCATGCAGCGTAAACGCCTGTTCACCAGTGAGAGCGGCAGAGGAACCACCCTGTGATTTCGCATCCGAGACGGCAGCATCCAAGATCGTGAGCCCCTGGTTCAGCGTCCGTCGGAACACGTCCTCCTCGGTCGACGCGGTCGCGAGGATCGTGGCGAAATTCTCCTCCAGGTAGGGGTACGACGCTTTCATCGCCTCTTTCGACGCGGTGATGAGAGCAGGAATTGCAGGTTCTGTCACACCCAACAGGCGCATCGCCCGGATCGAGCGACGCAACAAGCGTCGTAGCACGTAGCCACGGCCCTCGTTCGACGGGCGAACGCCGTCACCAATAAGCATGAGTGAGGACCGGATGTGGTCTGCAACCACTCGGAACCGCACATCATCATCGTTGTTTTCACCATAGGTGCGCCCTGACAGCTTCTCTGCTGCCTCAATAACCGGGTACACCTCATCAATTTCGTACATGTTGTTGACGCCCTGCTTGAGGAGAGCAACTCGCTCAAGCCCCATACCGGTGTCAATGTTGTGCTGGCGTAGCGGACCGACAATGTCGAAGCTCTCCTTGGAGGTCACATTCTCCAACGAGTACTGCATAAACACGAGGTTCCAGATTTCCAGATACCTGTCTTCATCAACGACAGGACCACCTTCGGCGCCATACTGTGGACCACGGTCAACGTAAATCTCCGAGCACGGCCCACCAGGGCCCGGTTGACCGGTGTGCCAGAAGTTATCTTTCTTCCCGCGGCGTTGGATTCGTTCCTCGGGTAGCCCAGCAACGTCACGCCACAGCGACGCTGCCTCGTCATCGTCGTGGTAGACAGTCACCCAGATCAATTCGGGGTCAAAACCCAGGCACCCGGATTCTTCAGACCCCGTGATGAACTCCCACGCGAAGGTGATTGCTTCACGTTTGAAGTAGTCACCGAAGGAGAAGTTCCCGTTCATCTGAAAGAACGTCCCGTGACGAGTAGTCTTTCCGACCTCATCGATGTCACCGGTTCGGATACACTTTTGCACCGACGTTGCACGCGGCCACGGCGCCTTCTGTTCTCCCAGCATGTAGGGAATGAAGGGAACCATACCCGCGATCGTGAAAAGGACAGATGGGTCAGGTGAGATCAACGACGCTGACGGCACAACGTGGTGGTCGCGACTTTCGAAAAACTGCAGCCAGCGATGGCGAATCTCAGCGGTACGCATGATGTCCTCTACTTACGAGCGTGAAAAATGGTTGCCCGCGTGGGGCACTCAACAATACTACGGGGCGGCCTGGTATCACGTGGGGGTCTCGTGGCGTACACCTCATCGATGTGGATGCCAGCGATGTGTGTACTATCAGCACCCGAACTCAAAAAGAATACCCGAGCGCCTCTTCGTCAGGGTCAACGTCGGTGATGTCTGTGTCATTCCCGGGCGAGGGCCGTGCTGCATGCCGGGCACGTCGAGCTCGCATCTCTGCCACGGACTCTTGGGTGTCAGCGAGCAGTTGGTCCATGAGTTCTTTCTCACGAGCCGCGTATGCTGATGAGAAATCTGGTGCGAGACCTTTGACAGCCGTTTCTACTCGGCCAACAACATCGCTCGCGAGGTGTTCGGCTTTTTCTGATACCCCTGCCGGGGTGTACTGACGTGCGACTTGCCGGACCTTGGAGTATGCGTACACACCCACTGCCACACCAATACCGAGCCAAACGATGCGCTTCATCGTTGCTCCTTGGGGTTGCGTCCGCGCATCGTGGACCATGCGCGTCCAGCAGCTTGGCGCACTCCGTAACTGAAGGCCGCTACTTTGACAAGCGGTCCTCCAAACGTTGCCGCATACAAACCGGTGAGAGCGGAAATGTTTTGCGATACTTCAGCCGCTGAGGTGGTGACGGTGTCAACTTTTTCGAGCTGCGCGTTTGCTGAGGTGAGTGTGGCTGCCGATTCGTTGAGGATTGGGATGGTGTGTTCGGCGATTTCTTCGATTGTTGTTGTGGCTGCGTCGAGCACTTTACCCAGTTTGATGAGGGGCACAGCGATCAGCCCCACGAGTGCCACAAACGCGATCGCCGCTATCAACCCGGCAATGTCACCGATCACTTGAACTCCCTTGTCGCAGACATGTTCTTTCCTTCACACACCCTACCTTCCGTGCCCTCTATTCGCTGATGTACACGCAGAAACATGTCAGGCCCCTCGTGAAAACGAGGGGCCTGACATGGTGTTTCATACCGTCATCGACGGGGAAGCATCAGCGTGCGTAGTACTCCACGACCAGGTTCACTTCACACTGGACTGGGATTTCGGCACGTGCTGGCTTACGAGTCAGAACAGCGGTGAGCTTTTCCAACTGGACGTCAAGGTATCCGGGAACCTCTGGGAGGACATCGCGGTGCGCACCGGCGGCAGCAACCTGGTAAGGGGTTGCAGCTTGCATCTTTGGCTTCACCTGGATGGTCTGACCAGGCTTCACACGGAACGATGGGCGGTCCACAAGCTTGCCGTCAACGAGGATGTGGCGGTGAACAACAGCCTGGCGCGCTTGAAGGATGGTGCGGGCGAAACCGGCACGCAACACGAGTGCGTCAAGGCGGGTCTCGAGGAGTTCGACCATGGTTTCACCGGTCAAACCGTCAAGGTGACGGGCCTTGTCGTATGCTGCACGCATCTGCTTTTCACGCAGCGCGTACTGTGCACGCAAACGCTGCTTCTCACGAAGACGCACAGCGTAGTCTGACTCGGTGCGACGGCGTGAACGGCCGTGCTCACCTGGAGCGTAGGGGCGCTTTTCGAAGTGCTTCACAGCCTTTGGGGTCAGCGCAAGACCAAGGGCGCGGCTCAGGCGGACCTGGCGGCGTGAACGAGTCACTGAAGACATGGAGAGTTCCATTCCTGTCGTGTGGATAAAGACGTCACATCACCGCCATGTGGGGTGATGCGGGACCGGCCGACGGGCACACGGTCATGAACCAATGTGCCTCAGGGCTGAGATCCCAGGCGGTTGTCTTGGTAGCAGACAACTAGAAAAGTCTACCAGTTCGCTGCACGGTTAACGGCGCTCAATGTGATCGAATACAGGGGTCTTTCTGTGACGTTGCGCTCAACATGCGCCATGCGGCACCTACGATGGACTTCCACATGACAACCGCGACAAGGAGACGTCAGTGATCAGTCCACATGTGGTTATTTCTGGGCCTTGCGCATGGAACTCTCTTCTCTTCGTTCCAGCACTCCCTCAACCTGAGCCGCACATGATTGTGGTGGATGATTTTTATGACACGTTTGGCGGCACATCACTCGGAAAATGTATGAACCTGAGTGAACTTGGCTGTGATGTCACTATCGTTACTCAGTTTGGTTCCGACGAGATGGGCCACATGATCTGCGACTTATTGACGCATGTTGGCGCTACTGTTATCAACTGCGAGTCGCGTATGACCGAACGGCACACAAACATCATGGCCGCTGACGGTCAACGCTTGTCCTTTTATCTCACCTCACCGCCACCAAGTTCGGGGCAACGTGACGACGAAATCTTGCAAGCAATGAGCACAGCTGATGCAATTGTGATGGATCTTTCTGCCGAATCGGCACGGCTCCTCCCCGCGATCCGCACAATGAGCGCACCAGTATGGGTTGACCTCCATGACTATGATGGCCGGGCACAGTTCCACGAACCATTTCTTGAGGCTGCTGACGTTGTTGTCATGAGCGCAGACAAACTCGACGATCCAGTATCAACGATGCACGATGCGCTCACCAAAGCGTCACTCCACACTCATCAGACGTTGAGATCACGCCATATTCACCCTGTTGTGGACGCAATTCTTGCCTCCTAAGGTCGACCAGTCATTGATGACCCGTCGCGCAGAATTGGCGTGATCGCATCCATCCGTTGTGTGACGTTGCGCTCAAATCCTCGGTCGCTCGGGTGATAGTACTCGTACCCTGCTAACACATCCGGTAAGTACTGTTGCGGCGCAATTGCATGTGGATAGTCATGGGCGTACTTGTACCCCACCGCGTGCCCGAGTTTCTGAGCACCGGAGTAGTGACCATCACGAAGGTGCTCTGGGACAACCCCAATTTTCCCTGACTGAACATCAGCAATTGCCGCATTGATGGCATCATGGGCACGGTTCGACTTCGGAGCAGTGGCAATATGCACGACCGCCTGGGCAAGCGCATACCGCGCTTCGGGCATGCCCAACAATTGCACAGCCTGTGCTGCGGCTGTCGCAACCTGAAGAGCAGAGGGATCCGCCATCCCCACATCCTCAGACGCACTGATCACAATCCTGCGAGCAATGAAACGTGGGTCCTCGCCCGCCACAATCATGCGTGCCAGATAATGCAACGCTGCCTGAACATCACTGCCGCGCATCGACTTAATGAACGCAGAAATCACGTCATAATGCTGATCGCCATCCTTGTCGTACCGAACCGCAGCAACGTCGATGGCTTGTTCCATAGTAGTGAGATCAACACGCGCCTGCGAACTATGCTCCTGTGACCGATGACGGTCCAATGCAGCCCCCGCAGCCGCCTCGAGGATAGTGAGTGCTTTGCGGGCATCCCCACCAGCAAGACGGAGCAAGTGCAGTTTGGCTTCCGCATCGATAAGCACCTCCCCTGCAAGTCCTCGTGAATCTGTGAGAGCTCGATCAACTAACCCAGCAATGTCGTCATCATCAAGCGGTTTGAGCGTGAGCAAGAGCGACCGTGACAACAGCGGTGAAATGACGGAAAAACTAGGGTTCTCAGTGGTCGCAGCCACCAGTGTGATCCACCTGTTTTCCACTGAAGGAAGCAGGGCATCTTGCTGTGATTTGGAGAACCGGTGCACCTCGTCAATGAACAACACTGTTTCCTGCCCACCAGAAGTGAGCCGCCTGCGCGCATCGTCAATGACTGCCCGGACGTCCTTGACACCAGCCGTCACCGCAGACAGTTCAACAAAGAAACGCCCTGAGTTCAGAGCAATCAGGTACGCAAGTGTCGTCTTCCCTGTTCCGGGTGGGCCCCACAACATGACAGAGCCAGGCATCGCCCGCTGGTATTCTCCACTGGTATCCAACAGACGCCGCAACGGAGACCCCGGCTGTAGGAGGTGGGTCTGCCCGGTCACCTCCTCCACTGTGCGCGGGCGCATCCGCACTGCTAGCGGAGCTGTGGGGGACGGTTCTGGCAGGCCCGCACTTGTGCTTCCTGTGGAATCAAAGAGGTCCATCACTTCAGCCTAACGATGTTTCCTGAGCAGGTGGTCGGGGCACCCGCACCTGGCGCCGACGGTATAACCTGGCCGGCTTCCCTAATCGCCCTTGAGTGACATGACCAGTGTCGAGGAGGTGAGGCGTCATCCGCCTGCGGAAGTTGTCCTTCAAAATCTTCTTTCCCCGGACAATTTCGTGCACGTTGCGCAGGTCAAAAAGAGTGACCTCTTCTGCAGGAATAAAGTAGTAGGGGTCTGGCCGCAGAGCATACTCATGCGTGATCTTGTCCACGGCTTGTTCGATCACCTGAGACTGGTTCGCCGTAAAAGATGTCACATGCAGATCGGACACGGGAACAAGAGCCAACGGGTATGGGGGGTTTGGTCCGTGCTCCTCCGCCAGGAGAAGCTCCACAGCACTGTATGGAACCGCTGCGAAGAACGAGATTGACAACATCCACCCGCGTGGATCGCGTGCGGGTTCGTCCAAGACGTCAAGGAGGTGTATCTCCCCCACCTCGAGCGTCAGGCACTCACTCAGAGCACGCCGTGCCGACTTCTTCAGTGTTTCGCCAGGCATCATGAACGTTCCCGGTAGTTGACGTTGACCGTCAAGGTCAATGAGCACCACCGCCAACTCCCGTTCAGGGGTCAGGGTAAGTACGGCAATATCAGTACTCACCGCGGGGCGATCGTTGGGATCTGGGAATGCGATGTTGGGTGAGATGTTGCCGGGACGTGACAGATAGGCGTCAGGCATAAAAATCGCTCCCTGTTTTTTTGCGCGGACTTGCGCTAATAATACACACGTTCGAACCTAGCGTACACTTCTGAGTGAAACCGAGGAAATCCCGCCCGTTGACGGATGTTCCCTTGCTAAGCAGCAAGGAACCCCACCCTGTTCTTCCAAGAAAAGTCAGACATCACCTCTCCGGCTCCACGACCAGCAGCGCAATGTACCCCTCCTCCCCCTTGGAGCCGCGTGGGCCACATACGCATGTGGGGCACATACGCGTGTGGGGCACCCGCGGCAACGGACACCCCACACAACAACACACCGGCCTTCGCGCTATGAGGCGTCCGCCGGAACCTCAGGCTTCGCGTCAACACCAGCTTCCTTGCGTTGTTGCTCCGTGATCGGGGCAGGAGCCGCAGTCAGCGGATCAAAACCGCCACCTGACTTTGGAAATGCAATCACATCGCGAATGGAATCTGCACGACCCAACAACGCCACAATGCGGTCCCAACCAAACGCGATTCCCCCGTGTGGTGGGGCACCAAACTGGAACGCATCAAGGAGGAACCCAAACTTCTCTTGCGCTTCTTCCTCACCAATACCCATCACCTGGAAAACACGCTCTTGGACGTCACGCCGGTGAATACGGATGGAACCGCCACCAATCTCATTGCCGTTACACACAATGTCGTAGGCGTATGCCAACGCGTGACCCGGGTCAGTGTCAAACGAGTCAATCCACTCTGGTGTTGGGCTAGTAAAGGCGTGGTGAACAGCGGTCCACTGTGAGGAGCCAAGGTCCACATCGTCATCTTGCCCTGCTGGTTTAAACAACGGTGCGTCAACAACCCACACAAACGCCCACGCATCGTCATCAATGAGTCCGGTTCGTTCACCAATCTCATTACGCGCAGCACCAAGCAAGGATCGTGACTCGTCAGTACGGCCAGCAGCAAAGAAAATGCAGTCACCTGGCGATGCGCCTGTTGCTGCAGCCAACCCGTCACGTTCGGTGTCAGTCAGGTTCTTCGCAACAGGACCGCCTAACGTTCCGTCATCAGCAATGGTGACGTACGCCAAACCCTTTGCTCCGCGTTGACGAGCCCACTCTTGCCATGCATCGAACTGACGGCGCGGCTGTGAAGCCCCCCCAGGCATAACAATCGCACCCACATATTCGGCCTGGAACACCCGGAACGTGGTGTTCGCGAAATAGTCCGTGAGCTCTGAGATTTCCAGGTCAAACCTCAAGTCAGGCTTGTCCGAGCCATACTTACGCATTGCCTCGTGGTAAGTGATTCGAGGAATGGGGGTGGTGAGATCAACACCAATTAATGCCCAAATGTTAGCGAGAAGCTCCTCAGCCAACGCAATAACGTCGTCCTGCTCAACGAAGCTCATCTCAATGTCAAGCTGTGTGAACTCTGGTTGGCGGTCGGCGCGGAAATCCTCATCACGGTAGCACCGTGCGATCTGGTAGTACCGTTCCATTCCAGCGACCATCAGCAGTTGCTTAAACAACTGAGGTGATTGTGGGAGCGCATACCATGAACCTGGGGCTAACCGAGCAGGCACGAGGAAGTCGCGTGCGCCTTCCGGGGTGGACCGGGTCAACGTGGGTGTTTCAATCTCCACGAAGTCGTGAGTGTCAAGGACACGGCGAGCAGCTTGCGACACCTGTGATCGTAGTTTCAACAACTGTGCGGGTCGAGGACGACGCAAATCGAGGTACCGGTGTCGCAACCGAGCCTCTTCACCAATGGTTTCAGTCCCCTCCAACGCTGTTGATACTTGGAACGGAAGGGCGGTGGACTCATTAAGCACCACAACCTGGGAGGCAATCACCTCAATCTCACCGGTCGGGAGGTTCGGGTTGTTGTTGCCTTGCGGACGCTGTTCGACAGTGCCGGTCACTTGGAGGACGTACTCGGCACGCAATGGGTGGGCAACCTCTTCGTCACGGATAACGACCTGTGCGACACCTGACGCATCGCGTAAGTCAATGAATGCTACTCCCCCGTGGTCGCGGCGCCGGTCAACCCAGCCGGTGAGCGTGACCGTGTTCCCCTTGTGAGCGGTTGTGAGTGTTCCAGCGTGATGAGTGCGCAGCACGAGATTGTCCTTCAGTGTGATGGTCGTTAAGTGATGATGTCCATTGTAGGGGCCAGCCCCCTACGGAGCATTGTTATTGTTCGCGTGCAGCAACGGGTTGCGTTGTTGGGTGCAAATCTCCAGCAGGAGGTAACCAGGTGTCCGGGTTAGCTTCATGCTGCTCACCGGTGCGGATATCTTTGACCGTGTGCTGCGGTTGTGCTTGTGTTGGCGGGAACCACACAAAAGGGATGCCACGTTTGTCTGCGTACTTGATTTGTTTACCAAATTTCGCTGCTGAGGGCGCAACGTCAGCAGACACTTTGCGCGCCCGCAGTTGATCAGCCACCACGGTTGAGGCGTGCCGGTCTGCTTCGTCATTGACAGCAACGAGGACAGCGGTCGGTGTTTCCCGCGTAACCTCAACGAGGTTGTGAGCAAACAAACGCGAAACGAGACGGGAGACTCCAATAGATAACCCCACACCGGGGTAGGTGTTTTTGCCATCGCTTGCGAGGGTATCGTAGCGTCCTCCAGAGCAGATAGAACCGAGGTCTTCGTGTCCGTGGAGGACACATTCATAGACCGAACCGGTGTAGTAGTCCAGACCACGGGCGATCTTGAGGTTCGCTTCCACAAGACCAGGGGCACGAACCTGGGCTGCAGCAAGAAGTTCACGCAGTTCGGTGAGCCCTTGATCAAAGAGCGGGTGGTTCACTCCCTCGCGGTGAGCAAGTTCCGAAATTGTGTCAATGACGGTCTCGTCCGAGCCATGAATTGCGGCAAGTTCGAGACACAGATGCGCCTGCTCAGCAGTTGCCCCAGCGTCTGCCACAAGAAGATCAGCAACTTTTCCCGGCCCGATCTTGTCGATCTTGTCGATCGAACGCAAAATTTCCTCAATGTGAGTTAACCCGATCCCGCGGTAAAACCCTTCAGCCAGACGCCGGTTGTTCACGTAAATCGTGAACGGTGGCACCCCATAAGGGGCCAGAGCAAGCAGTGCTCGCGCCATCACGAGTGGAAGTTCCACTTCGTAGTGGTAAGGCAGTTCTCCTTGCCCGACGACGTCAATGTCGGCTTGGTAAAACTCACGGAATCGGCCGTCTTGGGGGCGCTCTCCGCGCCACACCTTTTGGATCTGGTAGCGCTTGAAGGGAAAATTGAGCCGGCCAGAGTGTTCAAGAACGTACCGGGCGAAGGGCACGGTGAGATCAAAGTGCAGTCCAAGAGCCTTGTCAGCCGCAGCCTGTGGGGCATCATCAGCAGCCTGAAGACGTTGGAGCACGTACACCTCTTTGGAGGTTTCTCCTTTCCTCAGTAGTTGCTCTAACGGTTCAACGGCGCGAGTTTCAATACCTGAGAAACCATGAAGCTCGAAAACTTCTTGAATGGTTACCAGCATGTGCTGTTCAATGATCCGCTGTGAGGGAAGCCATTCGGGGAAACCTGAAAGTGGTGTCGGACGTGCCATGATCTTAGTCTACGGCGTGTTTCATCCCCCACAGATTCACGGCACACAAGCTGGACAACAAAACCAAGCACGCACATCGTTGAACTGGTTAAACGCACACATCCGAAGTGTTCGCAGACGCCAAAGGTCTCGATATGACCGTGATTTTTTTCGAGTCAACACCACGGTGAGTACCACATTCTTGCCGCTTTGTCCCTAGACTGGGTGGTGGCGCCCGTGCGCCACCACGTCAGGTCACCGCAGCGAGGACGCTGTTGTGACGGTCGCTGACGAGGAGACACCTCCTCGCCACTACAGCACAAGGAGCAAGCCGATGAGCGACAACACCGAGCAGAACTCTCCCACCACCCAAGAAACACATGAGGGAGAAGCGCCCGCGACGTCCTCTCCCCCGGCCAAACCACGGGTCACTCCTGCTGGGGTTCGACCATCGGCCTTAAAAAAGGTCAGCGCACGCCCACAGGCCTCAGCTGCTCCAGTGCTTGCTCCCTCAGTGCCTGACGATGCGCAAGCACTCGCGCAGGCGCGTGAGTTTGGTCGTGTGGATGACGATGGCACGGTATCTGTTGTGGACGGTGAGGACACCCGTGTGGTGGGACAGATGCCTGACAACACTGCGGAGGAAGCACTCACTTTTTACGCACGCAGGTACGTGGACCTCGTCGCCAAGGTGGCGCTCTTTGAGGCGCGTTTGCACCATGCAGATTTGGGCATCAAAGAAATCGACTCCACAGTTGCCAAACTTGCAGAGGAAACACAGTCTCCGGCGGCTGTCGGGAACCTGGCAGCATTGCGTGACCGTGTTGCTGCGTTGACCTCTGCCGCAGCACAGCGTCGAAGCGAACTCGACGCACAACGGGCTGCCGCGAAGGAAGAAGCGTTGGCGCAGCGAACCGTGATCGTTGAGCGCGCTGAGAAAATCGCTGGTACTGACCCGGCGAAAATCCAGTGGCGTCCAGCAGGCGAAGAACTCCGAACTTTGCTCGAGCAATGGAAGGAAGCGCAGCGTCAAGGCCCGCGTCTCGATAAAGTCCAAGAAGACGCCCTGTGGAAGCGTTTCTCTCACGCGCGCACTGCTTTTGACCGTGAACGACGCCACTACTTCTCCGAACTGGAGAAACTGAACGCAGCCGCAAAAGAGAAAAAAACTGCACTTGTTGCCCGAGCACAGGCACTGTCAACCTCGGAGGACTTCGCGAGCACTGCGGCAGCGTACCGGGACCTCATGACAGAGTGGAAAGCAGCTGGTCGTGCGAACCGTAAGGATGACGACGCATTGTGGGCTCAGTTCCGGGCCGCGCAAGACGCTTTCTTCGCTCGCCGTGACGAAGCAAACGCCGTGCTCAACCAAGAGTTCGAAGCAAACCTTGCGGTCAAAGAAGCTCTCCTTGAGCGTGCGGAGAAGCTTGTCCCGGTCACTGACATCGCCTCTGCCAAGGCCCAACTTCGCACCATCCAGGATGAGTGGGAAGCCGCTGGGAAGGTGCCACGCGCTGATGTTCAGCGCGTTGAGGGTCGCCTACGGGCAGTAGAACGTGCGATTAAGGACGCAGAGCAGGCACAGTGGGATCGTTCGAACCCAGAAACCAAAGCACGTGCTGAAGGTGCACTCGCTCAACTCGAGCAGGGTATTCACCAGCTCGAAGAGGACCTCGCCGCCGCTCAAACCGCCGGCAACAACAAAAAGGTGAAGGAACTCACCGATGCGTTAGCTGCCCGGACAGCGTGGCTGGAACAAATCCGACGCGCTGCCGAGGAAGCATAGGCGCGTATTCGACTCACGGCACATCGTGCTCTGACGTCTGGGGCGGTCGTGAAGGTTTTCCACACTTTCACCGACCGCCCCAGCGCTGTGTTGTGACCACATGGCACACTGGCGGCATGACGACAGTGACCTATCGACGCCTGAAGCAACAACTCAACGCCGCCACTTTGGGTGAGACTTGGTCTCGCTGGCATGACGCGCGCATCTACACTCCAGCCACGGTCGGAGGCGCAGCCTCATGGCAAGAACTCCTCCGTGAGGGGTCACTCATCCCAGTCACAGATCGTCATGCGATCCCGTCGATCATGACCGAATCCGCAGGTACACGAATGCGCATAGCCCACCTCGAACATCGGATCGCGGCAACCGAGGTTGTCTCCCACACCACAGCATTATGGGTCCACTGCGGCGGGCCGCTCCCCCGCGATGCGCACATCACCTACCGCAGACACCAGCCCACACCCACCCAGCGTGCCCGACTTATCCTCCATCAAGCCACCCTGCTCACCCCAGACCTCACCACGTGCGCGGGTCACCAACTCACAACGCTGGCCCGCACCCTAGTAGACTGTCTCACGATGAACGACCCCCCGCAGGATTTGCTCCAGGATGCGTTCATCCGCGGACATTTCACCACTCAGCACGTTGTTGAGGCACGGCAACGACTGCACAGCACCTACCGACAACGCCGTCAGGCAGCCGCTCTCGCTGCTCTAGACACGTTGAGCAGCCTCATCATCTCCCCTGCTACGCACCTTTAATGCGATAGACGTCAAAGACACCATCGATGCGTCGCACAGCATTCAAGACTGTAGTCAAGTGAGCTGGTTCCGCCATTTCAAAGGTGAACTTCGAAATCGCTACGCGGTCGGTCGAGGTGGTCACTGACGCTGACAAAATATTCACGTGTGAATCTGACAGTACGCGGGTGACATCCGACAGGAGCCGGGGACGATCGAGAGCTTCCACTTGGATCTGCACCAGGAACATGGCGTTGGACCCAGTTGTCCACTCCACATCAACAATGCGCTCAGGCTGCTCACGCAACTGCTCCACATTGTGACAATCCACCTGGTGAACGGACACCCCTTGCCCACGGGTGACGAAACCGATGATGTCGTCACCGGGAACAGGAGTACAGCACTTTGCAAGTTTGACCCAGATATCGTCGGTGCCTTTGACCACAACACCAGGGTCCCCCTGCCTGCGTGACCGTGACACCTTTGAGGGACGTGCGACCTCAGCAAGGTCTTCCTCATTCGCTTGAGAACCACCCAACGCTGCCACAAGTTTTTGCACAACATTCGCAGCAGAAATCTGCCCCTCACCCACTGCAGCATAGAGAGCAGACACATCGGGGTAGCGCATGTCATGTGCCGTGGCAAGAACAGACTCATGCGATAGCAACCGCTGGAACGGCAAATTCTGTTTCCGTAATGCTTTGGCGATTTGGTCCTTACCATGTTCGATCGCTTCATCACGGCGTTCTTTTTGGAACCATTGCCTAATCTTGTTCCGTGCACGAGCTGACTTGACAAAAGCCATCCAGTCCTGAGACGGACCAGCTGTTTGTGCTTTTGACGTCAAAATGTCAACGGTGTCGCCCGTTTCAAGCTGTGAGTCCAAGGGCACAAGGCGACCATTGACCCTTGCCCCCATTGTTCGGTGCCCCACCTCTGTGTGCACAGAGTAAGCGAAGTCCACCGGAGTAGCACCCTGCGGTAGAGCAACAACGTCACCTTTGGGTGTAAAGACATACACCTCACGAGAACCAATTTCGAAACGCAACGAATCAAGGAACTCTGAGGGATCAGCGGTTTCCCGTTGCCAGTCAACAAGTTGACGCAACCACGCCATATCAGAAGAGCCACCCCCAGCAGGAGCCTTAGCACCTTCCTTATACTTCCAGTGCGCCGCCACACCATACTCTGCCCGACGGTGCATGTCATGGGTGCGGATCTGAATCTCAACAGGTTTGCCGCCTGGACCGATCACCGTGGTGTGGAGTGACTGGTACATGTTGAACTTCGGCATGGCGATGTAGTCTTTGAACCGCCCAGGAACCGGGTTCCATCGTGCGTGCAATGCACCTAATGCGGCGTAACAATCCCGGACTGTGTCAACCAACACTCGGGTCCCGACCAGGTCGTAAATGTCTTGGAAGTCATGCCCTCGGACGATCATTTTTTGGTAGATCGAATAATAGTGTTTGGGGCGTCCCGTCACCGTTGCTTTAATGCGTGCTGCACGCAAATCGTGATTGATGTGCTCCCGCACAACATTGAGGTATTCCTCACGAGCAGGAGCCCGCTCGGCAACAAGGTGGACAATCTCTTCATACACCTTTGGGTACAACGTTTGGAAGGACAGGTCCTCTAGTTCCCACTTAATGGTGTTCATTCCCAAACGGTGCGCAAGGGGAGCGTAAATCTCTAAGGTTTCTCGCGCCTTCTTCGCCGCGGACTGCGAGGGGACAAACTTCCATGTGCGGGCATTGTGGAGGCGATCCGCCAGCTTGATCATCAGGACACGAATGTCCTTCGCCATCGCCACAACCATTTTGCGCACAGTCTCAGACTGGGCTGCGTCACCGTACTGGACTTTGTCGAGTTTGGTGACCCCGTCAACGAGCAAAGCGATTTCTTCCCCATATTCACTGGTCAGTTGCGCCAACGAATAGGGGGTGTCTTCCACTGTGTCATGAAGTAAAGCAGCAGCCAACGTTGATGCGGTCATGCCCAATTCGGCGAGAATCGTCGCAACTGCAACCGGGTGAGTAATGTATGGGTCACCACTTTTACGCATCTGCCCGCGGTGCGCTTTTTCCGCAGTCGCGTAGGCACGTTCAATGATAGAAACGTCTGCCTTCGGGTGATTATTGCGTAACGCGCTAATGAGTGGTTCGAGCGCGGGAGTCCCCGTGGTGTGCCGGGTACCGAAGCGCCCAAACCGTGACCGCACCCGGCCGGCACTTGATACCACCATTGCGTCTCGTTCAGGTTCCGCAGCCGATGCCACTGAACGAATATCGCTCGGTTTGGCAATGGCTGGCTTCGCTGATGCGACGATGCCCTCTGACACAGCGTCCGAGTGAGCAGCTTCCTCACCGGTGTGTGAACTCTCGTGAGGGCTCACCTGCGTGTTGTTGATTTCAGCAGACATAACGGTGACCTCCCTCGCGGACAGTTGAACGATTCAACCGCTCGGAACGCGCGTACACGTTCCTGAGATCACCATTGTAGTTCTACAGGTCAAACACCGCTGACACCGGGCGACCAGCGAGCCGCTCACGCCCGGACAACCCGGCAAGTTCAAGGAGGAAAACGAGGTGATGGACCCGTCCGCCACACTGCTCAATCAACGTGGCGCCTGCCGCCGCTGTTCCTCCAGTGGCGAGCACATCGTCAAGGATAACGACCCGCGCACCGGTTGGAATTGTGTCCTGGCGCAACTCAATAGTCGCTGTCCCATACTCAAGGTCGTACGTGTACCGGTGCACAGGGGGCGGAAGTTTGCCTGCTTTCCGGATAGGCACAAAACCAATACCCATGTGATGAGCTAGCGCGGCACCGAAGATAAATCCGCGTGCCTCAAGTCCAGCAATCACGTCTGTATCCGCTGGAACGAGATCCGCTAGTCGGTGCACAGCTGCTGCAAACGCTCCGGGATCTGACAACAGTGGAGTGATATCACGGAAGGTGATACCTGGGCTCGGATAGTCAGGGAGGTCACGGATAAATGACCGGAGATCGACTTGTGCCTGTGGTGCCTGCGACGACATCAGCGTTTCCGTTTCTTTGGTTGCGCACGGTTAGCCAATCGGACACCTGGCACAATGTTCTTCTCGTCAGCCCCCTGCGTCAGTGACACACCCACAACTTGAGAGGGGTCCGCCCCTGTTGCTCGTGCTTCACGGACCGCTGCGACCTGTTCGTTGTGCTCACGGATAGCGGGTTCGCGTTCGCGCAAAGCAACTTGGATGGGTGTCGCCAAAAAGATCGACGAATACGTTCCAATTCCCATACCCACAAACAATGCTAGGGAAATATCACGCAAAGTACCTGCACCCAGCAGGAACGCTCCGATAAACAAGATCGAGGCAACTGGCAGTAGCGCAACCACGGACGTGTTGATTGACCGCACCATTGTTTGGTTCACCGCAAGATTTGCTCGCTCAGCGTAGGTCGCCAGGTATTGCCCATTGAGGTTGTCTGTATTCTCACGGACCTTGTCGAAGACCACCACGGTGTCATAAATGGAGTAGGCAAGGATCGTCAGCAGGCCAATGATCGTTGCCGGTGATACTTCCCATCCCACCAGTGCGTACACGCCAAGGGTAATGATCAGGTCGTGGAAGAGCGCAAGAATCGTGGCAGCAGCTGACCGCCATGCACGGAAGTATAGGGACATCACCAGCATAACCAACACCAAAAACACTGCGATTCCGGTGAATGCCTTGGTGGACACATCTTGGCCCCACGTCGGCCCGACATACGAACTCGCCACATCGTCTGCGGTCACTCCATAGGCGTCCGCAAGAGCTTGACGAACCTCTTGAACCTCAATGTCTGTCAGCTCACTCGTTTGGACGCGGAGAGCGTTTGTCCCCACGTTCGCGACGCGTGCGACTTCGGATGGTGACACTGAAGTCACAGCGTCAACTGCTGACGTTTGGTCGCTCGTGTCAACATTCGTCAAGGTGAACTGTGAACCACCACGGAATTCGATACCGAGGTTGAGCCCACGAATCCCAAGGATTGCGACAGAGATCAAGATGGTTGCCAACGCGAGGAGGAAGAACGTACGCCGTTTGCCAACGACGTCATAGGAACGCGCCCCGGTGTAGAGGTCGTTACCCCATTGGGAAAATCTGCGTGCCATGGTTCACTCACCGTCCTTGCGTGTTGTGCTCTGGGAGCTCACCTGTTCAGTTTGTTCCTTGCTGCGCTGAGCGGCTTTCCGTTGTGCGATGGTCATGCGGGTCCCGTCGTCGTTGAACATCGGGGTACTTTGCGCGGTGGCGACTTTACCCCGGCCAACATATCGAGGACGGTCCACCCCCAGCGATTCGGGGTTAAACCCAGAGAGTTTGTGTCCGTTCCTGAAGAATCGGGTACGTGCAAGTAGTTGGAGTACGGGGTGAGTGAAGAAGAAGACGACGATCAGGTCAATCAACGTGGTGAGTCCGAGTGTGAATGCGAAGCCTCGCACTCCACCTACAGCGAGGAAGTAGAGCACAACGGCTGCAATAAAGTTCACAGCATCAGAGGCAATGATGGTTCGTTTCGCACGGTCCCACCCCACCTCAATGGCTCCATCGAGGCTGCGCCCTTCACGGAGCTCATCGCGGATACGTTCGAAGTACACGATGAATGAGTCAGCGGTAATACCGATCGCGACGATGATTCCGGCAACACCCGCAAGAGAGAGTCGGTACCCTTGCACCCACGACAGTAACGCCAAGGCGAGATACGTAGCGACAGCTGCGATCACCAGTGATGCAATTGTCAGCGTACCCAGCACACGGTATTGAACCAGCGAGTACACGCCCACGAGGATGAGACCGATCAACCCGGCGAGGATACCTTTTTGTAGTTGTTCGCTCCCGAGGGTGGCCGAGATTGTCTCCTCGCTCTGCACCTCAAAAGTTAAGGGAAGTGCTCCGAAACTCAACTGGTTTGCGAGCTTATTTGCACTCTCGTTGGTGAAAGTCCCTTCAATGAATGCCTCACCTGTGCGGAAAACCTCAGTCACGCCCGGTGATGACAGGACAAGATTGTCAAGAACAATGGCGAACATGTTTGGCGCCGAGGAAGTCGGTGCGTAGATCCATTGTTCGTATTCAGGTAGCTGGGACAGGCGGCTCGTCACTGTTTCGAAGTCTCGTGTCCCTTGACTGTTGAACGCGATGTTGACGATCCAGTCATTCGTCATTGCACCACCCTGCAACTGCTTCAGACCCGAGCTTGCTTGAGCGATGTCATTCCCAGAAATTTCCATGGGGCCAAGGATGTACTTGGTGTCGCCCTCTTCAGAGCACGTCACTAGGACAGCATTAGGGTCAGCGACTCCCCCACCACCAGTCAAGCTATCAGGGGATGTACAGTCCAGAGCGTAAAACTCCTCAACGACATCACGCGTGATCTGAGCGAGGTCGCTAGGATTTTCTGCTTCTGCTGCCTCGGCGTCATCCGAAATGAGTTCGTCAAGGGGGCCACCGACTGGTTCTGCTGATTCAGCAGCCGGATCCTGCTGCGCATCGGCCGTTGGTTCCTGCGCATCGCTAGCATCGTCTGTGTCATTGGTTGTCTCCCCGTCCGCTGGAGTTTCCACCTCAATTGGTGCGGGATCTCCCATGTACAGCACAGGGCGGAACTGCATTTGCGCCGACTCACGGACCAGCGCGAGGGTTTCTTCACTGGGGTTGCCGGGAAGCGCGACGACAATGTTACGCCCACCCTGACTTGTGATCTCGGCTTCTGCAACACCAGAAGAGTCGACGCGTTGGCGAATAATCGCGATTGCTTGGCTGATGTCCTCAGCTGAGACAGCCTCGTTGTTCGCGGTCACCGCTTGCAAGATGATTTGGGTGCCCCCCTCAAGATCAAGGGCAAGTTTCGGTGTCCACTGGGCTTCACTGGATGTGGTCACACCAGCGAACAGTGCTCCCGCTCCTGCGGCAAGGATGACAAGCAAGGTGATAAGCGGCCGCCAAGGGGCTCGTCCGCGCGTGTTGGTACTCGCCAACGGTCTGACTCTTCTCGTGACAGGGCACCGTCAGGTGCCTGGGTGGTTAGGCGTTACTTTGTGTCCTCGTCGCGGCGGGTCGTGTCCTCGCCAGGCTTCGTAATGAGGCCGGAGACATCATCAGGCACAACAAATCCTGCTTGTTCTTGTCCGTCAGTCTCTGAGTGTGTTTCGGTGTCCATAGCGGTAGATACTGAGTCGTACGGCTTAGAAATCGCGGCCTTCACCCACTGGGTTCGGGAACCTGGCTCCGACTCAAGAGTGACCAGATCATCACCGATCTCCACGATGGTTCCGACATAGCCTGACGCTGTCATGACACGTTGGCCCGGTGCCATGGAATCACGGAAACTCATCATTTCCTTTTGGCGTTTGCGTGTTCCACGTGTCATGAAGAACATCATCGCCACCATGACGACCAAGAGAATTATCAGCGGGTCCATAATTTTGCCTCACGTGTGTTGGGTCCTTAGGGAGTCTAGGCGCTTGGGCACCTTTTCTCCTAACGCTTGGGGCTGGAGATAAGTGCCCACCTAGGGGAAAAGAGTTGTGTTGTCCTGCGGAGGAGTGAGCCCCAGGTGCTGCCAGGTGGCTGGTGTGGCGATGCGTCCGCGCGGGGTCCGCCCCATCAGTCCTTCACGCACCAGGAATGGTTCAGCCACTGTTTCCACTGTCTCTGGTTCCTCTCCCACCGTCACAGCGAGTGTGGACAAACCCACCGGGCCTCCACCGAATCGAGTACACAATGCGGTGAGGACAGCCCGGTCGAGACGGTCAAGACCAAGCGCATCAACTTCATAAACTGTCAGTGCGGCTTGGGCCGCTGACAAGTCAAGGACACCCGTTCCTTTGACTTGCGCCCAGTCACGCACCCGCCGCAGCAGCCTGTTGGCGATGCGTGGCGTACCCCGCGAGCGCGTGGCGATTTCTTGGGCGGCTTGTGGTGAGAGTTCGACTCCGAGGAGGTGTGCTGATCGGTGGACTACTCGTTCGAGGTCGGTGGCGTCGTAGAAGTCGAGGTGACCGGTGAATCCGAATCTGTCTCGTAGTGGTGCGGGCAGGAGTCCGGCTCGGGTTGTGGCACCGACGGCTGTGAATCGTGGCAGGGAGAGTGGGATTGCTGAGGCGCCTGCGCCTTTTCCGACGACGACGTCGACGCGGAAGTCTTCCATGGCGACGTAGAGGAGTTCTTCGGCTGGTCGTGCGAGTCGGTGGATTTCGTCGATGAAGAGGACTTCACCTTCATCGAGTGAGGATAGGACTGCTGCGAGGTCGCCGGCGTGTTGGATTGCTGGGCCTGATGTGACTCGGAGTGAGACTCCTAGTTCTGCGGCGATGATCATGGCGAGTGTTGTTTTTCCGAGTCCTGGGGGGCCGGAGAGCAGGACGTGGTCGGGGGATGCGCCTCGGCCTTTTGCGGCGTCGAGGACGAGTTTGAGTTGTTCTCGTACGATGGGTTGGCCAACGAATTCGGTGAGGGTGCGTGGGCGCAGTGCTGCTTCGGCTGCTCGTTCGAGGTCGTCGGCTCCGTTGGATACGAGTCGTTGGCTGTCGAGGTCGATGTCGTCGCGGGGGTGGTCGGTGTCAGGCACGTGGTCCTCCGAGGATTTTTAGTGCTGCGCGGAGGGTTGCTGGTACTTGGGCGGGTGTGATGATTGGTTGTCCGGTGTCGGCGCGTACTTGGTCGACTGCGTTTTCTGCTTGTTTGGTGTTCCATCCCAGTGACATTAGGGCGTCGATGACTTGTTCTGAGGCGTCGTGTTCAGTGGGTGTTGTGGGGGTTTGGGTTGTTTCTGACTGTGGTGGGGTCATTCGGTTGGATAGTTCGAGTACGATGCGTTGTGCGACTTTGGGGCCGATTCCTGGGACTTTGGTGAGTGCTTTGATGTCTGCGTGGACGACGGCGGTGCGTAGTGCTTGGGCTGGGTGGATGGCGAGCATTGCGAGTGCTAGGCGGGGGCCTACTCCGGAGACTGTTTGTACTGTTTCGAAGACGTCTCGTTCGTCGAAATCCGTGAACCCGAAGAGTGTCATTGAGTCTTCCCGCACGACAAGGGAGGTCCAGAGTGTTGCGTCTTGTCCTTCGCGCAGTGTTGCGAGGGTTGCGGGGGTCGCGTAGACGAGGTAGCCGACTCCGTGGACGGTGAGGATGGCGGAGTCGAGGCGTATTTTTTGGACGATGCCTGTCAGTTGGGCGATCATGATTTGTCACACTCGTGATTCGTGTTTTTGGTGGATTGGGGTGTGGTTTTTCCTGGGTTGGTGTTGTGGAGGAAGTGACTGTCTTGGACTTTAGTGCAGGCGCCTGACATTTTGTTTGGTTGCTTGTTCTGCGGCTGCCCATTGTCGTTGTGCTGGTGTCATTTGGTAGCGGTCGGCTTTGTCGAGTATTCCAGCTGGGCGCCAGAGGTGGCAGATGGCGAGGGCTAGTGCGTCGGCTGCGTCGGCTGGGCGGGGAGCTTGACTGAGGCCGAGGATGTTGGCGACCATGCGCTGTACTTGTTCTTTGTGGGCTCCCCCGTGGCCGGTGACGGCTGCTTTGACTTCGCTGGGGGTGTGGAGTGCGACGGGTACGCCTCGTTTTGCTGCTGCGACCATGGCGAGTCCGGCGACTTGTGCTGTCCCCATGACTGTGGACAGGTTGTTTTGAGCGAATACTCGTTCTATGGCGACAACGTCTGGGATGTGGCGGTCGAGCCATTCGTCGAGTTGTTGTGAGATTGCTAGAAGCCGCACATCGATTGATTCGGTGTGTGTGGATCGGGCGACTCCCACGGCGACGAGGCGTGCCCGGCGCCCGGCTATGGAATCAACAACGCCGATTCCGCACCGGGTGAGCCCTGGGTCTACACCGAGAACGCGCATTGTGGTTAGTCGTCTTCGTTGAGTTCAGCTGCGACGTCTGGGGTGATGTCGTAGTTGGCGTAGACGTTTTGTACGTCGTCGGAGTCTTCGAGTGCGTCGATGAGTTTGAAGACTTTTCGTGCGCCGTCTGCGTCGAGTTCGATGCGTGTTGCGGGGTGCCAGATTGATTCGGCGGAGTCGTATTCGATGTCTGCGGATTCGAGTGCGTCTCGTACTGCGCGTAAGTCTGTTGCTTCACAGAGCACTTCGAAGGTGTCGCCTTCTTGGTTGACTTCTTCTGCGCCGGCGTCGAGAACAGCCATCATGATGTCGTCTTCGTTGTGGTTGTTCGCGGGGATGACGACGAGGCCTTTGCGGGAGAACATGTAGGCCACTGAGCCCGGGTCTGCGAGTTGTCCACCACCACGGGTGAAGGCGACGCGCACATCAGCGGCAGAACGGTTTTTGTTGTCGGTGAGGCACTCAACGAGTATTGCTACTCCGCCTGGTGCGTAACCCTCGTACATGATGGTTTGGTAGTCTGCCCCACCTTCGATGAGCCCTGCTCCCCGTTTGACAGCACGGTCGATGTTGTCTCCAGGCACCGAGTTTTTCTTGGCTGTTTGGATTGCGTCGAACAGGGTGGGGTTTCCTTGGGGGTCCCCTCCCCCGGTGCGGGCAGCAACTTCAATGTTTTTGATGAGGCGGGCGAAGAGTTTGCCGCGCTTGGCGTCGATTGCCGCTTTTTTGTGTTTCGTAGTTGCCCATTTGGAGTGACCTGCCATGGGTGGGGACTCCTTACATGAATGTCGTCGGTGTGGACTCGATTGATCTTAGCCGCTGGTGGCACGCCTGTGCGAACAGGCTATCAGTGGGGCGTGTGTGATTGGTCGTGACGGAGGCGGATGACTGTCCCGTCCCACCCTGTACTCATTGAGGTGATGAGTGCAGTGAGGTTTTCTGGAAACACTTCGCACGTTGCGTTGGTGAGGTCGTGCACGCTCAACCAGGCAAGGTCGTCGACAAAGCGTTGTTCGACATCTGTCCATCCGGTGGTGGACAGCACTGGTGCTGTGTCAAGGTGCGCGACGAAGAACGTTTCATGTTGGACGATGTGTTCTGCTTGGAAGTCGAAAATCGCTGAGCGAAACATCACTGGTCCGACGAGGTCGCCTTCCTCAAGGGTGATGCCTGTTTCTTCGAAGACTTCACGCACGGCTGCTTGTCTGTGGCTCTCGCCAGCGTCAAGCCCGCCGCCCACTGTGAACCACCAGTGGCGGGTGGGATTGTGTTCGTCATGCCCGCGCAGCATGAGCACGTTGTTGTTCGCGTCCAAAAGGATGACGCGTGCAGCGTCACGGGTTCGGTACGCCGGGTGTTTTGTCACTGAAGGTGTCCTGTAATAGCTGGCAATCCCGGTGGCCATGTGTCGTCAAATTCAACGGTCTGCGGCATGGGTGCCCGTCCTGCGAGGCGAAATAGACGCACAAACGGGTTTGCTCGCAAACGTTGTGCTTGAAGGACCGCTTCATTGTGGAACCGTCGTGCAATGTGGACACGATACCAGGCTGCTGCCAGTGCGTTGAGTAGCTCATCTGTGTCTGGGGTGCTGGGTAGTGGTTCGTCGAGGATTTGGGTGAGGACGGCGGTCAGGGAGCTCTCCTCTGCTTCGCGTTCTTGTCCGAGGGTGCCATCGAGTGCTGCGATGACGTGTTGGCGGGTGGGTTTGGTGGTGGGGGTGCGGTGTTGGGTGATGAGTTGTTCGAGGTCAGGGACTGCGACCATGAGTTCTTGGTCGCCGTCGCGGCACGAGTTTTGCACAGCGTTGACGGTGTCAGCTAGGAGAAGTGAGCTGACAGGATCCAGGGTGTGGGAGGCAGCAAGGTTGCCTGCTGCTGCGGATCTGCGCAGCAGTTGTGCATCTAACGCGAGACGGGACGCGACAACTTTGCGGTGGAGTCGGTCGAGGCGTTGTGCGTGGTTGATGGCAAGCCACGTGGCTGTGGCAAGGACGATGAGGATGATGACGGTTGTTTCTGACCAGGTCATGAGGCTTCTCGTGGGTGTGTAAGTGCACTGGGGTCTTCGGTGACTTTGCCTAGCGCAGTGGACGCGGACAGGACCATTTCGTACACGGTGAGGATTTTCGTGGTGACTTCCTTCCAGTCAAATTGCTGGACGAACTCAGTGGCCCGTTGGGTGCGTTGGGTGCGCTCAGTGGGGTTGTTGAGTGCTTCGATCACGGCACGGGCTAGGTCGTTCGGGTCGTTGGTGCGGAACATGTAGCCAGCTTGTCCGTTGTCGAGGACTCGTTCGAATGCGCCAAGATCTGAGGCGATGACGGTGGTGCCAGCGCTCATGGCTTCGACCAGGACGATACCGAAGCTTTCGCCGCCTGTTTGTGGGGCGATGTAGAGGTCAACTGAGGTCAGCAGGGATGCTTTTTCGTCGTCAGTGATGGCACCAAGGAATTCAACGTTGGTGAGGTGGTTGCTGAGTTGTTGTTCAGCGTGACGTTTACCTTCATCGCCTTTGCCCGCGATGAGGAATCGGGCGTTGGGGTAGTGCGTCAGGATGTGCGGAATGGCTTGGCTGAGGACGGGCAGTCCTTTGCGGGGTTCGTCAAGGCGTCCCAGGAACGCAATAGTGGGGGCGTCGGGGGTTCCTTGCCACTGCGGGGTGGGAGTCGCATGTGTGAATGTGTTGACGTAGACGCCGTTGGGGATGACGATGGCGTCCCCACCGAGGTGGTCGATCAGTGTACGTCGGGCATCTTCGGACACGGCGATACGGGCGGAGAATTTTTCGAGCGAGGGTCGCACCATGGGGTAAACGAATTGCAGTGCCCGGGAGCGGATGAGCGCGGTGTGGAATGTGCCGACGATGGGACCTCGTGCGAGCCACAGGGCGAGCATGGACAGGGAGGGGGTCATTGGTTCGTGCAAGTGGAGGATGTCGAATTGGCCGTCGTTGAGCCAGCGCCTCACTTTCGCGGCAACGCGTGGCCCGAAGGTCAGGCGTGCTACTGAACCGTTGTATCGGATGGGGATGGAAGCGCCTGCGGGGGTGAGGTATGGCGGGACAGGGGTGTCGTCGTCGGCTGGGGCAAGGACCGAGACTTCGTGGCCTTGGTTGATGAGTGCTTCGGCAAGGTCTCTGATGTGGAATTGGACTCCGCCAGGGGCGTCAAAGGAATAAGGGCACACGATGCCGACGCGGAGCGTGCGGTGAGTGTGGGGGCTAGTCATTGTGCTCCTTTGGTGTGGCGGGCGGCGCAAGGGGGTGGTGGGGGTTGAGGTCAGCGGTGAAGACTTTTTGGAGCATGTGCCAGTCGTGGGGAGAGCGGGTGATGGCGGTGGCAAGTGTGGTGACCCATTGTTGGGTGAGGTTGGTGATGTTGTCTTTGGTCGTTGCGTTGGGGTCGGCGTGAAGAGGGGTGTGGAATTCGACGACAATCCCCCAAGGGCTGCCTGCTTGGGCGCGGCGGTGTCCGGTAAGTTTTTCGTAAGTGATGGAAACTGGGATGAGCGGAACCTGGCCCTGTGTGGCCAGGGCTGCGGGGCCTTTGGCAACGCGTGCACGGTGGCCGTTGAAATCCACCTCAATGCCACTTGCGGTGAGATCACGGTCAGCGAGCAGGCAAATGAGGTGGTTGTTCGTGCGGGTTGCCCGCAACAGGGCTCGGAAAACACCGTCGTCACCCGCGGCGAGGATGGTCATCCCTAGTGTTTCGCGGAAGGTGCGGAACTCTGTAAAGAGTTCCTCAGGTTTGAGCCGTTCAGCGACGGTGAGTACAGGGCGGATGGTTGCTGATGCCCACATGCCGGCGAGGTCCCAGTTACCCTGGTGGGTCAGCGCGAGGACGGGTGAGCCGGGAAGTGCCAGGGCTGCGTCGAGGTTGTGTGCGTTGATGACTCGCACTCGTGCGTCACGTTGTTGTGGGGTGATGTGGGCGACAGTGAACGCTTCGCCAAAGTAACGCATGTAGGAGCGCATCGCCGCACGGGAAAGTTGGCGTATCTGGCGTGGATTGGCGGTGGGGCTCACCCGGGTGAGGTTACGTTCAAGCTGGTGTACCCCTTTGGTGTGCACGAGCCAAGTGATGTCTGCTGCCGTGGCCATCAACGCACGCCATAGCGGACCTGGGATGCGCCATGCGTGGCGGAAAGCAAGGAGGTAGGCGCGGGAGCTATTCATGAATGGGTTTCTTGGGGCCGTGTTTGGTGATGGACATGGGAAATGCGTTGAATGAGGGTGATCGCAGAGAGCGCGGCGAGCACAACCAGTGCCCACGCAAGGATGGAGGGGTTGGCTGTGAGTCCTGTGATGAGGGTGGCGAGCAAGGACACGAGGAGTCGTTCTGGGCGTTCAGCGATCCCGACATTGCCATCAAGCCCCAACCCTTCGGCACGGGCACGCGCGTAGGACACGCACAAGCCAAGCAGGAGACAGGCGAGGGCAGCAAGTGTTCCAAGGTGTTGTGCGGCAGGGGCATGCCACGCGAAGTAGAGCGCAAGACCAATGAATAAAGCTCCGTCTGCAAGCCGGTCAAGAGTTGAGTCCAGGAACGCACCCCATGGGCCTGAGCGTCCGGACAGGCGCGCCATGGTGCCATCAAGGGAGTCAGTGAACACGAACAACCCAATGACCAGCGCCCCAGCGACAAGGCGCCCAGTGGGCAAGAGCCATAGCGCCGTGGCGATCACCAGGAAAGTGCCAGTGATCGTGACTGCGTCTGGGGAAATGCGCAGCCGCAGCAGGAAGCGGGCAATCGGAGTGAAGATCGTGGCCATCACGCCGCGTAGACCATTAAGCATCGGTGTCTCCTTGAGGAAGAGTCATGGTGTGGGCCATGCGGTGGCGAGTTGGTGGCGGGTGTCAGCAAGCAAGGAAGGAATCGCTTTGGTCTGCCCGATAATGGGGAAAAAATTGGCGTCTCCAACCCATCGAGGGACGATGTGCTGATGCAGGTGTGCTGCTATTCCTGCGCCTCCTGCTTCCCCTTGGTTCATGCCGATGTTGAACCCTGCCGGGTTCATTGTGCGGGCCAGTGCGGTCATCGCCTGCTGGGTGACAATTCCCATGTCAGTGACAACTTCAGGTGAAATGTCGCTGTACAGGGACACGTGCTGGTAAGGCACGACCATCAGGTGTCCAGCGTTGTAGGGGTAGAGGTTAAGGACGGCGTACACGTGGGCCCCCCGGTACACAACGAGCCCGTCCTCGTCCTGACCAGAGGGGATCCGGCAGAAGGGGCATTGCTGTGTGGTGGTGTCGCGCGGTTTGTTTTCCCCGCCGATATACACCATGCGATGCGGGGTCCACAGGCGTTGCCAAGCGTCGGGTTGCCCCGCGAACTGATCGGGGGTGGGCGCGTTATCCTCAGTGCTCATGTGTGTCCTTGCCTGAGTGGGGGCACCTGTCGCAGTGAGGTGCCCCCACCGGGTGGTTAAACCTGTGCTCGGGTCGAAATGGACTCAAGGATACGGGTAATTGCTTGTTCCCGTGGGATCCCATTTTCTTGGCTACCATCGCGGTACCGGAACGACACAGCACCAGCTTGTTCATCTTCACCACCAGCAATAACGGTGAAGGGCACTTTCGAGGTGGAAGCGTTGCGGACCTTCTTGGGGAACCGGTCACTGGAATCGTCCAGTTCCGCACGGACACCGCGAGTGCGTAGTTCAGCTACGAAGTCACCCAGGTAGTCGTTGAAAGCGTCAGCAACCGGTACGGCGAGCACCTGCACCGGGGCAAGCCATACGGGGAACTGACCGGCATAGTGTTCCAGCAACACGGCGAAGAAACGCTCAATGGAACCAAACAAAGCTCGGTGGATCATCACAGGCCGTTGCCGTGTGCCGTCTGCAGCTTGGTATTCCAAGTCGAACTTCTCAGGCAAGTTAAAGTCCAATTGGATTGTGGACATCTGCCAAGTGCGCCCAATGGCATCTTTCGCTTGCACGGAAATCTTTGGCCCGTAGAACGCGGCCCCACCAGGATCAGGGACAAGCTCTAAACCGGAGTCTTGGGCAACTTCCTCTAACGTGCGGGTCGCTTCGTCCCATATCTCATCAGTTCCCACTGATTTTTCTGGGTCCCGGGTAGACAACTCAAGGTAGAAATCATCAAGACCATAATCTTTGAGCAGGTCAAGCACAAAAGTCAGAGCATTCGTCAGTTCGTCTTTCATCTGCTCTTTCGTGCAGTAGATGTGCGCATCATCTTGTGTGAACCCGCGCGCCCGCGTCAACCCGTGAATCACCCCAGATTTTTCGTAACGGTATACCGTTCCAAATTCAAACAACCGCAACGGAAGTTCACGGTACGAACGGCCTCGCGCATCGAAAATCAGGTTATGCATCGGACAGTTCATGGGTTTGAGGTAATAGTCTTGCCCCTGCTTACGCAAGGTCCCGTCAGCGTCACGTTCCTCATCCATGTGCATGGCGGGGTACATGCCTTCGCGGTACCAATCCAAGTGACCAGAGACCTCATACAGCCGCCCTTTGGTGATGTGCGGGCTGTTGACAAACGAGTACCCTGCCTCGATGTGGCGGCGGCGCGAGTATTCTTCCATTTCCAAGCGCACCACCCCGCCGCGCGGGTGGAACACCGCAAGCCCTGACCCCATCTCATCGGGGAATGAGAACAAATCCATCTCTACCCCAAGACGGCGGTGGTCGCGGCGTTCGGCCTCAGCTAGACGAGTCAGATGCTCAGTGAGCTGGTCCTTAGTTGGCCATGCGGTGCCATAAATACGCTGCAGTTGCGGGTTTTTCTCGCTGCCACGCCAGTATGCCGCAGCACTGCGCATAAGCTTAAAACCGTTTCCAATGAGCTTCGTGCTCGGCAGGTGCGGGCCGCGACACAGATCCCCCCAGGCAACCTCGCCATTGCGGCGTACATTGTCGTAGATTGTTAGCTCACCGGCTCCCACCTCAACTGAGGCGCCTTCCGCTGCGGTGTCCGACTGTGATTTCAGCGAAATCAGTTCAATTTTGTAGGGCTCCCCCGCAAGTTCTGTGTGCCCTTGCTCCTCAGTGATGACTCGGCGCTGGAAGGTTTGCCCTTCCTTGACGATGCGCATCATTTCTTTTTCGAGTTTTTTCAAGTCCTCAGGAGCGAACGGGGTCTCCACATCAAAGTCATAGTAGAAACCGTCCACGATGGGCGGGCCAATCCCCAACTTGGCATCCGGGTTTACCTTTTGAACAGCCTGCGCGAGCACGTGAGCTGCCGAGTGCCGCAACACGTTCAGACCATCAGGTTCATTGATGTCGACGCCGTCAACAACATCACCAGCGGCAACACGGTAGAACAAGTCTTTGAGTTCACCATTGACCCTGAGCACCACAATGTTTTTGTTCGCCGAAAACAGGTCGGTGCCGGTCGTGCCGTCGGTCACCTGGGTCGTTTCACCGTCAAGAGTGATTGTGAAGCTGGGCGACGTGGGCGATGGATTCGACACGGTGAGTTCTCCTTGGTCATGACAAAAAGGGTGCCACGTGTGTGGCACCCCTTCATCTTAACGATTGTGCGCAGGTTAGTTGTTCGCTTCCTTCGCTTTTTCTGCGAGCGCGTCGACTTTTGCGTCTACTGAGTCGGGTGTGACCTTTTTGATGTGGTCGGCGACTTGGTCGATGCGTTCATCTGTTGCTTCTTCTTTGAGGCGTTGGATGGTGTCGTCGGAGTTGTTGAGGGCGTTTTTGGCTTTGTTGACGAAGTTGTCGAGTCCCATGGCGGTGTCCTTTGGTGTGTGGTGTGGTGTTTGCATTATTGGCGGGTTGGGGTGGGTGTGCAAGGCGGGAATAGCACACGCGCACGGCCTGTGGTGGGCCGTGCGCGTGTGTTGTGGAGCGGATGACGGGATTCGAACCCGCGACCCTCACCTTGGCAAGGTGATGCTCTACCACTGAGCCACATCCGCGTTGTTGTGTGGAACGGAGATTACTGTAGCTCATGGTGGTGGTGTTCACCAAACGGGTTGTGGGTTAGTTGTGGTCGTGTCCTTCGTGGTCGTGCGTGGTGGGGGCTGCACCAGTGACGCCTGAGATTTCGTTGGGGGTGATGTCGAGGGTGGTTTCTTTCCAGATTGTTGCATCCACGGTGTCGACGGCAACGATGCGTTTGGTTGCGGGGTCGGTGACGTAGGCCATTCCGTCGAGGTAGCGAACCGTTGGTCGAGGTTGTTGCCATTCAGTGGGTTCTTCCCATGGTTGTGTGACGGGCACTGAGGCGGTGATGGTTGCGGTGACGGGGTCGATGATGTGGAGGTTTCCGTCTGTGCCAAGGACGAGTGCGTTGCCGTCGTCGTCACGTTCGAGGGATCGGAAGCTGTAGCTGGATGGGAGGTCGACCAGGGTGAGCTCTGCGGTGTCGGTGTTGGTGAGTGAGATGCGGGTGGGGCGTTCAAGTTCTGCGTCGGGGTCGGTTTTGTAGTCTCCGAGCACGATGGGTGAGGTGTGAGTTCCGGCTTGGTTGCCGATGCGCCCGTAGGTATCTGGTGCGTCGACTTTGGTGATGGTGTCGCCGTCGATGATGACGATTCCGTCTTGGCATCCTACGACGATGCGGCCGTTGGCTGCGGCGGCTTCGCCGTGGACGCCGGGGCATTGGTCGGTTTCTGCGATGGTGTTGTCGGCTTCGTCGATGATGGCGACGCCGGTGCGTTCTTCTTCTGTTCCCACTGTGACGATGAGTGAGCCGTCTGCGCGGGCGATGGCGACGCCGTGGTGTGCGTGGGGGGCTTGCCAGGTGCGGATGGGGTCTTCGGTGATGGCGCTGGTTTCGTACACGTCGACGCGGCCGGTGCCGTCATCGAAAAGTGCGGTGTAGCCGTCGTGGACGACGACATGTCCGGGTTTTTCTGCGGAACGGACGACACCGGTGGTGTCGGGGTTTTGGGTGTAGTAGTGGGCGTGGTCGCCGTGGGCTTGGCCGTAGGTTCCGGTGTCGAGAAGTTCGAATCCTCCTTGGGTGGTGAGGAAGAGGTGCCGGTTGTCGCCGGCGGGGTTGAGGCGGACGAATCCTGTTGCTGGGGTGGATCCGATGACGTCAAGGGTTGTGGCGTCGAGGTAGGTGACGCCTTCGTCGTGGGTGACGGCGATGCGTGCGGTGCGTGCTGGCTGTTCTTGTGGGGCTTGGGTTGTTGTGGTGGGTGATGGTTCCTCTGCGCGTTCGTCGGCGTTGCTTTGTGTGCATCCTGAGGCGAGGGTGGCGAGTGCGATGGTGAGCGCGAGGGCGCTTGTGGTGTGTGGTGTTCTCACAGTCAGTCCTTGGTTTTGGTTTTCATTCTCGTTACGGGGGAACAGTGTGCCCCCTTTTTCAGAGTTCACACTAACTACTACTGGGAACGATTATCAATATGACGATGTAACTTGTGGCGCACAGCACACATACGCGCACTGTGCGCGGCAAACCGCTGGACTCCACTCCCCATCAAGGAGGGGTTGCGCTGACTCAATTAGTTAGTAAGGATTACGAACACGGTTGGTTGTGCTGGAACACCGACCGCAACCCCACCCAGACGCCCACGCGATCAACGACGATCGCCCACAACACCGTCGGCGTCCTCGCACACGGCAACACACCCGTGTTGCCACGAGAAGAAAGTAGGGCCCATGAAAAAGCGGAAACTCCGCGCAAGTGCTGCCATCGCAGTACTCCTCGGTGCTGGCCTCGTACCCGCACTGAGCGCAACACCCGCAGCAGCTCACGGCTGGGTCACCGATCCACCAAGCCGCCAAGCTCTCTGCGCATCAGGAGAAACGTCCTTTGACTGCGGGCAGATCTCTTACGAACCGCAAAGCGTCGAAGCACCAAAAGGCGCAACAACATGCTCCGGAGGTAACGAAGCATTCGCTATTCTCGACGACAACTCCAAACCCTGGCCTACCACCGAGATCGCCTCAACTGTCGACCTCACCTGGAAACTCACCGCACCCCACAACACAAGCACGTGGGAATACTTCGTTGATGGCCAGCTCCACCAAACCTTTGACCAAAAGGGTCAGCAACCCCCCACCTCACTGACCCATACCTTGACTGATCTGCCAACCGGCGAGCACACCATCCTTGCCCGGTGGAACGTGTCCAACACAAACAACGCGTTCTACAACTGCATGGACGTCGTTGTCAGCAACAATGGCGGGAATACAGGAGGCGACGACAGTGACCCCGGCGATGGCAATACAGACAGTGACACCCCTGCCACACCGCAATGCCCGCCGGCCTACTCCCCCAGCGCCGTATACACCCAAGGCAACCAAGTAACCCATGAGGGCCACATCTGGAAAGCCAAATGGTGGACCCAAGGCCAAGCACCAGGAACCACCGGGCAATGGGGCCAATGGGAAGATCTCGGCCCCTGCTCAACTGACCCCGGTGACGGCGACGGCGACGGCGACCCAGGTGACGGCAACCCAGGTGAGGGAGGCACCCCACCACCGGACACACCCGGCACTGGAGACGAACGCATCGTCGGCTACTTCACCAACTGGGGCGTCTACGGACGTGACTACCATGTCAAAAACATCAAAACGTCCGGGGCCGCCGACCACCTCACCCACATCATGTACGCCTTCGGGAACGTCCAAGGCGGCAAATGCACCATTGGTGACGCCTACGCAGACTACGACAAGGCCTACACTGCCGCACAGAGCGTTGACGGCGTCGCTGACACCTGGGACCAACCACTGCGCGGAAACTTCAACCAACTACGCAAGCTCAAAGCCGAATACCCGCACATTAAAGTCGTATGGTCCTTTGGTGGATGGACCTGGTCTGGCGGGTTTGGGCAAGCAGCACAAAACCCAGAAGCGTTCGCACAATCATGCCGCGACCTTGTGGAAGATCCACGGTGGGCTGACGTATTTGATGGCATCGACATCGACTGGGAATACCCCAACGCATGCGGCGCCACCTGTGACACCTCAGGACGCGACGCCTATCGTGACCTCCTTGCCGCCCTGCGTACAGAGTTCGGTGACGACCTCGTCACCTCTGCAATCCCCGCGGACGCGACTGACGGCGGAAAAATCGATGCAGCGAACTACGCGGGAGGCGCAGAGTACCTCGACTGGATCATGCCTATGTCCTACGACTACTTCGGCGCATGGGACAAAAACGGTCCCACCGCACCGCACTCACCGCTGACCAGTTACCAAGGCATTCCCATCCAGGGGTATGACACCACCTCAACAATCAACAAACTCACCGGACTGGGAATCCCCGCAGACAAAATTCTGCTCGGCATCGGCTTCTACGGCCGCGGGTGGACCGGGGTCACCGACCCCACCCCAGGCTCCTCAGCAACCGGTGCTGCACCAGGAACATACGAGGCAGGAATCGAAGACTACAAAGTCCTCGCCCAACGTTGCCCCGCAACCGGACAGGTCGCAGGAACTTCGTACGGCTTCTGTGACGGTCAATGGTGGAGCTACGACACCCCGCAAGACATCATCCACAAGATGAACTATGCCAACACGGAAAACCTCGGCGGCGCGTTCTTCTGGGAACTGTCCGGCGACACCGCAGATGGTGATCTCATCACCGCGATTGCCACCGGCCTGCAATAAGGACAGTGTCCTCCTCACTGGCAGTGAGGAGGACACGCACTAACAGTGCTTATATCCGACAAGAGCAACAAGAAAAGGGACCCCTGTGAGGGGGTCCCTTTTCTTCCTGTGCGCGATACTGGGATCGAACCAGTGACCTCTTCCGTGTCAGGGAAGCGCGCTACCGCTGCGCCAATCGCGCGAGAAATTCTCGCAGAGAATCGAGGTGGAGACGGGATTCGAACCCGTGTATACGGCTTTGCAGGCCGCTGCCTCGCCTCTCGGCCACTCCACCATGAGATTCACACTCCGTAAAGTGCCGTCTCCGAGCGGATGACGGGATTCGAACCCGCGACCCTCACCTTGGCAAGGTGATGCTCTACCACTGAGCCACATCCGCATGTTTACCGCGAAGATCAGCAAGTTTGCCCGCTGCTCTCGGCGACATGTAAAACCTTAGTACGGATCGTCGGCAAATGACAAACCGACCCTGATCACACATCATCACCCCGTGAAAACCGCGAAACCGCGCGGAAAATGAACAACCACCCTGTTCAGCCTCCTCGGGCTGTACGGTGGTGTGCGTGAAAGGATCAGCACAATTCGGGGGCATAACTGGTGTCGAACCGGTCGAATTCGCCCACCTCACGGGAACATGGGATCTACCTCACAGTGGCCTTTGGTTCGTGATCGCCGACTTTGAAGGACGCACCCGCGCGTGGCGTTTCGCCACCACCTACCCCACCCCAGCACACACAGATTCACACTCAACCCCCGCATCGAACAACACCTCACACCTACTCCCAGCGCACCCACAGCAACTGTCCTGGGACACCACCATGGACCAAGACACCTACGAGGCGGGCGTCAACACCATCAAAGATCACGTTCGTGAGGGACGGGTGTACCAAGCAAATCTCACCCGCATCGTCCACACCCCTTTGGCTTACCCTGGCCCGGCACGCCTCCTGCACAATCACCTGCGCATCGGTAATCCGGCACCCTACGGCGGCTACCTCGACGTCACAGACAGCGACCCCCAACGCAGCGCCTGGCTCGTGTCCGCGTCCCCGGAACTTTTTCTCTCCACCACTGTTGACCCCCATGACAGTGACACCGTCACCATCACGTCATCGCCCATCAAAGGAACAGCACCCACGCCAGCAGGCCTCACCACCAAAGACGAAGCCGAAAACATCATGATCACCGACCTCGTGCGCAACGACCTCTCCCACATAGCGACACCCGGAACCGTGATCGTTGACACCCTCCTTGGCGTCGAACCGCATCCCGGCCTCGTCCACCTCGTCTCCACTGTACAAGCGCGCCTAAGAACCCCACCACGCAACCCCACCGCCTGGCGTGACATCTTTGCCGCAACCTTCCCACCCGCCTCCGTGTCTGGCGCACCCAAATCCAGTGCACTAGAGGTCATCACCGAACTCGAACCCACCCCACGGGGCCCATACTGTGGTGCTTTTGGGTGGATCAACACCGACACCGGCCACACGCAACTCGCGGTGGGAATTCGCACGTTTTGGTGGGACCCCGCCAGCACCTACGGGCCCGGGGCACGCTTACACTTTGGGACCGGCGCAGGGATCACCTGGGGTTCCACACCCACACGGGAATGGCAAGAAACACAACTGAAAGCCCGCACACTCATGGGGTTAGTCACCACCCACTACAGCAAGGAACCACAGTGATCGCCTGGACCGAGGGACGTTTCATTGACCCCCATAGCCCTCTTGTGGGCGCAAGCGACCCTGGGCTGATGACCGGACAGGGCATGTTCGACACGATCGCTGCGTATCACGGGCGGCTGTGGGCGCTGGAGGCACACCTGTCCAGATTGTCAGCGTCATTGACGGCCGCCCACATTCCGCAACCGCAGGTTGACCTTGACGAAGGCGCCCGCCTCGTCGCCGCACACCTTCGCAATGTGCCCGTAGGTCGGATACGAATCACGGTCCTCAACACCCACGAAGGGTCCCGGACTGTCATCACCGCCACCCCTGAACCTCACGCACCCGCCTTGGGGGCACCTCACCCTACCGATGCGCGGGTTGCGATCACCCCCTGGGCCCGCTCCCCCCTCATGCCGTTTGCTGGACACAAATCCACCTCCTACGCGCACAACATTCAAGCCCTGCACTGGGCATACGCACAGGGAGCCGATGAAGGGCTATGGCACGGACCCAATGGGGGGCTCTGCGAGGGGTCGGTGTCCAACCTCCTCACCGTTGTTGACGGCCAACTTGCAACTGCGAGCGCGCAGTGTGGGGTGTTGCCGGGGGTGACGTTGGCGGTGGTGCGTGAGGTGTGTCACGAGTTGGGTGGTGTTCGGGAGTTATCTGCTGTGGAGGTGGGTGAGGTTGTGGGTGTTGGTCAGGGTGGGGCGTTGGTGGGGACGTTGCGCATGATTCAGCCGATTGGGGTGGTGGATGGGGTGCCTGGTGAGGTGCCGGGGGTGATTCGTCGCGCTCAGGAGTTGGTGGCAGCTGCGATGCCTGATTTTCTTGCCGATGCGTGAGTGCCGTTTTGGTTTTTTGCTGGCAGACCGCTAGTATCAGTGATGGCTTAAGGCCGCTCACGCATGGCGGGTGTTGATTCGTTCATGGTGTTGGGCGATTGGCGCAGTGGTAGCGCGCTTCCTTCACACGGAAGAGGTCACTGGTTCGAACCCAGTATCGCCCACCAGGGAAAGCCCTGGCATCTCTCCTAGCAGAGAGGTGCCGGGGCTTTCGTCGTCTCTGACGAGGCCTCCGGGTTGTGCATCTGTTGTGCACTTGGGGTGCGAGGCACCAGGCTGGATGCTCTCGACGCGGTAACGCGAGCTGCGTCTCCGATCAGGTGGCTGTAGGTGTCGCACGCGTTCGCGACCGTGCTGTGCTCGTGGCGCAGACCGTGGAACCGCATCGGCGGCAGGCTGGTCTTCCTGCGGAGCTTGTCGAACAGCTTCGACACGTACTCGGGGATGAGCAGCTGTCCAAGCTCGCTCGTGAGTGACACCCTCGACATCCTCGCCAGCTACGACCCGTCAGCTGTGCAGGCAGTTCGCGCCTACACCCGGGCACTGTCCGGCGAGTTCGCAGCAGCGCGCATCTACGCGCGTGAGGCGAGCGGGAGCCAGGCATGAACGGCGCATGCTGCAAAGTCTGCACGCACCCCGAGCGTGGGCTGAGGTTCTTCAGCCGTGATGCTTCACGTTCGCGGCGGGCGCGAGTGTCCTGGTATCAGGCCTTGCGCCCACCACGAACGCCTCCATGCGGGGCAGTCACCCAAGATTCACGACTGCTCTGAAAGGGGCGTTTTCTCATGCTTGAAACCACCACCACGAACCTCACGGGCATCACCCCGGACAAGATCAGCTAACTCATCACCCTCCCGGTGATGGGCGCTTCGATCGCCGCGCAGGTCGCGAAGGTCTTCGAGACCGACGCCACCCGCACGCACATCCCTCTCGTCACCGGCGACCCGTCCGCTGCATGGGTCGCGGAAGGCGAAGAGATCGGCACGTCTGACCCGACCGTCGGCGACTGACTCGCGCGGGACATCGCCCGCAAGATCGACACCGCGTTCTTCGGCACCAAGGGCGCGAGCCTCGTGCAGCCTGCCGGTCTGGAAGACCTCACGGGCGTCACGGACGTCGACGCGGGCGCAGCATGGACGAAAATGGACTCGTTCGCTGAGGCGATCTCGAACGCTGAGGCGTTCGGCCTCAACGTCGACGCGTTCGTCGCGAACCCTGCCGACGTGTTGCTGCTCGCGCAGTTGAAGGAGGCGACGGGGTCGAACCGTCCGCTGCTCGGTGCGGACCCGTCGAACCCGACGAAGCGCATTCTGCAGGGCGTGCGGCTGTTCTCGTCGTCGGCGGTCACTGCGGGCACGGTGTGGGGCATCCCGCAGCCGCGTGCGCTGATGGTGCGCCGGAAGAACGTCGATCTGCAGGTTGACCGTTCGGCGTACTTCACGTCCGACCGGACGGCGATTCGCGCGACCATGCGTGTGGGCTTCGCGTTCCCGCACGAGGCCGCGATTCAGAAGGTCTCGCTCACCGCGTAGGCCTTCGACGCTGACGCCCCTGCCCTTCGCCTTCCGGGTGGGGGCGTCAGCGTTACTGGCCGAGCAAGCCCGCGATCGGGACGGTGGCGAGATATCCGGCGACGTTGACCGCGATCGGGACAGCGACGTCCGATGCCATCTTCCGGTACCACCTCTTGTTCTCGCCCTTGGTCTGATCGGCGGCTGCAAACAGCGCCATCTTCAGCCGCTGCAGGCACACGGCGAGGTCGACGCTTCCAGTGACCTCGAACTCGGATACCGCGCGGCGCGCTTCCTCAACCAAGTTGAACACGTATGCGCGTACGTCGTCCGGCAGGTTCTCGTCTCCCGCCAGGCGTTCCTCGATCGAGGTGAAGACGGGAAGGAGGTCGGAAGTATCGAGGTCGCGCAGACGGGGCAGATTGGTGTCGAGCAGTACCGCGAGGTGTTCCAGCGAGTCCATCGCGTGCTCAGTGAAGGTGTGACGGTTGGGGTGGTCGGCCTGCCAGCCGTGCGGGTAGGCAAGGATGATGCGCGCCCATATCGACACCATCTTGCGGTAACTGTCGACAGGCGTAACCTTCTCGAGCCGGTCGAGGTGGAACTCGACCTCGTGGAGTGCGACCATCGCGCGGATGTGGTCAGAGACGCCGTCATCCTCAGCGACCTTCCGCCGCTGCGCGTGCTTGATCTTCTGGTTTCCGTTTCCGGTCTGAGCAGGCGCAGACTCCCAGATCTTGAACTGCGCCAGCAATACCGCCGCCGGATTCGCCATGCAAATGCCCCCTCGTCGTTGTGCACGCTGTTGTGCACACTGCTCACCACTTGATCATACTGCCTAGCACGGACATGACGAAGGTGCCGGTAGATCACGCACAAAACGCGACCTACCGGCACCCGACGGCACCAGACCGAATGGCCCTGCGCTATTTCACACGGAAGAGGTCACTGGTTCGAACCCAGTATCGCCCACAGTTGACGGGGACAAGACGTAAGGTCTTGTCCCCGTTTTTGTTGTGTTGAGATGGCGTGGTTATTCGTTGGTGTGGTTGGTGCTGGTGCGCTCGAGGGCGGTGTGGGCGAGGGATCCGAGCCGGGAGAGAGCTCGGAAGTATTTTTTGCGGTATCCGCCGGTGAGCATGGTGGGGGTGAATAGGTCGGTGAGTCCGTGTCCACCGAGGAGGACGGGGATGTCGTGGTCATAGAGTCGGTCGACGAGGACAACAAAGCGTAGCGCTGCGGCTTGGTCGGTGAGGGTGTGGACGTTATCGAGGACGACGAGGTCGATTCCGTCGAGTAGCGCCCCGTAGGCGGATGGGTGGACACGGGTGAGGTGGTCAAGGACATCGGTGAACTGGTCGTGGGTGATCACTTGGGTGGGGGCGTGTGCGGTGATGCGTGCGGTGAGGTCTTCGGGGGTGAGTCCGGGAAGGGTTGTGACTGTGGCACGGTTGCGGTAGTCGTGTCCGTCGATGCGTACCACAGTGAAGCGGTTGGCGAGGGCTTGGATTTCGCGCATGAAGTCTTCTGCAGCGAAGCGGCCTTCCCCTAAGGATTCGGGCAGTGTGTTGGAGGTCGCGGCAAGGGCGACGCCGTGGTCGGCAAGTTCGCGCAGGAGTCGGGACATGAGGACGGTGTCGCCGGGGTCATCGAGTTCAAATTCGTCGATGCAGATGAGTGTTTTGGTGGCGAGTTGGGTGACAGTGTTGGCGAATCCGAGTGCGCCAACGAGGTTGGTGTATTCGACGAAGGTGCCAAAGGCTGTGGCGTGGGGGCCCACGTGGTGGGCTAGGGCCGCGAGGAGGTGGGTTTTTCCGACTCCGAATCCGCCGTCGAGGTAGAGGGCGGGTGGTGGTGTTCTGGCGAGTCGTTGGCGGAGGGTTTTTTTGGTGGTGAGTTGTGTTGCGGTGTGTGACAGCGTTGTCAGGGCGTGGTGTTGGCTGGGGTGGTGTGGGTCGGGTTTGTAGGTGTCAAAGGATGCAGTAGCGAAGTGGCGGGGTGGTGTGAGGTCGCGGATGAGACGATCCGGTGGGGTGTGGGGGGTGCGGGTCGTCAGGTGGTGGACGGCGGTGTCGGTGAGGTGGGACGTCACACTGTGAGATTGTAGTTTTTATTCGTTGTGGTTTCGGTGTGTGTGAGGGATACCACGGGTGATGGTGTCTTGGTGACGAGGTGGAAGGGTGTGGGGTTGATGGTGGTGTGGCGTGAGGTTTTTCCTGGTCACAGTGGTGAGGTGACGGGTGATGTCGCCTTGAGTGTGTTGGAACACCGGTATGTGTGGCCGCAGGACAGTGTGTGGGTGCGCGCCAATATGGTGTCGTCGATTGATGGTGCAATTGCTGGGGTTGATGGGTTGTCAGGCTCGCTGAATAACGAGGCTGATGGTGAGGTGTTTGCTGCGTTACGTGGGTTGTGTGACGTGGTGGTGGTTGCGGGTGGCACAGTACGCACGGAGGGGTATGAGGGGATTGAGGTTCCCGCACAGTGGTGTGGTGTGCGTTCTCGATTGGGTTTACCTGAACATATTCAGCTTGTGGTGGTGTCGGGTTCGGGTCGGTTACCTGAGGCGGTGTTGTCCCCGGGTGTGGGAGTTCCCCCTCTTGTGGCGACAACGGTGGTCGGCGCAAGGCGGCTTGCTGGTCGCATTGACGAGCGGCAACTGATGGTGTGTGCCGGTGAGAGGGTGGATGTGTCATGGGTGGTGGACCAGTTGGTGGTGCGCGGGATGGGGCGGGTGCTGATGGAGGGGGGTCCATCGTTACTCGCACAGGCGTTTTCGGCGGGTGTTGTTGATGAGCTCGCGCTGACAACTGTTGGGGTGCTGTCGCCGGGGGCTCACCGTACGATCACTGATGACGGTTCAGATGGTGGTGTTCATCCGCTGGTGGGTGCACAGTTGGTGCACCAGTTGGTGGCGACAGATCCGATGACTGTGGCGGCGTTGTGGCGGGTTATCCGCGAGCGTTGAGTATGGGTGTGGCAACGCCCCCCGGTCGGGTGGGAGCGGGGGGCGTTGGGTTGGGTGTGGGTTTAGAACCCGGAGGCGGTGGGTTTGGGGTAGTACTGGCGGTATTTGCGCCAGAAGTTTGCGGTCATTGCTTCGATGGCGAGTGCACGTTTGGGTGATTTGTCTGCGCTGTAGCGCAGTGGGTGCACTGTTTTACCGTCGCGGATGAGGGTTCGTACTTGGCCGTTGAGCGCATCGTCAAGGATGTAACGCATGAGGAGGCGGTGTGGGACAACGGAGTAGAGCACGGGTGTGGCTGCGGTGTGGCGGGTGTCGTCTTTGGTGATGTAGTCGTCCACGATGGCGCGGGCGGTGGATGCTCCACCGGCGGTGACGTAGTAGTTGTTACGGCCGATGCGGGGGTTGGCTTCGAAGAAGACGTACCGGTGGTGGGTGGTGTCCCATTTGATGTCGAAGTTCGCGAACCCGTGGTAGTTGATGTCGTTGAGGAAGGCGATGGCTTGGTCGATGACCTCTGGGTAGTGTTCGACCATGATGGCTGCGGGGATTCCCAATGTGCCGGGCGTGTGTTCTTCGAGGAGGACTCGCCCTGTGGCGGCGAGGGTGACGTGTCCTCGGGTGTTGCGGTAAGCGGTGAGGGACCTCATTTGGGTTTCGTCGCCGGTGATGAACTCTTGGATGAGGAAGGTGCCTTGGTAGCGGGCGGTGACGAGTGCGCCAAGGAGGGTGGCGAGTTCTTCTTCGCTGTTGATGTGGTGGATTTTTTTCTTGCCGGGGAAGTTGATGTAGAAGTATTCGGCTGATGATGCGGGTTTGGCGACGAGGGGGTATTTCAAGGTTGCGGCGGCGTTTTTTACGACGGCGGGGATTTGCGCTTGGGTGAGGTCGGAAAGGTCGACTGCGATTTCTGCGGGTGTGGGGATGGATAGGCGGTGGCAGATTGTGGCGAACGCGTGTTTGTCGCCGACGAGGTCGAAGTTTTCTTGGGAGGGGTGGGGGATGATGTAGTGCTTGGCGAGTTCGTTGCGGTGGTCCAGGATCGCTTTGACGTACCAGTCGGCGTTGGTGAGCAGGATGAGGGTGCGTCCAGGGTGTTCGTGGGCGATGGTGATCAGGGTCTGTGCGAGGGTTGCTGGGTCGTTGATGCCCTCGTTGACAACATTGGTGATGAATGATGAGTGACCGATGGCCCGGGTGGGGTTGGTGGAAAGGACAACGGCGTCGCACCCGTATTGGGTGTGGAAATCGCGCAGTAGCGCGTAAATTCCGATGTCTCCTCCGATGGCAACTGGCAGCAGGTTCATCCTTGTCCTTCGTTTAGCATCCCGTTCGCGTCACCACGGTGTTCCGTGGGCGTTGGTCGACCCAATGTGGGGGTTACTCGCGAGTCGCACCGTCCAGCGTACCAACGCTGGCTAGGCTGGTTGTATGCCTGAGCAGCAATCTGATGCCCCGACCGAGTTCACCTCGGCGCTTGCTGCACTGCGCTCGTTGACGATTCCTCCACAACTTGCGTTGCGTGAGATCCCCGCACGTGGGTCGGTTGCCCCGTTTTCTGCTGCTTTGTCTGGGGAGGTGCATCGGTCTCGTCAACGCCCAGAGATCCTGGCGCATGGGAATTTATCTGTGTTGTACTCCCCATCGGCGCCCGAACAGTGGCAGTCCCGGTTTCGCATTGCGGCTATTGCACGTGCTGATATTGATCAGGACATGGCCAAGGACCCATTTTTGCAGCATGTGGCCCGCGCGTGGATTAAAGAGTCCTTGGATAGCGCCCAGGCGCATTACCTCGCGATGCGCGGAACAGTGACAATCGTCACCTCCGAAACGTTTGATGATGATCTCACTGGTGAGCTCGACACAACCTTGGAGATCCGCGCTTCCTGGTCGCCTCAACCTGTCACTGGACAGGCGGTAGACTGGCACCTTGAGCGTCACGTTGAGTCGTGGGTGAACCTCCTGTTCGCCACCTCAGGGGCGCCCATGCTCTTTGTTCATTAAACGTTCCTGATCGAAGTGGTCATGTCACACCAAGCAACGCACCCCACCATCCCTGTGCTCACGCACCCCCAAGATGGTCCCGCAGACCTGGTGAACACCACAGTGAGCTACCAGGCGGCCCTGCGACGTCTAGACCGCGGTCATGGCCCTTTCGCCGTCGATGCAGAACGTGCCTCCGGGTACCGGTATGGAGACCGCAACTACCTCATTCAAGTGCGCCGCGAAGGCGCGGGGACTTTCCTCATTGACCCCACAGCTGTTGACGATTTCAGTGAACTCAACGCTGTCATGGCCGCCGACACCTGGATTTTCCACGCGGCTATCCAAGACCTTGGCCCACTACGAGACCAGGGGCTGACCCCTGGCACCATTTTTGACACCGAAGTTGCTGCACGCTTATTGGGTCTTGACCGTGTCAACCTCGCCGCGGTGACCGCCCACTTCCTGGGGGTCACGTTGGAAAAACAACACTCCCACCAGGACTGGTCCACTCGCCCGCTACCCTCGTCATGGCTCACCTACGCAGCCCTTGACGTGGAGCTTCTTGGTGATTTAGCGATCAGTGAGACAGACGCACTCACCGAAACTCGCAAACTGAGGTGGGCTCACGAAGAGTTTGCCTACATCCAAGCACAACGCGCCATTCACCGCCCTGACCCCTGGCGGCGCACCTCGGGGATCCAACGTGTCACCGACCGCCGCAGGCTCGCAGTTGTCCAACATTTGTGGAACGAACGCGAAAAAATCGCACGTTCGAAAGACCTGGCCCCTTCACGCATCCTGTCAGACCGGGGCATCATCGAAGCAGCAATCACATTGCCTCGCACAGTAGGGGCGCTCCTGGCTATCCATGAATTTGGTGGTGCTGCCAACCGGCGTCGATCCCACCAATGGCAACGCGCCATCAACCACGCCCTGACACTGCCCTCCTCCGAACTGCCCCCACGGCGCCTGCCCGCCCCACCAAAACTACCCCCACACAAAATTTGGGAAGAGAAGAACCCGCTCGCAGCCACCCGGCTCACCGCAGCACGCGAGTTCCTCGATGAACTCGCCGCCACACACCACCTACCCGTGGAAAACATCATCCAACCTAAAGTGGTGCGCCAACTGCTGTGGGACGCAACCACCACTCCCATTGACGTTCCCGCCTACCTGACGAACAACCAGGTACGCCCATGGCAGCAAGAGCTCGTCGCGCAGACACTCACCATGATCATTGACACCATCACAACACCCTGAGGACGCGTTCATGTACACAGTGACCCCCATCAGTGACCACACCACCTGGGACACACTCGTTGACTTACTCGCCGGTCACCCACTACAGAAATGGGGATGGGGGCAACTCAAATCCGCCCACAACTGGTCAGCAACCCGGCTCCTTGTCACCAACGCCGCCGGTGACCGAGTTGCCGGCGCACAGGTGCTGCACCGTCACCTTCCCTTCCCATTTCAGTCCGTGTCCCACATGCCCCGTGGACCGTTTTTTTCCACCGCACTCACCTCAACCGAACGCACTGACGTCACCACAGCACTGACAACCTGGCTCAAAGAACACACCGGCGGTGTTGGGGTCACCATTGAACCTGACCTTGACGCAACTGAGCCCCTCACACCTGCCGGGGCAGTTGCCTCCCCCAACCCCATCCTTTACCCCACCACCCTCATCCTCGATCTCACCCAACCTGCGGATGACATCCTTGCCGGCGCTTCAAAAACCACACGCTATGACATCCGCAAGGGCGCGAAAAACAACCTCGACATTAGGCGTGTGGTTACCGACTCCGAAGTGGACGCCGTGCTTGCCACCTACCGCGCAAACGCCGAACGCGTAGGATTCGCCATCCACTCAGACGAGTACTACCGTGACGTCCACCGCCTCCTAGGGGAAGACTCCTTCATCGCAGCGTGCTTCGCCGACGGTGAGGTTGTGTCTTTCGTGTGGCTCGCCAAATCGGCAACAACATGGTTTGAGCTCTATGCTTCAGCCACCGATCAAGGGCGCAAACTACGCGCCAATGCACCGGTGAAATGGTTCGCTATCGAACAAGCCCACACTCAAGGAGCCACCCGCTACGACATGAACGGTCTGCTCAACGACGGTATCTCCGACTTCAAACGCAGCTTCGCCAAACACGAGAACACCCTCCACCCCTCCATCGATGTCCCGTTCTCCTCGCTGTACACCGCGTGGAACAAAGCCCTTCCGACTGCGAAAAAGGTGCTGCGTAAAATCCGGGGTTAATGACCCCACCCGGTGACAGATGCTCCACATCACACCCGTGGTGAACGCCCAATAGTGGCGTCCACCACGGGTTTTTTGCTGGGGACACGAGTGCCCACACACCGCGCGTTTTACTGATACTCAAAGTATCGTGTACTTTGTATGACACAGGTCACCCGCGGCCTGCTTGGACAATGTCGTCCCCACACCAGGAGCAGCACCTCATGGCTCACACGCCCGCACCCACCACAGATGTCGTCTTCGTTGACGGGGTCCGCACCCCATTTGGCAAAGCACGCCCCGACGGACTGTACGCACACACTCGCGCTGACGACCTCGCCGTCAAACTCATCCGCGACCTCCTGCGCAGACACCCCACCCTCGACCCAGCCCTCATCGAGGACGTCGCCATCGCAGCAACCACCCAACAAGGCGACCAAGGCCTCACCCTAGGCAGAACCGCCGCACTCCTTGCCGGACTCCCCCACACCGTCCCCGGCTACGCAATCGACCGCATGTGCGCCGGCGCGCTCACCGCAGTCACAACAACCGCATCAGCCATCAAAGCCGGCTTTATTGACCTTGCCATCGCAGGTGGAGTCGAACACATGGGCCGCCACCCCATGGGATTCGACGCCGACCCGAACCCCCGATTCCTCAGCGAAAAAATCGTGTCCCCACAAGCCCTCAACATGGGACACACTGCAGAAAACCTCCACGACCGATTCCCCCACCTCACCAAAGAACGCAGCGACGCCTACGCCGTGAACTCCCAACACAAATACCACCACGCGTGGCAAAACAACCACATCCACACCTCACTCACCCCCATCGCAACCCGCGACCCAGATCGCGGGTGGGCGCTCGCAGACCGCGATGAACTGCCGCGCCCCACCACAACGATGGACGCAATCGCGAATCTGCCCACCCCCTTTAGGCCCGCCGGTCACGTCACAGCAGCAAACGCTTCCCCCCTCACCGACGGCGCCACCATGGCGCTACTAGCCGGCGCCAACACCGCCGCCGCCCTCGAACTCCCCGCGACGATGCGTCTAGTCACCTACGCATTCGCGGGCGTGGAACCCGACATTATGGGATACGGTCCAGTCCCCGCCACCCACAAAGCATTAACCAAAGCAGGACTCACCATTGATGATATTGACGTCATCGAAATCAACGAAGCCTTCGCCGTCCAAGTCCTTGCTTTCCTCGACCACTTCCACATCGAGGACAACGACACCCGTGTCAACCCCTACGGAGGGGCCATCGCCATGGGCCACCCACTTGCCGCATCAGGGGTCCGCCTCATGAACCAACTCTCCCACTACTTCACCACCCACCCCACCGCCCGCTACGGAATGACCACCATGTGCATCGGACTTGGCATGGGCGCCACCGTCATCTGGGAAAACCTCACCACCTCAACACCTCAGGGAGCACACGCATGAACGAGGTCATCACCTACGCACACACCCGCGACATCAACCTTCCCGGCAACGCCGGAACACTAGCCCTCATCACTCTCGACAACGGCAAAGACCACACAAAACCCACCACATTAGGCGTACAAGGAATGCGCAACATCCACGACGCCGTTAACACTGCACGCACACGCGCATCCAACGGTGAGATCGTTGCGGTGGCAATCACCGGCAAACCCTACGTCTTCGCCGCCGGAGCAGACCTCAAAGGCGTCAGTTTAGTGGCAACCCATGACGAAGCCCGCGCACTGGGGACCAACGGTCACAACACCTTGCGAATCCTGGGAGAAATGACCGTCCCCACCTTCGCATTCATTAACGGTGCAGCTCTGGGAGGCGGGCTGGAAGTTGCACTGAACTGCACGCACCGCACACTATCCACCGACGTCAACGCACTCGCCCTTCCCGAAACAGGGCTTGGCCTCATTCCCGGATGGGGAGGCACCTATCTGCTCCCACGTCTAGTTGGCATCGAACACGCCATATCCATCATCATTGACCACCCCGCACGCAATCGGCGGCTACGGGCCAAGGAAGCACACACGCTCGGCCTTGTTGATGTGCTTCTTGAACCCGCCGACTTCCTCGAACAATCACTTGCTTGGGCGGCACAAGTCATCACCGGGGACATCACTGTGTCTCGCCGGCCGCTCGACAATGACGAGCAATGGGCTGCTGCACTCTCACGTGGTTTTGCCCAGCTTGACGCGACCGTCAACCACGCACGACCAGCGCCCTATCGAGCGCTAGAACTCCTCGCGCTTGGGCCTCACATCAGCCGTGATGAGGGGTTCACAGCAGAAGATGACGCACTGGCTGACCTCATCATGACCGACGAATTCCGGGCATCAATATACGCGTTCCACGCAGTCAACGCAGCCAAACGTCCCAAAGGAGCTCCTGACTCAGCCCACGCAGTTCCCCTTACTGGGGTAGGAATTGTGGGAGCTGGCCTCATGGCCGCACAAATCGCCGTGACCATCGCCCAGCGAGTTGATGCCCCCATCATCATGCGCGACCTTGATGAGGAGAAAGTCGCCCATGGCATGGAACACGTTCATTCCACACTGGACAAGCTCGTCCAACAAGGTCGACTCAGCGAACAGCGCGCCCGCACAATCGGCCAACGGGTCACCGGTACAACAGACATCACCCAGTTCACATCGTGTTCCCTCATTATCGAAGCAGTCACCGAGATCATGTCAGTGAAGAAGCAGGTATTTGCCGAGCTCGAACACATTGTTTCCCCACAGACGATCTTTGCCACCAACACCTCTGCTCTTTCTATCACCCAGATGTCTGCGCACCTCAAGCACCCAGAACGAGTGGTAGGAATCCACTTCTTTAACCCGGTTGCCAAAATGCCACTGGTCGAAGTGATCTCGACCCCCACCACCTCCAAAGAAGCTCTGGCCACAGCTTTTGCTCTCGTGAAGGATCTACGCAAAACCGCGATCCTTGCCCATGATCGTCCAGGTTTCATAGTGAACCGGCTCTTGGTTTTGCTCATGGGGACCGTCATCAAGGCAGTGGAACAGGGCACCGATCTTCACGTTGCAGATCAGGCGTTGACTCCGTTGGGACTCCCCATGCCTCCCTTCGCGCTATTCGACCTTGTTGGTCCAGCAGTTGGCTTGCATGTCCTGACCTCATTACGTGAAGAACTTGGTGACCGGTTTGCACGCTCACCTGGTTTGGAACGTATCGTTGCTGATGGCACCAGGGTTGTTGATAATGACCCCAGCCGTCTTGGCCCACCACACGTGTCGGATCGTCTCACAACCTATTTTGGTGGCGGCGACCATCCCCGTCACGAACAAGAAGTCCTTGACCTCGTCTTGACCGCACTGACCAAAGAAATCGGCATGATGCTCGATGAGGGCGTTGCCCAAGATGCTACCGACATTGATGTCGCCATGATCCTGGGCGCCGGTTGGCCATTCGCGTTGGGTGGAATTACCCCCTACCTTGACCGCACGGGCTACACAGAACGATACCTCGGGCGGCGATTGCACGAACCTGGGGTAGCTTCCGTGCCAAGTTCGTGAAGGCCGCCAAAAACCAGTGCCCCTGCCCCCGTTGCGGAGTAACCTCACAGGTGACGTATTTGACCAGGCGAAAGGGCCGCATTCATGCCATCGCTTTCCTTTCTTGTGTTTGGCATTATGCTCCCCCTTGTGGGGCTGGGCCTGTGGGCGTGGGCGCTGTATGACCTCGTACGCACACCAATTGACAAGCTCTCCACCAAAGTGGTCTGGTTCATCATTGTGGTCGTGGGCAACATGGTGGGGTCGGTTGTGTGGTTGATCTGGGGGCGCCGAGACCCCCGCAGTATTGAACGGTTATAGCCCCATCACACATGACCGGAGGGGCCAGTTCTTTGCGAACTGGCCCCTCCGGTCATGTGTCCGACACCGTTTGAATGGGATTTAGTACACGGTGAGACCGCGAGCACGGAACTGGTCGCGAACCCGCTCGATGTCCTCTTTGCTCGGCGGTTGGGTGTCTTCAAGCTCATAAGTCATACCGAGGTTTGCCCATTTGTCGCGACCCATTTGGTGGAAGGGAAGAACCTCAACTCGGCTCACAGTTGCCCAGTTCGCCACGTGGTCGGCGACTTTTTCCACGTTCTCCCATGAGTCGGTCAGCCCAGGGACGAGAACGAATCGGATCCAGATTTCTTTTCCAGCATCTGCCAGACGTTGACCAAAGTCCAGGGTGGGTTGCAAGGCCCGCCCGGTCACCTTTTTGTAGGTGTCTTCGTCGCCAGCTTTCACGTCAAGCAAGACGAGGTCAATGTCATCAAGCATCTCATCAGTGCACGCTGCTCCTAAGAACCCCGAGGTGTCAATCGTGGTGTGGATTCCCATTTCGTGGGTTTGGTGCAAAATGTTTGCTGCGAAGGCTGGTTGCATGAGCACTTCGCCACCTGACAGTGTCAATCCACCGCCAGTTACTTCGAAGATCCCTTTGTACCTGGCGATGCGCTTAACGATTTCGTCAGCGGTGACTGCTTCCCCGTCCTTCATTTTCATTGTGTCGGGGTTGTGGCAGTACAGGCAGCGTAGGGGGCAACCAGCAAGGAAGAGCGTCATCCGGGTTCCTGGGCCGTCGACTGCGGTGACCAGTTCCCAGGAGTGCACTGAACCAAGAAGGCCCGCACGCATTTGTTCAAACCGTTCGTGACGGTCGACGTCTGCTGTACCAAGCCCGTTGATACCAGCAGCCAGTTGGCGGCCCACGGCAGCTTTACCGGGCACAGCCAGGCCGTCTTTGTCGATGTCAACATCAGAGGTGATGGTGTGCGTTCCAGCACGACCGTCGCTGATGACGTTGCAAGGGTGGGTGGGTGCGTTCGCCATGATGCCCTCCGTAGCGTGGACGGTGCGGGTGTCCGTCGTTATGAACAACTCTAGTCGAGTCATCCCATGTTTTCTTCCGGCTTTAGTCCCACCTCATCTGTGGCGCTCACTACTGTCCACAAAAACGGTCAGGCCGTTGCCCTTGTGAGGCAACGGCCTAGCCGCCTGAGGTAAGGCATTGAGCCTTCGCGATCGATTAGATCGACGAGTGGAAGGTTCGGTTCAGCACATCGAGCTGCTGTTCACGGGTGAGGCGAACAAAGTTCACCGCATATCCCGACACGCGGATCGTGAGCTGTGGATAGTTCTCTGGGTTCTCCATGGCGTCAAGCAGAGTCTCACGGTTGAGCACGTTGACGTTGAGGTGGTAACCGTCAGACTTGTTCACTGCGTCCATCAGTCCGACCAGGTTCTTCACCTGTTCTTCCTTCGTGCGACCCAAACCTGATGGAACGGTGGTGTTCGTCAGGGAGATCCCGTCTTGGGCTTCGTTGTAAGGAAGCTTGGCGACGGACAACGCGGAGGCGAGCATCCCGTGAGAGTCGCGCCCGTTCATGGGGTTGGCCCCTGGAGAGAATGGCTCACCAGCTCGGCGCCCATCAGGAGTGTTTCCTGTTGCTTTCCCGTACACCACGTTCGAGGTGATCGTGAGAACTGATTGCGTGTGCATCGCGTCGCGGTAGGTGGGGTGCTTCTTGATCTTGCTCATGAAGCTTTCCACGAGCCACACAGCGATGTCATCGACTCGGTCATCGTCGTTACCGTACATCGGGAAGTCACCCTCAATACGGTAGTCAGTGACGAGACCAGTCTCGTCCATGATTGGGTAGACCTTGGCGTACTTGATCGCAGACAACGAATCAGCCACCACGGACAACCCGGCAATACCACAGGCCATTGTCCGAAGGATCGCACGGTCATGTAGTGCCATCTCGATACGCTCGTACGCGTACTTGTCGTGCATGTAGTGGATGATGTTGAGAGCTTCAACGTAGGTCTTGGCAAGCCATTCCATCGTGTCATCAAGCGCCGCTTTGACGGTGTCGTAGTCAAGGGGTTCGCCCTCAACTGCAACCGATGGGCGTGTCGGTGACACTTGCTTGCCGCTGACCTCGTCACGTCCACCGTTGATGGCGTAGAGCATGGTCTTGGCAAGGTTGACGCGGGCTCCGAAGAACTGCATTTGTTTACCAACACGCATTGGAGAAACACAGCACGCGATCGCTGCGTCATCGCCCCAGTAGTCGCGAATGATTTCGTCGGACTCGTACTGGATGGCTGAGGTGTCAATGGACACCTGCGCGCAGAACTCTTTGAATCCCTGTGGCAGGCGGTGAGACCAGAACACCGTGAGGTTTGGTTCAGGAGCTGGACCCAAGTTGTACAGGGTTTGCAGGTAGCGGAACGAGGTCTTGGTGACCAATGGCCGTCCGTCTTCACCCACACCACCGATCGTTTCGGTCACCCAGGTGGGGTCACCGGAGAACAGTGCGTCATACTCAGGGGTGCGCAAGAATCGAACAATGCGCAGCTTGATGACAAAGTCATCAATGATTTCCTGGACTTGCTCTTCAGTGAAGGTGCCCTCACGAAGGTCTCGGTCGAGGAAGATGTCGATGAAGGTGGAGGTACGTCCCAGTGACATGGCCGCACCGTTTTGCTCCTTGACCGCCGCAAGGTAAGCAAAGTACAACCACTGCACTGCTTCACGCCCGTTTTCTGCGGGACGAGCGATGTCATAGCCGTAGCTAGCAGCCATCTCTTTGAGTTCTTGCAGTGCGCGGATTTGCTCAGAGTTTTCCTCGCGTTCGCGGATCACGTTTTCGGTTGCGAACTCCATGTCGAGTTCGGCCCGTTCCCGCTTCTTTGCCGCGATAAGTTGGTCAACACCATAGAGCGCAACACGGCGGTAGTCACCAATAATGCGGCCACGGCCGTATGCGTCAGGCAGACCAGTGATGATGTGCGAGGAACGAGCCGCCCGCACTGAGGCTGGGTAGGCGTCGAACACACCTTGGTTGTGGGTTTTGCGGTATTTCGTGAAGATGTCGCGCACGATCGGGTCGACCTCGTACCCGTACGTTTGCAAAGCCCCTTCAACCATGCGCCAACCACCGTTTGGCATGATGGCGCGCTTGAGAGGAGCGTCAGTTTGGAGACCAACAATGACCTCTTCACCTTCAACAATGTACCCAGGTTTGTGCGAGGTGATCGTTGAGGGAGTGTGGACATCAACGTCGTAGATGCCCTTGTCACGTTCTTGAGGGAACATACCCAACAGGGTGTCCCACACTTTTGTCGTACGCTCCGTTGCGCCGGCCAGGAAGGAGGCATCCCCCTCATAGGGCGTGTAGTTTCGCTGGATGAAGTCGCGGACATCAATGGTGTCCGTCCACTGTCCTTGCTCGAACCCGCGCCATGCAGTGGTGTTCGTGACAGCGTCGCTGGTTGTTGCGGTCATCGCCTTACCTCGTTTCTGATCTTGTTCGATCTTGTTTCCAGCCTAGAAACAAATTGATGGGATGACTTGGGACCTTCGGGCCAACTACGCTCCAGATCGTGTCTAGTGAATCACACCGCGTCCCACACCACCCATCATGCCGTCTTTTTCAACGAAAAAACACCAAAAAACGAGTGAACTTCGCCGACATACACACTGATAAAAACAGTTTTTGTGGTGTCAAAGCAGAGATGCTGAACGATGCGCGACCACTGTCACATCATCCCCCGCACACCCCAACAACAAGGGAGGGTAAAGCCCCCCTGGCTTTACCCTCCCACGACACCACGATTAATCAGAATCAATCCCCCACGGCACTATCACGGTCACGGGCCAACACAGCGAGAGTCGCATCAGCAATCCCCTGCTCAGTTAAACCATGGTCATCCAAAATAGCTGCCCGTGCTGCATGGTCAAGGAACGTTGAAGAAATACCCATCGAATGCACCGGAACGCCCACACCGTGATCACGAACCGTCTCCGCGATCAGTGCGCCCACTCCCCCACGCACAACGCCATCTTCAACCGTCACGACAAGGTCACTGCCGCGCACACACTCCAGCAGACCGTTGGACACCGGAATCACCCACGTGGGGGCAAGAACCTCCACCTGGTAGCCAGCCACCGCAACCTTTTGTGCAGCCTCAATGACCAACGGTGCCATAGCCCCCACGGCCACCATAACCACACGCGGCTGCCCACCATCAGACAACTGGTCATCAACACCAAACCGGGCAAGCACATCAATACCATGACGCACCTCCACAGCAGGTAACGGGTCACCCATCGCCCCCTTGGGGTACCGCACCACAGTAGGCCCATCATCGACGGTTACAGCCTCACGCAACGACGAACGCAACGTCTCCTCATCACGCGGCGCAGCCACCTGGATACCAGGGACGATACGCATCAACGCCAAATCCCACATCCCGTTGTGGCTAGCCCCATCATCACCGGTAATACCGGCCCGATCCAGCACAAACGTGACGCCCGCACGGTGCAGCGCAACATCCATGAGGACCTGGTCAAACGCGCGGTTCAAGAACGTGGCATACAACGCAACAACCGGGTGCAACCCGGCGAACGCCATACCGGCGGCAGCAGTCGCCGCATGCTGCTCGGCGATACCCACATCAAAAGTTCGCTGCGGGAACTCACGCGAAAACGGCAACAACCCCACCGGCTGCAGCATCGCCGCCGTCAAAGCAACCACATCGGAGCGTGACCGACCAATTTTCACGATCTCATCAGCGAACACCTTGGTCCACCCAAACCGCGCCGGAGCCACCGGTAACCCAGTTTCGGGGTGTATTTGACCCACTGCGTGGAACCGGTCCGCTAAATCCTGTTCCGCAGGACGATACCCTCGCCCCTTTTCGGTGATCACATGAACAAGCACTGGTCCACCAAACGCCTGGGCCCGACGGAACGCATGTTCTAAGTCACCAAGATCATGACCATCAATTGGACCCAAATACTTGATACCCAGGTCCTCAAACCAGCCCTGGGGGCGGATGATGTTCTTCACGCCCTTTTTCATGCCATGGAGCCCGTCGTAAAGCATTTGCCCAGGGATCCCCAATCGCGGCAGATTCCGTTTCCCCCACGACAACATGCCCTCATATTGGCGTGTTGTCCGCAACGTATCCAAATGGCGAGCTAACCCACCAATTGTCGGCGAATACGAACGCCCATTGTCATTCACAATAATGACCAGCCTGCGGTCATCAGACTCCGCTATATTATTGAGCGCCTCCCATGCCATACCACCGGTAAGCGCACCATCCCCAATGACTGCAACAACATGACGATCATCGATCCCACGCACCACATTAGCGCGGGCAATACCGTCAGCCCACGACAACGCTGTCGACGCATGAGAGTTCTCCACAACATCGTGGTCGGACTCCGCCCGTGACGGATACCCGGACAACCCATCCTGTTTGCGGAGGTTCGAAAAGTCGCGCCGCCCCGTGACTAGTTTGTGCACATAGGACTGGTGACCAGTATCAAAAATGAACGAATCCTTGGGTGAATGAAAGACCCGGTGCATAGCAAGAGTCAACTCCACAACACCAAGATTTGGGCCCAGGTGCCCCCCAGTCAGCGACACCGACTTCACGAGATAGTCACGGATCTCCTGTGCCAGATCCTGCACCTGATCCTGCGACAACCGCTTGAGATCAGTTGGAGACCCCACCTCGTCCAGATAGCCCATCACCCCTCCGTCCATGCTGCGAGGATCCCCGCATCAAAAAAGATCAATACCTCACTGTAATGACTGACGTCTGCGAGCGCGAACCACCAGACGCTATCTTCCTCACAACCACCGGGAACCGTCCACGTATTCCCCACTTGGGGCTTGGTTGGCGTGGGTGCGGGCATCGGATGTGAGGGGCCTGGTGGGGGCTATGCGAGTCCGGCGAGCCGGGCGAGGGCTGCTGCGGCCATCCCGATGAGGACAACAACGAGGAAGGGTGCGCGCAGCAGGAGCGCGGTGAAGGCTGCGAGGAGTGCGATGAGCCGAGCGTCAATGGACAGACCATGGGGGGTGGCAACGGTGTTGGTGACAACGAGGCCAGCGAGTAGTCCAACAGTGAGGTAGTTCGCGATGGTGACAATGCGTGGGTCATCGACCCACGTTTCGGGCAGGAGGTAGCCGGCGAGTTTGACGAGGTAGGACAGCGCGCTTGCAAGGATGATCCAGGCCCACAGTGTCATGGTGTCTCCTGGTGTGTGGTGTGTGCACGGTGGGCTATGTGGGCGGTTCGCCACCCCATGGTTCCTGCGATGGCGGCTGCCACGAGTAGTGGCATTCCGCTGGGGAGGTAAGGGATGGAGATGATAGCTCCCAGTGCTGCGAGGTAGGCCACTGTGCGCATCGGACGTTGGGTGAGTCGTGGCCACAGGAGCGCGAGGAAAGCTGCGACTGCTGCACCATCCAGCCCGAAGGTTTGGGGGTTGCCGAGTGTGTCCCCAAGGAGTGCACCGGCCAGGGTGAACAGATTCCATAGGAGGAACACGCCGATGCCGGCAACCCAGAATCCTCTGTGTCGTTCGCTGGAGGTGTCTTGAATACTTGCTGTTCCTGCTGATTCGTCGATGGTGATGTGCGCGGCGAGGAATTTCCATGGTCCGCGTGGACTGAGGAGCACTGCCATCTGCGCCCCGTAGATGGCGTTACGCAGGTAGAGCATCGTGGCTGCCCCCACGGCAGCGGCGGGTGAACCTCCCGTGGCGATGACCCCCACAAAGGCGAACTGTGACCCGCCGGTGAACATCACGGCGCTGAGGACAACTGTTTGTGTGACGGTGAGCCCAGCGGCTACTGCCAGTGCCCCAAAAGATAGCCCGTAAAGGCCGGTTGCAAGGGAAATGGAAAGCCCCATGAGCGTTGCAGGTGTCATGGGGGTGGTGCCGTGGGTCATGGTGCGATCTTATCGGCGTTGGCGGGGTTATTTCTGTGTTGTCCGGTGCTGCTGGGTGTGGGTGAGGGCCCTTCACACAGGTGAAGGGCCCTCGTTGTTGGGTGGTGTTGTGTGTGGGTTAGGACACCAGTGACCGCAGAACGTATTGCAGGATCCCACCGTTGCGGTAGTAGTCTGCTTCTCCTGGAGTGTCGATGCGCACCACAGCGTCGAAGGACACGGACGTGCCGTCTGGTTTGGTGGCGGTGACAGCCACAGTCTGCGGGGTTACACCGTCGTTGAGTTCGGTGATGCCCGTGATGTCGAACACTTCGGTCCCATCCAAGCCCAGGGTTTCGGCGGTGTCTCCGCTTGGGTACTGCAGCGGGAGGACCCCCATACCAATGAGGTTGGACCGGTGGATGCGTTCGAAGCTTTCAGCGATGACTGCGCGGACACCCAGAAGCGCGGTGCCTTTCGCTGCCCAGTCGCGTGAGGAACCTGAACCGTACTCTTTCCCGCCCAGCACCACCAAGGGGATTCCGGCGCGCTGGTAGTCCTGTGCCGCATCGTAAATGAAGGATTGTTCCCCGGTGAGGAAGTTGAACGTGTAGCCACCTTCAACGTCGGTGAGGAGCTGGTTACGCAAGCGGATGTTTGCGAAAGTACCGCGGATCATCACCTCGTGGTTGCCTCGACGTGACCCGTAGGAGTTGAACTGACGGCGCTCAACACCATTAGCTTCGAGGTATTGTGCTGCCGGGGTACCGGGTTTAATGGCGCCAGCTGGGCTGATGTGGTCGGTTGTGACCGAGTCGCCGAGTTTCGCGAGCACGCGGGCTGTGCGAATGTCGTTGACTGGTTCTGGTTGTGCGCCCATTCCGTCAAAGTACGGGGGCTTACGCACGTAGGTGGATTCGTTGTCCCACGCGAACGTGTCACCTTCTGGGGTGGGTAGTGACCGCCACCGGTCGTCACCAGCGAACACGTCAGCGTAGTCCTTTTCGAACATTGCCCGGTCGATGGTGGAGTCGATGGTCGCTTGAACTTCTTCTGGGGTGGGCCAAATGTCTTTGAGGAAGACCGGCGCACCTTCAGTGTCAAAGCCGAGCGGCTCGGTGTCAAAGTCGAATGACATGGTTCCCGCGAGCGCATAAGCGACCACAAGTGGTGGGGAAGCAAGGTAGTTCATTTTGACGTCAGGGTTGATGCGGCCTTCAAAGTTCCGGTTACCGGACAGAACTGAGACGATTGCGAGGTCGTGTTCGTTGACGGCGGCAGAGATGTTGTCGTCGAGGGGGCCGGAGTTACCAATGCAGGTGGCACATCCGTAGCCCACGAGGTGGAAGCCGAGCTTTTCAAGGTAGGGCCACAGGCCAGCTTTTTCGTAGTAGTTCGTGACGACTTGGGAGCCTGGTGCCATGGAGGTTTTGACCCATGGTTTAGCTTCCAGTCCGCGTTCGACTGCTTTTTTGGCCAGGATCGCTGCGGCCAGCATCACTGAGGGGTTGGATGTGTTCGTGCAGGATGTGATCGAGGCGATCGCTACTGCACCATTGAACAGGTCAAAGGTTTTCCCGTTGGTGTCGGTGACCTCGACAGTGGAGGTGGTGGTGTCTGTGATTGCGGGGGCGTCAGAGGCTGGGAAGGACTCTTTTTCTGCCTCGTCGATCAGGTTCGCACTGGTGGACACGTAGTTGGGGAGATCACGGTCAAACTGCTCTTTGGCGCGAGTCAGTTCAATGCGGTCCTGTGGTCGTTTCGGTCCTGCGATGGACGGCACAACCGTGGAGAGGTCCAGTTCTAGGTACTCGGAGAACTGTGGTTCTATGTAGGACGGGTCGGTGGGGTCAAGCCACAGGCCTTGTTCCTTGGCATAGGCTTCCACCAACGCGAGTTGTTCTGTTGAGCGTCCAGTGAGTTTGAGGTAGTCCAAGGTGACGTCGTCGATGGGGAAGATCGCCGCAGTGGACCCGAACTCGGGGCTCATGTTTCCGATGGTGGCACGGTTCGCGAGGGGAACCTGGGAGACTCCCGCACCGTAGAATTCGACGAACTTGCCCACAACACCGTGGTGGCGCAGCATTTGGGTGATGGTGAGGACAACGTCAGTTGCGGTGACCCCAGCGGGGATGGAGCCGGTCAGTTTGAATCCGACCACGCGCGGGATGAGCATGGACACTGACTGTCCAAGCATGGCAGCTTCGGCTTCGATGCCGCCTACTCCCCACCCAAGAACACCAAGGCCGTTGACCATCGTGGTGTGGGAGTCGGTACCCACACAGGTGTCGGGGTAAGCACGAAGTACACCGCCTACCTCGCGGGTCATCACTGTACGGGCAAGGTACTCAATGTTGACCTGGTGAACGATTCCGGTGCCGGGTGGAACAACTTTGAACTCTTCGAATGCCGTTTGTCCCCAGCGCAAGAACTGGTAGCGTTCCCGGTTTCGTTCGTACTCCAACTCAACGTTGCGTTCAAAGGCGTCGCGACGTCCTGCGACGTCAATTTGCACGGAGTGGTCGATGACGAGTTCTGCGGGTGCAAGTGGGTTAATTCGTGATGGGTCACCACCAAGTTCAACCACAGCTTCACGCATTGTGGCGAGGTCCACCACACAAGGCACACCGGTGAAGTCCTGCATGATGACACGTGCTGGGGTGAACTGGATTTCGGTGTTGGGTTGAGCGGTGGGGTCCCAGTTCGCTAACGCGTGGATGTGTTCGGCGGTAATGTTCGCGCCGTCTTCAGTACGCAGAAGGTTCTCGGCGAGGACTTTGAGGCTGTACGGCAGCCGCTCGAGTCCGGGCACTGCGTTGAGTCGGAAAATTTCGTAAGCGGTTCCCTGAACATCAAGGGTCCCTTTGGACTTGAACGTGTCGACGTTACTCACGGACACTCCTTCATCGTTGGCGAGTTCCGGCCACCGGCTTTGACGGCGTACATGCCGCAGTGGGGCAACCATCGGGGGGAGCGACACCACATGGGGTCTGGTCACGCGCAGGCGCGCGGTGTCTTGTGTTCGTTCTGTACCATCATACATGATTTATCTTGACGTCAAGATAAATCATGGGGGTGTTGCGTAATTCGATTGTCTCCAGTTATCCCGGAACTCGCTCGCCCATCAAGCCCCGAAACGGGCGCGCGCATCTACTCACGCGTATGTGGACCACTGTGAAAGCGTCTGTGCAGTTTTTTCTGGTCCCCACACAGCCACCATGGTCCACACAGACACTGACAGAAAAACCTGGGGCGCACATCGGCAGGCGATCTCATGAGCGCCGGTGAAAGACAGCCACACATTCCACGTGATGCGTCATGGGGAACAAATCAAAAGCCCGCATAGAGGTCAACTGGTATCCGCGCTCCCCCACAAGCGCCGTATCACGAGCCAACGCAGCCGGGTCACACGCCACATACACCATTGTTTGAGGAGACAGCGCAACCAACGCATCAATCACGTGCGCCCCAGCACCCACCCGAGGCGGATCAAGGACAACAGCATCCACTGAGGGCACATCCTGAAGGTGTGCGAGCACATCACCCACACTGCCCTGATGGAACCGAACTTTCTGCGCGATGTCCGGGTCAAGATTATTCATCACATTACGCCGAGCATCCTTCACCGCACGAGCATCGCCCTCAATTGCCACAACCTCACCGTCCTCCCCCGCCATTGCCGCAAGAGGAACAGTAAACAAACCCGACCCGCAGTACGCATCAAGGATGCGACCACCCTCAAAGCCATCCCCCAGCGCGTCAAGAACCGCTGTGACCAGCACCTCGGGGGCGTCACGGTGCACCTGCCAAAAACCATTCGCAGCAACCCGGTAGCGGTAAGGCCGCCCATACGCGTGAACAATCTCTGTGACAAAACGCCGCGCATTCGGACGCACATCCACGTGCCCCTTACGCAACGGTTCTCCATTTCCCAACACCACACCAGGGCCGTCAGTGGGGGCAACGACCTCTAACCGCATGTGTGGTTCCCACTGACGAGACCACACCCCTTGCACCTGAGCAAGCTCCTGCGCTTGAGCTGTCGCCAACGGCATATGCGTTAACGGAACAACATCATGCGAGCGCGGCCGAAACATCCCCGCACGTCCCTTGTCGTTCGCAACCACCTCAAATCGGGTACGCCACCCCCAACCAGGCTGGTCATTATCCGGATGAATTTCCCAGGGAGCAGCCTCAACATCCCCATCAAACTGGACCCCTCCCAGGCGTGCCATCTGATCAGCAACGACCTGACGTTTCCACTCACGCTGGTACGCCAACTCAACATGAGCCAGATCCGCCCCACCAACACCATCACGGCGCGCCTGCGCCCACGACACATGCACCCGATGTTCGCTGGGTTCAAGAACCTCCACAAGCTCACCACGCCAAAAACTGGAGGTCTCGGTGCCCTGTGTCACTCGAACACGCACGCGCTCACCGGGAATAACACCGCCCACAAAAACGACGCGGCCATCAACGCGCCCAACACACTCACCACCATGAGCGGGACGCTCCATGACTACCTCAACGACACGGCCAATAACGTCCTTGGTGCCAGACATGACGCTCTCATTCATCCATAGCCCGCGGCTGACCCGACTGAGCAAAGTGTGTGTGTTCAATTCCCACCGTCCGAGACGATGACAGCTGCCACGGTACCGCAGAGATCACCACCCCAGGGGTAAACAGCAACCGTGACTTCAGCCTCATCGCACTTTGGTTGTGCAAAAACTGTTCCCACCAATGTCCCACCACGTACTCAGGCACATACACCACCACCAAATCTCGTGGCGATTGACGGCGGATTGATCGCACATAGGACAACACTGGGCGAGTGATTTCACGGTACGGCGACGACAACACCCGCAACGGCACCGGAACGTCTAACGCCTCCCACTGTGCGAGCAGCTCCTCACCATCATCACCATCAACACCAACTGTGACTGCTTCCAACGTATTGGGGCGTGTTGCACGCGCATACGACAGGGCCCGCATCGTGGGTTTGTGGATCTTAGACACCAACACAATGGCATGAACCCGCGACGGCAAAGCACGTGCCGAAGCGATATCCTCGCCCAACTCCAACTCATCAGAAACCGAATCGTAGTGCCGACGGATGCCACGCATCACCGCGAACACCACCGCCATCACCAACAAAGTGATCCACGCGCCATGAAGGAACTTCGTGACCAACACAACGATCAGTACCGTGCCAGTCATCACAAACCCGACTGCGTTCACAACACGTGAGCGGCGCATCGAACGCCGCGCCTGCGGGTCAGCGGCCACCCGCAGCCGAGAGTTCCAATGCTTGACCATAGCCAACTGGGACAAGGTGAAGGAAATAAAAACACCCACGATATACAGCTGAATCAGGCTTGTGACTTGAGCATCAAACGCCACAATGAGAATGATCGCCCCCACAGCCAGAGTCATGATGCCGTTAGAAAACGCAAGCCGGTCGCCACGGGTGTGCATCTGGCGCGGTAAGTAACCATCCCGGGCCAGTATCGACCCTAAGACGGGAAACCCGTTGAAGGCCGTGTTTGCTGCCAACACCAAGATGAGCCCGGTAATAGCAGAAATTCCAATGAACATCCACGGTGCCTGCGCGAACACCACCTCAGCGAGTTGCGACAACACCGGGTGCTGTTCATACGATGCGGGAACCGCGGAACCATCAGCTTGCGTGAGCTGACGCGCAGGTTCTTCCACGTAACGCACGTTCGTCGCCACAGCAAGAGTGACAATCGTGGCAAGCATGGCCGCTGAGATGACCCCCAACAACAACAATGTCGTCGCAGCGTTTCGCGACTTCGGTCGCTGAAAAGAAGGGACACCGTTAGAAATTGCTTCCACACCGGTCAGCGCCGCACACCCCGAAGCAAACGCCCGTGCCACCAAGATGGCACCACCTAACCCCACCAGACCTTGGTCAAACGCCGCGTCCGGGACCACAAGGAAATCGGCACTCGGGGCCTGGCCCAAGGAACCAGTGAACGCCTGGAATGCACCAAACACGGCGATCAACCCAACAGCGATCATGAACAAATACACGGGAACAGCGAAGAACCGACCAGACTCTTTCACGCCCCGCAGGTTCATCACCATCAAGAACAACACAACAGCGATCGCTACCCACGTTTCATGACCACGAAACCACGGAATCGCTGAGGACGCATACTGAGCACCAGCAGAAATAGACACCGCCACAGTCAGGACGTAGTCAACAAGAAGCGCGCTCGCGACAGACACACCCGCCCCTTGGCCAAGGTTTGTGCTCACCACCTCATAATCCCCACCCCCCGAAGGGTAGGCGCGGACATTTTGGCGGTAGGACGCAACAACCACCAGCAACACGATGATGACTGCTAACCCAACCCATGGGGAGATCGTCACCGCAGTGACACCCGCCAATGCCATCGTGAGCACAATTTCATCCGGCGCATAGGCGACCGACGACAACGCGTCAGACGCAAAAACAGGAAGCGCAAGCCGTTTCGGTAACAGTGTGTGCCCGAGACGGTCAGAGTTCATGGGCCGCCCCAGCATCAACCGCTTGGCGACATCAATAATTTCCGACACGTTGACCAATGCTATGCCCATCGCGGGCTACGTGTTACCCCTTGCCCCCTCAATGGTGTAGTTTCCTTAACTGTGCACTTCATCATTATGGGATGTGGACGGGTAGGAGCAACACTCGCCCAATCACTCGAACACCGCGGACACTCCGTTGCCGTGGTGGACCAAAACCCTGACTCTTTCCGTCGACTTCCCCCCGATTTCGGGGGCAAGAAGGTCACCGGAATTGGTTTTGACCGCGACACTCTCACCCAAGCCGGTGTGGACGAATGCTACGCCTTGGCAGCGGTGTCAGACGGCGATAACTCCAACATTTTGACCGCACGTGTGGCACGAGAAAAGTTCGGGGTTCAGCACGTTGTCGCTCGCATTTACGACACACAGCGTGCCGAGATTTACCAACGGTTAGGGATTTCGACGGTCGCCACCGTCCGGTGGACTGCAGACCAGGTGCTCCGCCGCATGCTCCCACTAGGGGCAACAGATGAGTATCGTGATCCGTCCGGAAATGTGCGCTTGTGCCAAATGGATGTCCACCCCGACTGGTACGGCACTACCATGCGAAAAATCGACGAACTCACAGGTGCGCGAACCGCGTTCATAGCCCGTTATGGCACCGGTCAACTCGCCGAACCTCTGACCGTCCTCCAAGAAGGGGACGTCCTTCACATGCTTGTCCACGCCACGGAAGTCACCGATGTGGAACGCACTCTCACTCACCCACCACACCAGGAGGACGCATCGTGAAGGTGGTGATCGCAGGAGCGGGATCTGTGGGTCGCTCTATCGCCTTAGAGCTGTTAACCAACGACCACGACGTGACAATTATTGACCGTCACCCCTCAGCAATGCGTGTTGCGCAGGTCCCTGAAGCGGAGTGGATTCTTGCCGATGCGTGCGAACTGAAAACCATGGATGAAGCGAACGTGGGCGACTGCGACGTTGTTGTCGCTGCGACGGGCGATGACAAAGCGAACCTTGTCATTTCGTTGCTTGCCAAAACTGAATACGGTGTTCCCCGTGTTGTTGCCCGAGTCAATAACCCTCGCAACGAGTGGATGTATGACGACTCCTGGGGCGTTGACGTGGCTGTGTCAACGCCACGCATTATGACTGCGATGGTCGAAGAGGCTGTTGCCGTAGGTGACTTAGTCAAGATCTTCACGTTCCACCAGTCAGGCGCTGACATCCTCGAATTCACCGTACCTCCTGGGTTTGCACTGATTGGTCGCACGATCGCACAGATCCAGTGGCCTGCTGACACAGTTCTCGCAGCGATCGTCCGCGGTGGGCTTCCTATCGCGCCGAGCCAAGACGACACCCTTGAGGTCGGGGACGAGTTGTTGTTTGTTACAGGTCCTGACGTGACTGTTGATCAACTTCATTCGGTGCTGGCGTCCGGTGAATCAGCCGCCACGTAAGCCATAGCACAAGCGCAAAAAGTGGAACACCCATGACGAGGCGGGCAGTTCCCAGAGCACCAACCGCGTCGTCGCCCGCGAAGTACAGTGGGGCTTGGACTCCCAGGCGCGCGAGGAACATGGCGATCCACAACCACGTTGCAATGGTGTAGCGTTTCATCAGGTCGCTGTCGTTGCGCCACGAGGTGTCAAAAAGCTGCCGCCAGGAGACGTCTTCGCCCGCTTTTGCGCGCGCAGCCTGATCAGAGAAGCCTGATTTGAACAGTTCGACAAGGACACCCACACCAGGCCAGCGCACGATCAGGGACACCGCGAGCGCCACTGCGTAGCTGAGGTTGACGACAAGCCCCCACACGTAGAAATCTCCGGCGCTACCGGAGCGCCATGCGGCGAACACGCCGATCGCGACCCCAAAGACCCCAGAAAAGGCAAGGGTCACTGGTGTCCGTTGCGCAAGTCGTATTCCCACGAAGACGAGAGCTAGTCCCAACGAACCAATCAGTGCGGGGGTCAGTTGCTGGGTGACCACAAACACGATGAGGTACACCAGACCTGGGGCTGTTGCTTCGATGAGGCCGCGTACTCCGCCAACGGCTTCCCAGGTGTTGAAATTGTCTTGGGCGATGGCACGCATCCCGCGCGCTGGTGGTTGCGCTGAGGGTGTGTTCGTCACGTTATTCTCCTGGTTTTGGCTTCAGCGCGTAGCGGGGGTTGTACAGCACTTGTCGGCCATTGGTGGTGACAACGAGTCCGTGTGCTTTGAGGCGTGCTCCTGGTTCTATGCCACTGATCCGGCGTCGCCCCAGCCAGATCAAGTCGATGGCACCGCTTCCGTCGTACAGCTCCACTTCGAGTGCCGCGGTTCCCCCGTGGGGTCTGAGGACAACTGAACGGACCACTCCACTGAGGTTGGCGCGTTGGCGTGGTTGGGCCTCGGCAATGGGGATGACGTCGGTGTCGAGTGCGGCTTCTTTGCGTTCTTCGTCTGCTGCGACTTGATCAGCGGAGGGAAAGATACGCCGAATGAGTGTCGACGCTGGGCGTTGTCCAACCAATTAACGAACCTCGGTGATCTCCGGGCCGCGGCGAAGTGGGTTGAGCGCGGGTTGGCCTTGTCCCGTGGTTGCCCGTGCGGTTGGTCGACCCGGTAGCGTCAGTTCAAGCAGGTCACGTGGAGCGCGTGGTTCTTGTCCTCGGACCACTGCGGTGTGGGCAAAAATGTCCTCGAGTGGAGCGGCGGCTGCGGGGTCGAAGGCAGCTCGACCGGAAAACACGCCACGCAGGAACCAGCGCGGACCATCAAATCCCACAAAACGTGCTGGTTGGATTCCTTGTTGCCCGTCTTTGAGTTTCACTGGGAGTTTGACCAGAAGTTCCCGGCCGAAGGTACCGGGGACATCATCAACGGTGCCGCCTTGTTGCGTGATGGAGGCGCCAATTTCTGAGCGGATTTCGTCCCAGAGTCCTGATCGTTTCGGTGCAGCGAATGCTTGGAGTTGCAGGATTGAGTCGTTGTGTTTGATGGCAACTCCGGTGACACGTTGGGTCTTTTTGTCGACCTCCATGCGCACTTCTAACCCTTCGCGACCGGGAAGCCATAGGGCCCCCAAGTCGAGCCGGTTACCACGTTCGCCGAGGATGTCTGCGTCGTAGGGGCCGCGTTCTGGTACTTGTGCCTCGTGTTCATCGGGGCTCACCGGGCTGTGTGTTGTCGTCTCCGGTTCCTCGATGTCACTTTTGCGTCGAAACAACGCCACGGGGCACTCCTTCACATATTGGCAACGTCAGTGTGGTCCTGGTGCGGTGCACTGTCCGCATCCACCATAGCGCGTCTCGTGACCGTTTCGTAATACTCAATCATGGTCCGTCGGTCGTGACGATGGGGAGATCACACTGGAGCGTTGTCCTGTTTGTCATTCCATCCACCCGATGAACCAAACCCACCGGCCCCGCGTGCTGATCCAGGCAACGTCGTCGCTTCAACGAAGCGCACCTGCTCCACACGTTGAATGACCAACTGCGCAATGCGGTCGCCACGGACCAGCGTGATTGCTGTTGTTGGGTCTGTGTTCAACAGAACAACCTGAATCTCACCTCGGTAACCGGCGTCGATCGTTCCGGGCGCGTTGACCACCGTTAAGCCGTGTCGAGCAGCGAGCCCGGACCGGGGGTGCACGAAGCCAGCTAGCCCGTGAGGTAAGGCCAGTGCGACACCTGTCGGCACGGTGACACGCTCCCCCGGCTGTAGCGTCACATCGACACGCGTCACCAAGTCAGCACCCGCATCGCCAGGATGCGCATAACTGGGCACTGGGAGGTCAGCGTCAAGTCGTAGGATCAACACCTCGGGACGGTGATCAGTCATGATGTGCTCACTTCACGGGGACAACAACCAACAGACAGGTTCGGGCTGTTACGCACACTCAGTGCAAATCTGCTGCCCGCTTTTGTCAATAACAAGTTGGCTGCGGTGGTGAACAAGGAAGCACGAGGTGCAGGTGAACTCGTCAGCTTGACGTGGGATCACTCGAACTGCAAGTTCTTCGCCGGAAAGATCAGCGCCTGGGAGTTCAAATCCCTCAGCTGCCTCAATTTCATCCTCGTCGACGACCCCTGAGCTCTTGTCAGACCGACGCGCTTTGAGCTCTTCGAGAGAGTCTTCGCTGATGTCTTCTTCGGTCTTGCGTGGGGCATCGTAATCGGTTGCCATTAGTGTGGTCACACTCCGTTGCACGTGGTTGATGGTTATCCCGTCCTGGGATAGCCCTATGCCGAGTCTTAACGCATCGATGGTCCACAAAGTTCCCACAATGCGGTGGTGTCCTCGATGCCTCTGGCTAGTGAAGCCAGTGACTCCGCGCAATTATGCAGCGCAAAGTGTCATGGGGGCAAGTGGTAAGACACGTGGCGCGCAATTATGGTGGACATCACGTCACAGTGGGTGCGAAGACGGGCTCTTCGAGGTGGGCAGATCGTCAACGACGACGCCGCGAAGGATAGTGCGCAACTGTTCCACTCGGGGCTCATGCCCCACGATGGTCATCCGGGTGGTTGGGTAGTCGGTGTGTAACCCACGACTGACTGCTCCTGCTTCTTCGGCGATCAGTTGTCCGGCCGCCACATCCCATGGGCTCAGTCCACGTTCGTAGTACAGGTCCAGCGCTCCCTCGGCCAGTGCACACAGATCCAGTGCTGCTGATCCGATCCGGCGTAGGTCTCTGATGTGCGGAAGGACGTGCGGTAGCCATTGCGCTTGGGTGAAGCGCACCTGAGGGTCGTACCCAAAACCAGTGGCGGTGAGGCACTCGCCCAGTGTGTCCGGTGTGTTGATGGCCAACCGTTGGTCTCCTTTGAAGGCCCCGTGTCCGCGAGCCGCCCACCAGAGTTCACCGTCTGGGATTCGGATCACAGCTCCAGCGAGGATCGTCCAGTCTTGTGGGTTGGGCTTGCCCTGGACTACAGCGATGGATACAGAGTGTGATGGCAGCCCGTACAGGTAGTTCACTGTCCCATCGATAGGGTCCACTACCCAGGTGAGGCCACTTGTTCCGGTGACCGTGTCGGTGGATTCCTCGCCGAGGAATCCGTCGTGTGGGCGCTGTGTGGCAAGCGCACCCCGGATGAGTTCTTCGATGTCACGGTCCATTTGCGTCACCACGTCGGTGGGGGTGGTTTTGGTGTCAAGAACGGTGGCGCGTGGCGGTTGGTGATCAACGATGTGCTGGCGTGCTGTGGTGGCGAGGGTCCGGCAGATGGCGGCTAAGTCGGTAGCGTTGATGGTGTCGTTGGTGGCGGGTGCAGTGGTGTCTGACATGTCTTCATCGTGCCTTATGAAGGTGGAGAGAAGGTAAACGTTTCGGGTGATGTCACACTCTCCCCTGCGGCACACCGCGTGAATTACTCGTATTCTGGCCTCGGTGGGGCAACACTGGGTTAAAACTATTGCGGGAGGGTTGATGACTGAGCAACCGGAGGTCCAGGTGAGGCTGTTAGGCCTCGATGGTGACCACCTTGTTCTTGGCGCGCCCGATGGTGGTCGCTTCCGATTGGAAATCACCGAAATGCTTCGTGCCGCGGTTCGCCGTGATCGTCCTGCTATTGAGCAGTTACGTGCGTTGGACAAGGCACCGTTGTCCCCGCGCGATATTCAAGCGCGCATCCGTTCAGGGATGTCCGCTGGTGAGTTGGCGGATACGTTTGGGGTCCCGGTGGAGCATGTGCGCCGTTATGAGGGCCCCGTGCTTGCTGAGCGGCAGTACATTGCCGGGCTTGCCCGTTCGGCGCCTGTTTCTGGGGATGGGGATTCCCCTCATCTTGAGGATGTGGTGGTTGATCGGTTAGCGCAACGTGGTGTTGATGTGTCCGACTTGGTGTGGGATGCCTACCGGTCTGATACTCATGGCTGGCTGGTATCGGTCACATTTGATCTTGATGACACGATTTCGCAGGCACAGTGGACGTTCCGCCCGTCAAGCAAGTCTTTGACGGCAATTGATGGGCAGGCACGGTGGTTGTCGGAAACTCGGCTCACCGGGAGCGTGCCTGTGGTGGCACCCACTCCAGGCCGACATCTGTCTGCGGTGGGTGCTGAGGTCTTTGATGTGGAAGCTTTTCAGCAACCCCGTGAGACGAGCCCTGCTGATTCTCAGGAAGCAACCCAGGCGCTCCTTGACGAGTTGGACCGGTTGCGCGGGGTGCGAACCGGCGGGTTCCCTCATGTTGGGGATATGGTGCAAGACCCACCGTCGGTGTCGGGGGCTCCAGCCTCTGAGAATCGACCTCGTAGTGCACCTGTCCCGATTGTGGACAATGATGCTCGCGTGTACGTGTTGTCAGCTCCTTCAGCGCAACCAGTGGACCCAGCCGTTCAGTCCACCAGCACGGCCAGCACACGCTCTGCACCGGAGGCGGTGTCTCCTATACCTGGGCGTCCTGGGCGTCCGTCTACTGTGTCAGCTCGTACCGGCAGTGTCCCGGTGACACCGCAGGCACACCGTGTGAGTGACCAGGACGATGCACCACCACACACGGGGGCGTTCACCCCACCGCGTGTGGGTAGCGCCGAGCCTGGTACGGATGTTGATGTGTTTGGTGATCCGGTCGATGAACGCACTGTGGGTCGTTCTGGTCGCCGGAGCAAGGGGCGTCAGCGCTCCCCTATGCCGAGTTGGGATGAAATCGTTTTTGGTACTCGAACTGATTGAGCCTGTGTTGTGACCAGCACGTGCAGTTGGCCGCCCATACCAGTTGGCGGGGCTTTTACAGGTCCGCTGGGCGCACAGCAAGCAGCGGGACGTGCACTTCGGTGGGTGTGAGCGACCCGTGCATTCCTTTGAGCGCGATGGCTTGAGCTGCCATCGTTGAGGAATCCACAACCGCTGTTGTGCCTGTTGTCAGGACGAGGACATCACCGAACCAGGGGGCGACACGGTCATCGACCTGACCAAGTAGCCCTGATTCTTGGGCTTGGTGGCGGTCAAGGACAACAGCACGGCTGCCCAGTGTGTCCGCCCAGCGTGCTGCAACGTCTGCGGCGCTACGTGGTGAGTTGGTGTAAATCTGTGGGGCACGCGGTTCGCCAGCAACACCTCGCACTGATCGCATGAGCGCGTAGTGGTCTGCCACATCGATTCGGTCGCGCGGGCCGATGTGAACCATGCCATGGTCGGCTGTGAGAACAACGAGCGTGTCGGGTGGGACACGCTGAAGAAGATCAGCCAGGGCCACATCAAAGTCAGCAAGCGCGGTTGTCCAGGGCACCGAGTTGGGGCCTGTCACGTGGCCTATTGCATCAATCTGGCCCCAGTAGGTGTGGACAAGACCTGGGGCGCGTAGTGCGTTCACAGTGGCGTTGACTGTGTCTGTGAGCGTCTCGGCTGACACATGGTGGGCGCCGGAAAAGCACGCGTTCGTGAGCCCTGAATCTTTGAAGGTGGACTGCGAAATACTTGTCACCGTGGTGTAGGTCTGGGCGAGCGAGGTGAGTTGTGCGCGTTGCTGGTGGTGATGGGGGTCAGGGAGGTTCTTCCACGAGATGAACTGGGATAGGTCACCTGTGTGGGGATGGATCGCTGAATACCCGGTGAGACCGGTTTGACCAGCTAATTCCCCTGTGCCAATGGTCGCCATGGACGTTGCGGTGGTAGTGGGAAAACCAGTCATCGCTGGCTTGCTTGTGTTCAACAGATGAGTGAGAGTGGGCGCTACCGCGTGGTGCTCGGCGACGTTGTGCCACCCCAAGCCGTCAACGACGAGGAGAAGGATCCGCTCAGCAGTGGGCCACCCCAATTCCATCGCATGGGTGGTGAAGGGGTTGGGGTGGGGTTGAGTGTCGTGCAGACTTGCCCACACGTTGTGTGCAATATGGGCGATGTGCGGGCTGGTTGTGTCTGGAGCGATCAGTCCGTGGGGGGTCAGGATCGTGTGCGCTGGGTGGGTGGTCGTCACGGTGTCCTCTGAGTGTGGGTGGCCGTTGCCCGAGAAAGCGCGGAGGCAAACACGGTTGCTTTGTGGACTGCTTCGGCACCTTCTGCCTGGGCTGAGACTCGAATCATGACGTCATCGCTGGTGATTGACCCGTTGTACCCGTGGTCGGCTTCACAATTTGGGTCGGGGCACACCACCGGTTCCATGTCGATGCGAGACACCGCCCCCCACCCAATGGCGAGTGTGAGTTCCAAAGGGGTATCGCCTGGTTGGTGTTTTTCTGGCGCATTCACCGAGTGTGTGAGCACTACTGAGGTGATCGCCGACAACGCAACTGACTCAGTTGTGGCCGCCGCCCGCGCATGGACGGGACCGTCGGGGGTGTGTTCTTCTAAGTGGTCATCAACATGAGCCAGGATGAGGCGCGAATCGGTGAGAACAAGCACCGTGACATGCCGTTTGATTTCCGCGTGCGCAAATGTTGTTTCCACATGGACAAGGTGGGAGCGTACTTCTTCACCGCCCAGCGCCACATCGAGGACAGAGAAAACTAGTTGCGGGTAATACCCCGAACGTTGGATGTCCTGGTTCAAAGATTCGTGTGGAGAAGAAGTCGGGTGGTGCACTGTTTTAGTGTAGTCGCTCCTGAGCGTCTCTGGGGTTACTGAGGAAGTTGGCGGCGTTGTTTGTCGTACCGTTGCGCGGGCTGAATGATCAACCGCGCTGAGAGCACTGCTGCACCCTGGTGTGCCACCACAACCGGGTACAATTCCAACTCTCGAATCTGTGGGTGATGATCAGCCAATTGAGACAAACGCCCCAGCAGGTCAGTGATCGCGTCTGTGTCAGCAGTGGGCAGCCCCTTGTACCCAAATAGTCGTGGAGCCGCCCCCAACGATCTCACCATGGTGATCGCGTCCGTCGTGGTCAACGGCGCAATACCATAACTAAGATCGTCAAGAAGATCTGTTGCATCACCGGACAAACCAAAAGAAATCACCGGCCCAAACAACTCGTCTTCACGAGTCCGCATGACACACGCAACCCCAGATGGTGCCATCTTTTGGACACTAAAAGTGAAACACGGATCTGACGGTGACCGTCCTAATTGCTGGCTGAGTTCTGTGCGCATCGCATGAAAAGCCCGCTCAAGTTCCTCTGGAGTGTGTAAACCAAGACGCACCCCACCAAGGTCCGCGCGATGACGCAGCGCATCGGCAGTACTTTTCAACGCAACAGGCCACCCAACCGTTTGTGCCGCCGCAACTGCCTCAGCTGATGTAGCAACAGTGACCGCCTCCCATACGGTGATCCCGTAGGCAGCAAGCACATTCGCGGTGAGCTCCGCACTGGCAGGACCATCGGGGGCCGCACTGAGTAGCTGGCTTACCCGGTGTCGGTCAATATCATGATGCTCAATACGGTCACCCTGATCTGTGGCAAGCCATGTGGTGTACCCATGCACATGGCGGAGCACCTTGATGGCATCCTCCGGGGTGGAATAGGCCGGCACAGTGACACCATCGCTGGTCAATTCGGGGGTCAGACCATGGAACCCATACATGCACGCGACGGTGGGAATCCGGTGACGGGCCGCATTCTTTGCGATCGCGGCCAGCGTGTCCGCGCCTACATCCGTCACTGTCGGCACATGCGCAATCACCACAGTGTCCACGTCGCTGCACGCGTACGCCTCTTCGATCGTTGCATGAACATCACGGGCAGGAGCAAGCGGAGGAATAACACCCATGTGCCGGACATCCAACCCCGATGACCGCGCCGCCTCAGCCGTAATCGCAGCCAAGGACTCTGAGGTTGCAACAATGGCTACACGCGGCCCACCCGGCAGTGGTTGAGTGGCAAAATACTGCAGCGTGTCCACAAGTTCGTGGGTGTTTGCGGTCCTAATGACCCCCGCCTGCTGGAACATATGATCCAACGTCTTGCGTGGAGTACTGGTCTGACGTACTGCATGCCCTCGGGGCACAATATGTCCAGATTGGCCAGCACTGACGACCACAACTGGTTTACGTCGCGACAACCTCCGTGCAATCCGCGCGAACTTGCGCGGGTTACCAATCGACTCCAAGTACATTCCCACCGCATGGGTGTCGGTATCATCATGCCAAAACTGCATCAGGTCATTACCCGAGATGTCAGCACGATTACCCGCCGACAAAAAGTTCGCCACCCCTAACCGTCTGCGCCCCACAGTAGCCAACAAGGTGACCGCCATCGCGGCAGACTGGCAGAACAACCCCACTGTCCCCGCCGGTGGTAGTGACGGTGCGAGCGACGCATTAAACGGCGCATCAGAAGTCGAAGAAAACAACCCATGACTCGCTGGCCCGACAATACGAATACCTGCGCCATGAGCAGTTCTCAACATGTCGCGTTGCAACCTCAACCCATGAGCGCCTTTTTCCGCGAACCCTGAGCTCATCATCACAGCAGTGTGAATCCCTTTATCAGCCAAAATAGCTAAAATCGGGGCCGTCGCATGATCAGCAACCGTGATGACAGCCAAATCGAATGTCGTGTCATCAGCAAGAAAACTCCGCACATCGGCATGATGCACAAAAGTGTCCCGCATCCCATGGCGACGCTGCGCATCGCGAATCGTCACAGGGGTCAGCCCCACCACGTGAAGCACCTGCCCCGCCACACCAATCCCCGACGACAAGGCCGCACTTGCCAACCGTGTTTCCTCAGGAGTTGGTTCATCAGTCAACGATGCAATCAACACCATACGACGCGGGCGAAACAGCCGCTGCATCGACCGCGACTCAGCACGATGTTCACGCTCAGCCATAACATGTTCTGAACGCACAGTGGGATCAAGATCCACAGACACTGTCACAATGCCATCATCCACATACTGGGTTTGGTCATACCCAGCCTCCGTAAACACCGCTAGCATCCGGGCGTTATGCGGAAGCACCTCAGCGGTAAACCGTCGGATCCCTACCTCCCGAGCAGCATCCGCGATGTGTTCTAGCAGCACAGAGCCCAACCCTTTACCTTGGATGTGATCCGACACATTGAACGCCACCTCCGCTTCATCAGCGTCGACCCGATCAAACCGGGCCACCCCAATGATGCGTTCCACCCCTGGCTCACGTGCGCTCGTTGTCGTGGCAACGATGGCGCAACGATCCACGTAGTCAACGTGCGTAAACCGGGCAAGATCCCGGTCCGACAACCGCTCTAAGTGAGCAAAAAACCGCATGTAGGTGGATTGCTGTGATTGCCCAGTGTGGAAACGTTGCAACGCATCACGATCCGCAGGAGTGATCGGACGAACATGAGCAGTTGTGCCATCACGCAGAACAACATCAGCCTCCCAATGCTGCGGGTATGGGAGAGTCGCGGAGTGGTCAGCGTCAGTCACACCATCAGAGTACGGCGTTTTTCACCACGGTATGAGGTCCCAAGCATTCGTGTCCTTAGTTGGTGTGGGTGACACACCGTATGCTTGGTGTCGTTGTCTCACCCAGTTCTGAGCCCGTCAAGGAGCCTGTTCCCTCATGGCGCATAAGCCAGCCACGACCACGCCAGCCCCCATCGCTGAGCGCATCATCGACGTTGATGTCACCGCGGAAATGGAAACGTCATTCCTCGAGTACGCCTACTCCGTGATTTATTCACGCGCACTTCCTGACGCACGCGACGGGATGAAACCCGTACAACGCCGCATCTTGTACATGATGGCGGACATGGGCTTACGTCCCGACCGGGGCCACGTCAAATGCTCCCGTGTCGTTGGTGAAGTCATGGGTAAACTTCACCCCCACGGCGACTCAGCAATCTACGATGCGCTCGTGCGCTTGGCACAGTCGTTCTCGTTACGCGTACCTCTTGTCGATGGTCACGGCAACTTTGGTTCCCTCGACGACGGTCCTGCAGCTGCCCGATACACTGAGGCACGCCTGGCCGCATCCGCGCTCGCCATGACAGCAGACCTCGATGAAGATGTGGTTGACTTCATCCCCAACTACGACAACCGGCTTACTCAACCAGATGTTCTTCCCGCCGCGATCCCCGCGCTCCTTGTTAATGGCGCATCAGGAATTGCTGTGGGAATGGCCACCAATCTCGCTCCTCACAACCTCGTGGAAGTCATTAGCGCAGCACGACACTTGCTTGCACACCCTGATGCCACCCTTGATGACCTCATGCGTCACGTTCCAGGCCCAGACCTCCCCACTGGGGGGCGCATCGTTGGGTTAGACGGAATCCGTGAAGCCTACGAAACCGGTCGGGGAAGCTTCCGAACCCGCGCAACCGCGCAGATCACCAACGTCACCTCCCGCCGACGCGGAATCGTCATCACCGAGTTGCCCTACCTTGTCGGCCCGGAAAAAGTCATCGAGAAAATTAAGGAAGGCGTCACCAACAAAAAACTGGCAGGGATCTCCAATGTCACTGACCTGACAGACCGTGAACACGGGTTAAAACTCGTCATCGAAGTGAAGACCGGGTTCGACCCAGACGCAGTCCTCGAAGCTCTCTACCGGTATACACCACTGGAAGAATCTTTTGGGATCAACAACGTTGCCCTTGTCGATGGTCAACCCCGCACTCTTGGTTTGCGCGACATGATCCAGGTGTGGGTGAACCACAGAATTTCGGTGATTCGCCGCAGAAGTGAGTACCGGCTCAAGCGACGCACGGAACGCCAACACCTTGTTGAGGGTCTGTTGCGCGCAATCCTCGACATTGACGAAGTCATTGATGTCATTCGCACCTCCGATGACTCCGCAACAGCACGCACACGGTTGATGGACGTCTTTGACCTCTCTGAGGTCCAAGCCGACTACATCCTTGAATTACGGCTTCGACGTCTCACTAAGTTCTCCCGCCTTGAGTTAGAAAAGGAACGAGACGATCTCGCCGCGCAGATTGCTGAACTCACCGAAATTCTTGGTGACGAACGGGTCCTTCACCGGCTTGTTTCGCAAGAAATGGCCGATGTGGCCCGCGCTCATGGCACACCTCGCCGCACAGTCCTTGTCACCTCGGACGGTTCAGTGTCCACGTCGTCGGCGCAGCCAGCGCCACGCCGTGGAGCCCCGGTTGATCCTGCGTCACTTCAAATCGCCGACGCTCCGTGCACGGTGGTTCTCAGTTCCACCGGTCTTCTAGCTCGCACAACTGATGATTCCCCACTTGTTGCTGATGATCAGCGTTCTGCGCATGACGCACTGACCTCGGTAACTTCCACCTCAGTCCGCGGCACAATTGGCGCGTTAACCTCCCGGGGGCGCGTGATCAAAATTCAGGTTGTGGAATTACCCGCTATTCCCAGTGTGGATCGGTCAGTGTCCGTTGCTGCGGGGATTCCTGTGACGGACTTGGTGGAACTCGAGGGGACAGAACGAGTCATCGCCCTGGTGTCGTTTGCTGAGCAAGCCCCACCGTTGGCGATGGGAACTGCTGCTGGTGTGGTTAAGCGTGTCGCCATGAATGAACCTCCCCGAGCGGATGTCTTTGACGCCATCACCCTCAAGGAGGGCGACGAGATCGTGGGTGCCGCTCACTGCACCGATGACGCTGACCTGGTGTTCCTGAGCAGCGATGCGCGACTTCTCCGGTTTACCGCATCCTCGGTTCGACCCCAAGGTCGCGCTGCTGGAGGTATGTCTGGGATGAAACTTGCTCCCGGAACGCGCGCTCTGAGCTTCAGTGTGATATCACCTGATACTGAGGCCGCAGTCGTGACAATTGCCGGGGCTCGTGATGCGCTTGACAATAGCGTGGGAGGCAGCATCAAGGTGTCACCCTTTGACCTCTTCCCCCGCAAGGGGCGGGCAACCGGAGGCGTTCGTGCCCACCGTTTCCTCAAAGGGGAAGACGTCCTCATTCATGGTGCCGTGGCCCCTCGCCCAGCGAAGGCCAGCGATGACCAGGGGCGCCCTGTGGCATTACCTGACCTCGATGACCGGCGTGATGGGTCTGGACAACCTCTCACCACGCCCATCGCCGCCATCGCTTCGGCGGTTCCCAACCTCTGATACGCACCATCTCAACCAGTGGGCCTGCCTTAGACTGATCGCATGGACACTCCACGCGCTTCACGTCTTCGGCAGGCCCTGACCCATCGCGTTGTCGTCGCTGACGGCGCAATGGGAACAATGCTTCAAGCAGCATCACTCACCCTTGAGGACTTTCACGGCTTAGAAGGCTGCAACGAAATACTCAACGTCACCGTCCCTGACGTGATCGAGTCCATCCACGACGCCTACTTTGCGGTGGGAGTCGACTGCGTTGAATCCAACACATTCGGTGCCAACTGGTCCAACCTCTCCGACTACGAGATCGACGACCGGATCTACGAACTCGCTTACGCTGGCGCATCGATTGCACGACGCTCCGCCGACCGAGCAGCAACCGAACAACAGCGAGACACCTGGGTCCTCGGCTCCATGGGCCCAGGCACAAAACTCCCAAGCCTGGGCCACACCACCTACGCCCACCTCAAAACAACCTTCACCCAGCAGGCGCTTGGGCTCCTGGACGGTGGTGCCGACGCGTTTCTCATCGAAACAGCCCAAGACATACTCCAAGCCAAAGCAGCAATCAACGCCTGCCACGCCGCCATGGAAGAACGAGGCAAACGGATCCTCATCATGGTGTCAGTCACCGTGGAAACCACCGGCACCATGCTCATGGGCTCCGAAATCGGTGCTGCACTCACCGCACTCAGCGCCCTCAACATCGACAGCATCGGGCTGAACTGTGCCACTGGACCAGCAGAAATGTCCGAACACCTCCGCCACCTGTCCAAACACGCCCCCATCCCGGTCACCTGCATGCCCAACGCAGGACTGCCCGTCCTCGGGAAAAACGGGGCCGAATACCCACTGACACCCACAGAACTCGCGGCAGCGCATCGTCAATTTGTCACCGAGTTTGGGCTCGGGCTCGTGGGAGGATGCTGTGGAACCACACCCGAACACCTCGGCGCAGTTGTTGCAGCAGTACGCGACACTTCCCCGGCGAAGCGGACGGTCACCGTAGAAAACGGGGTGGCCTCGCTGTACAGTCACACCGACTTCCACCAAGATTCCTCGTTCCTGGCGATCGGGGAACGCACCAACGCCAATGGTTCCAAAGCTTTTCGTGAGGCCATGCTCGCCGAAAATTGGGACGAATGCGTGACCATCGCCCGCTCGCAAACCCGCGACGGCGCCCATGTTCTCGACGTCTGCGTTGATTACGTCGGCCGTGACGGAGTTGCCGACGTCACCAACGTCGTCTCACGGCTTGCCTCCGCGTCAACGCTCCCCCTGGTCATCGACTCCACCGAACCTGACGTCATCAAAGCTGCCCTCGAACTCATCGGCGGGCGACCAGTGGTCAATTCAGTGAACTTTGAAGACGGCGATGGTCCCACTTCCCGCTACGCCCGCATCATGCCGCTTGTCAAAGAACACGGCGCCGCAGTTGTCGCCCTGACGATCGACGAAGAAGGCCAAGCGCGCACACGGGACGCCAAAGTCGCCATCGCTACCCGGCTTATTACCGACCTTACGACACGGTGGGGCATGTCCGTGACCGACATCATCGTGGACACCCTCACATTTCCCATTGCGACCGGTCAGGAGGAAACCCGCCGCGACGCCATCGAAACAATCCACGCGATCAAAGACATCACCACCGCATTTCCTGGAATTCACACCACACTCGGTGTCTCGAACGTGTCCTTTGGGCTTAGCCCAGCCGCCCGCCACGTTCTCAACTCGGTGTTCCTCCACGAAGCAGTCGCAGCAGGACTTGATTCAGCGATTGTGCATGCCGCAAAAATCATGCCACTCAAGAACATCCCCGACGAACAGCGGGAGGCAGCCCTCGACCTCATCTGGGACCGCCGTCGATACGACGACGAGGGTGTGATGATCCATGACCCGCTCGCCCATTTCCTCAACGTGTTTTCTGGTGTCGACGCCGCCAGCCTCAACCAGAGCCGAGCCGAAGAACTCGCGGCACTCCCACTGACAGAACGTCTCGAACGTCGGATCATCGATGGCGATAACAAAGGTCTCACCGGCGACCTCGACCAAGCGTTGTCACAGGGGATCTCCGCACTCGACATCATCAACGATCATCTACTCGCAGGAATGAAAGTGGTCGGCGACCTCTTTGGGCGCGGGGAGATGCAACTCCCGTTTGTGTTGCAGTCCGCTGAAACCATGAAAGCCGCCGTAGCCTGGCTCGAACCACACATGGAACGCACGGAATCCGCGGGTAAAGGAACCATGGTGCTCGCCACGGTGCGCGGCGATGTCCACGACATTGGGAAGAATCTTGTTGACATCATTTTGACCAACAACGGCTACAACGTCATCAACATTGGGATCAAACAGTCCATCAACGCCATGATTGAGGCAGCAGAAGAGCACAACGCTGATGTCATCGGAATGTCTGGACTTTTGGTGAAATCTACCGTGGTCATGAAAGAAAACCTTGAGGAGCTCAACTCCCGCGGGTTGGCGCGAAAGTATCCCGTTCTTCTCGGGGGAGCCGCGCTCACCCGCGTTTATGTGGAAGATGACCTTGACGAGGTGTATGACGGCGTAGTTCGTTATGCACGCGACGCGTTTGAAGCCCTGCGACTTATGGATTCTCTGGTGGCCATTGCACGAGGGGCAAACTCGAACGATGTTGACCTTCCGCCTCTCAAGAAAAGACGTCACAACGTTGTCACAGTGACTCAAACAGCTGAAGAAGATCTTCCCGAACGGTCCACCATCGCAGCGGACAACCCGATCCCTACCCCGCCGTTCTGGGGCACCCGGGTGGTGAAAGGAATCCACCTGGCTGACTATGCCGCAATGCTCGACGAACGAGCAACCTTCATGGGGCAATGGGGACTCAAACCAACTCGTTCTGGTGATGGCCCCAGCTATGAGGAACTCGTCGAGCACGAAGGACGACCCCGCCTGCGCGCCTGGCTTGATCGAATTGCCACCCAAGACATCTTCGATCCGACCGTTCTCTACGGGTATTTTCCGGTGTACGCGGAGGGGAACGATGTCGTCCTCCTCCACCACGAGGGACCTGACGGTGGCTCCGAAGGTGAACCATTGACGGAACGCATGCGGTTCACCTTTCCACGACAACGGCGTGACCGGCACCTATGCCTTGCCGACTTTGTTCAATCACGTGAGCGGTTCTTCGAGACGGGCACACCTGATGTTGTTGCTGTTCAGCTGGTGACCATTGGCGACAAAGTCTCCGAACACACCGCCCGCATGTACGCCGACAACCAGTACCGTGACTACCTGGAACTGCACGGTCTCTCCGTGCAAATGACAGAAGCCCTTGCTGAGTTCTGGCATTCTCGTGTCCGCGAAGAGTTGGGGTTCGCTGATGAGGAACCTGACACCACCGATGGTTTGTTCTCGTTGGAGTATCGCGGCGCACGGTTCTCCTTGGGATACCCAGCCTGTCCTGACATGGAAGACCGCCGTAAAATTGTGCGCCTGCTTCGGGCTCGTGACTACGGTGTGGAACTTAGTGACGAGTTGCAGCTTCACCCCGAGCAGTCAACGGACGCGTTCGTGTTCCATCACCCAGAGGCAAAGTACTTCTCGGTGTGAAATGGCGGGAAAATGTCGCCACCATGGCCGGCCCTATGCTCGCCATCAGCATCGCGTTTGCTATGGCACGAACTGTGTCCCAAGTGAGGGTTGACGTCGCCAGGGTGTAACGGAAGAAGCGGACGAGATTAGTGGCGGCAGGTTCTCCGGGAATCAGTGCAAGCCGTGAGCTGGGGTCAATGGTCCATGGCCACAGCCACATGTTCATGGCCGCACCGAATAAGTACGCCACAATCACGGTGTAGACCACAAGCGCGAGTCGTGTACCCCGTGGAACAGCCCAACCATGCCGAGTACCCGAAATGCCCGTGGCCTGAATGGGAGCCTGGTGTGCCCATCGTCGAATACCAGTCACATGAGCAACTGCCCCAGCTCCGGCAGCGACCCACCCGCAGGCAAGCATTTGAAACGGGAGCCATGGCCCCAGCCCCCCGGTCACGACTGCCGACACCACAATGGTCACAACCCCAAGGACAAAACCCATTCTTACTCCTGCCACCCACCCTGCCGTGATGAGAATGAAGAAGATGAGTTCCACCCCGAAAGTACCCATCGAGAGGAACCGTGCTGCGGTTCCCGCAACAACTGTCACCGCAATAAGCGCCAAGGGGCGAGGGTGGACAAGTGTTCTCGCAAGAAGTGTTGCAGCAGCCAACGTGAGGAGTGGGAGAAACACGAGAACAACCCACGGCACAGTGGGGCTGGTACTCGTCGTGCTCGCGATCAAGGGCCACAGCAATGACCCGACTGTAATGCCGGCAAGGAACACCACAATGAGCACATCCAGCACCGTCGTCCGTTGGGAGATCATCGGTCCTCGAACAGGGTGATTGCTTCCTCAAGGGTGAGGACTGGGTGTGGGTGGCACACCCGGGTGACAAGCGGTGCGGAAAACTGAGAGGTAGCAAGTGCGGCACGTGGGGTGGTGTCAGCAACAAGTTCACCCGCATCAAGCCACCACACACGGTTCGCTATCCGAGCCATTGAGTCAACGTCATGCCCAGCGATCAGCACCGGTATCCCTTGTTGTGACCACTGGGTGATGAGCTTTTCCACCTCAGCGGTCGCCTGCGCATCCAGGGATCGGGTGGGTTCGTCCAGGATGATGATGTCTGGGTGCCCGGCTGTCATCACTGCGAGCGCGAGCAGGTGTTGTTGCCCTTGGGAAAGGTCGTGTGGGTGGGTGGTGGGATTCAAGGTAGGGATGAGGGTACTGGCAAGCGACCAGGTGGTCCCTGGGGTGAGGTTCCATTCGGCGTCGGCTGCTGCGCATTCGTCATCGGTGCGTTGGTGAAGCAGGATGATCGATGCGTGGGCTGGTAGGTAGGCGCATCGTGATGGTGGGGTGGAAGGCTGTGTGCGTCGGCGTGGTAGCCACAATGGGCGGCGGTGTTGCGGGCCGGGGGTGGTGGTTGAGTGGTGCCAGGTGAGGTGCCCTGCTGTTCGTAGTGTGGGGTCGATGAGGGCGGCGAGGAGTGTTGTTTTTCCTGCTCCGTTGGAGCCGAGTACAGCGATGACGTCGCCTGCGTTGACGGTGGCGTTCACCTGGTGCAGTGCGGTTCGTTGGTGGAGGGTGCCACGTTGGTCACGTTCTATGTAGTGAACCGTGAGGCCGTTGAGGGTTAGGGTCGGGCTGGGCTGGTCAGGGCTGGTTGGTGGTGTGGGGGCGGTGGTTGGTGGGTGGTTCAACAGCGGTGCGAGCGCCTGTCGGGCGGCGCCAACGGAGGTGTGGGCGGTGTCTGTGTACCGTGTGGTGAGGGTGTGGGTGACGGGTTCTGCGGGTGTGCGTGCCAGCACGGCACCGATGTCGCCGGTGACGTGTCCGTTGCTGGTCAAGCGCAGTGCGTGGTCTGCATCAAGGTAGTTGCTGACGCGGTGGTCGGCGGCGATCACTGTGATCCCGTACTCGTGGGCGAGTCGGGTCAGGAGTGAGACAAGGTCGTGCGCTGAGTGGGGGTCCAGGAGTGTGGTGGGTTCGTCGCAGAGGAGAACTGCGGGTTGCAGGGTGAGGGCTCCTGCGATGGCGATGCGTTGGGCTTGTCCTGCGGAAAGGGTGTCAACGTTGCGGTAGCGCAGGGTAGTTGCGCCCACTGCACTGAGTGTTTCGGCGATGCGTTGAGCGATGATGGGGCGCGGTATTCCTCGGCTTTCGAGCGGGTAGGCCAGGTGGGCTTCGACGGTGGCGGCGAGGAAAGCTGATGTGGGTGTGGAGGGCACGTAACCGAGGAAAGCGCTTCGGTGGGCTGCTGTGGTGGCAGTGAGGTCTGTGTCATTGACTGTGATGCGTCCGTGAACGGTGGCGTGGTCAACGTCTGTTGCTATTCCGGCGATTGTACGCAGCAGTGTGGATTTTCCCACGCCGATGTCGCCCACGAGCAGGGTGAGGGTTCCGCTGAGAAATTGTGTTGTCAGTGGTGGTGAGGTCCAACCGGAGGGATACCTGGTGTGCACGTCAAGACAGGTAAGCATGGGTGTCCTTTCGGGCGATCACTAAGGGGGTGAGCACAAGTGTCATGCTGAGGGCCCCTATCCCTGGTGTGTGGTGGCTGAGCGATCCAGTTGCCATGATGAGTGCTGCGCTCCACATGGTGGCGTCACGCCAGGTGATGTGCTGTCGGCGCAGTGCGGTTGTGCCTTTGTGGGCGGTGCGCCACATGCTGATTGTGGTGAGTGTCAGGAGGAAGGCACTGACTGTTGTGAGGGTGGGTGAGTGCAGGAGGACGCTGGTCATCGTCATGGTTGCGGTGGTGAGGAAGAGAAAGACCAGGAGGGTTGCTTTTCGTTGCTGTTGGCGTGTGTGTGGGTGGCGGGCACGGGAGAGTGCAGCGGCGAGTGTGACTGACTCGCTGAGGAGGATGTCTGTGAGAGAGACAAGAAGTTGTTTGCGTGGGGCGTGGGGGCGAATTCGGTGGATGAGGTGGGCGTTGGGGATGTGGTGGGCCAGTGTGCGGGCGAGTGCGGAACTTACTGTGATGAGTGTGGTGACGGTGCCGGGGGACCGTGGGAGTAAGGTGACCCATTGGCCCGGGGGGACGAGTGCTGCGAGGGTGCCGCTTGCGACGACGAGCAGGATGAGGCTCGTTGCTCCTTGGAGTGCTTGAAGCAGCGTCGTTGAGGTGATGTACCCAAACAGGGTGACAAAGCCGAGGCTGATTGGGGGCAACCCCCATCCGGTCTGCGTGGTGGAGCCTGGGAAGATGAGGGTGAATGCGAGCCGAAATGCGATGATGAGGCAACTCATTGTGATGGTGGCGAGCACGATCCGTCGTTGAGAGCGGCCAACTGCGAACGCAAACGCACCAAGGAGCAGTCCAAGCGCCATGGCTGCGCCACTGTGCCATGATCCAAGTAGGCCCGTGATCACTGCCGCGAGTATCCATACGCACCAACTTGATGCACCTATTCCGGCAAGGTTCACAGCGGTGTTCCGGGCGTGTGTCGGGTGGTTCTTTGAGCGCGTCGGCGAATAATGACGAGGACTACTGCTGCGGCAATGATGCAACACGTGATGATGACTGCCCGGTTGTTGGTCACCGATGTCGTGGTGATCGTTTCTGCCGGTGTGTTGTCAGGGGGATGGTCATTCACGGAGACTGTGCGTACTTGCAGGTCAGCGAGCGCGGTGTCTGGTGTCGTCGGTGGGGTGTCTCCGGTGTGGTAGGACAAGACCAGGACGTCACCGTGTGTCAGACGAATCGTATCAACGCCATAGTGAGCATATTCAAAGCTTGTGGTGGTGTTTTCCTTGACCCACAAGGTCCAGTACGCAGTGGCTTGAGGGGTGTGTACACACGCCTCGGTGATGTGGTGTCCCGCAGCAGGGATGCGTTCGGTGGCCGTTGGGCGTCCTTGGACTCGGCACACAAACGCGGGGATCCGTGCTGTTCCCTCGAGTGTGATGCCAGCGTGACGAGCAAGTTCACGACCTGTGATGGTCTGGGTGAGTCCGGTGACGCACACAAGTTCCGCGTTGTGGTCAAGCACACCGTAATCCACGCCAAGTGTGATGCCTGGGCAGGACGGGAGTATGTCGAGTTCTGGATCGTGATTGTTGTGGGCCACAGGCGGTAGCACAAGAGCAACAACTATCCCCCAGGCCACCGTGGGCAGGAGGGCTTTCACGCGACCAAGTGCGCTCCTCAACCTATGTCGTGAGCCAGGCACCCGCAGCACATAGTGTCGCATCCGGGCAACCTTTCGTGTGATAACGCTAAGACGCTTCCGGTTCTGAGGTCACAAACATGTCAGAGAACGACAGCCCGGACAATGCAAGAACCCCTTGTGCCGTTGCACGAGCATCATCGTTGCCGTTCACTTGGAACACTCCCCCAGGTGCGTTGTGCAGCAACGACAAAAGGTAGGCTTGCGACGCGGTGAAAGTATCATGACCTGCGTCTTTGAGTGCTGTTGTCACGACCGCTGTGGTATTCACATTGGGTTCACCGGTCACCGCATCGTTCCAAGAACGCCCCACAGTTTCCTCGTTTGCTTGGGAGTCTAGGTAGTCTCCTGCTGATTGCAGGACTGCGTTGTCAACTGTTGCCCCGTCAACTGCTTGTTGCGCCACAACCAACGCTGACACCGCAAATGCAGTGGAATCTGGGTCCGACGTACACTGCCCATCCGCATCAACGAAAGTCGCAGAAAAACCGCCATCTTCGCATTGCTGAGTAGCCAGGAAATCAGTGGCTGCTTGGACGTCACCACCGTATTGGGCGGTTGCCATCACACCCCACGATTGGGTTACCGTGTTGGTGTAATCCTCTTGTGCATGGTCAGCGAACTGTCCTGAACTGAGCTGTAAGTCACTCAAACGGGCCATCAAATCGACACCCCCCACATCAGAGGGATTGTAGCCAAGCAGATCGAGCACTGCCGCAAGTTTTGCGGTGGCCCCTGCATAACGGTCTTTGTCATAGGTTGTGTAGGCGACAACATTTTCTTCTGTTGCTAAAGCTTCGCCTGCTTCGACAACGTCAGCTGGTACCGGAAGGTCTTGCACGGCCGCAACTGCGGTCAGCGCCATGACAACATCCAACGTGAGGCCGTAGTCGGGAAATGAGGCTCCCTCGAACTCACTGTGCACAATTCCTGAGTCAGAAATTTGCTGCTGAAGCCAACCTGCAGCCGACAGTGTTTCTTCGTCAAGGATGGATGATGGCTCCACCGTGGGTTGTGGCGCCGGTTGTGGTGCGGCGCACCCCGTCATGACAAACGCCACCAGGGCGATAGCGCTGATGAGCCCCCTACGTTGGGATCGCACGTGCTGCTCCTTTTATCTTTACTTGTCTTCCGTTGTAAGCCTACGTGATGGGTTCTCAGGACATGGCCATGTCTCAGGGGATCCCTACAACGATCCGATCACAGATCAGATATTGATCTCTTTGCTGTACACCAATGAGGTTGCGATGTCGTCAAATCCTAGTCGGGCGCACAGTGACCACATCCGGTGTTCATCGATGTCCACATCAATGTTGGCGCACTGAACGCCTTGACGCGCGAGAACAGCTAACGTGTGGACAAGAAGTGCGGTGGTGACTCCACGCCGCCGATATTGGGGGCGCACTCCCACAGTTTCAATGTGCCCCATCGACACCCCTGTGTGTTCCCATTGCTCGTCATGTCGGCCACAAAGAACAAATCCCACGACCAGAGGTTCGCTTTCTGTGGAGCTGGCGTTGTGATCAAGGACTGCAAAACTCCACGGTGCCCACAACTGCGCCCGTTCTCGAGCCCACGTTTCCTCGGTGTGGCGCGTCGCTCCCCATACACCGTGAAATACCTCGTTATGGGTTTGGCGAATAAGATCATCAAGGTCGGCATTCCACCGGTGAATCGTGAGATTGTCATGGAGTTTGACATCCGCGACAGGCTGAGAAAGGTCACGACGCATTGTTCGCACATGGCGCTTGACCTGATAACCGTGTTGTTCCAAACTGTGCAATCGGGTGGCTGATCGGCCGGTGACCTGATGCACGATGCGCGCCTTCTTGGATCCATTGCGGCCCGGTTGCTGGGCGAGACACTGTTGGGCTTGCTCTGTCGCCCAGCGCACAATCGCGGACTCTCGCACTGGACTGCGGTAGCGTGGGTGCACCGCGATTTTGACGCTGATGTGATCGATCGAATCGGTGTGTGGGCGATGATCAACGAAAGCGCAGGCCACGAGAACACGGCCGTGGTACCCGCCAATTGTGTCGCGTATGGGATTGACCCAGGATCCATCAAACCAGGACTCGACCTCGATGAGAGACGCTGTTCGTGTCGCTCCGTCGTGCCGGTCACTGGTGCTGAGCAGTTGATGCACCTCTGTTGCATCGCTGATGTGCAACGGCAGCCACGTCAATGTGTCGTCATGCGCTAAGTGAGGACCCTGGCCTCCAGGCAGGTCATGGTGATGATCTCCCTGGGGGGTTGCGACGAGGTGGTCTGAACGTCGGTACTCTGCTTCGCCCATCGTGTAGTTGACATGATCAATCACCGGCGCAATCGTTGCAGAACTCACGCGTCAATTTGCGCTCGGTCGAGTTGGCTTGCTCCTTGAATGATGAACTCTTTGCGTGGGGCGACATGCTGACCCATGAGCAGTTCAAAAGCTTCTTCAGCAGCGTGAGCGTGGTCAACGGTAACGCGTCTCAGTGTCCGGTGTGCAGGGTCCATGGTCGTTTCTGCGAGCTGATCCGCGTCCATCTCTCCTAATCCTTTGTACCGTTGGATGTCTTCTTTGAATGCACGCCCTTGCTTGCGCAATTTTGCCAGCGTTGCCGTCAACTCAGCTTCCGAGTAGGTGTAGATGTAGGAGTTCTTCCTGCGCCCTGAACCCACCACTTCGATCCGGTGCAAAGGTGGGACTGCGGCAAAGACACGCCCCTCAGCAATGAGGGGACGCATGTATCGGAAAAAGAGAGTGAGGAGCAGTGTGCGAATGTGTGCACCATCAACATCTGCGTCGGTCATCAAGATGACTTTTCCGTAGCGGGCTGCCTCAAGGTCAAAACTGCGACCAGAACCCGCACCGATCACTTGAATAATTGATGCGCATTCTGCGTTACGGAGCATGTCAGAAATCGAGGCTTTTTGAACGTTAAGGATCTTGCCACGGATGGGGAGCAGAGCTTGAAACTCTGATGAACGCGCAAGTTTCGCTGTTCCTAACGCGGAGTCCCCTTCCACAATAAACAATTCTGACCTTGTCACATCATGGGTGCGGCAGTCTGCCAGTTTTGCTGGCAGAGTGGAAGACTCCAAGGCGTTCTTTCGCCGTGAAATCTCCTTTTGTTTGCGCGCTGACACACGCGCACGCATCTCCGCAACGATCTTTTCCAGGAGCAGTGACGTGTGTGCTTTGTCATCCCGCTTCGTTGAGGTAAACAGCGCTTTCAAGTTGTCTTCAACAACCTTGGACACGATAGCTCTTACCGGCGCTGTCCCGAGAACCTCCTTGGTTTGTCCTTCAAACTGCGGCTCAGCTAGTCGCACAGTCAACACTGCAGTCAAGCCGGCAAGGATGTCCTCTTTATCGATGCGCTCTTGGTTGTCTTTGGTGCTGACTTTCAGTTTGCGCGCGTTGGTTTCCACCGCTTTACGCAAATACTTGACCAGGCCCTGCTCGAACCCCACAAGGTGGGTACCACCTTTGGGGGTCGCGATGATGTTGACAAAACTGCGAACGGTGGTGTCGTACCCGTTTCCCCACCGCAGTGCGATGTCCACGACACAGTCCCGTTCTACTTCTTGCGAAACGAGGTGTCCGTTGTTGTCAAGTACGGGAACGGTTTCTTTGAAGCTTCCTGTTCCTTGAAAACGCCAGGTTCCTGTTAACGGAACATCAGGGGCAAGGAACTCAACAAAGTCCACTGCGCCACCATCATGGACAAATGACTCTTCATAAGGACCGTGTTCCCCTGGAGTTCCCGGCACTGCACGCTCATCACGAATAGTGATGGTTAACCCCGGAACAAGGAAGGATGTTTGTCGAGCCCGTGCAACAAGTTCGTCGTAGTTGAACACGGCAGAGGTTGGGAAGATCTGTCGGTCAGCCCAGTAGCGAACCTTGGTTCCAGTAAGACCGCGCTTTGCTTTACGGGCCACACGGAGCTCTGACCTGTTCACAAACGCATCAAAGCGTGACTCCGGGGATGGGCGATCCACGTCAGTATCATGAAAGATGCCTGGTTCTCCCCGTCGAAAAGTCATCACATGGACCTTCGATGCGCGAGTAACCTCCACATCGAGACGCGCAGACAATGCGTTCACCACTGACGCACCCACCCCATGTAACCCACCGGAGGCTGTGTAGGATCCGCCACCAAATTTCCCGCCTGCATGGAGTTTGGTATACACCACCTCGACTCCGCTCAGGCCCGTTTTGGGTTCAATATCGACCGGAATACCGCGACCGTTATCCTCCACTGTCACCGAGGTATCAGCGTGTAGTGTCACCGTAATGTCGGTGCAGTGGCCCCCCAGAGCTTCATCAACGGAGTTGTCAATGATCTCCCATAAACAGTGCATGATTCCGCGCGAGTCGGTAGAACCGATGTACATGCCGGGTCGTTTCCGAACCGCTTCGAGCCCTTCAAGGACTGAGAGGTGGCGTGCGGTGTAGTCAGACGTTGGGATTTGGGAACTCACAAGTGGACATCTTAGCGGTGTTGACTGACAGGCCCACATTCACACTGGCGCGTTGTCCACCACCGCCCCTCGTGACCCGCATGGGCACAGCGATTGTTGCTCTCTGACACGAGCGCAATGAAAGGGAAATCACAGGGTGTCATGTACGCCGGTGGCGAACCTCAGGAGAAAGGGGAAGATAATCAGCGCCGTCAATGGTTGGATGATGACATGAGCGAAACAACAACGACCCCCCGCAAGGACACGCTAACTGCAGCCGACCGGTGCGACCGCTGCGGCGCACAAGCGTACGTGCGTGTCGTTCTCTCTGCTGGTGAGTTGCTTTTCTGCGCCCACCATGCACGCAACCACCTCCCCCAACTTGAAGATGTGGCCCGCGAAATCCACGACGAAACTGACAGGCTCTACGCCGAGCACGGCTCCGCGGCAACAGCGGCGGTGTAGCCTGCCCCACTCGCGGTCTGCACGTCGTCGATGTGCATCATTTGAGTGAGTTCATACGCGTCGAAGGGCGTGACCTCCAGTGAGGTCACGCCCTTCGACGTGTTTTAGGTCGGCTACTTGGGCAACTGCCTAGTCCAGGTAATCCCGCAGTACCTGAGAGCGACTTGGGTGACGGAGCTTGGACATTGTCTTTGACTCGATTTGCCGGATACGCTCGCGGGTCACGCCATAGACCTTGCCAATCTCGTCCAAGGTTTTGGGCTGACCATCGGTGAGCCCAAAACGCATCGACACTACGCCAGCTTCGCGTTCCGACAATGTGTCCAATACCTGGTGAAGTTGCTCCTGCAACAGCGTGAATGACACCGCATCAGCAGGAACTACTGCTTCAGAGTCCTCAATGAGGTCACCGAACTCACTGTCACCGTCTTCACCCAACGGCGTGTGCAACGAAATAGGTTCACGCCCATACTTTTGCACTTCGACCACCTTTTCAGGGGTCATATCCAATTCTTTTGCTAGTTCCTCAGGTGTCGGTTCACGCCCGAGGTCCTGCAACATTTGACGTTGCACGCGCGCAAGCTTGTTGATGACTTCAACCATGTGCACGGGGATACGGATCGTGCGGGCCTGGTCAGCCATTGCTCGGGTAATTGCCTGCCTGATCCACCACGTCGCGTAGGTCGAGAACTTGTACCCCTTGGTGTAGTCGAACTTCTCGACTGCACGAATCAGACCGAGGTTTCCCTCTTGAATAAGGTCTAGGAAAAGCATTCCTCGCCCGGTGTACCGCTTCGCGAGAGAAACAACCAAACGGAGGTTCGCTTCAAGGAGGTGATTCTTCGCTCGCTTGCCATCCTGGATGATCCACCGGTACTCGCGTTCGAGTTTACGGTCTCCCTCAGCAACACCTGCAGCAAGACGCTCTTCAGCGTAGAGCCCTGCCTCAATACGCTTAGCGAGCTCGACTTCTTGCTCAGCATTCAGGAGCGCAACTTTACCGATTTGCTTGAGATAATCCTTGACGGGATCCGCAGTTGCACCAGCGGTGACAACCTGCTGCGCGGGAGCGTCATCGTCATCGGCGTCAGAGTAAATAAAGCCTGCGCCTTCTTCTTCCTCATCGCTCTTCGCGCCGCTCTTACGTGTGCCGTTCGCTCGGCCTGCTGCCGCCTCGTCGCTGCCCTCCGCTGCGTCGAGCTCTTCTGGTTCTGCCGCAGACGATGAGGATGACGCTGTTTCTTTGGTGGCAGCAGCAGATTTTTTGGTTCGCCGCTTCGCCGTTGTGGCCGGCTTTTTTCCACCGAGTTCACCCTGTGACTCGGCTTCTTCGGGGGTGGTCATCGTGGAAGACACGTCATCTCCAGACGTTGGTTGTATCGTGCTAGTGCGTGATGACGACGCTGTTCGTGCAGTGTTGCTTTGCGGAGCCCGTGCCGTTGCGCTTGTAGCACGAGTACGAGCGGCTGCAGCGACCTTTGTCGGTTCAGCGGGCATTTCCACATCAACCCCAGCCATCACAAGTGCACGAAACACCGCCTTGAGGCGCTTTGGCTCACTAATGTCAGCCTGCTCACAAGCGTGACGAAACTCCTGAGCGCCAACACGGCCGTGAGCCGTTCCGGTCTCGAGGAGTTCTTTCATTGACGGGTGCTCGAACTCGCGCGGAAGCGCGTTATTCGTTGAGGTGGACGCCACGAACGACCTTTCGGCATTGAGGACAAGCGAGAAACGGCCCATGATGAACTTGGACCCGCAAACCTATATTGTACTGCGATCGTCAAACGACAGCCCACAAGACGCGGACGTGTCGACAGGAACACCGAAGTGTTCTTCACGTCAAGGGGAACGCTTCACGGTGCCAAATGATTCCCAAACTCGCACATTAGACAGGTCGAACTGGCTTGACAGCAAGTACTGGACACGGAGCATCGAGCAAAATTCGTTGCGCATTAGACCCAAGAATCAGTTTGCCCACCGGGGATCTGCGGCGTAACCCAATGACAATGACCTGAGCATTGCGCTGGTCAGCAACTGAGATCAGATCGTCGGCAACATCTTTTCGTTCACTCAAAACCTCGACGGATGCCTGCACACCGGCCTCAATGGCCTGCCCGACAAAACCTTCGATGTCGTGATCCCGTTGCTGGCGTTCCTGCTCGGTGGGAGCGCTTTTCTCCGACACAACAATGACAAGATCCGTGTGCCTACGTTGTGCTTCTTCCACAGCACTTGCCATTCCTTGCCGACCTTCACGTGTGGGCAGATACCCAACAACGACTGTCATTCTTCCTCCGAACTGTATGACCTTTCTTCACAGAGTAGTCGTTTTGCGCGATGGCGCATGAAGATTCGGTCCCAGTTCCGCATCAATTCATTGCTTCGTGCTGAGGGTTTCGTGCCCACGCTGGAGCAAGACCAGATCGAAGCGCAGTGCGCACCAAATGCGCGAGGGTGTAACTGCCATCAATTTCGGCAACTTTTTCAAGATATACCGTTGCTTGTGGGCCTCGTCCTTCCCACCACGCACACAGGGCCAACAAGCTCGCCAAAGCAGGCTGAGACCTCGCAGGGGCAGAAGCGTTCAGAGTTTCCATGACCACGCGCACTGTCCTGTAATGGCAACTGTGTGGGCGTGTGCCCTTGCGCGGATCGAGAAGAAAACCCAAGGCTTCTTGAGCCAACTCGTCACGAACCGGCCAGGCTGCACACATTGTCGAGCCCAGACAACCACCGTCGGCACACCCGTGATCCTCCAGGTAGGCAATCATTGCGGCAGTTCCCAACGGCGTCAACGCAACCAACAGAGCATCACGCACACAGTGGTCCTGCAGTGCGCTCAGAACAACTGCGGCCTCAGCGGGAAATTGCTGCCCCAAACGCGCAGGTGTCAGATGCGCCACACACGCACCAGACGGGATACACTCGCCGTGATCAAGTACTGTGTGGGTCTTAGCCACCAGCATGCGGGCAGTGCGCCCAGCACGCACCCGCAACGACGTGACCTCCCAACAAGAGCGAGCAGCTTCCCAGTGACGATCTTCGGCTTCCACACGTTGGTCAATGTCATGCAAGGACAACGGATCGACATTCTCACCTCCGCATAACTGAGACCGACTCGACACAAAGCTGTGCCCTGCCATCACCATCGATGCTGCCACCTGAGTCGACATCAGGTCCTCTGTGGTGATCACCGGTGTGGACCGACGACGGTTGCTGTCACAGGAGTCATGTCCCTGGGAAGCGAGCGCACACCACCGTGCCGCGCCATCCGGTGTCACCACCCACAGCGCGTGTTCATCCCACCACTGGCCTAATACCTGATGCGCTTGGTGAAGGAGACCGCTGATCACCTGCGCATCGTTGGCTGACAGGTCGAACAGTGTGCTCGTTGTGTCAGCACGCAGGTACACCACCGGGAAGATCGCTTGCGCACGATCCCGTCGGAGCGTGAATGCAATGTCGTCAAGCGCCCCCTCGGCGGCGCGATCAAGGTCGCAGCGAGCAGTGAAACCAACACGGTGCTGCGCTCCCGTCAACGCCACAACCACAAACGAATCGTCAGGTTGGAACCCAAGCTGATAGGGAATCAATGCCAGAATCTCAGCGGGAGATGATACTCGTAATATTGAAGTCATGGTGCCACACTGACACGCACCACAGCCATTGTGGCCCGGTCTACAGAGACACCGTGAAGCTCTTGTGCATGAACCTGACTGGGCGCGCCGTGGACAAGCCAGGTGACACAGACGCTACGGTTAATCTGCACGTAGACTGATGCCACACCTGCAATGAAGGACGGTTATGCCCGCGTCACCACACGCTACCCCTGGACACGCCCCAGCTGCAGTTCTTGACGGTATTGCAGGTGCACTCACCCGAACATTAGACACCCACGAACTCACACTCACGCAACTGTCAGCGGACACCAGTGATCTGATGACCGCATGGCGTTCACTCACCTCGGGTGGTAAACGTGTTCGTGCGCTCTTGATGTACCACGTCTTTCGTGGGATTGAATCAGGAAGGTCAGGCCTCAGCGACGAGGACCTTTACGGCGTGGGTGCAGCCCTGGAACTCTTTCAAGCCGCCGCGCTCTTCCACGACGATGTGATGGACCGGTCCGACACCCGCCGTGGTGAACCCACCGTGCATCGAGTCTTTGCACAACGTCATCGCACCTCACAATGGGTAGGCGACCCAGACCTCTACGGCCAAAGCGCAGCGATTCTTCTCGGAGATCTCTCCCTCGTGGCAAGCGAACAACTGTTCCGGTCAGCAACAGCACCCGGACAGCACCGTAGCCGAGCACGGGACCACTTCGACGCCATGCGCATGATCGTCACTGTCGGTCAGTTCATGGACACACACGCCCAAGTGGTGCCTCTCAGCGACGATGACGACGCCATGCAACGCGCACTGGATGTCATTGCCACAAAAACCACACACTATTCCGTGGTGGCACCTCTCCTCATTGGGGCAGCTCTTGCGGGAGCTCCCACCAGGGTTGACGAACAACTCCGCGCATTTGGACAACCACTGGGTACCGCGTTCCAACTCATTGACGATGACCTCGGTTTGTACGGTGACCCTGCACAAACCGGTAAACCTTCCGGAGACGACCTCCGGGAAGGCAAACGCACCGTCGTCCTTATTGAGGCACTCAGACGCGCATCACACGCTGAACAACACACACTGGGCAGTGTCATTGTGGGTGATCACCATGACGAGGACACCATCGCCCAAGCGCTGGACATCATCGAATCAAGTGGAGCACGCCAAGCAACCCTCGACAGGGCGCGCGCCGCTCATGACAAGGCGCTACGCGCTCTCGATAAGGTCGAACTGAGCGCCGACAGCCGACAGCACCTCCGCACAATGACCGACTTCATCCTGCAACGAGCCTACTGACGAGTTCGCTGCGTCGTTGCCACATCACAACAGTGACTGTGCTGCTCGCCGGACAGCGCTACGGTTCCCACGACGCAACATTGCAACCGGTGTGTCACCCAACTCCTCGTGTTCAGTAAAGAGCCATATCACGATTTCGTGATCATTGAGCCCCATGTCACGCAGCATGATGATTGTGCCCTGAATAGAGGGAAGGATCACGCGCTTACCCGCGTCAACTTCAGGCTTCACATCAGCCGGGTTTGCACGGTGCGCTTCAATGAGAAACGCCTCAGGAATGTGGAGTACCTTCGGGGTGCCCACTTTGACACCCACGATGCGCTGATCCGACAACGCAGAACGGACCCCTTTGACCGTGGTCCCCAAGGCAGCAGCGAACTCCTCCTGGTCAAGAATTGGGCCCGCCAACGTGGCATATGTCTGTTCATCAAGTTCGATTGTCACTCCCCCACTCTAGCGGTTCACTCCAGCCAGTTGTGTGCACCTGGTGTACACCAGGCGTGGTGGGCACGCACTCAAACACAGTAAACGTAGAATAGCGAGGTGACTTCCCAAGGACTCGACCACATCGTCGGACAACTCATCGACAATCGTTACCGGGTCATCGCACGGATTGCCCGAGGTGGCATGGCCACCGTCTACCGCGCAACCGACACGCGCCTAGGTCGTGACGTTGCGCTCAAGGTCATGCACCCCCACCTTGCTGAAGGCACCCAAGGTGCAGATTTCATCGCTCGTTTTGAGCGTGAAGCACAGGCAGCAGCACGCCTCGCCCACCCAGGTCTCGTCTCTGTTTACGACCAAGGGCATGACGGCCGCTACGCGTACCTCACCATGGAACTCGTTGACGGAGTCACACTACGCTCACTACTCGATTCCGGGCAGGACATCGACGCTGCCACGGCACTGGGAATCACACAATCCATCATCGAAGCGCTCACCGTCGCACACAGCGTGGGAATGGTTCACCGTGACATCAAACCAGAAAACGTGTTGGTCTCCACGCAAGGGTCGGTCAAACTCACCGACTTTGGCCTCGCGCGCGCGGTGACGGACATCTCATCAACTGCCACAGGGACGTTCTTTGGGACCGTGGCCTACATTGGGCCTGAACTCGTCACTCATGGACACGCAGATTCGCGCACTGACTTGTATGCCGTAGGCATCATGACTTATGAGCTCCTCACTGGGCGCCAACCGTTCACCGCGCAAACCCCAGTGAACATCGCCTTCAAACACGTCAATGACCCCATGCCTGTCCTCGTGTCTGCCAAGGGCGAAGCGTTCCCGGCACAGATCAACAACTTCATCACATCGTTAACAGCCAAAGACCCAGATGAACGTCCCGCAGACGCCACCGAGGCACTGACCCTACTCCGATCTACCCTGGCCAACCTCGCAGGTGAGGACCCGGCAACTTATCACCGCTCAGCACTCGAACAGCGCGATCATCTCGCTGCCCTGGTCACAGGGACCATGACCGCAGACACCTCATCAGATCTACACACCCCAGCCTCGCCCGCCGAAGCAAGCCACACCCACGTGCTCTCCCCCACGGCGAGTTCACCCGCAACTCCCCCCTCACCAGCACTCTCACCGCCATCCGCGCCGACTCCTGAGGGGTCAACGCAACTCATCAGTATGGACGTCAACGCCACTCGAGCCTTCTCCACCACACCCCCGCGCTCACAGGCACGTGCAACCTCGCCACGCTCTGAGAAGCGATCCCGACGCCGCTCCCCCCTGAAAACCTTCGTGATCGCCCTGATCGCTGTGGTTCTGCTCAGCGGTGGTGCTGTTGGAGGGACCTGGTGGTGGAACGACCATGGACCAGGCTCGTACACGAGCGTCCCACAAGTGGCGGGCATGCCAGAACAAGACCTTGACACGCTCTTTGACCAACACCCACTGACCTACACGGTCACTGAAGAACACTTTGATGACGTCCCCAAAGGTGACGTCGCATATTCAGAACCAGCAAGCGGCGAACGCGTCAAGAAAGACAGCGCAATCACCGTCTTCGTTTCCCTCGGTATCAAAGAAGTCACAGTGCCAGCCGACCTCACAGGTATCCCCGAGGCAGACTCCCAGGCGCTACTGACGAACGCAGGATTCACCAACCTCACAACAGAACGCACCTTTGACACACGCACAGACAAGGGCACTGTCCTATCAGTGTCTGTTGAAGAGGGATCGACTCTGCCCCACAACGTGGCGATCACGCTCACCGTTTCCGACGGTCCGGAACCCATCACAATCCCGGAAGTCACTGGTCAACCCCTCAAAGAGGCCAAAAAAACACTTAAAGACCTTGAACTAACACTCAAAGAGAACACGGCGCACTCGGACACCGTGGCCAAAGGAACAATCATTGACCAGAAACCAGCGAGTGGCGACTCGGGTTTCCGGGGAGATACCGTCACTGTCACCGTGTCCGCTGGACCAGAACTCATCACTGTCCCCGACGTCACGGGCAAGAAACGTGACGAAGCCGAGCGCATCCTCACAGACGCTGGGTTCACCGTCGAGACCAAAGAATACCTCGATGGTTTCTTTGGTCTCGTGCGCTTCCAGGACGTCAATGCCGGAGAGCAGATCCCCAAAGGCTCAACAGTCACCATCACGATCTTTTAAAATGCAGAAGACCCTCGCCTATGAGTAGTGGCGAGGGTCCCACACGGCCATTGCCGGCTCTTCACGATTTAGAGTGCGTTGATCCTGGCCTGCAGCTGCCCAGAGTGAATCAGGGACCGCAAGATGTAGTGGTCGAGGTTCCGGAAACCCAGGGCGATGCCGCGTAGGTGCTCGAGCCGGCCGTTGATCGCCTCGACCGGGCCGTTGGACGCCCCGACATCGAAGTACGCGAGGATGTCCTCACGCCGGCGCCACAGTGTCCGTCCCAGCTGGGCAAGCTCCGTGAGACCTTCGGGTAGGCCCTTACGAATGCTGTTGATCACCCTGCTCATGAGCTTCTTTCCCTCCGATTTCTTCGGATGCCCGTACGCTGCAATCATGTCCTGGTAGAACAGCCACGTCACTTCCAGGGCCACGTAGTCGTCATCGGTGGCCCACAGCATCTCCAGGCGCTGTTTCTGCCGCTGCGTGAGGTAGTTCCTCCTGGTCAACAGCGTGCGACGGTGCTTGTACAACGGGTCGTCCTTCCGGCCACGCCGCCCTTGGGTCTCCCGCTGGAGCCGCTGCCGGCAGCGGGTGAGTTTGTCGGCTGCCAGATGCACCACGTGGAAGGGGCCCATCACCTTGGTGGCCTGCGGCAACACCTCATCGACTGCGGTGGCGTAGCCAGCGAAACCGTCCATGGTCACCACCTGTTCCTGCTTCCGGAAGCCAGGGTCGCGTTCCTGCAGCCACCCGCGCAGCACCTGTGCACTGCGTCCGGGGCGGATATCCAGCAGTCGGGCAGGCCCACGTCCGTCCACCAGGGGTGTGAGGTCGACGAGGATGGTCACCAGACTGGATGGCTGACCTGGCTTTCGGGTGTGCTTCCATACGTGCTCATCCACCCCGAGGATCCGGACGCCGTCCAGGTGGGAGGGGTTATCGTAGACAAGCTGTCGGCAGGCATCCACGGCGACCTGATTGACCAGCTCCCAACCGACACCGAGGACCTTGGCGGTGGCCGACACGCTCATCCGGTCAACCGCGAGGCGCTGCATGATCCAGCGGGTGACCCGGTGGGTGAGTTTCGCGCCGTCATCGGCGCAGCTCAGGCAGGCCTGGAAGATCTTCCTCGGACACGGTTGATTCGTGCAGGTGAAGCGGGGAACGCGGACGTGCAGACGGGTCGGGAAACCGACGACGGGCAGGTCGACGAGACGGCGAAGGACGTGGTCGCGAAGCTTCCCGGGTCGGGAACATTCAGGACAGGCGTTGCTCACGGCTACCGGTGTGGCGTCAATGACGGTGATGTTTCCGGCGTCGGCGGCGCCGGTGATCGTCAGGCCGATTTCCACGGTACGGCAGATGGTGTCGGCGACGAGGTTGCCAGTAGTAGGCTGCACAGTAGGGTCCTGGTTCGGTCAGATGATGGTGTGGTAACTCTCATCTTGTACCGGCCAGGACCCCTACATGTTGTGCCACCCCGAACCCCACCCCGCGGTCAGCTACGCACTCCGAAACGCGAAGAGCCCCTTTAACAAAACTGCACTAATTATCCGAGTTGCCACTGTGGTTGTAGCGAGCGCCCATCTCTCGCAACATATTTACAGGTTTACAGCATCAATAAATATGTCGTCCCCAACCGCAGTGAGACGCTTAGAACAATGGATTACTCTTCCAAACGCATTTTCAATTAACAACAGTAGAAGATTTTTCTCTATGGGATTCAAGAACATTCGCAATCTCTTGCCCACGTTTCAGAGAAGAAACTCCAATACGAATTACCTTGCGGTTAATAAGATAAAAAGCCAGGCAGCTCGTTGATTGCCCAGCATCGATAAAGATCTCTCCGCCACGCTTCAAGGATCCCCGATTTCCCCACTCCCGTTCGAGGGGTTTTATTGGCTCCACAGCAATCGACCGGATCTCTTCGAACTGGATTGTTTTTCTCCACAACGGTGGCAACTGCAGCTGCACCGAATTTGAATTTGCAGACACTATGGTGCCAGATCTCCAGTAAATGATCACGAACACTAAGCAAATAATAGTAAGAATTACCGATGGCAATGGGTTTACTAGGCCACTAAAAGTAACTGTTACCAAAAAAATGAGGGACATTGCCACTAGTAATCCTACTGTCCACCGGTAAGCGGACGGGATTCTATTGCCATATACTTTTTCCACAATTGATACTCTAACCGGAATTTATCTATACGGTCAAACAATCATAACGGGCTCTTCACGATTTAGAGTGCGTTGATCCTGGCCTGCAGCTGCCCGGAGTGGATCAGTGACCGCAAGATGTAGTGGTCGAGGTTCCGGAACCCGAGTGCGATGCCGCGTAGGTGCTCAAGCCGTCCGTTGATGGCTTCGACCGGGCCGTTGGACGCCCCAATGTCGAAGTAGGCGAGCACGTCCTCACTCCGGCGCCACAAGGTCCGTCCCAGTTGGGCGAGCTCCTCCAAGCCTTTCGGTAAGCCCTTGCGCAGGGTGTTGATGATCCGGTCCATCAGCTTCTTCCCCTCCGTTTTCTTCGGATGCCCGTACGCCTGGATCAGGTCCTGGTAGAACATCCAGGTGACTTCGAGTGCGACGTACTCATCGTCGGTGGTCCACAACAGGTCCAACCGCCTGTTCTGCCGCGTCGTGAGGTAGTTCCTCCTGGTCAGCAAGGTGCGTCGGTACTTGTACAACGGATCATCCTTACGCCCACGCCGCCCCGAGGTTTCACGTTGCAGGCGTTGCCGACAGCAGGTCGAGCTTGTCCGCGGCCAGGTGCACGACATGGAAGGGATCCATGACCTTTCTCGCCTGAGGGAGCGCCTGGTCCACCGCGGTGGCGTAGCCGGCGAAGCCATCCATGGTCACTACCTGCACTTGTCTCCTGAACGCAGGGCTGCGTTCCTGCAGCCAGGTTCGCAGGACTTCTGCACTGCGTCCCGGGCGCATGTCCAGCAACCGGGCAGGACCTGCCCCGGTGACCAGGGGTGTGAGGTCCACCAGGACCGTCACAAACGACGATGGCTGGCCCGGGCGGCGGGTGTGCTTCCACACATGCTCGTCGACCCCGAGGATGCGTACGCCGTCCAGGTGGGAGGGGTTGTCGTAGACAAGCTTGCGGCAGGCGTCGGCGGCAACCTGGTTGACCAGCTCCCAGCCCACCCCGAGTGCTTTCGCCGTGGCGGACACACTCATGCGGTCGACTGCCAGGCTCTGGAGGACCCAGCGGGTGACCCGGTGGGTCAGCTTCGCACCATCATCGGCACACGTCAGGGAGGTCTGGAAGATCTTCCTGTCGCAGGTGGTGTCCGTGCAGGTGAAACGGGGGACGCGCACGTGCAGACGGGTGTGGAACCCCACGACGGGAAGGTCGACCAGGGTCCGGACGATATGGTCCCGTAGCTTTCCGGGATTTCCGCACTCGGGGCAGAGTCCGTCCACGGTCACGGGTGCGGCGTCGATGATGGTGAGGGTGCCGGCGTCGGCGGCACCGGTGATGGTCAGGCCGATTTCCGCGGTACGGCAGATGGTGTCGGCCACGAGGTTGCCAGTAGTAGGCTGCACAGTAGGGTCCTGGTTCGGTCAGATGGAAGCTTCGCAACTCTCATCTTGTACCGGCCAGGACCCCTATATGTTGTGCCACCCCGAACTCCACCCTGGGCTCACCTACGCACTCCGAAACGCGAAGAGCCCCATTGCCTACCGACCAGAGCGCAGCATCTCTGCTACCAAGAAGGCCATCTCCAGGGACTGCTGGTGATTCAGCCGCGGATCAACCAGGGTTTCGTACCGTAACGCCAAGGACGCATCGTCGATCTCCTCGCTGCCTCCCATGACCTCTGTCACGTCATCTCCAGTCAATTCCACATGGACCCCACCTGGGACCGAGCCCACAGCATGATGGACTTCGAAAAAGCCACGCACCTCATCTAGCACGTCATCAAAACGACGCGTCTTATAGCCCGACTCAGAGGTGATCGTGTTCCCATGCATAGGATCAGTCACCCAGGTCACAGGACCACCTTGCGCTGTGACCTTCTCGACGATTCCAGGAAGGACCTCACGAATCTTTGTGGCACCCATCCGAGTGACGAAAGTGAGTCGACCTTCAACTCCTTCAGGGTTGAGCTTGTCCTGCAACGCCAACGCATCATCAGCAGTTGTTGTTGGACCAAGCTTCACACCAATCGGGTTGGACACCCGCGACAGGAAATCAACATGCGCCCCATCAAGCTGGCGTGTGCGTTCCCCAATCCACAAAAAATGGCCAGAAGAATCATAGGGGCGGTCAGAACCAGGGTGCACGCGCACCATTGCACGCTCGTAGTCGAGCAAAAGGGCCTCATGAGAGACAAAAAAATCGACAGTGCGCAACTTGTCAAAATCCGCGCCGCACGCCGCCATGAAACGGATTGCCTGGTCGATCTCTGCAGCAGTTCGTTCGTAGCGGGCATATGCCGGGTTGCGCATAAACCCGCGGTTCCATTCGTGGACACGCCTCAGATCTGCGAATCCGCCCTGAGTAAATGCCTTCACGATCGTTGCAGTCGCACTCGAAATGCGGTACCCCTCAACCAGCCGGCGCGGGTCAGGTCGGCGCGACTCCTCAGTGAAATCAACACTGTTCACCATGTCGCCCCGATACACCGGCAACGTCACCCCGTCACGCGTCTCCACATCCGAGGATCGCGGTTTCGCGTACTGTCCAGCCATCCGGCCCATCTTGATCACCGGCATTGATGCGCCATAGGTCAGCACCACGGCCATCTGCAAGATGGTGCGAATCTTGTTGCGGATGCGTTCCGCGTTCGCTTCAGCAAACGTTTCCGCGCAATCACCTCCCTGCAACAAGAACGCTTCTCCCCGCCCAGCAGCAGCAAGTTGCTCACGAAGAGATTCTGTTTCCGACGACAACACGATCGGTGGAACATCAGCAAGCACAGCCACCGTGTCAGCAAGTTCCGACGAATCTGGCCACACCGGCTGCTGCCGGGCTTCCAACGCACGGAAATGATCGATGTCCTGGAGCTGGGATCGCTCATTGAGAGTCGTCATGTAACTGTTCTACCACCCGAGGGTTGATTAATGCCCAAGCAAAGGGCCGGCACCCCATTATCTCGGGTACCGGCCCATGCCTACGTCCTTGACCAACTACTGGTCACGTTGATCAGTCCTGCCCGATCTCCTTGAGGAGGGTCGTGAACCATTCCTGGTTCACATCAAACGCTTTGCCCCCCGCAATACGTGGGAATGCAATAGCGGTCAACCGGTCGCCGTTCTCCTCGTCGTGGCCAATGACGCCTGATTCTCCGCGCAGTGCACATTCCACAGCCAAATCTGTCATCGACTTGATGAGACGGAGGTCTTCAGCGTTTGCGCGAGCTGCTCGGGAATAGTAGCCCGACTTTTGAACCATGACCTTCTCGGCGCCCAGCCGCTCAGCGAACTGTTGAGCAAACCACTGGCCAGGGTTCACCTTGTCCAACTTCACGTGACCAAACGGATCACGTTCAACCTCTTGGCCAGAAGATTCAAGCTGCTCAATGATCTCGTGCAATCCCGCACCTTCTGACAAGAAGATGTTCACGTTCCCCACCTCGTCCATGACCGTGCGCAAGCGAGCAGCTTCGGCGTCAATGTCAATGTGACGTTCTGGAACAAAGACCGCATGGATGTCCCAGCGCTCTTTGGATAAACCGATCCCCGGAACAAATTCCTGCGTGTCTAGCCACTTACGGTACTCAAGCGCTGTTGCGGCAGTGAGCCACCCACAGTGTCGTCCCATCACCTCGTGCACAATCAGCATGCGGGGACCGCTGCGGTGTTCACCGATGATATTGGCAGCAAAGCCTGCACCTTCCTCAGCCGCAGTCCATGCCCCCAACGACTGGCGGATAGGGATGACGTCATTGTCGATGGTCTTGGGCAGACCAACCACAGTCAAGTCGTAGTCGTTCTCTTTCAAGTACGCTGCGAGATCTGCGGCGGTCGTGTTGGTGTCGTCCCCACCAATAGTGTGCAGAACATCGACACCATCAGTCTTCAACTGCTGGGCCGCAACAGTTAAGGGATTTTCGCCTTCCTTGACCAGCCCTCGCTTCACACAGTCATCAACGTTTGTCAGCTTCACACGGGAGTTACCAATGGGCGATCCACCGAACCGGTGCAAGATTCCGGCATTCTTGCGGACCTCGTCATCAATGACAATCTTGTTGCCTGTCAACAAGCCGTGGTAGCCGTACTGGTAGGCAATGATTTCAACCTCAGGAGAAATCTCGGTGTACCGCTCAATGAGCCCTCCAACAGCGGACGACAAACAAGGAGCGAACCCACCTGCGGTGAGTAGCGCAACGCGACGGACTGTCATGAGTACATACCTCTCGTTAGGGAACTATCGAACAACTGGACTACTGACCTGCTCACCCAACGCGGGACGACAGAGCACTGCCAGTGAGGTTAGTAGACGTCCCATCACACAGTGTGGGACTTAGGTGTGTCAGTAGGAGCATCATCGTCTGGAGGCATGGGCACATCAACCTGCGGGGCAGGGCGCCCACCCGGCGCTTCAGAGGACACAGACCGTTCAACCGGAAGCCCCGCAGAAATACGCGCCTTCGCTGTGGCTGCATACATGTCCACATACTCCTGACCGGACAAAGTCATCAGCGAATACATGATCTCATCGGTGACAGACCGCAAAATAAACCTGTCATTTTCCATACCCTGATAGCGTGAAAAATCAAGAGGCTCCCCAACAACCGCGCCTAATCGCATGATTTTTGGGATGACCCTCCCAATGGGCTGGGCCACATCAGTGCCCACCATAGCCACAGGGATGACCGGCGCACCGGATTCCAACGCCAGACGTGCAACACCTGTCTTGCCCCGATACAGCCGCCCGTCAGGGGAGCGCGTACCTTCAGGGTAGATACCGAAAAGTCCACCCTCGCCAAGCCGTTTCAGCCCTGTGCGTAGCGCACCTTCGCTTGCCCGGCCACCCGATCGATCCACGGGAATAGTTCCCACACCGCGCATAAAACCCGCGGTCATACGCCCCTTTAAGCCCTTGCCAGTGAAATATTCTGACTTGCCAATAAAGACAATCTCACGATCAATAAGCAACGGCAAAATAAAGGAGTCAATGACAGCCAAGTGATTAGACGCAATAATGGCTGGCCCATCCCCAGGTATGTTCTCAGCACCCTTAATCCACGGCCTAAACAATAACCGGAGCAGGGGGCCAACGAACACACGCTTCATCAACCAGTAGAACAAGGGGCCTCCTCGAGTTCCTCGCGGTAGCGGGACTCGCTGTAGTCTCTAGAGTTATAGCTATGCCTGCACCACATGACGACCGCTTCGAGTCAGAGCCTACGCCTGATGAGTCACAGCCTCCAGCCAACACCCCCGAACACCACTCCCCACCTGACGACAACATCGATCGGGCGTGGCGCGAGATTGTTGCGGACTTAGAGAATCTTTCCACGAACTCTCCCGTGGAGGAAACTGCGATCACATCGCGGCCAACGCAGCGTGACGCACCAAACAGAGAAACCCCGCCCACACCAGTGACACAACCTGGACCTCGTGACTGGCACGACGACGATGAAGAACTCGCACAGATCGACGCGTTCATACCCCCCGACCCACCACTGGACCTCACCGGGGACAAAGTTCTCCAAGTAGGGTGGTTCCTTGTCGCACTAGGCGTCCTTGGCTTCCTCTGGACGGGTGTTGTCCTTTCTAGCACTACACCCGTCCATGTCGCTCTCAGCGCAGGGATCGCGCTCCTCGGTGCATCACTTCTCATCTTCCGGATGCGACACGACGACAACGATCCCACAGATCCCGGTGCCCGCGTCTAGAGGCACCGCACATGCGTGACGCTGCTACTGTCGAGCAAGATCGGCGGCGCCCACAATGCCTGCCTCGTTCCCCATCTTCGCCAACGCAAATCGAGCCTCCACCCGGTGCCCACGGGCAGGCAGCGACGTCACAAACGCATCGATAGACGGTTGGAGGAGGAGATTCCCCGCAGCCGCAACCCCACCCCCAATAACAACCACCTCAGGGTCTAACAAAGCAGCAACAGATGCTGCTCCTTCACCGATCCAGCGACCCAACTCGGCAAGAAGAGACTGGGAGAACTCATCGCCCTGCTGTGCGGCGGTCGTCACCAAAGGACCCGTAATCAACTCAACATCTCCACCAGCAAGATCAATGAGAAGTTGCGCTCGCTGCGGCGACTTAATGGCCATCGCTCGCGCCTCGCGCACGAGAGCTGATCCCGACGCATACTGCTCCCAGCAGCCATCATGGCCACACCCGCATGTGTGCCCATTAGGGACGACACGCATGTGACCGACCTCGCCACCAACCCCATACCGGCCGCGAACCAATTGATCATTAACCACCAAGGCGCCACCAAGGCCCGTCCCGATAGTCAGCATCAACATGTCTGTAGCTTCACGAGCGGCCCCAAAACGGTACTCAGCCCACCCGGCAGCATTGGCATCGTTTTCCACCACAATAGGGATCTCTGTTCCCAACAGTGCACGGACTTTGTCCGCAATAGGGTAGTCACGCCACATGATGTTGGGGGCAAATTGAACTGACGTTCGGTCAGGTGAACAAAACCCTGCCGCAGCCAATCCGATGGCACCAACCGTGTGCTCAGCCGCTAGAATCTCGCACACTTGCGCAATCGAAGCGTCAATACTTGCCGGATCACCCGCAGCTGTCGCCACACGAGTCTGAGCCAAAATGTTGCCGAATTCGTCAACCACACCTGCGGCGATTTTTGTTCCGCCGATATCAACGCCAATGGCGTGCATGTACTTTCCCTCGCTCACCTGAAGAACTACCGGACCACGCTCGCACCGCTGCAGTCCAAGAAGTATGACCTGACAAGACTACTCAATGAGGTGAGTGTGATGCACATCCCGCTGGGCTGGTATATTTCCCTCAACGTCGCCCACTGTCGAAGGAGCCAGAATGGACGAAGCAATAACTCCCCCACTCGTTGAGGTCAATCCTCAACACAACCTCAATGACCTCCTCGCCCGCCGGGTCACCGCTGACCCACAAGGGACCATCATGGAAGTGATGTCACCCCAAGGGACCTGGTCTGCAATCACAGCGTCAGATTTCCTTGAGGAAGTCCACGGCGTTGCACGAGGATTGATCGCCTCAGGAATTGAGCCTGGCGATCGTGTCGGCATCATGTCACGCACACGCTATGAGTGGTCACTTCTTGATTGGTCAATTTGGGCAGCAGGCGCTGTGACAGTGCCGCTCTACGAAACCTCAAGTGCTGAACAAGTCGAATGGATCCTGCAAGATGCCGGAGTGAAGTTGCTCATTGTTGAAAATGAACAACTTCACTCGGTGGCAAGCGAGGCGTTTGACAATGCTCCCCAGCTTTCAGACAGCCTCGTCATTGACAATGGTGCCATCAGCGAATTGCGTGCTCGTGGGGCCGAAGTCCCAGAAGAAGAACGCAACCATCGAGCCAGTCTTGCCACCCTCGACTCTCTCGCCACCATCATTTACACCTCCGGAACAACAGGACGCCCTAAAGGAGTGTGTCTCAACCACCGAAACTTCTACGAGCTATCCGACAACGCAGCAACGCGGCTGCGTGAAGTCCTCGACTACGGTGCACGACGCACACTGCTTTTCATGCCGCTTGCACACGTCTTTGCCCGGTTCATTCACGTTCTTGTCATCCCCGGTGGGTCAGTGTTGGGCCACGTGTCCGACACCAAAGACCTGTTACCAGCCCTTGCCTCATTTCAACCGACGTACATTTTGTCTGTACCTAGGGTGTTCGAAAAGGTCTACAACGCCTCCGAGCAAAAGGCTGTCGCAGGAGGAAAAGGGAAGATTTTCCACTGGGCGGCGCGGGCGTCAATTGCCTTTTCGCGAGCACGTGACACTCCGCATGGGCCTTCGTTAGGTTTGAGAGTCCAACACCGCATAGCTGACAAACTCGTCTTGTCCAAGCTTCGTGCGGCCTTGGGGGGACACGCGCAATACGCGATCTCCGGCGGGGCAGCGTTAGGAGAACGCCTTGGACACTTCTTCCGCGGTGCAGGGCTTGTGGTGTTGGAAGGGTACGGCCTGACAGAAACCACCGCACCCACTGCAGTCAACGTGCCTGATCGGGTGAAGATTGGCACAGTTGGGCCCCCGCTCCCAGGGTGCGCGATTCGAGTCGATGCCGATGGCGAGATCCTGGTCCGCGGCCCACACGTGTTCTCGCAGTACCACAACAACGATGAAGCAACACGGCTTGCGTTTGATGGTGAGTGGTTCCGAACCGGCGATTTGGGTTCACTCGATGAGGATGGGTATCTACGCATCACGGGACGCAAGAAGGAAATCATTGTGACTGCAGGTGGGAAAAATGTCGCACCTGCAGTGCTTGAAGACCGGGTGCGTTCTCACCCTCTTGTGAGTCAGGTTGTTGTGGTTGGTGACGGACAACCGTTCATTGCTGCCATGATCACCCTTGACGCAGAGGCTCTGCCTGGATGGCTCAGCGCCCATGGGCACCCTGCAATGTCGGTCAGCCAGGCAAAGGAGACTGCACACGTTCGCGCCGCGCTCGATCAAGCAATTGAGCGAGCAAATAAAGCAGTCTCCCGCGCTGAATCCATCCGAAAGTACGTTGTCCTCGACACTGATTTCACCGTCGATAACGGCTATTTGACCCCCTCGCTGAAAGTCAAGCGGACCGAAGTTCTCCGCGACTACTCACGTGAAGTTGATAGCTTGTATGCCGACGTGAAGCGAGTTGACTAACCGGACACTCATACGGCACGGTCAGCTATTGTGGGTGGTGAACCGGTACGGTTCACCACCCACCCCACGCGTGGCGGAGGCACTGGCGCCTTGTGGATGCGTGACAACGCTAGGAGGAGAACAATGCCCACTGCAATTGTCATGATCGATACCGATCAGGCCCTTATCCCGGAGGTTGCAACCGAGGTCGCGACCATTGACGGGGTCTCCGATGTGTACTCAGTCACTGGTGATGTTGACCTCATCGCCATTGTCCGTGTAGCTGACCACCACGAGTTTGCTCACGTCATTGCTGACCGTATTGGAAAGACACAAGGCGTGATCAAAACTCGCACCTATCTTGCGTTCCGTGAATTTTCACAACATGACCTCGATGTTGCGTTCGATCTGGGGCTCGATACCTGACCCGCAGACCTCGTGGGCACTAAACGATGCTTGTCCCATGGTCGGGGGCAGCGGCAACCCGCCGCCAGGTGTCGATCAGTTGTTGAGTAGCACCACTGTCAATTGCGTCGCGAGCGATGCGCATCCCGACAGTAAGCCGGTCAACAAGAGCGCCATCACCGGTGCGCGTACCGTCGGCAACGAGCCCAGCAGCAGCGTTGGCAATCACAGTGTCACGGATTGCCCCATGGAGTTCACCGGAAAAAATGCGGGCCGCAACGTCAGCGTTTTCTGCGGCTGTTCCGCCCCGAATGTCATCGACCGTGATGGGCTCCAAACCTAACTCCTTCACCGGATCGAGAACACTATGGGTGACCTTTCCATCACGCACATCCCACATGTCAGTGGGGCCAAGCGCCGCGAGTTCATCAAGACCATGCGCCCCTCGAAAGACCAACGCTTGCGTACCACGTGACGCAAAGACGCCAGCAGTGATGGGAGCCATTGCCGCATCAGCGACCCCCACAGCCGCCGCACGTGGACGGCCAGGGTTCGTGATGGGACCAAGGAAATTGAACGCCGTGGCAAAACCTAGCTCACGGCGAGCAACTGCTGCGTGGCGCATCGACGGATGGAATGTTTGCGCGAAGCAGAAGGTCATGCCAACCTCACGGCCAATACGCGCGACCTCTGCAGGGGTGTGATCTAGAGGGAGTCCCAACGCTTCAAGAACATCTGCTGAACCTGATGAGGACGATGACGCACGGTTACCGTGTTTGACGACTGGAACACCACTGGAAGCGATCACCACAGCTGCCATCGTGGAAATATTCACGGTGTGGAGCCGGTCGCCTCCTGTTCCCACGATGTCCACTGCTTGCTGGGAATGCTCCAGGTCGGGATAAGGCACAGCGTTGTCCAGCATGGCTTGAGAAAGCCCGAGCATTTCGTTGACGGTCTCCCCTTTTGCGCGTAATGCAACGAGAAAACCGGCAAGCTGCACCGGCGAGGCAGTGCCACTCATGACCTGCGCCATTGCCCATTGAGCGTCGGCGACGGTGAGATCATTCCCCGCAATCAACGCGGCGGTTGTATCAGGCCAGGTCCGAGTCTGCGTCATTGAACATTCACTCCCTGCTGCAATGAGCCCTCGAGTAGGCCTTCTACGGTGTCGCTCAGCGTCAACGCGTCAAGTGGGCGTGGGACAACTGCATCTGCCAACGACCAGGACGCGAGCCAAGCATCCTGCGCCCGTCCGGTGAGGACAAGAATCGGGGGGCAGTTGTACACCTGGTTTTTCAGTTCTCGTGCAACCCCCATCCCTCCCGCTTTGCGCGCTTCACCGTCAAGAATGAGCAGATCAAAACGACCCGGGATGACTCGTTCAACGAGAGCGTCATAGGTGGCAACTTCGTGCCACTCTAGGTCAATGTCTCCTACGTGACTTCCTAGTGCTTGCCGAACCTGCGCCCGAACAGGCGCATCATCGCTGTACAAAAGCACAGAACGTGTAGTGGTGGTGGAGTCAGCGCTCATGTTGCCCTCTATCCTTTGACTGGTTCGTGCACGACGGTGTGTCCGACCTGTTGCCTACAGTTACCTACAGTGCCGTGGATTGCTGATCAAGCGATGCAACAGATCCTCGACGTTCATCCTACCGGCTGAGGTGTGCATCACCCCCTGTCGTGTCACGATGAGGAAACACCGCCTTGGCAGCACAGTCGCCGGGGCCGAAAGACCCACCCCCTTTTATGTGACACTGGCAAGTGTTCCGTCACAAGAAGCGCAGGATCTCCAGGATTCCTTCAACTTTGTGACATTGAACAACGCTTTTCGGTGGGTCTAAGGGCCCACCAACGGGGGAACATCGGCAATAATGGGACTGTGTCGACTGAAACGGCTGCTCCCAAAGCACAACACCACGTCAGTGTGAATCGTCCCAACCCAGTGTCGGTCGGGACCATCGTTTGGCTGTCTAGCGAACTCATGTTCTTCGCTGGACTTTTTGCGATGTACTTCACCATTCGCGCCACAGTGCCGGCAGAACAGTGGAGTGAGGGGACGGGACACCTCAACCTCACCTTTGCCATGATCAACACCGCTGTTCTTGTTGCGTCCTCATTTACATGCCAGTTTGGCGTGTTCGCTGCTGAACGCTTCCAGCCGGTTCGTACTGGATCCTTGCTCCAGATCACTAAATGGGGCATGAACGAGTGGATGACACTCACGTTCCTCATGGGATCCTTCTTCGTCGCCGGACAGGTGTTCGAGTATGCAGAACTTGTTCAACACGGACTCACTATCTCCTCGAGCCCGTATGGTTCTGTGTTCTACCTCGCCACCGGTTTCCACGGACTTCACGTCCTCGGCGGTTTGATTGCGTTCCTCCTCCTCCTTGGTCGATCCTTTTCTGCCAAGAACTTTGGACACCGTGAGGCAACCACAGGCATCGTCGTGTCGTATTACTGGCACTTCGTTGATGTTGTCTGGCTCGGACTGTTTTTCGTTATTTACTTCCTGCGTTAAGCAGGCAGCGGTGGTGGACATTGACGCCCACCACCGCATCAATATGTACCTACCAATCCCCATGAAGCGAGACGAGGATCGATTCGTGAAGGCACTCGCTGCCCGTAGACACCACCGGTTTACACCGGTCGTGCTCGTGATGTTGGCGCTCATCGCCATTGGTGGAGTGTATGCGGCATTTGCCACTGACTCTGCTCAGGCCGATACGGCAACAAACCAAGACATCGACGAGGGCAAGAAGCTGTTTATTGCTAACTGCGCAACCTGCCATGGCATCAATGCGGAAGGGACGTCAACTGTTCCATCTCTCATTGGTGTGGGAGCCGCTGCAGTGGATTTCCAAGTGGGAACAGGTCGTATGCCTATGCAGATGACTGGTCCACAGGCTGAGGTGAAGCCACCGCAGATGAATGAAGAGCAAACTGCGCAACTCGCTGCGTATGTTGCTTCTCTTGGCCCTGGCCCTGCCATCCCAGTGGACGACGCGATTGATCCTGAACTCGGCGACGCTTCCAATGGTGCAGCCTTGTTCCGCACGAACTGCGCGATGTGCCACAACGCTGTTGGTGCAGGTGGAGCATTGTCAGAGGGTAAATGGGCTCCAGATATTCGTCAGACCACGCCTGTGCATCTGTATGAAGCAATGCAAACTGGCCCCCAGAACATGCCCGTGTTCAACGATGCCACTCTGACCCCAGAAGAAAAACGCGACATCATCGCGTTCATTGATACGCAGAAAGAGGGCTCTGCCGGGGGTATTTCTCTTGGTTCGCTCGGCCCCGTCTCTGAGGGCGTCTGGGTGTGGGTTGTTGGAATGGGTCTGCTCATCGGAGCTGCTGTGTGGATTGGAGCTAAGTCGTCATGAGCGACAACGAACTTGTTACAACTTCACCGACACAAAGCACGTTTCAAGACCCTGGTCTACCAGAACACAAGTTGCGTATGGGCGACACAGATCCAGTTGCAGCCAAGCGGTCAGAACGCATTGTCGTGGGGCTGTTCGCTGTGTCGATTCTCGGCACGATCGGTTCACTACTCGCCTATTTCCTTGTTGTCCCTAATGAAACAACTGACAGTGTTCGCAACGCGAACATTGCTTTGGGCGTCACCCTATTCCTGTCGTTGATGGGAATTGGACTGGCAGCAATTCACTGGGCTAAATCCCTGATGTCCGATCATGAAGTGGTCGAGGAGCGGCACCTTACTGCCTCAGATGCGCCAACTCGCGAAGCAGCGCTGACAAAGCTCAACGACGGGGTGAAAGACGCAAATATTGGGCGTCGCACCGTCCTCAAAGGGTCAGTCATTACCGCTCTGGGTCTTTTCCCGTTGACGATCGCAGTTCCGCTGATTGGATCTGTTGGAAAAGACTGGGATGTGTCAAAGTTCCGCCACACAATGTGGAAGAAAGGAACCCGACTCACCACCGACCCAGCGGGTCGTCCAGTCAAGGCATCTGATGTCACGATCGGGTCTGTCGTTCACATCATCCCAGAGGCACCTGAAGAGGAACGCCGCAGCCACCACTGGATCACGGAGAAGGCTAAGGCCGTTGTTCTCCTTGTACGTATGGACCCTGCGGACCTCAAGGAATCTGAAGAACGCAAGAGTTGGTCGTATGACGGCATTGTCGCTTACTCCAAGATTTGCACCCATGTTGGTTGCCCTGTTGCGTTGTACGAACAACAGACTCACCATCTTCTGTGCCCTTGCCACCAATCAACCTTCGATGTCTCCGATGGCGCGAAGGTTGTCTTTGGCCCGGCTAAGCGTCCGCTGCCTCAGCTTCCTATCGCAGTGGATTCCGAGGGTTACCTCATTGCGCAAGATGACTTCAATGAACCTATTGGCCCAAGTTACTGGGAGCGTCTCAAGTGACAACGACTTCCCCCTCGACGCCCCTGGGCGCAACCGCTGATTACCTGGATCAACGCACGGGTCTTGGCAAAGCTGTCAAAGAGTTTTCCCGCAAAGTATTTCCTGACCACTGGTCATTTATGCTTGGTGAGATTGCCCTGTACTCCTTTGTGGTCCTGTTGATTTCTGGGTTCTTCCTCACAATGTTCTTTGTTCCCTCAATGGGGCTCATCGAATACCACGGCCCAGTGGAATCCATGGACGGGCAACTCATGTCCGAAGCCTTTGCCTCAACCTTGAAGATTTCGTTCGAGGTTCGTGGCGGTCTGCTGATGCGTCAGATTCACCACTGGGCAGCGCTACTGTTCATGGCTGCGATTGTGACGCACATGATGCGCGTGTTCTTTACCGGTGCGTTCCGTAAGCCGCGCGAGTTGAACTGGCTGGTTGGGTTTGTCCTGATGATCCTTGGTCTTCTGGCTGGTTTCACTGGGTACTCTCTGCCCGATGATGTTCTGTCTGGTAACGGGCTACGCATCACTGACGGTGTCGTTAAATCTATTCCGATTTTGGGTTCGTACCTGTCGTACTTCGTTTTCGGTGGCGAGTTCCCCGGCGAAGACATCATTCCGCGCTTGTTCGCCTTGCACGTCATGGTCGTTCCCGCACTGATTTTGTCGCTCATTGCACTGCACCTGTTGTTTGTGGTGCTCCACAAACACACTCAGTACCCTGGCGGTGGACGCACTGACAAGAACGTTGTCGGGTTCCCACTGTTCCCGGTCTACGTGGCAAAAGCTGGTGGATTCTTCTTCGTCGTCTTCGGTGTACTCGCACTGATGGGTGGGGTGATGTCCATCAACAACGTGTGGAACTATGGGCCCTATGACCCCTCCCCTGTGTCAGCTGGTGCGCAACCTGACTGGTACATGTTGTTCCTCGAAGGTTCCCTTCGTTTGATGCCGGGACAGACCGAATATGTCATTGCCGGCTACACGCTCTCCTTGAACGTGCTGATCCCGGCTGTTGTTATTCCGGGCTTGCTGTTCACTATCTTGGCGTTGTACCCGTTCATTGAAGCCAAGGTCACCGCCGACAAGAATGAGCACCATGTTCTTGACCGCCCACGCAACGTCCCCACACGGACCGGCATTGGTGTAGCCATCATCGTGGCGTTTGTTGTCCTCGCTGTTGCCGGGTCGAACGACTTGATTGCAACCCATTTCGACATGTCGCTCAACCTCATCACTTGGGTGCTGCGTATCGCGTTCTTCGCTGCTCCAGTCGCCGCCTTTATGGTGACTAAACGCATGTGCCTTGCGTTGCAGCGTAAGGACCGCGAAATTGTTCTCCATGGTCATGAGAGTGGGGGAATCTTCCGGTTTGCCAACGGTGAATACATCGAGGTCCATAAGCCACTCAGCGAACAAGAACGGTGGGTGCGCGTGAACTATCCAGCACACAAACCGCTTGAGATCGAACCAGCAGAGGACTCTCGTGGTGTCCGCCGTAAAGGCTACGCCGCTGACCGCCGCTGGCAACGTCTGTCGCAGTTCTTCTATGAGGACCGCGTGGAACCGGTTCGCCCCTCCGAGTTGCACCAGCACCACGAACAGGGTGAACTTGAGTCAGGCGAGACAAAGCCTTCGCTTGGTCACTGAAACAATCGTTCACGAGGTGAACGTGACCAGCGTTATCACCGCACGGTGATGCAAGGTTGAACGAGAAGCCCGCGCCATGGTCTCGCTCTTAGCGGGACTGTGTCGCGGGCTTTGTCGTTGACACAACGGCCCCTCCCCTTGGGCGGGTCATCTTCACACAATCTACTGGAGGTAGAAGGCATGGGCGTATACACGCTGCCAGAACTGTCCTATGACTACGGTGCATTGGAACCGCACATTTCCGGCCGTATCATGGAGCTTCACCACTCCAAGCACCACCAGGCTTATGTCACTGGTGCAAACACTGCGCTGGAACAGCTCGCTGAAGCCCGTGACAAAGGTGACTTTGCCACGGTCAACCAGCTCGAGAAGAACCTTGCGTTCAACCTAGGCGGTCACGTCAACCACACTGCTTTTTGGGAGAACCTCTCACCAGAAGGTGGAGAACCAGAGGGTGACCTCGCCGCCGCGCTCGCTGAGCAATTCGGCTCATTTGAGGCGTTCAAGAAACACTTCGCTGCAGTAGCGGCAGGTGTTCAAGGTTCTGGGTGGGCCATTCTCGCCTGGGATTCCCTGGGGAAGAAGCTCATTATCGTGCAGTTGTACGACCAACAGGGCAACATCCCCATGGGCCTCACGCCCATCGTTCTGCTGGACGTCTGGGAGCACGCATACTACTTGGACTACCAGAATGTGCGTGCAGACTACGTCACTGCTTGGTGGAACATTGTGAACTGGAAGGATGCAGGCGCACGGTTCGAGCGTGCACGCACCCAAACTCAAGGTCTCATCGTCCCGTGATGTGATCACACTGAACGAAGGGGGTATCCGGTCGGATACCCCCTTTGTTATCTGCCCATTGAGAGAGACACGCCTGCGAAGAATAGCGGGTGGAGCGTCGCACGGGACACCTCAACAAAGACCAGTGTCCCTGCCGAATAGCGGCAGGGACACTGGTCTTTGTTGTGCAGTCTGGGTGTTAGTGAGCGTGGTTACCGCGTGAGTACTCCATGACCCACCCAACAAGGGTGATCACGCCAAGAGCCGCCCCGATGTAAAAAATCCACCAACCAGCAGCAAGACCAAGGAAGCAGATTGACGCGGTGCCTGCGAGCCCGATAGGCCACCAACTCCACGGTGAGTAGAACCCTTGTGGTCCTGCTCCCTGGGAGATGTCCCCTTCCGGGTCATCTTCTGGACGGGGATCGATGTGCTTAGCTGTTCGTGACAGATACCAACCCACCATGAGGACGAGTCCCCCAGTGAGTGCCAACGCTGTGACACCTACTGGTTCTTGCCATTCGGTCATGAACCCGTAGACCAGAGTCACGACAACGAAGAAGGGGGTGAGGTAGGTGAAGAGGTTCGCTTCGATCTTCATCAGTGACCATCCTTCTTTTGGACGCGTTCATGGGTGACTTGTTCTTGGCCGGTTCGGTCTGCTTCACCGTACACATCGTCAAGTGGGGTCTGCCCTGGCACCTTATGTTCCATTGCTTCGATCTCGGGGTAGTGCAGGTCGAGTGCTGGTCGCTCAGAGCGGATCCGTGGTAGTGACGTGAAGTTGTGTCGTGGTGGTGGGCATGATGTTGCCCACTCCAAAGAAGCGCCAAATCCCCATGGGTCATCAACTGTCACCCGAGGAGCGTTCTTCGCGGTGACGTAAACGTTCCACAGGAACGGCAATGTGGATGCAGCAAGAACAAATGATCCGACCGTGGAGACCTGGTTCATGAAGGTGAAACCGTCTTCTTGGAGGTAATCAGCGTAGCGACGCGGCATACCGATCACACCGAGGACGTGCTGGATGAGGAATGTGGTGTGAAATCCGATAAACAGCAACCAGAAGTGGACTTTTCCAAGTCGCTCATTCAACATCTTTCCGGTGAACTTGGGCCACCAGAAGTAGAATCCAGCGAACATGGCAAACACGACTGTTCCAAAGACAACGTAGTGGAAGTGTGCAACCACGAAGTAGGTGTCAGAGATGTGGAAGTCCATGGCTGGGCTGGCCAGGATCACCCCGGTCAATCCACCAAAGAGGAAGGTCACGAGGAATCCTAGTGCCCACAGCATCGGGGTTTCGAAGGTGATCTTTCCGCGCCACATTGTCCCAATCCAGTTGAAGAACTTCACACCGGTTGGGATAGCAATCGCCATGGTCATGAAGGCGAAGAACGGGAGAAGTACAGCTCCAGTCACATACATGTGGTGGGCCCACACGGTCACGGAGAGCGCTGCGATCGCAATGGTTGCGTAGATCAAGCCTTTGTAGCCAAAGATTGGCTTGCGAGAGAAAACAGGGAAGATTTCAGACACGATCCCGAAGAACGGCAACGCGATGATGTATACCTCGGGGTGACCAAAGAACCAAAAGAGGTGCTGCCACAGAATTGCCCCGCCGTTTTCGGGGTTGAAGATTTGCGCTCCGAAACGACGGTCAGCTCCCAGCGCGAAGAGGGCGGAGGCAAGTGGCGGGAACGCCATCAGGATGAGCATCGAGGTCACGAGGGTGTTCCACGTGAAGATCGGCATCCGGAACATCGTCATACCGGGGGCACGCATCGTGATGATCGTCGTGATGAAGTTGACTGCACCAAGGATTGTTCCAAACCCACCAAGCGCGAGCCCAAACACCCACAAGTCACCACCGAGCCCTGGACTGTAGGTCGTGCTTGAGAGCGGGGCGTAGGCGAACCAACCGAAGGAGGCTGCGCCTTGACGTGTGAAGAACCCCGAAGATGCAATGATCCCACCAAAAAGGAAGAGCCAAAACGCGAATGCGTTCAACCGGGGAAAGGCAACGTCTGGGGCACCAATTTGGAGCGGAACCAGGACGTTGGCAAAACCCGCGAACAACGGGGTCGCGAAGAGCAGGAGCATGATCGTTCCGTGCATGGTGAACAGTTGGTTGTACTGCTCGTTGCTCTGAACGATTTGGATGCCAGGTTCAAAGAGTTCAGCACGAATAACCAGGGCCATGAGGCCACCGATGCAGAAGAAGATGAACGAGGCGATCAGGTACATGTACCCGATCGTCTTGTGGTCAGTAGAGGTGATCCATTTGACGATTGTACCGCCAAGGCTTTGACGCCCTGCTGAAAGGCCTGGGACGTAGTTTTTCTCAGCCATCAGTTGTCGCTTCCTTCCGCTGAGTCTGAGTCGTTGGCCTGCAGACGTGAGTAGCTGTCGTCGAGGCGACCGGTGTTTCCTTCAGCGCGTAGTTCTTCCATGTGCGCGTCATATTCTTCGCGTGAGACCACAGCCACGTTGAAGAGCATTCCAGAGTGGAATTCTCCACAGAGTTCTGCGCACTTTCCGGCGTAGATCCCTTCACGGAGCGGGGTGACTTGCCAGGTGTTGACACGCCCTGGGACCATGTCCATTTTGTCGAGGAAGGCGGGGATCCAGAATGAGTGGATGACGTCGCGTGATTTCAGGGTGAACTCGACGGGCTCCCCTACGGGCAGGTAGAGGGTGGGGAATGTTTCGTGGGTTCCGGGCGCCCCAAGACTTCCTTCCAGTTCACCAACGTTTTCCGCGTGAATGCCGTAGTCGTAGACATCGTCGGTGAGGTAGTTAAAGTCCCAGCTCCATTGTTTTCCGTACACTTCAATTTCGACGGCTGGCTCTGCCGAGGTGTCCCGGATGGCGGTCATGTCACGCTGTGTATAGAAAAAGAGAACGCCGACCATGACCACTGGTACTGCGGTGTACAAGATTTCTAGTGGCAGGTGGTACCGGGTTTGTACGGGGAGTTGGTTATCTCCGCGGCGCTTGCGGTAGGCGACAATGCACCAGATTGTCAGACCCCATACCAGGATCCCGATGATGAGCGCTACGACCCAGGATCCAACCCAGAGGTTGGTGATGCGGTCGGTCATGTTGGTGACGGGACCGTCTTCGTATCCCGGCATGTAACCGCGCTTGGCTTCTGGGGAGCATCCAGCGATGCTCAGCGCAACGATCGCGGTGAGACCGAGTAGGCGACCGCGTCGTGTTGTGCTGTTAGTTGGTTTTTGCGAGCTCAAGGGGGGAGCCTTTCACTTCACGTCCTGCGCCCGACCCGTTTTCGGGCATCACACAGGACCTTCGTCCTCGACACCTGTTAGCGTATCGCGCAATGTGGTGGAAGGTGGAATCGGACCCGCAGATTCCGTGTGAGAATGGCCGCACGACGTCAAGTTCATCACAGATGGAGAAGGTGTGTCAGAATCCAGATTTCTTTGTGACCTTTCCCGCGAGATTTTCACAAAAGTGCAGTAAGGAAGAGGCATAGGCATGGCATCGCAACCCCGCACGCCTGATGCGTCAGGCGCATCGGAAAGCACCTCCCCACCCTTCACCCCTACCCGCACTCACATGGATGCTGGCGGAAATCAGCGCATCACCGAGCTGGGACGTACGGCCTACCTCCAAGCTCTCGACGATGGATGGGCAGACCCGCGCCGCCTCAACTCCGAATCACGCCGCGCAGCCGCGCTCCTGGACGCCGCCCGTGAAGCCATCGCCTCCGTTCTTGGCTTCCATCCATCTGAAGTGCACATCGGGCCCTCACTCGTTGAGGTGGCTCACCGCACGGTTGGGGCAGTGCTGAGGGGGCGGCGAAGGGTTGGAACGGGCCTTGTGATGTCGGCAGTGGAGCGAGCGGCACTCATCAACGCGGCCACATTTCATGGGGCCACCCCGACGCTGGTCGGCGTCGATTCGCATGGCCGTGTCGACGCCGACGCGTTTGTTTCGGAGCTCGGCTCAGATGGTATTGCTGCGGCGGTGTTGCAGGCCGCCAACCATGAGGTGGGGACAACCCAACCTGTGGACATCGTCGCGCAGGCGGCGAAAGCCCACGGCATTCCTCTGATTGTCGATGCGGGGGCCAGTATTGGCCACATCGCACCGCCAGCTTACGGGGATGTTGTGTTAGCTCAACCAGCCGATTGGGGTGGTGGGCACGGGGTGGGGATCGCGGGGGTCCGCGCACGCACGCGCATCGCAAGAAATTGGCCTGAGGACACGGAACCGTGGTTCCCAGGAACGGTGAATATCCCCGCTGTGTTCGCTGCAGCGGTCACCCTTGGCGAAGCCGAACGGGAACGACAGGAGTGGGCGGCGCGCTCCGCGGGCTTTGTCGATGAGATTCGCGCAGCCGCATCCCTTGTGCCGGATTGTGAGGTCGTTGGTGATCCGGTGAACCGTCTGCCCCATGTTGTGACGTTTTCGTGTTTGTACGTCGATGGGGAGGCGTTGGTCACGGAGTGGGATCGGCGAGGTTTTGCGGTGGGGTCGGGTTCTGCGTGTACATCGCTCACACTGCAGCCTTCCCATGTGCTCGCTGCGATGGGGGTTCTCACGCACGGTAACGTTCGTCTTGTGGTGGACAAGTCAGTCACCGCGGACGATGTCCACCGGTTGTGCCATCAGATTCCTGATGTTGTTGCCCAGGTGCGCAGTCAGTTAGGTGTGGATGGTTTGTGATGACTGTTGATGCACGCGGGTTGCGGTGTCCGATCCCGGTGGTGCGTTTGGCGCGTCACGTCCAAGAGCTGGCACCGGGCGATGAGGTGGTGGTTCTTGCCTCAGATCCAGCTGCGCAGTGGGATATCCCGGCGTGGGCGCGAATGAAGGGTCATGTGTGCTCTGCGGCTGAGGTCACTCACGACCCCTGGGAGGTACGTTTTGTTGTCACGGTCGTGTCCTGAGCGTGTCCTGTAGCGCACGGGGTCGACACCACCGTTGACGCTAAGTCGATGCCGGTTGTCACAAGCATCGAGTGAAGATGTCATGGGTGAGGGCTGGCAACCGTGTGTGGTTGCCAGCCCTGACCCTCAATGCTGGAGCGCTTAAGCGAAAGATCCTCCGCAGGCACACCCTTCACCTGCGTTGGGGTTATCGATGGTGAACCCTTGCTGTTCGATGGTGTCAGCGAAGTCGATGGTGGCACCGTCAAGGTAGGGAACACTCATTTTGTCAACAACAACCTCAACACCGTCGTAGTCACGCAGTGCGTCGCCGTCGAGGAGGCGTTCGTCGAAGTAGAGCTGGTAGATGAGTCCGGAGCAGCCACCGGGTTGCACGGCGACACGCAAGCGAAGGTCGTCGCGGCCTTCCTGCTCCAGGAGGGTGCGGACTTTGGATGCGGCGACGTCGGTGAGGTTCACCCCGTGTGTCGCGATGTCTGTTGCTTCACTCATGTTGTTCTCCAAACACGCTGGTGTGCGTTGGTGCGGTGCGTTTCGCTGTGCCGCCAAGTCGGGGGCAAGTCAGTGCACGGGCACTGTGCTATCAGCTCGGGCACTGTGGTCAACGCTGTTGACAGCGTTGTTGTTCCCAGTTCCCCAGACTAGTACGCGTTGTCTCATTTCTTCAAAGATCTTTGTCACAATACCTCGTGCCAGGTGCGTGCGACTCGCTGCAGTGTGTCGTTGTAGGTCGCTGTCGTGCTGGGATAGGCGCCAGCAATTCCGTGCTGGGCACGTTCCCTACGCCCCATGATGATGTCAGTGGCCACGACAACAACGGGTATTGCGTGAGGGGCCGCTGCCTGGGCCGCAATTCCCGCTGGCGTGGTGGCGATGGTTCGCGCATCGAGAGTTGGTTGCACAGCGACAATCAGGTCGCTGCTTGCGCAGATCGTCTCAGCGTTGAGCGCGTTCGCGAGATAGGGAGAGAGGTGACTGTGGCGCACCCCGGAAAGGGAGAGGAGCCAGGTGAGCCCTCCGCCTGTTCCGGCCCCTTCCACCCGGGCAAGGTCTTTCGCTGACGGTGTGGGAGTTAAGGATCGTTGGGGGTCTGTGTGCGGGTAGTGGCTGATGAGTTCGGTGAGAAACCGCTCGTTGTCCTGAGCGGTGTGGGGGTCTTCATGCCCGTCAAGTGCATTGACTGCCCCAAGACCGTGGAACCCAGTTAGCGGGGTGGGCTGATCCCACACCACGTGGAGGTCAGCGTGTCGGAGCAGGTCACGGGCTGCGTGGATGCTTGTGGCGAGCGCGGTTGCGGCGTGCGCGGGCGGTTGGGTTCGCCACGCGGGCAGGTTGGTGCCGGTGAGTTCCCGGCTGAGGTGCGCCCACACGCCCCACCCGTGGGCGGCGGTCATTGCGTGGTCCACGGCAAGGACAGCGGTGTGATGCGGGTTCGTGGGTCCGTGTGGCAGCAGCGACGTCACCCCGCAGGCGGTGGCGAGGGCAGCGGCACTGAAAGTCCAGTCCGTGCTGGTGTCGTGTCGGGTGATGGGAATCCAGGTGATGGGCGTGGCATCTGCGAGTTCTCCGGCCCGCAGGACGCGGGTGAGTGCGCTGATTGTGGCGGGCATTGCGTGGGTGGTGACGACGGCGTGGGGGTTACCTGTGACCCACTGTGCTGCTGTGTGGTGTGGGGTGTGCGGGGTGTCGAGAAGCATGGTCACGCGCATGGCGTCAGTGTACGACAGTGTTGTGGGGAACACTGTGGCGTGTTGCTGAGGGTCATGGGACGTTTGCGGACTGCCCTGTGAGTCAGTGTGGGAAACTACTACCATGACGACTATGGACACTTTCACGCAGCCAAGCCACCCCTCTGGGCCTGGGCAGTTCACAGAACCCGGTTCGTCTCCTGCTTTGTTGCTGTTGGGACAGCAGGCCGATATGAACTCAGAACGTGGTGTGGAGTGCACGGGGGCTTTGCCCGCAGCCTCGGATCCTGATTTGGTGGAGCGGGCACGGGTTGCTCGGGCTGCGTTGGGTGACCGGGCGTTTATTCTTGGCCACCACTACCAGCGTAATGAGGTTATTGATTTTGCTGATGTGACTGGGGATTCCTTTAAGCTCGCGCGTGAGGCGGCGGCACGGCCGGACGCTGAGTTCATCCTTTTTTGTGGGGTGCACTTTATGGCGGAGTCGGCGGATATTTTGACGTCTGATGCCCAGAAGGTCATTCTTCCTGATCTTGCTGCTGGTTGCTCAATGGCTGATATGGCTGAGATCAATCAGGTGGAGGACGCGTGGGATGTTCTTGTTGATGCGGGGCTTGGTGAGCGCACGATCCCGGTGACGTACATGAACTCTTCGGCCGCGATTAAGGCGTTTACTGGGCGTCATGGTGGGACGGTGTGCACTTCGTCGAACGCTGAGGTTGCGTTGCGGTGGGCATTTGATCAGGTGGGTGGGCTCGATGGTGATGGGAAGGTGTTGTTCCTCCCGGATCAGCACCTTGGCCGAAATACCGCTGTGTTGAAGCTTGGCTTGTCACTGGAGGAGTGTGTGGTGTTTGACCCTCGTCGTCCTGGTGGTGGGCTCACTGAGCAGCAGATTGCTGATGCGCGCATGATTTTGTGGCGCGGTCACTGTTCTGTGCATGGCCGGTTCTCGTTGCAAAACGTTGAGGATATGCGTGCTGCAGTTCCTGGGGTGTCTATTATTGCGCACCCGGAGTGCCGTCACGAGGTGATTGCGGCTTCTGATTTTGTGGGGTCAACTGAGCACATTATTCGTACTCTTGAGGCGGCTCCGGCTGGTTCGGCGTGGGCTATTGGTACTGAGTTGAACTTGGTGCGGCGTCTAGCTCAGGCGCACCCGGATAAATCGGTGCACTATTTGGATTCCACCGTGTGTTTCTGTTCCACGATGAACCGTATTGACTTGCCGCACTTGGTGTGGGCGATGGAGTCGTTGCTTGCTGGGCGCGTGGTCAATCAGATTGTTGTCAATGAGGATGATGCTCACTGGGCGCGTGTCGCATTGGATCAAATGCTGGCGTTGCCCGGGGTGTGATGAGAGTGTGATTGTTTCTTGGGGTGGGGCGCTGGGTGCGCACCCACCCTGAGTTATCTGAAACGTCTAGTAGCATCTACCAGGTGACACGACAGATCGCTCTTGCCTTTGCAACATTTGCTCCTCGTCGCCCGCAACCCGGGTTTGGCATTCTTGACACCTCGGTATACAACACTCGTGTTCGCCCAGGTGACCTCGACATTTATGTTCATGTCAACAATGCTGTTTACCTGAACATGATGGATAGTGGCCGGGCCCATTTCATCGCAGACCTGGACGGTTACAAACTTCTCAACCCTCGTGGGTGGTACCCGGTCGTGGCAGCGTCTTCGGTCACCTACCGCCGCTCACTTCTTCTTGGCCAACAGGCTCAAGTACGCACCCGGATCGTGGGCTGGGATCCACGGATCGTGTATTTGGAACAAGAAATCTACCACCGTGAACAGCTCGCAGCACGAGCGATCATCGCGGGACGGTTCTTAGCCAAAAAAGGGGGGAAGGTTCCTGCCCCTGATGTGATGGCGTTGTTTGATGGTCCAACAACAAGCCCAGAACTTCCCGCGGACGTCGCGGGGTGGGCCCGCGCAGTTGGTGTTGCATATCGTCCCCCATCGCCTTCTTCAACTCCGGAACAGTGATGGGGTGGGCGCTCCCGATGACCGCCCACCCCATCACTCCAGGTGCATTTTTACCCAAGGGAACGAAGCAGCAACGCCTCTGCTAGTACGACTTTTTCGAGTTCGCCAAGGTGTACTGACTCATTGGCGCCGTGGGCCCGCGAGTCAGGATCCTCAACACCTGTCACAAGAATGGCAGCATCAGGGTACACCTCCAGCAAGTCCGCAATGAACGGAATGGACCCACCAATACCGATGTCCACCGGTTCTGTGCCCCACGCATCGGCAAATGCTTGGCGGGCTGCCCGCATCGCCGGTGAATCCTTAGGAGCCAGGAAGGCTTGCCCCATCTCGCCGTCGTGCACACTGACCACTGCACCAGCGGGTGCATGAGACTCCACATGAGCACGCAACGCCGCGAGCGCATCGGCAGGATTTTGGCCGGGGGCAATCCGCATCGAAATTTTTACGCGTGTTCGGGGAATCAGGGTGTTGGATGATTCGTCGACGCTGGGAGCGTCAATCCCAATGACGCTGATTGCTGGTTTCGTCCAGAGCCTGCCAGCGATCGATCCTGTGCCCATGAGTTCGGCTGATTCAACAAGACCTGAGTCGGCACGGAAGTCAGCTTCCGCATAGTCAACGGCCGGTTCCTCACCTGTGACTAGGCCTGCAACCGCAACATTTCCGTGGTCATCATGGAGGCTTGCGATTATGCGTGAGGTGACTGTGAGAGCGTCCAGGATTGGGCCACCAAACATCCCTGAGTGCACGGCGTAGTTCAGCACGCAGACTTCAACCACACAATCAACCAAGCCACGCAATGACGTGGTCAACGCCGGTACCCCAACCTTCCAGTTGGCGGAGTCGGCCACCACAATCACATCGGCACGAAGATCGTCGCGGTACTGGGTGAGGAAGTCAGTGAACCCAGGCGAACCGATTTCTTCTTCACCTTCGATGAACAGTGTGACGCCGACATTGAGGTCGTCACCGACCGCCCGAAGTGCGCCAATGTGCGCCACGATCCCTGCTTTGTCATCTGCGGCACCGCGGCCATACAGCCGTTCCCCCACCTGGGTTGGTTCAAAAGGTGGGGTATTCCATTCAGCGTCAGCACCTGGCGGTTGAACATCATGGTGCGCATAGAGCAACACGGTGGGGTATCCGGGGGCTGCCGGGCGTGATGCCAGGACAGCGGGACGCGAACCGCCAGCGGTCACCACGCGCACATCATCCATCCCCAACTCACGGACAAGAGTGGCAACAGCTTCGGCACTGTCGTAGACCCGCTGTTGGTCAAACGCGGGCGCTGAGACGGAGTCAATCCGCACAAGATCCTTGAGGTCATCAAGGAGGCGTGGGAACTGGTCGTGGACACGGGTCGATAAAGTCGTTAGGTCAGTCACCCATCAAGCCTAACGCCCCCGCGTCAGCGTCTCGTAGGTCTAGCCCGTTCGCTTACAATGCAGTGGTGAGTCTTTTCAAAAAGTCCCCAAGCCAGCCTTCCGCCCCGTCCCCCACATCAGGGGCTGACTCGATTCCCGGAATGCTTCCGGCAAAGAAAGGCCGCCCCACCCGGTCACGGGCAGAAGCAGAAGCAGCGCGCAAACGGCCCTTGGTTCCAGAAGACCGCCGTGCTGCAGCAAAAGCAGCTCGGGAGCAGGCGCGCGTCCAACGGGACCTTGAATATGAAGCCATGAAAACTGGTGACGAATCACGGATGCCCTACCGCGATCGTGGCCGGGTGCGACGCTACATTCGTGACTATGTTGATTCTCGGTACAACATTGGTGAGTATTTCCTCTTCATCGCGCTAGGTTTCCTCGTCCTCACCTTGTTCACCCAACTCCTGCCGGCTCAGGTCGTGATCGTTGGGCTCGTCGCCATGTACCTCACTGTCATTCTTGCTATTGCCGATGGTTTCTTGTTGTGGCGCAGACTCAAAAAACAATTGATCGAACGATTTGGAGACGACGCAGTCATGCAACGCGGCCTTGCCATGTACGCAGTCATGCGGGCATTCCAAATCCGTAAAGCACGCCTACCCAAACCCATGATCAAACACGGGGAACCACCACGACTTTAACGTGTCAGCCACACCCTATGAGAACGTGCACACGATGGCCTGGTGACCTAGGGTGAAGGTATGCGACACGTACATTTAGGCAACTCAGGTCTCAAAATCTCCGAGATCATTTACGGTAACTGGCTGACCCACGCATCCCAAGTGGAAAATGAGCAAGCTCGACGCTGCGTTTCCGCTGCACTGGACGCAGGGATCACCACGTTCGACACCGCCGACACCTACGCAAACACCCAAGCTGAGGTCGTTCTCGGCGAAGCCCTTGCTGGGCAACGCCGCGAATCACTGGAAATCCTCACCAAGGTGTACTGGCCAACTGGCCCCATGGGTCCCAATGACACCGGCCTGTCCCGCAAACACATCATGGAATCCATCAACGGATCACTCACCCGCCTGGGCACCGACTATGTCGACCTGTACCAGGCCCACCGCTATGACCACTCCACACCGTTGGAAGAAACAATGATCGCGTTTGCGGACATTGTTCGGTCAGGCAAAGCGCTCTACATCGGGGTGTCCGAATGGACCGCTGAACAAATCACCGAAGGACACCGGTACGCCAAGGAACTGGGCTTCCAGCTCATCTCCTCCCAACCGCAATACAACATGTTGTGGCGCGTCATCGAAGACAAAGTCGTCCCGACCAGCCAAGAGCTTGGCCTGTCCCAAATTGTGTGGTCGCCGCTTGCACAAGGCATCCTGACCGGGAAATACCTGCCAGGCCAGGACTACCCAGAAGGCTCACGAGCTGCCAGTGATTCTGTGTCACGGTTCATCCGGTCCATGATGAACGACGACGTTCTCACCCGAGTTCAACAACTCGCCCCCATTGCCAAGGACCTCAACTTGTCCATGGCTCAACTGGGTGTCGCATGGGTGTTGCAGAACCCCAACGTCGCTGCCGCGATCATCGGTGCGTCCCGCCCAGAACAAGTGGAAGAGAACGTTGCAGCATCCGGGGTGGAGATCCCGGCTGATGTGATGACTCAAATCGATGACGTTCTCGGCGAGGTTGTTGTGCGTGACCCCAACCGCACCTGGGAAGACCAACCAAAACAGCGCTAACTCACACGACGTTGAGGCGGTCACCTCATGGTGGCCGCCCCAACTGTCTTGTCACATCTTTTTGCTCTCTTCGCGCAGTGAGCCCGGCAGGTCGGTACCTTACCGGGTTCCCAAGAGTGCCTTGTTCATCCGTGCAGCCCACAAGGGGCCATGGTAAACAAAACCGGTATATCCCTGAACCAGGGTCGCACCAGCATCAAAGTAGGCGTGCGCATCGGCTGGGGTACTAATACCACCAACACCCATGATCATGGGCCCCTCCCCCAGTTCGGTGCGCAGCATGCGCACCACCTCAACGCCACGCTGACGTTCTGGTGGCCCTGACAGTCCACCAGGCCCACGATCATGGTTAATCGTTGTGTTCACAGCAACCACACCCGCAAGATCCAACTCACTGGCAAGACGTGCAACCCGGATCACATCATCATCAGCTAAATCTGGGGCGATCTTGACAAGCAGCGGTACCGACGGCAACCCGTGTGCTTCTCGTGCCCGTTGCGCTGCATCTTTTGTTGCCTGAAGAATCGGACGCAACGATTCCACCGCTTGGAGATCCCTGAGACCAGGAGTGTTCGGAGACGACACATTGACCACAAGATAATCGGCGTATGGGGCAAGCAACGCAGCGCTTGTCGCGTAATCTGCTGGGGCTTCCTGTGCTGGGGTCACCTTCGACTTACCAATATTGACCCCAAGGAACACAGCTCGACCTCGCCTTGTCGAACGCAACCGGCTCAAAATGCGTGCCACCTGTGCAGCACCCACGTTGTTAAATCCCATCCGGTTACGCAACGCTTGATCATCGAGTTCGCGCCACACCCGTGGTTTGTCATTACCTGGCTGGGCAACAGCGGTCACAGTACCGATCTCAACAAAACCGAATCCGAGCATCGTCAGGCCCAACACGGCGCGCGCGTCCTTGTCGAACCCCCCGGCCAGCCCAAACGGTGCGGGGACACTCCGGCCTGCAAAGCTCACTCGACGCGACTCCAACGTGGGATCGGTCAAGTACCCGGCCAATGCTCGTTGCACCCCGTGGGAAATCACCGGGATCCGCCCAGCAATCGTGATCCCTCGGTGCACAAGCGTGTGCGCAACTTCGGGGTCCATTTTTTGGAAAAGGTGGCGGAAAATAAAGCGGTACATCGTCATCCCATCAGTGATCTGCGTGAGTACGCCGAAGCCACCATATACCAACCAGGGGCAAGACTAGTGGGACGTATCCATACCCTTGGCCGAAGCCAGACCACACGGTGGCGTCTGGGAAGTTCCCAGGTAAAACCACACTCACCACACCGACACTCACCACTCCAACGAGCTCAAAAATGACTGCCGCCCAGGCGATCAGACGCCACCGTGGAGTTCCTTTGGCCAAAGCCAGCGTCGCGAGGATATAAATAATCCCTGCACACAGTGACAAACTGTATGCGAGTGGGGCTTGTGCCCCATGGTCGAGGAGCTGCCATGTGGCTCGTGCCGTTGCTGCAACAGCAAGAATCGCATACACCGTCACCACAACCCGCCCAAACCCGCGGCCGCTGCCCCCCGTGCGCGGATCATTCTCCGGTTCTTGAGTGTCAAGTTTCTGGGCGAGACGGTTCATCAACTGCGACCATGCCACGATTATGCCCCCCATAGTTGAAGCAACCGCCACTGCAAAAACACCACGGTGAATGCAGCGACGGCCAGCACCACCGAACTCCATTTTGTGCGCTCAGCGAACGCCCACAATGCGGCAACAGGCAGGATCAGCAATGTGGTGATGACATACCCCCAGTATTCCCAAACAATAATGTCGCGGTGCGTGACAATGAGAACGACAGCGGCGCTCACTGTTTGGATGATAAGAAGCCCCTCCACCACGGCCGCCGCCCACAATTGGCGCAGGATCACCGCGCGGTCGCGGGCAACGAAAATGCACGCCCACACCAGAACAACAACAGCGGCAACGAAAATAGCAAGACTGAGCGGCAGGAACACGCCTTAGAGCGTACCCGATCGTTCTGGCAATGGTAGGGGCGGTAAGATCACCATGTGGCTGAAATAACTCTGACTACCAAAGACCTATCCGCTGTGTCCACGGACGTTCTCGTTCTTGGCGTCGACACGATCGATGACACCCCAACGATCGTTGGTCCCACCACTTTTGACACCGCAACCCTTGGTGACATCAACTTGCGTGCTCTTGGTGCCAGTGCCAAGGCTGACAGTGTGGTGCGTATTCCCGCTCCGCGTGGATTTGCTGCTCGCACGCTGGCTTTTGTGGGGCTTGGCGATGCGCCCTATGGCCGTGAAGAACAGTTGCGACGGGCAGCTGGCTCCGCTACCCGTCAAATCACTGGCGTTGATTCGTTGGTCGTGGCATTACCTACTACTGAGGAATCTGAGGTCATCGCGGTTGCTGAAGGCGCACTGTTTGGCTCCTACACGTACACCGTGTACCGGTCAGAACAGCCTGGAACCACGGTTCCGGCGTCACGGGTGGAAATTGCCACCCCGCTGGCTCGGCAGGCTGTTGTCAAAAAGGCGCTGCCGAAGGTGAAGGCTGTTGCGCAGGCGGTTCACCGCACCCGCGACTTGGTCAACATGCCTCCCAACGATTTGTTCCCTGCAGCGTTCGCTGATGCAGCGAAGTCGGCTGTGAAAGGAACAGGCGTCAAAGTTCAGGTCCTTGACGATAAAGCCCTTGCTGCTGGTGGCTATGGCGGGATTCTTGCGGTAGGGCAGGGTTCTTCGCGTGGCCCACGTTTGGTGAAGTTGTCGTGGACACCAGCCAAAGCTGGGAAAAAGGTTGCTTTGGTTGGTAAGGGCATCACCTTTGACACTGGTGGTATCTCCTTGAAGCCCGCTGCAGGTATGGAAGCGATGAAGTCTGACATGGCTGGTGCTGCCGCTGTGTTGTCGACGGTGGTTGCTGCCGCCCAGTTGTCCTTGCCCGTGTCTGTCACCGCGTACTTGTGCTTGGCGGAGAACATGCCCTCTGGTAGTGCCTCTCGCCCCTCTGATGTGATTACGATGCGTGGCGGCAAGACTGTAGAGATTTTGAACACTGATGCTGAGGGCCGTCTGGTCATGGCTGATGGATTGGTGAGCGCGACTGAAGACAACCCCGATCTCATTGTGGATATCGCCACGCTCACTGGCGCTCAGATGATTGCGCTGGGTAACCGTGTTGCTGCTGTCATGGGAACTGATGCGGCCGTGGAAGAGGTCCTTGCAGCGGGAACTGACAGTGGGGAGGCCTTGTGGCCAATGCCGCTTCCCGCTGAGTTGCGCCCATCACTGGATTCGCACGTTGCTGACATTGCGAACATGGGGCAACGCTATGGTGGCATGCTTGTTGCCGGCCATTTCTTGAAAGAGTTCACTGGTGACCGCCCCTGGGCTCACATTGACATCGCAGGCCCTTCATTCAACGAGCAAAGCCCCCATGGGTACACCAGCAAGGGTGGTACTGGGTTTGGTGTGCGCACCTTGTTGGCGTTGCTTGAGGACTATTCCCGGTAGGCAGACACAAAGGACGGGTGGTGAGGCGGGTTTCCCGTCCTCACCACCCGTCCTATCTTTCGCGACCAACACGGTCAAGGCCGCAGGTTTTGTGGTGAGTGTCGATGCGCGGTAGATCGTCAGGCCGGAAGCGACGGTAGGGCCTTCGTCGGCGGGCGCACATACTCGGCAAGCAACTCCATCGGATCACGGCCCTCATTCCGAGCCACGATGTTCGGAGGGTCTTCGGAAGGAATCACCGGCTGCTCGTTCAGCAGGAGGGCATGGCCGACGTGATGGTACTAGCGACGCGGGTGCGGTCTCGTGACGGCGAAATGCTTCGTGGCTGAGTTCTGCACACCCGCCTCGGCGTAGTAGCGGTTCAGCTAGTCGGGGACACTGTCGCGAATCTGATCAACGGGTGCCGCCGGAGTCGGGGTGAACGATACGGGGGATGCCGGTGCTGCTGACGAGGATCGCGGCGACCGAGAACGGGATGACGCCCAGGGCGAGCATGGCCGCGCCGGTTCCACCGGCGAAGTCGATAGCGTCGTGAGTGAGGACCAGTTGCGCCCCAGTCTGGAACGCGGTGTGAAACCCGATAGGCATCCATATCGAGCCGGTGATCATGCGCAGATAACCGAAGCCGATTCCCATCGTGAGGAAGAGCGAGAGGTCGGCAGGGTTCGCGTTCTGTCGCATGAGCGCGGCGAAGAGGGTGAACAGCAGCGCCTGGATGATGATGATGCCCCACCCGCGAGTGAGAGTTCCGAGCGCGGTGGTGACGTAGCCACGGAAGACGGCCTCTTCGGGAAGCGCCTCGGCGAGGAGCACGGCGACGAGGAGCAGGATGGCGGTTCGCGCGAGTTCCGGCCCGGTGACGGTGACGGTCAGCGGGGCGCCGAGGAGGGCCAGCACCCCGAAGGTCGCCGCGGCCGGGATGGTCCAGACGATCGCGCCCCACACCGCCAGTCGCCATCCGGTTCGCACGCTCGTGAGCCCTACGTCGCTCATCCGGCGGTGATCGGAGAGGCGGACCAGCAGAGCGATCACGGTGAGAGTGGCGGCGCTGATCGCGACACCAAGCGCGATCCGGGCGCCCAAGGCCCCGGGAGCGGAGGGGTTATCTGATGCGGGAAGCAGGATCGTCGCGAGGGCCAGTCCCGCGCCGAGCGGAAGGATAGCCAACGCAATCCGCCACGCGGCGGAGGCAAGGCGTCGGGAACGTGGTCTGGGCGTTGTCGTCATGGCGTTACCCTATATCGGCGAGCGAGGGCGTGGTAGGCGCGTTTCGGTGTCCAAGTGCCGTCGGCGTGGGCGGTGACGATGCCGTAGCTGGCCAGGTCGAGGTCTCGGCCGGGCTCATCTGAGGTGGTCAGGGCGGGTTCGCTGAATCCCCAGACGAAGGTCCCGTCCACTCCCGCGCGGTCGAACACGTCGAGGAGATCGGTGAGGTAATCGGCTTGCTCCTGCTCGTCTCGCACGAGGTTCTTCGGCACGGACGGTTCGGCGAGTCCACCGAGCACGCCCGACGCAGTGGAAGCCTTCGCGGCCGCACCCCGGTAGGTGCAGGACCCGAACTCGAACACATAGCAGGGCTTGTTCTGCGCGTGGGCCCCATCAGCAAGCGCGCCGATGTCGTCTTCGAACCGCCAGGCATTGCGCGCATCACGGTATCGGTCGGCGCCGACGACATCGAAGATCGACCAGTCCGGACGCTCCCAGTCCCCCGCCCCGTAGGACACCGGTCCAGCAAAGCACTCCCGCACCTCGCCGACGAGCTCTGCAAGCAGACGCCGCAGGCGCAGGTTCGCAATGGGCAGCAGCGGGAACGTCACCGTCAGCAAGGTTCCCCTGGCCCAGAACGTTGGACCCGGGAGCATTCCCGGGATCGACAGCGTGAGTTCACAGCCGACGACCAGCCCCACCTCGGCGCCCGAGGTTCGAAGACGCTCGGCGGCGAGGGCCGCTGCCCGCACGGCCTCTACGAGTTCATGGCGGGGCCGATCGAAGGGACGCGGCTGCAGCCAGACCCCCAGGCCCTCCTCCGCGGCGATGCTCGCCGCGATCGCGAGGCGGTCGGCGTCGCTGGCCATGATCAGCACCGCATCGCAGCCGAGGTCTTCACGGATCGCCCGGAAGTCTCGGCGTGCGCGCTGTTCGGTGAAGAAGGGGTTGCTCTCGAAGCCTTTCTCGTAGAGGACACCGGCGTCGTAACCGATCCCGCGCACCGGCTCAGTCATCGGCTGCTCCCAACGCCCGGAACAAGAACGGCACCACATGCGCACGCAAAGCTCTGAGGTCTGCACCGGGGTTGCGTTGCACGAGGGTGATCGCACGATCCAGCACACTCTCCGCAAGCCCGGTCGCGACATCGAGCGGCATCGCCGTGAAGACGCCCTGGTCGATTCCGGCCCGCAGAATGCTCCGCAACAGGGCCGTATCATCTTCATCTTCGACGAGATACAGCGGTGTGCCGTCCGCCGTGCGATGCGAGACCACCATCTCCACCGCCGCCGCGATCGCGTGACGCTGCGCATCCACATGCGCCACATACGCATCCGCATAGGCCCGCAGGCGTGCAGCAGGCTCGTCGACCCCGTCGACCGCCGCCAGCACGCTCTCCCCCAGAGCCGCGAACACGGTCTGCACGACGTCGAGTAGCAGCCCCTCCTTCGACGCGAAGTAGTACGCCACCGCGCTCTTGGCGATCTGCGCACGCCCCGCGATCTCCGCCAGCGATGCCCGGTGGTACCCGACCTCGTTCACCGTCACCACTGCGGCATCGATCAGCTGCCGGCGCCGCGCCCTCTCGATGAACGAGGTCGACCGCTCACGAGACGTCGTGGTCCCTGGCATGGCATTTTCAGAACGCATGGACTGATTTTAGAACAAGTGGCCTGTCAAGTTCTAGACGCTGCCGCGCGAGCTTCGACAGCGGGAAGTCCTCGATTGAAAGACGTGTACTGGCTCTGTGGCCGAGGGAATAGTTCCGGTGCGGGCAAATCGGCGCGGTGCGTGGGATATCGGGGCGAACGGCCGCGATGGATCGGGCGACTGCGCACCTGGTCGCTGACCAGCCCGGCGGCGATGTCCTGTGAGGCCTCCGACCGGAAAGCACTCGTCAGCCGGAGTCCTCATGATCGATCCCAACCGCCACGACCGCCCGCTAAGTCGGCTCCCTGTTCGGCGGAAATGGCGTGCTTGACCTCGCCGTCGAGTACGCCCTGGGCGGCGAGACGGCCTGGGTTCTCCAAGAACGACGGGCACGTCGCTCGCGTCTTTGCCTACCACTGGCCCAACGCCCTAACCCTGGGGGACATCACCATCATCGGCTGCAACGAAATACCTCCTTGGTCTGCCCCTCGTGGCGATCATCGTACTTGCGCTGCTCGCGGCGCCTCGTGTGATCCTCCACGACCTCGACATCATCCAAGAAGGCACCGCGATCAACGCGCTGTTCGTCTTCCTCCCGCCAATCGTATGGATCGTCGTGGCCCTCGCCGCGAGAGTGCCCACCCCGTTCGTCACCATCTTGGCCATCGGCGTCTGCTACGGGATCTTCCTCGCTCTGGGGCATCAGCTCATGTGGGGCATCGCTTTCGCGGATGATCCGCCCCAGCTCGGCGGCAACCTCGCCGGCCTCGACACCACGTTCCAGGCTGTCCTACTCCGCTCCTTCGCCGCCGTGTCAAGTCTCGTCACCGGCGCGATCGTCGGCGCGATCAGCGGACTCGTCGCCTGGGGGCTGAGCGCACTCATGCGCCGCTCCCGGCCGCAGCACTGAGAAGGCCCAGTGGAGAGCGGATCACCAAGCTCGCCCCGCCGCCCCGGAATCCTGCGGATGCTCGGAGTCGGCGCCCTCGGGCTCATCGGCGGCGCACTGCTCGCGCTGTTCATCCAAGACCTCCTCGCTGTCGCGTTCGTCACCGGAGAAAACGTCCCCGACGCGCTGACCATCATCTTCGCCTACCTGATCCCTGTCGTCTCCATCGTCACGGCGGTAGCTGCCGGCGTCATCGACCGAAGACTGGCCGTTCGCCGGACGGAAGAGGACTCCGATGACGACAGACCGGGGTGACTGAGTCCGCTGGGCAACCGCGAGTTCAGCAGGCGCAAACTGGTCGTTGCGTCGGGTATCGCGGGAACCGGCCTGGTTCTCAACCTCGCCAGATGCATCCGCGGCAGCCTACCCTCGCACCCTCTGGCATGCAGCCGCTCTCGATCCCTCCACTCGCCCAGTCGCAGGATCCGGGTAGCACTCGCCGGTTCACCCTCACTGCCGCCCCTGGCGCAAGCTAGATCATCACGGGTCGGCACGAGTTGAGGACCCCGACGATGGGCCACAACGCCTCGTAATCGCAGTTTCCCGTAGTGGAGTCAAACACGACATGTGGTATTCCCGTCCTCACCACCCGTCCTATCTTTCGCGACTAACACGGTCAAGGCCGCAGGTTTTGTGGTGAGTGTCGATGCGCGGGTGATGAGGTTTACGAGCGCGTTTTCTTCCGGGCGCTGTTCCAGTCACGCATTCGCTGCGGATAGCCGGTGAAATTTACGTCGTAAACCGGGATGCCGAGGTCGCGGGCAATCGCCCGTGCAGCGCGTTGGTTTCCGACCGTGCGGCGGGTCCATTCTCCTGTTGTTGCAATGAGTAGTAGGGACACCGCAAAGTCTCGATTAGCGGGTTCAACATACGCTTCCACCCCTGCGCGGGTGGCAACGAACTGGGCAAGATGCGCCACATCAACTTCTGACCGACGACGTGGTGTTTCGGTTGTCGATACTGATGGGGTGCGCTTTGACCGCCACCGAGAGAACAAAGACATAGTGGATAGCCTACGGGAATAATCTGGATGTCTGCTGATAATACGTGCGACTGAAGGCCTGTGGTCTTACCACTGATCAGCACCATCACACAGGACCTTTGTCTGCAGAATCACACGTGAGATGCGGAAATCAGCCCGTTTCCACTTTGGCAATTGCGTCCGCGATGACAAGATGGGACGGTAACCAACATCCGTTGCGCCCAAAGGAGCAGAACGTGGCCGAAACCGCCGGCACCGACTTTGACATCGTCGTCCTGGGTGGAGGGAGCGGTGGTTACGCCGCCGCGCTCCGCGCCGCACAACTCGGACAGAACGTCGCACTCATCGAAGCAGACAAACTCGGGGGCACTTGCCTTCACTATGGTTGTGTCCCCACCAAAGCACTCCTCCACGCAGCTGAGGTCGCTGAATCAGTTCGTGAGGGTCACCAATTTGGGGTCAACGCTACGTTCAACTCCATCGACATGGACGGCGTCAACTCCTACAAAGCCAACGTCATTAACGGCTTGTACAAAGGCCTTCAAGGTCTCATTAAGTCACGCAAGATCACCGTAGTCGAAGGCTACGGAAAACTGGTAGGCCCTAACAGCGTGGAGGTCAACGGCCAACGCTACAACGGGAAGCACGTCATTTTGGCCACCGGGTCATACTCTCGTACCCTGCCAGGACTTGCCATCGAAGGTCGGGTCATGACCTCCGACCAAGCCCTCACGCTTGACTATGTTCCCAAGTCAGCAATTATCTTGGGTGGTGGCGTCATCGGGTGTGAGTTCGCATCTGTGTGGCGTTCCTTTGGCGCGGACGTCACCATCATTGAAGGACTACCGCACCTGGTGCCCAACGAAGACGAATCGATCTCCAAGGCGTTGGAACGTGCGTTCCGCAAACGGAAAATTAACTTCAACCTTGGCGACCTGTTCTCCTCAGTCACCCAGGACGACAACGGTGTTCACGTCACCCTCCAATCAGGCAAAACCTTCGATGCGGAGATCATGCTCGTTGCGATCGGTCGTGGACCACGCACCGCTGACCTTGGGTACGAAGAACAAGGCATCCGCATGGACCGCGGTTTTGTCCTCACAGATGACAGGCTCCACACGGGTGTTGCAAACATTTGGGCAGTTGGCGACATCGTGCCCGGGCTTCAACTAGCGCACCGTGGTTTTGCACAAGGCATCTACGTGGCGGAGCAGATTTTGGGTCTCAACCCTGCACCCATCGTGGAATCCGGTATCCCACGTGTCACCTATTCTGAACCCGAAATCGCGTCTGTTGGGTTGACCGAAAAGAAAGCTCAAGAAGAGTTCGGCGCCGACAACGTGGAAACCCTTGACTACAACCTCGCTGGAAACGGAAAGTCAAAAATCCTTGCTACCCAAGGGTTCATTAAACTAGTCCGCCAAAAAGATGGGCCTGTGGTGGGTGTCCACATGATTGGGTCCCGTGTCGGAGAACTCGTTGGAGAAGGCCAACTCATTGTCAACTGGGAAGCATACCCAGAGGACGTGGCTTCCCTCATTCACGCACACCCCACTCAAAACGAAGCCCTCGGCGAAGCATTCCTCGCTCTTGCCGGCAAGCCCCTGCACGCCCACAACTGATCTGGATGAGAGGCCGAAGAGGTCATGTCTAACACTGTGAAAATGCCCGCGCTGGGCGAATCCGTCACCGAAGGAACCGTTACCCGCTGGCTGAAGAACGTGGGCGACACCATCGAGGTCGACGAACCACTCCTTGAGGTGTCCACCGACAAAGTCGACACCGAAATTCCCTCTCCATTTTCTGGAGTACTCGAAGCTATCCTCGTCGAAGAAGATGACACTGTGGAGGTCGGGGCCGATCTCGCAACAATTGGTGACGGCTCAGGCGCGTCATCAGCTCAGCCTGCAACCTCCGAACAGCCTGCTTCGCCACAAGAGGCTGCTCCTGCTCAACAGCAGGCACCTGCCGAGCAGCCAGCTCAGCCCTCAGCTGCAACACCGGCTTCAGGCGATGGCGAAAAGGTCACTCTTCCCGCACTCGGCGAATCCGTCACCGAAGGAACCGTGACCCGCTGGCTGAAGAACGTGGGCGACACCATCGAGGTCGACGAACCACTCCTTGAGGTATCCACCGACAAAGTCGACACCGAGGTGCCCTCACCGGTCGCTGGTGTGGTCACACAAATCCTTGTCGAGGAAGACGAAACAGTTGAGGTCGGCGCAGTCCTCGCCATCATCGGCGACGGCTCCACACCCGCACCACAACAACAACCAGCACAACAGCCTGCTTCGCCACAAGAGGCTGCTCCTGCTCAACAGCAGGCACCTGCCGAGCAGCCAGCTCAGCCCTCAGCTGCAACACCGGCTTCAGGCGATGGCGAAAAGGTCACTCTTCCCGCACTCGGCGAATCCGTCACCGAAGGAACCGTTACCCGCTGGCTGAAGAACGTGGGCGACACCATCGAGGTCGACGAACCACTCCTTGAGGTGTCCACCGACAAAGTCGACACCGAGGTGCCCTCACCGGTCGCTGGTGTGGTCACACAAATCCTTGTCGAGGAAGACGAAACAGTTGAGGTCGGCGCAGTCCTCGCCATCATCGGCGACGGCTCCACACCCGCACCACAACAACAACCAGCAGAAGAACCCGCCCCGGTGGCACCACAGCCTGCGGTGCCTTCGGAAGCAGCACAACAAGCGGCCCCACCTGCGCAGTCCTCCCCCACTCCGGCTCAGGAATCTGCTGCGACACCAGCTCGTGCACCGCAGTCAACTCCCGCAGCAGCACCTGCTGCACGAGGTGGATACGTGACACCACTGGTCCGCAAGCTCGCCTCCGAGAAGGGAGTGGACCTGTCCACGGTGACAGGCACCGGCATTGGCGGACGCATCCGCAAGGAAGATGTGCTCGAGGCTGCACAGAAAGCTGCGCAACCCGCTGCCGCACCGCAACGAGCTGAACAGCCAGCACCAAGCACATCGACAGATGGCTCAACAGCACCCACGACAATCCTCCCGGTCTCGGAACTGCGCGGAACAACAGAGAAAGCGTCACGCCTGCGCCAGATCATTGCTGAGCGCATGGTCGAAGCACTCCAGACGCAAGCTCAACTCACCACCGTCATGGAAGTCGACGTCACCGCAGTTGTGCGGCTACGGTCCAAGGTCAAGGAAGCGTTCAAAGCAAAGCACGGTGCGAACCTCACGTTCCTGTCGTTCTATGCGTTAGCCGCAGCCGAAGCGTTGAAGGCTTACCCGAAGATCAACGGTGTCCTGGAAGACAAAACCATCACCTACCCAGACGCCGAACACATCGGTATCGCCGTGGACACACCACGTGGGTTGTTGGTTCCCGTCATCAAGAACGCAGGCGACCTCGACCTCGCCGGATTCGCCACCTCGATCACCGACCTTGGTTCACGGACCCGCGATAACAAGGTCAAACCCGATGAGTTGTCAGGCGCTACCTTCACCATCACCAACACAGGGTCTGGTGGCGCCCTGTTCGACACACCCATTGTCCCGGTAGGAACCTCCGCGATCCTGGGAACAGGCACCATGGTGAAACGACCAGCAGTGGTTGCTGGCCCTGACGGTGAGGATGTCATCGCCATCCGCACCTTCACCTACCTGTCCATTTCCTACGACCACCGGCTGGTTGACGGAGCTGACGCGTCACGCTTCTTGTCCGCGGTCAAGGCTCGGATCGAAGAGGGTAAGTTCGAGGACTTCCTCGGCCTGTAGCACCCACCCATGAGCTCTGGGCTGCCACCACATCACGTGGTGGCAGCCCAGAGCTTTGCCATGACCCCATCCGCCGCACTCATCTCACCACGCAACGCGCTTCCCGGTAGGGGACGCGTCAGTGTCCTGAGCACATTACTGTGGAGGTATGACTGACACTTCCACGCCACACACAATTGTCATCGCAGGGGCAAGCGGCATGATTGGATCTGCACTGACCACTGCGCTTCGCGAGCGCGGACATCACGTCATTCAACTCACCAGACAACGCACCGGACGAACACAGACCGGGCAAGGCGTGGACACAGTGACATGGGATCCAGCACGCGGATTTGTGCCCCAAAAGGTCATAGACCGCGCAGATGCAGTCATCAACCTTGCTGGCGCGAGCATTGGGGATCGCCGCTGGGACAAGGCCTATAAGAAAAAGATCCTCCATTCCCGGGTCTGTGCTACCTCAACCCTCGCCCGAGCCATTGCACGATCCGACACTCCCCCACAGGTCCTACTCCAAGCATCCGCAACAGGTTTTTACGGGTTCCCGGAACATCCTGTGGACGAGAAGTCGTTTTCAGGCTCCACGTTTCTTGCCGCAGTGTGCCGTGCGTGGGAAGCGGAGGCAAAACCAGCGATGAATGCCGGCTGCCGAGTGGTCTTTCTCCGCACCGGAATTGTTCTTGACCCTTCAGGTGGTGCGCTCAAAAAAATGCTGATCCCGCTCAAGCTTGGGGTTGGTGGGCCTTTGGGGTCGGGCAATCAAGTGTGGTCATGGATCACGTTAGCTGACCATGTCCGCGCCTGCTTGTTTCTACTTGATACCGCGCAGGCATGGGGGCCGGTGAACCTTGTGGCCCCTGGGACGGTCACGCAGCGCGAACTCACCGCAGCGTTTGCACAACAGATGCGACGGCCGGCGTTGGTCACGGTTCCATCTTTTGCTCTACGAGTTGCGCTTGGCCAGTTTGCTGGTGAAATCACTCGCGGTGTGACCGTGCGTCCCACAGTCCTTGACGAGTTGGGATTCACTTTTGATCACCCAACTGTTGACCGGGCGGCTCGTTGGGCAATTGACGAACGTGGCAGTGTTTAGTTGTCGCTCTTGCCCTCCTCGGCTGATGCGTTGTTGTCCTTTGTCCGGGGCGGTGTCACATCAACAAGACGCCAGTGACCATCCACGTGCTGGAGCGTCATTGTGGCTTCCTCGTGATAGGTCGATGTGTAAGGTTCCTCCCCTAATCCAGAAAGGGTTTGTTCCAGTTCATAGGACACTGTCACTTCAGCGGTCGTGTCATGATGGCTATCAACCAACGACTCATGCATGGTGACTTCAGCTCGGGTGACACTCACCTGTTGTTCGCGTAACGAGGTGATTAACTCTGTTGTTGCTTGCGCCACTGGCGAGGCGTCTGCAGCAAAGTCGGACGTCTTGATCTCTTGGGTCGGATCAACGGTAGCGTCTTGTATCACCTGGTAGCGCGTAGAAATCAGATCAGAAGTTGCCTCAAGAAGTTGGTTGTCACTGGCGCTCGTTGATGGTTCAGAGACGTCGGCAGCGACCGGTGTGGATTGCTGTGACGGAGTCTGTGTGGTGGTTAGTGCGCTGACTCCCCACGCAACAAGGACGACGACACCACATAAAAGTGTTGCTGCGGCTGCATAATATGCGGGACGGCGTCGTGGGGTCTCCCGCGTGTTCTTTCCCGGTCGTGGTAAGGACCCCGTTGCAGACATAGTCTCCTGATGCCCATGAGCTACTGACCGGGTTGCGCCAGTTGCCGGCTCTCGAAGGGTCAACGCCGCGTCACTCATCGCATCAGAACCAGAGTTGTCAATCACAGACGCGAGTTGTTCGACAGCTTGACGAGCCACATCGGAGTCAATGAGATGAGCTTGGGCAAGTTCATTGATGACCTGACGCAACTGTTCGACTACTCCCACCGTGCGCGGTGAGGCACTGCGTGATCCTTCTGCATGCATCGTTGTTGTGTGGGAAACAAGGAGCGCCCCCTCGCCATTCACAACCAGGTCTTTCACGGCCAATCGTTCTGTCTGCCACCCAGCATCACGAAGATCCGTCAGTGCAGATACCATGTGGGACACATATGTGGCAGTCGTTGGCGCGTCCGCAGGCCGCCGTGTCAGTTCTCGAGTTAAGGGGCGTGTTGCGACCGTCACAAGGACCACTGCACTGGACAACGTGATCGCGTCATCGAGCGGCTCAATATGCGAGTCATGACCCACAAGAGATGCGGACAACTCTCGCCACCAGGTCCCTGCCTCAACCGCCTCGTGGGGATGCTCATACCATTGCACCCGCAACCGCACTGGTTGACCGTGACGAGTGGCATCGACAAGCGTGGAAGGGCCATGCGGTGTCAGTGCATGAGGGACAACCACTCGGTGGATCGAAATTCCTGCGTCGGACAGAAGCGCCACATCGGCATCGTCAAGGTGGGACATACCTCTATTTCAGCGCATCGTTACCACCCTTCAGGCGTCATCCACAGTGGACCTCTCCCCACATGATGGTGATCACATATCAGGGTTGGACTGAGCGAGCTGCACAACCTGAGCATTCAACGCGCTGTCTTGCGCCGCATCTAAAATCTGCGCTGTTGTCACAGCATCACGTGGGTCAACGGGTGCGGGTCCTTCCCCCCGCAGCCACGTGTCTGCAAGTCGGTAAAAATCACCGTGTCCACCCTTCGCTGCTGGGACCGCAGTGACACTCTCACCGTGCGCCACCCATCCCTGCGCACCCCCCTCACTGGTGCCCCGTACCGCAAAGGCAGTCGGTTCTGATTCAAAATCAGTGACTACATAGGCTCCCTTAGTTCCCAGCACCCGTGTCCGTGGGCCAGGAGCTCCAACCATTGAGCCCGCCCACAGGCGAGAGATCACCCCCGATGCGTGCGTCAAGCTGATAAAGACATCGTCATAGGCGGCAGTCGAGAGGTGTCGTGCAGTTGCATACACTGTGGTCACTGGACCAAAAAGATGAACTGCCGAGTCGACGAGGTGGGCCCCGAGGTCTTGCAGCAGCCCACCGGAGGCAGGGTCGTTTTCTTTCCATCGGTTTTTTGGTTGCGGGCGCCACCTCTCCCACCGCCGTTCAAACGTATGAACCTGGCCAAGTTCACCAGTTGTGAGAAGTTGTGTGAGTGTCAGTTGTTCGCTGTCCCAGCGACGATTCTGGAACACCGTGAGCGGCACGTTTTCCTGGGACGCGTGATCGACCAGTTGGGTCGCTTGTGCCGCACTCACCGCCAGTGGTTTATCCACGATTGTCGGAATACCCGCCCCGATGAGGGTGTGCACATGCTCGGCATGCAGATGCGATGGGCTCACCACAACGACGACATCAAAGTCATCGCGATACTTCAGGAGATCACTGAGTTGTCCAACTGTTCGCGCCTTGGGCCAGTCCTCACCCACCTGCGCCCGCCGCTCAGTGTTATTGGTCACAACAGCAGTGACCTGCCACCCAGCTTCCCGCATCAAGGGGCTATGGATTAAACCCCCAGCCATCCCATACCCCACAAGGGCTGCCCGAATCGGTTGCGCTAACAATGTCGTCATCAAGACATCCTACGAAACATTGCCCACGATGCGACAGCATTCGCGTGCCACCACACGTCAGGGTTACCGTGGCTACGTGGACACAGCCCTGCTCACCACCAAACACCATTCACCAGTCATTGCCCACATCAACTACCGTGACGCGTGGGCTGTTCAACGGTCCCTGCATGCCGACGTTGCTGCGGGAACAAGTGATTCCCGTGTCCTGTACGTCGAACACGAAGGCGTATACACAGCAGGTCGCCGCACCCGAGCCGCAGAAAAACTCTCCGTCACCCCCATCGATGTGGACCGCGGCGGGAAAATCACCTGGCATGGCCCGGGCCAACTCGTGGCGTACCCCATTGTTCGGCTGTCAGAGCCCGTCGACGTTGTGGCCTATGTCCGCGCACTGGAACACGCTGTCATGGCGACGTGCTCCCAACACGGTGTGCCCACAAAACGGGTGGAAGGACGGTCCGGAGTCTGGATCGACGATCCCCACGGACCTGACCGTAAAGTCTGTGCCATTGGTGTGCGAGTGTCCCGTGGCGTATCCATGCACGGACTCGCCCTGAACTGCACCAACCTGCTAGAACCTTACCGACACATCGTTCCGTGTGGGATTACTGACGCTGGCGTGACCACCTTGTCGGTAGAAGCAGGACACGAACTGACAACCGCCCTCATTCAACCAACGCTCCACAGCGCTCTTACGGCGGCACTTGGCCCCTTGCGCATCGTGAACCCGCACCAGATCTCGTACACGTCAGACAACGAAGGGGAAAACCATGACCGTACCCACTGAGGGACGCCGGATGCTTCGCATCGAAGCACGCAACTCCCAAGTGCCCATCGAGAAAAAGCCTGACTGGATCAAAACCCGGGCCACTGTGGGCCCGGAATACACCGACATGCGGTCACTGGTTCGGCAAGGGTCACTGCACACTGTCTGTGAAGAGGCGGGCTGCCCCAACATATACGAATGCTGGGAAGACCGAGAAGCCACATTCCTCATTGGTGGGGATCAATGCACGCGCCGCTGCGACTTTTGCCAGATTGACACCGGAAAACCTGCGGAGTTCGACCGCGACGAACCCCGTCGAGTGGCTGAATCAGTAGCAGAACTCGGATTAAAGTACTCCACGGTCACTGGAGTTGCTCGCGATGACCTGCCTGATGGTGGTGCCTGGCTCTACGCAGAAACTGTCCGCCAAATCCACGCACTCAACCCCAACACTGGTGTTGAGGTTCTCATCCCAGACTTTAACGCCATCCCCGAACTCCTCGACGAGGTCAACTCCTCACAACCAGAAGTTCTGGCCCACAACGTGGAAACCGTTCCGCGAATCTTCAAGCAAATCCGACCAGGATTCCGCTATGACCGTTCCCTTTCCGTGTTAACACGGGCTCGTGATGCCGGTCTCATCACCAAATCCAACCTCATCTTGGGCATGGGTGAAACCACCGAAGAAATTGTGGAAGCAATGGAAGAATTGCACGCAGCAGGGTGCGATTTACTCACCATTACCCAGTACCTGCGCCCCACAAAACGCCACCATCCCGTGGACCGGTGGGTTCGCCCAGAAGAGTTCGTGGAGTTGTCACAAGAAGCTGAACGCATCGGTTTTCTGGGTGTCATGTCTGGACCACTGGTTCGTTCCTCCTACCGTGCTGGGCGCCTGTGGGGGCAAGCGATGCGCAAGAGGAATATGACTGTCCCTGCCGCCCTTGCTCACTTACTTGAACCCACCGTGTCCCGGCAAGAAGCAGCTTTCCTCACGACACATTCGCCCTCAGCGAAGCAACCCGTGGGCGCTCTCGCTCAAGAGAGCTAACTGACCCGGCTAGACTGGTCCCCATGGCTCGCAAGAAAACCGATGCGCCCACCGATGGCGGTCAGCAAAAGAAACCGAAAAAAGTTCGTTGGTATCACCAAATACACCAGGTGTACAAGCTGACAGTGCAACACGATCCGGCTACCCGGTGGTGGCTGCTCGGCTCATTCCTGGGTGTAATCGCACTTTCCGTTGGTTTGGGTTTCCTGTTCAACCAGGTGGTTTACCTGATCATCATCGGGCTGCCGTTTGCTTTGTTGACGGTCATGTTCATCCTTGCGCGGCGGGCAGAGCGCGTTCAGTATGGTCTCATTGACGGTCAGCCGGGTGCTTCGCGCGCAGTGTTGGGCACTATTCGGCGCGGCTGGTCGTTCCCAGAAGATCCAGTCCTTATTGACCCGAAGACTCAAGACGTTGTGTTCCGCGGTGTAGGGCGCCCTGGTGTTGTTCTCATCACAGAAGGACCGGCGAAACGGGTGGTTCGTCTGGTGGAGAAAGAGGAGAAACGCATGAAGCGGATTCTCCCTGGTGTCCCAGTGACCGTGATTCAGGTGGGACATGAGGAAGGCCAGGTCCCTGTTTCGAAGCTTGTTCGAACAGTGCAGAAACTCAAACCGCGTCTGAACCGTGCCGAGTTGGCGGAGGTCAACAAGCGGTTGCAGGCGTTGGGTCAGGTGAAGTTGCCTATTCCTAAGGGGATCGACCCGATGCGTGCCCGCCCGGATCGTAAAGGCATGCGGTAGCAGCCTCCAGCTGTTGATGCGCGGGCTGCGGTCACGCTCGAACGATCGTTGTTCGGGCGGCAATATCGTGCAGCCCGCGCCCTTGCGCGTCCCATACCACGGCGGGGATGACGAGGCAGAGCAGCGCGGTGCGTATCAGTGCAGGAACCACACCGACGTAGGGTGTGGGGCTGTTGATTCGCCGAACACGTAAGCCCGTCAGCCGGTGTCCAATGGTGGTGCCCAGTGTGGCGACCAGCACGACTGTGACCAGAGCAAAGACGCCAAGTTGCGCTAATGGTTGTCCTTGGAACACCAACCATGTGATCCCCGAGGCAACCGCCCAGTCGATGATCAGCGCCACGACGCGTCGCCCAAGTGGGGCGCGTTGGGGCTCTGCTGCCCCCTCTACTCCAGGCTGTGAACCGTGGGCGGGCGGACCGCCGTTGAGCCAGGACCCAAAATCTTGTCGAGAAGCCACACCTCAAGGCTACCGTGATGAGCCGCCACCACGTGAACACACCACGACCAGGGGCGCCTCGTCCGGTAATCTTGCTCGTGAACACGGATCTGCGATCCCGGCTACGTGGATGTCACACGGAACGGCAATGTGTAACACCTGCGAAACATCAGGTACACGGACGGGAAACTCCACCGTCGTAGATTCATGCTGAGCCCGCCACTGAGGGCACCACCGAACAAGGAGTAACGGATGTTCACAACCCCCGAGGAAGCCATTGCTTTCCTGAAGGACGAGAACGTCGAGTTCGTCGACGCGCGCTTCTGCGACCTGCCGGGACAGATGCAGCACTTTAACGTTCCGACCGACCAGTTCGACGAGGCCGCCTTCACTGACGGCATGATGTTTGATGGTTCGTCGATCCGCGGTTTTCAAGCGATCCACGAATCCGATATGAAGCTCGTACCAGATGTCACTAGCGCCTACATTGACCCGTACCGTCAGCGCAAAACACTGGTTGTGAACTTCTCAATTGTTGACCCGTTCACTGGTGAGCCGTACTCCCGCGATCCTCGCAATGTGGCACAGCGCGCGGAAGCGTACCTCAAGTCCACCGGTATTGCTGACACCGTGTTCTTCGGCCCAGAGGCCGAGTTCTATGCCTTTGATGGCATCCGTTACCAAACCACTCCCGGTTCCACCCTGTACGAAATTGAGTCCAGCACTGCTGCCTGGAACATGGGGCGCGAAGAAGAAGGCTTCAACAAGGGGTACAAAACTCGGACCAAAGGTGGGTACTTCCCTGTCTCCCCCCTCGACCACTTCGCTGACTTCCGTGACGAGATCTGCGCTGATCTCGCATCGGTGGGGCTCGCTGTTGAGCGAGCACACCACGAGGTAGGTACTGCGGGCCAGCAGGAAATTAACTACCGCTTCAACACGCTGACTTCAGCAGGCGATGACCTCATGAAGTTTAAGTACGTGGTGAAGAACGCCGCCTGGAAGATGGATAAAACTGTCACCTTCATGCCAAAGCCAATTTTTGGTGACAACGGTTCAGGTATGCACTGCCACCAGTCGCTGTGGAAAGACGGCAAGCCACTGTTCTTCGACGAGAAGGGCTACGGCGGTTTGTCTGACCTGGCACGTTGGTACATTGGCGGTTTGTTGAAGCACGCACCAGCCGTACTTGCGTTCACGAACCCTTCGATCAACTCCTACCGCCGGTTGGTTCCAGGCTATGAAGCACCGGTGAACCTGGTGTACTCGGCCCGTAACCGTTCAGCCGCGATCCGTATACCCATCACAGGGAGCAACGCGAAAGCAAAGCGTGTGGAGTTCCGCGTTCCTGACCCCACAGCGAACCCTTACCTGGCGTTCTCTGCGCAGCTTCTTGCAGGTCTTGATGGGATCAAGAACCGTATCGAGCCACCAGAGCCAATCGACAAGGACCTGTACGAGCTTCCTCCAGAGGAGTACACCCAAATCGCTAAGGTGCCTGAATCTTTGGGTGAAGCCCTTGACGCGTTGGATGCTGACCACGACTTCCTCACTGTGGGTGATGTTTTCCCTGAAGACCTCATTCAAGCGTGGATTGCGTACAAGCGGGAAAAGGAACTAGAGCCGATGAGCTTGCGTCCTCACCCTTACGAGTTTGAGCTGTACTACGACGTGTAAGTCGAACGCTTGGCAGTTGGCGTGACGGCGGCGGGATACCTGTGTGGTGATCCCGCCGCCGTTGTGTTGTTCCCGCTGTTCACCACGAAAAAAGTGGCATTACGGTGGTAGGTTCAGATCAGTACTGGCCGTTTAGTGTCTGTTGAGGGTAAGGATCTCTTGTGGTTCTGCAGCGACTTTCTTCTGTGGCGTCTCGTGTGAGGTCGGGTGTGCGTCGTCTTGTGATGGATCCTCACGACGCACAGTCCACCGGTGGTGCGGATAGGCAGGCGTCGGTGGCTGGTGTGACTGGTTCGCAGGGGACAGAGGCTGGCTACCTGCCTGCGTCGGCATACGAGGTCGAGTACACCGGCGATTGGTTCACTTCCCCTCACCCGCCGAAGTGGTTTGCCAAAGCACTGTGGTTGACGGTTCTTGTGGTGTTCCTTGCCATTTTTTTGTGGCGTGCCATGGGTTCACTGACTGGCCTGTTCATTAATCTGGTGATCGCACTGTTTTTGTCATTGGCTTTGGAGCCGATGATTGTGTGGCTTGTTCGCCATGGGTGGCGCCGTGGTGGTGCTACGGCTGTCACGTTGTTCGGTTCCCTGATTGCAGTGATTGGTTTGGTGTCCGTGTTTGGCCGCATGTTCATTGAACAGGCGACACAACTGGTGCGAACCCTGCCGGATATGTATGAGTCCATTGCGGCGTGGATTGAGAAAAGGACCCAGTATGACGTCCCTGAAATGAGTCAGCTCCAACGGCAGCTGATTGATCAGATCGGGTCAGCCGAGGCAGCGAACCAAGCGCTAGCTATTGGCGCCGGGTTGGTGTCATTCCTGTTCAACTTGTCTGTTGTCCTGCTTGTGGCCTACTACTTGTCAGCTGCAGGGCCAAGGTTCCGGGCGTCGATTTGTGCGTGGTTGAGCCCAGCGCATCAAACTGAGGTGCTGCGTTTGTGGGACATTACGCAACGCAAAATTGCGGACTACATCAACTCACGGGTGTTGCTTGCGGCGATATGTTCGTTCTTTACCGCCATTTTTCTTCAGATCATTGGGGTTCCCTACGCACTCCCTCTCGCGGTGTTCACCGGGGTGGTTTCACAGTTTGTTCCGACGATTGGTACCTACATTGGTGGGGCGCTCCCCATCGTGTTCGCGTTGACAACAGGTGACCTCACGGACGCAGTCGCAATTCTCATTTTCATTGTTGTCTACCAGCAGGTGGAGAACCTCTGGTTGTCTCCAAAAATCTCCGCCCGCGCTTTAGAACTCAATCCAGCTGTCGCCCTGATTGTGGTCCTTGGATTCGGGGCAGTGTTTGGTGCGTTGGGTGCGTTCCTTGCTTTGCCGGTGGCCGCAACGATCACAGCGATCGCGTCAACATATTTGCGGCGTCACGAACTTATTGACTCCGACATGTTGCGCGACCCGCGGTCAGCATCAGCAACCCAACGGGTTGACCAGAGCGGCGACACAACACCGCTTTCGGACCAGAGGTCTACTCCCCCGGCGCCCACACAACCACAGCAATCCGGCGAGTGACTTGGGCTAGTCAGTTTCCCCGTAGAACAGTCGTTCCATGACGTTGCGGGCTCGCCGCGCTGCCCGAAGGTAGTCCTCCTCAACGAGGTGGGCTTTGTCTTGGTTGTACCCCATGACACGTCCCACACCCGCCAGTGACAGCCGGTCCTGAGGTAGCACATCAACGTGTGTCCCTGTTGTGCGCCCATTCCACAACACGTTGGCGTCACGTAAATCTGACGCGAACTGCCAGGCGTGCCGTAATGGTGATGCGTCCTTCGGGCTGACGATGCCTGCATCGGTCGCTGCTTGAAGGGCCCGTAATGTTTCGGTTGTGCGCATCCCGTCAACCCGGTACCCATGTTCAAGTTGAAGCAGCTGCACCAACCACTCAACGTCACTGATCGCTCCACGCCCCAGTTTCAGGTGGTGTTGAGGGCTGACACCTCGTGGGAGTCGTTCAGCTTCTACGCGCGCTTTGATCCGCCGAATTTCCCGCACCGTTGAGGTGGGGACTCCCCCATCTGGGTAGCGCAGCGGGTTGATGAGCTCAATAAACTGGTCCGAGAGGTCATGGTCGCCAGCCACTGGCCGCGCACGCAGGAGGGCTTGTTGTTCCCACGGTTGCACCCAGCGTTCATAATATTCCCGGTACGCGTCAAGTGACCGCACAAGCGGTCCGCTGCGTCCCTCTGGGCGAAGGTCAGCATCGATGTCAAGAGTTGGTTCAGGGTTGGGGTCGGTGAGGATTTTCTTCACCGCGGTTGCTAGCGCGAGCGCATATTGGTGGGCATCTTGGGGGTCATGGCCGGTGTGTGGTTCGTACACAAACATGACATCGGCGTCTGACCCGTACCCCATTTCCCGTCCGCCCATGCGCCCCATGGCGATGATGGCGAACTGGGCTGGTGGTTGAGTGCGTTGTTGTTCGAGGGCAACAATGTGTCTCGCGATGCGCAACGCACCATCGACTGTGACGTCCGCAGCGTCGGTGATTCCGTGGGCGACAGCGCGTGGTTCTGTGAGTCCAAGGAGTTTTGCTGTTGCGGTGCGGGCCAGTTCGCGGCGGCGAATAGCACGGATCAATGTTGTTGCGGTTGTGGGATCGTCCGCCCTGGTGAGGATCGCGTCGAGTTCCGATGCGAGCCGTTCTTTACTGTGGATGGTGACGTCGACGTCGTTATCGAGCCACGCAACGGATTCAGGGGACTTGGAGAGCGCATCGGCAATATAGGTTGAGGTGGACAGCAAGTATGCAAGACGGTAAGCGGCCTGCCCGGAATCACGCAACATTTTCAGGTACCAGTGGGTGGTACCAAGCTCCTCAGAGAGTTTACGGAACGCAAGTAACCCAGCGTCAGGGTCTGCTCCTTCCGCGAACCACCCAATCATCACCGGCAGGAGGTGACGTTGGATGGAAGCGCGGCGAGTGACCCCCTCGGTGAGAACAGTGATGTGCCGCATTGCCCCTGCTGGGTCACGGTAACCGATGGCTCTTAGGCGAGCTTGGGCAGCCTTCGGCGCGAGGGATGCTTCGTCAGCGGACAGTCGGGCTGTTGCTGGCAGCAGGGGGCGGTAAAAAATGTCTTCGTGCAGGGAACGCACATCGCGCCGCGTATTTTTCCACGCGTTGACCACAGTGTTTGCGGAGTCTCGGCGCATGTTGAGTGATCTACCCAGGATTTCAAGTTCTCGTTCCTGGGTGGGGATCAAGTGTGTCCGGTGCATCCTGCGCAACTGAATGCGGTGTTCCATTGCTCGCAGTAGGCGGTAGCAGGCAGCGAGACGTGTGGCATGCTCCCGTCCAATGTAGCCGCCCTCAGCGAGTTGCTCTAGCGCAGTTAACGTTGTGGAAGAACGGATAGTGTCGTCAGATCGTCCATGGACAAGTTGGAGAAGTTGGATTGTGAACTCGACGTCGCGCAACCCCCCTTTACCTAGTTTGATTTGCCGTGCAGCTTCTTGGGCGGGGACGTGTTCTTCAACGCGTTTGCGCATCGCTTGGGCGTCTTCAACGAAGTGGTCACGTTCCACTGCTGTCCACACAAGCGGTGTTACCGCGTCAAGATAGGCAGAGGATAATGCTTGGTCACCGGCCACGTGCCGTGCTTTGAGGAGAGCTTGGAACTCCCAGGTTTTCGCCCACCGCTCGTAGTAGGACGTGTGGGATGACAGTGTCCGCACAAGTGGCCCTTGCTTACCTTCAGGGCGTAACGCGGCGTCGACAGGCCATAGTGCTTGTTCCCCAAATACCCCAGAGCAGGCGTGGACAAGGTCTTGCGCAAGGATGGTCCCCACCGCACACGCCTCGTCTTCGCTATACCCCTCGTTCGGTTCAACAACATAAATGACGTCAACATCGGAGATGTAGTTCAGTTCATGCCCGCCACACTTTCCCATGCCCAAGACGGAAAGGCGAACCTCTTTTCCGTGAGTTGGGTGACGTAACCGGGCAATAGCGAGTGCCGCTTCAAGGGCTCCAGCAGCGAGGGCTGCGAGTGCGGCAGCAATATCAGGGAGGATGTCGGCGGGTTGGTCATGTGCAAGGTCGGTGGCTGCAACTTTGATGAGGATTCTGCGGTATTCGCGGCGCATGGCGTCAACGTAGTCATCAGGGTCACACGGTGTTGAGGTGGTGGCACCTGCTAGGGGGATGAGGGAGGTGGGGTCCGCGTGGACTGCTACGAGAAGAGCGTCGCGGATGTCTTCGTCGGTGAGCAGGGTTGCGGGTGTGTCGTCAAGAACGTCGTCGACGAGTTCTGGGCGGCGGATGACCTCGTCGGTGAGCGCGGTGGAGTGACCAAAGAGCGCAATAAGGTGACGTAGCCGGTGGTTGACCACTGATTCGCGGGTCGCTGGGGGAACAGGTGGTCCATCGGGTTCCACAAGGTGGGCCAGGGTGGAGGTTAGTCTCGTCTTTTCGGGCTCTGGTAAACCGAGGATTGTTTCGCAGAGTCGGACGAGCCCAAGGACGGCGTGGTCATGGTCAGCTGCGAGCGCGAGAGCGTCCACGAGTGGGTGGTTGGCTGTGATGGGGCCCATGACTGCGGTGAGGGCTGGGTCGTCAAGGAGTGTTTTGGCGCGGCGTGCGTCTGTGAAGCCGAGGCGAATGAGGCGGTTGTGGAGTGTGGTGGTTCGTGACGGGTCTGCCATGGTGTGGGTTCAGTTGGGTGTATGAAGCAGGCGCCGGCATGATGCCGGCGCCTGGTGGTGTTTAGAGGACTTGGAGGAGGCGGTTGAGTTCGAATGGGGTGACTTGGCGTGAGTAGTCGTTCCATTCGGCTCGTTTGTTTTTCAGGAAGTAGTCGAACACGTGCTCACCAAGGACTTCGGCGACGAATTCGGAGCCTTCCATGATGTCGAGGGCCTCGTCGAGGTCTTCGGGCAGTGGTTTGATTCCCATTGCTCGGCGTTCGGCGTCGGTGAGGTGCCAGACGTCGTCTTCGGTGGCATCGGGGAGTTCGTACCCCTCTTCGATTCCTTTGAGTCCTGCTGCCAGTGTGATGGCGTAGGCAAGGTAGGGGTTTGCTGCGGTGTCGATGGCCCGGTATTCGATGCGTGTGGAGTTGGATTTTCCGGGTTTGTACATGGGGACGCGGACGAGCGCTGAACGGTTGTTGTGTCCCCAGCACACGTATGAGGGGGCTTCGGATCCGCCCCACAGGCGTTTGTAGGAGTTGACGTATTGGTTGGTGACTGCGGTGATTTCGGCGGCGTGGTGCAGGAGACCGGCGATGAATTGTCGCCCTGTTTTGGACAGTTCGTATTGTGCGCCGGGTTCATGGAAGGCGTTGCGGTCCCCTTCGAACAGGGAGAAGTGGGTGTGCATGCCTGATCCGGGTTGGTCGGCCAGTGGTTTGGGCATGAAGGACGCGAAGACACCTTGTTCAAGTGCGACCTCTTTGACGACGGTGCGGAATGTCATGAGGTTGTCAGCGGTGGTGAGTGCGTCAGCGTAGCGCAAGTCGATTTCGTTTTGTCCGGGTCCTGCTTCGTGGTGGGAGAACTCCACGGAGATGGACATGGATTCAAGCATGGTGATGACTTGTCGGCGGAAGTCGTGGCCTGCGGGGCGTGCCACGTGGTCGAAGTACCCGCCGTGGTCGATGGGGATGAGTGGGCCACCTTTGGTGGGTGTTTCGAACAGGTAGAACTCAACTTCTGGGTGTGTGTAGAAGGTGAAACCTTGTTCGCTGGCCCGATCCATGGATCGTTTCAGGACGTTTCGGGAGTCGGCGAGCGAGGGTGTGCCGTCTGGGTTGAGGATGTCGCAGAACATCCTGGCGGTCCCTTGTGTTTCTCCGCGCCAGGGCAGCAAGGAGAATGTTGTTGGGTCTGGGCGCGCGACCATGTCAGCTTCGTAGACCCGGGTGAGGCCTTCGATTGCTGACCCGTCGAATCCGATACCTTCGGCGAACGCTGATTCGAGTTCAGCGGGCGCGATGGCCACGGATTTCAGCATCCCTAGTACGTCTGTAAACCAGAGACGAATGAAGCGCACGTCGCGCTCTTCCACTGTGCGTAGCACGAACTCTTGCTGCCTATCCATGGTTTACATCTTGCCTGATAATCGGTGAATCTTCCGAGTGACCACGCGAAAAATCTCAAGAAGACGCAATAAGGTGGTGCTATGACCGATGTGACTGTGGCTATTGCCCAAATTGACACCTGTGTGGGTGACATCGCGGGGAACATTGACAAGATTGTTGATTTTGCGGGTGAAGCTGCCCGTCAGGGTGCTGATCTTGTGGTGTTTCCGGAGATGACGATCACGGGTTACCCCATTGAGGACCTTGCTTTGCGTGGGTCGTTTCAGCGTGCAGCGGAGCATGGTTTGTCTGTGGTGGCCAAACGGTTGGTGGAAGAAGGCCACGAACACTTGACTGTGATTCTGGGCACATTGGGTTCGTTGGCGCTCAGTGACCATGTGCAAATGCCTCGCCCTACAAACCGTGCCGTGGTGCTCTCGGGTGGTTCTGTCACTGCCGCGTACGACAAACATCACCTGCCAAACTACGGGGTGTTTGACGAATACCGGATTTTTGCTTCTGGGGACACCACGACGGTCATCACTGTGGGTGGACACCGTATTGGGCTCGCGATCTGTGAGGACATTTGGCAAGACGGCGGCCCAGTGAAGAACCTGGAAGACGAAAATATTGACCTCCTGGTCACGTTGAATGGTTCCCCGTATGAAGAAGGCAAACGTCAGCAGCGCATCGACCTGGCTGCACAACGGGCAGCAGCGTTGGGCGCCCCCCTGGTGTATGCGAACCAAGTAGGCGGTCAAGACGACCTCGTGTTTGATGGTGGTTCGTTTGTGGTGGGTCCCTCCGGTGCGGTCCTTGCACGCGCCCCCAAGTTTGAGGAGCACCTGCTGCTGTGGACACTGACTGATAGCCCACATGAGGATCACACCGGTGACGTCACCGAGTTCACTGACCTCGATGAAGAGGTGTACACCGCCCTGGTGACCGGCCTGCAAGGGTATGTCCGCAAGAATGGTTTCACCTCGGTTGTGCTTGGTTTATCAGGGGGGATTGACTCTGCCCTTGTTGCCGCGATTGCTGCCGATGCACTCGGTGGCGAGAACGTGTACGGGGTGTCCATGCCGTCCAACTATTCCTCGCAACATTCCCAAGACGACGCCGCGGACCTGGCCCAACGGATCGGTGCACACTACCGGGTCCAGCACATCGCTCCCATGGTTGACGCCTTCCAAAGCCAACTCAACCTCGAAGGGGTCGCGGAGGAAAACCTCCAAGCAAGGGTTCGCGGCATGACGTTGATGGCGCTCTCGAACTCTGAAGGCCACCTGGTTCTTGCCACCGGCAACAAAACCGAACTAGCCGTGGGCTATTCCACGATCTACGGTGACGCAGTCGGCGGGTACGCCCCCATTAAAGACGTCGACAAATCACGGGTTTGGCAACTTTCCCGCTGGCGAAACACTGTGGCAGTGGACCGCGGCGACATCCCCCCGATCCCAGAATCCTCGATCACTAAACCGCCCTCGGCTGAGTTACGCCCGGGACAGGTTGATCAAGACTCGCTGCCCCCCTATGACCTGCTCGACCAAGTGCTTGACGCCCACATCGAACACGAAGAAGGCCGGGAGGAACTCCTCGCGCGTGGCTTCGCCCCTGAGATCGTCGATAAGGTGGTGTCGCTCGTTGATCGCGCTGAATGGAAACGCCGCCAATATCCGCTTGGACCAAAAGTCACAGCGTTAGCTTTCGGTCGTGATCGTCGCGTCCCGGTCACCTCCCGGTGGCGCGAACCCAACCACTAACCCCTTGGTGCCCCAAGTCCTTGACACACAATGATTGGATTTCCTGTGACCACGCAACAACCCACCCGGCAACGCTTTCGCGTCCACGACTTTGCCCGCGCCAAAGCTGAAGCACGCCCACTGACCATGCTGACCGCCTACGACGGTCTTACAGCAAAAATTTTCGACGATGCCGGTATTGATCTGCTTCTCGTGGGAGACTCCATTGCGGACAATCTGTTGGGATATGACAACACCATCCCGGTCACCCTCGATGAAATGATCGTGGCCGCACGGTCCGTTGCCCGCGCAACACGGTACGCCATGGTCGTTGCAGACTTGCCTTTTGGTTCCTACGAGGCCTCCCCCCGCGATGCTTTTGTATCCGCATCTCGAATGCTCAAAGAATCTGGCGCCCAAGCAGTAAAGATTGAAGGCGGCGAACGCATCGCAGAACACGTGCGGTTACTGACCCAATCCGGTATCCCCGTTGTGGGCCACTTAGGACTCACCCCTCAGTCAGAACACATGCTCGGTGGGAAGCGTGTCCAGGCCCGTGATGACGCAGCCGCTGAACAACTCGCCAACGACGCACTCGTGCTCCAAGAAGCAGGGGCCTGCGCCGTTGTGTTGGAAATGGTTCCCGCCCATGTTGCCGCACGTGTCACCGAAATCCTTGCTGTCCCGACCATCGGGATTGGCGCAGGAACTGAGGTGAACGGCCAAGTTCTGGTGTGGACAGACATGGCAGGTATGACTTCGTGGTCACCACGGTTCGCCAAACAATTTGGGCAAGTCGGCCAAGCACTGACCGACGCCACCACTGCCTACATTCATGAGGTCCGGTCCGGTCAGTTCCCCGCACCCGAACACACATTCGAACGCTAACCCCTAGCGCATGCCACGACAACCGATGCGTCCAGCACACCTGTGCTGGACGCATCGGCCATGTTACGAGTGATCCGCCTCGTTCCACTTCTCGTCAGCTTCTTCCCACGCAGAATCACGCTGCTGGGCTCGATCTAACGCATGGCGCGCATCGTCAGCTGTGTCGTAGGGGCCCATCACATGGAACCACGAGAAAAACCCTCGCCCTTGCCGTACTTGCCCGGTTTTCGTGTTGTAATACCAGGACCCTGCCATGTCCACCTCTCCCTGAACCGCAGAACACACTGTTTTGCCTGCACGTTGTCACGCCTCATCGCACAAACCATCTTGCCGTGCGCCACCGATTGTTGCCTGTTCACAATCTGACCAGCGCGCCCCACGCCGCGCTCTGTCCCCCACCGCAGGAAGAACCACCCTAGAATGGTCTTCATGTCTGCGAAGCGCTCCACCCACGACCCGCTCACCCCTGGGACTGTCTCACCATGGCGGGCTGTACCTTCTCACATCACTCGACCCGAATATGTGGGAAAACCAGGACCAGCACAGTTCACTGGATCTCACATCCCCGCTCCCCACGTTCTTGAGAACATCCGGATTGCTTCACGCATCGCCGCGCAAGCACTACGCGAAGTGGGCAACGCTGTGCGCCCAGGCATCACCACGGACGAACTCGACGCCATCGGCCACGAATTTCTCCTCGACCACGGCGCCTACCCTTCCACACTGGGGTACCGTGGCTTCCCCAAATCCTTGTGCACCTCACTGAACGAAGTGATCTGCCACGGCATCCCCGATTCCACCGAATTAGTTGACGGCGACATCATCAATATCGACATCACAGCGTTTATCCACGGTGTCCACGGGGACAACAACGCCACTTTCCTTGTCGGTGACGTCGACGAGGAATCACGCCTCCTGGTAGAACGCACCAAAGAAGCACTCAACCGTGGAATCAAGGCCGTCAAACCGGGACGAGAAGTTAACGTCATTGGGCGTGTCATTGAAAAGTATGCGGCCCGTTTTGGTTATGGGTCAGTGCGCGACTACACCGGACACGGTGTGGGAGAGGCCTTCCACACCGGCCTCATCATTCCGCACTACGATTCTGCGCCACTGTACGACACCGTCATGGAACCCGGAATGGTCTTCACGATCGAACCCATGCTGACAATCGGCACCATTGATGCCGATGTCTGGGATGACGAGTGGACTGTTGTCACCAAGGACCGCCAACGGTCCGCACAGTTCGAACACACAATGGTCGTCACTGAAGACGGCGTGGAGGTATTAACACTGCCATGAGTAAACCCACTGTCGGTTTTGGCATCGACATCGGCGGAAGCGGCATCAAAGGCGCTCCCGTTGACCTCACCACCGGTGAGTTCCTTGCTGATCGCGTACGAATCCCAACCCCAGACGCATCCACACCCCAGGCTGTGGCCGCGATTGTTGGTGAGTTGTGCTCCGAATTCACCATTGATGATTCCACACCGATTGGGGTGGCGTTTCCTGGGCCCATTGACCATGGGGTTGTCCGTATGGCGGCGAACCTTGATGACTCCTGGGTGGGCGTCAACATTGAACAACAACTCAGTGATGTCCTGGGCAGACGTGTTCACGCCGTCAACGACGCGGACGCAGCAGGGTTTGGGGAAGCAACATTTGGTGCAGCCCGCGATGAGACCGGCGTGATCTTCCTTGCCACCCTTGGCACAGGAATTGGTTCTGCTCTTATTGTCGAGGGGCACCTAGTTCCCAACACTGAGTTCGGCCACCTGGAAATTGATGGGTTTGACGCAGAGTCCCGTGCCGCCGATTCAGCGCGTTCACGCGAAGACCTTGACTGGGAGCAGTGGGCCACGCGCCTACAACGCTACTTCTCCCATGTAGAACTTCTCTTGTCCCCTGACCTGTTTGTTGTCGGCGGTGGGGTCTCTAAACGGCACGAAGAGTTCCTTCCGCTCTTGTCCCTTCGTGCACCGATCATTCCAGCGCAGCTTCTGAACGCTGCTGGTATTGCTGGTGCCGCAGCGTTTGCTGCCGACCGACTACGGTATGAGCGAAAGACCGCGAAAAGGTCAAAGAAGGCTCACAAGAAGGAGAAGAAAGGCTAAACCATCAAGGAAAGGGTGTCCGCGGCCTGGACTCCGCGGACACCCTTTCTTTGCCGGTGGCTACTAGGCCGCTTGTGTTGAGCGGATGTGCGCCGGTGCCCCCACCACAGTGATGGGAATTCCTGCTTCCTTGCATGCATGCACTGTTGCTGCGATGAAGGACCGTGCAATGGGATTTTTCTCGGCTGCACCTGTCACATCGAGTGTGACTGGGCGGGCTGCGATCAGCACTGTAGCCAGAACACTACTTGCTTGATCTCGCGCCGACATGGTGATTGGTTCATGAAGCGAAATGACGCTACGCCCCGCAGCCACCGTGCATTCGATGGCGCCTTCTTCTTGAAGTAGGGTGTCGTTCACGCTCTGCGTCATATTCCTCTCCCCGATCACACCTGTGGGACCAAGTCTACTTTTACCCTAATCATGGTAAAGCCAGTTTGCAAGAACTTTACCCAAGCAAGTTTCGTTTCCTGCTTCATTCATGTACCCATGCACCCCATCATGACACGTCAGGCCAAGAAAATCGTCACATTCGCAAGCAAATCTCTACGGCGGGTTGACGACCTGCGGGTTTCCTCGTGATTTGGTCAATTTTTCGCCCGTAGGCACTGAGCCATGGATTGCAAACCTGGGCACCGCCTTGACGGCAACCGTGACCAAAAAAAGGGGGCCCCGGGTCGCGCATCCCGGGGCCACTACTCACTTTATGTTGGCGGCAACCCGATCCTTACACCCGCCAGTCCACCAGTTTTCTATGACCCCACTCACAGTGAACGGCTATTTGTGCCGTGGCTGTGAAAGCCAGAGTTTCCCCCTGCTAGGCCCCGTTCATCCACTCGTTGACCTGGAGCACTCCGACAATGGACAAGATCACGCCGACAACAGTGGAGATAATGATCGCCCACCCAATAATCGTCCACGGAAGAAGAAACGACGCAATCTTTGCGAGCCTGCGATTGCGTGTTCTTTCCAGGGTAATGAGTTCACTGAAACCTTGACGCAGAATCTCGTTCTGGTGCACCTGGAGCGCGTGCTCCTCCGTCTGGGGAAACTGGCCGGTGGCCGGTCCATGTGGGGCTTGCCCGGTCCCGGTCGTCTCAGGGTGGTCGGAAAACTGGTGCGGTGTACTCACGATGCGCCTCTCTGACAACTGGTAAACGAGAACACCATACGCCCGCTAACACCAGTAGCGAGCCAAGAGAACGCGGGGAACAACAAAGTTCATCCCCACAGGAGACATGAGGTGGCCAAGACTTATACACGGTGCGCGAAGACGGATGAGACGACCGATACGCCGGGTTCTGTCCCTCATGGTGATCACTCACCGAAGGTGACGGCCATCCATCTCGACGGTGCGTTACCGCATCGCTCTAGCAGCCTACCCGGACACTCAACGAGCAGCGTCATTGTGTCCTGTCTGGCCTTGCTCCAGGTGGGGTTTACCTAGCCACGCCAGTCACCTGGCATGCTGGTGGTCTCTTACACCACCGTTTCACCCTTACCCACACGTGGTGGGCGGTCTGTTTTCTGTGGCACTTTCCCGCAGGTCACCCTGGGTGGGAGTTACCCACCACCTTGCTCTGTGGAGCCCGGACGTTCCTCAGGAGCATCGCTCCCGCGGCCGTCTGGTCGTCTCATCCGCCTCTTTAGCGTACTGGGTGGCAGTCACGATTCGCACCTTGCCTTGTGTGACCTGCCTTACCGCCCTGTGGCAATTGTCCTGCTCAGCACCATGGTTGCGCATACTCTGTCTGCCAGCACAGGTATCGTGGCATGGTGTTGATCTTGCTTCCCCCCTCCGAAGGAAAAACCCCCGCACCCAGTGGGGCACCCGTTGACCTTGACTCACTTGTGGCTCCACAACTGTGGGCGCCTCGATCAGAGGTTCTTCACCAGTTGCGCCGCGTGTCCGCGCAACCCGATGCGCTGTCTGCTTTGGGTGTTGGCCCCTCCCTTGCCGGTGATGTTGCCCGCAACATCACCCTCGCCGATGAGCCTGCAGGGCCAGCAGCGCAGGTGTACACCGGGGTCCTTTACACCGCGGCCCACCTGAATTCGTTACCCGCCCATGCGCGTGTACGCGCCCACGACAGTGTGTTGACGTTGTCTGCACTGTGGGGGTTGGTACGGCCTGATGACCGCATCCCCGCCTACCGATTGTCCATGGCCACCAAACTCGGTTCGCTCGGGGCGTTGGCCGCCTATTGGCGCCCGCACCTGGCCCCCATCCTTGAGGAACGCTGCGCTGGTGATGTCATGATTGATGCGCGGTCAGCGGCGTATGCCAACGCATGGAAACCGCCACAGTCAGCGTCAACCCAATGGGTCACTGTCAAAGCGTTCACTGAGATCAACGGGGTTCGCAAAGCAGTGTCACACAATGCGAAACATGCGCGTGGTGTGCTCACTCACCATCTTCTTACCCGAACCGAGGCTGCTCCAACCACAGCGGACGAAGTGGCGCAAGCGGCCTCCACCTGCGACCACTTCCTTGACGTCACATTGCGCCAAGGACCTGGGGTGAGTTGGACCCTGGAACTCCTTGTCCCCTCCCCCACCCAGTGACCCCTGCACCCTCGATGCTAATCGCGAACCAGGATGCGGCCACACTCTTCACACCGCACCACACTCTCAGCAGAAGCAGAACGAATCGCGTCAAGATCCCCCGCATTCAAGTCAAGACGGCACCCACCGCACTGGCGCCCCTCAAGTAACGCAGCGCCCACCCCGCCACGGCTGGTGCGGATCTTCTCGTATAACGCAAGGAGCGCATCGTCAATCCCGGCAACGGCGTCCTGCCGGCGCGCGGTGATCTGCGCGATCTCCTGGTCGATTGCCGCGAACTGGGCGTCCCGGTCCTGCTCAGCATCCGCGAGCGCACTGACTAGTTGAGCGTGGGCGTTTTCCACTGTGCCCAGCGCTTCTTGGTGTGCTTCAAGGCGTTCCATGACGTCGATTTGGACGTCTTCGAGTTCGGCTTGGCGTGTGGTGAGGGAGGTGATTTCGTGCATGAGCGCTTGCGCGTCTTTCGCGGACACTGCACCTGTATCGAGGCGTTGCTGGTTACGGGTGAGGCGGGTGGTGACTTGGGTGACGTCGTCTTCGGCTTTGGTGAGTTCGCGGGTGAGGTCGCTGGCGCGGGTGCGGGAGTGAGCGAGGGCTGTTGCGGTGTCCTCGAGGCGGGACTGGAGTTCGGTGATGGTCGCCAAAACCTCAAGGGTGTTGCGTTTGTGGCGCAGTTGGGTGAGGTGGGTGTCCAGGCTTTGCACGTCAAGGAGACGGCGTTGGTCGGCGACGGGGGCTTGTGGCATGTGAGGTCCTTGAATTGAGTGGTGTGGTGATGGGCGGCGGGGGTGTTACTGGCTGTGGTTGGGTGCAGTGACCCGGGTGGTCCACGGGTCGGTGTTCAGTGTGGATACCCACGTCTCCATGCTATATCCCTGTGCGCTCATTGCTTGTGTCACGGCGTGGGCGGCGCCGGTCAGCCACGGCCATTCTGAGGCGAAGTGTGCTGTGTCAATGAGGTAGGGGGTGTCGCGCGGGGTGGCCCCGGTGGTGGCACGGTGTCGGGCTGCTTCACGGGCGTCAAGCGCGTCATGGTGTTTGTAGTCTGAGGTGATGTACACATCCGCGTTGGCGTTCACAGCGGAGGCTAACAGTGACGCCCCAGACCCACCCAACACCGCGACCCGCTGCACACGGGCACCCAGATCACCAGCGACCCGCACCCCTTGAGCGGTGGCAGGAAGCGCACTGGCGATGCGCTGGGCCAGTTCGTTCAGCGTGACACTGGCTTCCAGCTTCCCGATGCGCCCCAACCCGCAGGTTGGGTCGTTCGCGTCCGGCACCAGCGGGGTGGTGTCCTCCAGGCCAGCAATGGTGGCAAGAGCGTCCGCAACCCCACCAGGGGCGGCGTCCGCGTTCGTGTGCGCAGAAAACAGGGCACACCCCCCAGCAATGAGTTGGTGAACCAAGTGGCCGCGGTCGGTGTCCGTCGACACCGAATGAACCGGTGAAAACAAGAACGGGTGGTGCGTGACCAACAGGTCAGCACCCCAATCCAACGCTTCCGTGATGGTCGCATAGGTGGCATCCACAGCGAAACAAATACGCCGCACCGGGGCGGTGCGGTCCCCCACCGTGAGACCAACATGATCCCAATCCTCCGCAAGCCGAGGCGGGTACAAACCCTCAAGGACGTCAATAACCTGACCAAGGGTCGCTTCGTTCAGTTGGTCGTGTGTCATCCCACCAGCCTAACGGCCACCCCCATGTGGTGCGCATTACTCTCATCCCGTTAGGCAATGCCCGGTCACACCAGGTAAAGTTTTCTTCGTTGTCACACACCGCCCACCAGCGGAACACCCTGTGTGACGCGGGCCTATAGCTCAGTTGGCTAGAGCGCCACGTTTACACCGTGGATGTCGGGGGTTCGAGTCCCTCTGGGCCCACCAGAAAACTCTTCATCACAGCACATCGTTAAGGTCGGAACCACCAGGTTCCGGCCTTTGTTGTTCTTCCGGGGGCTATGGTGTTTCGGTTGATACGGTCTGGTCGGTTTGTTCCGCCTGTGCGGAGTATGTCATGCGCGGCAGGTCGTGGCTTCAGTGTCAGTCAGTGCCGCTATTGTTAACCACAGAACTCAATCATTGCTGCTTGACCTGCACGGAGGAAACAGTCCAACCATGAGCCCGACCACAAAAGAATCCCAACGAGCAGAGCTTCACAAAACCATTTGGCGGATCGCGAATGACCTTCGCGGTAGCGTCGATGGCTGGGACTTCAAAACCTACGTGCTCGGTATGCTCTTTTACCGGTTCATCTCTGAGAACCTCACGGCCTACCTCAACAAGGCGGAACATAAGGCTGGTGACGCCAGCTTTGACTATGCTCGACTTCCCGATGCTCAAGCTGAGTTTGGCCGCAAGGAGACCGTTGAGGAGAAGGGTTTTTACATTCTTCCTTCGGATCTCTTCCAGAACGTTCGGCGTAACGCCGCCACTGATCCTAACCTCAACGAGACGCTGGAGCGGGTCTTCAAAGATATTGAAGGGTCAGCGCTCGGCACGGAAAGCGAAGGCGACCTCAAGGGCCTGTTCGACGACCTTGACGTGAACAGCTCCAAGCTCGGTAACACGGTGGCCAGGCGTAACGAGAAGCTTGTGAAGCTCCTTGATGCGATCGGTGACCTCCCGCTGGGCAATTTTGAAGATAACTCGATTGACCTGTTTGGTGACGCCTACGAATACCTCATGCAAATGTACGCCTCACAGGCTGGTAAGTCCGGTGGCGAGTACTACACGCCGCAGGAAGTCTCTGAGGTGTTGGCGCGGATCGCGGTTGCTGGCAAGAAGCGTGTCAATAAGGTGTATGACCCGGCGGCAGGGTCAGGTTCGCTGCTGCTGAAGTTCGCGAAGGTGCTCGGCAAAGAGAACGTGGGTGGGTTCTATGGGCAGGAAATCAACCTGACCACGTACAACCTTGCGCGTATCAACATGTTTTTGCATGACGTGAACTATGAGAAGTTCTCACTCGCTCATGGTGACACCCTCACTGACCCGCAGCATTGGGATGATGAACCGTTTGAAGCGATCGTGTCCAACCCGCCGTATTCGATTAAGTGGGAGGGTGACGCGAACCCTCTCCTCATTAACGACGAACGCTTCGCACCAGCAGGTGTGCTTGCGCCGAAGTCAAAGGCTGACCTTGCCTTCACGATGCACATTCTGTCGTGGCTGGCCGTGAATGGAACAGCAGCGATTGTTGAGTTCCCTGGTGTGCTCTACCGTGGTGGCGCTGAGGCGAAGATCCGCAAGTATTTGGTTGACAATAACTATGTTGACGCGGTGATTCAGCTGCCACCAGATTTGTTCTTTGGAACCACGATCGCCACGTGCATTATCGTGTTGAAGAAGTCCAAGGCTGACAATGCGGTGCTTTTTGTTGACGCTTCGAATGAGTTCAAGCGAGTGGGCAACAAGAACAAACTCCTGCCCGACCACCAAAAGAACATCCTCGATGCTCTTGAGCAGCGTGTTCCTGTCGACCACCGTGTCGCACTCATCTCGAATGAGGAGATCGCCGCGAATGACTACAACATTGCCGTGTCCTCGTATGTTGAAGCCGAAGACACACGTGAAGTCATCAACATCACCGAGCTCAACGCCGAGATCGCCCGCATTGTCGCCCGCCAAGCCGAACTACGGACATCCATTGATGCCATCGTCGCCGACCTGGAGGGCACCAAGTGAGCCACATCGACGAACTGGTAGCACAGTACTGCCCAGTAGGAGTCGAGCTTCGCGAGATTGGCGACGTGATCACTGCGCTCCGTACGGGACTGAACCCGCGCACGAACTTCAAACTGAACACTCCCGGATCAGCCAATTTCTACGTGACCGTCCGTGAGCTAGGCGGCTTCGTGATCCGCTGTTCGGACAAGACTGACCGCGTGGATGACGCTGGTCTCGAGGTAATCCAACGGCGTTCCAAGTTGCAGGCGGGCGATGTGCTGTTCTCTGGCACAGGAACGATCGGGCGCACTGCATTGGTGGATCAGCTGCCGGGAGACTGGAATATCAAGGAAGGTGTTTACGCGCTCACACCGCGCCCCGACCTAATCGAGTCACGATTCCTCATCTATGTCCTCCACTCATCGCTGGTCCGAAATCGCATCTTGGCTCAGGCTGATGGATCAACCGTGGCGAGCATCTCCATGGCGACGCTTCGACGGATCCGGATTCCCGTGCCACCGCTGGAGGTTCAGCGTGAGATCGTGCGGATCTTGGATCAGTTCACTGAGCTGGAGGCGGAGCTGGAGGCGGAGCTGGAGGCGGAGCTGGAGGCGCGTAAGCGCCAGTACACCCACTACCGCTACAGCCTCATATTCGGCGATACGGACAATGCCCGTGAAAGGGTGCGCCTGAAGGACGTTTCGACGTTCAAGCGGGGAACAGCGTTCACGAAGCGACAAGCACGCAAGGGGCAATATCCAGTGGTTGCCAATGGACCAGAACCGATTGCCTACCACGATGAGTTCAATCGGGATGGTGAGTTTCTTGTGATTGCACGGTCGGGCGCGTACGCAGGAGCAGTTACTTACTGGCACGGACCGACGTTCTTGACTGATGCGTTCAGCATACATCCAGACCCACAGCACCTCGATCTGCGGTATGCGTATCACCTCCTGACAGCGATGCAGACTGAGCTGCACGGAATGAAGGCAGGGAGCGGTGTCCCTCATGTGCGGGTGCGTGAAATTGAGGAGCAGCAAGTAGCAATCCCGAGTCTTATAGTGCAGCAGAATGTATCCGCGCGGCTCGATGACTTCGACAGACTCGTGAACGACATCAGTGTGGGCCTTCCGGCCGAGCTAGCTGCACGTCGCAAGCAGTACGAGTACTACCGGGATAAGTTGCTCACTTTCGAGGAGGCGACACCATGATCGACGCAGTTGCACGTAAATACGATCCGATTGCGGTTTCGGCCGAGAGCACCGTCGTAGCCGAATACATCCCAGATGCGGCATCGCAGGCGGCGTACCAGTCAGAGTCAGCGCTCGAGCAAGAGCTGATACGACTTCTCGAATCTCAGGCATACGAGTACCTACCTGTCACATCTGAAGAACAGTTGGTTGCGAACCTTCGTAGTCAGCTTGAGGGGCTCAACGGCATCACGTTCACCGATTCGGAGTGGGAGCGGTTCTTCACCACAAGCGTCGCAGGCAAGAATGACGGCATCGTTGAAAAAACAGTCCGTATTCAAGAAGACCACGTTCAGATCCTCAAGCGTGACGATGGTTCAACGAAGAACATCACGCTCCTAGACAAGAAGAACATCCACAACAACCGTCTACAGGTCATCAACCAATACGAGATTGGCAGCGGCGAAGGGGGCGCAAACTACGCCAACCGCTACGACGTGACCGTCCTAGTCAACGGCCTCCCCATGGTGCACATCGAACTCAAACGCCGAGGCGTGGATATTCGCGAAGCGTTCAACCAGATCAACCGCTACCAGCGCGACAGTTTCTGGGCTGGCTCCGGTCTGTTCGAATACGTGCAGTTGTTTGTGATCTCCAACGGCACGCTCACGAAGTACTACTCCAACACCACCCGCTCCTCACACCTAAAAGAAGCCGCCAAACCAGGTAAAGGCCGGAAGACGTCAAACTCCTTCGAATTCACCTCCTGGTGGGCAGACGCACAGAACAAACCGATCACAGACCTGACCGCGTTCGCAAAAACGTTCTTCGCGAAACACACCCTTCTGAACATCCTCACCCGGTACTGCGTCCTCACAGCCGACCGACTCCTGCTAGTGATGCGGCCGTATCAGATCGTTGCAACAGAGCGGATCCTGCAGCGCATCGACGTGTCAATCACACCAGGTAATAACAAGCCGCTCGGTACCACCGCAGCCGGTGGTTATGTGTGGCACACAACCGGGTCAGGTAAAACCCTGACGTCATTCAAAACCGCGCAACTCGCATCGAAAATGCCAAGCGTGAACAAGGTGCTGTTCGTGGTCGACCGCAAAGACCTCGACTACCAAACCATGCGCGAATACGACCGCTTCGAAAAAGGCTCCGCAAACTCCAACACCTCGACCGCGGTCCTGAAGAAGCAGCTCGAAGACCCGAACGCACGGATCATTATCACCACAATCCAGAAACTCGCGAACTTCATTGCCGCCAACAAAGGGCACGAGATTTACAGTGGGCACATTGTCCTGATCTTCGATGAATGTCACCGCTCACAGTTCGGTGACATGCACACTGCGATCACAAAAGCGTTCAAACGCTACAACCTATTCGGTTTCACCGGCACACCAATCTTCGCCGTCAACGCAGGCTCTGGTGGCAACCCGCACCTAAAAACCACTGAACAAGCGTTCGGTGACAAGCTCCACACCTATACAATCGTGGACGCCATCACCGACAAAAACGTGCTGCCATTCCGCATCGACTACGTCAACACCATCAAAGTTGGCAATGTCACCGACGCCCAAGTGTCCGCGATCGACACCGAACGTGCGCTGCTCGCCCCCGAACGTATCAGCGAAATCGTCAAATACACGCTGGAACACTTCAACCAGAAAACCAAACGCACCTCAAGCTACGAGCATTCTGTGGTAACAAACGTTGCCGCATCCACACGCGCACAACGCCAAGCAGAAGCAGTTCGGGAACGTCGGCGAGTACGAGGCTTTAACGCGATCTTCGCAGTCGCATCCATCGACGCAGCACGCCGATACTACAACCACTTCCAAGTGCAACAAGACGAGTTACCTGCAAGCCAGAGGCTAAAGATCGGTTTGATCTATTCCTACGGGGCTAACGAAGCGGCAGACGACAGCATCATCGATGATGAAGCATTCGACACGGACTCGCTGGGAGTCGACGCCAGGAACTTCCTGGAACACGCCATCCAGGACTACAACGACACGTTCGGCACCAGTTATGACACCAGTGCCGACAAATTCCAAAACTACTACAAAGATCTCTCTCAGCGGCTCAAAAACCGTGAGCTCGACCTCGTCATCGTGGTCAACATGTTCCTCACCGGATTCGACGCCACCACCCTCAACACCCTGTTCGTCGACAAAAACCTCCGTGCCCACGGGCTAATCCAGGCATACTCCCGCACCAACCGCATCCTCAACTCGGTGAAAACCTACGGCAATATCGTGGCCTTCCGTGACCTTGAGGAAGAAACCAACAAAGCACTTGAACTTTTCGGCAACAAGGATGCGCGCGGCATTGTCCTCCTCAAACCATACGGGGACTACTACACCGACTACGCGGAAAAAGTCACAGAACTCCTCGACCGGTTCCCATTAGGTCAACAAATCATTGGAGAGGAAGCCCAGAAGGACTTCATTGCCCTGTTCGGTGCGATCTTGCGCCTCACCAACATTCTGACCTCATTCGACGACTTCTCCGGCAATGAGATCCTCACCGAACGGCAATCACAAAACTTCCGAAGCGTCTACCTCGACCTCCACGCCGAGTTCCGGAAAAACAACGACTCTGACAAAGAAACCATCAACGATGATGTTGTCTTCGAAATCGAACTGATCAAACAAGTCGAGATCAATGTTGACTACATCCTCATGCTCGTCGAAAAATACCGCACAACCCACGGTGACGGCGACGACAAAGAATTACGCACCGAAATCTCACGCGCCGTTGACGCCAGCCCATCACTACGCAACAAACGAGACCTCATCGAAGAATTCGTGGACCGAGTCACAGTTGACGGAGCAATCGATGACGAGTGGCAAGCATTCATTACTGCACGCCGTGAGGCCGAGCTTGAGGCGATCATCACCGAAGAGAACCTTCGCGGCGACCACACACGAAAATTCATCGACACCGCGTTCCGCGACGGCACAATCCGCACCAGCGGCACCGCGATCACCAAAGTTCTCCCGCCCGTCTCACGCTTCAGCGCAGCCGGCGGACACAGGGAAAAGAAGCAACGCGTCATCGAGAAGCTCGGCGCGTACTTTGAGCGGTTCTTCGGGCTTGGGAAGGCAGAGTAATCATAGTGGCTGCGATGCGACCCGGTGCAGATCAAGCTGCTCGACAGCCAGAAAGTTTGCGAGGTGACGCATGACTGATTTGTTCGCACGCGGAGAACTGCGTGACTTCCTCTCGAAGCGCCTGGCTAGCGTGAAACGGTCGCTCGAGACCATGCCGGAAGACGAAGTACTCGCACGCTCTACCGACGACCTCGTTTCGCAACTTGTGGAGTCGGCCGCGCTCGACGCCCTAAGCGTTGGTGCCGATGCAGTCGACGGCGGCGTTGCTGAGGTGACGATCGAGCGATACGACCAGTTCGACCGGGCCTACTACAAGTCACCTGGGTTCCGAATTCACGCCGTGTTTGAGCTCACCGGAGACACCGAACTCCTTCACTACGCGCCGTCAAAACGCCTCCTCACGCGATTCGATGCACAGGTTGGCAACGGCACAATCACCGTTCGCATCGAACAGCCTGGCTCAGCACCCAATGCCGACGCAGCTAAGCAGGCCATCGATCGTGAGATTGGCAAGATTCGGACGATGGCGGGTCACTCCACGCGCGACGTTCAGGCGTTCAACCAAGGGCTTGATCGGCAGTTGCGGCCCGCCATCGAGAGCCGGAAGAAGCTCCTACAGGACCGGCGAGACCTGGCTGGGGCACTCGGCTTTCCCCTGAAGAAGAGGAGCGATGCTCCCGCACAAGTTCCCTTCAAGCGCAAGGGGATGGGAGTTCAGGGGACCACGAGGCAATCGCACCGGACCCCTTACCGCGACGAGCCTGCGCTTACAGAAGCGCAGTACGAAGACGCCATATCGGTGATTTCATCCGCTCTCCTGTCAATGGAGCGAACGCCTTCTGTTGTCGCAGGCAAGGACGAGGAAGAACTCCGCGACTACGTGTTGGTGATGCTGAACGGAACCTTCCAAGGGGCTGCGACCGGGGAGACATTCGTAAAGTCGGGCAAGACCGACATCCTCGTCAGGGTTGAAGACCGGCACGTCTTCGTCGGCGAGTGCAAGTGGTGGAAGGGCTCGAAGGCGCTTGGCGCCGCGATCGACCAGTTGCTCGGCTACATGCCGTGGCGCGACGAGAAGGCCGCGCTGATCATATTCATTAACAACAAGGATGCCAGTGCGGTGTTCGACAAGGTGGATACGGCCGTGCGTCGTCATGCGGCGTACAAGCGCGTCGGATCCAGTTCGTCAGATCCAACCAAGCGGCTGAATCACATTCTCGGCCACCCCGACGACCTGGAGCGCGAGATTCAGCTCGCCGTACTCTTCGCCGTCCTACCGATCGGGAGCGACAAGTGCTGAGACGTATCGAATCGCTTTCAAGCGCGGGAATCTTCGAAGACTTCCGCTGGGACGCGACAACGCCCGACTTCGAGAGAGTGAATCTGATCTACGGCACGAACGGTGCCGGCAAGACTTCATTGTCTCGAGCCCTCGACGGCCTCACACTAGAGCGCGGAGGCTTCGCGAACGCATCGATACGGATGTGCAGCCCGGACGGAACATCTGAACGCACGAGCAACAAACAGCACGACGCAGAGTTTGAACGGCTATTCGTGTTCAGCGACGCCTACGTTGAACGCAGCCACAACTTCGATGGCGATACCGAGTTGGCTGCGGTGCTTACGCTCGGTGATCAGACTGTCGAAGATGAGAAACGCATCGCGGAACTGCGCACATTGATCAAAGACGCGGAGGATTCATTGCCCACTGCGAGCGCCAATGCTCAAGCTGCGGAGCGAGCACTGGAGACGGCGTACATCTCTATTGCTCGTGGGGTCGTTTCAGCGCTGAGCCGAGCGGGCAAATCCTACGCGTCCAATAGTAACTACAGCAGTCGCATGGTGAAGACCCGCTTCGCCGGTGATCGCTCCGCATGGGTGCTCCTCCCGGACTCCGATCGTGAGGCAGCACTGGCAACCGTCAACTCCGACGAACGTCAGAGAATCGCCCCACGCACGTTCTCTCTTCGAGCACGCGATGACTTGCCGACCGAGGCAGAGGCCGCGCTCACGGCCTCGCCGGTGTCCGAGGTGCTCGACACCTTGCGTGCCCACCCCCACGCTGCGAGTTGGGTCGAAGCTGGGCAGGGAATCCACACAGAACTCGACCAATGCATCTTCTGTGGAAGCGAACTGACCGATGAGCGCAAGGCAGCGATTGAACGGCACTTCTCAGACGAAGTGACAGTGCTACAGCGCAAGCTTGATGGGCTCATCGAAGAGGTTGAAGGCATGCAACGTAGCCTCAGTGGACTCCTCGGAGATGGCTCCCTCGCTTCCGGGATGTTTGATGACCTGCGAATAGCGTTCGAGCGAGCACATGCGGAGGCGCTGAATGAGGCGTCGGTCATGAGCACCTGGCTAGATGGACTCCGCCGCGCTCTTGAACAGAAGCGCAAGAACGTCGTAGCCGTAGTCGAGTACGTAGTCAGCGGAGCGCCGAGCGTCGATGGCGCCGCCCTCGAGAAGTCCATTGCCGACCACAACGGCCGGGTCGACCGTCACGCGACTCTTGTCCAGGAAGCTGCCAAGAAGGTCGAGCTCCATCTTCTCAAGAGCGCAGAGAGCGAAGTCGACAATCTCGTCGCCAGCGCTGAAAGCGCTGTGAAAGCCAAGTCTGAGATAGAGGCGAAGACGCAGGGGTACCGCGCAGAGGTCGCGGCGCTGGAGAACGTTGAGGGCGATCCCCTTCCTAGTGCAGAGGTGATGGCTAAGGAGCTCACGCGAATCCTCGGCAGGAACGAGCTCTCATTTGAGTTGCTTGCTGACGGCAAGCACTACCGCGTGACTCGTCATGGCGAGCCCGCACGCGGCTTGAGTACGGGGGAGCGAACGGCGATCACCCTCATTCATTTCCTCGAAGCAGTGAAGCGCGCGGATGCACAAGGGGGAAAGCCAGTCGTGGTCATCGACGACCCGGTATCGAGCCTCGATAGCGGATCGTCGATGGGTATCTCGACCTACATCTGGAGCGAGGCCTTGTCGAAGGCGCACATCGAGCAGATTTTCCTCCTGACGCACAACTTCGAGCTCTTCAGGCAATGGGACATTCAGATTGATGGGCTAAAAGGTGACCGCGGGCCGCGCAACAAGCACGGTTTCCGTTCGAACACCTACGAGCTCATCGCGCCCTACCGCGATGTGCGTGGAACGCTGAAACGAAGCCCGAAAATCATCGCCTGGCCGCCGAACGAAGTTGCGCGAAAGAAGATCCGTTCGGCGTACCATCACGCCTTCCTGACCGTCGCGCGAGCGCATGTAGCCCTTCGTGAGGACTCGTCGATGGAGAAGAAACTCGACGCATTGCTCCTGTACCCGAATGTGCTGAGAAGGATGCTTGAGACGTTCATCGCTTTCAAGAAACCGGCATCAGTCAGAGACTTCACCGGAGCGATGCGGTCGATGACGGACAGCCTCGCAGCCGAAGGGTACGGGGGTGATCCGGACGCACTACGTCTACACCTCACCCGATTTACGCACGCGAACTCGCACTCCGAGTCCCCCGAAAGTGACGTGGCCATCGACCCGAACGAGATTGACGCCGCGATCGCCGCGGTATTCACGTTCATGTATGTCATCGATGAAAAGCACTTCGAGGGCCTCTGTGAAGTCCTAGGACTCGAAGCCGGCGAGCTGCTGCTGACTACTCCGGCTGCGACACAAGAGCCTTGAGCATTCAGAACAGCCCCTGAAGAGCCGCAGGAGGTAGTGGCGTGAGCCGCTCGCTGTCTGACTTGCACGCACTCTCCGATGATCAGTTGATCGCTGAGCACGATGAGCGCGCACAACACACCGTCGTTGGCACAAACTACTAAGTCGAGGAACTGAGTCGGCGCGCGCAGGAGTGTGACGCCAAGGCGATGCGTGAACTCGCTGAGGCGAGTCACAGACTCGCCGTGCGGACATTCTTGCTCACTGTGGCGAGCACGGTGCTCGCGGTCATCGCCGCGTCCGCCGCTCTACTCCTAGGACGCTGATCTCCGCTCATGTGCACCTCGAATCTGCACACCCGCACGGAATAGGTGGGTCCGAATCGTTTGCGCGCCAAAACCGAGGAGCGCGCCGAGCGCAGCGAGTGATTTGCCTGACTTGTACAGAGCGCGGGCTTGATCAAGATCACTTTCCGTCATGTAGTGCGCTCGGACGGGCACGTCGTGACGATCGAGGATCGCGGTCGCGCGGAAGGCGCGGGATCGGCAACCCATCGTCCCGGCTCCAACAGGGGCGAGCATTTTTCGGACTCCCACTCAGAGAGGTCCACCAGAAAACTCTCCATCACCGCACATCGGGGCTGAGCATTCGCCGGTGATTAGCCTAGTTGGGTGATTCGATCCAGTAGCTTCGTAGTTCTGCGATCTTGGATGTTTTCGCGGTGCTAGCAAAACGGAACACGTGACTGAAACTGATGCGTCTGCTCCCAGCTTCAATGTACCCATCGCAGGAGGCAAGACGCCCGTGTGTGATCACTGAGATGACCTCAACGCGTTCGGGAGTCATTGGTGGAATCACCTCAGTCAGGCTCGCGTCTGCAGTCAAAGTCGCCCGACCAATAACGTCCCAGTGTGCGCCATCAGTGAGCCATTCTTGGAGGAAGTCAGTGTCCCCTTTGGCCCAGTGCACGGCAAACTGTCCAACAATGTCGATTCGTGGCGCGTTACCGCAGTCGGTGGGGAGCGTCACGTGCATGGTTGTACCTTTCATATTGCGGTGTCCTCGACGTAAGGAACACCTTCGTGGCGTGGCACCAAACCCGGTGTTAGTGCAATGACTCGTCTGGTGGGGTTATCCGCCACTTGTAGAACGGCACTTCAAGTCCGGCTCGGGTAGGTGCACACAGGAACGGGCCTGCGGTCACATGGTCGCGTGCGTCGAACGGGAGGACGCGCACTAACTGCCAGTTGGTGCCCTCACGGCGTGCCCGGATTGTGAGTGCATTATTGGTCCAGCTCACCCGGAATGTCACGCGAGTTGACCCCCACTGGGGTGCGGGTGACGCAGACCAGTCCGACTTCCCGTTGGTCACCACCGCGCCGATCTGGGGTACCCCGTCAGCGAACTCGATCCCCGCCTTTACCCACTGTTCCTCGGACACCTTGACGAAGATCCCTGCCTGGTCAAACTGCTGGGTGAACGGTGTACCACACTCCACCTCCATCGCAGTGCCTGGGGCAAACGGTGCAACGAGTGCGTGTTCTGTGGCGTGCACGAACCCGTAGGAGGTGTGCCGCCACGCGTCACTGCCCTCCACCGCTTCCGCGAACAAAACCCCGTCAGGTGACACACGTGTGGCCGCTGGTCCGTGTGTCCACGCCCCCGCCGACCAATCCAGGTGTTCGATCGTGTTGTCGGGATATGAGATCTGGGTCACGGTGATGATCCTACCGTGTGTGTGACCGTCAGGGTTGGGGGGAACAGTTTAGCCCGCAGGTCAGTAACGAATTGAGGTGCGCTCGGAACGCATCAGCCATGGAGAACTGCGATTCGCTTCCGTCCGCGGTGGTGAGGAGCCATTGGAGTTGTAGTCCATCCATGACCGCAATGATGGTGCGTGCCGCGCTGTGCGGGTTAACGCCTTCCCTGAGTTCGCCACGTTGTTGGTGCTGCACAAGTTCGTCTTCCACAACGGTGACAAGTTGGTCATACCGGTTGAGGAAGTACCCGTGCGCCGGGTGAGCTGGTGAGGTCGCTTCCGCTGCGAGCGCGGTGAACAGTTCAATAATGGGGCGGCGTTCACTGTTGCGTTCCATGAGGTGGATCATGGCTTGTAGGCGGGTGCGGCCGGTGTCGCGTTCGGCTTGGACCACGGTTGCGTCTTCGTGGTCGCGGCGTTCGAGGACGGCTTGGAGGAGCGCTGTTTTGGTGGGAAAGTGGTGGAGCATTCCGGGGTGGGACATTCCTGCGCGTGCGGCGATGTCTCGCAGTGATGCCCCATGGAAACCGACCTCGCCGAATAGTTCCATGGCGGCGCGAATAATGTCAGTTTTGGCTTGTTGTCCTCGCGGGGTTCCCATGGCGGGTTGGTTGTTGGTGTCCACGGCGATCATGCTACCAGCGGTAACGTGTGGGGGTGGGATGATGTCGCGGGGTCATGGGTTGGGGGTGAGGGTTGCTTGTTGTGTCTCAATGGTGTGGAGGAGTTCGTTCCAGGACGCGGTGAATTTTTCCACGCCTTGTTCTTCGAGCACGGTGGTGACGTCGGTGAGGTCGACACCGAGGTCGGCGAGCTGTTCGAGTGTGGAGTAGGCGTCGTCGTAGGCGCGGATAATGGTGTTTCCTCGCACTTCGCCGTGGTCTGCGAATGCGTTGAGGGTGGCGCGGGGCATGGTGTTGACCACGGATGAGGCGACGAGCGCTTCAACGTAGAGGGTGTCTCGCAGTTGTGGGTCTTTGACTCCTGTTGATGCCCACAGGGGCCGTTGGAGGTGTGCGCCGTGGTCGAGGAGTTCGAGCATGGTGGGGCTGGAGGCGTAGGTGGTGAATGCGTCGTAGGCGATGCGTGCGTTGGCGATTGCCACTCGTCCCATCAGTGATTGTGCGCGTGGGTCGTCCAGGTGTGTGAGGCGGTTGTTGACTTCGGTGTCGATTCGGGAGACAAACAGCGATGCGACTGACCGGATTGTGCTGAGGTCGCGGCCTGCGTTGTGGGCTGCTTGGAGTCCGGCCAGGTAGGCGTCGATGACGTGCCGGTAGCGTTCCACGGAGAAGATGAGGGTGGCGTTGACGCTGATGCCGTGGGCGATCACTTCGGTGATCGCGGGGAGCCCTTCATTGGTGGCGGGGATCTTCACCATCACCCCTGGTTTACCGACGCGTTGTGCAAGGTCGATGGCTTGGTCAATGGTTGCTTGTGTGTTGCGGGCCAGCAGCGGTGACACTTCAATGGAGACTCGACCGTCTTCACCTTGTGTGCGCTCATACACCTCGTGAAGGACGTCGCACGCCTGGGCGACGTCCTCGACCATGAGTGCGAACGCGGTGTCCTCTGCGGGGTGACCTGCCGATGCGCGCAGCGCGTCAGTGTATGCGTCGCTTCCGGCCACGGACTGGGCGAAGATCGTGGGGTTGGTGGTCACCCCGACAACGTGACGCTCCGTGACCAGGTGGGCCAGGTCACCGCTTCTCAGGTGATCGCGTGAGAGATCGTCAAGCCATATGCTGACGCCTTCTGCACTGAGTTTCGCGGTCGTGGAGGTGTGCGATGCAGTGGTCATACCGTCAGTCTATGAAGCGTTGTTGCTGATCGCACTCGCTACGGCAAAAAAGTTGCTGACCCAGGTCTCACCACGTCAAGCGCATCGAGGTGCGTGTCAAGGTCGCGGCTTTCGCCGCGACCGACACGTGTGGACCACCGCACAACACCTGTGCCATCAAGCAGGAATGAGCCGCGATGCGCGAACCCGTCAGTCTCGTCAAAAACACCAAAGGCCCGTGACAGGTCACCGTGTGGCCAAAAGTCTGACAGGAACACTCCGGAAAACCGGTTCTGCTCCGCCCATGCTTTCAACGAGAACAGCGGGTCGCAGGTGACGAACACCAAGTCCACTCCCGCATCGGAAAATGCAGGGAAACGGTCCGAGAGCCCGCCCACCTCGCGGTGACACACCGGGGAGAACGCGAACGGGAGAAACACCAGGCACATGGGCCGTGGCATCACACCGCCCACAGCAAACGGTGTGCCATGAGTATCGCGCAACACCCGTTGGGCTGGGCGCGCCCCCACACCAATCACAGCGCCGCCACAACTGTCAGCACAGACGGCAACAGGTCCTTCACAAAGCCGTGGTCACAAGGACACACGCTCAGCGCCCACGACCACGGTGCGCGAGCTTCGTTGCCGACCAATCCTCAGCAATTGACAACGTCGACATCGGGTGCAAGCCAGCAGTCGACGCGGCTTCTTCGATGTCTGAGTGCGGAACATGACCATCACGGCCAGGTTTTAATGTCAACAACCAAATCGATGCACCATCGTCAAGAACCGTTTGAACGTCCACGAGAGTGTCAGTGAGGTCACCGTCATCCTCACGCCACCACACGATCACACCATCAGTGACGTCGTCGTAGTCCTCATCAACAAGTTCATTACCAACGAGTTCCTCAATCTCTAGGCGGAGGTCATCATCGACATCCTCACCCCAACCGTACTCTTGGACAATGTGCCCAGGGGCGAAACCCAGACGATCAATCTGGGAGGAACCAGCAGTCGCTGCCACAGTTGTATGTATCCTTCCGAACGTTGTGAGAGGTGACGTACTCACCTGTGTTGCCAACTTAACGCATGGTGGCACACCTTGTCGCCGTCCACACGCATGATTAGCCTACTATTGAACCTCTTTATTGCGTACTGGTCCACACCACTTCACCTGACCAAGTCCCACCAACACCGATACGCTGAGAAGTGACGTCTCCTCCCCCAACTCTCCCCAGAGCGTGTCCCAAACCACACGTAACAGGGTCATAGTTGGTGGTGTCAGCAATATCACGCACTCCCACCCCCGTTCACGCTGGAAAAGGGGGACCGAACGTGACAAGAATGAAAACAAACCGGTACCCATGCGAGCTGACCCAACTCACTTGCTCCCCAGGGCCGGGTAGGCGAAGACCAGGGAAACCTGATCTTCACGACACGCGAGTAAGGACGGACTGTGGCCGCGAACGAGCAAACCGGGCCCCTGATCAACGGCCTGTTGAGTCAGGTGCCGGACATCGACCCGACGGAAACCGGCGAGTGGATCGAATCGCTGGACGGACTCATTGATGAGGCGGGCGGTCCACGTGCCCGCTACATCCTCCTTAACCTTCTGAAACGAGCGCGGGAACGCAACGTCGCAATCCCCACCTCAATCAACACCCCCTACGTCAACACCATCGGTGTCCACGAGGAACCCTACTTCCCCGGTGACGAGGTCATGGAACGCAAATACCGTTCCTGGGTGCGGTGGAACGCCGCAGTCCTGGTCACCCGCGCTCAGCGACCAGAGATCTCCGTCGGGGGGCACATCTCCTCCTACGCTTCCGTGGCAACCCTGTATGAAGTCGGGTTGAACCACTTCTTCCGCGGAAAAGACCACCCCGGCGGTGGGGACCAAATCTTCTTCCAAGGCCACGCCTCCCCCGGCGTCTACGCACGCGCCTTCCTGGAAGGACGACTCAGCGCAGAACGCCTCGACGGGTTCCGTCAAGAGCACTCACTGGGCGCTGGAAACGGGCTCCCCTCCTACCCGCACCCACGGCAGATGCCTGAGTTCTGGGAATTCCCCACCGTCTCTATGGGGCTTGGACCAGCAGAAGCGATCTACCAGGCGTGGACAAACAAGTACCTGCACAACCGCGGAATCAAAGACACCTCCCAGCAAGACGTGTGGGCATTCCTCGGTGACGGCGAAATGGACGAGCCCGAATCACGCGGCATGATCCAACTCGCAACACAACAGCAACTCGACAACCTCACCTTCGTTGTCAACTGCAACCTTCAACGCCTTGACGGCCCAGTGCGTGGAAACGGCAAAATCATCCAAGAACTGGAAGCACAGTTCAAGGGTGCAGGCTGGAACGTTATCAAGGTCGTGTGGGGCCGTGAATGGGACACCCTCCTCAACGCTGATAAGGACCGCGCCCTTGTCAACCTGATGAACACCACCCCTGACGGTGACTACCAGACCTACAAAGCCAACGACGGTGCCTTCGTTCGTGAGCACTTCTTTGGTCGCGACCCACGCACCAAAAAGCTTGTGGAAAACATGAGCGACGACGAAATTTGGGCACTCAAGCGTGGTGGTCACGACTACCGCAAACTGTTCGCAGCGTACGCGGCAGCACGCTCCCACACCGGTCAGCCCACCGTTATCCTCGCCAAAACCATCAAGGGCTACGGGCTTGGCTCAGGTTTCGCCGGGCGCAACGCCACCCACCAGAAGAAAAAGGTGGGCCTGGAAGAGTTGAAGACCCTACGCGACACCCTGCACATCCCCATCACTGATGAGCAGCTGGAAGCCAACCCGTACCTTCCTCCGTACTACCACCCAGGGATGGATGACCCAGCTATCGAGTACATGCTCGACCGGCGCCGCCAACTCGGTGGGTTCGTCCCCGAACGCCGCAACAAGCACGTTGCTGTGTCCTTGCCTGGTGACAAAGCCTATGAAGTGCTGGCTAAGGGCTCTGGTAAGCAAGAAGTCGCCTCCACCATGGCTTTTGTGCGTCTCCTCAAAGAACTCATGAAAGACAAAGAGTTCGGACACCGCGTTGTTCCGATCATCCCGGATGAAGCACGCACATTTGGTTTGGATGCGATCTTCCCCACCGCGAAGATCTTCAACACCCTGGGCCAAAACTACTTGGCTGTGGACCGCGACCTCATGCTGTCCTACAAGGAATCAGAGTCCGGCCAGATCATGCACACCGGCATCAACGAAGCCGGTTCCGCTGCCGCATTCCAAACGGTTGGTACGTCATACGCAACGCACGGTGAACCACTGGTTCCGTTCTACATCTTCTACTCGATGTTCGGATTCCAACGCACTGGCGACCAGTTCTGGGCTGCCGGAGACCAACTCACCCGTGGGTTTATCATCGGTGCGACCGCCGGCCGCACCACCCTCACCGGTGAAGGAACACAACACGCCGACGGTCACTCACCACTTCTCGCGGGAACAAACACCGCGGTTGTGCAGTACGACCCAGCATACGGGTACGAAATTCGGCACATTGTCCGTGACGGTCTCAAACGCATGTACGACGAGTCCGACCCACGTGACCCCAACATCATGTACTACCTCACGGTGTACAACGAACCTATGCCACAACCAGCTGAGCCCGACAACGTAGACGTGGACGGAATCCTGCGCGGAATCCACCGCGTGTCCGTAGGACAAGGCGATGGGCCACGCGTCCAACTTCTTGCCTCCGGTGTGGGTGTGCCCTGGGCTTTGGAAGCTCAAGAACTCCTCGCCAACGACTGGGGTGTCGCAGCTGACGTGTGGTCGGTGACATCATGGAACGAGTTGCGTCGCGACGGTTTAGCCGCCGACCAGCACAACTTCCTCCACCCCGACCAAGAGCCACGCGAGGCCTACCTCACCCAAAAGCTCAAGGACGCGCAAGGTCCATTCATCGCCACCAGCGACTACGACCACCTGGTCCAAGACCAAGTACGGACGTGGATCCCCGGCGACTACGCCGTCCTTGGTGCTGACGGATTCGGGTTCTCCGACACCCGTGCAGCAGCACGCCGTTACTTCAAGATCGATGGACCATCCGTGGTCGTGCGCGCACTGCAAGAACTTGCACGCCGCGGTGAGGTCTCCCGTGACCTCCAAGCCCAAGCGATCACCAAGTACGACCTGCACAATGTTGCGGCTGGAACCTCAGGGTCTGTCGGCGGCGACGCCTAACAACACCCCTAGGGCATCAAGCACCACATGAGTGTGGGCCCCTCCCACATTGGGAGGGGCCCACACTCATGTCGTTATCCACTTGTCACACGCAACAATTAGGACCGCGCTAACCGGGACTGCACATCGGCAGACAGCGTTGGGTCATACGCAGCCACGTCAGCCTCGGACACGTGGTCAAGAAGTTCCTCCAGGTAGCGTTGAGCTTCCGCGTGCTTACCGGCCTCAAGCGATGCTCGCACCACCTCAATACCAGCCTCAGGGACGTGCTGGCGTGCAATCCAATGCCCAACACCCAACAGGTAGGCCTCGGCAGCCAAATCATTGTCCCGAAGCAACCGCAGCGCAGCGGCAAGCGCCGCACCAGTCTCGTCACGTGACACGGCAGCGGTGAGCCGGCGGTTCGCGTCCTCTGGATTGTCGGGAAGCGAGAGGTGAGCCAATTGGATGAGCGGGTACCACGCTTTGGGGTGCCCGGCATACTCTTCAGCAAGCGCCCACAAACTCATCGTGTATTTTTCTTCGCGGGCGGCGCTGTCTGTGAGGTCAATCTCGGCGGTTCGTGGATCAACGTCATCGGTGGGGTCCTGGGCGCAGTTGCGTCCCACGACGTCAACAAGCGCGAGGAACGCATGCTCGTTGTTGGGGTCTTCTGCGAGCATCGCCCGGAGCGCGTCCTCCTGGATGACGTTCTTCGCAGGGTGTAGTGTTTCCCGCCGCCGTCCGACAGTTGACGCGGTGGTTGTGCGTTGGAGTAACTGTTTGATCTTGGGCATGAGGGCCATATAAAGACTCTACCTGTTTTTTGGGGATTCTTGGCGGTAACTTGGTGTGACCTGGCGTTTTCATCCGTGGGGTTCGGGGCACCTGCCTGGGATGTTGTGGGAATCGCACAAGACATGGTTATTCTCGTGTCCATGACATCCCCAGTGACTTCGAGCGGCGACACAGCAGGTCCTATTCCTGCGTCTCCTGCGAACCAGCAGCGCGTCCGTGAGGGTGCAGGTCTGCTCACATCAGCTGCATTGAAGCGTCTTGATGAGGATCTTCCCTGGTACCGTGCGCTACCGCGGGAAGAACGACAATGGGTTGGGTTAGTAGCCCAACAAGGTATTACCGCGTTTATTGATTGGTACACCTCGGCGGGTAAGTCGGGGCGTGACCCAGGTGAGATGTTTTCTGTCGCGCCCCAAGACTTAACCCGCTCCATTTCGCTGCAACACACACTGCAAATTGTGCGGTGTGCGGTGGAAGTGGTGGAAGCCTACAGTGACCGATTAGCTGCCCCCGGCCAAGAACGAGATTTACGTGAAGCAGTGCTGCGGTATTCACGTGAGGTCGCGTTTGAGGCTGCTGAGGTGTATGCGCGTGCTGCGGAAGTGCGTGGCGCGTGGGATGCCCGGCTTGAGGCGCTGGTTGTTGATGCGATTGTGCGCGGTGACCGAGATAAGTCGCTTCGATCCCGAGTGTCAACACTCGGGTGGTCAGGCACCGGGCATGTTGTTGTCATGGTGGGGTCAACGGCGTCTGCCTTTGACGACGTCAAGTCAGCAGATCTTCGCCGCGCGACCAGGCGCATCTTTGACGACGTCCTCGTGGGGATTCAAGGCGACCGGCTCGTGCTTGTTCTTGGCGGCTCCGGTGACTTAATCGCTGCAGCAGAGTCCCTTGCCCAACGTTTTGGTCCCGGCCCGGTCATTATTGGCCCGGTCGTTGCTGGGCTTGACGATGCGCCTCGTAGCGCCGCTGCTGCCCTGGCTGGTCTTGAGGCAGTGCCGGCGTGGCCTGGCGCTCCCCGTCCGGTCAGTGCAGATGAGCTCCTTCCTGAGCGGATGCTCGTGGGCGACCCGTTGGCGCGCGCCGCCCTGGTCACCCAAGCGTTTGAACCGTTGTCCGCCTCGGGTGGGGCGTTACTAGAGACCCTGTCCGCCTACCTTGGTACCGGCCGTTCCCTGGAGGGCGCGGCACGTGACCTGTATGTTCACCCCAACACGGTACGTTATCGGTTGCGCAAGGTCGCGGAGTTGACGGGCTGGGATCCTCTCGATGCGCGTGAGTCGTTTGTTCTTCAAGTCGCGTTAGCAGCGGGTCGGCTCCCCGCACCTCATTAGCGTGGCTGTGACCAAAGTTTTGAGACTTTCCCACCAAAGACAGCCGGCAGGACGTGCAGGAATTGTCTGCACATTCACAGCCCGTTGTGGTGACCCTACAAAAGAGTGAACGGGACTTGGTGGGGGTCGGTGACGCGCATCGGCAGGGGGTATCAGGCAGAGTAGGAACCGTGCTTGCAGTTGTATGCCCGGGGCAGGGCTCCCAGACTCCCGCCATGCTTGAGCCATGGCTGACATTGCCATCCGTGCGTGAGTTCCTCGGCGAACTCAGCGAGGCGAGCGGTGTCGACCTTATCGCGCACGGAACCACCTCGGATGCGGACACGATTCGCGACACTGCCGTTGCCCAACCACTGATTGTGGCCAGTTCGTTGATGGCGTGGCACGCCCTCACGCACGGTAAGACCACGGCCACACCCCACGTTGTGGCCGGTCACTCCGTTGGTGAGTTTGCTGCAAGTGCACTTGCTGGCGTGATGACGAACGCGCAAGCAACAGCGCTCGTGACCCACCGTGCGCGCGCGATGGCGCAGGCAGCTAGCGCCCACGCGACCGGTATGACCGCTGTTGTGGGTGGTCAACCAGATGATGTGCTTGCCAGTATCGCCGCCGCTGGTTTGACCCCCGCGAACATGAACTCCCCACAGCAAGTTGTTGCGGCGGGTTCGCTCGATGGCATCGCCGCCCTTCAGGCGTCACCCCCCGCTCGGGCACGGGTCATCGCGTTGCAGGTCGCTGGTGCCTTTCACACCGAGTTCATGGCTCCCGCACAAGACGCGTTCCGTGACGTTGCACGCGGCTGGCCGGTTGCTGACCCAACACTGACTTTGCTCAGCAACCGTGATGGCCGCGCTTTCACCGACGGCGCCCACGGGTACGGTCGCGGACAGGACATGCTCGATTCCCTTGTCCACCAAATCACCTCACCGGTTCGCTGGGATTTGTGCCAGCACACTCTCGCAGACCTTGGGGTCACCGGTGTCCTTGAACTCGCACCAGGCGGGGTATTAACTGGGCTCGCGAAACGTACTCTGAAGGGTGTGGCAACCTGTGCTATCTCTTCACCCGACGACCTTCCTACCGCTCACGACTTCATCACCGAACACGCCTGATTCATCTCACTGAGGACACCGATGGCAACGCTCACTCAAGCACAAGGCTCCCCCTTTTCCCGCATCTACGGTTTTGGTGCCTACCGGGGGGACAACGTCGTCACGAACGACGATATTGCTGGCCCTATTGATTCCTCCGATGAATGGATCCGGCAACGGACCGGCATTGTCACCCGGCGCCGGGCGCATACTGAGGAATCAGTCATTGATCTTGCTGTTCGCGCCGCCCGCGACGTGTTGGCCACCACGGGTATTGATCCGTCCGACATTGGTGCGGTCATCATGTCCACAGTCACGTACTTCCACCAAACACCGGCTGCGGCAGCAATCGTTGCCGAGAAAATCGGGGCAACACCTGCAGCAGCGTTCGATATTTCCGCTGCGTGCGCCGGGTACACGTACGGTGTTGCACAAGCAGATGCGCTGGTACGGGCCGGAACAGCACGGTACGTTCTGGTCATCGGCGCCGAAAAAATGTCGGACTTCATTGACCCCACGGACCGGTCAATTTCGTTTCTCCTAGGAGATGGCGCCGGCGCAGTCATTGTAGGGCCTTCAGACCAGCCTGGAATCGGAAAAACCGTGTGGGGCGCTGATGGCACAAAAGCAAACCTCATTTACCAGACCCACTCATGGCAAGAACTCAACGCAAACCCCGACCTCGGGTGGCCAACACTGCGCCAGGACGGTCCTTCAGTGTTCAAATGGGCGTCGTTTACCATGGCACCTATCGCCAAAGAAGCGATCGCAGCCGCCGGCCTGACACCCGATGACATTGATGTGTTTGTCCCCCACCAAGCCAATATGCGTATCATCGACCAGTTGATTAAGCAGATCAAACTGCCCGATCACGTTGTTGTCGGCCGTGACATCGCCGACACAGGGAACACCTCTGCAGCATCGATCCCTCTTGCCACCCACAGACTCCTGTCCGAAGGGCAAGCAAAGTCAGGGGATCTATGCCTCCAAATAGGGTTTGGCGCAGGTCTCGCCTACGCGGCGCAGGTCATCGCCCTTCCATGACCATGATCGATGAAACGCCGTTTCATCACTGACACAAGGAGAACCACACCATGGCACACACCGAACAAGACGTTCTCGCAGGTCTTGCCGAAATCGTCGCTGAAGAAACTGGTCTTGCTGTTGAGACCGTCACCGCTGAAAAGTCGTTCGTTGACGACCTCGACATCGATTCCCTGTCCATTATGACCATCGTCACCCACGCTGAAGACAAGTTCGACGTGACCATCCCTGATGAAGCTGCGAAAGACTTCACCACTGTGGGCGACGCCGTGAACTACATCGTCAGCGCTCAGGGCTGACACAACCGTTGTGTGGGGTGCCCGCGCACCCCACACTTTTCACTGCCCAAGGAGAAGCATGTCGACCACTGTAGTTGTGACCGGTTTGGGGGCAACCACCCCGCTCGGCGGCGATGTCGCCTCCACCTGGAAGGCCGCACTGGCCGGCGAATCTGGTGCACGGACCCTTGATAATGACTGGGCCGAAAAATACGGGATCGGTGTGAACTTCGCCGCCCAACTCAAGGTTGGGCCCGAGGAAGTACTAGCACGCCCCGAGATGAAAAAGATGGACCCCTCGGCCCAGTACGCGATCATCGCCACACGTGAAGCGTGGGCTGACGCAGGCACACCTGATGTTGACCCCACGCGTCTTGGTGCGGTCGTGTCCTCAGGGATTGGTGGCATCTGGACCACCCTCGATGGATGGGACACCCTCCGTGAACGTGGTGGCCGCCGGGTACTGCCCATGACCGTGCCCATGCTCATGCCTAACTCTCCTGCCGCCTACGTTGAACTTGAGGTCGGAGCCCAAGCCGGAGCCCACGCCCTCGTGTCAGCCTGCGCTTCGGGCGCAGAGGCCATTGGCTACGCCGTGGACATGATCCGTCTCGGCCGTGCAGATGTTGTGGTCGCTGGTGGCACTGAAGCGGCAATCCACCCGATGCCGCTGGCAGCGTTCGCTGCATCGCGCACCTTGTCAGGGCGCAACGACGACCCCGCCCGCGCATCGCGCCCTTATGACACCGACCGTGACGGTTTTGTCATGGCAGAGGGCGCAGGAATCGTTGTCCTCGAAAGCGAAGCACACGCAAAAGCGCGCGGCGCGAAAATATACGCCGAAATTTCAGGTGTGGGCTTGTCCTCCGACGCCTACCACCTGACGTCCCCTGAACCCACAGGACGTGGACAGATCGCTGCGATGGAACGAGCAATCGCAAACGCAGCCATTGCCAAGAACGACATCCACCACATCAACGCACACGCAACCTCGACAACAGTGGGTGACCTCATCGAGGCGCGCGCAATTCGTACTCTTCTCGGTGACACTGCAGACCAGGTGAAGCTCTCTGCGACGAAGTCGCTCACTGGTCACCTGCTTGGGGGTGCTGGCGCCTTGGAGACAATCTTCTCCATCTTGGCTGTGCGCGACCGTGTCGCACCCCCCACGATCAACGTGGAGAACCCAGACCCAGAACTCACCTTGGACCTGGTTCGCACCACACCGCGTGACCTGCCCACTGGGGATATTGCTGCACTGAACAACTCATTTGGGTTCGGAGGGCACAACGTTGCCCTCGTCGTGCGCAATCATTAACGCCCAGGAGCACATTCACGGTAAAGCTGTGGGCCGCCCGTTTCTTCACGGGCGGCCCACAGCTTTATTGTCGTTATTGTCTTGTGCCTTGTTCACAGCACCTGGACACTCCTAGCCAACCTGGTGCAGCCAACGCACCGGGGCGCCTTCACCGGCGTAGCGGAAAGGTTCAAGTTCTTCATCCCAGGCTGTTCCCAACGCAAGGTCAAGCTCCCGACGCATCCGGTACGAATCATAGGAATGCTCCATGGCTGCTCGCACCCGCATTTCAGGGACCACAATGTTTCCGTGGACATCCATTTGCGCGTGGAACACACCCAACGACGGTGTATGACTCCACCGAGATCCATCAGCACCAGCTGATGGGTCCTCAGTCACTTCGAAACGAAGTTGCTCCCACCCACGTAGAGCAGAAACAACTTTTGCCCCGGTCCCTTGGTGTCCTTGCCACGACAATTCTGTCCGCATCAGACCCCGAGCTGCGGGTTGTGGGGTCCATTCACAGTGCACCCGGACCCCAAGAACGTTGCTCACCGCCCACTCCACGTGAGGGCACATCGCTTTCGGCGCCGAGTGCACAAAAAAGACACCACGGGTTAAGGCACCAGCCATCATTTCCTCCTTGGGTGAGGTGCGTCTTCCCCTACGACCTCATCCACCTGGGATACAACTGATGCTGTGACCATATTGCCTGACAAATGTGTCTGGCGCAACGGCCCACCAAAAAACACAACCTCCTACAACGACGCTCTCAGCTCCTGCATCGCCCGGCGGCGAACTGACCGTTCAAGACGGTCCAAATACAGCAACCCATCAAGGTGATCCACTTCGTGCTGCAAGCACCGACCCATCAGGTCTGTACCCTCGACCGTCAGTGGACGTCCATCAAGGTCAATGCCCTCAACTCGCGCATACATATGGCGGCGCGTGGGGTACCACAACCCAGGAACAGACAAACATCCCTCGTCGCCGTCTTGATAACTCTCCTCAGAAAGCTCAACGATTCGTGGATTGATCACATACCCGAGATCATCGTCAATGTTGTACGCAAACGCCCGGAGATTCACCCCAATTTGGTTGGCTGCCAGGCCAGCACGGCCCTCCATGTCAACCGTCTCCAACAGGTCTTCGACCAGCCCTTTGACCCGGTCGTCGATATGGGTGATTTCGTCGCACTTCGTGCGCAAGACCGGATCAGGGACTACGCGAATCTCACGCATCGCCATAACGTTCCTCCAGTACCGACATGTCGCCGTTGTGTGAAAGCGCGTTCTCCAACGGAGGACACGAATGGTGCCCCAAGCAGGACTTGAACCCGCGACCAAGAGATTATGAGTCTCCTGCTCTAACCAGCTGAGCTATTGGGGCGCCCCTTAAGGCTACCGTGTTTGAGGCCTGCTCAACGACCAAAATCACGTTAACGTGGTGTCATGTTGTTCACGCGATCGACCTTACCTCGCGATATCGCCTCACGCGCCCGCACCCTCTCACGCCCTCCTTTCCTTGCATGGATGCGCGACACCCCTCACTCAACGAGTCAAATAACGGCGACAACACGTTTCCTCATTGCCACCCGCTCGCACCTCGTCCTCATCACCGAAAACAATGCGGAGCAAGCCTCGCCGACCCCATCAAGCTCAGCCGTAAGCCCCGACGGTGACAACCGGTGGGAGTGGTCACACGTTGACCGGGCATCCTGGGATCCAACCGACCAGAAACTGACCGTGACTTTCACCACGTCCACAGAACCTCTGACGGTAACTGCCAGCACAGACACCCCCGTGCGCTTTCTCACAGTTCTGCGTGAACGCATTGAACACACGGTCGTCATGAGCGAGACAATCACGCTTGATAACAGCAGAAACGTGCGCATTGCACTGCGTCGCACCCCCAACGGCGACACCTTCATTGAAGTCCTCCACGACCGCAACGCCCCACCTACTGACCACGAAATTCGGACAAAGGTAACACCTGTGGTGGCGCGCTTCCGCGAGCTGTCCGGAGCACCCTTGAAAACCTGCTAGAGTTTTATCTGCGGATCACGCGGTCAAGGCTCTTGACCGGTGGCACCCATTCCCGCGTAGCTCAACGGCAGAGCATCCGACTGTTAATCGGACGGTTACTGGTTCGAATCCAGTCGCGGGAGCCACACCACACTCACTACGCATTCCCGCGTAGCTCAACGGCAGAGCATCCGACTGTTAATCGGACGGTTACTGGTTCGAATCCAGTCGCGGGAGCCACACACTGTGGGGCAGAAGAACACTGGTTCTTCTGCCCCACAGTCATATCCAGTCACATCCACAACAAACCCACACCCGTGTGTGCCGTCGCCTCACATCAGTCCACGTCATCACTCCGTGTCCCGCAGTTGACGACGCTGCGCCTCAAGGTCAACCAACAAGGTATACACCTCCTGGTACGCCTCCGGGTCTGACGCGTAGTCCATCCGCTGTAGCCGCGACTTCACATCACCAATCTGACGTGTCATGCCCATATCAATAAAAGCGCGCACAATCCCTTGCACATACAACGGCATCGCCTCAGGACGATCCTCTGGTAACGGAGCCACACTCAGTTCATTGACCAACACGCGAACCGGATCAGCCGCCGCCTCAAGGACAGCCTCCACCCACTCCACAGCACTCAACGACGCAGCCGCTGTTAACCCACCAGCAGCTCGAATCGCATCAAACACAGCACGCCACGCAGGAACAGCAAAGGCCTGGGCAGGAAGCGCATCAAACACCGCCCCAGGCACCTCATGCGGTTGCTGCAACATCACTTCCAACGTTTGGCGCTCCAACCGAGCTACCGGATCCGACGCATGAGGGGCAGGTGCCCCATCCAGAGCCTCTGTGGTCTGTGCGTCGCTCGGCTCCCCACCAGAGGATCTCGATGACCGTCCCGCCCGCTGGACCGCCTGACGCACCACATCAAGGTCCATTCCCAGCCAACCAGCCAACACCCGCGAATACTCCGGGCGCAACGCCGCATCACGAATCGAGGCAACAACCGGAGCACACTGACGCAACGCCCCCACACGCCCCTCCGCTGTGTGCAAAGGAAAAGCCTCCAAGGTGGTCCGTAACACAAACTCAAACAACGGGACACGCCGATTCACCAAATCCGCCACCGCAGCAGGACCCCGCTGCTGACGCAACTCACACGGATCAAGTCCATCTGGTTGCACCGCAACAAACGTTTGCGCCAAAAAACGCTGTTCCTCATCAAACGCACGCATCGCAGCTTTACGGCCAGCAGCATCACCATCAAACGTGAAAATAATCTCCCCGCCCATGGACCCGCCAGAAGCTAACCGCACGCCCCCACCTGCATGAGTGTCACCAAGCAAACGCCGAACAAACTTCACATGGTCCACCCCAAAAGCTGTCCCACACGTAGCCACCGCGGTCGTGACACCCGACAAATGAGCAGCCATCACATCGGTGTACCCCTCAACAACAACAACACGTTTCTCTTTCGCGATGTCGCGCTTAGCAAGATCAATCCCGTACAACACCTGCGACTTCCGGTACAAAGACGTTTCCGGGGTGTTCAAATACTTTGGCCCCTGATCATCGTCATACAGTCGACGCGCGCCAAAACCAATCACCTCACCAGTGACATCACGAATCGGCCACATCAACCGGCCACGGAATCTGTCATACATACCCCGCTGGCCCGACGACATCAGCCCCGTGCCCTGGATTTCCTCGGTCGTGAACCCCTTGGAACGCAACACAGTCAATAAGTGATCCCACCCTTTCGGGGCATATCCCACCCCAAAATGTGCCGCATCGTCCCGCGAAAAAGACCGGTCCGCCAGGAACTGCCGCGCCGTCGCCGCTTCCGACGACATCAACTGCTCCTGGTAATACGCTGCAGCGATCCGATGCGCTGCAAGTAACCGAGCACGCCGCGACGGTTCCTCGCCTCGACGTTCACTGCCCTCCTCGTACCTCAACGTGAGCCCCACACGGCCAGCGAGATACTCCACCGCCTCCGTAAACGTCAGCCCATCCACTTTCTGGATGAAACTGATGACGTCCCCACCCTCACCACACCCAAAACAGTGATATCGGCCTACATGTGGCCGTACATGAAATGATGGGCTTTTTTCATCATGAAATGGGCATAGCCCCTTCATCGACCCGACACCCGCGGGTTTGAGAGTCACATGCTCACCGACAATGTCATCGATTTTTGCCCGCTCACGCACAGCATCTACATCGTCGCGCTTAATTAAGCCAGCCACAGTCCCACCTCCGTCCTGCTTCCAGCATCAGTTCACGGCACGCAACAGTCCCACACACGCAACCGATCACAGGAACAGGGTCTCCCCGTTCAAACACCACCGTTGGTGCCACCGCAACGCTGACACGTCGGTCAGGGACGCGACCTGGTCAATCACTACACGCAACCTCGCCCCCTCGTCACGAGCCACATGCCAGTCACCACGAAACGCCGGTTCAAGCGCCTCAGCCCCATGATAGGAAAGCGCCTTCACCAAATCCTCAATCACCACGCGCTGGTCAATGTAGGTCCGCTGAGTCTCACGCGGCGCCATGACATACGCCACCGCAAGTCCTTTCAACACCAGAATCTCCGCCAACGTTTCCTGCGGAACAATCAAATTCGCGTTGTACCTCGTTAACGGACCATCCCCATACTCTTGCCGAGTCGCATGCTGGGCAGCTTGGGCAAAACGACCAATGAGCTGCGAGGTCGCATCTTTCAACACCGCTAACGCACGGCGCGACCCATCAAAGTCAGTCACAAGTAGTTTCGCGGCACGAAGACGCGCAATCGCGGCACGAAGGTCATCAGCTGACACAAGGTGCCCATACCAGTCAGTCGTATAGTCAATGACACGAGTTTGCTCGTCATCGGCGTGCAGCATCGCCAAGTCCAAGGTTCCGCCCGCGATCGCGTCCTCAACGTCATGCACGGAATACGAAATATCATCTGCCAGGTCCATCACCTGGGCTTCCAAGCATTGGCGTCCCTCAGGTGCGCCTTGCCGCAGCCACTCAAACACAGGGACATCGTCCTGGTAAACACCAAACTTGTGGGTGCGTTGACCGTCCTTCACCGGACGTTCAGCAAAGGACCAGGGGTACTTCACGGACGCATCCAACGAAGCTCGGGTGAGGTTGAGCCCCGCAGGCACGCCCGTGGAAGAAAACACCTTCGCTTCCAAGCGCGTAAGTAACCGTAACGTCTGTGCGTTTCCCTCAAACCCACCGATGTCATGGGCGATCTCCGCAAGCGCCCGCTCCCCGTTGTGGCCAAAGGGTGGGTGTCCTAGGTCGTGGGCAAGGCAGGCGGCGTCCACAACGTCCGGGTCGCAGCCAAGCGCTTTCCCCAGTTCCCGCCCCACCTGCGCTACCTCAAGTGTGTGGGTGAGGCGGTTACGAATAAAGTCATTGCTTTCTGGGCCAAGGACTTGGGTCTTGTCCGACAGCCGCCGCAACGCTGAAGAATGGAGAATTCGCGCACGGTCCCGCTCAAAGGGCGTGCGGTTCGGGTTCTTCGCTGATTCTGGGACGAGCCGATCAAGGTCAGCGTCGTCATACCCTGAAGCGAGTTGTCCTGCCACACGTAATGTCACAGTGCAACACTATCCAATGAGCGACCCATTTCCCTATCTGATGCGCCACATGTGGACGGCGGGACCGGTCGCAGGTACCACAAGGTGACCGTCGGTAACAGTTGTCTCACCGTGACCATAGATCAATTCAGGGTTCTTGGCGGCGGGACTTTGTGCGCAGGTGTGTGCCGATGCGTCCCACACCATCCGATCCGCGACTGTCAGTGGGATGCGAACCCCAGACCATGGCGCCCGAGCAAGAGCAATAATGATGGTGTCGCGAGAATCCTGCCGAGCGAACACCACCGCATCGTCAGTTGTGTGGAGCCACCGCAGTGAGCCGGTGGATAGTGCTGGGTGCTCCTTGCGCAGGCGAATCAGCGCTGTGTAGATGGCCAGCGTGTCGGCGTCCCATCGGGTGGGGTCGTTCCACGGCATGGTCGACCGTGCGTGTTCCCCGTTAGTTCCGGTCAATCCCACTTCATCACCGGCAAAGACTACGGGCGCGCCCAGGTAAGTGAAGAGAAGCGCGGCGGCAAGCTCCACCTTGTCCGCCGACCCCACCAGGGTACGCAGTCGAGGGGTGTCATGCGATCCCAGCATGTTCCACTGGGACATGAGCGTGGTGAACGGGTAGACGGAATCGAAGGTCCGCATGACCTGAACCATGGTCGTGCCATCGATTCGAGGCATCCGCGCAGGAAGACCAAACGCCGGGATGTCCGCTTCGCTGCTGGCTAGCCACGCCCACACGGGACGGGTGAACGCTGAGTAGTTCATGTTTCCGTGCCAGCCACCAAGACCAAGATCCGCTGAGGCATCATGAAAGTGTTCAGCGATCAACAACGCATCAGGGTTGATCTCAAGCATTGTTGTGCGGATTGTTTTCGCTACATCGTGGGTGACATCCATGTCTTGGTAGCGGCCAGTCATGTTCGCAACATCAACCCGCCATCCATCAAGGCTGAAAGGTGGCTGAAGCCACCGCCCAATAACCGACTGTGGTCCCTTAATCATCGTGCTGCGCAGTTGTTCAGACGTGTAGTTCAGCTTGGGCAAGGAGGGGTGTTCTAACCAACAGGCGTACCCGGGCTCCTGAGGAATCCAATAGAAGAAATCACGTTCCACTGCATCAGGGTCGTGTGCTGCGCGAGTAAACCACTCATGTGATGCGCCAGTGTGGTTTGTGGTGATGTCCCCCATCAGGTGCATGCCACGGTCGTGGACCGCCTGCGACAGACGCTCATAGGCGTCATCCCCGCCAAGGAGCGGGTCCACACTGTCAAACGTGGATGCGTCATAGCGGTGATTGGACTGCCCGGGAAACACCGGGGTGAGGTAGACAGTCCCGACACCGAGGTCAGTGAGATGGTCCAGGTGCTCGACGATCCCGTCAAGATCCCCACCAAAGAAATGCTCGGAGACACCTGGCCCACTGGCAATGGGTTCTTCGTTCCACTCAGTTGCTGGGATCGCCCACGAAGGAAGAGACGTCTCAGAGAGTTTGGGGGCGGTGGAGGAGCGCGCGAACCGGTCTGGGAAGATCTGGTACACCACTCCGTCATGGAGCCACTTGGGTGCAGGAGCGTGCACGCTCAACTGAAAATCGTGTGCGTCAGGAACATCGTGGGTGAACCATCCCTTTTGGTTCACCCACCCGTACCCTGACTCGAGGACCACAAAAAATCGGTACCGCGTGGTGGGATTGTGGACCAACACGTCAGCCTCGTACCATGACTCGTCCGCACCCTCGTGGAGCAGACGGGCAGGACGTAAGCGCGGTTCACCATCACGGACCATCCGCACGTGTACCTCACGGGCATTGATGCCCGCCGGCACCCGCAGTCGTACGCGCACCTCCTCCCCCAACAACGGGGTCAGCTTCTCAACGTAGAGCGCAGACCCATCATGGTGGGGAACAAGATACACAGCAGGAATCGACCCAGGTGAGGCGGGCATCGTCGTGGTTATCCCTTCACAGAACCGGCTGTCAGACCGGACACAATGTACTTTTGGAGGAACAGGAAGAGTGTGACAATCGGGATCGCCGCCAAGACAGCACCCGCAGCAAACAAGCCCCACGGAGCGTTCCGTTCGTCTGCAGCCCACTGATACAAGCCCACCGCCAAAGTCATTTTGTCAGTGTGCGACAGAACAGTCTTCGCGATGATGAACTCTCCGTATGCTCCGATGAACGCAAGCAACCCCACCACTGCGAGGATCGGCGAGACAAGACGCAAGATGATTGTCCAGAAAATCTGTGCGTGGCTTGCGCCATCAATCTTGGCAGCCTCATCAATTTCGTGCGGGACCGTGTTGAAGAACCCATACATGAGGAAGGTGTTGACCCCGAGTGCGCCACCCAGGTACACAGCGATCAACCCTAGTTGATTGTTGGCACCAAGGAACGGGAAAACCTCACGCAACGACAGCAACAGCAAGAAGATCGCCACCACTGCAAGCATTTGCGGGAACATCTGGATAATGAGTAACGCGGTTAACGATGCGCGGCGCCCAGTGAACCGGAAGCGTGAGAACGCATACGCTGCTGCCCCACCCATGAGAACCGTTCCGATGGCTGCCGCTGACGAGATAAACAGCGAGTTGAGAGCCCACTGAGCAAATCCAGTGTCAAACAAGTTGGCGTAATTGTCCGGCTTCACTTCGGAGAAGAGTTCGTTGGAGCCAGTCAAGGTGGTTCGTGGCTTCAACGAGGCACTGAACACGTAGATGAGGGGGAAGATCGCGTACACAATCCCGATAACACCCACAATGTGCCGCCAGCCCACTTGACGCCACCACTGGGCCCCTTTGAGGCGACTATCACGAATCTCAAGGTGTGACGCGCGTGATTTCACTGCAGCAGACATCTCAGATCTCCTCCAACTGCTTGGTCTTACGGAAGCCAAGCCACGAGATGATTCCAACGAAGATGAAGATCAGGATGGACACAGCAGACGCCAACCCGTACTGCTTCACCCCTGATTCGAACGCAACCGAGTACACCATCGAGATCAAAATATCTGTGGACCCGATGAGCAGTGGGCTTCCGGTGAAGTTGGGGCCACCACCGGTCAGCATGTAGATCAGTGCGAAGTTATTGAAGTTAAACGCAAAGCTCGAGATCAGCAATGGAGCCGTGGAGACCATGAGCAACGGCAAAATAATGGACCGCAGCACACGCCAAGGGGACGCACCATCAACGCGCGCCGATTCCAGGACATCGGAAGGGATGGATTGCAATGTCCCAGTACAGATCAGGAACATGTATGGGAATCCGAGCCAAAGGTTCACCATGATAATGGAGAACTTTGCAAGCCACGGGTCAGTCAACCAAGGTACTGAACTACCTTGCAAAATGACCTCGTTGATGAAACCAAAACGTTCGTTGAGCATCCCTCGCCACACCAGCGCTGAGAGGAACCCAGGGAACGCATAGGGCAGGATCAGCAGCGAACGGTAGAACTTTCGGCCTCGCACACGAGGGTCGTTAAAGACCAGTGCAAGTGCCAACCCCAAGGCAAATGTTGTGGCAACAGATAAGAAAGCAAAGACGAACGTCCACACAAGGATTTGGAAGAAGGGGCCAGACAACCGGGAGTCAGTGAACATCTTGGTGAAGTTCTCGCCCCCCACAAAGACGCGCCATCCAGGGCTGAGTTCTTCCCCATCAGCGGAGACAAAGTTCCCTCGGTCGCTTGGGGTGTACTCGACGCCCGTCTCGACGTTCGTCATGACATCGCGAGACTCGTCATACTCCAAAACGGACCGGTACACGTAGGCGTTGGTCGCATCGGTGGTGCGCAGGGACCCGTCATTGGGGTCATCGGAAATAGGAACGCGGAGGTTCACTACCTCATCCTGGTTGGCAGCAATTTGTGCGAAGTCGAGGATCGTGTAGCCGTCGATGTCAGTAATGCGGGCACCGTCGTTGGGCGCATCGATGTTCTCAAGAGCGGTGTCGTTGGCACCAACTTTGGACTGTCCATCATCAACGATCCCGAAAGCGATGTTGCCATCTGCATCTTCAAGGACAGTGATGGGGTAACCAGCAGTTCCTTCGACTCGTTTTTCGTTGTACGAAAGGATCGAGGAGATCGCATCTGCTTTGGTGGAGTTGTGGCCGTCGCCGTAGTTCGTAAAGGCCACATACCCGGTGTACACCATGGTGAACAGTTGGTAAGTGAACAGGAAGAGAAGCCCCGGGTACAGGTATTTGCCGGGAATTGCGCGGCGCGAAAAGTACACCCAGTTGGCAACGATAACGGCGATAGCGAGGCCAGTGAAAACACCCCATGCGCCAACCGCCCACGAAGCGTAGAGCCCGTACAAGCCAAAGGCGTTGATAACGGCCATGATAGCGAGCTTCGCGAAGAAGCCCGCAGTGAAGTTCCGTGCCGGAGAGGCATCCTGAATGCCTGCCCCCGACCGTTTCCTCGAGTGCGGCGGTGTGGCCGCCTGCTGCCCGATTGACATGTCTCTCCTTGAGAATTATCCCGCCAAGCCAGGTACGGCTGTGCGTGTGTCCACTGCTAACCTACGTTGTCTTAGTGACAACGGCATCGGGGGCCCCGCGAAGACGCAAGACCCCCGATGACTGTGTCGTGGTGCGGTTCGCTGCGGGTGCGAACCTACGCCGGGAGATTAGCCTCCGGCGATCTCACTGTTGATGTTTTCCAGCATGCGGTCCCATGCAGCTACGGGGTCCTTTTCTTGACCGGTGAAGATCGCCACCTGGGTCGCACCCCAGTAAGCCCACACAGATCCCATTTCTGGGATGGATGGCATAGGAGCACCCGCTGCGGCCACTTCACCAAAGGATTTCGCAAGCTCGTCCGTCATTTTGTCAGCTGATGCAGTCAAGGCTGGCACTCGCCCACCTGCTGCGTGGATTTCATCTGCTGCTTCTTCAGTGGAGAGGTAGTTCACCACGAAGTCCTGGGCAAGAACAGGGTTGTTTGCCTTAGCAGAGATGTACGCGCCTTGCACTCCGACAAATGGTTGTGCAGGTTCTCCACCAGCAGACGGAACCTCGTGGACCGAGATCGTCATGCCTTCAGCAGCAAATTCATTGGCGTACCAAGGGCCGGTGATGATGTAAGGGGACTCTCCCTTTATGAAGGCTTCTTTTGCCTGGTCTCCACCGATGTTGGAGTCGAGGATTCCCTCGCCACCAAGCTTCTTCAGGTACTCAGCGAAGTTGTGTCCAGCTTCGCCGCCCATACCGAGTTCCGTCGTGTAAGAACCGTCGTCCTCGGAGGTGAACACGGGTGCACCGAAGGATGTCTGCAGTGGGTACATGTGGTAGGCGTCGCCTTCAGCACCCTGCTGCAAGAGAACGGGGTACTTGGCGTCCAGTTCCTTGCCTTGTTCGATCAGTTCGTCGAACGTGGCAGGGGTTTCGGTGGCAAGTTCGTCGTTGCGGACCAGGGCAATGGATTCAATTGCGTACGGGACACCGTAGTTTGTGCCTTCGTAGGCGAACGCTTTGGTTGCTGCTTCGGCGAAGCCAGCAGCCTTGTCACCCAGTTCAACTGGGGCGACAACACCGTTGGACACGAACTCGCCGAGCCAGTCGTGCGCACCGATGATGACGTCTGGGCCTTCACCAGTGGGAACTTGTTGGACGAATTCGGTGCGGATGTCACCGGATGCCTTTTGCACAACCTGAACGTCGACACCTCGCTCATCAGCGAACTTCTGGATGACGGATTCAAAGTCGTTGATTCGAGTTTCGTCGACCCAGATTGTCATGCTGCCGGCAACGCCCGTTGATTCGCTCGCGGTGGGCTCGTTGTCGTTGTTGTCGGAACCGCCGGAGCAGGACGCGAGAACAAGTGCCATACCGAGTGCTGCAGCTGTTGCTGGGATGCCTCTTTGCATCGTGTTTCTCCAATGTCATACGGGGATGGGAAGCAGTCCATCGATGTGAGTGACTGCGATGCAAGAGACATTACGTGATTTTCTGCAAGTCATGCAAGTCCTTGCAGAAACTTTCATGTAACGATTGAATAGAGACCGGTAAAGGCCGTACACTCACTGTTCAGAGAATGAACAAAAGCGGCTAGTGGCCCCGTGATTACGCGGTTCGACGACGTTCCTGCGCTAAACTCGGGCACAGCTCAGCTCCCTGCAAACCTTGCAAAGGAGACCTGACAGCCACGCGCCGCCCACTCGCATCGATCAATCGACAAGGAGGTCCGAGGTGTCTTCGATCAACCTGTCGGGCCCACACAAGACCCGGCTTACAGACCTTGCAGAACAAGCCGGTGTTTCCACCGCCACCGTTTCCCGCGTCCTCAACGGCAAACCCGGAGTCGCCGTTGAAACACGCCAAGCCGTTCTGGCAGCACTCGACCTCTTGGGCTACGAACGGCCCGACAAACTCCGAAACCGGTCCGCTGGGCTTGTCGGACTCATCGTGCCTGAGCTCACCAACCCCGTTTTCCCTGCATTTGCGCAGACAATCGAGTCGCTCCTATCCCAGCGCGGCTACACCCCACTACTGTGCACACAATCACCTGGTGGCACCACTGAAGACGAATACATCGACATGCTGACAGATCATTCAGTGGACGGAATCGTTTTTGTTGCCGGACTCCACGCAGACACTCGCGCAAGCCACCGCCGCTACGAACTACTCCGTTCCCAAAACTTGCCCTATGTCTGTGTTAACGGGTGGGCCAGCGACATCGACGCGCCGTTCATTTCCTGTGACGATATTGCGGCGATGGACCTTTCTGTACGTCACCTAGTATCCCTAGGACACCAACGAATCGGGTTAGCGATCGGACCGGACCGGTTCATCTCCTCGCATCGGAAAATACGGGGATTCAAAGACGCGCTGGTGCGCCACCTTGGCACTATCGATCCAGACGCCCACATCGCAACCTCGCTCTTTACCGTCGAAGGTGGACAAGCGGCCGCCACAGAACTGCTCGCCAACGATCACACCGCCATCGTATGCGGCTCCGACCTCATGGCACTAGGAGCTGTCCGCGCTGCCCGCCAGCAGGGTCTGCGCATCCCTGAAGACGTCTCCATCATTGGCTACGACGATTCACCATTGATCGGTTTCACCGACCCACCACTGACCACCATCCGCCAACCTGTCTCCGCCATGTCACAAGCAGCAGTATCCGGTCTAGTCGCCCTCATCGAAGGTTCACCAGCACCCCGGCAAGAACTTCTTTTCCACCCCGAACTCATCGTGCGCAACTCAACTGGCACATCTCCCGACGCACGAGTACATGTGTATCAAGGACTCCAGTCTTAACCGCGATGCACCAACACCACTAATCCGCCCCACAACGAACGGAGAGCCACGTGGCCCTGACCCTGACAACCACGTCACCTGACGTCCAGATCCTCCATTCCGCCCACGAAGGTGAAGCAGAATGGTGGCGCAGCGCCGTCATCTACCAGGTGTATCCACGGTCTTTTGCAGACGCAAATGGCGATGGAATCGGCGACCTCCAAGGCATCACCCAACGCCTTGACCACCTCAAAGACCTCGGGGTTGATGCGCTGTGGCTGTCACCGTTTTACAAGTCACCACAAGCTGACGCCGGGTACGACGTAGCCGACTACCGCCAAATCGACCCAATCTTCGGTGATCTGGACGACTTCGAAGCGATGGCCGCCAAAGCACGCACGCTTGGGTTGCGGGTCATCGTTGACCTTGTTCCTAACCACACCAGTGACGATCACGTCTGGTTCCGTGAAGCTCTCGCCGCAGGGCCTGGTTCTCCAGCACGCGACCGGTACATGTTCCGAGATGGCCGTGGTGAGAATGGGGAACTTCCACCCAATAACTGGAAGTCAATTTTTGGTGGTCCCGCCTGGACCCGCGTAGACCAGCGCTGGGACGCTGACAAAGATGGAATCAGCGACACTCAGTGGTACCTGCACATGTTCGATACCCGTCAACCAGACCTCAACTGGGACAACCAGGAAGTAAAAGAAGACTTCCACGACATTCTGCGCTTCTGGCTTGACCGAGGAGTCGACGGATTCCGCATCGATGTTGCACACGGCATGGTGAAAGCACCCGGCCTTCCCGACTGGGATGGTGTGACCAACATGGTCGAGGGGTCAACGACCGATGGTGCAACTCAAATCAAAACCGACGGCACCCCCGATGAAGACGGCTCAAATGGTGGCGGAAACTCCGGCCCAATGTTTGACCAGGATGGCGTCCACGAAATTTACCGTTCGTGGCGTCGCGTCCTGAACCAGTATGACGGTGACCGGGCGTTGGTCGCCGAAGCCTGGGTCGAGCCCTTGTCCCGCCTCGCGCTGTACGTGCGTGACGACGAAATGCAGCAGGCTTTCAACTTCTCCTACCTCACCACCAAGTGGGATGCCGCTGCTTTGCGCACAGTGATCAACGCATCGATCCGTGAAAATGACAAAGTTGGGGCTCCCACCACCTGGGTGCTGTCCAACCACGACGTTGTCCGACACGCCTCACGCATGGGGCTCGTCGGCGGAGAGCTCAACCCGAACGGTATTGGCCCCAACGACCCACAACCTGACGCAGCCCTCGGGCTACGCCGGGCACGTGCCGCTACCCTCCTCATGCTTGCTCTTCCCGGCTCAGCTTACTTGTACCAAGGAGAGGAATTCGGTCTTCCCGACCACACCACGTTGGAACCCCAGTACCGCCAAGATCCCGCTTGGGAACGCAAGGGGCACACCGAGGCCGGTCGTGACGGCTGCCGAGTCCCGCTGCCATGGGAAGCTGACGCGCCAGCGTATGGGTTCTCCCCGACAGGTCAGTCCTGGCTCCCCCAGCCAGACACGTATCGAGCGTGCGCAGCGGACGTCCAAAAGGCCGCACCCGACTCGACTTATGCGATGTACAACAAGGCGCTGACGTTGCGGAAGAAATTCGGTATCGGCCTTGGCTCGTTGGCCTGGTTAAGCGAGTTTGTGCACACCGGTGAGGTGCTCGCGTTCGAGAACAACGGGGTCATTTGCATCGCCAATATTGGTGGGGACGCAGTTGAACTCCCTGAAGGAACAGAGATTCTTATCTCCAGTGCACCTATGCACTCTGCCCTCACGATCGAACGTGACACCTGTGTGTGGATTCGCCGTCGATAACGAGATGTGACCCACAACAGATGAGGGGGAGGCTGTCACGGACAGTCTCCCCCTCAACACGTTACTCCTGACACTCGCAGCACCTGAAATAACCAGACGCCACCCTACGTTCAGCGCATCTAGCCTCCGGAAACGGACAACTCTGCTTCCTGGAGTGTGATGCGGAACTCGTCACTGAGCTCGCGTGAGTCAAGCCACCCATACGGCAAAATCGGGCGCTTCGGGCTTCCTGCTCGGCCGCGCTGCCCTTCAGCAGCTTCCCCTGGGTACGGGGCATCATGGTCAAGTTCGTCGAGTTTACGGCGCAGGTCAGCAAGCGAATCAACGAGTGCAAGCGCTTGCCGCGCTTCCCCACCAACGGCGTAGCCTTTGAGGTACCACGCCATGTGTTTGCGCAGGTCACGTAAACCTCGACCTTCGTCACCGAAGAACTCAACCAAATATTCTCCATGGCGGTAAATGGTCTCAGCAACATACCCTAATCCGGGAGTGACACGTTCGTCTCTCCCGGCAAATGCGGCGGTCAGGTCAGCAAAAAGCCAGGGACGGCCTTGGCAGCCACGTCCGACAACAACCCCATCGCATCCGGTGTGCGCAACCATGTTCAGTGCGTCTTCAGCACTCCAAATGTCACCGTTACCCAGCACAGGGATGGTTGTGACATGTTCTTTGAGGTTCTTGATCGCGTCCCAGCGCGCCTGACCCGAGTAGTGCTGTGCAGCAGTTCGCGCATGGAGTGCCACGGCGGAAACTCCCAGGTCTTCGGCGATTTTCCCTGCTTCAAGGTATGTCATGTGGTCGTCGTCAATGCCCATACGCATCTTCACTGTGACAGGGACGTGATGTGGTGAAGCCGCGCGGACGGCTGCATCGACGATGCGCGTGTACAGTTCTTTCTTCCACGGGAGTGCCGCTCCACCACCTTTACGGGTCACTTTGGGCACAGGGCAACCAAAGTTGAGATCAATGTGATCAGCGCGATCCTCGCCGGCAATGATGCTCACTGCAGCACCAACTGTTGCTGGATCGACCCCGTAGACTTGGGCAGATCGTGGTTGTTCGTAGTCTTCAAAAGACACGATGCGCAGTGACACGTCGTTTCGTTCAACCAGAGCACGGCTCGTGACCATCTCAGCGACGAAGAACCCGTCACCTTGCTCGCGGCAAAGGCGCCGAAAAGCCGTATTGGTGACCCCAGCCATGGGGGCGAGGACAACGGGGGTTTCACTGACATGCTGACCGATGCGCAACGGGGGCAGCACCGGTGTGGTCGCTGTGTGGGTTGCTGGCTGATTCGTCGAAGTCACCTCACTATTGTGTCATCATGGCGGCACACTCAACCGTGATGGCGTGTGGATCCTGGTCACACCATGAGAGAGTCAGGCAACGGAGGTTCATGATGAAACGCACAGTTACCGCCCTTGCACTAGGGACTGCAGTGGTCATTTTTATGATGGGATGTACAGTGGATCGCAATAACCAGCCGGACAACAATGGCGGTATTGAGGTTCGTATTCAGGAAGTTCCTGTGGATTCTTGGGACGGGGATGAATCATCACTTGGGGCGATCGTCAGTGATGGTGTCATTGTGTACACCGCAGCCGGGTCCTCGTCGTGTCCTGACCTTGTTGAGTCTGTGACCGCAGGGACAGACACTGTGACGCTGCACATTGTGGATTATCCACCCAATACTGCGTGCACGATGGATTACGTACCCGTCCGTCAAGAGATTTCTCGGACAGACGGGAAAGACTTTTCCAGCGATATCGAGGTTGTCATCGATCACCCGCGCCAACCGTGACGTCCGTTCGCTCAGGCATGATGCCGGATTCACTATCCGGAAAACAGTGTGCGGCGGTCGCCGTGCATTTCTGCCCAGCGACCGCCGCACGCGTCATCGTTTGACGTCACACTGCGCAGTTACGCTCCAAGAAGGTGGGTTGCGAGGTAGGTGCGCACTTGGTCAAGCGCAACACGGTGCTGTTCCATGGAGTCACGGTGGCGGATGGTCACAGCGTTGTCTTCCAGGGTGTCGAAGTCCACCGTGATGCAAAATGGTGTCCCGATTTCGTCCTGTCGGCGGTACCGGCGCCCAATAGCACCCGCATCGTCAAAGTCGACATTCCAGAACTGACGAAGATCTGCAGCAAGATCCCGGGCCTTGGGCGAGAGGTCTGCGTTGCGCGACAGCGGGAGAACGGCAACTTTCACTGGGGCAAGGCGGGGATCCAAACGAAGCACAGTGCGTTTGTCTACTCCACCCTTCGCATTGGGGGCTTCGTCCTCTGTGTATGCCTCGACCAGGAACGCCATGACTGAACGAGTCAACCCGGCTGCCGGTTCGATCACATATGGGAAGTAACGGGTCCCTTCAGCTTGGTCAAAGAAGGAGAGATCTTTGCCGGAGTGTTCTGTGTGAGTGCGCAGGTCGTAATCGGTACGGTTTGCGACCCCTTCCAGTTCACCCCACTCACCACCGGTGAAACCGAATCGGTATTCGATGTCTACTGTTCGCTTGGAATAGTGCGAGAGCTTTTCTTGTGGGTGCTCGTACAACCGAAGATTGTCAGGGTTGATCCCCAGGTCGACATACCACGCTTTACGGGCATCGATCCACCGTTGGTGCCATTCCTCGTCAGTACCTGGCTTGACGAAGAACTCAAGCTCCATCTGCTCAAATTCGCGAGTCCGGAAGATGAAGTTCCCTGGTGTGATTTCGTTGCGGAACGACTTACCGATCTGGCCGATACCAAAGGGGGGTTTGAGGCGCGAGGCTGTTTGCACATTGGCAAAGTTGACGAAGATGCCCTGTGCCGTTTCAGGGCGGAGGTAGTGCAGACCTTGCTCATTATCAACTGGGCCAAGGTATGTCTTCAGCAAACCGGAGAAGTTCTGAGGTTCAGTCCACTCTCCCTTTTTGCCGCAGTTTGCACAACCAATTTCGTCCATTGACTGGGGGGCGCGGCCTTTTTTGTACTCAAATTCCTCTTGCAATGTGTCTTGACGGTAACGCTTATGACACGAGGTGCACTCAATGAGCGGATCAGTAAACACTGCCACGTGCCCTGAGGCTTCCCACACCGCGCGCGGGAGTATGACAGAGGAATCAATGCCCACGACATCGTCACGGCCGCGAACAACGGATTGCCACCATTGACGCTTGATGTTCTCCTTGAGCTCAGCTCCAAGTGGCCCGTAGTCCCACGCTGAGCGTGAACCTCCGTAGATCTCTCCACTTTGAAAGACGAAGCCCCGGCGTTTGGCCAAGGAAATGACATTGTCGAGACGGGAAGGCGCAGCGGCCACAGTCATCACTCCAACTTGTGTTCATCGCCCCACGTGGCGCGTGGGGCTGTATCGGGCAGGCAGAAGTCTCTGCGAACTCACTAGCCTACCCGCCCGATGCGTTAGATGATGGGGATGACCACGCACGGTGATGGGAATCATTTTGACTCACACCCCACCGACTATTGATAATGGATCTCATGAACACCAAGGCTCTTCTCGCTGCAGGACTCACCGCGACCATTCTCCTTGCTGCCTGCAGCCCAAATCCTGAGGATGACGGGCGCATACAAGTGGCGGCATCATTCTACCCACTTGAGTTCCTTGTCAACGAGATCGGCCAAGACAATGTCACCCTGATCGCACTCACTCCCGAAGGCGGCGAGCCGCACGATCTGGAACTTGCGCCAGCTCAAGCACGACACATCAGTTCAGCCGACCTTGTGGTGTATCAGTCCGGTTTTCAAAGTACCGTAGACAAAGCAATTGAGGAACGCGCCCCCGAACACGTTGTTGATGCCGGTATCTACGCAACCCTCCCGCTGACTGACGAGCACGAACACGAAGACGAAACCGACGAAGAACACGCTGAACACGGCGAAACAGACCCACACTTCTGGCTCGACACCACACTGTATTCCCAAGCAGCTCAGGACGTCGCTGACGCTCTAGCTGACGTGGACCCCGACAACGCGGACACCTACCTCGCCAACGCCAACTCGTTGATCACTACACTCACCGAACTCGATGAAGAGTACGCGGCACGGCTGTCCACCTGCACTCACGACAGCGTCGTGGTGACTCACGCAGCATTTGGCTACCTTGCCGAAAAATACGACTTCCACCAGATTGCAATTTCTGGCATCGACCCGGAAGCTGAACCTAGTCCTGCACGTGTGCGTGAAGTCAAAGCAGCCATCGACGACCTTGGATTGCCCATGGTGTTCTTTGAAACGCTTGTGTCCCCCAAAGTCGCTGAAACACTGGCCTCTGACCTGGGCATCACCACTGGAGTCTTGGACCCCATCGAGGGGTTAACCTCCGATGACGACACCTATCTGACAATCATGGCAAACAACCTTAACGCGCTGACCACGGGAATGGAGTGTACCCAGTGACCGAGGCACCCATCGTCTCCATCAAGGACCTCAACGTCCACCTGGGCACGAGCCACATCCTTCACTCCGTGTCGCTCGACATCACACCTGGTGAGGTTGTCGCACTTTTGGGCACGAATGGTTCCGGAAAATCTACCCTGGTGCGTGCACTGACATCCATCATCCCCTCCACATCAGGGCGCATCGAACTGTTTGGACACCGCCCCGGCCCCAAGGTGCCATGGCACCGCGTGGGGTACGTACCTCAACGCGTCACTGCCCAGTCAGGGATCACCGCATCATCGTGCGAAGTTGTCGCATCAGGACTTCTATTTGGTCGTCGAATCCGCCTTCCCAAAAACGCGATGGACCAAGCCCACAAAGCACTAGCTTTGGTTCACCTTGAAGATCGAGTTCACCAGCCACTGAACTCGATGTCCGGTGGACAACAGCAGCGGGTCCTCATCGCGCGCGCCTTGGTCCGCAACCCAGACCTGCTCATCCTTGATGAACCAGTTGCGGGTGTCGACCAGCCGTCGCAAGAGGCTTTCGCTGCGACCTTGACTAACCTTGTCAAGCAAGGACGAACAATCATCGTTGTCCTTCACGAACTCGGAGAACTCGAACCGTTGATCACCAGAACCGTTGTTCTTCGACACGGGCGAATCGTCCACGATGGCCCTGCCTTGCGAGCAACCACCCAACACGCAGGTCCAGACCATGAACACATTCATCCCCATGATGGGTTTGTTGAACTCAGCTCTGCCCTCCTCCCTGAGATGGGAGTGGACCAATGAACTCCTTCATTGACATGGTCACTGACCCCTTCATGCAGCGGTCACTTCTCGCTGCTGCCATTGTGGGCCTCACCGCCCCCATTATGGGGACATACCTCGTTCAACGCCGTCTGTCACTACTCGGCGACGGAATCGGTCACGTCGCACTAACCGGTGTTGCTCTAGGCTGGATGGTTGGCTCAGCTATGAACCTCGTCCAGCGCGACGCCCTGGCCATACCTGGGGCCATCGTTGCGGCAATAGCCGGAGCACTCGCAATCGAATACGTCCGCGAACGCGGACGCACTAGCGGTGACGTTGCCCTTGCCATGCTCTTCTACTCCGGAATCGCTGGTGGAGTTGTCCTTATCTCCATCGCTGGAGGAACAAACGCAAACCTCATGGGATACCTTTTCGGTTCCATTACCACGGTGACCGACCTCGACCTTGCGATGATCCTTGGTCTTGGCGCTCTGATCTTCGCCGTGGGATTTGGGTTACGTGCAGTGCTTTTTGCCGTGTCCAACGACGAAGAGTTCGCCCGTGCCTCAGGCTTGCCTGTGCGAACCGCCAATATTGCGATCGCCATCGTGGCGGCTCTCACAGTGACCGTATCGATGCGCGTCGTCGGACTACTCCTCGTATCAGCCATCATGATTGTGCCCGTGGCTGCGGCCCAACAAGTGGCAACAACCTTTAAAAGTACGATGCTGACCGCCATGGGAATCGGTGTCACCGTTGCCGTTGGCGGATTAAGTATCACCTGGGTACATCAGCTCTCACCTGGTGCAACGATTGTCCTCCTGGCGGTTGCTGCTTATCTGCTTGCTTTGGTGGTACGCAGTTTTCTCAATAAACGCCACACTCCTGGTGATCCGCACCCAGATCTCCCTGACGACGTACAATTGTCGGCTGCAACACCCCAGCAAACCCGGAGCGAACCATGCAACGAATGACCCGCCAACGCCAAGCTATCGCCGACTTGCTTGCGCAAACCGACGACTTTAAATCTGCGCAGCAACTCCATGATCTGCTCAAAGAACGTGGCGAAACAGCAGGACTCGCCACGGTGTACCGCACCTTGCAGAACCTTGCAGACGCCGGTGAACTTGACGTGCTCCGCACTGACGACGGCGAAATGCTCTTCCGTCAATGTGAACGAGTCGAGCATCACCACCATCTCGTCTGTCGTTCCTGTGGGAAAACCGTAGAGATCGATGGGCCTACTGTAGAAGACTGGGCAAGCCGTGTTGGCCGCGCTCACGAGTTCATCAACATCGAGCACACCATTGAGCTTTTTGGGACTTGTGTGACGTGTGCAGCCCGCACACGCTGACGCGATGTTGCTCACACCTCGACTTGCCGGATCGCAAGTAAGGGTAGCCTGAAAAGGTGCCTCAACCTGGTGACAGCGCACCCTTTGTTGAACTGTTTGTTTTCTTTTTCACAATCGTTTTTGTGCGCACCCAAATCACATACTGGCTGGCTCGTGCAGTGGCCACCCAGACCATGAAACGCACCCACGATCCCCACTCCCTCCTGGCCAGATCCACTCGATGGATGCACGGCCCTCGCACCACCCACGGCATGGTGACAGTTCGACGCTGGGGGCCACTGGCTGTGTTTCTCTCATTTTTTGCGACCGGCACAAAAACAATCCTCAATGCGGCCGCTGGCCTGATCCGTATGCCATTCGGGATCTACCTCCCTGCCATGGTTCTCGGGTGCATCGCGCATTCACTGATCTACTCCCTGGTGGGTTGGGCTGCGTGGGTCGCAGCTGTTCAAGCTGCTGCAGGGTCCCCCCTCGGCTTGGCGCTCTTCATCCTCGCGCTCATTGCCATCATCGCCGTCATCATCATGAAACGTCGCCGGCTTGACACTGCGCGCTCCACACCACCACGGGGCTAAACTCTGCTCCAATCCGGTAGTGCACCAGTCACTGGTCCACCACCGGAGCATCAATTGCCCCACCATAACGCCGGTCGCGTCGAGCATAAATACCCACTGCTTCCCACAACGTTCGGCGATCAAAATCCGGCCACAATGTGTTAAGAAAGACCATCTCAGCGTATGCCGACTGCCACAACATAAAATTGGAGAAACGCTGCTCACCAGAGCTACGCACAAACAAATCCACGTCCGGAAGATCTGGTTCATCAAGATAGCGGGCGAGAACCTTCTCAGAAACCTTCCTCGGGTCCAGCTTGCCTGCCGCAACATCACGGGCTAACGCAGCTGCCGCATCGGCGATCTCAGCACGCCCCCCATAATTGACGCACATGTTCAATGTGCACACAGTATTGGAGCGAGTTAACGCCTCCGCTTCCTCCAACTCCTTGACCACCGATGGCCACAACCGGGGACGGCGACCCGACCACCGAACCCGCACCCCCCACTCATTCATCGTGTCGCGACGCCGACGCAACACCTCCTTATTGAACCCCATGAGGAAACGCACCTCATCAGGTGACCGCTTCCAATTCTCCGTGGAAAACGCATACACGCTGACATGACGGATTCCCATCTCAATGGCACCAGCAACCACGTCAAGGAGGGCCACCTCACCAGCTTTGTGCCCCTCAGTACGTGGCAACCCACGCTGGTTAGCCCAACGACCATTCCCATCCATGACGATTGCTACATGTTGTGGCACAAACTGCGCAGGGATCCCAGGAGGTAAGGCACCGGATGGATGCCTAGGAGGGGGAACTGGAGTCACGTGAGGACCTTTCCACAAAACGAAGCGAACGAATTGTTCGTTCAAGATGGTACTGCGTAAATGCTGCGATCAGCCCACGAGCTTCACGCACGTGCCTGTCCGACGAAGAAAGAACCACGCCCCACTCCCCCGCTAACAAAGCCGCCATGTGCGTAAACGTCCCTGACGCGGGCGACGCAGAACCGGGTGGGCGACAGCGCGCACACACTGCGCCACCTGCAGCCACGGAAAACGCTGTGTGTGGACCGGGCGCACCACACTGGGCGCACACATCGAAAGATGGCGCGTACCCAGCCACGGCAAAAGCTCGAAGCAAATAGGAATCCAAAATCAAGTCAGCGGGGACCTGCTGGCTAGCCAACGTCCGCAGCGCACCCGCCAACAACCAAAACTGCTGCACAGACGGTTCACGCTCCGCGACAACGAGACGATCAGCAGTCTCCACTAACGCGCCAGCCACCGTGTACCGCCCATAATCAATGCAAATATCGCGGGCATACGCACCGATCGTATCCACCTGCGTCACAACGTCAAACGTTCGCCCCTCATTGAGTTGCACATCAATATGCATGAAGGGTTCCAGGCGTGCACCGAACCGCGAGCCGGTCCGGCGCACGCCTTTACCCACTGCACGAACTTTGCCATGTTCACGCGTGAGGAGAGTGATGATGCGGTCGGCTTCACCGAGCTTTTGTGCCCGCAACACGACAGCGTCATCACGATAGAGCGGCATGCCACCACTCACGCAACTGACCAGCAAACATCATCAGCGGCGATCCTCAGGCTGCGGGTGACGTCCTTGCCTGTTCACTGCGGAGATGATCGCCTTGAGTGAGGCCGTGGTGATTGATGGGTCAATCCCCACCCCGAACAACACCTCGTCAGATACCCGACATTCGACATATGCAGCAGCCGATGCGTCGCCTCCTGAGGACAACGCGTGCTCCGAGTAATCCAAGACTGTGACGTCCACCCCATAGGCAGACAGGGCCTGCACAAAAGCATCAATGGGACCATTGCCCATCCCGGTCAGTGTCACCCGCTCACCCTGGTCAATGAGGTCAATTTCCAGGGTGTCTTCCTGCCCCTGAGCTGACACTGTTCGCGTACCTTCCAATGCAAATCGGCCCCATGGCGCCAACCCGGATCCTTCCGTGACAGGCAAGTATTCATCACAGAAGATGCGCCAAATGTCTTCGCCTGTGACCTCACGGCCCTGTTCGTCTGTGACTGTTTGCACGACACGGGAAAACTCAATTTGCAAACGCCGCGGCAAGTCCATGTGATGTTCTGTTTTGAGGAGGTAAGACACCCCTCCCTTTCCAGACTGCGAGTTCACACGGATCACAGCTTCGTAACTGCGCCCGACGTCTTTTGGATCGATGGGCAGATACGGGACAGCCCATACCAAGTCATCGACTGAGCAGCCGGCTGCTTGTGCCCGCGCCTCCATCGACTCCAGACCCTTCTTGATCGCATCTTGATGCGATCCAGAAAAGGCTGTGAAAACAAGGTCACCCGCATAGGGATGCCGGTCTGGAACCGGCATTTGATTGCAATACTCAACTGTGCGACGAATTGTATCGATGTCAGAGAAATCGATCTGGGGGTCAATGCCCTGGCTGAACAAGTTCATCCCCAACGTCACCAAGTCGACGTTGCCCGTGCGTTCACCATTTCCGAACAGGCATCCTTCAATTCGGTCCGCACCAGCCATGTAACCCAATTCCGCGGCAGCAACTGCCGTTCCCCGGTCATTGTGGGGATGCAGCGACAACACGACGTGCTCCCTGTATTTGAGGTGTCGGCTCATCCATTCAATCGAATCCGCGTAGACGTTCGGTGTCGCCATTTCTACGGTTGCAGGCAAATTGATGATCACCGGCCGTGACTCACGTGGTTCCAGCACATCCAGCACTTCATTACAGATACGAACCGCAAACTCCAGTTCAGTGCCTGTGTACGACTCTGGGGAGTATTCGTAATAGATATCGGTGTCGGGGATTGTGTCCTCGAACTTCTTGCACAGGCGGGCGCCTTCCAAGGCGATGTCGACGATACCGTCCTCATCAGAACGGAACACAACCTCACGCTGCACAATGGACGTGGAATTGTACAGGTGAACAATGGCCTGTTTCGCCCCACGCAACGACTCATAGGTCCGGGCAATCAAGTGTTCCCGGGCTTGAGTGAGAACTTGGATGACCACATCGTCAGGGATGTGGTTACCCTCAATGAGAAGACGCACAAAATCGAAATCAGTTTGAGAGGCAGACGGGAAGCCCACCTCAATTTCTTTGAACCCCATCGACACAAGAAGCTGAAACATCCGCAGTTTACGTTCAGCATTCATCGGTTCGATGAGGGCTTGGTTCCCATCTCGCAGGTCGACTGCGCACCAACGTGGCGCACGAGTGATAGTGCGTGATGGCCAGGTTCGATCCGGCAGATCCACAGTGATCTGGCGGTCAAATGGCACATACTTGTGCATCGGCATTGGAGAGGGTTGTTGGTCAGAGGCACTCATGATGTTCCTTCGTCATTTCGTTGCGATGGTGGCTTCAAGTGCCGGCACACGCTGACCGCCGCGACGAGAGACCGGCTCTAAGCCTCGTCGCGGCACAGAAGGAGGAGACCATGCCTCACGTTCATCCACATGCTGGTGTGCACCCGTCCACTGTACAACTATCTGTCTGGTCATGTCCCGCTGTCCGAGTGACGACACAGACAATAAGCGGGGTGGGGTTGTGCACCCCACCCCGCTTACGTCATGGTCAGAGCGGAACACTCCGCTCACCACACCCCTGTCAGTACTCTGACATCATGGCGCCATACTGGGAAAGAATCCCAAGGTTATCCATCCACCATTGTTCGTCAGTGAGCTTGCCCTCTTCATACAACCGCAGCGCCTGAGAACCAACAACACCCAGAGAATCAGCTGAGGACTGCCCTGAGGAGACAACCCACCCGCCGTTTTCTTCGCGCGCAATCAACCGCAGATCACTCAGTCCCAGTTCTTGAAGTGCAGGAATGTCACGCATGCACATGGACATCGTCATCCCTGACGCATTCACTCCAGCGCAATCATTGGACATGGTGAAGGTATACGGAAGTCCTTCCACGCTCATGTCAACAGCGAGGTTGTCCAAGATGAGGTAGGCAGTGTCACCCTCCACACGGTCAACAGAGTACGAGACGTCCGAGAGGCTGAGTGAACTGACAATTTCGTCATATTCCGCTTGTTCTTCCGCGGACAATTCCACTGTAGGCACAAGCCCTGCCGCCCTTCGCTCGGCGGTAACAAAGTGGCCTGCCATCGCTGAGAAGTCAAGTGTGTCCAGACCCTCGAACGCGGCCCTCACCATCTGCTCCGCTGCTTCCTCTGGAGAATCTGCAGGGACAGCCGCTGGCAATGCCCCGTAATCTGGGGCTTGACCCATCATGCGTACTTGCAGGTCAGCAGCAGTCAACTGCGGACTGATGAACCAACTGCCGTCTTCTTTCACCGCCACCAAAGCGAATGCAACATCCTCAAGATCCTCACTTGGCTGAACGTCAGGAACACCCAACCCGCCAGTGCTGAAGCTGTCGAGTCCCGACCCCAATTCAGATGCTGGGATGATCAAGTCTTCTGCTGTGAACGTGACAGGGAACTCTTCAGCGATGCCTGTGGTGACGTCATCTGCAACTTCCTGAGGCGATGGGAAGGTTCCGCCTTCTTGGGTGATGAGCTCACCCAGCGATGTGGCTTCCACCTCGACAAGAAGATTGTTCACCGCATCAGCGACTTTGTCACCGTCAGCATCCAGCGTGAACTCACCCTCAGCAATGGTGATCCGCGCCACATCGTCGCCGAGGTCTTCAACCTCATAGTTCACTGACGATGCCTCAAAGGAGAAACTGTCGTAGAAGGCAAGCGCGTGCTCAGCCCATTTCTCGTTGGAAGCATCATCAAAGTGAGTGCTGAACTGACCCATCACGTCACCGAAGTACTCGCGTTCAGCGGGAGAGAGCGCTCCGTACAGAGCAATCTCATCAGATTCTGTCAGCGCCATAACAAGGTTGTTTGCGGCTGCTTCCGGCGAATCTGCACCACTGATCTTTGAGAACACGAAATGGTTCAGCGCAAAAGCACCTGCCGCAACCAGGGCAAGAGCGCCCACGCCTAATCCAATCCACAATCCTCGGCGCGATCGTGGGGCCCGCCCCGCGTCTCCTGCAGACTGTGCCTGCTCAGAACCTGCATCAGCAGTTGTCCCCGTGGATGGCGTGGGCGCCACATGCCCATCTGGCAACGGAACTGGCGCTAGTGGCGCAGCACTGGTTGGAGCGTTGTCTTGGGTGGGAACACTACCGTTCACAGGGTCGGTCACCGCTTGTGGTGATGCGTTGCGTTGCGCAATGGCGGCGTCAACGTGTGGATCACCCAAACCGGCCAACCAGTTCACCAGGTCAGGGTAGGCCGCGGGGTTCGCCGCAACCATAGGACGCAAATCAGGGCGCGTCTTCGCGATATCTTGCAGTGTCAATGCTGGGGTGTGAGGGTTACTCGCAACCTCAGCGGTGTACTCGTCAGGTGTCATCTCATTCAATCTCTCGTTCAGGGCGTAACGGCCCAACACTAACGGGAACACACGAAGCCTGGCGAGGGGAATTCGCACAAAAAACCGGGGGCACCACGGTGTGGTACCCCCGGAAAACCGCGAAAAATACCCCTTAGGGTTTCTGCTTACGACGTTCCAACGCCGCGTCAATCTCTGGATCCCCAATCCCAGCAAGCCACGTCAGTAGCGCATCATACGTCGCCGGGTTTTCTGCCAAAGCTGGACGAAGCTCAGGAGAGACCTCAGCGATGTGGGCGAGAACGACAGGGTCAGTGGCCGGATTAAGGGCCTGCTCACGGGTGTATGAGTGCCCTTGTCCACCGGTATGAGCCACGGCCAGCACTTCCTCACGCGACAAGGATTGGGTATCCCCTGTCTGAGGGCGACGCTGATCACCTGCGTCAGTCACCGGTTGCGAGTCCTGCTGTACCGGCATGGTTGGCATCACCGAGGTTGTCCCCACGGAGTTGTGCGGAGGGCTGTCCTGGACGGCAGGCTGGCGCGTTACAACTGCCCGTTCACTCCACTCATAAGTGTGGGGGTTCACTGGACGCACTTGCGATGCGGTGCGGGCAAGTTCACGAATGGTCACATCAGAGACCATCACAACCGCAATCGCCACAGGAATGATCAGGACAATCGTGAAGTGCCCTAGTGAACTTCCAGCGCCCAGTGACGCTGAGTTCATCACGAGCAAGCCACCGCCCACGATCGCAAGGCAAGCCAGGACACCACCCGGTCGTGAGAGCGCTGGGTGACGGGCCACATGCGAGGCACCCAGCCAAGCAGCACCAGCAATCACACACGTTCCCACAACAACTTGGATGAGCTCACCGGCGGCATGACCCGGACCAAGGAGCTCACGATCCACACTGAAAACAATGGCGTACGTGGCCAGGTATGCAACCGCCCACACAAACGCCGTCACCAGCAGCGTGCGAATATGGTCAAACCCAACCCCAGGTCCACGAACAACCTGGGCTCTGTCACGGAATGCTGGAGAGGCCACCAATGCCCCGAGAGCTGGAACCAACACGAAGCTGGCACTCAGTAGTTGCGACAGCGGCACAATCCACACTCGCGGTGTGGAACTTGCTTCAACAAGAGCGGGAAGAAGGTTCGTGGCCGGGTTGGCGAAGTGCACCAGAATCAGCCAACCCACAGATAACGTGATCACTGTGCGTCGCCACCCTGCTCCCCCAGTGACAACGACCGCAACAATCGCAAAGAGGCTCACGATGACCCCGATGATCAGCGCAAGGCTATAGACAACCGCCTGAGCTGTAGCTAAGGAGGATGTCAGGTAAAACACTGCTGTGACGAGCGCCAGAACTGCAACAGTGACGAGCCCACCAACCACAGCGACAAAGCTCGCTTTCCGTGGCCCCAAGTCCTGTGCTCCAGGCCCCAATTCACTCTCTCGAGTTTGTGCCGACAAAGCCACTGCAGCCGCTCCAAAAAGATAAGCTGACCCCAACGCCACAGGGGAATCGCTGATTAGTGCATCAACCACTGCCCAGCCGACAAGGCCACAGAAGGGGATTGCAGCGACCCGCCGGACCAAGCGAGTGCGAAAAACAGTCCACCCACCAGGCAATAGTCCTAACCGCCCCAAGTATGGCAAGGACAGCACAAATGCAGGAGCGAGAAGCGCCAACACAAAGAATGCGCTCTCTCGCCCCGCAACAACACCATCGCTGCTGCCTGACAATGGCGCAGTGAGAGACACACCAAACAGGATGAGAGACACGAAGTCACGCACGTAATCACTCACCGGAATATCGGCAAATCGCCGACCGAGATCAGAGCGGACACGCGTTGGAGAATGCGTGTTCGGCTGTGGTGTGCTCATTGACTTATCCCACTTTCGTTCGGTGGTGGATGCTCTACCCAGGGCACCTCAAGCTGTCAGAATCCGAGCCGGTTGAGGAGTTTGGGGTCTCGCTGCCAGTCCTTTGCAACCTTGACTCGTAAATCAAGATACACATGTGCTCCCAAGAGCGCCTCGATTCCCACACGGGCTTGACTCCCCACCTTACGCAACCGGGAGCCTTGTTTCCCGATGATGATGCCCTTTTGCGAGTCACGTTCAACAAATATTGATGCGTGAACAGTCAGGTGAGGGCGGCCCTGTTTGTCCTTTTCAATAATTTCGTCCACGACAACAGCCAGCGAGTGCGGGAGTTCATCGCGGACCCCTTCAATTGCTGCTTCTCGGATGAGTTCTGCAATCATCACTGACTCAGGTTCATCGGTCAGTTCTCCATCAAGGTAGAACTTCACGCCTTCAGGCAGATGTGACACCAAAAGATCCGTGAGTGCCTCAACTTGGAAACCCTCCACAGCCGAGACCGGAATAATGTCCGAGAAATCAGCGAGTTCTGCCACCTCCAGCAAGTGCGATGCCAGTGCGTCACGGGATACGACATCAGCTTTTGTGACTGCAGCAATGATGGGGGTTTTGGTGCGGCGTTCATTGAGGCGAGCGAGCTGTTCGGCAATGAATCTGTCGCCCGGACCAATTTTTTGGTCCGCAGGCAGGCAGAACACAACCACATCAACTTCAGACAAGGTGGACAGAACAAGGTCATTGAGGCGCTCCCCGAGCAAAGTACGAGGGCGGTGCAAGCCTGGTGTGTCCACGAGAATGAGTTGTGCATCCTCGCGATTGACGATTCCACGGATTGTGTGGCGTGTTGTTTGCGGTTTGTTGGCTGTAATAGCGATCTTTTGGCCAACCAGCGCATTCGTTAAGGTAGATTTTCCGGCGTTAGGTCGGCCAACAAGACACGCGAAACCAGAGCGGTGCCCCTCGGGCAGTTCTGGAAGGGGCGTGAGATGGAATTCTGTCATGGCGTACTCTCCTAGGAGTTGCGTGAGGTCGTCTCAGACGACTGATGAGGCGTGTGAGCTGGTTGCTCCGGAGGTAATTCATCACGAAGATCGCTGGATGACAAGTCTGTCACGATGATCGTCGACAGCTGTTTGCGTCGACCAGTGAACTCATCGGCCAACAGATGCAGTCCATTGATTGTCGCCTGTGATTGTGCAATTGGGAGTTTCCCCAGTGCTTTGGTGAGCAGACCAGCAATAGTGTCCACATCGTCATCGGTGATGGGGCGGTGCAGATACTCACTCAACTCGTCCAAAGTCATGCGCGCAGGAACCCGCAACACTCCCTGGTTCAGTGTGTCAACGGTCGTTGGTGTTGAATCGTGTTCGTCAGTCAACTCACCAACGATCTCCTCCAAAATGTCCTCGGCGGTGACAAGCCCAGCGATTCCCCCGTATTCGTCAACGACCATGGCAATGTGGGCGCGTTTGCTTTGCATGGAACGCAGCACATCGTCAGCGTGGGTTGATTCTGGCACAAACCATACCGGACGCATCGTGTCTTGGGCTGTCCGTACAGACGCGTGAGGGGACGTAAGAAGGACCCTTGCAACATCTTTGAAGTAGAGGACTCCGTGCACGTCATCGGACGAATCACCGATCACAGGAAGCCGAGAGAAACCAGAGCGGATGAAGAGCTTCTGAGCTTTGTCAAGCGGAGCCGTCCGTGCAACGGTAATCATGTCAGTGCGAGGAACCATGACAGCCCGGATGGGGGTATCTCGTAGGTCGGCGAGACTACGCTGGTCAGATCCAGAAGACAGTGTGTCTGTTCCGGAATGATCGGCAAACCCAGTTACTGTCTGCACCTCGTCCACCGGCTGATGACTGTGGGCCGTTGTCTCGTGATCTCTGATGACGCTCGTACCAGTGAGCGCAAGAAGCGGGAAGAAAAAAGCAAGGACTGTCGCAGGGTGGTGGCGAGCCATGGCAGCCCCCGACGCGATCCCCGCCACGGTAGTGCATACGGTGATCAGCAGGACACTCATGAGTGTCCCCCACCATGGTTGGCGGTCCCCACTCATCGCGGTGACAGCAAACGTCGTCGTGGTCACCGCGAGAATGATGCTCGCTCCCCCTACCGCACCAAGAACCCAGCGTCTGCCCCACCAATGAGCAAGATGAGTGCTGATGGTCCGCGCAAAAACAGCAGTGACCTCATCTCCCAGTACCGAGGAATGCCCCATGGCTCTGGTGAGGGCACTGATCGTTGCGCTCACCGCAGCGACACCCAGCCACCCGGTCACAGCGAGGGTAATTACCACATCGAAAGGCGCATCGCTTGTCACAGACGTCACAACGCTACTGCCGCCCTGCCAGGAACGTGAGGAGGAGGTGGCGTTGCAGGGAGAACATTTCCCGTTCCTCTTCTGGTTCAGCATGATCATAGCCAAGAAGATGGAGAATCCCATGGGTAGCAAGAAGAAGCATCTCTTCGATCGGCGAGTGACCAGCCTGAGCTGCTTGATCCACTGCCACCTCAGGGCAGATCACAATGTCCCCAAGGATCCCCTGTTCGGTGGGCCGCTCGGTTGTCCCTGGGCGCAATTCATCCATGGGGAATGACAACACATCGGTGGGACCAGGGATATCCATCCACTGTTCGTGCAGTTCACTGATCGTGTCAGGATCAACAAACACCACTGAGAGTTCCGTGAGGGGGTGGATGTGCATGGCATCAAAGACGTATCGCGCAAGTTCCGCAAACTCGGCTTCGTCGAGTTGGTGGGTGGTTTCGTTGTTGACTTCAATACTCACGCTGTTCAGTCCTTCGTGGAGTGCTGTGACGAGTGCCCACCTGGTGACGTGGTGCGGTGGGGATCGTTCGCTGTGTCCCACCGGTCATAGGCATCAATAATGTCAGAGACAAGGCGGTGGCGAACGACATCACCTGACGTGAGTCTCACGATCTCAATATCATCAATTCCGGCCAAAATGTCGGGGATGACCCGCAACCCTGAGGTCATTCCCCGAGGAAGATCGGTTTGAGTCATATCACCATTGATCACCATTGTTGAGTGTGTCCCCAACCGTGTGAGGAACATTTTCATCTGTTCACGCGTAGTATTTTGTGCTTCGTCCAAAATGATGAAGGCATTATTCAATGTGCGACCACGCATGTAAGCCAACGGGGCCACTTCAATCGTATTGGACTCAACAAGCCGGGTCATCGCATCCGGGTCAATCATGTCGCGCAGCGCATCGTAAAGCGGACGCACATACGGATCAATCTTTTCCGTCAACCCACCGGGGAGATACCCCAACCGCTCCCCAGCCTCCACCGCTGGTCGCGTCAAAATAATGCGGGACACCTGTTTCGCTTGCAACGCTGAGACAGCTTTCGCCACAGCAAGATATGTTTTCCCGGTCCCCGCTGGGCCCAACCCAAACGTGATCGTATTGGAGTCAATGGCATCCACGTACTGTTTTTGGCCAATAGTTTTTGGTCTGATCGACCGTCCTTGCGACGTCAAAATGTTGAATGTCAAGATCTCCGCAGGCCGGTGAGCTGTGGCAGCGGTGAGCATGCTAATTGACCGAGTCACAATGTCAGGAGTGAGGTTCGTGCCTTGTTCCACAACAAGAACAAGTTCGTCAAGGAGCCGGGACGCAAGAGCAACATCGGGTGCTGGCCCACGCAACGACACGGAGTTTCCCCGCACGTGCACGTCGATGGAGCGAAACCCCTGCTCAATGGCACGCAGCACCGAATCCGCGGGACCAAGAAGCATTGACATGGACACATGTGGCGGAATGACCACGCGATGCTCCACTGCAATATCGCGACTTGGTGATGAACTAGTGGGTAACGTCATGAAGAGGGGGTCTTTCCTCGCTTGTGTGGGTCAGGGGCGTTGCTCGCTGCACAACGGGGGGCGAGGAAAACACAGAAAACTGTCACGCAGGTGTCCAGCCTAACCGTTGTCCGCCCAACACGTGCCCGTGGACGTGAAACACCGACTGTCCCGCTTGCGGACCGGAATTAAAGATGAAACGGAACTGTCCATCGGCAAGTTCTGAGGCGATCTCATCAGCAAACGTGACGAGCTCAGCCAAAGTTTCTGGTGCAGCCTTTGCCAACTGGACCACGTCGCCATGGTGAGCCCGGGGAATAACAAGCACGTGCATCTCCGCTTGGGGGTTGATGTCACGAAACGCAATAATCCTGTCGTTTTCTTTGACAATATCAGCGTCCATGGTACCCGTAGCAATTGCACAGAAGATGCAGTCAGAACTCGTCGCATGTGTCTCGGTCATGACATCCAGGGTAACGCGCCTTCGCTGTGATAGCCCGCTGTTTGCTGGGTCAAGGGAGGAAACCTCGCCATCACGCCTTTCCCAGGATCACCATCGGCCAGTTGAGGCAGACAACAACGCCAAGGCAACTGGGCCAGCAGTGGAGGTGCGCAACACGTGCGGCCCAAGGAGCACTGCCTGTGCGCCAGCGGCAGTGAACTTTTCGAGTTCGCTGTCACTGATGCCCCCTTCAGGTCCCACCACGACAACAACATCGACTGGGGCTAACTCCTCGCCACCTGGTGGTCGTGGCTGGCTGGTCAACGCCGTTGTCGCGCTTTCGTGAAGAACATACACGACCCCGCCCGTCTGCGTTGTCTCCGCAATGACATCAACCAATTGTTGCGATGTCACCGGCTGCTCAACCATAGGCAGCCGCGCTCGCCGCGCCTGTTTCATTGCTGAGCGAACTGTCGCCACCCATCGTGCATGAGACTTTGCCGCCCGCGCCCCACGCCAGACCACAATGGACCGATCAGCCTGCCACGGAATCACTCGATCCACGCCAACCTCAGTCGCTGCTTCAATGGCCAACTCGTCACGATCGCCTTTGGCGAGCGCTTGCACGAGAGTCAACCGGTATTGTCCACATGACTCGTGGGAGACCGACGTGACCAAGAGATCAAGGTGTTCACCCGAGACGTGAGTAATTGTGCAGCTCAAACGCGTCCCGTGACCGTCAACGATGTCGATGGCCTCCCCCACGGAACGTCGTTGAACAACTCCTGCGTGGCGACCTTCCACCCCATCAAGGTAGTATGTGTCCCCCTCACGGTAGGCGGCGAGATCAGTTGACTCAGCAAGGAAAACAGGCGCGCTCACAAACCGTCACCGACCCGAGAATTTTTCACGAAGCTTGGAGAACACTCCACTTCCTGAGGAAGCAACACGACCTGCCGGGCGTTCTTCGCCACGTGATTGTGCAAACTGACGCAAGAGTTCTGCTTGGTCTTCGTCGAGCGATGAGGGGACGACCACATCAATGTGAATATTGAGGTCACCACGCCCGCTACCGTGCAGGTGCCCCACACCGAGCCCACGCACGGTCAGGACATGACCAGGTTGTGTGCCGGGCTCAAGGTCAACTTCCTGCTCACCATCGAGAGTGTCCAGGGTGAGGACTGTACCCAGTGCCGCGGCAGTCATGGGGATCTCGACGGTGCAGTGAATGTCGTCACCACGACGGGTGAAAACTGGGTGTCGGCGTTCACGAATTTCGAAGTAGAGATCCCCGGCAGGTCCACCACCTGGACCAACTTCTCCTTGTCCGGACAGTTTGATGCGGACACCACTTTCCACACCGGCGGGAATGTCAACAGAAATGGTGCGCCGTGAGCGCACGCGCCCTTCCCCGGAACATTCCGAACAGGGCGTGGCGATTGTGGTTCCGAACCCTTGGCATGCAGCACATGGAGAGGTCGTCATGACTTGGCCGAGGAACGAACGGGCCACACGTTGCACTGATCCGGTTCCTTGACACACCGAGCACGTTGTGGGACTTGTTCCCGGAGCACAGCACGTTCCCTGGCAGGTGCCGCAGACAACCGCTGTGTCAACCTCGATCTCGCGGGTGGTACCGAACGCAGCGTCATTGAGGTCAATATCGAGCCTGAGTAGTGAGTCTTGACCACGACGCGTGCGCGGGGTGGGGCCACGTTGTGCGCTGCCTCCACCAAAGAACGTGTCAAAAATGTCCTGGAACCCAAACCCTGCTCCTTGGCCACCACCGCCACCTGGCGCTGTCGGGTCAACACCCATGTCGTACTGTTGGCGTTTGTCCGGGTTGGATAGGACGTCATAGGCGCGCTGGACGCCTTTGAACTCGTCTTCCGCTCCGGGGCCAGCAACATCTGGGTGAAGCTTCCGGGCGAGTTTGCGATAGGCCTTTTTGATGTCATCCGCGCTGGCGTTGCGGTCGACACCGAGCGTTGCGTAGTAGTCGTTCACGTGTGACTCTCTGTGCTTCCTTGTTGTGGTTCGCGGGCGTAGGGGTGGGTGTTAGTGAGACAAGATCCGGGAGAGGTAGCGGGCTACAGCACGGACTGCTGCTATGGTGCCTGGGTAGTCCATCCCGGTGGGTCCAATAGACCCGAGTGCCCCTAGTGTGTTGCTGTTCGATCCGTAATGGGTGGTAATGACAGAAGTTTCCTTGAGGGTGTCGACTTGAGTTTCGCTTCCGATACGCACGGTCACAGCCCCGGAGTCTTCCGCCACTTCAGTGAGGAGTTTGAGGAGGACCACCTGTTCTTCCAGTGCTTCAAGGATGGGCCTGAGCTGGGTGAGCACAATACCGTTGCGGGTGAGGTTGGAGGTTCCCGCCAGGACAAGACGTTCGTCGTTGTCTTCGTCGAGGGTGGCGGTCAGTAGGTCAACGATCGCGTGAAAGATGTCAGCAAGTGGGCCGGCGAATTGTTCTGATGCACAGTTCAAGTCGTCGCTGACGTCTGGTTGCCTCTTGCCGACCGCGTGTGCGTTGAGTGCGCCACGCATGGAGGCGATGTCGTCTTCGCTAATGCTGGGGTCGATGTCGATGTGGCGTTGTTCGACCCGCCCAGTGTCCGTGATGATCACCAGAAGCACGCGTGTGGGGTGCAGCCTTACCAGTTCCAAGTGTCGGACGGTAGATTTGCGAAGTGATGGGTATTGCACGACTGCCACTTGCCCGGTAATTTGTGCCAGCAAGCGTCCGGCACGGTGGACGACGTCATCCAGGTCCACCGCACTGTCGAGAAACATGTGAATAGCATTGCGCTCTGCACCAGAGAGCGGTTTGACGTCGGAGAGTTTGTCAACAAAGACCCGGTAACCGAGGTCAGTGGGAATACGACCCGCTGATGTGTGTGGTTGGGCGATCAGTCCGGCATCTTCGAGGATGGCCATGTCGTTGCGAATGGTGGCTGGCGACACCCCAAGTCCGTGACGTTCAGCAATGAGTTTAGAGCCGACCGGCTCACGGGTGCTCACGTAGTCCTCGACGATGGCACGGAGCACTTCCAGTCGACGTTGTTCAGCGTGCATGGTCGCTCCTTTCCAGCCTGCGTTTGGCACTCCCCACTGCCGAGTGCCAATTCTACCGGTTTTTTCGTACCCGTGTCTGTGATTGTCACCAACATGGGTGTCGTGCCACCGCCAGGGCATGTGGCCCGCTAGTCTTCGAGCGTGAGTTGGGACAGATATGGTTCAGATGTTCTTGGTCAGCCTACCCCCTCGTCGCGGACACCCTCAGTTGCGCAGGTGGAAGCCCGTCGCGGGCTAGTTGTTGAAGAGGTGACAACAGGGTGGGTTGGCGCTGTAGTCCGAGTGGAGAAAACCGCTGGCATGCACACGGTCACCCTGGAGGACCGTCATGGCGCGCATCGCGTGTTCCGGCTGGGGCCGGGATTTTGGGTGGACGGGGAACCGGTAGTTCTGGTGCCCCCACAACGCGTGACAGCACCCGTTGCCACACGCACTGCGTCTGGCTCCCGCATGGCTCCGCTCAGCCGCGCGCGCGTTGCCCGAACCTCACGCATCTGGGTAGAGGGAAAACATGATGCTGAGCTTGTGGAAAAAGTGTGGGGGGCAGACTTGCGGGTTGAGGGCGTCGTGGTGGAAATGCTTGACGGGGTTGATCACCTTCAGGACCGGTTGGAAGAGTTCGGCCCCACTCCTGAATCCCGGGTGGGTGTGCTCGTTGACCACCTTGTTCGAGGGAGCAAGGAAGCCCGGATTGCCGATGCGGTCGCCGAGAGATTCCCACCCCGGAGCGTTCTTGTGGTGGGGCACCCGTATGTCGATGTGTGGCAAGCGGTGAAACCTCATCTCCTTGGTCTTCCCGCGTGGCCGACAATCAGCCGCGATGTGGAGTGGAAGCGGGGAATTTTGGCTACTTTGGGGTGGCCGGCGCAGACACAAATGGATGTTGCCCAGGGATGGCAACGTATTTTATCTAAGGTGACGACGTACACGGATGTTGAGCCCGCACTGCTGGGGCGGGTGGAAGAACTGATCGATTTCGTCACCGTGGATGAGTAGTAGCCATGCGTGAGGGGCAGTGGCTGAACCACTGCCCCTCACAGCAAGATACGTATTCGTGTCAGATCGATGCACGTAGCGTGTCAGGCGGCGACTGATTCTCCGATGAGTCGCTTGTACACCCACGCGATCGCGAGCAAGCTCACTGGGGTGGTGATAAGAAGGCCCACACCCAGGAGTAATGCGCCAACAAATACCAACAGCATGACGAACACGAGCAACAGCAGTGTGGGGACGAAGTTGTTCATGGCCAGCGTGGCAGATGCTTTGATGGCGTCAATGGCGCCCATGTTTTTATCTAGTGCGAAGTACAGCGCAAAGATCGTGAAGAACGAGATGATGATCCCGGCGATGCCGGTCCATGCGAGCAGGCCGTTCGCGACAGCGATGAGCAGCGACACGATGATGGCTTGACCAAGGTTGGAGAAGTCAAAGAAGTCAGCGAGCGTCAATTTCTGACCGGCTGCAACCTTGAGCGCGACCTTGGCAAAAAGAGCACCGGCAGCGAGTGCGAGTGCCCCAACGACGAGGGAAAACAGGATAAGTCCACCGAAGCCCAGCGCCATGAGACCACCGTCGCCGCTGGCAGCGGAGGCGCCGAGCACCACACTCATGATGATGGTGACGATCAGGAGGATCAGACCGTAAATAACCATCCCACCGATGAATGCACCGGCGTTGTCTTTGAACTTGTTCCACCCCCACGAGAATGCGTCGCCAATGGGGAACCCTGCTGAGTTGTTCTGGTGCGGGTAAGACGCTCCTTGTTGACCGTAACCTTGTTGCCCATAGCCAGGCTGTTGAGCACCGGGCTGCCCATATTGTTGCTGCCCGTCGTACGGGTTACCTTGGGGCTGCGCTGGTGGCTGCTGACCGTACCCAGGCTGCTGGTAAGGGTATTGGGGTTGCTCTGTTGGCCCAGGTTGTCCAGATGTTGGAGGCTGCTGGTTCTCCGGCTGCGTGGGGTCGTTGTTCGTCGTCATCGAAATCTCCTTCATTGTCATCCATGTACAGCCAACATAACTGCTGACGGGTTCACATGCACATGGTGACGAGACCCTATCACCCTGGGCGACAGCAGTCCGTCACGTGAGATCGCGGACGATCGCATCTGCCATCAACCGTCCGGAACGGGTCAACTGCACGCGACCTGCAAACACGGCGCGCGCATCGATCAGTTCACGGGCGATCAATGACGCCAGCACTTCGCGACGCTCCTCGGCCACCCACTGAACAGGCATCCCCTCACGAAGACGGATCCCCAGCATCACCCGTTCCAGGTGGGCATCGTCACCTGTGAGCAGTTCCCGCCCGGCAGCAGGTGATTGGCCGTTTTCCAGTGCGTGAGCGTACCTGATTGGGTGTTTGACGTTCCACCATCGCACCCCGGCGGACGGAGCATCGTCGTGAGCGTTCGGGTCACCTGCCATGAATGAGTGTGCTCCAGGGCCAATCCCCCACCAGTCATGTCCCCGCCAATACGCCAGGTTGTGACGACACACCGCGAGCTCACCGTCAGCGCGTGGACGCGCCCAGTTTGAGATCTCATACCATTGGTAACCAGCGTCGCTCAGGACAGTGTCCGCGACCTCGTATTTGTCGGCTTGGTCATCGAGCGACGGGAGTTCAATGTCGCCGCGCCGCACCTGGACTGCCATGCGTGTGCCCTGCTCCACGGTCAGCGCGTAGGCTGACACGTGCCCTGCACCCGTGGCTATGGCAGCGTCTAGGGAACGACGCCAGTCATCCATGGATTCCCCTGGGGTGCCGTAAATGAGATCAACTGACACCTCGAGGCCCGCCTCATGTGCCCACCGAACCGCAGACGCAACATTGGCTGGGTTGTGAGTGCGCTCAAGCGTAGCCAGAACATGAGGAACCACCGACTGCATTCCCAAGGACACTCGCGTAAAACCCCCGTTCGCAAGGATCTCCATACTGTGAGGGGTGACGGAGTCAGGATTCGCTTCGGTGGTGACCTCAGCACCATCCGCAAGGCCCCAGGTCTGGCGCACCGTGGACACTAAAGAGACCAAGTCCTGTGCGGGCAGCAAGGTGGGGGTGCCCCCACCAAAGAATATTGTCGATGCGGGGCGCGGGGGGTAGCCCGCCCGGTCCATGACCTGGCGGGCAAGTAGGATCTCCTGTGCTGCGGTCTGGGCGTAGTTCCGTTGACTAGCTCCTCCACCCAATTCGGAGGCTGTGTACGTGTTGAAGTCACAGTACCCGCATCGCACAGAGCAAAAGGGCACGTGAATGTACACACCAAAAGCACGGTCCGAGGGATCCGACCCTACCCATGCGGGTAGTGACCCATCGCGGGGAGCTGCTTCGCCCTGGGGAAGAGCAGGAGTCATGAGTGACTCATTTCTTTCGCGAGTCTCCTTGCTCAGAGGTCAACGCGGAGATGAAGGCTTCTTTAGGCACGTCAACTGACCCAATGGTCTTCATGCGTTTCTTACCCTCTTTTTGTTTTTCCAAGAGCTTACGTTTACGTGAAATGTCACCGCCGTAGCACTTGGCCAGAACGTCCTTACGAATCGCACGGATCGTTTCTCGGGCAATCACACGCGCACCAATAGCGGCTTGGATCGGCACCTCGAACTGTTGCCGCGGGATAAGTTCTTTGAGTTTTACGCACATTTTCACGCCATAGGCGTAGGCCGCGTCCTTGTGAACGATGGCGCTGAAGGCATCGACTCGCTCACCTTGTAGCAGGATGTCAACTTTCACCAGTTCAGATGACTGTGCTCCGGTGACGTCGTAGTCCAGTGACGCGTACCCACGAGTGCGTGATTTGAGGGCATCAAAGAAGTCGAAAACGATCTCGGCGAGCGGCAGAATATACCGCATTTCCACCCGGTCAGCGGAGAGATAATCCATGCCTTGCAGCTCACCACGCCGTTCCTGGCACAGTTCCATGATGGCGCCAATGTACTCACTGGGCGCAAGAATCGTGGCTTTAGCCACGGGTTCTTGCACGTCACTGATTTTCCCTCCGGGGAACTCGGAGGGGTTGGTGACGTTCACCCAGGTTTTGTCTTCGAGCTGAACGTCATAAATGACGTTGGGTGCCGTGGAAATGAGGTCGAGGTTGAATTCGCGTTCTAACCGTTCCCGCACAATTTCTAAGTGGAGCAACCCAAGATAGCCCACACGGAACCCAAACCCCAACGCCACGGACGTTTCGGGTTCGTAGTTGAGTGCCGCATCGTTGAGTTTCAATTTATCCAGCGCGTCACGCAACACCGGGTAATCCGAACCATCAATGGGATACAGACCTGAAAACACCATGGGTTTGGGTTCAGAGTACCCAGGAAGCGCGGTATCTGCGGGTTTTGCTGCGTTCGTGACGGTATCGCCAACCTTGGATTGGCGGACGTCTTTCACACCGGTAATGAGATAACCGACCTCACCAACTCCGAGCCCTTTGGTCGGAATTGCTTCGGGGGCAGACACACCAATTTCGAGGAGTTCATGGTGGGCTTTAGTGGACATCATGACGATACGTTCACGCGGGCTGAGTTTGCCGTCCACGACACGCACATAGGTCACCACACCCCGGTAGGTGTCATACACCGAGTCAAAGATCATCGCACGGGCAGGCGCATCTGCCTCACCAACGGGGGCGGGAAACGAGGTAACAATCTGATCAAGGAGCGCTTCAACCCCGACCCCCGTCTTGCCCGACACCCGTAAGACGTCATCGGGGTCTGTTCCCACTAAACCCGCCAGTTCCTCAGCATATTTTTCTGGTTGCGCAGCTGGCAGATCAATTTTGTTGAGAACAGGAATGATTTCGAGGTCGTTTTCCATAGCAAGGTACAAGTTCGCCAGGGTTTGTGCTTCGATACCTTGCGCAGCATCGACCAGAAGAATTGCCCCTTCACATGCCGCCAGCGACCGTGACACCTCGTAGGTGAAGTCCACGTGGCCGGGGGTGTCGATCATGTTCAGCGCGTAAGGGGTTCCGTCGACCTCCCAGGGCATCCGCACTGCCTGCGACTTAATGGTGATTCCCCGTTCCCGTTCGATATCCATCCGGTCAAGGTATTGGGCACGCATGGAACGGTCATCTACCACACCGGTTAACTGCAACATCCGGTCCGCAAGGGTCGACTTGCCGTGGTCGATGTGCGCAATGATGCAGAAGTTCCGCAGCAGCTCGGGCGGCGTTGCCGCGGGCTGGATACGTGCTTGGCTGGCAGATGAGGGAATGGGAGTCACGGGTGACATTCTCCCATGATTGACCCAACGGTTCGTCCTGTTTCGCTATGAGCCGGGCCACTACCACCTGCCGATGCGCCTGACCGCAGGTGAGTATGGTGGGTTTAGCTCCCCGTGGTTGTTGTTTGCTTGAGCCGTGGCCTGCGGATACGGTGGCGCTATGGTTTCGCCCTCTGTGCGCCGTCTTGCTGGCGCTGTCGCTCACGTTCTGCGCTCGCGCGCCCGCGGTCACCGTGTAACGAAGGGGGATGCCTCGCCTTCACCTGGTGACGTTGCCCGCTCCACCAGCAATCGTGCGCCCGTTCAGGACAACGGTGTGTTGCTTGATGCTTACCCTGGGGACTTCACGGGGGTGTTTTCACCCCGCTACGCTCCCAGTCTGGATGGCGACCCAGACCCCGGTGAAATCGTGTGGGCGTGGGTACCTTACGAGGAAGATTACAGCCAGGGCAAGGATCGACCTGTCCTCCTTGTGGGTCATGACGGCCCGTGGCTGTTAGGAATGATGCTGACGTCACGGGATAGGGATCAGCGATCCCACCCTAACTGGGTGGAAATTGGTACTGGGCCCTGGGATAGCCAGGGCCGCGACAGCGAGGTGCGGGTTGACCGGTTGATTCGTTTGAACCCTGACCGAGTTCGTCGTGAGGGTGCGATTTTGCCACAGAATCGATTCGCGGCAGTTGTTGCTCAATCTCCTTTTGCTCGGTGATGAAGTCCGCACTGCTTCGCGTGCAGAGCGCCGCCTCGAGCATGACACACATCACCGAGAGAACACCGCGTTGATCCGCTGAGACCGTTGGCCGATGACGGTGCGACTGTTAGGATTATGAATTGCTTGTCCGTCAGGTCGGCGGACAGCGCTCTCGTACCTCACCACGGGTTCCCCACCCCAGTCCCGGTACGAGCAGAGCCTTCTACGACCTGTCAGCTCACCACTTGGTGAACGAAAGAAAGTGCTCACGTGGCAAACATTAAGTCTCAGATCAAGCGTAACCGCACCAACGAGAAAGCTCGTCTTCGCAACAAGGCTGTGAAGTCTGAAGTGAAGACGTACGTTCGTGCGGTCCGCGAAGCTGTTGCGGCTGGCGACAAAGAAGCAGCTGTTGCTGCTCTTGCTGTTGCTTCCCGCAAGCTGGACAAAGCTGCAACGAAGGGTGTCATTCACAAGAACCAGGCTGCTAACCGCAAGTCCGGTCTTGCTAAGGCAGTGAACGCCCTGTGAGTCTGTGAACTCAGACAATCAAAGGCGCCGTCCCCGTGTCTCGGGGCGGCGCCTTTGTCATTGCTGATAACGGGTGGTTCTCGTCATGTGGCGTGAGTTCATGGGACCCCGTCTACCGCACTGAGGCGTGCCGCAGCGCCGTATATTGAACGATCAACGCCATAACAACAAGGATAAGTCCACCATAGACCACCCACGTCCAGGTGGCGTGTGCGGCCCAACCGCTGATGTGCGGGGCAGCCCAGGCAACAAGTGCGACAAGAACGACCACAGCGGTGATTGCCCCAACCACGGGTCCTTTCGGTCCGGCTTTGACAAAGAGCGCCCCGAAGGCTGCACCAATACTGAGCGCGACCCACGTCATCATTGTGGTGATTGCAAAGAGTCGCAGGCTGTCACCCGCGCCAAGAATGTAGACATCAAAGACGTGGGCGCCCGTCCACCAATGATTTGTGGCTTTTTCGATGCTGCCCAGGGCGAGTGCAATCGCCCCAGTAGCAACGCTTTGAATGAAGAAGTACGCTGCGGTTCCACTGATGTACGCACGCCGCGTGGTCCCCATCGACATGGCAAAAGGGAACGTGGACGCAACAGCTTGGACCCCAAGGTAGACGAAAAACCCGGCGACACTCCAAATCGCGCCACCATTGTTACGAAATCCTTGCTGGACGTTTGGGTCAAAGGTGTCCACACCAAACCGCATCATGGCGACCGCAATCAACACGGACACTGCAACAACGCAGAGGTAAACAAAGACCGGGACACCAAACACGATTGTCGGTTTGTTGAGGTGAAGCTTGGTGATGGTTGTTGGGGTTGTCATGATCATGCTCCCTGTGATGAATCGCCGATGGCGGCAACGAGGTCTTGAAGCGGCAGTGGGCGCACGTCAAGTCGTTCTGGTAGTTGCTGCGGCGGCTCCCCGAGGAACGTGGCTGACGCTAGTGATCCTACGGTGCGCATCGACAGTGCCGGGCTGCCGTGAGCCCAGGTGGTGAGTTCGGCGGCAGGGCCAAGGAGTTCATACCCGAGGTGCGTAGCGTCGTCTGCTGCCACATCGAGCGCGACGACCCCTTTGTTGAGCACCACAATGCGATCAAAGATTGATTGCATCTCCCCCACCAGGTGAGTGGACAGCACGATCGTGCGGGGGTGGTTGGTGTATTCCTCGATGAGGAGTTCATAGAACTTGTGTCGAGCAGATACATCGAGCCCCAAGTACGGTTCGTCGAAAATGGTCACCGACGCGCGGCTCGCGAGGGTCAGGGTGATGGCAAGTGCTGACAGCTGCCCCCGGGAGAACTTCTTGATGATCGTTGAGCTAGGAAGGGAAAACTTCTCAGCCAGCTGGTGAGCACGATCGGTGTCCCAACCTGGGTGAAAGCCCTGGGCAATACGCAGGGCATGTTTGAGGGTGTAGTCATCAGGGTAGCGTTGATTGTCACGAATGAAGCACATATCCCGAGCAACTGCAGCGGACTCAAAGGGAGTATGACCGTGGACAGTCACGTGCCCGCTAGAGGGTTGGTCATGCCCGGCAATAAGGGACATGAGTGTGGTTTTGCCGGCACCGTTGGCACCAAGAAGCCCGCAGATCTCGTTGGGGGCGACAGACAGTGTGACGTCGTTGAGGGCGGTGACAGACCCGAAAGAGCGGGTCACGTTGGCCACTGCGATGGCTGGATTAGTCATGGGGGTACTCCTGGGCTATCAGTGCGCAGAGCGCATCAAGGTCGATTCCGAGTGCGCGCGCATTGCTGGTCAGAGTTCTCACGTCGCGATCAACGAACTCTTGTTTCTTTCGTGCCACAAGTTGGTCACGCGCTCCACGGTTCACGAACATGCCGATGCCACGTTTTTTGTAGGCGATCTGTTGCGATACCAGGAGGTTGAGCCCTTTGGCTGCAGTGGCTGGGTTGATTCGGTAGAACACGGCAAGTTCGTTCGTGGAGGGTAGGGGGTCATCGTCACCGTAGACCCCTTGCACGATGTCGCGTTCGATGACTTCGGCGACTTGTTGGAAGATCGGTGTTGCGTCGTCGAACAACTTCATCACCTCACTGGTTCATTACTCATGTAACTAACCTATGAACCTGACGATGTGTTGTCAAGTCACAGAGTCATGTCGCCTTTGCTGCACGGTGATCAAGCACCGCACAGCCCTCCACAACAGCTAGCGGCGACCAGCTAAGTCCGCAACAATGCGCACAGCACGTTCGATGGCATACTCAGGGTCGCGCCCCCCACCCTTGACCATCTCATCTGCTTCAGCCACCGCACAGATCGCCTGGGCAAGCCCATCAGGCCCCCACCCTGCAAGATCACGTTTCGCTCGATCAATTTGCCACGGCGCCAAACCAGTGTCCTTTGCGGTTTTGCCCTGCCGCATGCCTGACACCTTGGCCAACGCGCGTAACTTCATCGCTAAGGCCGCCACCAGGGGAACTGGATCTGCACCCGTGGCCATGGCGTGACGCAAAAGAGTCAGCGCCTGAGCTGTATCGCCCAAGACAGCCGCATCGGCAACTTTGAATCCCGTCACTTCAACTCGCCCACCGTAGTAGCGTTCCACGACAGAGTCGGTCACCAGGCCATCCGTGTCTGAGATGAGTTGATCACAGGCAGCAGCCAACTCCCGCACATCACCACCAAGCGCCCCCACTAACGCACGAACCGCATCGGCACTCGCTTGACGGCGGGCCCGCTGAAACTCCTTTGTCACAAAAGCGATTTTGTCGGCATCTTTTTTCATCGGCTCACACTGAACCACCGGGACACCGGCTTTTTTCACAGCATCCAGCATCTTCTTACCCCGCACTCCCCCACGGTGAACCAGGATCAGCCAGACATCATCAGCCGGTTGGGTCAGGTACTCAGGGACATCTGTAATGAGGGCGTCCGTTGTCGCTTCACAGTGGTCAATAATGATGAGCCGTGGTTCATTAAAGAGCGAAGGGCTGGTCAGGACAGACAACATTTGCGGCTGATAGGTGGCCGCAGCAAGAGTTGTCCGCTCAACGGCCGGATCAGCCTGGCGTGCCTGAGAAATCAGCGCGGTCAGAGCCCGATCAACAAAAAGCCCTTCTGTGCCCTGGATCAGAACAATGGGGGCGAGCGTAGCATGTTCCCAGGTGGTGGTCCGTGGACCACTGGACGCAGATGGCATGAGTTAAGGGTGTCACGTCCACCGGTCGGTTTCCAGTTGCCACGAGTACAAGGATTGCGGGGTACGCCACTGCTGTCATTGTTCCTTCTGCGGTGAACACATGTGGGAAGCGAGTACCCCGCGTGTGACGCTCACGTCAAAAGTGTGGCAGATGTCGGTGCGCATGATGGCAGCACCACGGTACAAGTCGAGCGCATCAGCGTGAGGGTGGCCGTAGGTGTTGTGTGCCCCCACACCAACAACAACAAGATCTGGCGCAAGAACGGCGGCGAGCATCTCACTTTGGCTTCGTGAGCCGTGGTGCGCCAGCTTGACGATGTGCCACCCAGGAGGTGAGGGATCCTGTTGGCTGATGAGGGCGTGCGCGAGCTTGTCCTGCGCATCTTCCTCAAGATCACCAAGAAAGGTCAGCGTGAGCGGCTCATTGGGGCCAGTGACAGTAAGTTGCACGACCAACGAATCGTTATTACGTGGATCACTATCACGGGAGGGTGCAGAAACTCGGGCTGGAGGCATTGGCCACAAAATATTCATCGTCGTGGTAGGTGACAACAGCACACGCTCCCCTGCACTATGGCTGATGATGCGGGTCCTTCCGCCCGTGTGTTGGTCGAGAAGTGCGCGGTCATCCGAGTCGTCACTGTACCGCTGCGAAACATGCACAGCTCCCACGTCGACGGCGTTCAACACCTCAGGTAGTGCACCTTGATGATCTGCGTGAGCATGAGAAATGATGAGCGTGTCGATGCGTGCCACCCCGGCTTTGTTCAGACACCGGGTGATCCCGCTGTTCGGTGGTCCCACGTCAACCATGATGATGTGCCCGGTTGGGTCTTTGACGAGGAAAGCGTCACCTTGCCCAACGTCACAGGCAATGAGAGTCCACTGGTCGGTTGTGGGCCACCAATAAGTCAGCCACGTCGGTCGGATCACCACAATGACCAGGGTGCACAGGAGGATCAGTGCACATCTGCGCAGTACGGCTGGTGGTGTGATCGTCGGTGCGCTACCGCGCGGAGGAAAGAACTGGGTATCGCGCGCAGTAGTGATTAAAGCGGCCACCTGCATAATTGTGCGGCGTTGCACTGAGTGGATAGTCGTGCCCCACCACGCTCGGGCATCAGGATGAAAGAGACTGAGCACGGAGGCGAAAGCAAGCATGGCAAGTGCTGCGGCACAGACACCTTGTGGCCCTTCCCACCACGGTAGGCGCGCAAAGGGAAGCTGCGCGCAGGTGACAGCAACATAGGAAATCCACGAGGTCGCGATGCTCGCCACGTGGAAAAGGGCCAGTGCAACAGGCGGCGCCCATGGTGCAATGAGTGCCCCCAGCAGCGAGATGATCGTCGCCGGCGCAAGAGCTGGGGCCGCCAGCGTATTCGCAAGAACAGAAATCACAGAGATAGAGGGGTCAAGGATGATGAGGATGGGGGTGCACGCCATCCAGGCCGCGGTGGGGACCGCGAGCGCGTAGGCGAGCGGTTCTGGCATCCATCGGCGTGGTTGTGAGGGCCGGTGCAGGGCTGTGGCGATGGGGGTGGTTCCCACGACGAGCCCTGCGGTTGCGGCAACGGACAAAACGAATCCGAGATGGGTGGTGAGGTAGGGGTTGGCGGTCACGAGAAGGATCACTGCCCAGGACAGGGAGGTGAGCCCTTGCGGTGGGCGGCGGATAATAATCGCGAGAACGGCGATCGCAGCCATTGTTGCTGCTCTAAGGACGCTTGGTTGGGGGTGAACGAGAATCACGAACAGGGCCATCGCTACTGACGCGACGATTGCTTTGGCCCATCGGGGTAGGGGCGCTGCCAGGGTGAGGACCATGAGGAACACCAGGGAAAAGTGGGATCCAGAGACTGCGGTGATGTGGGTGAGGCTGGTTGCTTTCATGGCGTCGTCGAGGTGTGGTGGCATGAGGGTGGTGTCGCCGATTGCGGTTCCTGGGACAAGTCCTTGTGCTTGGGGTTCAAGCGTGGCGGCAAGGTCCATGGTGTGACGCCGCACGGTGTTGGACCAGGCGGTTGGACCGGTGGGGTGTGCGTGGGTGGTGATTGTGTGGGTATCGAGTAGAGCAACACGGTGGCTTGTTCGAGGTGCTTCGCGTGTTGTTCCACAGGCTGTGATGCGATCTCCTCGTTCCAGGGGAGCGTCGTGAATGATCATCACGGTCAGGGTGTCAACAACGAGGTCTGTGTACCATCGTGGCTGGTCAGGTGTTGACTGTGAGGTGGGCTGTGATGCTGTGGCAACTGTGCCGTTGATGCACACCTCGGCTGTTGTTGTCACAGCTTGCGGCCATTGGGCGTGGTGTGTTCGTTGGTGCAGGATGACCATGTGTGTGACAGCGAATGAAGAAATGAGGGCGGCCAGTACAAGGCCTGTGGCCCATGCAGTGGGGCGTGGGGAATGCCGTAACCCTGCAATGACGCCCACCGCAGCACCGATCATAAGGAGCGCGAGGACGCCGAGAGCCCACGATAGTGATAGTCGGGCACAGGCAACCGCGATCCAGGTGAGGAGAGCGAGGGGGACGAGCCGTAGGTCTCGAACTTTCACGAAGCCCCCGTGGTGAGGTGAGGGGTGAGGTTCTCCAGGATCGTTGGTCCGATCCCGCGGACTCGGTCCAGTGAGTGCACCGTGGGAAACGGCCCGTGTGTGGTGCGGTCATCAATGATGCGTTGCGCCAGCGCAGGCCCAATACCGGGGAGCGTTTGGAGGTCCTCACTGGTGGCGGTGTTGATGTTGATAGGGCCAGTCTCTGGTGCGGTTGATGGGGTTGGGGACGGAACGTTGACAGGTGGGTCGTCGTCTTTGTGAGGGACAAGGATTTGTTCCCCGTCCTGAACGAGACGGGCAAGGTTATGGGCATCGGGGTGAGCATCGGTGGTGAGACCGCCAGCGGCGTTGAGGGCATCTGCCACTCGAGCACCATCGGTTAGCGTGTATATCCCCGGTTGTTCTACTTCCCCGGCAACATGGACCACCGGGCCACTGGTGGGGGCAGGGGTGTTGCCGGTGGTGTCCTCAACAGTGTGCGGCTCCTGGTCAGCTGGGTCACTGGCGGGCTCGATGTCAGCGGGTTCATTGACAGCTGTAGGGGCACTTGAGTCAAGGATGGGTTGTGGTGTGGTGTACGAGGAGATGGTGATCACGAGGAACACAACGAGTGCACACATGAGCGCTACTGTTGCGGCAGTCGTACCCCACGTCCACCGCTGAATGGTGCGTTGACGAGACACCAACCCGTCATGGTTGAGTGGGTGCCCGTGGGCTGCAGTGTAGGTGTCAAGAAGGCGTGATGAGGAGGCTCGGGGTTGAGATTCGTCGTGCGGGTTCACCCCGGCACGGTAACTCCTGTGATCCCTCGATGGCAGTGAACCGGCCGCATTTGTCCGGCAACTGTGGACAACGAGGGTGAGTCACCCTGTGAACAACCCGCTAGTTACTGCGTGGTTCAGGTCCAGCCCACGCCACAGCGAGAGTGCCGGCACCAGTGTGAGCGGCAAGAACCGTTGACAACGGTGACACCATCGGAACAATGCCCACCTCCGTTTCGACCATGTCCGCCAGGTGCTCTGCATCCGTGGGAGACACACAATGGTGAACAGTAAAGCGTGTCGCGCCATTGTCACGAGCACGCCGAGCAGCCGCAACCAACCGCGCCTTGCCAGCTTGCTGTGAGCGCACCGCACCATGGGGACGAATCACCCCACCAGCAAGAGAAAGCATCGGGCGGATCCCTAACCGCTGCCCAACCGATCCCATCGGTAACGTCAACCGCCCCCCGGCAAGAAGCCGCTCCAAGGATTCCACACAAAATTCTGCGCCCACCCGGGCACGCGCATCAACAAGCCACTGGGCGATGGTGACCGCAGACGCCCCCTGATTCGCCAACGTCCATGCGTCAGTGGCCAAGTAGCCCAACGCCTGACCTGCAGCATAGGAGTCCACGACGTGGACTCGACCAGGCCACGCCCTTCCAGCTAACACTGCTTGATGGTGAGTTCCAGACAGGCGAGCGGACAACACGACGACAACCACGTCGCTTGCCCCGTGGCGGAATGCCTGCGCATAGGCTTCAGAGAACTGTGCTTGGGTTGGCTGCGAGGTTCGTAGTGGCCGACCAGATCTCACGTATGCATCTGCGTCATCTTGCGCAAACGTGGAATCATCAAGGAATTCCCGATCACCCGCGTGCACATGAAGTGGGACACGCGAAACCTCGGCTGGAACTGACCCGGCTGTTGAGTCCGTGAGAAGAACGACACGAGATGTTGACACCCTCACAGAGTACCGTGAACGTCACCCACCCCGAAGAACACAACCAGCATGTGCCAACCAGAAGGTGGACCTGACGGTGGGGAAGATAACCCTCTAGTCTGACGACTCCCCTACGCCAACATCGTAAGTTAGGAACGAGGATCACCAGACAAGGAACACGATGACCGCACACATGACACATCACCACCGGCGCCAGGCGACCGCATGGGTGACTGTTGTTGTTACCGGTTTACTCGCCGCGTGCACTCCGGGAGGAGAACCATTCACTCCCGTTGACCCCACAGGTGATCCGTCAGCAATTGTCACCCCTGATACCAGTGGCGAAGACTATGCGCTGGACAATGACGGTATTAAGGTCACCGAAATTGACGCCAGCGATGCGCGCACAGCCCTGTCCGGGCACCAGTACGACGTCGTCCATGAATACTCCTCCGCACCCGAAGAAGACTTCTCCCCGGCGCAGATCACTGCTGATGGAGAAATTATCGCCTTCGCGCGTGATAGTGCGTCGCAACCGGGAACCAGAGACCTAGGAATTGTGGCTTCCGACCAGTATGAGCGTCTCACCAACACTGATGAACACTGGGGTGAACTACCACATGATGTGTCAGTCGTTTCTACGTTCAAGTCCACAACTGTGTGGGTCGAACACACCGGAGAGCGAGACCAATCCGCCAGCCCGTGGAAGATGTTCGTCCACAACGCGCAAACAACCCGTGAGATCGCGTCCTCCACGAACCACACACCAGACATTAGTGCAGTCACGTTTGGGCGGATCACCCTCAGCGATAGCGAAGGCGTGCTCCGAGTCTCCGTTCCGTTCACAGGTGAAGTCACCCCCACGGACGGAAGCGCGCGACGGATTGACGCCTTTGTCTTGACCGCAACACTCACCGACCCAGCACAGGTAGACATTGTCCCCCTTGGCCCCTCGCCACTGCCCTCACTCACTCACGATCACTTGTGGCAAGTAGTCACGACAACAGAGCCTGAGGACTCCACGACACGGTTAGTGGTGACACACCTGAACACCGCTTCAGATCACAAAGAGGCTCCTGCATCCGACACGAGCACAAGGACGTCACAACCCACCGACGTCCTCACCTACAAGCCAGGGGTCCGGGTGCACCCTGAGTTGGTCACCTCAGGAAACATTGTGGCTTTGCGTGTCACACAGGGAACCACACACTGGATAGACCTATACAACGCCACCAGTTCGAGCATCACGCGGATCCTTGTACCCACATTCCCCACCAGCATTGACATGTGCGAAGGGATCATCGCGTGGACGTCACCAGCGGTGGACTCCCCGTCGTCCACCGTGTCAATCTACTCCCTGAACGACTCAACCCTGTGGGCGACCGATGTTGCTGATAACCTCGGCACGATCGCTTGTCGGGGGGACTACCTCATGTGGCAAGCCATGGATTCCACCACGGAAACAAGCTCAACGGCTGTGGTCATTCGCTGGAAACAGTGACTCACCTGTCACGCGTAAGTCAGGTGTCTCGCTCACACCCTCCCTCTCAGCAGAAGCAGGGACGGTAAAGTCCGAGACACTCAACGCACCATCAGCAGCCAACGACCAGTTCACACGGGTGATACCGCGAGCGTCTTTGACAGTGTGGATCAGCAACGGAACATGCGGTTCCAACGCTGACACCTTATCGAGGGGAGCACCAATAACTAGCTGGAAGCCCAGCCCCTTCCACGCGCTCACCGCACGTCCAGCGAACCGGGAATCTGCTTTGATGAATGCCTCGTCAAGAAACACCGGTGCATACCGTGGTCGCACCGCGTCAGCATCACCCAACTGGTAACGCAACGCAGCACCAACAATGAACGCCACAAGTTCCTGCGACTCACCACCAGATTTCCCGGCAATATGATCATAAATGGACACCTCAGTTCCTTGTATGTCCACTTTCACAGCCTCAACTCGCACGTGTTCACGCACATCAATGAGTCGGTTCCGCTCCGCGGATGTGGGGCGTACCCGCTCCAACAACGCGCGCATCCGTTGGAACCGTGACTCACGAGCAACCGGGTCCTGATGAGTGTCGTGGTCACCTAACTCGCGCGCCAACGCACTGAGTTCACTGCGGAAACGCTTCACATCGTTCCCCTCCCGCACACGCGCAACAATCCGCAGCCGGTGCCCCTCATCATGAAACGGAACCGACCACAAAATGTCGTTCACTGGTTCCATACGGCGACGGATATCGTCAAGAGACCGAGCCATCTGGGCGTTGAGCGTCGTCAGTTCATGTCCAGACAACAACGTGAGAGTGCGGTCCCATTTACCTCGTAACTCATGGAGGCGTTGATGCTCAAGGTCAGCCAAGATCGCCTCATAGTCGTTGTAGGCACGCACTGGATCAGTGGACAGGTCCGGGTGCGGCCAACGACTCACATAAGTGTCGAATAATCGCCGCAGTTCACCATTGGCCCGATCAACCTCAGTGTGCGCGTGTTCGCGTTCCGCAGTGAACTCACGCACCAACTCCCCAACCACCCGGTCAAGGTCGGCCACACTGTCGAGGGCACGGTTGCCTAAGCGGTCCTCAAGGATTGTCACTAACCGATGATCAATGTCGCCTGGGTTCTCCCCCAGTCGAGTTTTCGCCTCGTCATCTGCGTCTACAAGCTCCGCATACTCATCATCTAGGGACCCCATCTGCGCTGACATTGTCGCGATCTGTGTGCGCACCTCATTGGTTTGCGTCACCAACCGACGCTCCTCAGCGGACAACTCGGCAACAACACTGTGACCACTGGTCAGACTCTCGATGTGCTGCTCGCGCTCAGTCAACGTCTTACGTGCACCGTCCACATCAATATCAGGCCACACAGCAGCAGCGATCACCTCGTGAGCTCGCACCACATCGCGCCACGCCCCCTGCTCACGGTCCATGACCTCAAGAACGCGCGTGGTCTGAGCAATCTCGTTGTCAAGGGCCGCAATCTGTTCCCGAGCTCGTGCCACCGCATCGTCATTGGAAAACCCCAACACCGACCGGGACGTACCGCCATGACTCCCCCGCCGCCCCTGACTGAGTTGCCCTGTGATTGTCACCGCAAAAGGGTGTTCACCCAACTCCTTTGGGTCATCGACACACACGGCAGCAAATGACTGCATGAGTCGCCCCTGAAGCCATCCAGCAAAGGGACCACCCAGAACCTCAAGCCTGCCCGGGATCACCCGTGAATCGTCACACACCACCGGTTCAGAAAAGGTGGGAACTCCCTCAAAATGCACTCGCCGTGGCAACTGCACCCGGTTGATCGCTGCCCGAAACTGCGGCAACTGATCCTGAGCAACGACGAGCGTCACAGCAAAACCACCCAACGCCTGCGATATCGCGGTGCGCCACGGTTCGTACTGAGCTTTTACTTCTAACAGTTCACCAACAAAAGGCAAGTCCGCCGGTGTCCACCCACACGCCTTGGCTAACAAGTCACGCGCATGGTGCAGGTCCTCGGGAATGTTTCCCCGCCGAGCCCCCAATGACGCCACCTGATCAACGAGTACCTGCCGTTTCTTTACCAGACCATCACGCCTGGCCAACGCCTCGTAATGGTCCTGTCGCGCCTTCTTCTCCGCCCGCGGCACATCCTCAACAAATGCCCGCGACATGCGCTGCGCTGCCTCAAACGACCGTTCATCGTGCACCTCAACACCCACCATCCGGGCATGGTCATCTAGTGCGGCACGCACCGCAGTAACCGACTCAAACCGGTCACGCAACAACCGCACATCCCGGCGCAAATCCGCAACCTGCTCACCACCCTCACGAGTCAACGCCGCCCGCACAACGTCACGGTGCTCCTCTAACGCCCCCAACCGGGCCTGCGTCGCAGCCCGCTGGTCGCGAAGTGACCGGTAGGTCGCCCGGTTCAGTCGAAGCGCATCGTTCAGAACAGCAAGCGCCCGCTGGTCACGCCACTGCGACACAGCAGACCCTGGTTGCACCCCACCAATAACACCCAACGCGTCCAGTTCATCAACAGTTGACTGCGCTCGAGTTCGACGCTCGTGCAACTCACGGATCGGTAACAAATGCTGAACCTGCTGCTCTGCACTGAGCAGTTCCTCACGGACCGCAGAGAGTTCATCCACATGAGAAACTGCCTTCGCTGCCGTCTCAAAGGTCGCAGGGTCCTCTAACACAAGTTGCTTATAGAGCGCATCAACCGTAGAAATGTGGTGCCCCGCCTGGATGCGCGCCAACAGTTGCATCGCTTTCGCGCCGCCACCGGCAGCACCAATTCCTAACGTGTCATGAAGGCGAGTGAAGAACGCTGCATCCGAATCAAAAAAGGTGAGCCCTTCGGCGCGCGTCAAGACACGACGGGGAAAACGCGCAGCCGCAAAAGGCTCCAAGCGCCGCACATCATATTTTCCTTCGCTCACAACCCGGTGAAACACACACTCGTCGTTCCGTTTCGCACCACGTGGGACATAAAACACCCGCATGGCCGTCACAAGCGCGCCCGCCTGGTCACGCCACGTCATGGCGATAGCCGACCACGTGTCACCGTCACTACCACGCAGTAACGCCTCAACAACACCGTTGGCGCCCTGGGGTCGATCATCAGTTTTACCACGCACATACGACAAAATATTGCGCTGCTCACTGCCCCGTGCACGACCCGTCAACGCCGCATTGGAGGCGCCATTAAACGGAGTGGTGTGGGGCATCATCAACGCAATGTAGGCATCAAGAAGCGTAGACTTCCCCGACCCTGACGCCCCCGATAACAAGGTCCCATCAGGGTGGAAGGGAACCGTGTGATACCCGTGGTACCCACCCCAGTTCACCAACTGCATCGATTCCGCAACCCACTGCTGCCCCGTCGAGGAGGCCGGAATGAGCCCAAACAACGACTCAGTGAACGTCATCTTGTCCCTCTTCGTGCTCGTCATCCTCAGCGTCCACGGTGCCATGGATGCTGTCCTGCTCACACCACTGACTCAACTCCCGCAACCGCTCCACCGGAACGATGATGTCAACCACTGGTGACACCACAAGTCGGCCGCTACCCACCTCAGAAAACACACCTTCGCGGGTCAGCTGAGCGATACCTGCCTTGATTTCGTTCTGCTGCCCGGCAAGGTTCGTGTCCGATGTGTCAAAGAATGACTGCACCAGATCAACCAGATCTTCACTATCAACAACAGCGGTCGTCGAACCTTCAAGAGTTGCGCGTCGCCGCAGCGCCCGCGCTTGCACCAACAGGACTGCTTCAACCCGGCGGTAGGGTTCGTCACGCAACAAGATCGGAACGTGAATGCCGTCCAACCGAACCTGCTCTTTGTAGATGACCTCATAGTTGCGGTCGATGACGAGCGTGAGGAACATGTCATTGAGACGTGACTGGAGTACCGCTTCTTCCTCCAGGATCGTTGCCCACTCTGTTGGGTGGGCGGACCGGGCAATGAAACGGCGTTGCATAATGAGGGCGAGTGCGCGCCGGACGTGCGGTTCAAGGACACCGCGGTCGTGATCGAAACACACCTCAGGGGTTTCTTCGGCTGGCGGGACCGTCACAAAAGCGTCAGCGGATGACGAGGTCATTGCGTGCCTCCTTCGGTGGGTTGCGATGCGGTGGGAAGTGCCATACGCGGCACCAGAAAGGTGCGGGTGGTTCCGTCGGGGCGCACCGCGGTCACAGTATCCCAGGGCAGGTGCTCTTCCCTGACGGTCTTCCCATGATCGGCAGGTGGCGCGGTGTCCTTGCTGGACTGGCGCTGAGTGGTGGCGAGGTGATCCTCATCGAGGTCAGGTGCTGCGTCGTTCATCATGATTTCCTGAAAACCCAGCACGTCCACTGGTCGTTGCAGTTCCGTTGGTGCGTGCTGGAATACCTCTGCCAGCGTCGTGTATCCGTGGCGGGGTGCGGCTTCAAGAACCTGCCGGATGTCCTTGTGGTGCGGTCCGCCCATTGCCCGCGCATAACCGCGGTCCAGTTCGGCTGCCACTTCACCATCATCGACGAGGGCAGGTGGCCCCTGTGCCGGACGGATGTCAGGCACGGTGGTGCGGAGCTTACCGATGTGCGCGCGACGGAACCTTGGCAGGGCTGGCACTCGTTCTCCTCGCGACGTGCTGGGGAACCACCTGGTCAGAGCGCTCAGGGCGTGTTCTAGTGCGTCGTCGATTTCCCGGTCATGAGCTGGGTTGTAGTGACGTAGGTGTGTGGTCAGTGATCGTGACGCTCGTTGTTGTTCACTGAGCACAACGTCCACAGAGTCAACGATTGAGGACACGATGGACCGGAGTGCTTCTTTCTCAGCGAAAGGTAACGATTGACCTGCTGGTGAGGACACGATGGTGTGGATGGCATGGTTGAGTGCAGCCACGGTGGCGTCATCACGCAAAATGTCGAGAGCACCAGTGAACGCGCGGCCTTCTGGGGTGGCGGTCAGGAGGTGTTGTGCTTGGTCAAGGTAGTCGTCGAGAACGTCACCAGCCCGGCGGTCTCCGGCTCTGAGCTGGGTGAGGATGTGGCGTTGGAGATCTTTCATGGATTCGGCGACCCGCGCGAAGTCGGCGGGAAGTTCCCGGACCAAGTGACGCACATTGTCGAGGTTTTCCACCATGCGCTGCACGGACATGGTGGGCATGGGTGCTCCCGCAGCCAGTTCATCGCGTTCGCGGGACAATTGTGCGATGTCGTGATCTATTCGTGCGATGCGTTGGTCACGGTCCGGTTGGGCTTCATGTGCGAACCGGTCTAGTGTGTCAATGAGCGTGCGCATCCGGGTGCTGGACACCAGTGGGTGGGCGCCGGACGCGCGGTGCACAAAGTCGAGTGCGTCTTTGGTGTGTGAGGTCAATGTGAACAGCTCGGTACCGTCGTCGGCGAGATGCCTGATGAGCCACTTCTCGCGCACCCAACGGCTCAACAGCTGCCGTACGCTGTGTCCGTCAAGGTCATCGCAGTTGTGGTGGGCAAGAGCGAGTCGATGCTGTTCGACTTCAAGGGCAACCTGTTCTGCGTCCACGCTCGCCCGGTGAGGTGGGAAGACCTGAGCCAAGATGGTCAGAACCGTGGGTGCATAGTGCCTGTTGAGGAGGGCAAGAGTTGGTTGGTCGAATGCGGAACGGGTTCGTTCCAGGTGCGCAATGAGGTGATCCACGCTGCTCCTCGTCCCGGAGCGAACCGCCCTTAACCCGGTGAGGGCTTAGGCGGTTCGCTGGGTTTGTGGTGGGGCTACTCAGGGACGATGTTGACGAGCTTGGGAGCTCTCACGATCACCTTGCGGATCCCTCGACCATCCAGTGAACGCACAACTCCTTCATTGGCCAGTGCCGCGTCGGTTAAGTCCTGTTCACTGATGGACGTGGGAACATCTGCTTTTCCACGCACCTTGCCCTGAACTTGGAAAATGGCGGTAATGGTGTCATCCACCAAGTACGCCTCGTCAGGGGTGGGGAAGGGCTGGTACACCACAGAGTCGTCATGTCCAAGACGGTGCCACAGCTCTTCAGCGATGTGCGGCGCAACTGGTGCCGTCATGATGACGAGTGCCTCAGCAGCGTGCCGGGGCACAGCAGGCAAGGACGTGAGGTGGTTGTTGAGTTCGATGAGCTTGGCGATAGCGGTATTAATCCGCATCCCTTCCATCTCATCGCGCACGGCAGCGATCGTTCGGTGCAACACCTTCAAAGTGTCGGTCGCCGCAGTGTCATCAGTGACGGTGATGTCACCGGTATGTTCATCGATGATGTTACGCCACAGACGCTGCAAGAACCGTTGTGCCCCCACCACTGCTCGCGTTTCCCACGGGCGCGACAAATCCAGTGGCCCCATGGACATCTCGTACACCCGGAAGGTGTCAGCACCGTACAGTTCATACATGTCATCGGGTGTCACGACGTTCTTCAGTGACTTCCCCATCTTCCCGTATTCTCGGGTAACTGACTGGTCTTGCCACGTGTAGGTGGTGTCACCGTTCTCAGAGACATGCTCGTCCACCTCGGCAGCGGGAACATACTGTCCGCGTTCGTCGGTGTAGGCGTAGGCCTGAATATAGCCCTGATTGAACAAGCGGTGGAAGGGCTCCGGTGAGGAGACGTGCCCCAGATCAAACAGCACTTTGTGCCAGAACCTGGCATACAACAAGTGGAGGACAGCGTGTTCAACACCACCCACGTACAGATCAACTCCCCCAGCGGCTCCCACAACATCGTTGTGGTGCGGGCCAATCCAGTACTGCTCCAATTCCTTGGAGACCACATGCTCGGCGTCGCTGGAGTTGTTGAACGGGTCAATGTAGCGCAAGTAGTACCAGCAGGAACCAGCCCAGTTCGGCATAGTGTTCGTTTCGCGGCGATACATGCGAGGCCCGTCGCCCAAGTCCAACTCGACATTCACCCAGTCGCTGTTACGACCCAGTGGCGGTTCGGGCTCAGAGTTCGCATCATCTGGCTCAAAGGTGCGAGGCGCAAAATCAGGTGTATCCGGCAATGCAACAGGCAGCATTGATTCAGGCAACGCAACCGGACGCCCATCGTTGTCATACACAATGGGGAACGGCTCACCCCAATACCGTTGCCGCGAGAACAACCAGTCACGCAACCGGTATGTCACCGTACCAGAACCAGCACCGCGTTCTTCCAGCCACGCAATGATCGTGTGTTTCGCGTCGTCAACACTCATCCCATCCAACGACACCTCATCGTTGTGGGAATTGATGACCGCACCATCACCAGTCCACGCGCGGTCCTCGCCAAACCCCTCCGGCGGAGCCACGGTGTACACCACGTCCAAGTCAAAGGCTCTCGCAAAAGCAAAGTCACGGTCATCTCCACCAGGGACAGCCATGATGGCACCCGTGCCATACCCCATGAGGACATAGTCTGCAGTGAACACAGGAATCTCGTGACCATTCACAGGGTTCGTCGCAAAAATCCCGGTGAACACACCTGTTTTACTTTTCGCGTCAGCCTGACGTTCCACAGCGGTCTTCGCAGCCGCTTCCTGCTGGTAGGCGCGCACAGCATCGCGAGGGTTGTCATACCCACCTGTCCACGCATCGCGAGTCGAGGCAGGCCACTGCTCAGGAACAGCAGACTCCACCAATGGGTGCTCTGGCGCTACCACCATGAAGGTGGCACCAAACAACGTGTCAGGGCGGGTAGTAAACACCTGCAAGGACTCTTGACCCACCGCAAAGGTCACGTGGGCACCCTCGGAACGCCCCACCCAGTGACGCTGCATGGACTTGACCTTGTCCGGCCAGTCAATGAGGTCAAGATCAGAGATCAGACGGTCAGAGTACGCGGTAATCCGCATATTCCACTGCCGCATCGGGCGCTGAAACACAGGGTAATTCCCTCGTTCGGAGCGCCCCTCAGCGGTCACTTCCTCGTTCGCGAGGACCGTGCCCAACCCAGGACACCAGTTCACCGGCGCTTCGGACACATACGCCAACCGGTACTCGTTGAGCACTGCCTCACGCTGAGCGCTCGTCAAGTCATTCCATGTGGCACCTTCCACCACATCCTGCACAGCAGGGACAGTGCGCTCACCGCGCTCAAACTCGGTAATCAATTCAGCGATGGGACGGGCACGCCCCACCGAACCGGCCGCGTTAGGTGCTTCAGCGTCGTACCACGAGTTGAAGATTTGCAAGAAAATCCACTGCGTCCACCGCACATAATGGGTGTCCGTTGTCGCGAACGAACGCCGAGAATCGTGCCCCAACCCCATCCGACGCAACTGTCGTTGCATGTTCGCAATATTATTCTGCGTCGCGACGCGCGGGTGCTGACCAGTTTGAATGGCATACAACTCTGTGGGCAACCCAAACGCGTCAAACCCCAACGCATGCAGCACATTGTCACCGTTCATACGGCGGAACCGTGCCACTGCATCGGTCGCAATGTACCCCAACGGGTGCCCCACATGCAGACCAGCACCAGAGGGGAAGGGGAACATGTCCATGACAAAAAATGACGGGGAATCTGGGTCAGCATGCAGCCCGCGGCCATCCGTTAACCCACCCAGCGGGTCAGCCGCATGATAAGTTCCTTCATCCTCCCACCGCTGCTGCCAGGTACGTTCAATCTGCTCCGCGAGTGCCGCTGTGTACCGGAAAGTGGGCTCATTCGAGGCAGTGTCTGGTGCTGGCTGATCAGAAGTGGGCGTAGTATTCACGCGCATTAGTCTAGCGCCTCACCACCCAAACAACCGTGCTGATTATCCCGCGTGGACGCAGGTCACTTACTCCAACGACTGCAACACCTGCTGAACCTTGCTGTCACGCGCATCGTGAGTCCTGGTCGTGATCTGAATCATGGCAAAACCAAGAACCGTTAACCCCAGCCCCAACCACGCTAACCCCTGGTACCCGGTCGTAGCAGCCAACACCACACCACCTAAGAACGCCCCATTTGCGTTCGCTAAATTGAGCGCAGAGTGACACAGAGCAGCTCCCAAGGACGGCGCCTTGGGAGAGAGGTCCATCAATAGACCCTGTAACCCCAACGCCAAATATTGTGCTGTGAAGCCAACAAAGAAAACTCCGACAAACAACCACACGGGCATGTGTCCGGTGAACCCAAGGAATACGAGGGCGACAGAGGTGGACACAAACCCTACTGTGACTGTGAGTCGAACGTTACGGTCCATCATGCGGCCTGCAAAACCAATCCCGACGGTCATGCCCGTGCCAAACAGTGCGAGCAGCAACGGGATCACCCGGTCGCTGACGCCTGCCCCCAATACCGCCATCGGCTGCACATAAGAGTAGATCGCAAACATGCCCCCAAACCCCACGGCTGAGCCAACAAACACCCACCACAACCGTGGATTCTTCATCGAAGCGAGCTCCGATGCGGGCGATGCGCCTGGTTCCGCCGACACCGCGGGCAACGCCATCAGCAAGATCACCACGGCGAGTGCCCCGAGTATCCCCACAGCAATAAAGGACGCGCGCCACCCCATGACGTGGCCTAACCAGGAAGACAGCGGCACACCGACCACATTGGCTACGGTGAGCCCGCCAAGCATGATAGACATCGCGAAACCACGTTTCGCTGGCCCCACAATCGCGGTCCCCACGACTGCACCGACCCCGAAAAACACCCCGTGCGGAAGTCCTGCGATGAACCGCCCGACAATCAGCCAAGTCAGGTCCGGGGCGAACGCGGAAAGCGTGTTCGCCACCGCGTATAGTGCCATGAGCAGCACAATCAGGCGCGAGCGCGACAGGCGCGCGGTGGCGATTGCAATGAGTGGTGCACCAACCACTACGCCCATCGCGTAGGCGGTGATGGCATGCCCGGCAGTTGCTTCCGTGACGGTTAAGTCTGAAGCGATGTACATGAGGATCCCCATGGTTGCGAACTCGGTGGTTCCGATCGTGAAACCACCAAGCGCCAGTGCGCCAAGGGCCAGGTAAACCCGGGCTGTGAATCGTGGGGTGGGGGTGGTTGATGTGGTGGTCACTCAGTCTCTATCCATACGGCGTCTGCTGCGCGCAAACCTAAGGTGAGTTCGGTCAGGTGGTTGGGGTTGTTTGTTGGTGCCCACAGGACATCGATGACCCCAATAGCGTCACGGCGGGCGTGGACACGAACGTGTGCGTCAAGCCCGAACCCAAGATCAGCGAAGTACCGTAACACATCGGGGTCGTCATCTGAGATTCGTGCCACGGTTCCGGTCGCCCCCTCGGGCAGGACCGTGAGTGTCAACGCGGCAGGTTGGGTCAGAGCCAGGTTTGCACTGGGGATGGGGTCGCCGTGCGGGTCACGGGTGGGATGGCCAAGAGCTTCGTCGATGCGGTGCACCATGAGGTCAGAGACTGCATGTTCGAGTACTTCGGCTTCGTCGTGGACCTCGTCCCAGGTGTATCCCAAGTGTTGGACAAGGAACGTTTCAATGAGACGGTGCCGGCGAACCATGTCGAGTGCGTGGCGCCTGCCTTGCTCAGTGAGGTGGATGGCCCCGTAGCGTTCATGGTCGAGAAGGCCCTGGCTGACCAAACGCCGCACCGTTTCGGAGACCGTGGATGGGCCAACGCCAAGCCGTTCGGCGAGGTCTTTTGTGGTGACTGGCGCGTCAGACCATTCCTGCAGGCCCCACACCACTTTGATGTAGTCCTGTGCGACTGATGTCAGCGTCCCGGTGCTCATGGGGTTGCGTCCTTGGCGGTGTCAGAAGAATCGGGGCTGGATGGTGGGGTGGGGCTGGTGTCCGCTTCCGCATCGTCAGGTTGTTGCGCACCAGGGTTGCTGTCTGGTGGAAGAGCTTGAGTGACCACGGTGGGCATCGGGATGCGGGGGCCGACAAATGCAGTTGCGTCAGGCGTTACGGAAATGAATTGGATATCCACAAATCGGCGCTCATCTGGGTCAAAACGCACAACGGACATCTGTGCGGTGCCTTTCAGTGGGCCAATACTTGCTTGCCCTTCCACTGCCCCGGCAGTGGTCGAGTTCACAAACTGAATACCCAACCCCACCTGTTCTGGACCGACACGACGGTGCAAATGCCCAGAGATTTGCAAGGGAGCGCACCCTTGATTAAGCACTGGCGTTCCCACGTAGGGCGTGTGGATCAACAGCAGGTCAACGTCTTCTTGGCAGGCAACCTGCGCGAGACGTTCACCAGTTTGCGCGTAGGTCTCCCCACGAACCAGTGTGGATCCTTGGCCGATGCGGGTAGCACGGGGGTCTTGATCACCCAAAATACGCACACCCTGCACCTCAACGACCTCGCCACCAAGGGTAATGACCCCTGCGTCACGCGCATGGCCGGTGGTGATTTCCGAGTCGTGATTGCCGTCGGCTTGGACCATGACAGCACCTCGAGGGACTGCTGACGCAAAAGAATCCATGCAGAAACGTTCCAGGTCGGTGCCGTTGATCGTGGTGTCACCGCCGTTGAGGATGATCGATGCGCCGCTACGAGTTGCTGCCGTAGTGATCAGCGGAGACATCCCCACATTGCAGTGGAGGTCAGTGACCACAAGCATGGTCACGTAGTCATCCTGGGGTGGTTCCTCTGCGGGCGTATTGTCGGACAACAGCCGGTGAAAGTAGGGAACAGTGGGGGATGCGGGCTGGGTGTTGGCGTCGTCATCTGGATCCGTGTTCATCCCCGGTAGGGCACCTGCCCCCAGTGGGTCCGGAGCGGTCAGCGAGAGAGGCTGCCCACCTCGAGCTTGCCACACATCTGCGTCATGTTCGGCACGTTCTTGCGCGGTCGTCAACGCGTCATCGAGCGAAGCGTTCGCTCGGTCGTAGAAGGATTGATTTTCTTCATAGACGCCGATCAGTTGCTGCCCGTAGGTGTCAATCACCCCGGAAAGACGGCCCGTCAGGCGAGCACCTTCCAATGGCGTGTTAGTAAAGACTGCAGATGCTTGGGAACCGACGTTGTCGAGGTGGCGTTCCGAGCGGTGAACTGTCGTCCACGTGGTTGCGCCGAGGGTGAGTGTCGCGATTGTCGCTAATGCCCAGGTGCGTCGTGCTAACCGGTAGGCCGTCTGTGTGCGCCGTGCCCGCCCCATGAGCGCACCGGCAATCAGGACTAGGGCAACCATCGTGAGCGCGGCCAACCCAGCTCGCACCAGTGCATCGTGAATGAGAAGTTTTGTGACCAAACCAATGGTGGCTTCAGGAGCCGCGAAGAATTGGAGGTAGCTTTGGACGTCGGACTCTAGCGCGCTGAGAGCATCGTCTGGGTTGAGCGTGGTCAAGGACTCGGGGATTTCGCCGATGGTGGCGGTCACGCCCAACCCCACGGGCAGCGGTGAGGGAATTTGCAGTGTGCCGAGTGGTCCGGCATCCACTGTGATCACAGAGTTCACGGTCACGTCATAGGTCGCGTCATGCGGACCGAAGTTCGCGTGTGCGGTCGCAGTTGTGACACCAAAAATGAGTGCAGTGACAGTGACAAAGAAGCCAACCAAGCTCAGACGGACGATCCGTGGCGGGGTGATGCCATCACGCGGGTGCATAGACCAGCGCACCCAAGCCCTCCACGCCCGGGAAAGAGGGGGCGCCAGTCGTGCGGTGACACCGTTCACGGTTTGCCGCAGGATGGTCAGGCGTGGTCGTCCCATGGCGTTCTCCTTTCGTGAGGTGTGCACTTCGTGATGTCGCTCTGGGCTCTATCTTCTCAAACACCGTGACTTTGTCCCCTGTTGACCTGTGGTGTTCGTCACCACATTTCGCCGTGAGTGTGCGGCAATACTCACAACTTTCATCGTTTTTGCTCGTGGCGGCGAGGGCTTGGCCGACCCTGATAACGGGGACGACGAACGCCCACACATCGACCATCGTGAGATACCTCACGGACACCTCCACGCCCTAGGCGACCAGCCGTAATATCATCGGGTGGCTAAGACACAATCTCCCCAAGACAACATGTACGACGTGGTGCTCATCGGCGGTGGGATCATGAGTGTCACCCTCGGCGCCCTCATCGCACAACTGCAACCCACCTGGACAATCCGACTCTTTGAGCGCCTCGACGACGTGGCCCTCGAATCATCCAACCCCTGGAACAACGCAGGCACCGGTCACGCTGCCCTATGCGAGCTCAACTACACCCCAGAGCAACCCGACGGAACTATTGCGATCTCCAAAGCCGTCACCATCAACGAACAGTTTCACATGTCCCGGCAATTTTGGGACTACCTAGCCCGCCAAGGTGTCATCCCACCGGTCGACACATTCTTGTCCCCCACCCCACACATGACCTTCGTGCGCGGAGCAGACAACGTTGACTACCTCCGCCGACGCTTCAACGCTCTACGCACCCACCCCAACTTCTCCGAACTCGAATTCAGCGACGACCCGCAGGTCATTGCTTCCTGGGCGCCCCTCCTCATCGCTGACCGCGACCCGAACGAACCCATCGCGGCTACCCGCGCCATCGACGGCACAGACGTCAACTTTGGTCGCCTCACCAACCACCTGGCCGCCTACCTCCAAGACCACGGCGCTGACATCTCTTTGCAACACGAGGTTCGCGGTCTTCGCCAGCACACCGATGGCACCTGGACGATCACAGCCAAAGACAAGCACTGGAACGCACCACAACGGACCACAAAGATCCGGTCCCGGTTCGTCTTTGTTGGCGCAGGCGGAGCCGCTTTGCATCTCCTGCAAAGAGCCGGCATCCCCGAAATCAAAGGGTACGGCGGATTCCCCATCTCCGGAGTGTTTCTGCGCACGTCACAGCCGGAAATCGTCGCTCAGCACCAGGCCAAGGTTTATGGAAAAGCCTCCGTCGGATCGCCACCAATGTCGGTGCCGCACCTTGACACCCGTGTGGTGGACGGAACAACCTCACTTCTCTTTGGACCCTACGCAGGCTTCTCCACAAAATTCCTGAAAAAAGGGTCATTCCTTGACCTCTTCACGTCCTTGCGCCCATCGAACATCCTCACCATGCTCACCGTAGCCAAGGACAACTTTGACCTCACCCGGTACCTCATCACTGAGGTTCTCCGGTCACCGATCTCCCGCTTCCGCGCACTGCGTGAGTTCATGCCCACCGCGAACCCCGCAGACTGGGAGTACATTACTGCAGGTCAACGTGTACAGGTCATGAAAACTAGGCCTGGTGAGCGCGGAGGTGTGCTGGAGTTTGGAACAGAACTCGTCAGTGCAAAGGACGGCACCATCGCCGGACTTCTCGGGGCATCTCCTGGGGCATCCACCGCAGTGTCCACCATGCTGGACTTGCTGCGGAGCTCCTTCCCTGATGAGTACCTCACCTGGCAGCATCAACTCGCCACAATGATGCCGAGTTTGTCCGTTGATGATGCCGATACGGAACTTGCATCGTTGAGTGACCGCATTCCCCACACACCCGAGGTGTTCTAACGCACCTACGCGTGCCGCACTGCTTGTACGAGGCGGCACGCGTAGGATCGCCTTATGGACATTCGATCAACCTCACGTCTCCCGTATGACCTATCAGTCATTGGCCAAGGCACGTGGCAACTCGGTGCCGACTGGGGCGACGTCACTGAGGACCAAGCCCTTGCCGTCCTGGATGCAGCCTATGAATCTGGGGTCCGCTTCTTCGACACAGCAGATGTGTACGGCGATGGGCGATCAGAACAACTCATTGCCACGTATTTGCGTTCCCGTCCCAGCCATGGGATCACGGTCGCGACAAAGATGGGTCGCCGCGCTAACCCTCACACCGCCGACCACTACACATTGGACAACTTTCGCCGCTGGACTGACCGCAGCCGCAAGAACCTCGGCGTGGACACCCTTGACCTGGTCCAGTTGCACTGCCCACCCAGCCCGGTGTTGGACCAAGAGACCACCTACGAATGGCTTGACACGCTGGTCGCCGAGGACCGCATCGCTCATTATGGGGTCTCGGTGGAAACGTGCGCTGAGGCGTTAACGGCCATAGCTCACCCCCGTGTCGCTTCGTTGCAAATTATTGTCAATGCGTTCCGACAGAAACCGCTACAGCAGGTGTTGCCTGCTGCAGCGGACGCTGGGGTTGCTGTTATTGCACGGGTCCCGTTGGCATCTGGGCTACTGTCTGGCAAGTATGACCTGTCCACGACTTTCCCTGACAACGACCACCGCACCTATAACCGTCAGGGGGAAGCTTTCGATGTGGGTGAAACCTTCTCGGGGGTTCCTTTCGATGTTGGCGTGTTAGCTGCAGGTGAGTTCACCGCTGCAGTGCAGGCTCAAGGTGTGGAAGCGACACCAGCGCAACGGGCGTTGCGCTGGCTCATTGATCTACCGCAGATCACCACGGTCATTCCGGGGGCGCGGAACGCAGACCAGGCGCGGGCCAACGCTCTGGCTGCGGAGCAGCCACCACTGGATGAGGCGACCGCGAAGCGCATTACTGAGATTTACGATGCGCACATTCGCTCACACGTGCATGACCGCTGGTAGGGGTGCACTGCTGGTATGAGGCTAGTCTTGCGCCACGTGCCATTCTCGGTTGAGTCGCCCACCTGATTCTCTGAGATAGCACGTGGCGCACAAAGACTCGTATGTCACTTCCATGCCGTCAATGGCGACTTGGTCGCCTTCAAAGATGTAGGTCCCGTGGGCACACCGGGCGTTAAAAACGGCTTTGCGTCCGCATCGGCAGATTGTTTTGAGCTCTTCGAGCGAATGGGCGATTTCTAAGAGTCTGCGCGAGCCAGGAAATGCGCTGGTGCGAAAGTCGGTGCGAATTCCGTAGCAGATGACGGGAATGTTATCGAGAACGGCGATGCGCATCAGGTCGTTGACTTGGTGCTCTGTGAGGAATTGGCTCTCGTCAATGAGAAGGCAGGAGACGTCTGTTCCGTGTCGTTCTTGCACCTGAGACCGGTGGTGTTGGAAAGTCTGGTATGCGTCGTCGTTGTCTCCCAGGAGGTAGTCCACACTTCGGTCAACGCCAAGGCGTGACAATATCGCTCTCCCGGCTTTCGAGTCGACCCCAGGTTTTGCAAGGAGCACCTGGTGGCCGCGTTCTTCGTAGTTGTGTGCGGCTTGGAGGAGTGCAGTGGATTTGCCGGAGTTCATTGCGCCATACCGGAAGTAGAGCTTTGCCACTAGGTGTCCTTGCTGTGGTGCGGGGGTTTGGGGGCGTGCAGGTCGAAGTGAACTCCAACCATGCGGAGAGTGAAACACATCAACGCTGCGAAGACCACCCACGGTACTGATGGCAGCGAGGATGCAACGATCACTGCGGTTAAGCTTGCGCCTAGTGCAGCGGGAATGGCGTACAGCTCGGTATGGAGGACGGCGGGGATTCGCTGAATCATGATGTCACGGATCGTTCCGCCCCCTGCTGCGGTAATGACCCCAAGAATGATGGATTGAATTGGTCCAAGACCAAACGTCAGTCCTTTGAGTGTTCCGGTGACGGCGAACAGGGATAGTCCTACTGCGTCGAACAGGGTGATCGTTGGGGCGAGTTTTTCCAGGCGCGGACCTAAAAAGAATGCGATGAGCGAGCCCAGAGCCGCGATGAACAGGTATCGCCAATCCATGAAGGTCGTGGGGGGTAGGGAGTCAATGAGGATATCGCGAATGAACCCTCCTCCCAAGGCAGTGACCATTCCGAGTGTGAGCACACCGACAATGTCCACGCGGGCAAACTTGAGGGCTGTCATTGCGCCGTTGACAGCGAAAGCGAGGGTTCCTAAGAGGTCGAGGGTGAGCAACGCGATGTGCCCTGAATCCATGCCTTATTCCTACCTGATTTTGCTGTGGTGACCAAATGGGTCTTGCCTCATTGACGTCTGTGGGCGTGGTTGATGAGCCACATGACGCGACGTGATGGCACACACCACAAATGACAGTTAAGATTAGGCTTACCTAATTACTATGCGCGTCGTGACAACGTAAGGGCCCCAAGTGACCGTTATCGAGCTTCCTGTTTCCGCAAACACTCGGTGCACCCCGTCCACATCACTGGACCACCCCCTGGGATGCCGCCATGGACAAGTCCCACACCTTGCACCAAGCACTACACGCACACTGTCCACGCACATGCTCGCCTGGGTTCCCCACGGAACGTTACGCGTTGACATCGCGGGTCGGACCTACCTTGTCACCCACACCCGCCTCCTGTGGGTCCCTGCCAACGTGACACACACGCTACGCCCGTCCCACGATGCCCTCCTTATCCCTTTCATGATGCCCACTGATCCAGACACCACCATCAGCACGTGGACAACGGTGCACACGATCCGCGCCACAGGCGCACTGCATTCGCTTATCCGCGTGCTAGCCCAACCTGCGTTATCGACCGCCCACGAGTACTCCCGAGCGCTCGATCAGTTACTGGATGTTCTGCCTCGGCTCAAAGAACTCGACATTGACGTGGCCCTCCCGTGCGATCCGCGTGCGGCCACTGTCGCCACAGCGCTGATAGAGAACCCTGCGCATCCACGAAGCCTCGAGGAATGGGCAAAGGTTTGTTACACGTCGGCAAAAACACTACAGCGCCTGTTTGTGCAGCAAACAGGCGTCACTTTCCCCGAGTGGCGCACTCGGGTGCGAGTGCGAACCGCTTTGGATTTACTCCATGAAGGCTGGACAGTTCATTCTGTGGCGACACGGGTGGGCTATTCGACTGCCAGTGGATTTATCGCCGCATTTTCCCGAATTACCGGCCACACACCAGCCCGTTACATGCGAGAAAACCCGAAAATCTAAAAACCGACATAAGGGCACTCCGCTTTCCACATGGAAAGATTTTCTTCGAATATCAGTCAGATGGTGGACACTTTCACCCGCACACGGGAAAATCAGTGCATGACCACATCTGAAGTTCGCGACTCAACCTTGAGCGCCCTGTGGTACCGATCCCCTTCTGACGCAGCGATCGTCCAGGAACGCCTCACAGGCGCCGGTATCACCGAGGACACCCTCGAGGCTTTTTTCGCCACCTATGACCCCCGCACCCCTGAATCCATCTCGAACGACCAGTTCTCCCACCTTTCGGATGACCAACAACTCCTGTTGCTCTCTGAATACGCCCACCGCCAAGGGCGCCTGTCCGAGCTGGTTGCTGACCACCGCAGATCCATCATTACAACGCTCCTTGCCACGCGTTCGTTGAGTTCCATTGCTGGCGCACTTGGCGTGACAAAGCAAGCCGTGCACAAAATCGCCCGCAGTACCCGAGTCACCCGTTAGTTCTCCATCTCACCAGGTGTGTGCCATAAGGTAGTGGCATGAACCTTGATGCAGATGCTGTTGTGTGGACCCATGCCACGACCCGCCAGTCGGTGCCCTCACGCCCGCTCCTCGTGTTGATGCATGGGCTGGGTTCACACGAGCACGATCTTGTGGGGCTTCTCCCCCACCTACCCTCCCATGTTGATGCAGCCTCGCTTCGAGCTCCGCTGCGCGACATGGGAGGGTTTGCTTGGTTCCCGCGTGGGGACAGCGCTGGCACACCTGATGGGCAAGCCATCGCCCAAGCCGCCCAGGCCGTCTTGTCGTGGCTTGACGCTTCGGTTGATGCGACGACCCCTGTGATTCCAGTCGGCTTCTCCCAAGGTGGCGCAATGGTGACCCAGTTACTTCGGGAACGACCGACCCGTTTCGCAGCCGGTGTCGTGTTGTCAGGTTTCCGGCATAGCGCACCTCATCCGCATGACGCAGAACTTGCTGAGCAACACATCCCCGTGTTCTGTGGTCGTGGGGACAGTGATCCAATCATCACCACGGATCGTTTTTTTGACCTAGAGCACTGGCTTGAGCAGCACACTGATGTGGACTTGCACGTGTACGCGGGTATGCCTCACGCAGTCAACGCAGAAGAATTGCGTGACCTATCAGACTTCATTACTCGAGTGTGTCCTGTGGCGGAAGTGAACGGTTCGTCCCCAGACTTGTCATAAACGTCGGGCCAGAAAAACCCAATTCGGCACCAAAGTCTTCCGCCCACGCACTAAAGGGGTGTGTGGCTAACGATTCGTTGGAGAACCGTCGATCCTCAGTGACCTCGGACACGCAAAAGTGAGGGATTTCGAGGTTCGTCACGGGGCTGCCACGCTCACATTCAGCAATGATGAGAGGGCGGTTTGCGCCGCCAAACACATCGATCACCCACCCGTCAGTGCCCAGAAACAACCCGTACCTGTTTTTCACAATGACCTGCCCACCAAGCTCGATCATGGACAGTGCGATGGACACATCAAGTTCACGTTCAGCTTCATACCGTGTGCCAGCGTTCATCGGCCCTTTGACGGTGACGGCAGCGAAGTCAAAATCAGTGCGATGACGGTTGATGATGTCGCGGTAGTGGTCGGCGCCGTCCACGGCGAGCCGTACCCCTGTGGCTTGTGCTCGAACTCGCAATGCATGGCCTTGTTCTGCCAGGTAGTAGCTTTGCACAATGAGTGTGGGAGTTGGGTCATCAAGCACAACGGAAGGGAGGTGTTCCACATAGAATCGGCGTTCGAACTCAAAGTCACCGAACCCGCAGTCGTTGTCGCTCATCGTGTGGTCACCTCCCTTCCTGTTGCTGGTTGAGCGTTAGTTTTCGTGGTAACTATCCACATAAGCGGTGAGTTCTGCGATGTATTCTTCTTTCTTTTCGGCACTGACCCACGACACCTCAAATGAGTGTCGCGCCAGGTCAACCATGTCGCTACTACTCGCTCCGGTCGCACGGGCGAAAGCACTGTAGTTGTCTGCGATGTACCCACCGAAGTAGGCGGGGTCATCAGAGTTCACAGTGACTTTCACACCCTCATGCAACAGGTTGAGAATTTCGTGCGCTTTCATGTCGTCGGTGACAAAGGAGTTCGACATGGGGCAGCAGGTCAAACCTAGTCCTGCGTCACGCACTTTCTTGACCAACGCGGGGTCTTCCACAATGTTCGTACCGTGGTCGATTCGGTCGACTTGGATGTCATCAATGACTTGCCGGATGTGTTCGACGGTGTTGTCTTGGTCGATGTCGCAGTGCATGGTCAGTTTGAGGCCGTTTTCGCGGGCACGAGCAAAGACGGCGGCGAACTTTTCTGGAGGGTTACCGCGTTCGTCAGAGTCAAGGCCTACTCCTAACAGTTTGTGGCGGTGTGGGAGCGCCTGCTCCAGTGTGTCGCGTGCTGATTCAGCGGAGTGATCCCGAAGGAAACACATGATCAGTTCAGCATCAATGCCGTGGCGTTGCTCTGCGTCGTAGGCCGCACGAGAATAGCCGTCAATGACGGTAGCGAAGTCGATTCCTCGGCTGGTGTGCGCCTGGGGGTCAAAGAACATTTCCACCCTGCGTACGCCTTGGGTTGCGGCCTTCGCGAAGTACGCATCAGCCAAGTCGTAAAAGTCCTGTTCGGTGACAAGGACGTTCATGGCAGGGTAATACACGGCCAAAAAGGAGGCGAGGTCATGGAACTGGTAGGTTGCTTGCACCTCTTCTACGGTGTGTTGGCCAATGTCGATGCCGTTGCGTTGCGCTAACCGTAGTTTCAGGTCGGGTTCCAGTGTTCCTTCAACATGGAGGTGGAGTTCTGCTTTGGGTAACCCCGTGAGGAATTGTTCGCTGGGTGTGGTGGGCAGTGGCACGGCTTTGTCCATTCGTTGGCTACACAGGTCCTCGCACCTGGTGTGGTGCTTATCACCAACTTATCGGGTCTGGTCGTTTCTGGCTTGCGCGACACCCCTGACGTGGGGGTTGACCCAAGGGATTAGGTCGTCACTCGCTGGGTGACCTCCCCCAGTTCGTACAACCATTGCCCGTCCACCTTCACAAACCGTGACTGTTCTGTCATGGACCCACGTGCGTTGCCGTCGCGCCAGTGGGCACGAAACGTCACGTACCCTGTGTCACCGGTGACTGGGGGCGCATCGAGAATCCGAAGCCGAGTCCACACAAGAGAGTCGTCAAGGGTAAGGTCATCAGGCCGCGTATCAGGGTGCCAGGTGTCTCGAACATAGTCGATGTCCCCCACCGTGTATGCACTGTACCGCGAGCGCATGAGTTGTTCCGGGGTCAGGGGTGTGGCGCGGTGTCCGTGGAAGGGTGCGCAGCAGGCGATGTAAGGGGCGGAGCTGCCGCATGGGCAGGCAAGGTGACGGTTGGCTGGTGTGGTCATGGTTGCTCCGTTGTGGTGGGGAACATCCAGGTGAGGACTTGTTGGATGCTGTAGTCGAAGTAGTCCCAATCGTGGCTTCCGGGGCCGGTGAGGTCGGTGGTCACCGTGATGCCGCGTTCGGTGGCTGTGTGCGCGAAGTGGAGGTTTTCTTGGTAGAGGAAGTCTTCGGTTCCGCATGACTGGTAGAGGCGTGGGAGGTCGGTGGGGTTGGCGCGGTGAAGCATGGTGATGGGGTCATCGTCGGTGCCGTGGGGGTGTTGGCCGCCCCACACCTGTGGGACTTCGACGGCGAGGTTATCCACGGCGGGGGTTGGTGCCATGCTGAGGACGCCGGAGATGGAGGCTGCTGCTATGTACCGGTTGGGGTGGCGTAGCGCGAGTTTCATGGCGCCGTATCCGCCCATGGACAGGCCGGCAACGTAGGTGTGGTTGCGGTCGGTGGCGACGCGGAAGAAGTGGGCGACTTGGTGAGGTAGTTCGTCGCTGATGAAGTCCCAGTAGCGTTGGCCGTGGTGTTCGTTGGTGTAGAAGGAGCGGCCTGCGCGGGGCATGACCACTGCGATTCCCAATGGGGCGACGTACCGTTCGATGGAGGTGCGTCGGGTCCAGATGGTTTCGTCGTCGCTGAGTCCGTGGAGGAGGTAGAGCACGGGTGGAGGTTGCGCGGTTGTGCGGGTGTTCATTCCGATCTGACCGGTGGCGGATTCGGGCAGGATCACTGTCATGGCTGTGGATTCGCGCAGGGTTTCGGAGAAGAAGGAACAGGTAAGGACGGCCATGGGTTCTCCTTGGTGTGTGTTCACGTGATCTTTCGATGTTGCGTGCGGCTCCTGCACGCGTTGTCCGCCGGTACGCCCCGTGGTGCGCACTACAGTGGGACAGTACACCCGGTGGTGTGTTGGTGTCATGCCTGGTGCGGTCGTGAAACGCGGGAAGGGGCTGTTGTGGGTTCTGGTTCACGTGGCGGGTCGCGGCGTGTGTCGCGTCGCACCCAGCGTCGTCGGCTGGGTTGGGGTGTGGTGGTGACGTGCGCTGTTGTGGGCGTGGTTGTCGCGGGGTTGGTGGGTGCGATTCGGCATTTTGCCGCCGGGCAGCGTGTCGTTGAGGCTCCAGTTCCCTCGGTTTCGCCTCTTCCTGTTGCGTTGCCTGTGCGTTCTGGTTCTCCTGATACGGAGGGGACCGCATCGTTGCCTGACGATGCGTGGGTGGAGTTCGCGGCGAGTGCTACTGGGGTGAGTGCTCGCGCTGTGCGCGCGTATGCGGGTGCGGCGTTGTTCATGGCTAAGGACAACCCTGAGTGCGCTATTCCGTGGACTTTGCTGGCGGGTGTGGGACGGGTGGAGTCTTTTCATGGGCAGATCAATGGGAGTGAGGTGCGCGCTGATGGCCTTGTGACGCCGCAGGTGATTGGTATCGCGTTGGATGGGAACGGGGTTGCTGCGATTCGTGATAGTGACGGCGGTGCCTTAGATGGTGATGTGGTGTGGGATCGGGCGGTTGGGCCCATGCAGTTCATTCCGCAAACGTGGGAACAGTTTGGGGTTGATGCCACGGGCTCTGGTGGCGCTGACCCCCATCACATCGATGACGCGGCGCTGACAGCGGCACAGTATTTGTGTGACCGTGCCGGTGGCCCTGTGGTGGAGGAGGACCGGTGGCGGCAGGCGATTTTGGCGTACAACAACTCCGTGCAGTATGTGCGCGATGTGACAACGTTTGCGAATAGGTATGCGCTGGCGGTGGGGCAGGCAACCACGCTCGATCAAGGCTAGCGGTGTGGTGTGGTTACCGTGTTCCTCTGGCGCGGGCAATCGCATCGACGGCCCGAATAAAGCCGATGTGGCTGAACGCTTGAGGGTAGTTACCTGCGAGCCGTTGACTGGATGAGTCGTATTCTTCACTGAACAATCCCAAGTCGTTGGCGCACCTGCTGAGACGCTCCACAAGGTCTTCGGCGTCGCCGATCCGTCCGCTGCGTGCGTATTGTTCCACTAACCAAAACGAGCAGATCATGAAGGAATACTCGCCACCTTCCAACCCATCTATGCCCAGATCCGTTCGGTATCGGTGGACAAAACCCGCCTCGTCAAGCAGGTCGTGTTCGATTTTTCTCACCGTCCCCAGCATCCGTTCGTCATCAGGGGCCACGATCCCGGTGACAGGAAGGTGCAACAACGACGCATCCACTTCGTCGTTATGGTAGGTCTGCGTAAATGACCCCAACTCCTCATTGAAGCCTCGTGACAACACCTCGTCTCGTAATTGGTCGCGGCGCATCCGCCATTGGTCAACCGGTCCAGGCAAACCATACTGATCAACAGCTTTAACACCCTGATCAAACGCGGCAAACATCATGGCACGACCATGCGTAAACCAGTCTTTGGGGCCACGCATCTCCCAAATGCCGTGGTCTGGCCGATCAAGGTTGTGTTCCACAAAGGTCAACAGGTTACGTTGCAGCGTCCAGGAGAACTCATCTTCTTCCACACCAGCCTCACGAAGCGCCGCTAACGCGATCATGACCTCCCCCACCACATCAGCCTGGTACTGGTCCACAGCACCATTACCAATGCGCACCGGCCGCGACCCTTCATAACCAGCCAAATGGTCAAGTTCCCGCTCCGGCAAGTGCCGCTCCCCCGCAGTGCCATACATGATCTGCGTGTCATCAGGGTCCCCAGCAACAGCCCGCAACAACCAATTACGCCAGTGCAATGCGCCTTTGGTGTACTGGTGGGCAATCAACACCTCAATGGTCAGTGCCGCATCCCGCAGCCACGTGTACCGGTAATCCCAGTTGCGAGATCCCCCAAATTCCTCGGGAAGTGAGGTGGTTGGCGCCGCCACAATGCCACCCGTTTCCTGGTCAGTCAGTGCCCGAAGCACCAGCAATGACCGCATCACCCGTTCGTCATACTCGTGGCGTGCATCCACGTGGCCAGCCCATTGGCGCCAAAACTCCACCGTGTCTGCGATCGCTTGATGAGGGTCTGGCACAGCCGGCAAATCATAATGGGAGGGAAGGTACGTCAACGTCCACGCCTCCTCATCACCTTCATCAAGTGTCATCGTGAGCGCAAGACGGTCAGCGATCGCACCATGAAAATCGACGAGCCGGTCAGCAGGACCGTCCTCCTCGTCCCCTACCGCACCCGGGTAGTCACTGTGCGTATCCCACGAATCATCGATGCGCATCGGCGGCCCACTCAACAACAACGCGTCTGGTCCAGCAACAGACAACAACGCCTCACTGCCATCAGGGCACGACACCGTGCGAGTCCACGGACGCGCACGGTTGTAATCGAACCGGATACGAAGATCATGAGCAATCGTTGCCCGCCCCCGCTCACACCGCACCCGACGAACCACAGAGTTCGTCGCCGTGTCAGTAGGAAGAACATCAGTCACCACAACGCGCCCCTCCGCGGTCTCCCACGTGGTGTGCAACACAAACGTGTCCCGTTCATAGTGACGATCCACCACCCGCCCATCCACCACACGAAGCTCCCAACGGCCATCCTCAGGTTCACCAAGCAGCGCAGAGAACACAGCAGGAGAATCAAACCGAGGCAGACACAACCAATCAATGGACCCCTCCCTCGACACCAGTGGACCAGTTTTCATATCAGAAAGAAGTGCATAGTCTTCCAGGCGAGTTGACGTGTGTGTTGTGTGTTCTCCCATCACCCTAGTCAACCAAGAATTGGTCAAATACGCTCGTCAACGCCACCTCACACCCTCCACCACGCGGTCAGTCCCCCCTGCAGGTAACCGATAACGCCGGTAATGTGCCCCCATGAAGCCCATCACCAACTTTGTCATCCTCGGCGCCGCAAGCGATGTCACAAGCAGACTAGTCCTGCCCGGGATCGCATCACTCCTCAACGCCGAACCCCACCGCACCATCACCGTGATCGGGACCTCCCGCCACGACAACCTCGACATGGCAGACATGATGCGGCAAGCCGCCACACACGTTGGGGCACAAGGACCAGCAGTAGACAAGGCCATCAACACCGCAACCCACAGCCGCGTTGACGCCACCAATGCCAACGACATCCTCACAGTCCTGTCCACCCATGACGGTCCCAGCGCACTCTATTTCGCCCTCCCACCAGCTGTCACCCTCAAAGCCCTGACCGCGCTCGCTGACACCGGTGTTCCTGACGGCACCATCCTCGCGTTAGAAAAACCCATCGGTGACGACGTCCAGTCAGCACACCGCATCAACGAACTCGTCCACCAGATCGTCCCCACAACCTCAGTGTTCCGCATCGACCACTTCCTTGGATTACCCGCGTTACGAAACCTGTTAGGGTTCCGATTCGCAAACCGATTCCTTGAGCCACTACTCTCACGAGATCACGTCGACCGCATCGATATCACCTTCGATGAAGAACTTGGCCTCGAAGGACGGGCCGAGTTCTACGACTCGACAGGTGCGCTCGCAGACATGATTCAGTCTCATTTGTTGCAGTTACTTGGTGTGGTCATGATGGAGCCACCAGCCTCGTTTGATGAGGTAGAGATTCCTGCGTTGATTGCCCACGTGTTGCGGTCAACCCATGTGTGGGCTGATGACGCGCGACCGATGCCACCAGTTCGTGGTCGCTACAGTGCAGGACGTGTGGGCGGCCGGGAGCTCCCGGCTTATCGTGATGAAAAAGGTGTTGATCCGGCACGCAACACCGAGACGTTCGCGCAGGTGACTGTGGAGGTTGATACCTGGCGGTGGAATGGGGTTCCGGTGACGTTGCGCTCAGGTAAAGCGATTGGCTCTGCCCGCCAAGATATCTGTATCACCTTCAAACGGCCCCCGCACCGGTACCATCAGTTCCCTCGTGACGGATTAGTTCCCCCTGCGACACTTCGGTTTGGTGTCATGGACGAGCACATCACCATGGACGTCAACGTGGGTGGCCCGTTTGATTCACGGGGGATGTCGCGGGTGAGTTTGTCCTCGGGGATGCCGGAGCCTGGGGTCACCGCGTATGGGTCTGTGGTGCGTGGCATCCTTGACCGGGACCCCACATTCGCGGTGCGGGCAGATTCGTCGCAGGAGGCGTGGCGCATCATTGCCGATGTGCACGCTGAGTGGGAGCACCGTCATGTTCCGTTGGTCGATTACCCGGCTGGCAGTGAGGGTCCGCAATGAGGTTGCGAATGGTCGTCACAGCCAGTTGTGTTGCTGCTGTGATGGTGGGGTGCGCGGGCCGCACCGGTGACCCGGTTCCTTCAGACTCGCAGCGAACGTCTTTGGCAGAACAGTCAGCGCCCGAGGGGGAGAGGGATACGTCGTCTGCGGGCGTGGTACTGGGGACAGCCGTGGAGATTGTTGCTGAAGATCTACCGTCTCCATGGTCGATGGTGTTGGGGCTTGCTGTGGATGGTGAGGACCGGCTTGTGGTGTATTCCACCGGTTTTGATGGGAACCGAGTTGATCGCTCTGTGATGCTCGGGGAACCCTGACCCGGACTCATATGTTTACTCGTTGGGTCATCACAATGTTCAAGGCTTAGCTTTTTCCAGTGATGATGACTCTACTGATGGGCGTGGGCAGCCTGGACCGACCGATGATCGGATTCTTCGATTGACCGTCGCACAGTAAGTACAGGGATTTCCTGAGGCTCGCCTTTCACCTATTGCAGATGCGTGGCGGGCGAATGGTTCGTCCGCCCACCACGCATCACATCAGTTCTAGAGTTCGCAGGCCGCTGCAAAGCCTGCGTTGATCGCTTCACCCACTTTCGCGGGCGTGACGCAGTCACCAACGGCGACAATCGTCCGGCCTTGAGCTTGCGCAGCTTCCTGGAATTCTTTGTTTGGTGCTACACCAAACGCGGAAATCACAGTGTCTGCGTCAATGACAACATCCTGGCCGTCGTGTGTTGCCACAACCGCACCCGACGTCACCTGCGTGACAGTGTGGTTGGTCAACACAGTGACATTGTGGTCGGCAAGCTGCCGCAGAAGCGTCATCCGGTTGATGATAATGAGATCACGGGCAAGCCCCTCGCCCATTTCCACAATGGTGACCTCGTGTCCCTCAAGAGCAAGCTCTAGTGCCAAATCTGCGCCTGACAAGCCACCACCCAGAACAACAACCCGGTGGCCAAGCGGTGCCCCATTGTGCGCGTCAAGGACAGAGACCACCTGGTCACTATCAAGTCCACCAATGCTGGCAGGTTCAATGGGCACGGAACCCGTTGCCACAATCACCTCATCCGCATCGGCAATTTCTGGGCTATCAGCCCGAAGCTCAACTCCCGTGTGGATCGTCACGGGCAACTGCGCGAGTTGCCTCTCCCACCAACTGATCATGGCTTTGAGTTCCTTTTTGAACTCTGGTGTTGCTGCTGGAAGAAGAACCCCACCGAGGAGGTCGTTCTTTTCATACAAGTCCACCTGATGCCCTCGAAGTCCCGCGACCCTGGCCGCTTCTAGTCCACCAGGACCACCACCCACAACGACCACGTGTTTTGACACAGGAGCGGGAGTAATGACACGTTCGCGTTCCAAGCCCACCTGTGGGTTCACAGCGCACCCTAGCGGCAGGGCAAAGAAGGCATTGCCCACACACATGGCGTTACAGCGAATACACGGGCGGATGTCTTCCCGGCGTCCCTGGGCAAGTTTGTTGACCCATTCTGGGTCAGCAATGAGGCCTCGCCCCACACCTGCAATATCAGCTTTCCCCTCGTTCAACACCTGCACCGCAGTGTCTGGGTCAAGGTTTCCACACGCCACAACCGGAATGGAAACAACCTCTTTCAGGGCTTCAGCAGCTGACACCATGCACCCGTCACCCAGGTAGTACGGGGGAAAAACGTAGTCCATTGCTTCGTACGACCCGTCATCAGCAAGGATAAAGTCCAGCCCAGCCGCCTCAAGAATCACTGCGATTTTGCGTGACTCTTCCGCGGTTCGGCCACCAGGGAAACGGTGATCAACAGAGAGCCGGAAGCTCACAGGCAACCCAGGCGCCGCCTTCTTCACAGCCTGGATAATCTCCACAGCAAACCGGCAGCGCGCCTCAACTGACCCACCATACTCATCGGTGCGACGGTTCCACACGGGGGACATGAACTGATCTATGAGGTAACCGGTGTGTCCGTGAATGTCGATGGCGTCAATGCCCGCAAGCGCAGCTCGCGCTGCGGCTTCGCCTGCGCGCTGTACGAGCAATTGGATCTCGTCGACCGTCAGCGGCCGACACAACACGCTGGGGTCGGCGTAGTGCGGGTTATCTGACGCGGAGATTGGGGGGCGGTCAGGGTTGACCACGTTGATGTTACGCCCCAGGCCTGCGGTGAGCTGTAATGACACCTTAGCGCCGGCTGCGTGAATAGACTCCGCGAGCGCGGTGAGTCCAGGGATTGCAGCATCCGTGTCAACGCGGCACAGGCCCTCGTTGATCTGTTCGAAGTCTTGGGAGAACGCTGCAATACCGGTCATGACGAGCCCTACTCCCCCGCGTGCGCGTTCGGTGTAGTAGGCGATTTCTCGATCGGTGATGAGCCCTTCGTGTGTGCCCATTTCTGTGCCCATGGGTAGGAGAACCACTCGGTTCGGGATCGTCATTGTCCCGAGTGTGATGGGGCGTAGGAGTGGGTCGTAGGGGGACAGTTCGACCGGTGTGCTGGTCATGGTGACTCCTTTTGATGGGGGCAAGGATGATATGGTCATTGTGACACGAGTCACCTACCGATCGGTCGACTTAGGTCCCTTTCTCATCAAGAAAGACAGCCTCCACCTCGAGGAACAAATCTTCGACACGCCACAACACGCACCTGCCACCCTGCGACCGGCCAATTTGTCAGAAAAAACGCACCACACATCGACAGACATCCCATGTAATGGGTTGTTAGCCCTAGAGGGACCTCACGAAGTCCGGTAGGTTCGAGGTGGCGGGGATCACTCCCCAGCACAGACGAAGAAGGAGTCACCGATGTCTGAACTCACCGACGAGACCCTCACAATCATTGACCGGTGGTGGCGCGCAGCCAACTACCTCTCAGTCGGGCAAATCTACCTGCTCGACAACCCGCTGCTCCGCACGCCACTGAGCCGCGACGATGTGAAACCCCGTCTCCTCGGCCACTGGGGAACAACCCCAGGCCTCACGTTCCTCTACGCTCACCTCAACCGGGTGATCAAGGAACGTCAACAATCCACCCTGTACATCACGGGACCCGGCCACGGAGGCCCAGGACTCGTTGCAGGTGCCTACCTTGACGGGACGTACTCCGAGATCTACTCGGACATCACCGAAGACACCGAAGGGCTACAAAAACTGTTCAAACAGTTCTCCTTCCCCGGTGGTATCCCCTCCCACGTCGCACCAGAAACACCCGGGTCTATCCACGAAGGTGGTGAACTCGGATACGCGCTCTCACACGCCTACGGAGCCGCATTCGACAACCCTGACCTCCTTATTGCAGCAGTTGTCGGTGACGGTGAAGCCGAAACCGGGCCCCTAGCGACCAGCTGGCACTCCAACAAGTTCATCAACCCAGCCACCGACGGGACAGTGCTGCCCATCTTGCACCTCAACGGGTACAAGATCGCCAACCCCACCGTCCTTGACCGCATCTCACGCGACGAACTCGAAGCGCTCATGGTCGGGTACGGGCACAAACCCCACTTCTTCGAAGCAGGATACGACGACGAAGACGCATCATCATTCCACCGCCGGTTTGCTGAGCTTCTCGACACCGTATTGGATGAGATTGCGGCCATTAAAGAACGCGCAGCACAGGGCGACGAATCACGGCCACAATGGCCCATGATCGTGTTCCGCACCCCCAAAGGATGGACCGGCCCAGCCACCATTGATGGGAAGAAGACAACTGGTTCGTGGCGAGCACACCAAGTTCCTTTGGCTAGTGCACGCGACACCGACGAACACCTCCAGGACCTCAACGCCTGGTTGCAAAGCTACCGGCCCGACGAACTCTTTGACGAGAACGGAAAAGTTGCTCAAGACATTGCCAGCCTGACGCCCAAGGGTGACCTGCGCATGAGCGCAAACCCCCACGCCAACGGTGGGGTACTCATGAAGGAGCTGCGCCTTCCCCCCATTGAAGACTTCGCTGTGGACGTCCCCACACCAGGGTCAACCATCTCAGAAGCACCCCGTGTGCTGGGGTCCTACCTCACCGAAGTGATCCGTAGAAACCCAGATAACTTCCGGATCTTTGGCCCCGATGAGACCGCGTCCAACCGGCTCCAAGGCGTTTACGATGTCACCGACAAACAATGGAACGCTGAGTTCTTTGACGGTGACACCGACGAACACATGGCCCGCAAAGGACGCGTTGTCGAGATGCTGTCCGAACACCAGTGCCAAGGATGGTTGGAAGGCTACCTCCTCACCGGCCGTCACGGGCTGATGACCTCCTACGAAGCGTTCATTCACATCGTGGATTCCATGTTCAACCAGCACGCCAAATGGTTGAAGGTCACCAACCACATTCCGTGGCGCCAACCCATCCCGTCACTGAACTACTTGTTGTCCTCACACGTGTGGCGCCAAGACCACAACGGGTTCTCCCACCAAGACCCCGGGTTCATTGACCACGTGGTGAACAAAAAGGCTGAGGTCGTGCGGGTGTACCTTCCCGCTGACGCCAACACTTTGCTCTCCACATACGAGCACTGCCTCAAGTCGCGTCAGTACGTCAACGTTGTGGTAGCTGGAAAACAACCAGCACCAAACTTCCTCTCCATGGACGAAGCCAAAGCACACTGCGAACGCGGGTTAGGCATTTGGGAATGGGCCGGCACCGAAACACCGGGGCAAGACCCTGATGTCGTGCTTGCCGCAGCTGGTGACGTGCCCACCCTTGAGGTCCTTGCAGCAGCAGACATTTTGCGCCGCGAACTGCCCGACCTGAAGGTCCGTGTGGTCAACGTCGTTGACCTCATGCGGTTGCAGGACGAAAACGAGCACCCACACGGGTTGACTGACCGTGACTTTGACACGATCTTCACCCGCAACAAGCCAGTGATTTTTGCATACCACGGATACCCATGGCTTATTCACCGCCTTACCTACCGGCGTAACGGCCACGAGAACATTCACGTGCGCGGCTACAAGGAAGAAGGCACCACGACCACACCATTCGACATGGTCATGCTCAACGACTTGGACCGGTTCCACCTGGTCATCGATGTCATTGACCGGGTCAAAGGATTGGGTCAGAAGTACGCTGGGCTTCGTCAAAAGATGGAAGACGAACGGATTCGTGCCCGTGCATACACCCGCGAACACGGACAAGACCTCCCCGAAGTTCGCAACTGGGTGTGGCCTGATGCCGCCAACCAAGCTGATGGTGAAAAAGTCGATGCGACCCTCGACACCGGTGGCGACAACGAGTAACCACTTCCGTTGCCACTGCACGGTGTAAGGCGACACACCTGTGGGCCCACCCGGAGAAAAGGGTGGGCCCACAGCCATATCATTCAGTCAGGACGTCCCACCCCAGTGTGAGGATGAGCGCGCCGACCACACAAAGAAACGCGATCCGAACAAAACGGGATCCTCTCGCAACCGCCATCCGGGCACCCACATAAGCCCCGCAAATATTCGTGACCCCAATCACCAAACCCAGCGTCCACACCACAGCGCCAGTCGGGATAAAGAGCATTAACGCACCGGCATTGGTTGCCAAGTTCACAATTTTCGTGATCGCGGTGGCCGGTAAAAACGAATAACCAAGCCCCGCCACGAGAGCAATAACCAGAAAACTTCCGGTACCCGGCCCAAGAATGCCATCGTAAAACCCAATGACCATCCCCCATAGCATCGCGGTCACAGTGTGGCGGTGTCCAGACCACCGCAGATTGTCATAAGCCCCTAACTGAGGGCGGATCATCGTGTATACAGCCACACCAATCAGCACAACAACAACGATCGGTTTCAGCGCATCGGCAGGCAGTAACACCGCTGTTCGTGCCCCACCGATCGCCGCAATCAGCGCGGTCAGTGCCATAGGCAAAGCGGTGCGCATATCAGGGTGAACAGCCCGATAATACGTTGTTGCCGACACAGTAGTCCCCATGATCGAGCCAACTTTGTTCGTCGCCAGCGCCTGCACAGGACTGATTCCTGGAACAAGGAGCAACGCCGGAAGCTGAATGAGGCCCCCACCGCCAACAACCGCATCAACCCAGCCAGCCGCGAACCCGGCAACCGCAAGCAACACCACGGTCACCACTGTGATCTCAAGCCCAGCACTCCCAGGCACCAGCACCTCAGTTGCCACCATGACCGTCCCGTCTCCCCTGTCCTGCTTCCACGCAGTCGCCACGAGGAACACTAGTCAGGGTTAGTGGGGTTTTGCTCTGGTCGGTCACGCAAATCAGGTGGCCGACGAGTGGTGATGTGCGCAGCAGCAACCTCAACTTGCAGCGTAGAGCCGTGCGGCACCCGGGTTTTGCCTGAGGTACGGGACGACACACGCGATGCGGCCAGTTCAGCACACTTGGACAATGCGTAGTTGATAAGAACAAAAAGGACAGCTGCTAAGAGCATGACCTGCAAAATCGGCATCGGAGAGCGCGATCCGAGCAAACGTGCTTGACGCAACAGTTCGGGATACGTCACAATCTGCCCTAACGCAGAATCTTTTAAAATCACCACAAACTGACTCACCAATGAGGGGAGCATTGCCAAAAGGGCTTGCGGGAGCTCCACGGAACGGATCGATTGACCACGAGTCATCCCCACCGCCAACGCCGCTTCACGCTGACCACTAGGTAACCCGTGGACTCCCGAACGAACAAGTTCGGCAATGACCGCCCCGTTATACAGCGTCAGTGCAACAACAACTGCTACGAGCGGCGCATCGCTACGTGGGATCGCATCGACACGGGAAAACAACACCCACCCAGCAACCATCATGATGAGAACTGGCACTGCCCGAAAAAACTCGACGATAATCCCGCACGTCCACCGCACAACCACTGAATTTGCCAGCCTTCCCACCCCAAATAACGTTCCAAGGACCGTCGCCGCAGCAATGGACAAGGCCGCGGCGACCAGGGTATTGATCAGCCCGGGGATGAGGAAATTTTGCCAGGCGGAAGCTTCCACAAGTGGCGCCCACAGTTCTCCACGCAACTGTCCAGCATTATGAAGTTGGATTCCCATCCACACAAGGAGAGCCACCGCCAAGAGGGCACCCACAATGTTCGCAGCCACAATGCGTGCACGGGCTTTGGGGCCAGGGGCATCAAAAAGTACAGAAGAAGAACTCATCGTGACACCGCCAATTTTTGTGACAAGTATGTGGTCGCCATCCCCACCGGGATAACAATGACCACGAATCCCACAGCAATAGTGAGGAAGATAGGGATCACGTAGTTCCCGTTATTTTCAATCATTTCCCGCATGAGAATCGAGATCTCTGCCACTGACGCTGCCGCAGCAACGGTCGTATTTTTGATTAACGCAATAATCGTATTCCCTAACGGAGCGATAGCACCACGAAACGCTTGTGGCATAATGACTAGCCGTGCTGCAGGGAGGAAAGATAGCCCGATCGCTCGTGCTGCCTCTGCTTGACCAACCGGCACCGTGTTGACCCCAGATCGGATTGCTTCACAGAAAAATGACGCGTGGTACACCGACAGCGACAACACCGCGAGCCAAAAGAAATTCTGCGCAAAGTTCTGCGAGAAATTCACACCAAAAATTGGCCACAACACCAAAACCGCGAACACCATGATGACAGTGAGTGGGGTATTTCGCATAAGCGTCACGTAGGACGCCCCCAAAGCGCGCAGTGAAGGAATCGGAGAAATACGCATCATGGCAAGAACTAAACCAAGCGTTAATGCAATAACGGTAGAGAAGAATGCAAGTTTGAGGTTGACCCAGTATGCGGCGGGTATGTTGTAGGTCGTGATGACGTCAAGAAAATCTGCCATCGAGGTGGGGTCCTTTCCAGGTGGCGGCCATCCACGTCGTGGGGCGTGGACCGCCCCACGACGTCAGAGCGTTACTTGCACTCAACAAGTGTGGGCGGATTCAGCTCCGCGTTCGGTGTGAACCCGGTTCCAGTTGTTGCTGCATCGAGTGCTTCTTGCCAGCTTCCGTCCTCGAACATGTCAGTGAGGGCGTCGTTGATGGCTTGGCATTGGTCGGACCCTTCGGGGATGCCCACCCCATAGCGTTCCTCAGAGAAGGGGTTCCCCACGACCTTCATGGCGCCTGAGCCTTCTTCTGCGGCGAGACCGGCGAGGATGATGTCATCTGTGGTCACTGCGTCAACTTGCCCTGAGGTCAGCAAGGAAAGACATTCTGAGTAGCCGGGTTGTTCGACCAGGTTGATCCCGGTTCCCTGGTCGTAGGTGTCTTTGACTCGCTGCGCTGAGGTGGACCCGGAGACCGAGCAGAGGTTCTTTCCTTCGAGGGTGTCAGGACCGGTGATGTCGGTTTCGTCGGCACGCACAAGAAGGTCTTGGCCGGCCACAAAGTAAGGTCCCGCAAAGTCCACGACTTCATCACGCTCTTCGGTGATCGAGTAGGTCGCGAAAATCATGTCGACTTGGTCGCCTTCAAGCATGGTTTCGCGGTTTGCTGAGATCGCTTCAACAAACTCGACATCTTCCTCGGCGTACCCAAGTTTGTCAGCAACATAGCGGGCCACATCCACGTCGAACCCGGTGTATTCTTCGCCATCTTTGAACCCGAGTCCTGGTTGGTCGAACTTGATTCCGATGGTGAGAGTGTCACCGGAACCGTCGTTGTCGGAGTCGCCGTCTGAGCTGCATCCTGCCAGCACAAGTGCCGATGTGGCAGCAAGTGCCAGGGCGCGGTGGGTGGTGGTTCTCATGTGTGTCTCCTTTGTGGTGGGCTGTGCGGGTGTGGCACCGTGGTGCCCTGTCGGGTGGGGTGGACGGTAGCGGTTTAGTGGGTGAGAATCTTCCCGAGAAAGTCCTTTGCTCTGTCGGTTTTGGGGTGGTCGAAGAAGTTGTCGGGTGTTGCTTGTTCGATGATTTCTCCGTCAGACATGAACACCACTCGGTCGGCGGCCCGGCGGGCAAAACCCATTTCGTGGGTGACAACCACCATGGTCATTCCTTCTTTGGCGAGGGCGATCATGACGTCGAGGACTTCGTTGACCATCTCGGGGTCGAGAGCGGAGGTTGGTTCATCGAAGAGGAGGACTTTGGGGCGCATCGCAAGGGCACGAGCGATAGCGACACGTTGTTGTTGCCCACCGGATAGTTGCGCAGGCAGTTTCGTTGCCTGGTTGGCCACGCCAACACGTTCGAGCAAGTCCATGGCCTGCTTTTTTGCTTCTGCAGGTTTCAGACCACGGACTTTGATGGGGCCAAGTGTCACGTTATCGAGGATCGATTTGTGCGCGAAGAGGTTGAAGGACTGGAAAACCATGCCAACGTCAGCGCGGAGTTTGGCGAGAGCCTTGCCTTCTTCTGGGAGTGTGGTGCCGTCGAGTGTGATGCTTCCGGAGTCAATGGGTTCGAGTCGGTTGATGGTGCGACACAGGGTGGATTTCCCTGACCCGGAGGGGCCAATAACGACAAGGACTTCGCCTTTGTCTACGGTGAGGTTGATGTCTTTGAGCACATGAAGAGCACCAAAATGTTTGTTCACTGCCGTGAGTTCGACCAGCGGGTGGGCGTGGTTGTTTGGGATAGGTGTCTTGGGTGACGGGGTGGCCATCGTGCTCCTCACAGATGTCTGGCGACGTTGCCCTATTGTGACCTGCACCTCATGTCAGGTTGTGCACCATCATGTTTCACGCAGGTAACCTTTGCCACCGCTGGATGAATTCGTGGCCGGATCGTGACTTTTCACCCGCTTGGGGGTTCTCGTGTTTCCTCGGGGAATAGCGAAGATGGAACCAGGTGAGGAGGTCGCATGGAAAACCAACCGCAACGAGCTTCGTCAGCTGCAGCCCAGTGGATTGAGGCACACCGACCGTGGGTCGCTGGCGTAGCGCTCGTTGGCGCTCTCTCGAGGACGGTGCGTGGACCATCAGTATTGAGCCAGGGTTTCGCGTGGGGTGGTTTAGCCTGCTACGGCGGGTTTCTTCTCGCACTCGCGTGAAAAGAAGCAGCCGCGGCACGACACCGGGGAACACGTCACCTCACTGGGAACTGATGCTGCGCACTCCCGGCTGATGAGGTGAACAAAGTCAGGTGGGAGCGAGAGCTGCCGGGCAATATCGGGCACGCTCACGCCATCGCGCAGTGCGCCAAGCACCGCCTGTGACACGCTCATAGCAGCCGACCAACCTGAAAGACCACGACCGCTAAGAGCCAAGCCACGATCATTGAGGCCACCACGGCCACGGTGGTGATCCGCCCACCGAAGAGGCGCCGCTGTTCCGCAACTGTGACCAGGCACGGTGTGTAAACCAGGCAGAACACCATGAACGCGAGTGCTGCAGCTTCAGGGTGTCCCCCCGATGATTGGTCAAACGTTGTCCGTAGGCGGGCACCGAGGTCCCCAGCGTCAGCGGGGTTGTCGGGTTCTTCGAGCCCATAGGTGGTGGCGAATGTTCCCACGACCGCTTCTTTGGCAACGAACCCGGTGATGAGGGCTGCTCCAGCATGCCAATCGTCGAATCCGGCTGGGGCGAACACGGTGGCGATCTGGGTGGAGGCAACGCCAAATAGTGACTCGTGGGCTGGCAGGTCGGGGTCACCGACGGCGTAACCGCTGTGTGCGGGGATCGCTATCAGGACCCACACGCCAAGGGACAGAGACAAGATCACCACACCGGCGCGTTGGATGAAGGCTTTACACCGCAGGAGAACGGCGTGTGCCAAGGGGGCGATCCGGGGTGTTTGGTAAGCCGGCAACACGAGGAGGAGTGGTTGATGTGAGCCGGATCGAAATGCGGTTCGGGACAGAAGTAGCGCACCACCAATGATGACAAGTGCTGAGGCAATGTACATGCCTAACACCACTAGTCCGGCGTGGCCGGGGAAGAACGCGGAGGCGAGGAACAGGTAAATCACAAGGCGTGCGGTACAGGAAGAGAACGGGATCAGCAAGCCGGTGAGGAGCCGGTGGCGCGCATCGGGAATTGTTTTGGTGGCGCTGAGGGCGGGAACGTTACAGCCAAAGCCAATCACTAAGGGCAAGATCGACCGGCCGTCGAGGCCGATTTTCTGCATCGCGTGGTTACCCATGACGGCAACTCTGGCGAGGTAGCCGGAGTCTTCTAGCAGGTAGATGAGGACAAAGATGATGACCATGAGGGGCAGGAAGCTCACCACGGTTCCTACCCCGGCGAGAAGCCCATCAACGAGGAGTGAGTCAACCCATGCTGGGGCGGTCAGCGTGCCGGTTGCTGCCAGGATCATCGAGGTCACGGGGCCTGTGATCACCGACTCGAAGAGGTCTTGGATGGGGCCTGCGATGGTTGTGGTCAGTTGGAAGGTCGCCCACAGGACCGCGAGGAACACGGGGATACCGACCCAGGGGCGGAGCAGCACCGAGTCAATGAGGTCGCTGCGGGTTGGTGCGTGGTCACGTGCGGTTTCGACCTCGTGGATGACGCGGGCTACCCAGTCGAAGGTGTCAGCGCTGTCCTCGTGTTGTGCTAGCGCGACCGGGTGAGGTTCTGCAAGGGCTGCACTGACCGCGTCTCGCAGGTCGTTTGTGCCGTGGCGGAGTCGCGGATTGAGGACAACCACGGGCGCGTCGATGAGGACTGAAAGGCGGTCGGTGTCCACTGTGGAGCCACGATCAGCGGCAACGTCTGCAAGGGTCAGGGCAGCTACAACGCGCACACCGCGGCGTTGAACTTGACGAAGCATGTAGAGCGATGAGGCAAGTGCGGTGGCGTCGAGAACAACAATGACAAGGTCGTCGTGTCCTGCCCGTTGCACGAGTGCGTCGACTTCGGCGGCGGCAACTTCTTCGTCGGGTGATTGGGCTGCCAAGGAGTAGGTTCCTGGCAGGTCAACAATCTCGAGTGTGTGGCGGTCGCCTATTGTCCAGGTTCCGCGTTCCATGGTGACGGTGGTGCGTGGGGCGTTCATGGTTTTTTGTCGGGACCCGGTCAGTGCGTTGAAGAGGGTGGATTTCCCCACGTTGGGGTGGCCGAGCAGCAGAATCATGACGGGTCTTTCTGCGTGAGGTCGACAGAGATGTGACAGGTGGTGTCGCGATCGATGGCGATGCGTTGGCGGTGCACCACAATGATGCGTGTGCCGAAGGGTGCGTCGTGCAAAACGCTGATGTGTTGGCCCGGGTAGAGTCCCATGTCAGCGAGTCGTTGGCGGTGTGCGGGCGCGGCGGTGACAGCGCGTATGTGGGCGATGGTGCCGCGTGGGCAATCCGCAAGAAGCATAAGCCCAAAGTATGTGAGGTTAGGCGAACCTAAACGGGCCTTTAGTCCCGAGCTAGGCTGCGCCGACACCGCAATGATGCAACAGTCTCACGAGTTCATCCCACGCCTGCTCATCACCATAGGCATAGGAAATCACCAGCCCACTATCAGCGTCCGCGTTCCCCCAGTAGGCGGCAACGTCCATCACGGGGATACCAACTCGTTCCCCGCCCTGGATCAGTCGCTCAGCGCCGTCCTGGTCCATTCCACGCACCAGTGCATGCCCCCCGGAACGCACCTCAACTGACCAGGCAGGACAGTGTTCCACCGCATCGATAATGCGGGTTCGCCGCCGGACAAGTTCGCGGCGGCGCCGGGCAATACGACGACGCAATCCACCGCTGGCAAGGAACTGCGCGACAGCGTACTGAGCAATCGCCGATGCTCCCAAACCCAGATCACGTTGCACCTGTTTGACCGCATCATGCAGGTGGGGTGGCGCAATGACATACCCCAGCCGTACGTGTTCACTCAGGACATGTCGAAACGTGCCCACGTGAACCACCTGGTCGGGGGCTGCGCTCCACAAGGTAGGGATCATGGGGCCGACATGCCGGTAATCGGCGTCAAGGTCATCTTCAAGGACGAGAGCACCACCTTGGGCTGCATGGTGGAGCACGTCACGCCGTCGAGATGCGGGCATGGATCCGCCCGCTGGGTAGAGGTGGTTTGGCGTGAGAAGAACTGCATCAACTTGGGTGGGAAGTTCCTCAGGGATGACACCGTGTGCGTCAACGCGGGCCCCACATGTGGTGACACCGAGCCTATCGATGACTCGGTGCAGACCGGGATACCCCGGAGACTCAACCGCGATGGTCTTCAGGTCTGCGGCAAGGATGGTGAGAAGCAACCCTTCGCGAGCACCAGCGGTGATGAGGACGTCAGCGGGGTTGACGGGCATGAGTCGTACGTGGCGTAGATGGTCAGCAACCGCGTCTCGCAGACGCGACACCCCAGGGATGGGGTTGTCGCCTGGGTGAAGTGGCTGTGAGGCGGCTTTACGCCACGCTTCACGCCATGCAGGGTCGGTCAGTGGGCTTTGCGCTTGCCGATGCACGGGTGAGGTTTCGCTGTTGTGGTCAGCTGGCGTGCTGGAGGGCGAGGATGGCTGTGTTGAGGGGTGGGGTGCGTTGAGTGCGCCCGCCCCGGGGTGGACTGTGGTTGCCCCTCGCGGACGGGTGAGTAGGAACCCTTCGGCGATGAGTTGGTCGTAGGCCGCAACCACTGTGCCTCGCGACACGGTGAGTTGGGCGGCGAGTGTGCGCGTGGAGGGGATGGCGTCCCCGGGGGCAAGCGCACCGGAGGTGATGAGGGTACGGATTTGGGTTGCAAGGTGGGCGGCCAGGGGGATGTGGGAATCACGGTCAAGGGCGATCGGGATGTCTCTGCCTCGCACGTTGCCTCCCACTCCGCGGAACTGGTCTAGTCAAACTCATCATAACTGGATCTTCCACTGGACCAGCCTGGTGGGTCATGCTTGGCAACAGCACACCGCAAATCGTCACCTGAACGAGGAGAACCATGTCAACCGACACCACCACGTCCCCCGCCCCTGCAACCCGGGTCAACACAGGACTTGCCCGCATGCTCAAAGGCGGGGTCATTATGGACGTTGTCACTGCAGAACAAGCAAAAATCGCTGAAGACGCAGGCGCAGTCGCCGTCATGGCACTCGAACGAGTCCCCGCCGACATTCGCGCCCAAGGTGGCGTGGCCCGCATGTCCGACCCCGACCTCATTGATGGCATTATTAACGCGGTGTCCATCCCGGTCATGGCGAAAGCCCGAATTGGTCACTTTGTTGAAGCTCAAGTCCTCCAAGAGCTGGGAGTTGACTACATTGATGAGTCTGAGGTCCTCTCCCCCGCCGACTACGTCCACCACATCAACAAACGTGACTTCTCTGTTCCGTTTGTTTGTGGAGCCACCAACCTTGGTGAAGCACTGCGCCGGATCACAGAAGGCGCTGCCATGATCCGTTCCAAGGGTGAAGCTGGCACTGGTGATGTGTCCGAAGCTATGAAACACATCCGTACGATCACCACGGAAATCGCGCAACTCGCGGCGCTCCCGTCCGACGAACTGTTTGTCGCAGCTAAAGAGCTTCAAGCACCTTACGACTTGGTTGTCGAGGTCGCGAAAGCTGGCCGCCTCCCCGTTGTTCTGTTTGTTGCTGGTGGTGTAGCAACACCGGCAGACGCGGCCATGATGATGCAGATGGGTGCGGACGGCGTGTTTGTTGGATCCGGCATCTTCAAATCCGGCGATCCTGCCGCACGTGCCAAAGCAATTGTGCACGCCACCACCCACTACAACGACCCAGCAGAAATCGCACGGGTGTCACGCGGCCTTGGCGAAGCGATGGTGGGCATTAACGTTGCTGATGTTCCGGCACCACACCGTCTCGCGGAGCGCGGCTGGTGAACTCTGCACCAACCGTTGGTGTGCTCGCTTTGCAGGGGGCGGTGAGCGAGCACAGCGACATCATGACCAGTCTTGGGGCCCGCACGGTGTTGGTGCGGCGAGCCGATCAGATCGACGGGTTAGCTGGCATCATTATCCCTGGCGGCGAATCCACTGCCATGGCGCGTATCGCTGCCCCGTTAGGTCTGTTTCCCGTCCTTCGTGAACGAGTGATCGCTGGGCTGCCTGTCCTTGGTACGTGTGCGGGGTTGATTCTTCTTGCGGACCGCGTCACGGACGCGGGCGCGTTAAATGGATTTGATCGACTTGCCACTTTAGATATCACTGCGCAACGCAACGCCTATGGCAACCAACTTGCCTCATTTGAGGCGCCTGTCACGATGCCCGAGCACGATCATGCAACTATCGATGCGGCGTTTATTCGAGCTCCTGTGATCAGTGAGGTTGGTCCCGCAGCCCGGGTGATCGCGGAGCATGGCAACACACCTGTCGCTGTTCAACAAGATCACCAGATCGCCGCAACATTTCATCCAGAAATCACCGGAGACACCACGCTCCATCAGATGTTGTACCGACTCATCAGTGGGGCCTAGGTGGCACCGGGGTGCCACCACCTCGTTGGTCGTGGTCACGTCGGTGTCACTGCGTGCCTGCACACAGGGCTTGCTGAGGTCTAGTGGCCATCAGCAAGCCCTGCTTTCGCAGCAAGGACCGCTAACCGGGTCCGGTTATCTGTTCCCGTTTTGTTCATCGCACTTTTCAGGTGTGTCTTCACGGTTGCTTCCCCCAAGTAGAGACGAGTAGCGATCTCAGCGGTGGAAAAACCTTCTGCAACCAGTGCCGTGATCTCACGTTCGCGGTCAGTTAAGCTGGCCAGTAGTGACTGTGCGAACTGTTGTGCAGGGCGAGTTTCAGCTGCCCGCAATCGTTCCACCACGACCCGGGCTGCGCGGCGTGATAAAGCCCCTTCCCCTGCAGCGACGTTCCGAACTGCGGTCGCAAGTTCCTGGGGCCCTGAGTCCTTGGCAACAAACCCACGTGCACCAGCATCAATAGCGTCCAGGATTGCTGATTCTGTGTCGAATGATGTCATCGCAATGACTCCTGGCGGGTTGGTGAGTGCTGTCACTTGCGTGATCGATTCGATACCACTCATGCGTGCCATCCGTAGGTCCATGAGGATCACCGCAGGGTGATGGGCGTGAACCATGCCTATTACCTGGTCACCGTCATGTGCTTCTGCGACCACATGCATGTCTGACATGGTGAGGATTTGGGTGAGTAGCGTGCGCACAAGTGCGTCATCATCAACGATCATGACCCGAATTGGCGTGTTGTGAGCTTCGGTAGTCATGCGTTGTCCTTGCTTGGCCAAGGGAGGGTTGCGGTGAGAAACCAGGCACCTCCGATGTTGCGACTGTCGAGTTTCCCACCGACAGAGTCTGCACGTTCGCGCATCCCGGGGATTCCGGTGTGTGAGCTGGTCACAGCAAGTCGGTGTTGAGCGGCCTGTGATATTTCGTTGGTGATTGATATGTGCACACCAATCACAGGGGCGGCAATAATGCGTACATCAATGGGTGACCCATCCGAGTAGCGGATCGCGTTGGTGATGCCTTCTTGAACGATGCGGAACATCGCTTTCGCGACTGGTGGTGGCAGACTGTCACTGTGGTCGAGGGCAAGGTGTTCGGTGATATTCGCCCCTCGTTCTTTGGCGTCGTCAATGAGGGTGCTGATGTCGTGAGCTGTGGGGTTCACCCCGGTGTATCCGCCGTCGCTGGAGTCTCGCAGGGAGGTGATGAGGCCACGCATGTCATCCAAGGCACGGTGCACTGTTTCTCGCATCGCCCTGGCACTGTCAGGCACGGTGGGGTCCTTGCTGCTCATTTCGAGCACAGAGGCTTGCAAGGACACTAAGGACAGTTGGTGGGCGACCGTGTCGTGCATTTCGCGGGCGATTTGTTCGCGTTCTTGCTGCCGGGAAAGTTGGGTGCGGAGTTCCTTCGCTTCTTCACCTTGTTGAGCCACAGTGTGTTGCACGTGGGCTAGTTGTGTGGTTGCTGTCGTGAGGAATTCGTGGGTTGCAGTGGCAACCTGGTGCGCTTGGGTGCGCGCCTGGTTGGCGCTGTGCGCATACCTGCGGATCAGTCCGATCCCGACCGCGAGCGCGTAGGCGAGGGTAGCGATAATGATGTGGGCGGTGAGGGGGAGCCTGCTGGTTGTACCGGTGACGGCGTCTGTTGTGGTCCACATGGCGTGGGCGTCGGGGAGTCTGGCTTCTTGCCAGACTCCAAGTGCCGTCACAATGATGGCGGTTGATACCCCAAGGATGGCGTGGTTGCGGGGCGCTCGGGCGATGAGCCAGTTGAGTGCGGTCAGGGTGCCGAACGGTCCGAGCAGGAAGGGGAACGCGAGGATGGCGTTGGTGGTGAAGATCGCGGTGGGGTGGGTGCGTCGCCAGACCATGGTGATTCCTGCTGCCAGAGCTGCGGGAAATGCACCTAAGGACCAGAGCACCTGCGCGGTGGACAGGTCCTGCCCTTGGACGGTAAAGGCGGCGTAGGAAAGGGAGAGGAAACCGACCAAGACTACTGCATTGATGGTGCCAAGCACGGACAAGATACGCCGAATTGTCGATGCGCCAGTTGCTGGCGCTGTGGTGTGTGGCCTTTGTGTTACTCCTGGTTGGGTGTGGGGTGGTTGTGTCCCATCACCGCTATCGATGGCGGAGTACGGGTTGGGTTGCCGGGGGTGGGACATGTCAGCAGATTACCGGGTGGGGGCCACGGCGCGCCTCCCCCATTCGGGTGACGGGCTTGACCCATGTGGGGGAAGTGGTGACAAGGCTGGTCAGCGATGGTTGTGGTGTTACCAATTCGACGTAGAAAGGACTTGTCATGACGTCACCTGTTCCTCCTCATGCCTCTGATTCACAGCACCAGCCTGGGTTTGTCCCACCTGGAGTTCCACAAGCGCCGGTTGTGGAGCAGAAGAAAAACTGGTGTGCACGTCACAAGGTGCTCACCGGGTGTCTTGCTGTGTTGGCGTTGTTCATCGGTGTGGTGGCCGTCAGTGGTGGGGAAACCTCTCCGGGTGCTGAGGCTGCTCAGGACGCAACGGGAGTCACGGCTGGAGCAACTGATGAGGGTGGCGGTGATGCAGGCGAGTCTAAGGCCAGTGATCCTTCTGTTGAGGGACCACAAGGCTTTGTCATCGGTGATGTGGCCACAGCAGGCGACATGTCTTACACAGTCACAGGCGTGGACACCGCGGCGTCTGTGGGCAGTTCCTTCCTGGAAGAAAAGGCCAAGGGCATGTATCTCATTGTGTCTGTTGAGGTGACGAACAATGGCAATGAAGCTGTCATGATTGATGATTCTTTCTTCACGTTGAAAAACGGGGATAAGTCCTATGACGCTGATTCGATGGCTTCGATGACGGCGAATAGCGATGACAGCGGCAATAGTTCATTTTTCTTGGAGAACATCAACCCTGATGTCACCATGGCGGGGAACGTTGTCTTTGATGTGTCGAAGGACATCGCAACTGCACACGACAATCGAATCGAAGCACAAACAGGTTTCTGGGGGACAGAAACTGTAGAGATCGCTTTGACTCAGTAGTGACATGAACGGGTGGGGCGACGTGTTCGCCTCACCCTTCGGCCCCCTCTCGACAAACCATATACCCCATGGGGTATATTCATGGGGTTCGCTTCCTCACGAAAGGCACCCCATGCGCTCTCACCTCGCCCGCACGACCACCACCGCGCGCACCACCCAAGCAACCACCCGCATGACCGCACTTGCCGCCCTTGCCACCGCATCGATGATCGCCCTCACCGGCTGTTCATCCTCATCCACCCCACAATCATCAAACACCACCACACCCAGCATCGAGATCACAGACACCACCGTCATCCTGGACGTGCGCACCGAACAAGAATGGAACGAAGGCCACCTCGACGGCGCAGAACTCCTCGACTTCACCGGCGGAGACTTCACCCAAGCCCTTCCAGACCTTGACCCCGACGCAGATTACGTCCTGTACTGCCGCTCCGGGAACCGGGCCGGCCAAGCTGCAGCTCTCATGGATGACGCGGGGTTTGACTCCGTCATCAACGCAGGGAGTGTCACCGAAGCCGCCACCGCAACAGGACTGGACATTGTTGTGCCCTGAGTCCCACCACACCGGTGGGCCTCAGGGCACGACCTTTCCTCACCGCGTCACTAGATGAACAACGTGGACCCAGACTTCTCTGCCGCGGCAATAAAGGTGGCCACACCACCAAGCTGGACCCCGTCAATCAGGTCGCTTTCCGCGATCCCCAACAAATCCATGGTCATGGTGCACGCCGTGATCTCCGCGCCCCCCTCAATAGCTGCGCTCATCAACTCCGGCAAGCTCGACACTGAGTGATCCTTCATCACCTTTTTGATCATGGCAGTTCCCGCACCTGCCATGTTCATCGTGGACAGCTTCAACGCATCAGGACCAGACGGCATCATGGCCCCAAACATTTTGTCGAGCGCCTTACGATCACGAGCAGGCGGGTTCTCCCGACGAAGCGCATTCAGCCCCCAGAATGTGAAGAACATGCGCACCGGTTTGTCCATCGCCAGGGCACCATTAGCAATAATGAACGCCGCCAGCACCTTGTCAAGGTCACCGGAGAACACAACAAACGACATCCCCTCACGAGGGTCTGTCACCACGCCAGCACCGGATGCCGGTGCAACAGCCCCGCCCATACGCATCGTCATGCGGTAGCCAGGACCATGCGGGGTAAGGTCAAGAATCTCATGTCCATTTGCCCCTGCCCACGCAGGACCATCATGCGCAAACCCAGGGTCAGACACCGTGACCGTCACCTCGTCACCCGGTTTCAGTGAAGCCGCTGTCTTCTTCAAGGACATAATCGGCCCCGGGCACGCCAACCCCGTGCAATCCAAGTCAATGTGGTGCGCAGGACCTTGAGCTACGGCGGCTGCGATCTTCTCCAACGCAGGATCGCCACCCGCGGGTGCATGGGAAATCTCAGCATGCTGCGGGGAAGCGCCTTCGCCTTCGACCTCATGCCAGGCACGGAACGTGATGGACCCACCGGACAGGGTGCGCACATCGGCAAACCCGCGTTGCACCAGAATCCGATGCGCAAGGTAGGAACGGAACCCTACCGCGCAATATAAGCGAACAGGAATAGTGGGATCCCACTGCTCCACCTCATCGCGCAGTGTGGCCAAGGGTACGTTCACCGCACCAGGGATGTGCCACAGGTCGAACTCCTCTGGGGTGCGCACATCAACGACTTTGGCACCAGCCACAGCTTGCGGGAAGTCCTGCGCGTACCACAGCGTCAAATCTCCGCGGATCGTGTTCGCGCCAACAAACCCGGCCATGTTCACAGGGTCTTTCGCCGACCCAAAAGGCGGTGCATACGCCAGTTCGAGTTCTTCTAGGTCATAGACCGTTGCACCGAGGCGAAGTGCGGTTGCCAGCACATCCAAGCGCTTGTCCACACCATCAAACCCCGACGCTTGCGCTCCCAGAAGTTTGCCTGATTCAGGGTCGAACAACACTTTCAGGTGCATCGCAGCGGTCCCGGGGTAATACCCCGCATGACCCGAGGGGTGCACGTGCACTGCACGATACGCCACGCCCGCATCAACGAGTTGTCGTTCGGTTGCCCCTGTCCCCCCGGCCACCATGTCAAACACTTTGACAATCGACGTGCCCTGTGTCGAGGTGTAGGTGGTGGACCGGCCACAGATATTCTCAGCAGCAACTCGGCCCTGACGGTTCGCTGGCCCCGCCAAGGGGAACAACGACTGGCCAGGAAGGACTGTGTGAGGGGTTTCCACAACGTCGCCAGCTGCCCAAATATGTGGGTCACTGGTGCGCATGTGCTCATCAACGATCACCCCACCCTTGGGGCTGAGTTCCAGGCCTGCCGCCTGTGCAAGCGCACTGGAGGGGCGCACGCCCACGGACAAGATGACGATATCCGCCTCTAGTGAGGAGTTGTTTGTCAGTTCTACCCGAACCCTGCCCCCTTCTTGGTCGACAAATGCGGCCGCAGCGGTGTTCAGGTGCAGGCCAATTCCACGGGCACGCAAATGGTTTTCTACCGGAACGGCGATTTCGCGGTCAACGGGTGGCAGGATCTGGTCTGCCGCTTCCACCACATTGACAGTGACACCACGATGGTGGAAGTTTTCCGCCATTTCTAGGCCGATGTAGCCCGCACCGATGACCGCTGCTGTCACCGGTCCGCGTTCTTTGTTTGCGTGCGCTTCCAGGGCATCGTCGATGCGCTGTTTAATCCGGTCCATATCACCGATTCGGCGCAGGACCATGACGTTGGGCGAGTCGATTCCTGGGAGCGGTGGACGTACCGGCTCTGACCCTGGCGTGAGGGCAAGCGCGTCGTAGGTTTCGGTGTATTCGGTGTTGTCGTCAATGTTTCGAACGGTGACCGTGCGGGCCTCGCGGTCAATGGCGATGACCTCATGTCCGGTACGGGCATCAATGTTGAGTGATTCGCGCAGAGACTGGGGGGTTTGAACCAGGAGACGTTGACGGTCAGTGATGACATCGCCGATGTGGTAGGGCAGTCCGCAGTTGGCGAACGAAATGTGGTGGCCGCGTTCAAGGACGATGATCTCGGCGGTTTCGTCGAGTCTGCGTGCACGGGCTGCGATGGATGCTCCGGCGGCGACTCCGCCGACGACGACAAGTTTCATGGTGTTCCCCTTGATGTGGTGGTACGTCTACAAACTCAGACTACACCTAATACCCCGGGGGGTATGGGACGTTTGCCCAACGAGCCGACCGATGTGATCACGATTACAATCACAAGCGGTGGGAGCGATCCACGCAACCGCACATTGAGCCACAGGGACAAGGGGGTCAACCATGGCACACCACACACTCGTGCCCAACATCTGGTGCAATGGTGACGCGGAAGCACTTGTCGCGTTTTACAGCACCGTGTTTCCAGAAGTGACTGTTCACCAAACACTGCACTACCCACAGCATGGCCTACCCCACTTCCAAGAACACATGGCTGGAAAAATCCTCACCATTGACTTCTCCATCATGGGAGCACGATTCATCGCGATCAACGCAGGGCCCGACTTCCACGCCAACCCCTCACTCTCCTTCATGGTGAGTATCACCCCAGAAATCAGTGACGACCCGCGTACGCTGGTCACCACCCTGTGGGACGCCCTCGTCGCCGAAGGATCAGCGCTCATGCCGCTCGGAGACTACCCATTCTCTGAACACTACGGCTGGGTAGAGGACCGATTCGGAATCAGCTGGCAACTGATGGCACACACCACCACACCCACGTCACGACATGCCGCCACTCCCCCACGCCCCACCATCATGCCCGCCCTGATGTTCGGAGCCCACCACGTCAACCAGGCCGAAGAAGCCATCACGCACTACATGTCCGTCTTCCCGAACTCACAGTTCGGCGAAATAGCCCGCTACTCCCACCCCCAAGGGCCAGCGGACGCTGGATCACTGATGTACTGTGACGCCGTGCTCAACGGGTCATGGATCAGTGTGATGGACGCCGGAGTTGACCAAGACTTCACCTTCACCGAAGGGGTCTCACTCCTTGTTGAATGCTCCACACAAGAAGAGATCGACCACTACTGGGCCGGGCTGTCACACAGGCCTGAAGCAGAACAATGCGGCTGGTGCCAAGATCAGTTCGGTGTCAGCTGGCAAATCGCGCCTCCCGCAACACCGGAAGACGTCGAAGACCTCGGGGCATACCAAGCGATGATGTCCATGAAAAAAATACATCTCCAACAGCTACGTGACGCACGAGGCAGCGCAGGCTAATTGGCAGTGGCTCTCCCCCACCGAACCGCACGAGGACCGAGCATGCATATTGGTGTACCCACCGAAGTCAAGAACAACGAAAACCGAGTGGCACTCACCCCTGAAGGAGTTTCCGAACTCGTCCGCCACAACCACACAATCCTCATCCAGGCAGGAGCAGGCGCAGGCTCAGGAATTAGCGACGACGAGTACCGTGCACAAGGAGCAACGATAGTCACCACCGCTGATGAGGCATGGAGTTGCGAACTCGTTGTCAAAGTGAAGGAACCAGTCGCCTCCGAATATCGCTACCTACGCCCCGACCTCACCCTCTTTGCCTACCTTCACCTTGCCGCAGCCCCACCACTTGCCACCCAACTCGTGAATAATCACGTCACAGCGATCGCCTACGAAACCGTCCAACAGACCGACGGCTCCCTCCCCCTCCTCGCCCCCATGAGCGAAATCGCTGGTCGACTAGCCGTTCAAGTTGGCGCCTACCACCTCATGCGCCCAGTTGGAGGATCCGGGGTCCTCATGGGCGGAATCGCTGGCACCCCACGCGCCCACGTCGTTGTTCTTGGTGGAGGTGTCGCTGGGACCCATGCCGCACAAGTAGCCTCAGGAATGGGAGCAGACGTCACCGTCGTGGACGTGTCCCTCCCCCGCCTGCGCACCTTCGAAAACCGCTTTCACGGTCGGATCCATACAGCCCTATCCTCCCCCATGCGCATCAGCTCACTCCTGGACAACGCCGATCTTGTCATCGGGGCTGTCCTCGTTGCAGGTGGAACCACCCCATCTCTCGTCACCAGCGCCATGGTCGAAACAATGCGCCCTGGATCCGTCCTTGTCGATGTTGCCATCGACCAAGGAGGATGCTTCGAACCATCACGCCCCACCACACACGATGATCCGACCTACACCGTGCACAACAGCATCTTCTACTGTGTTGCCAACATGCCCGGAGCAGTCCCCCGCACCTCAACTCGCGCACTCACCAACGCCACCCTCCCCTACATCAGTCAACTCGCCGCCCACGGGTGGCGCACCGCAGCCCACCTCAACCCAGCCCTCGCATCAGGAATCAACACCACCGGTGGCACCATCACCCACCCGCACGTGGCGAAGGCCCTTGGCACACAGCACAGCGGCCTACCCACAGTCAGTGGGTAGGCCGCCGTCGTGTGCGCACAATCAGCTATGGCACACAGCAATCACACAGATCACGAAGTCATGGAGTCAACAAACTCTTGGTTTTCTTCCATCCACTGGCGCACAAGTGGCTCGTAGTCATCAGTGTCGTTCTCGTTGAAGAGCAAATCTTCCAAGTCATAGAGCAGTTCAGGGTCCATGGAGAAGTCACCCAACCATTGGGCCACCTCCGGGAAGTCCTCGGCAAAACCATCACGCCCATACGAGTGGATGAGTTCAGCTCCGCCTAGTGCGCCTTCGGGGTCCTCAAGGTTACGCACTGGGAACGCTGAGTACGCCCAGTGCGGCTCCCACAGCGTCACCACAACATTCTCACCCGCGTCCGTAGCAGCCTTCAACTCAGAGAGCATCGCCACAGTCGACGAGGTCGTGAAGTCCATTCCTTCCAAACCATAGGTCGGGATGACTTCGTTTTCGGTCGCAGAGGTCAACCCTGCAGCCGGCTCAATACCAACAATCTGGTTTCCGAACGCGTCTGCATTGTCAGCAAGCTCGGCAAGCGAGGTGATCGGAGCATCTTCGTTGACAGCAATAGTGAGCTTCGCCTGGTCAAACCACGAACCAAGATCCTCGATCTGGTCACCATACTCTTCCACGTACTCTTTGTGGGTACCAGGCAGCCACACATCAGTGGTGAAGTCATAGTCACCCGTGGACAACCCCACAAACACAGGGGCAGCATCCGCGTAATCAAGGGTCACGTTGTAACCCTCATCAGCGAGAACAGCAGCCCACAACTCTGAGGTCGCAATGCCCTCATCCCAGCCGTTGAACACAGCAATGCTCAAGTCTTTGTTCTCACCAGCGTCACCTTGCGAGGTGTCGCCGCCGTCAGACGAGCAGGAGGCAAGCACAAGCCCACCAGCCAACACGGCAGCAAGGGAAGCAGTTTTCTTCATCATCTTCATGGTCCTTTCTTCTCAGCCCCCGGGCTTTCCGGGTACTGTCGGGACCGGTCACCCCACATCGGGGCACCGATCAGGGCTCAGGAGGCCCGAGTGTTGCGATGTGCAGCACGACCATTTCGTAGCCGTGCATACAGTCCTCGCCGCTGCCCAAAAGCACCGGTCAAACGGTCCAAGACCATCGCGAGGATGACAACAGACAACCCGGCTTCCACACCGAGTGCCGTATCAAGACGGTTCAGGGCGGCAATGATGTCACCACCAAGACCACCAGCCCCAACGAGACCAGCGATCACAACCATCGACAAAGACAACATGATGACCTGGTTAATCCCGGCCATAATGGACGGCATAGCAAGAGGCAATTGGATCTGCCTCAAGATGCGCCCCGGGGTGGCGCCAAACGCCTGGCCTGCTTCAACGGTTTCACGGTTGACACCGCGAATACCCAGCTCTGTGAGGCGAACACCCGGTGGCATAGCAAACAAAATGGTGGCAACAATACCGGGGGCAACCCCCACACGGAACAGCAACAGCGCCGGAATGAGATACACAAACGCCGGCATCGTTTGAAGGAAGTCCATGAACGGTCGAACCACCATTGACACCCACTGCACTTTGGCAGCAGCAATACCCAGTGGAACCGCAAGAAGAATCGCAATTGTGGCCGCAACGAGCACCAACGCAAACGTGTCCATGGCGTTATCCCATTGATCCACAGCCATAATGAGGACAAGCCCCACACCTGAGAGTAACGCAAACAACCAGCCACGAGCCAACAGACCCAGCACCACGATGGCACCGATAATGACAAACGCTGGTGGTGTTGCAAGAACCCAGTTCACGCCGTCGTACGCACCAAGGAAGATGCTGCGCAGCACACCGAAAAATGCGGAGGCATTCGCGACAACCCAATCAACGCCGTCGCTCACCCAGTCGCCTAACGGAAGACGAATCATCTCGTTCATTTGTCCGCCTCCTCAGCACTCAACGCTTCTTCAACAACAGAGGGCGCCAACGCTGGAGGCACAGGCTCAGCGTTCACCCCTGCCTCATGTTCGCCACCGAGAGCTGCCAGCAAGACAACACGCGGGATCACGCCCACCAGTCGTGTTGACTCATCAACAACCGCTAGCGGCAAAACAGACTCCACTGAAGGAGTCACCAAGTCAGCAAGTAGCGCATCAGGTGCTGTGTGTGACGCCTGCGCCAAATGCCCGGAGACGTCATCGACGCCTTTGCGCACAAGTTCTAACGCGACGCGGTCCGTCATCACTCCGTGCAGCTTGCGGGCGCGGTCAACAACAAAACAGGCTGACGTTTGCTGCTCACGCATGATGCGCAGCGCCTTACGAGGCCCACCGGGCAGTTGCATGAGCGCAGCTGGGGGTTGCGCTACCGACGAAGCAGTGAGAACCCGGGCACGATCGACGTCCTGAACAAATTGAGACACGTAGTCGTTGGCTGGGTCAGTCAAGATTTCTTCGGGAGTCCCAATTTGCACGATTCGACCATCACGCATGACTGCGATGCGGTCACCAAGGAACATCGCTTCGTTGAGGTCGTGGGTGATGAAGATGATGGTTTTTCCCAGCTTGGACTGCAATTCCACCAGCTGTTCTTGCATCTCGCGGCGGATCAGTGGATCCAGGGCGGAGAACGCTTCGTCCATGAGGAGCACATCGGTGTCAGCAGCAAGAGCACGAGCCAACCCAACGCGTTGCTGCATACCCCCGGAAAGCTCTTGGGGGTATTTGTCTTCCCAGCCGTCAAGGCCCACCATGTTCACGTATTCACGCGCTTTAGCGAGACGCTGCGCACGAGGCATTTTGCGAATTTCTAGTCCGTAGGCGACGTTGTCGATCACAGTACGGTGTGGCAGGAGCGCGAACTGTTGGAACACCATGGAGATGCGCTTTTCCCGGACAGCACGCAACGTGCGGGCGGGGACACCGGTGATGGAGTCGCCAAGGATTGTGACGTTGCCTGCCGTTGGCTCCCACAGTCCGTTGAGCATCCGGATAAGGGTGGATTTCCCCGACCCTGATAGGCCCATGACCACGAAGATTTCGCCACGCTGGACGTCAAACGATGCGTCGATCACTGCGGCGGTTGTTCCTGGACCGAGGTCGGTTCGGCTTGTTCCTTGGGAAAGTTTAGTGACGGCTGTTTCAGGTCGGTGTCCAAAGACCTTGTACAGCCCTTGGGCTTTGAGGACGATCTCGTTGGTACTCATAGTCCTTCCGGGCGAGCGCACTCGCCTTTCGCCGGGTGAGGACGATGCAGGCTAGGGTCCGGTCCTTGGCCTACGGTGCGGCGTTCTCGCTTGTGTGGGGGCACGGGGATCGCCGGGTGCATCGTGTCACCGTACATGCGTCGAGAGCCTTTCCCTCTCACGCCTGCGGCATCGCTTGGCACGTTCTTTGCAGATTCTTTGCGCCAACAACCAACAGAGCCTACCATAGGGTCGGAAGTCGGCGCGAACTTATACTTTTTTCTTGTTGCTTTTGTCAAATGCGCTGTTCGAGGGGCATAAAACCCCCTGTTTGTGAAACTGGCCACGGTCACTCAGTGGCAGGCCCTTGGCTGGGTGGCCCCAGCAGGGTTGTCAGCACATTGTAGGAAGACAAACAGGCGGTCTGCTCGGGGGGAGGTGAGCAGAACCGCCTGCTTGAGGTCCGCGGGTCGCAGTCACACGAAATGATGTCGCCCGCTCCACCCGCCACCGATCGTGGGGTGATTGATCAGTGTCAGGTAGGTGTGTGGTTACTCGGATTCAGCCTCTGTTGATGCTGCTTCCGCTCCTTGGAGTTCCCGGCGCGAGAAGCGCTGGTAGGCAACCAGACCGCCACCGAGGAGCAGCAGCACAAGTGCCGCGATGACTACGGTGCTGGTGAGGTTGAACCCGGTGTCAGCGAGTTCTGGACCTGCAACAGTGTCTTGATCGTTGGCAGGGTTGTCCACAACCTCACCCTGAACGTCGTCGTCAGTGATGACGAGCCCGGGGTTGTCCACGATTTCGCCACCCACTCCCTCTTCAGGTGCTGGTGTTTCTTCACCTGGCTGTTCAGGGGCTGGTGTTTCCTCACCAGGCTGCTCAGGTTCAGGGGTTTCCCCTCCGGGTTGCTCAGGTTCTGGAGTTTCGGGAAGATCAACATCCTTACCAGGGGTCTCTGGTTCTTCAGGCGTTGGGGTTTCCTCCGGTACCTCACCTGTGACAGTCACCGTTTGGCGTTCCTCATTGATGTCTTCGTGCACTGCAATGAGTTCTTCTGTGGTGTTTCCTGCGTCACCGGTGACAACGTAGAGACGTTCGAAGACGACGAGGGTTTTACCTGCATGGTCTGCTGGGATCTCGAAGTCGACGTCCACAACACCTGACTCAGCGCCAGCTTGGAAGGCGGTTTCCCCAGTGATGCCGGTGCTTTCGCCGGTGTCTTTGTCCATGACTTCACCGCGCACGATGTATGTTTGTCCGGTTTGAACACCGGAGTACTCGATACGGTCACGCAGTGTGCCACCCTCAACGGAGAGGATCTGGTCAGAGTCAGTGAGGTCGTAAGCATCAGTTTCGACCAGCGGGCTATAGACCGTTTGGTTCTCATCAAGGATGTCTTCATGTGTTGCCACAACGTTCTTGCCTTGTGTGACAACCTCAAACGCGACAACGGTTTTTCCAGCAAGATCAGCATCGGTGATGTCGAACGTGACTGTCACGGAGCCGTCTGCAGCGTCAGGGGTGAAGGTTTGCGATGCTGTGATTCCGGTGGAGATCGCTTCACCGTTGTCACGGACCATCAGTTCACCTGTGACTGTGTATTCCTGCCCCGAGGTCAGACCTGTGTAGGACACGACGTCAACGATTGTTGCTGGACCAAGCCCGTCAACAAACTTGCCACCGGTTTCTTCGTTTGATGCTGAGGTCGCAAGGCTTGGGCCTGCCCCCCAGGTCACAACACCGGTTGCTGCCTCAGTGACTTTTTCGGAGTCGGAGATGATCAGTGTCTGGGTGCGCTTGTATTTGCCGGTAATGAGTTGTCCGGTGAACTTTGACCCGGTCAGTTCCACGCTCACGTTGGCGGAACCAGGTTGTGCGTCTGCGGGAACGTCCACGTAGAGCACAGCGTTTCCAGGCACGGCGTTGAGATCAACGGCGTTGCCGTCAGCGTCAACGAGTGGGTAGGGAGAATCTGTCACTACGGTGACGGTGTCTTCCGATGCGGTGATCGCGATGGGTCCCACACGGTTGCCCGCATTGCCCTCAGCGTTTCCGACGGTCACAGACAGGTTGGGTTCCAATACTTCTGGGCGGCCGGTGTTTGCTTCACCAAGAAGGTAGGAGAACAGGGAGTCCACGCGGTGCTTTTGGTCGCGTGACGGGGCCTTGTTGTTAGACAAGATAAACCCGTTGTATTCGAAATTGCTTGATGCTGGTGCGCCGTCTGTCAGGGTCCAGATCGCGGCCTGGGTCGCGGTGATCGCTTCCTCAGCAGTTAGGCCCGAAAGACCTGTTTTCGCGATGAGTTCGTCAAGGGGTTTGTTGGGGTAGGAGTTGTAGGCAATCCACGCTGCCTTTTCCTTCACCAGGTCATCTTTAGCGAAGTTGTTTTGTCCAGGGAACTTGCTCCAGCCATCAACGTTGAGGTCAATGCCGTAGTAGGCGCCAACTGACAGTTCCACGCAGTAAGCGAAGAGGTCAGATTTCGCTCCCTTTTTGGTTTGCACCGGGAACAGTGTGGTGCGGATTATGCTGCGGTGGGACTTCACATAGAAACCTGCTTGTGCTTCGCTCTGGGAACCCATTTTTGGGTAGCCACGATCGAAGGAGGTCGCCTGTGATGTCGTGATCGGGACAAGGGTTAGTGTCGCAACGAGTGCGATGAGAAGCGCAAAGAGCCCAGCAAGTCTGGTGGGCGAAGATGCTCGGTTCGTGTGCATACCTAGAAAGGTAGAACGAGAGCGGGTGAAAAACAGCCCCCTATGAGGGCAAATGTATGGGGAGAGCGACCCCTACCCAGGGTAGCTCTCCCCACTTGATGTTTTTCACCCGCTCCTCGCGTCATACCTTTCAACGCATCTGCCGAGGTCGCGGCCTAGTTGCGCGCCCCGATCACGGATCGGGCGTTGTCCCCCTTGATCCGTGAGTTGCTAACCCCTCTCACAGTCTTCACTTTCGCATCGTGAGATCGCAGGTTCGCCACCTCCGCAGAGGTCTCTACTTCATGGTTATGCCGCTTATCGCGGTTGCGATACCGGGTGTACATGAAGAAGTAGTACGCCGGCCCTGACAAAAGAAACAGCAACGGCAACCAGTTGCCGCCATCACCGTCAACATTCACTGACACAGTGGCAACGCCAGCTAAAGCAAGGATGGTGTCCATCGTGTCCTCCTACAGGAACAGCACAGCTGCGATAGTTCCGAATACTTGCGCGATCGCTGAAGCAATCAGGAGGCGCCGGTTGTTGATGGGAATAGACCCCATGGTTTCACCGGTCCGCCCATTGACAGCAATGTAGTGGAGTAGTTTCTTGCCATTGCGTTTTTCTTCGTAGTAGCTGTACAGCCACACCGGCAAGTAGGCGGACACCCACCGCTGCCCTTTGACCTCAAAACCTTCCTGCTCCCAGCGCACACCACGGTCATAATGCCTCAGCGTGGGGAGCATCTGATGGCGGCCAATGTCACGAGTTTGCCGCAGAACAATGTCAGAAACATTGTCCACATTGGTGTCACGACGTTGGGAGGAAAAACCGGACAGGTAGTTCGCATCGAACCGCACAATGTTCTTCGTGTCGAACGGCATGATCGTATTGATGATGTTGTTCGTGTTGTGTGAGGTGTCAATGTTGAGTTTGTCAGATGAGGACTCAATAGTCAGGTCATCCACATACAGGTCAAACTGACGGGCGACTTGGTACACGTCAGCGTCATAGACAGTGCGCTTGTTGTCGTCGCTACCGACCGTGTATTGGCGTAGTTTGTGCTCCCCCATGCCCTGCAGTGACATTGACGCATTCACGTCCACGATGAGGTAAGGCAAGTACACCCCGATGACGTTCTCAGGTGTGAACTCAGCCAAGAACTTCCGGTGAGCAAAGAACTTCCGAGAGTTCGCGAACTTCGAGATCCGCCCCACAGCCTCGTCTTTAGGTAGGGAGAAGGGAAGCACCGCATCGGGAACTGCCCCGTTGGGGATCTGCTGGTTCATGGACAATGTATTACGGCACCAGTGGCACCGCGCCTGCATGGCGTGTTCGGTGTCAATGACCACCTCAGCGCCGCACGCTGAACACTTGAAGCTCACAACTTCGTCAGTACCGGGGACAAGGGCTGCAGACCCGGAACCGATCGTGATGCCGTCAAGGGCGCTGATAGGCGTGTCAAGGTCGAACTCCTCAACAGCGCTGGCCTCTTGCCACTCGTGGCGGCAGTAGTGGCACCGAAGCGTTCCTTTGGCGACGTTCAACGAGATTTCTGTTGACCCGCATCGTTCACACTTGTTCAATCCGTCTTTAACAGCGGAATCGGTGTGAATAACTGCTGGTCCGTCATGTTCCTCGTAGTCAATAGCAGGTTCTTCACCGGGTGCGTACCCAGTGTCTGCTTCCTGTCGAGACTGTTCACGCACGTCACCCCATGTTTTGTCCTGAAACTCCGTTGCCGGGGTTTCCTCAATGGGCGGCATCTGGTGGTCTGGGTGACCGTAAGCTGGGGGCTGCCCGAACCCCGTCGGTTCGTTGTCCGACGGGGTTCCGGGCGCCTGGTTGGGCTGGTTCACTGTGTGCCTCTCAGAGCCCCAGGGCTTTCGCCTTAGCAGCGTCGTAGTCTTCCTGGGTGATCAACCCCTGATCGAAGAGGCTCTTCAACTGTGCAAGCTTGGTCGCTAGGTCATCTCCCCCACCTGCCGATGCGGCTGGCTGCTGGGCTTCTTGCTGGGCTTGCTGGGGTGGTGCCGGTGGTGGTGGCACCTGCTGGTAGGACTGTTGTTGCCCTTGTGGTTGTTGCAGGCCACCAAGCGCCTGGCCGGCTGCGTTCATTCCCATCCCCATGAACGCCATGCCGGCACCGCCACCGTTGGGGTTTTCTCCGGCGGCTTGCATCCCGCGTGCCACAGATTGTTGGAGGAAAGAGTTCCCACGAGCCCCACCGAGCGCATCGGCTTTCTTGACATCGGAGAGGAGCGCGCGGGTGTCTTCGTCGTATTCGATAGCTTGGATTGCCACTTTGACAATGGTCAAACCACGGTCTGATGACCAGCGGTATCCTTCTTCGACTGCTGCGGACAGTGACTGGGCGAACCCGATCGCGTCCCCCTGAATGCGGGCAATCCGGTTGCCTTTGGAGGGGTCGTTTGTGTAGTGGGAGAACGCTGCCGCAAGCGAGGACACCACTTCGTTGAAGAGCTGTGATGCAGCGTCGTTGTCGAAGTCGGAGAAGTCGAATGGTTTGGCGCCTGGCTGCAGGTAGGTCAGTGGCACGAACTGTTTGGCGAACAAAATGGGGTCGAGGATTCGCAGAGTGTAGGTTCCTCGGGTGATAGCCCCCACCTGGGCACCGAGGTAGGCGTCGTCCCAGTAGATTTCTGATTGCGTCCCAAACCGGTTGTTCGGGATTTCTTTGAGGTTGACGTACACGGCAAGCTGTTGGCTGCCCGGTTGTCCGCCGAACTTGAAACGTTCCCAGGACATGGTGATCAGTGGGCTGACAATTCCGTCCCCCGCGAAGATTGATTGGGAGTTGATGTCGTCAGAGCGCCACTCGTAGCCACCTGGTTCAGCAACAAAACCAGTGATTTGGCCGTCTTGGAACGTGAGAAGCCCGAAGCCTTCGGGGACAACGATCTTGGACCCGTTGGTGATGATGTTGCTGGAGCCTTTGACATTGGCACCGCGCCCAGCGTTTTGTCCTTGGGTGATCCCGGGGAAGAGAGCAGCGGTGGGGGCGATCCCTTGCGGTGGGGTGAGGAAGTCTTTCCACTGGTCAGCGAAAGCACCTCCGATTGCGCCTGCGAATGCCTTAATGAACCCCATGGGTACTCCTCACGATCTGTCGTTCACTGTAGGGACGAGACCGAATGAACCGTGTGGTCCACACCACGGATGGCCTCGCGTGCTCTATTAGTACCACGCGGATCAGACCCCATCCCAGTAGTTAACAGGGATTCTCATCCCCCTTGTGTGCCCTATAGTTATTTCGGTTCCCCAGAAAGGTCTGTCTCATGGCGTCCGGTTTTCTTGCTCTTCTTGACGATATTGCTGTCCTCGCTCGTGCCGCTGCATCGAGTTTGGACGATCTGTCCGCTGCCGCGATGAAAGCATCAGCGAAGTCTGCTGGCGTCGTCATTGACGATGCGGCTGTCACCCCGCAGTATGTGCAAGGCGTTTCCCCAAAGCGTGAGTTGCACGTGATTAAACGCATCACCTTGGGGTCATTGCGTAACAAGTTCCTTATCATTTTGCCGGCCGCGATGATCTTCACGACCTGGGCTCCATGGATTTTGCCGATCCTCCTCATTGTGGGCGGCGCCTACCTCACGTTTGAGGGCGCGGAGAAGGTGTTGGGGTGGTTTGGGGTTCATCTCCATGGGGAAAAGGAAACTTTGACCACGAGTGAGAACCCGGATGAGTTTGAGAACACCTTGGTGCGTGGTGCTGTCCGCACTGACCTCATTTTATCCACGGAGATCATGCTCATCACGTTAAGCAACGTCGATGTGGATGGGTTTGTGGACCGCCTCATTGTCTTAATCATCGTGGCACTTGTGATGACAGCTGTTGTGTATGGTGCGGTCGCTGTGTTGGTCAAAATGGATGACATTGGGCTTGTGTTGGCACGTTCCCGTGCAGATGCAGTGGGTGCAGTGGGCCGCGGTTTGGTGGCGGTGATGCCCAAGGTATTTACCGCACTCAGCATCATTGGAACGGTCGCCATGCTGTGGGTGGGTGGCCACATTTTGACAGCGTCGATGTCTGACCTTGGGTTCTCCCTGTTTTACGACATCGCGCACGATGTTGCGCACGCGGTGGAACCGTGGGGCGGAGCAGTGGGTGCGTGGGTTGCCGACACCCTCTACTCTGCCGTGTTCGGGGTTCTTGTCGGTCTCCTTATTGTGGCTGTCGTGGCAGGGGTTGGGAAGCTCCGTCACCGCGAGGTGCACTGACGCTCCCCCAGGCGATAAGAGCTGCTGCCAGCGCAAGGAAACCGGCGACTGCTTGCTGTTCTCCTACCCACCCTTGAACCGTGGGGAGGTAGTAGGGGTACAGTGCGGGCAGGATGATCGACACGGAGTACCCGACCCCGTACCCGGTGGACCGCACGTGTGGGGGGAAACGTTCAGATAGGTACGCGCCAATGGGTCCGTATACGGAGACTGTGAAGACCTGAAGCACAACAACACAGGTGATGAGCGCCCCGACAGATTCCACACGACCGATTGTGAGGTAGGTTGCGGGGGCAATGACGGCGATGAGTGCGGCTGCGGTGAGGAAAAACCTCCGCCTTCCCATGAGGGTTGAGGCATGCCCAGCGGCCAGCATCGTCACCGCAGACGCCGCTGTTCCGCACATCATGATGAGTGTGACGTCCACTGAACTGAGTTCTGCTCGGGCAGATAGTTGTTGTGTGACCACGGGGATTGCCATGTTTGTCAGGAGCCACAGCCCTGACATGAGTGTGAATACTTGGACAAAAACCTGCCGATGCGCCCCCACTGTCACGTCGACAAGAGCCCGTCTGTCAGTTGCCCGCACAGCTGGGGCCGGGCGGGCGCTGGGTGTGGTTGGCGCATCGTCAGGCAGGGTGGCAGGAAACGCTGCAGGGGCAGCGTCCACCACTGAACGCAGGTAGTAGATCATCATGACCAGGGCGAGCGTTGCGGACAAGATGAACGGGACCCGCCACCCCCACGCCGCGTATGCGCCCTTGGGCAGGACCGTCAACAGCGTGAGGGTGAGGGCCGCAATTGTGGCGTTCGCTGTTGGGGACATGGCCATGATGCCACCGGACACAGCCCCACGCAGACGTGGAGGTGTCCATTCCATGGCAAGGGGAATTGCCGCGGAGTATTGGCCACCGAGGAAGATTCCCCCAAGGAAACGCATGGCGATGACCGTGTACAACGTCCACACACCCCAGGATGTGTGGGGTGGGACGACCGCGATCCCGATGGTGGTTGCTGCGATACCGGCGAGGGTAATCACAGAGATGCGCGTGCGTCCGAGGCGGTCGGCCCAGGGGCCAAAAAGGAGGGACCCAAGGGGGCGCCCAATGAGTGTTGCCACAAATACAAGCCCTGCACTGGTGGCAAGGTTCTCTGCCCCAAACAGGGTTGCGGTGACGGGCGCTAACGCGATGACGGGCACAAAAATGTCGAACTGGTCAACGTAATTGGCGGCGAGGGCACCTTTGATGGCACGGCGTGCTGGTCGTTGCCCCTGCTGAGAAGCTTGCTGAGGTGAATCGTTTGTTGTGGCGGGTGCGGCTGAAGGCACGGTCATGGTCACTCTCTTCCTTGCCGGCATGATCCGGTCTGGTGTGACGGTCGAAGCCGCAACAGCTTCCTCTCAGCCCGGTGCGCCGGACTCCCGTGGGTTGCCCCACACAATAACCACACGTCACCGTGACATGAAGAACGCGTCTCACATACTGTCAGCCTGTCTTTATTGTCACAGCGTCTGTGCGGTAGTTGGTAAACACCTCTCTTAGCGCTTTGAATACTGGTGCGGAATCGGGCTGACGGATTCCTCGATCGAGGATTGACTGAAAATCAGGAAGAGTTTGTGCCGTACGCATAGCGTTGTAAATCACAGTGAAGTGCTGGGGCTTCAATCCTAAATCTTTCACCGCCGCGCGCACCTTTTTCTTCAGCGGCTCGGGTATCGCCTCTTGTTTTTTGACGCCCACAGGAGCTTTCTTGACACTCTTCGCAGCGCTCACCGTTTTTTGAGTATTTTGCGTAACACTGATTGACGGACGACGTTCTAACGAAATATTTTTTAATCTAGTTGCCCAAAAGTCAATCGCGGAATCAAAACCAGCGTCCTTCGTAACAATAACGTAGTGATTTTCGTGTACCTGCGGGTTGGTGATAAGCAGAGCAAGGTAGCTCACTAATTGAAAATCAAGGTAGTTCGGCGTACTCCCATTCGCCTTCTTCCATTCCACCGATGCCACAACTTTGGGTCCTGTTAATTGCGTCACCAAGTCAACAGGTATTGTTTTATCTTTGGCGCCGAGGAATACTACTACCAGGTCTTGTGGGGAGAGACGCGTAATTCCGTTGAGCCCGGCTGCATGAGTGTTCTCGAAGTCAATTAAGTAGATGGACACTCATTGATCATAGTGCTTCAACGTGTTTTGCAGAACAGCCCACACCGCACTTGCCGGTCAAACGAACGGGTAACCTGCACTTCTATACACAAGGAACCTGGGTTTTTGCGCCTTCAACTGGCGTTCAATTCTCAGGTTCAGCCGGTCAGCAGTGGAACGCGTTCGCCTATCGTGATGGGTTCAGCGGTATCAGTTGTTTCTGCTGTGCCGTTGACCGGTTGCCATGTGGAGCCACCATCAATCGAGTATTCACCAGTCCACGTTGTTGTCAGCGTGATTGTGAACGCCCCCAATGTGACGTATTCATGGAACACAGTGTGCTCAGGATAAGACTTTCCCGGATCCGCGGTCACGGTAGGTTCGCCTTTATCACCCCACTCCCACGTATATGTTTCCGGGGTCGCTCGCACAAGGATCTGCGTACCTAATACATCAGTTTCCAGGACTTGCGGGGAAGGATCAGTCACAACAATGACTGGCAACCGAATAATGTACTCCTCGTGGTCTGGTTCGATCGAAATACCCGAACCCACCAGTGGTAACTCTTGGAAATCAGCGGCGGTGAAGACAATCTGAGTAGAACTCATTGGTTCAGCCGACTCGCCAGGGCAGTACCCGCGAGTTTGGTGCTGACTCAACAAAGCATTCGTTGCCCTACTACGCACGTACACAGTAGCGGGGTCAAAAACAAACTCACCGTGCTCACACTCAGGTGCAGGTAAGCTCCTCAGCCCATCACACCCCATCGACAACTTCGGATAACCATTACACCCAGGAACCCGACGCTCATACGTCGTAGACGCACCAGAAGCACGACCACCACCCTGAGAATCATTCAATAGTTCACCGATCCAGTTTTGACGGTTCTCGATTCTCACTTTATCATCGCTCATTGAAGGCAGCGGCGAATATGGCTCTTGAATTTGGAACATCACTGCAATCGATAGAGTCAGAAATAAACTCACGGTTTTGAAACCTCAATCAGTTCCCATTCTCCATTTTTGTAACCTACCGTGAATATCCCATCAGTTGTGACCACACCATCAGTTTTTTCTTCATCAAATTTCGTCGTTACTGTAAAAGCGCCTTTGATAGTGAAGGCGACTTCACGGTCGACATCCACCGAGAGCACTTCGTCGAGTTTCCAAATGACATTTCTATAGTTTTCTTCGGTGTTACTCATCGCTTCTATTTCAGCATTGATGTTCGCACAAAACGAGCACTGTTCGTAGCTGATGTCGTCGAGAAGCGTCGTGTCACGCGTGGCAAAACTATAGCTAAGAACATCGAAGAAGTATTCAAGGGCAGCAACCGCCCCACCTTCACCATCAGAAGACATCGCTTCCGGTTTCACTGGCGGGTCAACCTCCACAACAGTGGGGGTTCCCTCTGGCTCTGGCGTAGCCTCCGGTTCAGCACTGGTTTCTTGGTTAGTCGGTGACGTCGACTGCTCACCACCGCCTTCGTTCTCAGTGGAACAACCACCAGCAAGAAAAACGACAAACATCAACGACGCCAACGCAGCCGCGCGCCGCACACGAAAACCCCGTAAAGAGAAAGAAAGAAAATTCACGCCACCCATCACACCCCACCACACACACCCCCACCATGGGGCCACCTCCCCTGTGGGCAACCACCTTGGCGTGTTCCTGGTTTAGTGCGGTCCCACGTTGTAGGCCTGCAACGTCCACACTGCCCCTACGCCGGCGGCGCCGTCAGGTTGGTAGCGCAGTTCAACCCAATGAGCATGGTTAATATGTCCCAAAATATTGGGCTGTTCGGGGAGGTTCAATAACCGACGCGCACCAGCGGCAATGGCCGAACCATGGCTCACAAACACCAATGGCCCACCAGACGTAACCATGGTGCGGAGGTCGTCGTTTTCCCAGACGCGTGTCACGTGGCGCGTGACCGTCCCCGCCACGCGTCTCCCCACATCGATTCCTGTTTCCCACCCGGGAATGTCGGGGTCGCCACCCGCGTTCCGGATGGCCAATTCCTCGGGAAAGTCCTGTGCAAGTTGGTCTACTGTTAGCCCTTCCCATACGCCATAGCTGCGCTGGGTCATCTGCTCGTCAACGCTCCAGGGCACCCGGCAGAGATCGGTGAGAAGCTGCGCGGTTTCGCTCGCTCGTTGCAGGGGCGACGACCAGATTTCACGGGGTGTCCCGTGCCGGCCGAGCATCAACTCACCCCCAGCACGGCCCACCTCAAGTCCTGCAGGATGGGTTGGGGTGTCGCGCCGCCCTTGCAAGCGGCCGCGCTCGTTATCGGGGGTGGGTGCGTGCCGCCACAGCAGCACGGTGAGGTGGTTGGTGGAGGTCACATCTGTAGTTTACCGATGCGCGAGTAACACCGTCCGCCTCACCCATACCTTCCAGGGTGGGGACCGCACACCAGATCACAGCAGCCTATTGCCCACCCTTCTACATCGTTGTAGGTTTGGCGGACGCGGGAAACTCCGCGCCCACCCCCAGGCCCATGAGCATAAAGGAGTGCCATGATGAAAGCCACCAGGCGGGCGGCTCTCGCCGCCTGTGCAGCGGGGATACTAGCTCTCACAACGTTGATCCATCCCGCATCCGCAGTTGAAAAACCACCAGCACCAGGTTTCCGGGACGTCACCGTCCACGACCCCTCTGTTGTGACCTCTGGGTCACACATCTGGGTGTTCGGATCCCACGGCGCATCAGCCCACACCCAAGATCTCCTCAACTGGACGCAACACACAGTTGACCTGAGCCAGAACAGCAACAACACGCTGTTCACCAACCTTCGAACCGAACTCAAAGAAGCACTGGACTGGGCGGAAACTGACACCCTCTGGGCATCCGACGTCATCCAATTGCCCAACGGCAAATTCGCGATGTACTACAACGCCTGCAAAGGCGACTCACCCAGGTCCGCACTCGGCCTGGCAATCGCAGACACAGTGGATGGCCCCTACAAAGACCAAGGCATCCTGCTGAAATCGGGAATGTGGGATGAGGAATCTGAAAATCCCGGCGAGATCTATGACGCGTTGATCCACCCCAACGCTGTTGACCCTGACGCGTTCTACGACGAAGACGGCACCCTGTGGATGGTGTACGGCTCCTACTCGGGTGGAATCTTCATTGTGAAAATGGATTCCGCTACCGGGAAACCTGTTTCTGGCCAAGGGTACGGGACCCACCTCATGGGCGGAAATCACTCACGAATCGAAGCGCCCGCTATCCAATACAACAAGGACACCGGCTACTACTACCTGTACACGTCCTTTGGCGGGTTAGACGCCACCGGTGGGTACAACATGCGTGTAGCCAGGTCAAAGAACCCCAACGGCCCCTACGTGGATGCCAAGGGAACGGTCATGTCCACGGTGAAGTCCAACCCGTCACGCCCCCTGTTTGATGACGCAAGCATTGCACCACACGGGGTGAAGCTCATGGGCTCGCACGTTTTCACACGCGAATCCGGGTCCCCCGGAAGCGGGTCAGGGGTTGGTTACGTGTCCCCTGGACACAACAGCTGGTACCAAGACCCAAAAACCGGGAAAATGTTCCTCATTTTCCACTCCCGTTTCCCGGACACCGGAGAAATGCACCAGATGCGTGTGCAACAAATGTGGTTCAACAAGGATGGTTGGCCGGTGTTGTCCCCGATGCGCTATGCAGGGGAGACAACGGAACGAACAGTCTCTGAACATGTCGTTGGCACCTGGCAGTTGATCAACCACGGCACAGACATCAACACCACTGCCACAAAGTCGTCGACCTACACCTTCCGCTCAGGTGGAACTATCACCAGCGGGACAGGAACAACAAGCGTGGGAAGTTGGCGAATCACCTCACGCAATACCGCTGACATCACTCTCGCTGGAACAACATACAACGGCGTGTACACCCCAGTTTTTGACCCGCAATACAACTCCTGGAGTTACGGGTTTACCGCACTATCCAGCACCGGAACAGCCCTTATGGGACGCAACATCAGTCTCGCAGCGCGCAGCGCATCGACACCAGATGGGGCTTGGTCTTTTGAGGGCAACCTCAACGACGCGTCCGGCCAATCAGCGACAGCCACCACCACTGGCAACCGACTCGGCACCGCAGGCACAGCCCCGACCTACACCACCGGAATCCACGGACGCGCCATCCAATTGAACGGAAGTAACGGGGTTGTACTCCCCCAAGGGCTCATCCATGGGAACCGTTACACCGTGTCCATGTGGATCAAACCCGAACAACTCACCGAGCACACACCAGCATTTTTTGGTGCAGCATCCACTGAACAGTGGGTTTCTTTGGTCCCACGTGGCAACGCAGCAGCTCAAGGCAATGCCATGGTGTGGTCTGGTACCCAGTGGTATGACGCCCCCACCACAACCAGCCCACCACTGAACCAGTGGACGCACCTTGCCTACGTCGTCAATAACGGCACTGCACAGGTGTTCGTCAATGGGAGCCGTGCCTACAACGGCACCGGCTTCCCCAACGTGTTCACCTCAACCAACGCTACCTTTGCTCTTGGAGTGAACTACTGGGACACCCCCTTCAGTGGAGCAATCGATGAGGTGAAGGTCTGGCGCACAGCCCTCACCGCATCGGACATCAGCGCACTCGCCGCACGATAAAACCATCGTGGTGGACTGGTTGGCGCAGAATAGTTGGCGTCAACCAGTCCACACGGCACCCACATTGGGCACCTCTCCCCATCATCAAGCGTTTTTACATCGTTGCAGAACAAATCTACATCGTTGTAGAGTCGGCTCAGGCGCAGGCATCGATCCCCGGCTTCCCCACCCAAGGCGAACACCGGTGATGCGTACCAGCAGCACAACCCACCCAGGTACAACCGTTCACCACGCCCAAGCAGGACACTGAGTGCCTGCGCCCTCTCTGTACTGTCCAATGACGAACAGGACCACCATGCAACCATCACGTAAGACGGCGGGTATCGCCGCCTCGATGGCAGGGATTCTCACTGCTACTGTCCTTGCTGTGGGTGTTTCATTACCCGCACACGCCAAGAAAACGCCACACGACACCCCGACGTTCACCGACGTCACTGTGCACGACCCGTCCGTTATCACAGACGGCGACGACATTTGGGTGTTCGGTTCACACGGCGCATCAGCCCACACCCAAGATCTCCTCAACTGGACGCAACACACAGTTGACCTGGCTCAGGACCGCGATAACCCCCTCTTTGAGGACATCTACAACGAACTCAAAGAAACATTCGAGTGGGCGCAGTCCGATACCTTGTGGGCTTCTGACGCCATCCAACTACCCAACGGCAAATTCGCGATGTACTACAACGCCTGCAAAGGCGACTCACCCAGGTCTGCACTCGGGTTAGCAATCGCAGACACAGTGGATGGCCCCTACAAAGACCAAGGCATCCTGCTGAAATCGGGAATGTGGGATGAGGAATCTGAAAATCCCGGCGAGATCTATGACGCGTTGATCCACCCCAACGCTGTTGACCCTGACGCGTTCTACGACGAAGACGGCACCCTGTGGATGGTGTACGGCTCCTACTCGGGTGGAATCTTCATCCTTGAAATGGACAAAGACACTGGCCTGCCCCTACCTGACCAGGGTTACGGTCAGCACCTCCTCGGTGGAAACCACTCACGTATCGAAGCGCCAGCCATTCAATACAACAAGGACACCGGCTACTACTACCTGTACACGTCATTCGGTGGATTAGACGCCACCGGTGGGTACAACATGCGTGTAGCCCGCTCCAAAAACCCTGATGGTCCCTACGTGGACGCTCAAGGCAACGACATGTCCCAGGTCAAGTCTGATCCGTCTCAACCACTCTTTGATGACGCATCCATTGAACCGTATGGTGTCAAACTCATGGGCTCGCACCTTTTCACTCGTGAGCTTGGCGACCCAGGTGAGGGCGCCGGGGTTGGTTACATCTCTCCCGGCCACAATACCTGGTATGAAGATCCTGACACCGGGAAAATGTTCCTGATCTTCCACTCCCGTTTCCCAGGCAACGGCGAAATGCACCAAGTTCGGGTACAACAGATGTGGTTCACCCCTGATGGGTGGCCGGTACTGTCCCCCATGCGGTACGCCGGGGAAACAGCAGGGAGCGTGAAGAAAAACGAGATTGCCGGTGATTGGCAACTCATCAACATGGGCACCAGCATCAACACCACCCCCATTGAATCCGAGACAGTGCGCCTAGAGAAAAACGGGACCGTCACCACCACTGAACAAGGCGTGACAAAACCAACAACAACGCGCATCGGAAAGTGGTCCCTGAAAGGGAAAAACACCGCAACGATCACTGTGAACAACACCACGTACACTGGGTTGTTCACCCCAATATGGGACCCGCAATACCAACAGTGGTCCGTTGGTCTGAGCGCGTTGTCCAAGGACGGCATCACACTCACCGGGCGTCAGGTTGAGGTCCTCACCGGCGCTCAGGCTGTGAAAGCAGTTGCGAAAGCAATTGACCTGGGTAACACCAAGAACGTCACCGCGAACCTGACCCTCCCTACCAGTGGAACCGGTGGAACCACCATCACCTGGTGGTCCTCCAATGACGCTGTCATTGATGGAACGGGGAAGATCACGCGCCCAGCCGTGGGTGAGGAGCCGACGACCGCGAAACTCTACGCACGGATCACCAACGGCAAGAAAACCAAGAAAATGACGTACACGATCGTTGTTGCACCACGTGTTGCCGCAACCCTCGATGCGTCCTACAGCTTCGATGGTGACCTCACTGACACCACGGGGGCAGGTGAAGCAGCCACAACAACGGGTGCTCGCATTGACACAACCGGTGGTGAACCAGCGTTCACGGACGGTGTGTCCGGTCAAGCGCTCACATTGGACGGTACAAACGGTGTGCGGCTCCCCGATGGGCTCATTGACTCCCACTCATACTCTGTGGCGATGTGGTTGAAACCCACTGAACTCACCCAGTTCACAACAGCGTTCTTTGGCGCAGCCACGAGCGAATCATGGGTTTCTCTTGTGCCCTCAGGACACGATGGTGTGAATGGGCGAACCATGCTGTGGTCTGGAACTGCATGGTATGACGCCGACTCGGGCACACAGATCCCCACCGGCCAGTGGAGTCACGTGGCGTTCGTTGTTGACGGTGGAGGTGTAGAACTCTATATCAATGGGGAACGCACTTTTGACGGAACCGGGTTTCCTGATGTGTTTACCGCAAATGACGGCACCTTCGGGGTGGGTGTGAACTGGTGGGACACCCCATTCACGGGTGCTGTGGATGAACTCAACATCTATTCGTCCGCGCTCACCGCGCAGGATGTCCGCGATCTCGCCACGGTTGGTCAGTAACATCCTCCCTCCCTGTTACTGACTGAGCGGCATCACCGGCCGCATTCGCATAACCGTGGTGACCTGAGTCTGGGTACCGCCCACCCCCTGGGCGGTACCCAGACTTTTTTGTGCCCCCACCGTGTGGGCTTCGGGTACACAGCGCACCTATCCCTTAATCCCCGACGGCAAGCAGATGCGCGATCGCTCTGGACTGCTCTGGCATTTGTTGCACCAGTTCGTGGTAGAGACGTTCGTGCAGTTCAGACGCCGTGTCTCGGGACATTCCCATGGTGTTGCCCAGTTCTGCGAGCGCGTAGGTGTCGTTGTCGGTGAGGTGTCCTTGGGTGAGGGCTGTGGTGATGGTGCGGGTGAGGGCGGTGAGGTAGGTGGTGTGGTCTGTGGGTGTGGTGAGGTCGAATGCGTCGGGGTCGAGGGCGTTGAGGATGATGGTGGCGGTGTTGTCGGGGGTGGCGTTGGCTCGTGGGTGCCAGCGTGCGGTGAGGGGTGGGGGTGTGTGGTGGTGTCGGTTGGTGGTGGCTTTGGTGAGGTGGGGTTCCCAGTCGGTGGGTGGGCTGTTGTGGATGTAGTGGGCGAGGAGTTGTGCGGTTGCGGTGGCGTCGGCGAGTGCGGTGTGGGCGCCGGTGTTGGTGATGTTGGTGGCGGCTAGGCAGTCGGCGAGGGGTTTGCCTACTCCGGGTAGGTAGCGTCGGGAGAGGTTCATGGTGCATAGGAAGTCGTGTTGTTGGTGGAGGGTTTTTCCGGTGCGGTGGAGTTCGGCGGCGAGGAATCGGGCGTCGAAGGGTGCGTTGTGGGCGACTGGGACGCGGCCGTCGAGGAGGGTGAGGAGGTCGGTGGCGATGTCGGCGAAGAGTGGGGCGTGTTGGATGTGGGAGGCGTGGATGTGGTGGATGTGTTGGGCGGTGAGGTTGCGTTGGGGGTTGATGAGTGTTTCCCAGTGGCCGGTGATGGTTCCGTGGGTGTCGGTGTGGACGACGGCGAGTTCGATGACGCGGTCGTTGCGTGAGCTGAGTCCGGTGGTTTCGACGTCGATGACTGCGTAGCCTGTCACAGTGTTTCTCCTGTTCGTCAGGCCCTCTGTGGTTCCACCGTAACGGTGGGGTGTGGGGGCGTGGTTGGGACTTTTGGTCCTCGCGGTGGGGGTTTTCCACAGGTTGGCGGCTGCTGGTGTTGGTGGTGGGGTGTGGGCGGTTATGGTTGCGGGGTGTTGTCGGCGCCCTGTTGCGGGCTGTTGTGTGGGGGTGGTGTGTGTGGCTGGGTGGAGTGTGTCTGGTGATGCGGTTCGTGGTGTGGTCCGGGCGACCTCTGGGCAGGTGCGTGAGTTGGCGGGTGTGGTGGGGGTGGTGGGTGATGATGTGCTTCCTGCAGTGGTGGAGGCGGGTGGCGTATCTGGTGTGGTTGCGCGGGCGTTGGACGGTTGGGTGGGTGACCAGTTGTCGGGTGTGGTGGGTCCTGCGTTGGGTGAGTGTGGTGATGCGTGTGTGGCGGCTGTTGAGGTGTTGGCGGCGGTTGAGGGTGGAGATGCGGTGATGGTGGAGCGGCTTGGGGCGGAGCAGAGCAGGGTTTTTGGTTCTGAGGTGTCGGTGTGGTCTGCGGGGCGCCGGTTGGGTGTGCGTGATGCGGGGGTGACTCCTCAGTGATGGGGCAGTGTGAGGGTGTCACGGCATCGGATGGGTTGATTGTTCCGTGCCTGATTCCGGGGGTTGATTGTGATGCGGAACCGTTGCGTGCTGCGGCGTTGCGGTTGTCAACGGTGGCGATCCGGGTTCGGTATGGCTGTGACGATGCGAGTGTGGCGTGGACACCGTTGAGTTCGGTGTTACGGGTGTCGGGTACTGAGGTGTTGTGGGGTGCGTTGGGTGCCCCGTTGGCGTCGTTGCGGGGGTTCGCTGACCGGTGTGATGCGGTTGCTGATGCGCTTCGTGAGTTGGCGGTCACCTATGAGCGGGTGGTGCCGTTGTTGCGTGATCTGCAGGGGCAGGCTGTGGAGTTTCTATCGCAGTTTGTGGATGGGGATTTGGTGTGGACTGTTGAGGCGAAGTCACCACATCAGGGGCGGGTCACTCGGGTTATTGGGCCGTACACAGAGACGTTGGTGCATTGGCGGAACAACGAGGATGTGGTGAACCGCAACACGCAGTTGGTTGAGGGCGTTGCGCATCTGGTGGCTGACTTGGTGGATGCTGAACAGCGGTGCGCGAACACAATCCGTTTGCTGCGACACACACCGGAGCTGGGGTGGTCGGTGTCTGTTCCGCGTCCGGTGGAGCAGTTCGCAACCCAGTATCCGTGGGGTCAACGCACGGAACGGTATTTGTCAGGAATGGAGAAGTTCACTGACGGGGTGGTTCAGTCCATGCAGGACAGCACAAACTCGTTGGGGCTGATTGCTGGTTATAACCCCAGTACGTCAGAGTTTGGGGACTTTGGTTACAGCGCTTTTGTTGGGGCGGAGGCGGTGAAAAACTCTAGTGCTGCTGCGCTCGCACTGGTCCCGTCTGCGTATTTTACTGTGAACGCGATCAGCCCTGAGGCGGGGAAAGTAGTCGGTGATCGGGCAGTTGCGTATGCGAAGGGTGTGGTCAACTATGACGGTTGGGTGGACTCGCCTGCACACGCGTCAGGGGCTCTTGCCTCCGATGCGGCTATTGGTATTGCTGCCGGTGCGCTCACTGCGGGAATTGGCCCAGCATTAGGGACGGTCGGTAAAGCCGGGAAAACGGCAGTGACCTCATCTGCGGCGAATGTGGCCAAGAAAGTGACCAGCACGCGGGGGTTCCAGTTTTTTGATTCCGCAGTGGTCACACCTATGGTGCGCGCCATGCCATCAAGCCCAGGGGCTGTATGGCCTGTGGGCGGCGCCTCCACACCTGGGATGTTGCAAGGCCAGCTAACTCGTATGGTGGACAACGTTCTTCCCTCACCGCGCGATGTGGACCCTAACCAGCGTCCACTGCCGCAATCACCAACAGATGCTGTGAAGCAGAAAACCACAGACATCGTCTCTGATGCGGTCGAGAACGGGATCACCACCCCCAGCGAAGAGCCCACTGAGGGTGAGCGAACCCGCACCTACCCTCAGTTTGATGCGTCGCGCAACTGAGCTTTCGCACCACGAACAGCGTGATCATGCTGCTCAATAATGAGGCGGCGCAGAGCCCCCGGCGCGTCAGGGTTGTGAGCTAACCACAAAGAAGCCGGGTCTTGGCCGGTGGAGTGCCCCTGCGTGGCGCTGACTGCTGCAACAACCGCATCAACAGGGAACAGCCCGGTCACTAAACGGCGGGCTATTTCAATGCTGCGATCCGCCCACACCTGGGTCACCCGATCCCAATACTCCCCCTGCACCTCAGCGATCAGGTCACTGCGAGCGCCTGCGGTGATCCCTGAGATCAGTGCGTCGACATCCTCATTCGACAACGAGGTGTTCGTCCACGCATCGTTCCAGGCTGCCGCACGGGTTGTTTGGTCTGGTTGAGAAGCTCGTGCCCGCACAGCCGCGACTCGGCCGCTGCCGGTACGGTCACGGTCCAGTTCGCCAGTGATGTCGTCCTCACCGACAACACCAGTGGTGGCGAGGGCAGTCAACCACATCCAGCGGATATCAGCGTCAAGGACCAGGCCGGTGGGCGCATCGATTGTTCCATTGAGCCACCCGTGCACGACCAGCCCACGTGGAGTGTCCGACACTGCTGCAAGGGCGTGGGCGAGGGCGCGTGCCCACAGGACTTGCGCGTCAGAGCCGCCGGGTGCCGCATGTAACCCCTCCCACACGGTGTCTAACCAGATGACACGGACATCAGCAACCACGTCACGGTGGACGTAATGGTCCACGGCAAACGCGGCGTTCGCCAGTTGGGACCCAAGAAGCGCACTGTTGGTTTCGTGTTGGGCGTGGCGCGCCACAATGTCCAGGTAGGTGCGAGCCGATAGTTGGGCGTCACGGACCGCGTTCCACAACGATGACCACACCAAGGCCCGTGCAAGTGGTTCGGTGATCGCATGCACGTGGGTGGACACGGTCGCAAGCGAGGTGGCGTCCAAGCGCACTTTCGCGTACGTCCAGTCATCATCATTGACAATGCGCAGCGGTGCACTGTCCCACCCCGGCACAGTGATGGTGGTGCTCGCCTCAGTGAGGGTGACGTCTTGTTTCGCTGACCGCACCAAACGGTCACCATCCCAGGTGTATAAACCGACCACCAGGCGGTGTGGCCGAACCGGGTCTTGGGTCATCTCCACACTGTCAACCGGGCGCTTCCCCTCGGTGGGTTCAGGCGCATCGACAGCTGTGATCGTGGTGACCCCCGAGGTGGACAGCCACGCGTCAGCCCACGTATTGAGGTCACGACCAGAGGTCTCATTGAGGATCGTCAACAAATCCTGCAACGTGGTGTTTCCATAAGCGTGCCGATCAAAATATTGGCGGGCCGCAGCAAAAAACGCGTCCTGCCCCACATACCCCACCAGTTGTTTCAACACTGACGCGCCCTTGGCGTAAGTGATGCCGTCAAAGTTCAGTTTCGCGGCCTCAACATCAGGGATGTCCGCCACAATCGGGTGGGTGGTGGGTAACTGATCCTGCTGGTACGCCCACGCTTTACGACGGTTCGCAAACGTCACCCACGCGTCACGGTACTTTGTCGCTGCAGCCGCAGCATGCGCCCCCATGTAGTCGGCAAACGACTCCTTCAACCACAGGTCATCCCACCAACGCATCGTGACTAAATCGCCAAACCACATGTGCGCCATCTCGTGCAGGATCGTGTTCGCACGCCCCTCAAACTGGGCGTGCGTTGCCGCTCCACGGAACACGTACGCCTCAGTGAACGTCACCAACCCCGGGTTTTCCATGGCACCCAAGTTGTATTCAGGCACAAAAACCTGGTCGTACTTCCCCCACGGGTACACCGACCCAAACGCCGATGTGAAAAACGACAACCCCTGCTTCGTCACCTCAAGAATGTCGTCCGCATCCAGATACTGCGCCAACGACGCCCGACACAACACACCCAACTCAACGGTTTGCTCATCAGAACGCCACACCGAATCCACCCGATGATACGGGCCCGCCGCCACACACGTAATGTAACTGGAGATCCTGTCCGTGCGCGCAAACCGCACAGTCCGCGACCCCTCACTCTCCACAACGTCCACAGGAACCGTGTTGTTCAGCACTTCCCACCCTGCTGGGGCAGTCACGGTGAACTCATACGACGCTTTCACATCGGGTTGCTCAGCACACACCATCACGCGACGCGAATCCGCCGGCTCATACTGCGTGTACAAGTAGGTGTTGCCATCAGCCGGGTCCACATACCTGTGCAGCCCCTCCCCTGACCGCGAATACGCTCCCTCAGCAACGATGCGCACCACATTGACGCTGGACGGGTCCGTGCCAGCCGGGTCCGTGCCAGCCGGGTCCGTGCCAGCCGGGTCCGTGCCAGCCGGGTCAGCGACGACAAGGTTCGACACGGTAATACGGGCACCATCCCACACCACAGGCTGAACTTGACCATTCACAATCACCTCATGAACCGCGTTCCCCACAAAATCAAACCATGTGGACGGTGTGGTCGACGTGAACGTCAAGGTTGTGGTCACGGGAAAACCAGTGCACTCAGGGTCCGGAGCACCAGTCACATCGAGAAGCACATCAATAGTGTCAACACCGATGTGCGCAGCACGGTCAGCTGTCTCTTCCCGGGTCAGATTCGCAGAAGTCATACCCACTATCCTGTCACCTCTGCAACGATGCACAGGACAACGTGGGGAGAACCGCACAGTCTCCACTAGCTGACGGGCGCCACGTGTACGCTGCCCGCAGCCCAGTGACGGTGGATACTAGAAGTATGAGTGACACATCAGTGAGCACAACACGAACCACACCAGACGAGGAATGGGTGGACCCGCGCACAGTGACACGCATCGGTGTGCTCATGGCAAACGGGCAGTTAGCACCACGCGAGTTCATCACCCGTGAGGAAGCTGAAGCGTGGGCACAACCAGGTGAAGACGTCGTCGAATGGAACCTCGTATGCGAATGTGACCGGTAACCACAAACCGGACGTGACTAACCGTAAGACAAGAACCTCACAAGGAAAGTAGGGAGTTCAGCGACACTCTCAATCACCGCATCAGGTTCACCCATGTGTACTAACCCTTGCTGAGCAAACCACTTGCCTGTCTTCACCTGAATGGTGCCCACCTGCGCGGCTTTCCCCATGGCGATGTCTGTTGTGATGTCGTCACCAACAACCAACACAAGGCGACGCGCACTTTCCGGAACAGTTGCACAGGCAAGGTCAACAAACCTCCGGTGAGGTTTCCCAAGGACCACAGCCTCAACTCCCGCCGCGTACTCGAGCGCAGCCACAAAAGCACCAGTGTCCATGTGCACGGCGCCACCAGACATATAACAACGGCCCTTCTGAAGCGCCACGAGTTCAGCCCCACCACGCAATGCCGCTAACGCGCCATTCAACTGGATCGGGGACCATTGGGAACGCATATCACCCACAACAACATGCGTGGGGTGTTCATGCGCATCCACAAGCACCGCCTCATGACCAAGCTCGCTGGCAATGTCCGGTGTGGTCAACGGGTAGACCCGAGCGTTTGGTTTGTGGGCAAGGTACGCGCATGTTGCATGCACAGGCGTGAAAACGTCATCAACCGTCGCATCGACACCGTGGGTGGCAAGGCGCTGCGTGATCATCTCGCCCGATTCCGAATCGTTGTTAGTCAGGAACCGGATGCTCACACCCAAGCGGCGCAATTCGCGCACTGCCTTGGCGGCCCCCTCAATCACACCCTCTCGGGTGTAGATCGTTCCCTCAAGATCCACCAGAAGCGTGCACTCACCTAATTCGCTAACCTCGACCATGCACACACATTACAGACCTAAGAACACTTCCAGCGACACTATTCCAATCGAGTGAAAATTTTAGTCACACGCGTGACATGCGAAGCGGGTTATGGCTTGCACCAGCGATGACGGTAGGTGGCATCGACACTCCCCGTTATCCTAGAAGAACCAACATTAAGCAACGATCAAGCTGACACCAACACAACACACAGCAAGACCAAACTGTTTCAAAAAGCAAACACCACACTGATCCTTCACAAGATAAAAAGAACGCTGTCAGTGATTACCAAAAAGAAAATGGAATTACTGTGCATCAACTAAATGCCACCTCTCCCAAAGAAGCGAACTTCCACGCGGCTGCAGATTCGTTCACAACGAGAATCTGACGTTCCACTTCTCCCCTTCCAGTGAGGCCACCCAGCATTTGTCTATCCTTATTGACGACTGTTGAGTCTGGATAGTACAGAGTAATATTCACGATCCATGAGGCACCTAGTTGTCCGTAATACTCTTTCCACTGAAGCTTCGTTGTGGGCCCTACAACACGCCCTCCCCTTTCAGCAATTTCATTTACGTGATTCCTGATTTCCGTGCAAAGAGAACAATCGTCAGCAGCGACAGCGTTGAGGTAGGTAGAGTCGCCAGTGTTGTAGGTGTAGTTAAGAACGTCGATCATGTACTGGGCGGCAGCTTCAGCGCCCGCCTCGTCGTTGTTGGCCATCTCTGGATACTCGACCGGTTTAACAATCTCAACCTCAGGAACAACGTCCCCCACCTCATACTCAGAGGGATCAAACTCATCAAACGGAATCGGCGCAACCTCGCCAACCGCTTCGCCATCCGTCCCAGCATCGTCACCCTCAGTGTCAGCCGGCACTTCAACAGTCTTACTCACCTCGGTTGGTTCATCACCACCGCCGCTGCACCCACTCAACACAACAGCACTAACAACAAGCACCACAAGAGAACGACGAAAAAGGAAAGACGAAAGATCACGAGAAAAAGACATAGCCCCCATGATCAAGCAGCCCACCCCACCACACGATAGTCACCCCTCCCCTGTGGAAAAGAAGGCGCGCATCGTGAGTAAAGAGCCGGGGAAAGCTCAACTCAAGGCCTCTGTCTTCAGAGAATTAGGCGAGAAGGCCTTAACCAGTTGAACAGGGTAAATATCGAGATTTTGGAAATGGTCACAACCACATAGTTGCCGCACTGCCCACTGCCCATCACGGCAGCAGCTATTGCTCACTAAACTTCGTGGCGAAGCGCACAGCACCGCCTAGTTGGTGGCACCTCCGGTCGGTGTTTTACAGGTCGGCGTTGTCTGCCACAACAAGCAATGGTGTGAGCGGTATGCGCGTGCGCCACCGTTCCGGGAGCTGCGCATAGTGGTCAAGAAACAGCGTGACAACGTCCTCCCCAGTAAGAAGACGTAAACCCGACCGTTGACGTTCGATGGATATTGCGTCTCTGCTGTAGTTCCCTAGTGTCACAAAGACAACGTAGTCCCCGGGCCCTTGGGTGCCAATGAGTTGTTGAACATCCGGTGCACCGATGGTGCTGGTGAGGTGTTTACATTGCACTTTGATTTGTGGGGGTTCAACACCGAGCGGGTCGCGGTGGGCGATAACATCAACTCCCCCGTCTTGGTTGTACTGGGTGACGCGTGCTTGGTAACCGAGGGCACGTAAGAGGTCGGCTGTGAATTCTTCGAATTCTTGGTGGGTGAGGTTTTTGTGGAGCGCTTCGAGTACGTGGTCGCGGGTATGCCGTTCGATGCGTGAGGCGCGTGGTTCGTCGGTGTTCTCTTCGTCGGTTTCTTCCCTAGCGGCGTGCTCAACGATGTTTGTCACAGCATCCACGGCGTGTTCGGTTGTGTGGAGGGCCGCGAGGAACTCGTCCGCGTGTTTCCTCACGCGGAAAATCGTGAGAAATGAACCCACTTCGTAAAGCGCGGGCTGGGTGAAGACCGTCCGTGAAAGCCCGATCTTTTCCCAGCGGACGGGGCGTCGGTGGCGATGTGTTGTTTCATTTGTGGCGTAGTAGTAATCCCCCGTAATAATGCCGATGTTTATTGTGCTGTCGGGTTTGTACGGGGCAACAACGATGTCACCTGGTTGCATGGTGTCGCGGAGGCGGGTGAGGATGCCCGCCCACCCTGCGATAGCGAGGGGTTTACGTTCTGGGTAGTGCTTTGCGAGTTCGTTTTTGAACCCTTCACGCCCATCTGGGATGTTGTTGAGGTCTCCGAGTTTGTCCCACCCTGCGCTAATGAACCCTCCGGCGATAATTTCCTCTGTGAGTGTGTCGTTGTGGACACCCCAGATTGTGGGTTCAGGTTTCATGGTGGTCAGCTTCCAAGAACGCACGTGGCGATGAGATGGTCAATTCTACGGACGTCCATGCCCTTACCGAGTTTAATTTTGATGCGTCCAGCTCGAGTCCATAGTTCAACCTCGGCGGACAGGTCGAAAGTGCCAGCGTTCTCAGTGGACCACATGTTGATGGAACTGTAGGGCAGGGAGTAAATTTCAACTTTTTTACCTCGGATACCTTGCGCGTCCCGCACGATGAGGCGCTTAGAGGTAAAAATAGCTGAATCTCTGAATGTTTTGAACGCCGCGTAGGGTTGCTCACCAGGCGCAAGCAAACCCGCCACATCGTTGGGGATAGGAACTTCTTGAACAAATATCCACTCAGTTATCGCTGCTGTTTCCACGATCATTCCCGTCATGTGCTCCGTTATCGGTGGCTGCGTCGCCAACGTCATAGTATCCGTCATAATGCAATGGCATTAGTTGAACACCCCTCTAGTTTTGCTTTATGCTCAGCCCATGGAAATTTTCCACCTCACTCGGGTCTCTGACTGGGAGCAGGCTCAAGAAGTCGGTACGTACGAGATCTCAAGTAACGACCTTTCGTTGGACGATGTGGGGTTCATTCACGCTTCGTTGCCTCACCAGTTGCCAGCAGTGGCTGAGTTCGTTTTCGCGGGAGTTACCGATCCGTTGTGTGTCCTTGTCATGGACTCTGACAGAATCGAAGCAACAGGCACACCCGTTCGTTGGGAAGATGGTGGAAGCGGCGAACTCTACCCACACATCTATGGCCCCATTCAGCCCACGTGGGTTACGGATGTGATTCCAGCGGGATTTGACGAATCATCTGGCGTATTCGAGGTTCACTCCGACCGGTAGAAGCGCAAAAATCTCGGCCCTATTCGGCGCGTGATCTGCAGGTTCTCTTACGTTTCTGCTTAAAGTATGTGGTGTCAGCGGTATCGACGAACTTCTCTTGAGAGATATGTTCCCCACCGCACGTTTATTCGTGCTGCCCAGGGGAACACATGCCCAACGTTGTTCGTTACACTGCCCAACGCCTCAATGATGACCTTCGCGCAAACCCAAGTAGCATCGAGAGGGTTTTGGCTGATTATCTTGTTGCCGCTGGGATTGGGCGTCCGGGTGCTGCTGAGGTGCGGTCGTGGGATGCGTCCCTTCCAGCCCTATCTAGCACACTTATCGATGCTGGATTGGGTAACGTTGAGGTGTTGTTGGAGCACAAACTACCGTTAACTTCGAGGCGCGCTGACGCCGTGCTTGCGGGGACACATCCCACCACGGGTAACAACCACTACGTCGTGGTTGAGCTGAAACAGTGGACAAAAGCCCGCGTGCTTGATGAGTTTGACGGACTGGTCGAAGTGGAAGGCGCACGATATAACCCGGTGCTACACCCCAGCGTTCAGGTCAATAACTACGCCGAATACATGCGCGATTTCATGACGCTATTCGCTGAAACTGACATTCACCTTGACGCTGTTGCCTTCATGCACAACGCTCGATTCACCGAGATTCCAACTTTATTCGCCGATGAAGCGTCTAGCCGGGCGAGGATTTTCACAAGTGACACCAAGGACCAATTCACTGAGTACCTCGCAAAATCTTTCTCGCCGGACGTTCCAGGTTCACGTGCTGCTGACGCTTTCATCACCTCACGTATCGCCCCGTCGAAGCAGTTGTTGACTGTCGCTGCCCGTGAGATTCAAGAGCAAGAACAGTTCGTGCTATTGGATGAGCAACGAGTGGCATATCAACTCGTACTCGGCGCCCTGGAACAAGCCCGCCAAGCAGACACAAAAACAGTTGTCCTTGTGTCTGGCGGCCCAGGATCAGGAAAATCCGTCATTGCACTCACTCTCCTTGGTGAGCTTGCGAGGCGCGGATACCCGGTGCTCCACGCCACAGGGTCGAGGAGTTTCACTCAGACGCTACGTAAAGTCGCAGGCCATAGGAAACCTACCGTCCAAACATTGTTCAAATACTTCAACTCGTTCATCGATGCGGAAAAGAACTCAGTGGAGGTACTCATCCTCGACGAGGCCCACCGTTTACGGGAGAAATCTGTGAACCGGTACACCCCAAAATCGTTGCGCGAGAATGCCCGGGCACAAGTCGATGAACTGCTCGATACAGCACGTGTCCCAGTATTTTTGTTGGACGAACACCAAATCGTTCGCCCCGGAGAGTTAGGTAGCGTCTCTGATATCCGCGCCGCCGCAACGAGACGCAGCATTCCTGTTCTGGAAGTTAATCTCAACGCACAGTACCGATCAGGTGGGTCAAAAACCTACACCGACTGGGTACTTGCACTTCTTGGGTTGCAGGGCACACCTCCAACGATCTGGGAAGATGAGCCGAACTTCTCCGTACGCGTTGTCGACTCTCCGCTCGTGATGGAACAAGAACTAAGTCAGAAACTCACGCTGGGTGTTAATGCGAGAATGACGGCTGGCTACTGCTGGAAGTGGTCCAATGCGACTGAGACCGGACTTGTAGATGATGTTGTCATCGGTGACTGGTCAAGACCATGGAACTCAAAATCTGACAGACGTATCGGGGACATTCCACCATCATCATTGTGGGCTTTCGAACCGGCTGGGTTTGGACAGGTCGGGTGTGTTTACACCGCACAAGGATTCGAATACTCCTGGAATGGGGTCATCCTTGGCCCCGACCTAGTCTGGCGAAAGAATGTCAACGAGGGACAAGGCGGGTGGGTTTCACGCCGGGAATTCAACAAGGATCCCGATTTCGCTTCAGCAAAGAAGGTATCGGATGACGAGTTCGATGTGCTTATCCGCAACGTCTACAAGGTTCTCCTCACTCGTGGACTTCAAGGCACTCTTTTGTACTCCACCGACCACGAGACACAGGAATTTCTGAAGTCAGTTGTCAACCCCGGCAGTTGATACACCATCACACCAACACAAAAAACGTGTGGCCCGCAAGCCATGCTTGCGGGCCACACGTGAACGAGTAATGTCTCAACCATTCTCGAGTGGAGCTAAGGGGACTCGAACCCCTGACCCCCTGCATGCCATGCAGGTGCGCTACCAGCTGCGCCATAGCCCCATGCTTCTGTGACGGTGTTCCGTTCGGTGAAGCACGTTTATCGTAAACCACAACGGTTGGTGAACGCCAATCCGTTGTGCCTTGTGGCGGGGTGACGCTCGCAACAACGTTTGGTGGGTGGCGCATCGTCAGGTGCACCAGGTTGAGTGCGCCGGTCGCGCGTGCCGAGTTAGGCGCGCCGGGTCACGTGAACCGGGTCAGGCGTTCCAGCGGGACGCAACCCAGTAGGACTCCATGACGGTGAGGACTTCCCGGGGGTGTGCCCCCTTAATGTGGGACTGGACAATGTTGATAGGTCCGAACCCGAGTTTCACGTTAGCTTTCACGGCCATGCGCGCAAATGGGCCAAGGTGGCGGATGTGGGTGGCAGGGTCGTGAAGTTCCACGGTGAGGAACAGTTGGTCGCCGGATGCTTGCAACCGCATACCGCGCACATCATGCCACCGGATGGGCATGTGGCGTGTGACGAGAAGGGAGGTGTGGTCGTAGAACCCGTCCCTAGTAACCCGCAACGCCACGGTGCCGGCGCGCATGTGCCGAATCCACGCCACTGTCATCCACGCAAACCCCACCGTCGCCAGTGTCGCCCCGATCGCGATGGGGTCTGGCCATCCCACCCCAATCGCCATGAGCGCACTGATCACTGTTAAAAACATGGACATGAAGAGGACAAACACCCGCCGCAACACACCCTGCCGGTACACGACGCCCCCATACATCTGCCCCACCTGACTACCGATGCGCGGCTCCTGCACCACACCACTCCCTTCCGTGTCCGCCACTCACGTTCACTCACCGCAGCCCCGTGCCCGCCCCCGCCGCTGTTGGGGCGGGCGGGTCACGTCACCCGCAGAACAGTATCAGCCACCCCACACACCCGGCGCTCCCTCCTCACCACGCAGCGGGCGAAGTGGTGTTGTGGGTGGTGCGGGGCGCATCGGCACACACGGGCAGGTGGCGCGCCGTAGGATGGACACCATGGATACAGCCGAGTACATGTCAGGGTTTGCCCAGTTCATTAGTGCGTCGCCGTCGTCGTATCACGCCGCTCACGAGGTGGCCCGCCAACTACGTGATGCCGGATTCACTGAACTCCACGAACACGAACCCTGGGTGGCCCCCACACGGGCGTTTGTGATTCGCGATGGTGCGATCATTGCGTGGATCACCCCTGATGACGTGTCAACCACAGCTCCCGTGCGTGTCCTTGGTTCTCACACGGACTCCCCCGGTTTCAAACTGAAACCGCAATCGACAATCGGGGCAGCCGGGTGGCTGCAAGTGGGTGTTGAAGTATATGGCGGCCCATTGCTGAACTCGTGGCTTGACCGGGAACTTGAACTCGCCGGGCGGCTCGTCCTCACAGACGGCAGCGAACACCTTGTGCGCACCGGCCCATTCATGCGCATCCCGCAACTGGCCATTCACCTGGACCGCGAAGCGAACAAGAGCCTTTCGCTGGATAAGCAACGCAACACGGCGCCCGTGTATGGGGTGGGTGAGGTTGGTGACGCTGACGTCCTCGGTTACCTTGCTGACATTGCTGGTGTGAACGCTGCGGACGTCGCCGGGTACGACATTATTTCCGCTGACACTCAGGAACCTCGCCACTTCGGGCGGGATAACACCCTGTTCGCTGCGGGGCGCATGGATAACCTGTCGTCCGTGTACGCAGGGTTGGTGGCGCTGCTTGGCGCCCCCGAGGGCGCTGAGCACATCAGTGTGCTCGCCGCGTTTGACCACGAAGAAATCGGGTCCGAAACCCGCTCAGGTGCGTGTGGGCCGTTCCTTGCTGATGTGCTTGACCGCATCTATGAAGGGCTCGGCTCCACCCGTGAAGAACGACACCGTGCGATCGCCCAATCCTGGTGTGTGTCTTCTGATGCTGGGCATTCTGTTCACCCGAATTACGTTGACCGGCACGACCCTGCCGTGCAACCGTTGGCGGGCTCGGGTCCGTTGTTGAAGATCAACGCCAACCAACGCTACGCAACCGATGCGCAAGGCGCCGCCTTGTGGGTCCGAGTGTGCCAGGCGGCAGGAATTGAGTACCAGGATTTTGTGTCGAACAATAATTCGCCTTGTGGTTCGACTATTGGTCCTTTGACTGCGACCCGGTTAGGGATCCGTACTGTTGATGTGGGGATCCCTTTGCTGTCTATGCATTCAGCACGCGAGTTGTGCCACACCAGTGATGCGTTTGCGCTGACGAAAGCGATCAGCGCGTTCTATGAAGGAGCATGACAACGACTTCGGTGTGTGATTTGTTGCCGTAGCGAGACTGGCATTGCGGTACGTGACTTATTGCTGATGCGTGACCGGTGGGTTGTGGTTGAACGGCTGGGTTGGGATTTGTTGTTCCCCTGGTTTGTCCACAGGGCAGTGATGCCCATGTGAGCTGGTGGTGTGGGTGCGGTGTGATTGTGGGCATGTCTGTTTCTTTGTTGCGCGGTCGAACTGTTCGTCGTGTCCTTAGTGTCCTTGTTGTTGCTGGTCTTCTCGGGGCAGGGGCAACCGGGTGCTCTAACGATGCGGGAGCCAAAACTGAAAACACTGTTGATGCCTCCCCCACACCAACCAACACACCCACCGACGGGGAGGGTGACAGCGAGGGCGCTGAGGAACCAGTCGAAGACACACCAGCCGAACCCGAGCAACGCCCAGTCCCTGAAGAACCCGAAGCCATGAAAACCGGCGACAAAGCCGGAGCCATCGCCGCAGCAACCTTCTTCGTCGAAGTCATCGAATACGACGCCACACAACCCGATTCTCGCTTTTTCTCCAAATATGCTTATGAAGAATGTGGATGGTGCAATGAATACAAAAAGACTCACGAACAACAAGCCAATAGCAACTTTTCTTTGATAAACACGAACATCAATTTAGAGGATATTAAAACAGCCTCTTTTGCCGGCGAAGGATCGGTACTGTGGTCAGTCCCGATAAATGCAAACGTGTCTTCACACTATAAGTCGAAAAAGGATGATGAAGTAGTGGAAACGGAGCACACCCTTACAGGGAATATGCTCGTTGGCTATCGAAACGGCCAGTGGCTACTGGTTGAGGGTGATCTCCTTGTCAAGTAACACCAAACTCATTTACACAATAATTGTATCCATGACGTTTAGTCTCCACATCTTTCGAAATCAAGAGAGTGAGGAACCGATTTTTTTTGCACCTTCAAAAGGTTCTTTCACTGCAACCGGAGGTCAACAATTCAACGAAACGGTCGCATCTGAATCTCCCGGTTCTGAAAAAGCTGCAAAAAATTCAACAAAAAAGAAAAAGAGTCAACAGTTTGACTTGCCTTCGGGTGCGGTTTTGGGTGCGTGTCCTGAGGGTTCTGAGGGTCAGGATGCGTTGTTGTGGGTTGAGCATTTAGCTGTGTATGGGGGAAATAACTTGGGTGATTCCCCCGAGGGGACTGGGGGTTATGTCATGTACTGCTACCCGGATATGGAGGAAGTAAGTGCGGAGCCGATTGTGATTTCTGTGTCAGCTAAGGACTTTCAACGACTACCGCTACGCGGTTCTGGGATCGTTCTTGAACCAGACCGTGAAGACTACATCATCCGCCTTCCCGTCATCGCTTTAACCGACCCCTCCCCACAAGTCTTAACCACAACCATCCTTGGTGTTGGTGTAGCAATCCGTGCAACCCCAATCGAATACTCCTGGGACTTCGGCGACCAGACCCCTGCCCTCATCACCACAGACCCCGGCCGCTCCTACCCCGACCAGACAGTAGAGCACCTCTACACACAACTTGGCCAGTTCACCATCACCCTCACCACAACCTGGGAAGGCGAATTCTCCATCGACGGCGGCACCACCTGGCTCCCCATCAACGGAACAACCACAACAACCAACACCACCAACCCCATCACCATCGAAGAACGCGTCCCCCTCCTCACCGGCTAAGCACCACACACGCACGCAGGCGGGCAGACCAGCAAACCATCCCTCACCCGCAAGACTGCTATCGTTTTCTCCTCCGCGTTTCCCCGTTCCCCACAGGGCAGCAATACCCATTCAAACCAGTTATGTGCATGCGATGTGATTGTGGGCATGTCTGTTTCTTTACTGCGTAGTTACGCTGTTCGTCGTGCCCTTAGTGTCCTTGTTGTTGCTGGTCTTCTCGGGGCAGGTGTCACCGGGTGCTCTAACGATGCGGGAGCCAAAACTGAAAACACTGTTGATGCCTCCCCCACACCAGCCAACACAACCACTGACGGGGACGGTGACAGTGACGGCGCTGAGGAACCAGCCCAAGACACACCAACCGAACCCGAACAACGCCCAGTCCCGGAAGAACCTGAAGCCATGAAAACCGGCGACAAAGCCGGAGCCATCGCCGCAGCACAATACTTCGTCGAAGTCATCGAATACTCCATGCACACCAGCACCACAGACCTACTCGAAAAATACTCCTACGAACACTGTGACCGCTGCAGCCACTACATCGAAGTGATCAATACACGCCAAGAAAAAAACGTGCTCCCAAAAAGTGTAGTAATCAATTCATCGCAAGAAGGGCACCCTGAATTTAGAGGCGAAGGTGCAATAATTTGGAGGGTTCCCATGCACCTTCAAATAAGCGAACAGTGGGAAGCAGGTAAAGAACCCCGAAAGGAAGAAGTGAAAGTGTCATTTTCAGTTGCAATCGATAATGGCCATTGGGTTTTAGTAGGTGTTGGGGAAGAAGACTAATAATCCTACGAGCAACAAAAGCACAAAAAGGAAATCGGTCAATACACAACAGTTCCACCTACCTTGTGGGGCGGTTTCGGGCGTACCTCGTAGACTCGATATTCCGTTACTCGAAAAGCTGTGCGCCCCTGCGCTTGTCATCGACTATTGCAGCGCGTCTGGTCCTTCTGCCCACACGTCGGGTCCGTGGAGCATGGAGGGGCCTGCGTTGTGTTCGATGAGCCGCCATGCGGGTTGTGCCCCGTCTGCGGTGTTGCGTGCCATGACGGACCAGTGCACGTTGCGCATCCCTGCTAGTCCCCGCCAGGTGGAGGGTTCTTGGTCGAGGAGGTGCGCGATGATGCAGGAAATTGCAGCACCGTGGGATACGACCACAAGGTCGCGGGCATCAATGTCGCTGTTTGCGACCTCGAGGATCGCGTCAGCGGCACGTTGCCCGACAGTGTTTTTGTCTTCCAACCCATCAATGTTGGGTTCTCCCCCACCAGCCCAGAGGGCGTACTGTCCTGGCCATTTCTCTTCGATTTCTGGGCGGGTGAGTCCTTCCCAGGGGCCGAACCCTCGTTCCCGTAGCCGGGCGTCCGTGTGCACCTCGACGCCCAGCGCATCACCAATCACACGGGCTGTGTCACGGGCCCGTTCCAGGTCAGACGCGAGAATGAACGGGGTTGCCAGCGGGCTTTGCGCCAACACTTTCGCGGCTTCAGCGGCTTGCCACCGGCCAATGTCATCCAAGGGAATGTCCACTTGCCCTTGCAACCGCATCGCAGCGTTGTAGGCGGTTCGCCCATGACGGACGAGCACAATATTTTTCACAGCCACAACGACACCTCAGAAGTTCTTGGGGAAGCCGAACTCATCGAGTTCTTCCTCCTCGGGTCCGCCGTCACCCCCGCGTGCGTCCTCTGGGAGTTCAATGGAGGGGCAGTCTCCCCACAGTTTCTCCAACGCGTAGAACGCGCGGTCTTCCTGGTGTTGGACGTGAACAACGATGTCACCAAAGTCGAGGAGTACCCAACGGGCGTCGCCTTTTCCTTCGCGGCGCACGAGTTTGGTGCCCGCTTCGTGGAGTGCTCGTTCCACGGCGTCAACGATTGCGGATACTTGGCGTTCGCTGTTGCCTGACGCGATAACGAAAGCGTCGGTGAGGACTAGGTGGTCGCTCACGTCGAGGGCAATGATTTCGCTTGCTTTCTTGTCTGACGCAGCGCGTGCGGCTGTGATAGCAAGGTCAATGGCGTGGTCTGTTGCTGCCACGGTTCTCCTTTAACGCCCTGGTGAGGGCTTGTTCGGGGCTAGATCTGCGGGTTGGTTAGCCACCGAAGGAACACCTGTGTGGCCTCTTCGGTTTGCTCGGCACTGTCAGACCCTGAAAGTCCGACCTGCCAGATGATCATACCCAGTACGAGGGCAACAGCAACGAGGATGAGGTATTGCAACCACGTGTAGGAGTGGTCCAACTCGTAAGTGTCGTCTTCATTGTCGTCGTCATCATCCACGCCAACACCGGGTAATCCGAAGGGGTTGGCACGTTTTTCTCCGCTGACGGGTGGGAACGCGGCTGGTGCGGCGCCGTCATGGGCTGCGGGATGGTTGGTTGTCCCGCCACCAGGCGCTCTTCCCTCGGCTGATCCTCCGCCGAGTGGCGGGAATGCTGCGAGGTTGTTCGCGTCAGCGTCGCCTTGTGGTGCGGGCCCGCCTAGTGGGGGGAACGCGGCAGGGGCCGGGCTTGCTGTGTGGGTGCGTGGTTCGGGGGTTGCTGGCGTTGCGGCTGCTGCACCGCCTGCGGCACCCCATCCGAGTGCAGCACCAGGGTTGCCGCTTGGTGGTTGGGCAAGGTTCCGTTCGGAACGTGGGGTGCGTGAGGGGGGTGTGGTGGGTTGCGGCGCGCTACCGAACGGGTTGGCGGGGGCGGCGTCGTTGTCGCTGAAGGGGTTGAACGGTGCAGTGGACTCTTGGGGTTGTTCGTTGTGTGATGGTTCAGGGAACGCGGGCAGTCCTGGTTGAGTGTCTTGTGCGGACGGCACAGTACTGAATGTGGGGAACGCGGGAGGTGCGGGTCGTTGTTCCGCTGGTGGGGTTTGTGCCCGGGAACGGGCTGGGAGCCCTTGTGCGGACGCTTCTGTGCGGTCAGTGGGCCGGAACTCTTGGTGTGCTGCGTCTCGGAGTGCACCAAACGATGCGGGGGCTGACATTTGTGGGAGAACTGCGGCCTGTTCCTGTGCACGTTCTAGCGCCGCTTGCCGGGCGCGCGCATCGGCGGCCGATGGGTCTGGGCGTTGCCCGTGGGTGGGGGCTTGCCGCATGAAGTCACCCAGCTGTGGCATCCCTGTGGGGGACTGGGCGCTGTGGTTTTCATCGGGGCGGGAGCGTTGTGTGGGGGTATCAAAAGCCGGTGGTTGCTGCCCGTACTCTGATGGGCGTTGTAACCCGGACAGTCGCCCTGTTTCTTCGAGTGTGCGCACCGCACCTGATTGGTGCGGTGGGCGAACCTGTGGAATCCCGTGGCCTTGGGTGTCATACATGGAGCGACGTGATGGTGGGCTCGCTGGTCTGCCGCCGCCCCACGCTGCTGGGTCAGCGGAGGACATCGGCTGCGCCGATGACCCGGGTGTGGCCCCTGACCCACCAGCGGACTGCGAGGCTGCGAGTTCACGAAGCTCACGGCGCGTCAACGGCCGACCTGATGAATGGGTGGGATTCTGGTTGCTCATGTATTACACCTCAACTGCCTCACGAGGATAGAGGCCATGTTTCGCGATGTACTGGACCACACCATCAGGGACGAGATACCACACTGGTAACCCCGCCCGGGCGCGGGCCCGGCAATCACTCGACGAAATAGCCATCGCCGGGATCTCAAGAATGTTCACACGATCTGGGGGGATGCCCTCCACGCTGAGCGGATGCCCTGGACGTGTGACTGCCACAAATGTGGCCATGCTCCACAGCTCTTGGGCGTCCTTCCAGGTCAGCATTTGTGCGACTGCGTCGGCACCAGTGATGAAGAACAAGTCGTCATCTGGGCGTTGTTCACGCAGGTCACGCAATGTGTCAACCGTGTAGGTTAACCCGGGCCGGTCAATGTCTACCCGAGACACCGTGAAACGGGGGTTGGATGCAGTGGCGATCACGGTCATCAAGTACCGGTGTTCGGCTGGCGTCACCTGTTGATGTTGCTTGAACGTGGGGTTTCCGGTGGGCACGAAAATGACCTCGTCAAGGTCAAACCGTGCCGCCACTTCACTGGCTGCTACTAAGTGCCCGTGGTGAATAGGGTCGAACGTTCCCCCCATTACCCCGGTTCGGCGCCGCCGATCACCCATCGTTGTCACAATCCCCGCTCAGGTTTCCTGGCCGGTCAGTGACGTGACGCAGTGTTCCGGAAGGCGTAGGTCACAACAAGACCTGCAACAAGGATGCAGAAGGTCACCACGCCGTAGGCGATGGGTTCCATGGGGAGTTGGTTGACGATCTCAGCCTCTGCGGCCAGGACTGCTGATGACACGACATCCTCCAGTGGTGCGCTCATGGTTAGTTCTCCACATTGACAGATCCCCAGTTGCGGGGTCCTGTGTGTGGCTTCAGGTAAGTTCTCAGTGTCTCACGGGTAGGTATCGGCACCCGAGAGCCCAGACTCCACTTTCACAGTGTTTTCACGAGGCCCTCAGTGTCCAGGTGGGGGCGATTCGCGGCTCCACACTACCACGCACCCCACCCCTCCCCAGAGCGATTGCTCGGGGTATGGGTGGGGCTCCCCTCACCTGATATGCGGCGTCATGGCCGGATTTGGCCTTCGCCACGCACAACCCACTTCGTTGTGGTCAGTTCTGGCAACCCCATGGGACCGCGGGCGTGAAGCTTTTGGGTGGAAATACCAATCTCAGCGCCCAACCCAAACTGTCCCCCATCGGTGAAGCGTGTCGATGCGTTGACCATGATCGCGGCGGAGTCCAGTTCCGCAATGAACCGTTCCGCATGCGCGTAGTCGCTGGTCACAATGGCTTCAGTGTGACCAGAGGTCCAGGTGCGGATGTGGTCGATCGCCTGATCCAGGTCATCGACAACACGGACCGCGAGGTCCGCGGACAAATACTCTGTTGCCCAGTCCTCCTCTGTTGCCGCAACCGCGCTGACACCGGTGCCCTCAGTGAACGCAGCTGACGCATCGTCAGTGTGTACGGTGACGTTCTGCGCTGCGAGCGCAGTGTAGGCGGCGGGGAGGAAGGTGGTGGCGATGTCGCGGTGGACGAGGAGGGTTTCGGCGGCGTTGCAGACGCCGACTCGGTGGGTTTTGGAGTTGACGGTGATGTTGATGGCCATCTCGAGGTCGGCGGTGTTGTCGATGTAGACGTGGCAGTTGCCGGTGCCGGTTTCGATGACGGGGACGGTGGCTTCGCGGACGACGGTGTTGATGAGGTCGGCGCCACCGCGGGGGACGAGAACGTCGACGAGGCCGCGTGCGTGCATGAGGGCGACTGCGCCGGGGCGTCCGTAGGCGTCGACGGATTGGATGAGGTCGGCGGGTAGGCCTTGGGTTTCGAGGGTGGCAGCGAGGATTTCCACGATTTTTTCGTTGGATGATGCGGCGGCGCTTCCGCCGCGCAGGATGACGGCGTTACCGGATTTGAGGGTGAGTCCGACGGCGTCGACGGTGACGTTGGGGCGGGCTTCGTAGATCATGCCGACCACGCCCATGGGGGTGCGTTGTTGGGTGAGGCGTAGCCCGTTGGGGAGGCGTGAGCCGCGGATGATTTCGCCGACTGGGTCGGGGAGGGCTGCGACGTCTCTGAGGGAGTTGGCGATCTGGGTGATGCGGTCTTCGGTGAGGGCGAGGCGGTCGAGGAGGCCGGGGCTCATGTTGTTGGTGCGGCCGCGTTCGAGGTCGTGTTGGTTGGCGGCGATGATGGGGGTTGCGTTGGCGATGAGCGCGTCGGCGAGGGCGTGGAGTGCGGCGTCTTTAGTGGCTCTGGTTGCGGTTGCGAGGACTTGTGCTGCTTTTTTGGCGCGCGTGGCGATGGCTTCGACGTTGGCGGCGATGTCAGCGGTTATGGGTGTCGTGTTGTCGCTCATGTGTTCCACCCTAGTGGGTGTGGGGTGGTTCGTCAGGTTCCTTTCGGTGGGTGGGCGTGACGAGGAGGGCGAGGATTTCGGTGAGGAGTTGTTCGGCGATGGGGGCGGGGAGGAGTTGGGCGTAGGCGAGGATGTGGGAGAGGTCGTTGGGCAGGTCACCGGTGGTCGGGTTGATGCCGAGGGCGGTGAGTGCGGTGGTGAGGGTGGTGTTGGTGGTGGGTTCGGTGAGGGTGTCGATGAGGGCGGTGACGCGGGTGTGGAGGTCTGGGTCGGTGAGGGGGCTTGGGGTGCCGCGGACGGTGTCGGCTGCGGTGGTGAGGGCGGTGATGAGGTCGTGGGTGTGGTGTTCGGTGACGGGTGTGATGGTGAGGTGTGCTGATTGGGGGAGGTCGGGTTGGGTGCGTTGGTGGGCGCCGGGTTGGGCTTGGAGGATCCATCCGTGGGTGCGGGCTGCGTCCACCAGGAGGTGGGGGTTGACACGGCGGTTGGGTGGGACGGTGGTGTCTTCGACGAGGGCGAACAGTGGCCCGGTGGGGGTGCCTTGGATGGTGAGCCCTTCGATGCGGTTCAGGGCGGTGGTGAGGGTGGTGGTGGCGCGGTGGGTGGCGGCGGTGAGGTCGGTGAATCCTTGGGTGCCGAGGTAGGTGATGATGGCCCAGGCGGCGGCGAGGGGTCCTGGTGATTTTGAGCCAAGGAGGGTGGGGTTGACCACGGGGTAGCCGGGCCAGGCGGTGACGGCGAAGTATTGGTGGCGGTGGCGGTGGGGTCCGCGGTGGAGGATCACGGAGATCCCTTTGGGGGCGTACCCGTATTTGTGGAGGTCTGCGGAGATGGAGGTGACCCCTGGGACACGAAAGTCCCAGGGGGTGGTGAGGCCTGGCCACCAGGGTAGAGCCAGTCCGCCGATGCATGCGTCCACGTGCAGTGGGATGTTGGCTGCTTCGGTTGCTGTGGCGACGTCGGCGATGGGGTCGAGTTGGGCGTAGGGGTAGTTTGGTGCGGACAGGACGACAAGGGCGACGTCGTCTGCGAGGCGGTCTATCACATCGGCTGGGTTGACAGCACCGGTGGTGGGGTCCACGTCGACGAGGTCGAGGACGAGGTCGAAGTAGGCGGCTGCTTTGTGGAACGCGGCGTGGACGGTTGCTGGCGCCACCAGGCGTGGCATGGTCACCGTCGGTGGTGTTGTGCGTGCCGATGCGCCACTGGGGGTGGCAGGGTCGGTGTTGTTGGGCTGGTGGGCTGGTGTGTCCTGATGGGTGGCCCGCCACAGGTCGCGGGCTGTTTTGACGGCAAGGAGGCAGGATTCGGTTCCGCCGCTGGTGACGTTCCCAACGACGTTGTTGTCACCGTTGAGTGCGTCGCGGACGAACCCGAGTACGTCGCGTTCCATCATGGCGACGGAGGGGAATGTGGTGGGGTCGAGGCCGTTGACGGATTGGACGGCGCGGGCGGCTTGTGCGGCTAGTTCGTCGAGTTCGGCAAGCCCTGAGTCGTACACGTAGCTGAGGACCCGTCCACCATGGGTGGGGGCATCAAGTTCGCGAAATTGGGTGATCTGCTTGATGACGGCTTGGGCTTTGGGTGACAGGTGGGGGGTGGTCACTGGTACTCCTTCACGTTCGCGGCCATGATGTCAGCTCGGCGCAGCGGGTAGGCGCGCAATGACACAAGGGACACTGCGACGGCCAGGGCGGGAATGACACTGAATGCCACCACGATCCCACCAACTGCACTGTCAGGTTGGGTGACGTTCTGGGTGGCGGTTGATTCGATGTACCCGGTTGCAGCGAGCACAACGGTGAGGGCTACAGAGCCTAGGGCCATACCCGTGGTCTCCCCCGCTGTCCATACTCCGCCGTAGACGCCGGCTTGGGATTCGGTACGGACGGGGACGGTGTCAGGGAGCATCGCCATGGGCAGTGCTTGCAACCCTGCGTAGGCGGCCCCACACACGGCCACCGGAACGTACACCCAGGGGCCGGGGGCTACCAGGAGGAGCACAAGGGACACTGAGCCTGCCATGAAGATCAGCGACGCCCAACTGAAGGCCTTTTCTTTACCCACACGCCGCGCCACCGCACCCCACACCGGGGACATGATCACTGCTGGGGCAATGAGCGCAACAAAAAGGAATGTCACGGCAGCTTCTGAGTCGAGTACCCAGGTAGCCACATACTGGGCTCCTGCAAGCATGATCCCGGTGGCTGCTGCTTGGAGGAAAAACGTGAGCACAAGGACCCGGAACGGCTGGTTGGTGCGGAGCGTGTCCAGACCGGCACGGTACTGGCTGCCTAACCGGGTCATGCGACCCGTCAGTAACCGTGAGCCGTGTCGTAGTTCCGCTGTCCCCCTCGGAGCGTGTTGTGGGGGGCGGCGCGGCGCAACTTTCGCCGCCACCGCAAACCCCAGCCCAATAACCAGGCCAGCAACCACCGCCATGAGGACATACCCCAACCGCTGGTTATCCCCACCCAACGACCGCAACACCGGCCCACCGCCACCAAACAACAAAATCGCGACCGACAACACCACAACCCGCCACGCTAACAGTCGGGTCCGTTCGTCATAATGGCCTGTCAGCTCCACCGGCAACGCAATATAGGGCACCTGAAACAACGAAAACCCCACCGCGCATCCGATGAACGCCACCATCACCCACAGCGCAGCACCAGCCCCCTCAAGCCCCGGCGGCACCGCGAAAGTGAGAACAAAAAACACCGGCAACGCGAGCGCACCCCACCACATCAGGTAGCCGCGCGTGCCACGACGCCGGGCACTCGCATCGGAGATATCCCCGATCACCGGGTCGATCAGGACGTCCACAACTTTCGATGCGATAACCACCAACCCTGCTAGGCCAGCTGCCACCCCCAGTGTGTCAGTCAAAAAATAGATGAGGACCAAACCAGGCAGCGTCCCAAAACCGCCTGTGCCCACCGAGCCAACCGCATAACGCACAATCGTTGCCCGCGACAACGGTGCATCCCCCTGCGGTGACACCCCAACTGACGTGTGTGTTGAATCACCCATGGACCCCAGCGTAGCGGACAACCGGCCAAAATATTCCACGTGGAAGGTTTTGACCACCTGGCTAAGGGCACACAAAAGGTGCCGGGCGGAGTGAGAAACACTCCGCCCGGCACCCGGTGAACACCAAGCGCAATACCGTCACCGAGGGGATCGTGACGGCCCACGCCCGTGCTCAGGCGGGGGTGCGACGACTCACACGGTCAACTCATCGCTGTCCTGCGCGCCCACCAGACGGCGACGCAATACCACGATCGCTCCACCAGCAAGTGCCAGAAGAATCGCACCGAGAATAATGGGCAACGGGTTCGCACCAGTGTCAGCTAAACCATCACTGTCACCGTCCTCAGTGTCCGACCCAGCAGCACCATCATCAGAACCAGAGTCAGAATCAGATCCTGCCCCATCAGAGCCCGACCCGCCAGAACCTGGAAGGTTCGGCTCACCAGGAACAACAGGGTCACCATCTTCATCAGCGGCAAGGAGTTCAATCACACCCCAACGCGCCGTGGATTGGTAGCCTGCACCCGTTGGGTCAGCCCAGTTCGTGATGGATGCGCGAGCACCATCTGACGCATCATTGACCTGGAAATCGAAGCCCTGGAACGTGCCCGCACCACCCTCGTCACCCAAATCAATGGCCACCTCAACGATGTACCCTGTGTCTGTGGCAGCGGTAGCCGAGGTGATGCGTGCTTCCTGCATGGCCTCGTCACCAGTACCGAACGACACAACATTCTGCGCCGAAATACGGATCTGGGTGTCGAGATCACGGTAGGAACCATTCTTTGCGTTCCCCATGTCCACGTAAATCTCCACTGAGTCTTGCTCCCACGGAGATGCGGAGGTGACGTCCACGTCAGGGTCAGTGATCTCAGCGAACAAATACAACGTGGACCCGTTCCACACCGCACGAGTGTCCGCAGTGGCACCATCAGTGCCGCTGACCTGCTTACCCGTCGTGATCGACTGTGCGTCAGCGAACACATCGTCCATCACACCATCAATCTGTGGTGCAGTGTCCGCCTCAATCGCAGTGGTGTACGACAACTGTTCAATGAGGGTGAGAATACCGGTGGCACCTGGGCTGTTCCACCCCACCGTGTCACCGTCATTCACCAACCGAACATCGAAATCGTGAGTGTCACCAGCTGCCGCGCCCGCAACATCGAACTGAGTGGTAAAGGCCCAGCCGTACCCGTCAAACTCAACAACCGAGTCACTGTCACGGTTGACCGACCATGTGTCACCATCAAGGGTGAACTCCACCCGGTCACCTGCACCAGCGTCAGGGTCATCCACATACACAAGAGCAGTCAGCGCATCCGAACCCCACCGCAGTTGGAAGAACCCTGCATCCTCAACGTCGTGCATGGGCAACCGGTCCCACTCTGCTGACGTCACTGACACATCGTCAATCGAGGGTTGGAACACATTCGCGGTACGGATGATCGGGTCAAGTTCATCGGAGTCGATTGCCCCGTAGAACGCCTGCTTCGCCTGGTAGTCGTCATCAAAGAGAATCGGAGCACCATCGTCCACACGCCAGGAACGGCCATCGGTCAGACCCCACACGGTTGCCGACCACAAACGGCCAGTCTCCGCAGCGAACTCACGGATCATGGTGAAGGTGTCACGGTAGTAGTACCCTTGCTCCACCAACTTCGCGTCCGTCACAGGGGTCCCTGTGGTCACGTCAAGCTCGGTCACTGCCTGGAGCAAACCAAACTCGTCAAAACGGTCCAACGCGCCAGAAAGCGCTGACACCGGCATGGCCAGGGACACGTGCATTTGGTGCCCTACCCCATCGATTGGGGTGCCCGCGGCGACAAGCCGTTCAACCAGTGCGTAGTAGCGGTTCTGCTTCCCTGACTGTTCCGTGTTGTAGTCGTTAATGAACAGTTTCACCGGGTTACTCACACCTGATGCCGCATAGGTGCCGTTGAGCAGTTCCTCAGCGTAATCAAACGACAGTTTGATGAACTCTTCACCCAAAATTCGGTACCACTCAGACCGACGCAACCCATCAGCGTACTCACCCGAGTCCGAGACCACCTCGTTGATGACATCAAACGCGTTGATCGGGTTTGTTGCTGAACCAAACGGCCCGTACTCGTCTGTGATCGCTTTGGCCACATTGTCGATGTGCGTGCGCATCCGGTCCCGAAGGATCTGCTGGTCTGCTGCACTATCCGTGAGCGGTGCACCGCTCGCGTCTTGGAAGAACCACTCCGGGGTTTGGGAGTGCCACACCAACACGTGACCGTAAACCTTCAGGTCATTGGCGACCGCGAAATCCATCATGGCTTTCGCTTCAGGGTGCAGCCCAGACCAGTTGCCCTCATCGTCATACCAGTAATCGGGCTTCATGTGGTTTTCAGCTGTGATCTGGTCAAAGTGCTTGAGCAGCAACTCAGAAGCCAACCCGCTGGTTTCACGCTCATCAATCGCCACACCAACAGGAATATCCACAGTGGACTTCAATGGGGTGAGGTCTTGAACAGGGAGACCAGTTGCTTCAGCGAAAGAGACGTTATCCACGTAGAAGGTCGAGGTGTTTCCCGACTCGTATTTGGTTTCAATGTAGAACAGGGCACCTGGAACTTCGAAGCTCGGAATCGTGTAGCTGCCCGTCACCGTGGTCCACCCGGTGTTCGACGCGTTGGTGACCGACTGAACGGTGTTGTAGCCATCCGTGCCGTCAAAGAAACTCACGGTGATTTCACCAACGGGCTCATCAGGCGCGAACCGCACATCAAACGAGTAGTTGTAACGCTTACCCTCGACAAGAACCCCATCAGCGTCAAAACCGATCCCGTCACCGTCGAACTCACGGCCTGAGATCTTCACTGACGTCGTTCCATCAGAGGCAAAGTCCTCGGAAAGCTCAGCAGTGAAGGAGCTGTCGCCTCCATAGCGCTGCGCCCAGGCACCCATGCCGTCTTCGAAGCTTGTTGTCACTGAGGTCGTGTCACCAGTTGCGTCACCTTCCCCAGTGTCGCCACCGGTCTCGCCACCGGTCTCGCCACCGGTCTCGCCACCGGTCTCGTCTGTCGCACTCAGATCAGTGATAACGATATCGTCAATGTAGAAATCTTCGGTGTTCTCCGAGTCATACTTCGTCTCTACATGAACTTCGACGACATTGTCAGGCAGCGTGAATGTTCCAGAAACTGCCGACCATTCAGTTGATGTAGCAGGAAGATCCCAGATCAACCCGTCATACACAACATCGGCTCCGTCGTCGGATTTATATCCGAGGCTCAAGACTGCGCCTTCAGCCCCTTCAGCGAATCTAACGTTTGCCGAAAACTCGTATTCACCTCCAGCCACGAGAAGGCCGTCCGGGTTTAGTCCAATGCCATCACCATTGACATCACGGTCGCTGACTTTGGCTGACGCAACACCTGATGCCGCGTAGTCGGTGCTGACAGCAACGGTTGGCGCGCTCCCGTTGCCGTATCGAACTCCAAAAACCCCGAGTCCTTCTTCGAAGTCTTCAGAAACAACAACGGCGTCGGTGGCGGCCGGCTCCATTGTTAAAGGCGCCGCTTGTGCGGTCGCGAAGGTCGTGGACACCAGGGCAACTCCTGCAGCGGCGGCTGCAAACCCCTTCGTCCGATGGCCCAGTTTCATAACGCTCCCTTGCGTTTCGGGCGGCACCGCTCGACCACGTCTCCCCTCGTGTCACGCGCAGTGGCACCGCCTGATCGGACAACTGTTTTGTTGTACGGTTCAACTTATCGAAGTGCCATCGAAACTGCAATGGGTAGATTTTGTGAAGGCCCTGTCACGGCAGCGGTCCACCCGGTGTCACACCTTAGTCCACACCCTGTTCATGAAGGCAGACAGCATACGAGCCGGGAGCGTCTCCACTCCCGGCTCGTCGCAGAACAGTGCGTTAGACCTGGACTTTCTTCGGACGAATCGCCAACACGAGGTCATCACGGTGAACAACAGGACGATCAAAACCCGAACCGAGATCGTTACGCAACTGTGACGTCCTCTGACCAAGGATTTCGGGGAGATAATGTGAATCAAATGCCACCAAGCCCCGGGCAATCGATAACCCCTCCGGGCTCACCAACTCCACCGGATCCCCAGCATCAAAGTTCCCCGAAAAGTCTGTCACCCCTGCGGCCAACAATGACGCACGACCACCAAGAACCGCCTTCGTTGCCCCCGCATCAAGAAGTAACTTCCCTTCAGTTTTCGCGGCGTACGCCAACCATAACCGGCGGCGTCGCATCCGCTTCCCCATGATCGCGAACCACGTGCCCACATCTTCACCCGCAAGGGCCTGCGCCACCTGCGGGGCGCTCGTCAACACAACGGGGATCCCCGTCGCGGTGGCAATACGCACCGACTCCAACTTCGAGGCCATACCCCCAGTACCCACGGCGCTGCCCTTAGAAGACACTTCAACAGCAGAAATTTCGGAGAACTTGCGTACCACAGGGATCCTGCTCGTGGACGGTGCCGCGGGCGGACCATCATACAGACCATCCACATCAGTCAACAGGACCAACGCATCAGCACGCACAATGTGCGACACCAACGCAGCCAACCGGTCGTTGTCACCAAAACGGATTTCATCGGTGGCCACCGCGTCGTTCTCATTAATGATGGGGACAATCCCCAACGCCAACAGCCGCTCCAACGCGCGGCGCGCATTGGCATAGTGACCACGACGCATTGTGTCATCTGCGGTCAATAACACCTGTCCTACCTGAACGCCATGCTGAGCAAAAGCTTCCTGGTAGTAGGTGATCAAAATACCCTGCCCCACCGACGCAGCGGCCTGCGCGGTTGCAAGGTCACGGGGACGAGTAGCTAAACCCATCGGCGCGAATCCAGCAGCAATAGCGCCAGAAGTCACCAGCACAACCTGCTGCCCCCGTGCGTGACGTTCCGCAATCACACCCACAAGGTGGTCGATCATCTCCGTCGCAAGGGTTCCATCTGGGTTCGTTAACGACGACGAACCAATCTTGACGACCACTCGGGGCGCCGTAGCAATTCCAGTTCGGTCTCGGACAAAAGGTGGTGTCGTTTCGATACTCACCCCACTATTGTGGTCCATCAGCGGCCTGGCATGCCGAGATGTCCGAATAGTATCGGCCATCTCGGCACAATCCGGTCACCTACCCGTTACTCATCGTTCGGGTCAGTCCAGTGCCCAGCTTCCCGTTCAGTCCACAATTCCTCACGCGCTGCCGCCTTTGCATCCATGCGCTCATAGTATTCACGGCGTTTATCGGAGCGTGTTGGACGGTGGCTGTCCTCAAGCCTGAGATCAGAACCGCGCGGGCCTCCCAGGAACTCAGCACCCGTGGTCATCGTGGGTTCCCAATCGAACACAACAGCGTTTTCTGGTGGACCGATACGCACCTCATCACCGGCAACAGCGCCAGCTTTAAACAGTTGGTCTTCCACCCCCAGGGTGGCAAGCCGGTCCGCGAGATACCCCACTGCTTCATCGTTGGCAAAGTCAGTTTGCCGCACCCACCGCTCAGGTTTCGCGCCCCGCACCTCAAAATAGTGACCTGCGTGTTCGGTGCGTTTCGTGACCGTGAACCCTTTGTCATTGCGCCCACCCAAAGGTTCTGGTCGCACAATAATGCGCTGCTCACCCGCATCAGGGTTAGTGCGGCGGGCATACTCCACATACTTCGCTAGCGCAAAGGACAGCTCTTTCAAACCATGGTGACTGACTGCAGACACCCGGAACGTCCGCAACCCGCGTTCCTTGATGGCCGGTTCCACAAGGTCAGCAAGGTCAGCACCATCAGGGATATCAACCTTGTTCAACACCACAAGTTGAGGGCGTTCGTGCAACGGTGTGCGTGCGCCATCAAGGTCAAGTTCGTCGCTGTAGGCGCGAAGTTCTTGTTCAATCACTTCCAGGTCGGTCACCGGGTCACGCCCAGGCTCCAGTGTCGCGCAGTCAAGAACGTGCACGATCACCGCGCACCGTTCAATGTGGCGAAGGAACTCCAATCCCAGCCCCTTACCTTCACTGGCACCGGGAATCAACCCAGGAACGTCCGCGATTGTGTACCGCGACTCCCCTGCTTGCACCACACCCAAGTTCGGCACAAGGGTGGTGAACGGGTAGTCAGCAATTTTTGGTCGCGCAGCAGACATCGCGGCAATGAGTGATGATTTTCCAGCGGAGGGGAACCCCACCAATGCAACATCAGCAATGGATTTCACTTCGAGGCGCACGGTCACTTCATCACCTGGTTCACCCAGGAGCGCAAAGCCTGGGGCTTTGCGTCGTTTTGACGCCAGGGCTGCGTTACCAAGGCCACCGCGACCACCTTCCGCGATGATCAGTTCGGTGCCTTCACCCACCAAGTCAGCGATGATCGCGCCATCGCGATCTTTCACCACTGTTCCATCAGGAACCCCAAGGATAAGGTCCTCACCGTTTGCACCGTGCCGCATATCCCCCATACCGAAGGTGCCGCTGGGGGCTTTGCGATGCGGGGAGTGGTGGTAGTCAAGAAGCGTGGTGATGTTGGGGTCAACTCGCAGGATCACTGACCCACCGTTGCCACCATTGCCGCCATCGGGGCCCGCGAGAGGCTTGAACTTTTCGCGGCGAATCGAGGCGCAGCCGTGTCCGCCTTGTCCCCCTTGTGCGTGCAATACGACGTAGTCAACAAATGAGGCCATGTCACTCTTCCTTCCTCGGGAGTTTCAGTATCCCCAGATACAGCGAGGGACGCACCCTCGGTGCGTCCCTCGTGTGAATAAGCGTGTGTGGTGCGCTCAGACAGCTTCGACGATGTCGATAACCTTGCGTCCACGGCGGGTGCCGAACTGGACAGCACCAGCAGTCAGTGCGAACAGTGTGTCGTCGCCGCCACGGCCAACGTTTTCACCTGGGTGGAAGTGTGTTCCACGCTGGCGAACGATGATCTCACCGGCTTTGACAACCTGGCCACCGAAACGCTTGACACCGAGGCGCTGTGCGTTGGAGTCGCGACCGTTGCGAGTTGAACTCGCACCCTTCTTGTGTGCCATGACAGTACCTGTCTTTCCTAAGTCTGTGTGGGGACGTCAGCGAAGATCCCCGAGGGGAACTCCAACAGAGCTCACTTAATGGAGGTGACCTTCAGGCGGGTCAACTTTTGACGGTGACCCTGGCGCTTGCGGTAACCAGTCTTGTTCTTGTACTTGAGGATGGTGATCTTGGGACCCTTCTCTTCGCGAAGGATCTCAGCGGTAACCACTGTCTTCGCGAGGGTATCCGCGTCAGTGGTGACCTTGTCTCCATCAACGAGAAGGATCGCAGGAAGTTCAACGGACTCGCCAGCGTCGCCGGAAAGCCGGTCGACGACGACGACGTCGCCAACGGAAACTTTCTCCTGGCGGCCACCAGCCTTGACGATCGCGTAAACCACGTTGCTGCTCAACTCTCTTATAGTCTCTTGGGCGTGCTCTCTGCTGGGTTTGCCCCAGGACACACGATGGGACGCGCGCATAAGCGCCGACGATCAAGATTACGGAATCTTCATCCCAGGGTCAAATAAGATCCGGTCACCTGCGGGCATGCATCGTGGAACCGGAAGGGTTCGTTGTTGCGTTCACCTGCACGCGCCATCTGTTCGATGACCACGTTCCATGGTACGGCACAACTGCCGTTGGAGGCGATCATCAATGGTGTGATGCGTAATACGTCGCGTGTTGCGCGTGGTCGTCTCCTCGCGCAACACGCACGCATCGTTTGCTATTCCGTCTCGCGGGTCGCGTCCTTAGCGGAGCTTCCTGCGGGGCGACTGGCCCGCCGTGAGCGGGTTCGTGTGGTCTTCTTTGGAGCTGGTTCAGACTGCTCCTCGGATGTCACCTGTGGTGCGGTTTCCGGCTCGGGTGAACCGGTTGGTGCAGTGTGTTCGGTGCTGTCCGTACCACCTGCCGATGCGCTGGTGACTGTGGGCGCATCGTCACTGTGGTCCTCACCGTGTTGTGCATCGTGCGCGTGAGCGGCAGCAGCGGCAATGGCAGCGAGCGCTGTTTTCACGTCTTCGCGGACGGAGGGGTCCGTCGCAGGATCTTGGGGAGTGTCCGGTGCAGACTTGTCAGCAGACGTATGAGTGTCGACTGTGTCTTTGGGTTCTTTGGCCTCTTTGGAGCGCCGACGCTTGGAGCGTTTACTTTCACCCTCCTGAGTGTTGCTGGACTGTGGGGAGGGGGCGTGGCCGTGTCGTTCTACGGGGTCTGTGTGGATGGTGTACCCGCGGCCGCTGCAGTGGTCGCAGGCGGTGGAGAACGCTTCAATGAGCCCTTGCCCCACCCGTTTGCGAGTCATTTGCACGAGGCCCAAACTGGTGACTTCTGCGACTTGGTGTTTGGTGCGGTCCCGTCCCAGGCATTCCACGAGTCGCCGCAAGACAAGATCACGGTTGGATTCGAGGACCATGTCAATGAAGTCGATGACGATGATTCCGCCAATGTCGCGTAACCGTAGTTGACGCACGATTTCTTCGGCGGCTTCGAGGTTGTTGCGGGTCACGGTTTCTTCGAGTGTTCCGCCAGTCCCGGTGAATTTTCCGGTGTTGACGTCAATGACTGTCATTGCTTCGGTGCGGTCGATGACGAGGGATCCACCGGAGGGGAGGTAGACCTTTCGGTCAAGCCCTTTGGCGAGTTGTTCGTCGATGCGCGCGGCGGCGAAGATGTCGTCTTCGGAGGTCCACCGCGACATTTTGTTGGCAAGGTCGGGTGCGAGGTCTCCAACATATTCTGAGATTTCACCCCATGCTTGGTCGCCTTGGACAGATAGTTGGGTGAAGTCGTCGTTGAAGATGTCGCGGACGACGCGGATTGCGAGGTCTGGTTCTCCTTGGAGCAGTGCGGGTGCGTTGGCGTTTTTGCGTTTCTTTTCGATCGCAGCCCACTGTTTTTTGAGGCGTTCGACGTCCGCACGGAGTTCGGTTTCGGACGCGCCTTCAGCGGCGGTGCGCACGATGACGCCGGACCCTTCGTCCACGAGTTCTTTGAGGATGCGCTTGAGGCGTGCTCGTTCGGTGTCGGGGAGTTTGCGGGAGATCCCGGTCATGCCGCCACCGGGGACGTAGACGAGGTAGCGTCCAGCAAGGGTGATTTGGGACGTGAGTCGGGCTCCTTTGTGTCCAATGGGATCTTTGGTCACCTGAACGAGGACGGAGTCGCCGGATTTGAGGGCTTCTTCGATCCGGCGTGGTTGACCTTCGATACCGTGGACGTCCCAGTTCACTTCACCGGCGTACAGGACTGCGTTGCGTCCTTTTCCGATATCGACGAATGCCGCTTCCATGGAGGGCAGGACGTTTTGTACGCGCCCAAGGTAGACGTTCCCAGCAATGGAGGCTTGTTCTTGTTGGGAGACGTAGTGCTCGACGAGGATACCGTCTTCGAGGACCGCGATTTGGGTGCGTCCTGCCACTTCGCGCACGACCATGGACCGGTCTACTGATTCGCGGCGTGCCAGGAATTCTGCTTCGGTGATGATGGTGCGGCGACGGCCTGCGTCGCGGCCTTCACGGCGCCGTTGCCGTTTCGCTTCGAGGCGGGTTGAGCCTTTGAGTGCGGTGACTTCATCGGAGGCGCGGCGGCGTGCTGTGTCGTCGTCGGCGGTGCTGCTTGACCGGGTGCGGCGGCGACGGCGGCGGCGACGGCTTGATCCTTCTCCGTCGTTGTCGTCGTCGGTGGTGTCATCGGTGATGTCGTTCTCGCCGGTTGTGTCGTCGTCTGACACTTGTGGCTGCGATTCGTCGGCGGTGTCGGGGGTTTGTGTGGATGACTCATTGGTGGTGTCATCGCTGGTGGATTTGGATTTGCGGCCTCGTGATCCGCGGCGTCGGCGGCGGCGTGGGGTGTCGTCTGCGGTGTCGTCTGCGGTGTCGGTTGCGCTGTCCGCGTCGGTTGTGGCCTCAGTGGTTGTGGTCTCTTCAGCGGTGTCGTTTGTGTTGTTGTCGCTGGTGGCTTCGTCTGAGTGTGACCGGTTTTTCGAGCGACGGTCTGTTTGTGAGCGGGTCCGTTGACGTCCGGTGCGTGGTGCGTCGTCTTCTGCGGGGCGTGGCGAGCTGGTGGTGTTGTCCTCGGTGTCTGGGGTTGGTGTGGGGACGACCACTTCTGGTGCTTGGAACAGCAGTGCGGTTGTCGCTAGCCGCGGGCGCACGGGCGCGGCGGGGGTTTCTGCTGCGGGTTGCGTTGGTGGCGCGAAGACGTCTTTTGTTGCCCGCCGGGGGGTGCGCTTGGTCGTGCGAGCGGGCGCGGGGGTGTCACTGTGAGCGGTGTCTGCCGATTCCGCGTCGGTTGTGGCGCTGGTTTTGGCTGTTTTACCGTGTTTTTTGGTGACTGCATCGAGGTTGATGGCTTGGTCGATTTTGCTGAAGTCTGCCTTCGACCGTTCGGTCCGTGCGGCGTCCTCTTGTGTTCCAGCGATCTGGGACAGTGATGCGATGACGTCTAGTGGTTGTTCTGCTGGGGTGCGTGTGGCGGGCGCGGCCTTGGCGGGCTGTGTGTCTGACGATGCGCTGGTTCGCCGGGTTGTTGTTTTGCCGTCTGAGGTGGCTCGGCGTGAGCGGCGGGGCGCGGGGGTCTCACTGGTGGTGTCAGTGCGGACGGTGGCTCCTCCGGCGGTTGTGAGCCGCTGGGTGGGGGCAGGAGCCTCTGCTGCGAGGAAACTGACGGGTTCCACTGTGGGTGCACTGACGGTTCGGGTGACGCGGCGTCGCGCGGGCTTGCGTGGCGCGTCGGTGGTGCTGGGGGTTGGTGTCTCCTGAGAGTCGTCTCCGGATGTCACGTGGTACTCCTTGTCGCCGCATGTCGCCCGTCCACACCTAGGCGTTGCGGTTATGTCGTCGTGGAGCGGCGTGATGAGTGCTGCCCCACGGAAGTCATGGTAGGGCGCAGTCCAGGGCGAGCGATCTCCGTTTGCGTGGGCAGTTCCACATGGTGAGTGGTCCTGCTCGCCCCGCTCGTTGGGGTTCGCATGGGATCGGCGTTCGCGGTGCTCTGCGCCGGGGTTATCAAAGTGTGGTCTGATAACGCCACCAAGTATCTCACACCCCTGTTGTTTTCGGTCTGGTGGAGTGTGGACGCCTCGTGCACTCGCGTCAGTACAGCAGTGAATCTTCACATTGTTTTGACGAAATGACCGCGACTTCACGGGGCATGCCACCGGGCGTGTTGCCCGGATCTCACTGCCCCCGGGATCAAAGTCCCGCATCATGACACTTCATCACCATGTGTCAGTTCCCTGGTTTTTGCACTCACAAACGCCCAGGACCACGGAAACAACACGGTGAACTTCACACCACCCAATGCCACCTGGGGACCTTAGTCCCAAGCAATTTTTCGCTCCAGATCTAGCGTCGAAGAACAAGGATTTTCCTTCGAATAACCAGTGGAGAACCATGGACCCGCTCGATATCGCACGGTGGCAGTTCGGCATCACCACCGTCTACCACTTTTTCTACGTCCCCCTCACCATCGGACTCGCGCCGCTGGTCGCCATCATGCAGACGATGTGGGTGCGCACTCAGGACGAACGGTGGCTCAAGCTCACCAAGTTCTTTGGCAAACTCCTCCTCATCAACTTCGCGATCGGTGTGGTGACCGGGATCGTGCAGGAGTTCCAATTCGGGATGAACTGGAATGAGTACTCCCGTTTTGTGGGCGACGTCTTTGGTGCACCACTGGCTATGGAGGCACTCGCTGCGTTCTTCGTGGAATCAACATTCCTTGGCCTTTGGATCTTTGGGTGGGACAAACTCAATAAGAAGATCCACCTCGCCTGTATTTGGGCTGTTGCAGTCTCCACTGCGTTGTCGGCGTACTTCATCTTGGCCGCGAACTCGTGGATGCAACACCCCGTGGGTGCAGTGTTCAACCCGGAGACAGGGCGCGCTGAGATGGTCGACATTGTCGCCGTCCTCACCAACTCCACTGTGCTTGCCGCCTTCCCGCACACCATCACCGCCGCGTGGCTCACAGCAGGAACATTTGTTGCCGGTATCGCCGCATTCTGGATGGTCAAAGAAGCACGACGAGGCCGCGACGATGTTGCTCGCTCCATTTACAAACCAGCACTGAACCTTGGGCTCGTCACCATGCTCATCGCCGGAGTTGGCCTCGCCATCTCTGGTGACTTCCAAGCCAAACTCATGTTCGAGCAACAACCCATGAAGATGGCTGCCGCCGAAGCCCTTTGCACCACCCCTGAAGGCGGCGCTCCTTTCTCCATCCTCACCATCGGTGACCTCACCAACGACTGCGAATCAGTGAACCACGTCCTGGAAATCCCCGGACTGACCAGCTTCCTCGCAGACGGTGACTTCAACGCACAACTACGCGGCATCGACGAACTGCAGGAGTACTACACCGAACGGTACGGAGATGTTGGACCAGACGGTGAACCCATCGACTACAGCCCAAACCTGGCCATCACCTACTGGTCGTTCCGCCTCATGATTGGTTTTGCCGCATTCTCCGCAGCGCTGGCAGCCGCCACCATGTGGTTGACCCGCAAGGGCCGCATCACCAATAAGAAGTGGTTCGCCCGCCTGGGACTGATCGCAATCCCCACCCCCTTCATCGCATCAGCTTTCGGGTGGATCTTCACCGAAATGGGACGCCAACCCTGGGTAGTTGCGCCAAACCCCACGGGGATCGACGAAATCCGGATGCTCACCTGGGGCGCGGTGACCACCAACCAATCTGCGGGGGTCATGCTGTTCTCGCTCATTGCGTTCACGGTGATCTACACCTTCCTCACAGCGATATGGGGAATGCTTATCTGGCGGTACATGGCCCACGGGGCACCCGAAACCGTCCACGACGAATCACCCGAAGCCAACCCCGACCGGGCCAACGACGCGGACGCACCGCTGTCGTTCGCGTACTGACCAGGAAGTAGGAGACCCAACATGGAACTCAGTATTCTGTGGTTCATCCTCATCGCGGTCCTGTGGACCGGATACCTCGTCCTTGAAGGCTTCGACTTCGGGGTCGGTATGCTCCTTCCCGTCCTAGGAAAGAGCGAACGCGAACGCCGTGCAGTGATCAACACGATCGGCCCCGTGTGGGACGGCAACGAAGTGTGGCTCCTCACCGCAGGTGGGGCAACCTTCGCGGCGTTCCCCGAGTGGTACGCCTCGATGTTCTCCGGTTTCTACCTGCCGCTGCTGTTCATCTTGTTCGCTCTCATTTTTCGCGGCATGGCCTTCGAATACCGGTCCAAAATTGAAACACCACGCTGGAAAGCCTGGTGTGACTTTGGGATCATCTTTGGTTCGTGGACTCCCGCGATCCTGTGGGGTGTTGCGTTTGCGAACCTGGTCCGTGGAGTGGAACTGAACGACAACTACGACTTCGTCGGGTCGTTCTTCTCCTTGCTGTCGCCGTATGCCCTCCTTGGAGGGGCGGTCACGTTGTTGTTGTTCCTTGCGCACGGCGCGTTGTTCCTTGCCTTGAAGACAGACGGGAAGATGCGCGTTGACGCCAACCGGTTAGCCTCCCGCTTCCTCGCAGGCGCTATTCTTGCTGGCGGCGTGTGGGTTGTGTGGACTCAGCTCGGGTACGGTGCTGGGTGGACATGGATCGCCACCGGTGGCGCTGCCGCCGGACTGGTTCTGGCGTGGTTGTTCAACAAGGTGGGTCACGAGGGCCGCGCATTTGCCGCATCGGCTGCCGCGATCTTGGCTGCTGTGGTGCTGATCTTTGGGTCGCTCTACCCGAACGTCATGCCTGACATTAACGGCATCAATAACCTCACCATCGAGAATGCGTCCTCGACTGACTACACCCTGACGATCATGACGTGGGTGGCTGTGCTCCTCACCCCCATTGTTCTGCTCTACCAAGGGTGGACATTCTGGGTGTTCCGTAAACGGATCAAGGTAGAACACATCCCTGACCCCATCGGTCTTCCGAGTTTGCGGGTCCCCCGGGACACCCCAGGCGCCCCGGCACCCAACTCCACGGACAAGGCATAGGGTTGGTGCGTGAAGCCACTCGACCCTGACCTGCTCCGGCACACGAGCGCGGCCCGAGGATACGTGATCCTCACGGCCGCGCTCGGCTTCGTCACCTCAGGTCTTGTTCTTGCACAAGCTGTCCTCCTCGCCGCGGTCCTCGCCCCGGTCATCACAGCGAATGCCACGCTGACCGATGTGCGTGTCCCGTTGATTGCGCTTGCGTGTGTTGCTGTTGCACGGGCGGGTGTGGCAGCGCTTCAAACCCGGTTTGCACATCGGGCTGCGACCCGTGTCATTGCCGGGCTTCGTCGCGACTTATTGACCCGCGCCCTCGCGCTTGGGCCACGATGGCTCACTGCACCCACTGAATCTGGTACGCGCGCCTCGGACCTCCATACCCTGACCACGCGGGGGCTGGAAGATTTACGGCCCTACATCATCAACTATTTGCCTCAACTGTTGTTGACCGCCACTGTCACTCCAGTCGCGTTAGTTCTGGTGTTTGGGTTGGATATCATCTCTGGGCTCATCATCGCGGGGACCATCCCGCTGGTGCCGTTGTTCATGATTCTCGTAGGCACACTGACTCAAACATCTTCGCAACGCCGACTGGTCACGATGTCGCGCCTTGGTGCGCAAGTCCTTGACCTGCTCACTGGACTTGCAACTCTTCGTTCATTTGGCCGCGAGCGCGGGCCTGCTGCCCGGGTGCGAGCGCTGGGTGAGGCGTATACGCGCTCAACGATGACAACGCTGCGGGTGGCGTTTTTGTCGGGGATGGTGTTGGAGTTGTTGACGACGTTGTCCGTTGCGTTGGTGGCGGTGGCGATGGGGCTTCGTCTTGTGTATGGGCAGGTGGGGTTGGAGGCTGCTCTTGCTGTGATTATTTTGGCTCCGGAAGTGCATTTGCCTTTGCGGCAGGTGGGTCAGCATTTTCATGCGTCAACGAATGGTATTGCGGCGTGGGAGCGGGCGAAAGCGGTTCTTGATGAGCCGGTTCGGCCTCCTGGCCAGGTGTGTTTGTCTGGCCATGGTGATGTGCGGATCGACGTGCGTGATGTGTCGGTTGGGTCGCCTGAGCGGGCTGTTGATGCACCTGCGGGGGTGAGCTTCTCGGTTGAACCGGGTGTGATCACTGCGTTGCGTGGGCCTTCAGGTTCGGGGAAGTCGACGGCCGTGTTGGTGGCTCTTGGGCTTGTTACCCCCACTTCGGGGCGGGTGACAGTCACGCAAGGGGGCGTGACCACGGATATGCCAGATGTTGAGGTGGGGACGTTGTGGCGACATGTGGCGTGGTTGAATCAGCGTTCACCGTTGCCTCCTGCGTCTCTTGCAGAGATTCTTGGGGTGGCTGACCACACTCCTGAGCGGGTGCAGCAGGCGTTGGCTGCTAGTGGGCTTGACACTGTGGTCGCTGGTCTTGCAGCAGGGTTGGATACCCGGGTGGGCTACGGGGGTGTGGGGTTGTCTGTCGGGCAGCGGCAGCGGGTTCATGTGGCTCGGACGTTGCTCAGTGACGCTGGTGTTGTTGTGCTTGATGAGCCCACTGCTCACCTTGATGCGGCAACGGAGGAAACGGTCATGGCTGCAATGAAGGATCTTCGTGATGCTGGTCGTGCCGTGCTTGTGGTGGCGCACCGGCCGTCGTTGCTTTCTCTTGCGGATCGTGTGGTGGATGTGCGGTCCTCGGTGTGGGAGAGGAGCCCGGTGTGACACGTTCAGGTGGTGTTGGTGAGCGCGTTGGCGCGGTGCGTGACTTGCGGGTTGCTCTTGGTTTGCTTGATGTATCGCCGTGGGCTGTGATCAAAGCGGTGACGGCCGGTGTGGTGGCGTTGGGTAGTGCCATTGCGTTGGGGGCGGTGTCTGCATGGTTGATTGCTCGTGCCTCGCAGATGCCCCCGGTCATGATGTTGTCGGTGGCGACGGTGGCGGTGCGTGCCTTTGGGGTGACCCGTGGGTTGTTCCGCTACTTGGAGCGGCTTGCGTCGCACCAGGTGGCGCTGTCTGGGATGGCTTCGTTGCGCACGAACGTGTATGACAGGTTGTCGCGGGGAAATATTGCGGCGGTGACGTCGGTGTCCCGTGGTGATTTGATGACGCGTGTGTCGGCTGATGTTGATGCAGTGGGCGATGTCATTGTGAAAGCGGTGATCCCCGGTGCGGTTGCGGCTGTGTTGTCGGTGGGGTCGTTGCTTCTGATTGGTTCGTTGTATCCACCTGCTGCACTGACGTTGGCTGTGTGCATGATCCTGGCTGGTGTGGTTGCCCCGTGGTTGGCGCAGCGCGCTGGTCGCGGTTCCGAGCAACAGATCTCTAATGCGCGTTCCGGTATTTCTGAGGTCGCCCATGATCTGCTCCACTCCCCTGGGCAGGTTCTCGTGCATGGGGATGACACCGCACTTGTTCGTTTGTTGGGTGAGCGGGAACGGTCACTTGACGATGCGCTGGAACGTAATTCCCGACTTGATGCGCTGGCACAGTTTGTGTTTGTGTTCGCGGTTGTCGCATCGGCTGTCAGTGCGGCGGTCGTGTCGATTCCCGCGACGAACGCCGGGTTGTTGTCCCCGGTGGCGTTGGCGGTTGTGGTGTTGACCCCCCTCGCGGTGTTTGAGATTCATCAAGGGTTGCCGGCTGCAGCGTTGCAGTTGCACACCTCAGCGACCGCGGCCCGGCGTATTGTGGCGTTACTTGACGATGCGGCACGCCCCTTGGATGACACGGCCACGGATGATCTTTCTGCGGTGTCTGCTCACCCGACCTTGGTTGCTGAGGGGCTTGCGGCTGGGTGGCCTGGTCACACGGTGGTGTCTGGGGTGTCTTTGACGGCGCTGCCTGGGCAGTCCATTGCGTTGGCTGGACCTTCGGGGACTGGGAAAACGACCTTGCTGTATACGTTGGCGGGGTTGCTTCCAGCACATGCGGGCACGGTCATGGTGGATGGGGCGCGCATTGGTCCGGCGAACCAGCACGACGCCGCAGCGCATGTTGTGGTCGTGGCTGAGGATGACCATGTTTTTGACACCACGATTCTTGAGAATCTGCGGGTTGCTCGCGGAGACGTCACCCCTGACGATGCGCGTGCCGCATTGGCTGCGGCCGGGTTGGCGCAGTGGGTTGAGGGGTTGCCTGAAGGGCTTGACACTGTGTTGGGACCGGATGGGACCACGATGTCTGGTGGGGAGCGTCGGCGTTTGTTGGTGGCTCGGGCGTTGTGTTCCTCCGCTCCGATTGTGTTGTTTGACGAACCTGGTGAGCACCTTGACCCAGAAACAGCGGACACGGTAATCACTGATCTTTTGACTACGGTGGCCAACGATCACGGGCGCACTGTTGTTGTGGCCACTCACCGGCTCACCCCGTTGCGTCATGCGTCAACCGTGGTGTACCTGGAGGATGGGGGCATTGCTGCGCGCGGTTCGCATGAGGAACTTGTGGCAGGCCATGCTGGTTACCGTCGTGCCGTCGACGCTGAGGCTCCGGTAGTCCAGTAATGTGGTCATCACACACTTCCTCACTACGACAAGGACGAGCGATGCTGCCCTCCGAAGCTGACGCAATTGAACGTGAAAAGTGGCTCAGCGCTGGGTCGGAGATCACGACAATGCTTCTCCAGGGTTCCCCTGAGGAGGATGTTCTTGAGCATATTGTCACCGTGGCGCGTGATATTGCCGATGCGGAAACAGCGGGGCTTGTTCTTCCTGGGTTGCGGGGAGAACTGGTTATGGAAATTGTGCACGGCTGGAATGCGCACGAACTGCTTGGGCTGGTGATGCCTCGTGAGGGTTTGTCGTGGACGGCACTTCGCACGGGGAAAGCAAAGATTATCCCTTCGTTAGCGAAGGCACGGAACCTGTCGCACCCGGAGATGCGAAAGTTTGGTCCCGCGTTGTACGCCCCGATGGGCACAACGGAGAAACCCGTGGGTGTGTTGGTGTTGCTCCGCAAAGTGGGTGAAGAATCGTTTATCACCAAGGATTTGGAGCGGGCTTCGTCGTTCGCAGACCAGGCTGCTCTTGCCCTTGTTCTCTCGGAAGCACGTCAGGCGCAGGATTTGTCGAAACTTGTTGAGGAACGTGAGCGGATCGCCAGGGACTTGCATGACCTTGCAATCCAACAGTTGTTTGCCACCGGTATGCAACTTGAGGTGGTACGCCGCCGTGCTGCTCGTGGTTTAGATAAGGCTGGGCTGATTGCGATCCTTGATGAAGCCCTCGACAATGTTGACAACTCGGTGCGTGAGATTCGTTCCATTGTGCATTCGTTGCGTGACCCTGACGCGGCAACAGGCATTGTGGAACGGTTGCGGCGTGAGTCGGCGCTTGCCCGTACCGGCCTAGGATTTGCGCCGTCGCTGGTGATTTCTCTTGATGGGCAAGACCTTGGCGCATTGGATGAGGCTGAGGACACGATTGACTCGATGATTTCGAAGTCGTTGTCCGATGACATCCTCGCGGTTGTGCGTGAGGGACTTGCTAATTCGGCCCGTCACGCACAAGCTCAGTCTGTGGCGGTTCGGGTGTCCTTCCATTCCTCGCCTGCACCAGGGGAACCTGGCCGGGTTGATATTGAGGTGGAAGATGACGGCATCGGGCTGAAAGACGTGTCTGGGCGCAAATCAGGGACGTGGAACCTGGCTGCACGTGCTCGCCAACACGGTGGTGCGTACGCTCTCGATAACTCCCCTACGGGCCGTGGCGCGTTACTGACCTGGACCGCCCCGATTAGCGGTGTTCAGGCCATATCACCCACCACGGTCCCGTAAGGCCGCGACCTATTTGCCTGGTTCTGACCAGGCGTGGTGTTTACGGGCAGCAACCCACGCTGCGACTTGGGTTCGGCGCTGCCACCCCATTTTTGCCAGCAAGCTCGTGATGTGGTTTTTCACGGTTTTTTCCGCGATGGACAACCGTTCGGCAATTTCACGGTTGGAGAGCCCTTCACCAATGAGTTCAACGACACGTAACTCTGATGGGGTGAGATCCTCGGTGGGGTCATCGTGTTCTTTGCGGCGGCGAGTCACGGTTCGCTCGTCAAGCAGGACACGGCCTGCTGCGACAGCGCGGACCACCTCGGCGATCTCAGCTCCTCGCACTGACTTCAACACGTAGGCGGCGGCCCCCACATCGAGAGCGGCGGCGAGCGCGGAGTCGTCGTCAAAGCTGGTTAACACGATTGCACGGATCTCGGGTTTTGATTGCCGGAGTGTGCGCATCATGTCGATGCCGGTTCCGTCAGGAAGTTGGAGGTCAACAAGCATAACCTGCGGGTTGACTAGTTCGGCGCGTCGGATTCCTTCCGCGACGCTGCCTGCTTCGGCAACCACGCCCATCCCTTCGGTGCGGTCAATCACCTCAGCGATTCCGCGACGGACGACTTCATGGTCGTCAACGATCATGACTCTGATGTCTGCGGCTTGGCCGCTTGCTGTGCTCTCCACACGGTCATTCTACGCATTGGGGCGCGCTTTTCCTTCGAGTTGTCCGGTGTTTCGGTCTTGCAGTGGACCTGCACGACCGCTGGGTGCCAGATAGCCTGGTGGCGTGAAGATTTTGGTGCCCAGCACAGTTCATGATGAGATTCGGGTTCCACCTGGGGTGACGGTGGCCCGATACGACCCGCGTGTGGAGGTTCCCGCTGAGCACCATGACACACAGGTTCTTGTTGCGTGGGGGAATTCTCGGAAAAATTTGGCCGGGTGCGCCCGCGACTTGGCGAACCTCCGATGGGTGGCTGCGCTGTCAGCAGGAGTGGACGGGGTTATTCACGCCGGTTTTGCCCCTCATGTGATGATCACGAGCGGGCGTGGGTTACATGATCGGCCAGTGGCTGAACACACGCTCATGATGATTCTTGCGGCGGTGCGCCGGTTTGATCTGATGCATGAGGCGCGGTGTGATCACCGGTGGGATCTTTCCCTTGGTGGCGTGCAGCACCCTGGTTTGTTAACGGACCGCACACCCGGTGATGGCGGGCTCCCCGGCTTAGGCACCATTGATGGAGCAAACATCATGATTTGGGGGTTTGGGTCTATTGGGCAAACGTTGGCCTCTTACGTCACAATGCTGGGTGCGCGGGTACTCCCGGTTGCGCGCAGTGAAGGGGACCGAGCAGGCTTCCACACCATGACCCCTGACCACATGGGTGAGGTGCTGCCCGTCACGGACATCCTTGTCTCCGTGTTGCCGGCAACCGCTGACACTTTAGGGGTAGCAAACCGTCAAATTTTCGATGCGCTCCCCACCCACGCGTGGTTCGTGAACGTGGGCCGTGGCAGCGTTGTCAACGAGGACGACCTAGTTGCCGCATTACATTCAGGCTCCCTTGGTGGAGCAGCCCTGGATGTCACCGACCGTGAACCACTCCCAGACTCTTCCCCATTATGGGACGCCCCCAACCTGATCCTTACCCCGCACGCTGCAGGTGGACGCCCAGAAGGGGCTGGTGAGTTCCTGTCCACAAACATTGAGGTATTCCATGCAGGCGGCACCCCCGCCAACCTCGTCACCTAGACGCCCTTATTTCCCTGGGACACCAACCTTACTTCCATGAACGTTGCCATCCGCCCCGGTATGACCGCTCGTGACCGGTTCGTCAAACACCACCAGGGCGTTGAAGACCAGGGCACCGAGGTGATCCACCGGCAGTTTGCCTCAGTAGTGGTAGCGGGCCTGCAGGATCACGAGATCGTCGCCGTCGACGAGATAGACGAGCCTGTGCTCCTCATTGATCCGCCGGGACCACGAGCCCTGCACGCCGTACTTCAGCTGCTCAGGCTTGCCAATGCCCTCGAACGGCTCGCGCAGGCAGGCGTCAATGAGCAGGTTGATCCGCTTGAGGACCCTCCGGTCGGCCGTCTGCCAGTGCTTGTAGTCCTCCCAGGCGGCCTCGTCCCAAACCAGCCGCACTCAGATGCCCCGAGGCTGATCTGCGGGCTCGTCGGAGCGGTCGAGTTCGTGAGCCTGCACCTTCCCGGCGCGGGCGCGGTCGTAGGCGTCGAGCAGCCTGCGCGCGTTCGCCGGCGAGCGGAACAGGTAGGCGGTCTCCTGCCAGGCGGCGTACTCGTCGGCCGGCATGAGCACCGCGTTGCCCTTGCGGGAGACGATCTCGATAGCTTCGTGATCCTGGTTCACGCGCTCGATGAGCGGAAACAGCGTCTTGCGGGCCTCGCTCGCGCTGATGGACATGGCGGTCTCCTTCACTCACTTGGCTGGTACAGATTTATGGTACCACTCAGCACTTGCGGCGCTCAGATTCGACGATCAAGACACACACCGATGCGGAACCTCATCACAGGGAAAACCTCCGTTTCATTCAGGTGCTCTTGGTGGAGCAGCCGTGGATGTCACCGACCGTGAACCACTCCCAGACTCTTCCCCATTATGGGACGCCCCCAACCTGATCCTTACCCCGCACGCCCTTGTTTCCCTGGGGCACGTAGGATCACTGCATGACCAGTGCTGCCCCTACAGTTCACCTGATGACTCCGCGTTTGATTCTGCGCGAGCTCACTGAAGAAGACCTTCCCAGCCTGTCTACTCTCCTCCAGGACGAACAGACAATGCACGCCTACGAGGGTGCGTTCAGCAACGACATGGTTCATGCATGGTTCTGCCGGATGCTCGAGCGGTATGACTCTGACGGGTATGGGTTATGGGCTGCCATCAACCGTGACACTGGTGTGATGATCGGGCAGTGTGGACTGACCCGGCAAACAATACTCGACCGCGATGTGATTGAGGTGGGATACCTGTTTCATCACGCTCACTGGCATCAAGGGTTCGCCGTTGAGGCTGCGTCCGCATGCAGAGACTATGCGTTTCACCACGTCAACGAGCACAAGGTGTGGGCTCAGGTGCGGGACACCAACATTGCCTCCATGAACGTTGCGATCCGCCTCGGTATGACCGTTCGTGGCCGGTTCGTCAAACACTACCGGGGTGTTGACATGCCACACCTAGCGTTCGCAATCAACAATCCACGGTTCACTCAGAATGCGTAACAACCAGGTATTACCCCGTACGCAGTGACCGTTTCCGTTGGCACCGCGGACACCAGAATGAAGACCGGTTCATGAACGCTGAGCGGCGGATAGGGGTAGCACACCGCCTGCATGGCTCACCCTCACGCCCATACACGTTCAACGACCGGTCAAAATACCCCGACTGTCCGTTAACGTTGACATACAAGTCATCAAAGCTGGTGCCGCCCTGCACCAACGCTTCACCCATCACCTCACCCAGGTGAGTAAGAAGACGCCGCCACGCGGTGCGGGTCACCGCGTTCGCGGCGCTCTCTCCATGAATACGCGCCCGCCACAACCCCTCATCAGCGTAAATGTTGCCCACACCAGACATCACAGACTGGTCAAGCAGAAGCCGTTTCACCGCAACCTTCGACCCCACACACCGGTCAAGGAGAGCCTCCCACTGCACAGACCCCACCGCCAACACCGGGTCAAGAAGATCACGGGCGATATGCTCCGCCAACGAAGGGACAACAGCACGTTCGCTACCCCGCCCACCAGGACGCGCATCGGCAGTAGCAACAGTAGGTGACAACGCTAAATACCCGAACGTGCGCTGGTCCACAAAATCAACGACGCCTTCTCTACCGTCCGCTGTGTGCGTCCACAAACGCACCCGCACATGCGGGTGGCGCGGTTCCGCGTCCTGAGCTTCCTTAATGAGCAATTGCCCGCTCATCCCCAAATGGGCGACCAACACCTCACCAGGCTCATCAAACTCACACCACAAGAACTTCCCACGACGCGCCCACCCGCGCATCACCCGGCCAGAAAGCCGCGCACTAAAATCGTGGGGACCACCCTCATGGCGGCGCACCGAATACTCACGGAACACCTCAACACCAGTGACCTGGTGACCCAGCACATGACGAGCTAACCCATCACGCACAGTTTCCACCTCAGGTAACTCCGGCACCCCAGGTCACTTCCCCTGAGCGGCGTCTCGTTCCGCAACAAGCACGTCATAGCTACGGTGCGCAGCCTGCTGCTCCGCAAGTTTCTTTGACGTGCCTTCACCGGAACCATAACGACGGTCCTCAATCACCACAGTGGAGGTAAAAACGCGCGCATGATCAGGGCCCTGCGACGTGAAATCGTACGTCGGTTGCGGGTACCCTAGCTGGGCACACAACTCCTGGATCGCTGTTTTCCAATCCAAACCAGCACCCATTGTCGCGGCCTCACGCATGGTCTCCCCCAGCAACCGGTGCACAAACTCCCGGGCAGTTTCCAACCCATGAGTGACATACACAGCGCCAATGATCGCTTCCACCGTGTCCGACAAAATAGAGTCCTTGTCCGCACCACCAGTACGAGACTCCCCCTTGCCCAGCAAAATATACGACCCCAAATTCAAGGTCCGCGCCGCCTGAGCCAACGGCCGCTGCGACACCGTTGCCGCACGCATCCGCGCCAAATCACCCTCAGGTCGGTCCGGGTGACCACGGAACAACGCTTCCGCACTCACCAGTCCAAGAACCGCATCGCCAAGAAACTCAAGCCGCTCATTCGTGGGGATCCCCCCCGCCTCATGAGCAAAGGATCGGTGCGTCAACGCGAGAACAAGAAGCTCGGGATCCAGATGGATCCCGAGCTTCGAGAGAAGTTCTGACGCCGGCGCGGCCTGTTTGTCTTTCGCAGAAGCCACCGGAGTACCCTTCATCAGGTCAGTGAGGAAAAACCCATCACTCAGCGTGCACGGAACGCAGCGCCTCAGCGTACTGACGCCCGTTGTAGGACCCGCACGTTGGGCACGCAGTGTGCGGCAACTTTGCGGCCTTGCACTGCGGGCAAGTGGCGAGGTTCGCTGCGGTTGCCTTCCACTGCGAACGGCGCGCACGGGTGTTGGCGCGCGACATCTTGCGCTTTGGAACAGCCACGGCTAGCTCTCTTTCGTCTCGTTGAACAAGGTATGTAACGCCGACCAGCGAGGGTCAACATTGTCATGATAGTGGTCATCGTCATCTGCCAGACGCGCTCCGCATTCGGAACACAAACCACGGCAGTCCGGTGAACACAACGGTTGAAATGGTAGTTCAAAGACGACGGAATCGCGAAGAACTTGCTCCAGATCGATTTCATCGTCCTCGAGGACTACAACATCATCGTCCTCGTCTCCCTCGTCACTCATGAGACGTGCACGCTCAGGGTAGAAGAACAGTTCATGGAACGTGACATCAACAGGTGACGTCACAGGTTCCAAGCACCGAACACACTCCCCGCGGGCAGTACCGCGAATGGTTCCGGACACAAGAACACCTTCAACAACCGACTCAGCGCGAACAGACACGTCAAGTGGGTCGCCTTCAGGAATGCTCAGGACAGGTGTACCAAAGTCAGCCGGCGCGTGAAGGTCGAGGTCATACTCACGCATGGACCCTGGACGGCGGCTGAGCTCCAACACATCGAGCACAAACGGCGAACGTGGGCTTGCGATGATTGACTCCCTTTTTCATAGCGATAGTGACAGGTGAACACACCCATTAGCGCGCAACCGCTGCACGCCAACGATTAATCCTACGCCACAGAGCCCCAACACCCAACCCTTCACGGGTCACAGTGCCGGTGATACCAACCACATCACGTCTCCGGCGAATCCTGAGCAAGCCGCTGCCCCAACCGGGCCCGACCCGCCTGAACCTGCGTCACCAACTTACCCAAATCAATCTCAAACTCAGCAAGCCGTCGGTCACAATAATCATCCGCTTCGTGCCGCAACCGCTCCGCCTCAACACGAGCCTGAGTCACAATCTCCTCAGCACGCCCCTGCGCGACCCGCACCACCTCTTCGCGAGCAACCAACTCCTGGGCCCGCGCGCGAGCAGCCGCAACAATTCGGTCCGCCTCATCACGCGCATCGTCAAGCACATGCCCCGCATCTGACAACACCTCATCAGCACGCGTAATCTGCGTAGGCAACTGCTCACGCAGTTCATCCAACAAATCAAGCGCCTCATTGCGGTTCACCAACACCGACGACGACATCGGCATCGCACGGGCACGCTCCACCAAGTCCGTGAGAGCATCCAACAACGCTGGAACTCCCAGCCGATCCTGTTCCACAAACGTCTCCGACGACGGCATATCAGACATGGTGACCTCGTTGTGTAAGCGGGCTGACCGTTCCACCATAACGCCGAGACAGCACGTTAGCGCGAAGACTCACTCAGTGGGTGAAAAACGCTCACGCAACGCAACCGCAACCGCTGGCGGAACAAACGTGGACACATCCCCACCATGGCGAGCAACATCCTTGACCAGAGAAGACGCCACATGCGCATGCTCAGGCCGAGCAGGAAGAAACACCGTATCCACCCCAGAAATCGCCCGGTTCATACCAGACATAGCCAGCTCCTGATCCACATCAGCACCCGACCGCACACCACGAACAAGCACCCTCGCCCCCCGGTCAACGCAATACTGGGCGATCAACCCATCGGTCACATCGACAGTGACACCAGGAAGATCAGCAACGACCGCGCGCACCAACGACACCCGCTCGGCCACCGAAAACACTGCGTTCTTCGCCGCGTTGCCCGCAACCACCACGATCACCTCGTCAAAAAGCTCGTGTGCGCGTTTCACCACGTCGTAATGCCCCCACGTGATGGGGTCGAAACTTCCAGAACAAACGGCTATAGTCACTCTGCAAGGGTAATGGAACGGACGCTTTCATGGGCGCCCAACAACACCATTGCCACCACGGCACGATGGGATGATGACCTTGCCTTTCGCGGTGCTCGAGTCACCACAGGACCTCGCAGAATTTTATGACAATGTGCTCCTTCCGTCTTTTCCTGCAACGGAGCTGGTCACAAAAGACGAATTTCTCGAAGCCTGCACACAACGTTTCCTGCACGTCATTGGTGCAGTAGAAGATGGAAAAATCATTGCCGGTGCGGTAGGAACAGTACCCACCCACGAAGGCGTCATGATGCTGCTGTACCTCGCCCTGCAACCCGGGCTCCGTGGAGCAGGAATCGGAGGACGGCTCGTGGACTGTGCCGTTGCGAAATGGTGTGACGAGTTCTCCCCCACCATGATCCTCGCCGAGGTGGAACACCCCACCTACCACCCCAGTTCCGATGACCACGGTGACCCTGCTGCCCGCATGCGCTTCTACGCAAAGCACGGCGGCCGCATCCTTGACATCCCCTACTTCCAGCCAGCAATCCGCGACGGGGAACCACCTGTTCCCGCGCTCATGCTGGTCACCTTGTGGGTTGCCCCTGAAGCCTTTATTGATGAGGACACCATCATTGCGTGGCCACTTCGAGCAGCCCTTCGCCGTGAAATAGTTGACACCTGCCCAGAAGGGTTTGGTCCAGCTATTGCTGTTGCAGAATCAGTTGCAGGTGACGCGGTACGGCTGTGGCAGCCCACAGACATCGACCGAGTCCCCGTCGGCCTATTTGACCCCAGCGAGTATCACGCGCACGTGTAACCAACGAGCGGCACTTCAGGTTCCACGTAGTACACGGTTGACTCACCGTAGGTTTTACTTGTCATGACCCGCCATTGTTTGGGCAAGAGAGGCATCCCACTGCGTGCAGAACGCTCAATGACGATCACAGCACGTTCGTCAACATGCGGAACAAGCGCCGCCAACACATCATGAAGACGCTCATTGCTGAGGTCATACGGCGGGTCTAGAAACACGACATCCCATGGTGGGGAGGTCGGTAGCCCAGCCACGTGTTCCGCGCGGTCACACCGCACGCTCACCCCAGCCAAACCGAGTTTTGTGGCATTGTCTCGGGCGATGCCGGCTGCAGCTTTGTGTGCCTCAACCAACAGCACCTCCCGCGCACCGCGGGATGCTGCTTCTAACCCCAGCGCCCCAGAGCCCGCATACAGGTCAAGAACCTTGGTGTCCCGGAGAAGGTCGTAGTGCTCCAGGCGGGAGAAAATCGCTTCGCGTACTCGTTCGCTTGTGGGTCGTGTCCCTTTCGGGGGAACTTTGAGTACTCGGCCGCCTGCCAGGCCCGCAACGATTCTAGTCACCGTGGGATTCTACTTCGTTAAGCGCGGTCAAGGTACTCGTCGCGACCAGCGTCACTATAGGCCCTGACTGCAGCAGCCAGTTCCGGGTGGTCTGTGAGTGTGGGGTCTGCAGTCACGATGGTGATGGCATCTTCGCGGGCGGTGGCGATCAGGTCTGCATCGGTGATGACGCGCAAGAACTTCAGGGAACTTCCCCGCCCCGATTGGGTTGCCCCTAACACGTCCCCTTCACGCCGAAGTTCCAAGTCTCGCGCGGCGAGGTCGAACCCGTCGGTGGTGCTGGCGACCGCGTTGAGTCGGTCATCAGCGGGGGTTCCTGGTTGGGTGTCGGCCACGAGGAGACACAGTCCAGGTTCGGTTCCTCGGCCAACCCGGCCACGGAGCTGGTGGAGTTGGGAAATCCCGAACCTGTCCGCATCCAGGATGATCATGGTCGATGCGGTGGGGACGTTGACCCCCACCTCGATGACCGTTGTGGCAACCAGGAGCGGGGTGGTGTGGTCGGCGAAGTTGACCATGGCTGCGTCTTTGTCGTCGCCGGACATCCCGCCATGCAAGACACCGATGCGCACCCCTGCGAGCGCGGGTTCGTTGGCGAGCATGGTGGCGGTGGTGGTGACGGAGGCGAGGGTGCGTGGGGTGGGTGTGTTGTCGAGGGGCAGTGTGTCAGGGTCGGTGAGGTCGGGTTCGGTGGTGGGGTCTGGTTCGGTGTCGTTGATGCGGGGGCAGACGACGTAGACCTGGCGGCCTTGGTGGATTTCTTCGGCGGCGCGTTGCCAGACTCTGCTCATCCAGGTGGGGTTTTTTGCGGGGACGCGGTGGGTGGTGATGCCGGCTCTGCCTGCGGGCATGTCGGTGAGGGTGGAGATGTCGAGGTCGCCGAAGACTGTCATGGCGACGGTGCGTGGGATGGGGGTGGCGGTCATGACGAGCATGTGGGGGGTGTGGGTTCCGCGGGTGCGGAGGGTGTCGCGTTGGTGGACGCCGAATCGGTGTTGTTCGTCGACGATGACGAGTCCGAGGTCGGCGTAGTGGACGTTGTCGGAGAGTACTGCGTGGGTGCCGATGATGATTCCGGCCATGCCGCTGGCGATGTCGAGGAGCGCACGTTTGCGTTGTGTGGTGGTCAGGGAACCGGTGAGGAGGGTGATGGTGGTGGCGGGGCCCTTTGTGAGGGGCCCGTTGGCGAGGGGGCCAAGGAGTTGGGTGAGGGTCGCGGCGTGTTGGGTTGCGAGGACTTCAGTGGGGGCAAGGAGTACTGCTTGTCCGTGGTTGTCGATGACTTGGAGCATTGCTCTGAGTGCGACGAGTGTTTTTCCTGATCCGACGTCTCCTTGGAGGAGGCGTTGCATGGGGTGGGTGGAGGCGAGGTCTGTGGCGATGTCTGCGCCGACGTCGCGTTGTCCTTGGGTGAGGGTGTAGGGCAGGGTCGCGTCGAAGGTGTCGGCGAGTTGACCGGCGATGTGGGGGCGGGCGGTGGCGGGGAGGGTGCGGGTTGTGTGGCGTCGTTGGATGAGCGCGGTTTGGATGACGAAGGCTTCGTCGATGCGCATGCGGTGACGGGCGCGGCGCCAGTCGCTGTCGGTGTGGGGTTGGTGGATCATCCGCAGCGCTTCGTAGGCGGTGGGGAGTTGGTCGCGTTCGCGGATGGTGGCTGGGAGTGGGTCGGGGACGTCGGTGGGGGTGAGTTGACCAAGGACGGTGGCGACGGCGCGTTCGATGCGCCAGGTGGGGACGCCTGCGGTGGCGGGGTAGATGGGGATGGGGCGGTTGGCTACGTCGATGGCGTCGTCGGTGGTGGTGGCGTCGATTCCGATGATGATGTAGTCGGGGTGGGTGAGTTGGCGTTCGCCTCGGTAGTCGCGCACTGTTCCGGTGAAGAGGGCGACTCGACCGGGTTGGAGTTTACTTTCGTGGACGCGTAGGGCTCCTGCGCTGCGGGCGAAGAACGCGAGTGTGAGTGTGTGGGTGTCGTCGGTGACGAGGGCGGTGAGTAGTGCGCCGGATCGGGATCGCATGGTGCGGGTGCTGGTGGAGTGGATGCGCGCCATGACGGTGACGTGTTCACCTTCGGTGAGTGCGCCGATGTTGGTGAGGCGTCCAGGTTCGGCGTAGCGCCGTGGTGTGTGCCAGAGGAGGTCTTGGGCGGTGGTGAGCCCAAGTTTGGTGAGGGCGGTCGCGGTTTTTGTTCCGAGGAGTTTGGTGAGGGGCCGGCTGAGGAATGGTTGGTTGGCGAGGGCGTCGTCGGTGAGGGGGGCCGGGTGGCTCATGGGGGTCTCCTGCAGCGTCAGTGATGACGGGTGAGGGTGATGTCTGCGGTGGTGCCGGCGGTGTGGGCGGGGATGACGGTGAGGTGTGGGGGTGTGGGGTGGAGGGTGGTGAGGTGGTGGGTGAGCGCGCTGATGTGGTGGGCGGGGTAATGCGTGTCGGTGAGCATGGTGATGGTGGTTGTGCCGTTTGTGGCGGGTTGGGGGGCGGCGTCGGTGAGGGTGTTGAGGGCGTTGGTGATCGCTGTGATGGGGTTGTCGTCGCGGGTGAGGGTGAGGTGGGTTGTGGGTGGTGTGTCGTTGGGGTCGATCGCCCAGGCGTGGTGGGTGAGGTGGGTGGCTAGTGCAATGTCGTTGGGGTGTGGTGTGGCGTGGGGGAAGGCCGCGGCGGTGTGCGGGTGGGTTGCGCGGTTGGTGATGTGGAGGTTGCTGGTGTGTGTGTCGTCGAGAAGTGCGGTGAGTTCCTCGGTGGTGATGTGGTGGGTTCCGGTGAGGATGACGAGCGCACCGGTGCGTGCTAGTTCTCGGGCGAATACGGGTGTGCGTAGGACCACGACGGGTTGGGGGGCGTCGGGGGTGTGGGGCGGAGTGAGGGAACGAAGTGCGATGTGACTGACCTGGTCTGCCACGTCGGCGCAGATGTTGAGGACGCGTTCTGGGTGGTCGGTGTGGATGTGGAATGGGACGCTGTCGTTGGGTGATACACCACGACCAAGGACCAGTGAGTCTCCGGCGTCTTTTAGGCGGCGTTCGATACCGGGGCGTTGAGTGGGTGACAGTGGCTTGTTCCAGGTCAGGAGTGCGGTGACTTCATATCCAGCGGTGGTGGTGTCCGTTGTGGTGTGGGGTCTGTTGGGGTGGTCTGGTGCCGGTGGGGTCACACGGAGGAAGTCTTGGGGGGTAGGGCGCCCATTGGTGTGGTGATGGCCGAGGATCGTGGTAGCGAGCGCTTGGATGATGAGCACAAAACCGCAGGCTCCAGCGTCCCGCACACCGTGGTCTGCCAGGGCATCGAGCTGGGTGTTGGTGGCGAGGAAGGACGTGTAGGCCACTTCGGCGAGATTGTCGATGCGCGTGGCAGCATCAGTGGTTGTGTCACCTGTACTCGCGGCGCGCGCAACGGCGTGCGCGACAGTGAGGACGGTTCCGTCCACCGGGTCAGCGACCGCACGGTAGGCGCTGTCAGCGCCCTCGACACATGCTGCGGGCACCCCCGCTTGGGTGTGACCATGGGCGAATCCGTTGAGCCATTGCGCAAGAATGGCTCCGGAGTTCCCTCGGGCGCTGTGCATCGCAGCGCGGGCAACTTCTGACAGGAGGGCGTTGGCCTCAATGTGTGGCTGTGTTCTGGTTGCGGCCTGGGCTGCGCGAGCGGCGTGGGAGATGGTGACAGCCATGTTTGTTCCGGTGTCTGCGTCCGCGACGGGGAACACATTGGCGCGATTGAGCGCATCTCGGGCTTGGGTGAGTTGTTGGGCGGCCTCGTTCATCCACTGATGGACGTGGTCAGGAGTCAGGAGCCACTGGTCACTCACTGCTGCGTCTTCACCGCCCTTCACTGTTTCGTGTCGTGTTGTACCAGCGTACTGCGCACCCGCGACAGTCAGCTGTGCTTGTCACACCTCAACGGCGAGGGTGTCACATCTCACGCATGGGAAGCGATTCGGCCCTAGAGTCTGAGGTGAGTGGTTCGCTAGACTGGACCACGCCTTGTTCCCGTTGCAGCACACCATCATCGTTGTGCAACGTGACGAAGAACGTACGCACTATATTTGGGGTTCGCCCTCCTTATCGGCTAACCTAGTGTAGTTGCCCACTGGGCACGTGGGGACACCACCGCGCTTCGTCGCCCGCCGTCAGGCAGGCGCCACGGTGACAACTCACACCAAGACATACTGACTGAGCCGTCGCATCTCGCGACGTGCATGACGACCAGGAGAGACCGTGGCTGCTATCTGCGACGTCTGCGCCAAGGGCCCAAGCTTCGGGCACAGCATCTCGCACTCGCACGTGCGCACGAAGCGCCGCTGGAACCCAAACATCCAGCGCGTTCGCGCAATCGTCAACGGTGCACCCAAGCGCCTCAACGTTTGCACCTCATGCCTCAAAGCAGGCAAGGTGACCCGCAACATCTGACAGGACACAGCAGTACGCTGACCTGAACGCCACGAGGGAGATCACATGCGTGTGATCTCCCTCGTGGCGTTTTCTGTGCATCCTCAATCCCATGCGTAGACTGGACACAGACAGAACCCCCCTACAACTCACCACAACAACGTGGCAAGGTGGACACATGGCAGAGGAATTCTCACAGATCACCGTTCGACACGCGCAGCACTCCGATGCAAGCGCGATCGCACGCATCCACATCATGTCGTGGCGGCAGGCCTACTCCGGGTACATTTCCAACGACTACCTTGACCAGTTAGACGTGGATGAACGCGAAAACATGTGGCGTGACGTTCTCGCCATGGAGGACACAACCGTATTCCTGGCAGAAAACGGTCGAGTCCTTGGGTTCGCCTCCATTGGTGCCGCAAAAGATGAGGACGCCGAACCAGGCGACCTCCAGTTGTACACCATGTACCTCGACCCGGAAGCATGGGGCCTTGGTGTCGCGAAAGAACTCATGCACCACGCAGATTCACTCATCCCCGAAGGTCACGCCATGACCCTTTGGGTGTTTGAAAAGAACGATCGTGCGCGCCGTTTTTACGAGCGACACGGATTCACCCACGACGGTGTGGAACGCATCGAGAATTACGGGGACGACTACCTCACGTCGCTGCGGTACCGGAAGACCCACTGAAATGGTCCCAGCCTGACCCCATCTCACCGGTCTCCACACCACGCACCCGCACACGGTGAACTGCTCCCCCACAAGGACCACTCGGGGTACGTGGAGGGGGCACCACGGTGCCAATAGCAGTCCACCCGTCAGGAAGAGCAACATCCGGTGGGAACACAGCAATAAACCCATGATCCTCACCCCCTGTGAGCATCCACTGACGTACAACATATGCCGGATCATCCTCATCAACCACGGCCGCTACCTGCATCAATGGTTGAGGGTCATACCAGGTGAGTGGGTCGTCAAGATTGACCCCCACCCCTGAAGCTGTTGCGATTCGCCCCACATCGCGCAGCACCCCGTCAGAGACATCAAGCATCGCGCGGGCATGACCATGCTGAGCCGCCAAACCATGAACAAACGGAGAAGTCGGCGCACGAAATGCAGCCAGTGCACGCTCCACCACTGCCATAGGGGCACCAGGAGCATCTCCTCGGAGATCACCACCATGCTGCAACAGTGCAAACCCAGCCGCTGACCACCCACACGAACCCGTGTGAGCAACAACGTCCCCGACGCTGGCACCTGAACGTAATATCGGGGGCTGCCCACCTAAGTTTCCATGCACCGTCACCGCAACCATGATGACAGGGGCAGCCGTCAAATCACCCCCAACGATCTCCGCACCCACCGTGGCACACACCTGAGACAACCCGTCATAAAAGTCCATCACCCACTGAACCGGGGTGTCACGCGGCACCCCCAACGCGACCACCATGGATGTAGGAGACGCCCCCATCGCAACAATGTCAGCAAGGTTTTGAGTCCCAGCCCGCCACCCCACATCCCGCGCACTCGACCACTCCCGGCGGAAATGATGCCCCTCCACCAACGCATCAGTGGACACCACCACACGACCATCTGGGGCACGCACAACAGCAGCATCATCGCCCACTCCCACCTCAGTGTGGACTGTGCCACAAAGAAACCGCTGGATCCGGTCAATAATCTGCGACTCATCAAGGTCACCCACACGCTCAATCACGCTCGCCACGATACCCACTCCCCACCCACCCAAGCGAACCCGATAGGCTGGTTGCTGTGACCCAACAGCGACGCGCACTCACCCTGAGCGCAAGTTTCCTCATCCTGGCAGGCTGCGCCCCCACGATCGCCACCACCGCTGGCCCCTACGCGCCCGACCCAGCCTGCGCATCAGTGATGCTCGCCCTCCCAGAATCAGTGCTGAACCTTCCCCGGGCGCAAGTCACAGCGCAAGGAACCGCCGCATGGAGTGAAGGAAACGGTGCGGTCGTCGTTACCTGTGGGGTCGAACAGCCCGCCCCCACACAAGAAGACTGCCAATCCATCACCACGAACGTGTTCGGCATCGAAGAAACCGTCGACTGGATCTCCACCTCCGACGACCGCGGGTGGATCTTCACCACCTACGGGCGCGACCCTGCCATCATGGTCCAAGTGCCACACGCACTCAACGAACCACAACCCACCGGCGCACTCGTTGACGTAGCCCCCGCCATCGCGAAAGTCGAACAAACCCAGTTCTGCCGATAACCCACGTTACGTAACTACTGCCCCCTGACAGCGGGCTGGTCACGGCAACTAACGCAGACCCAGCGGACGCTCCAACGCAAGATCAATGAGTTCCGAAATCAACTCGGTGTACGACACACCCGATCGCTCCCACATCCGCGGATACATGGAAATCGGCGTGAACCCCGGCATCGTGTTGATCTCATTGACCACCACTGCACCATCTTCTTGAACAAACACGTCAACGCGAGACAACCCTTCCCCGCCCACCGCGTCAAAAGCGCGAACCGCCACCTCACGCACGGTCGCAGTGGTGGTCTCATCCAACTCAGCTGGGCAACTCAACTGGGCTGACGCATCGTCAAGGTACTTCGCCTCAAAGTCATAAAACTCATGGGCGCTACCAGTCATCGTGATCTCACCTGGAAGCGATGCTCGGGCCGGGGTGTCCCCATGCCCGCCAAGAACAGCACACTCAATCTCACGGCCGACAATGCCCGCCTCAATAATCACCTTCGGGTCATGCTTGAGCGCCTCAGCCATCGCCCGGTCAAGATCACCCACATCGGAGACCTTCGAAATCCCCAATGATGAGCCCGCACGAGTCGGCTTCACAAAAACAGGCAACCCCAACGCCACAACCCGGGCACGAACCTCATCCGGGTCACGCTGCCACTGCCCGGGAAACACAGTGGTATACGGCCCTACTGGAAGGCCATGTCCTTCAAAAACAAGCTTCATGTAGTGCTTGTCCATCCCCACAGCAGAGCCCAGCACCCCCACACCCACATACCGTAGGTCAGCGAGCTCCAACATGCCCTGCACTGTGCCATCTTCACCAAATGGGCCATGCAGCAACGGCAGCACTACATCAACAGGTCCTACCGACTCAAGAACACCATCGCGGATGACCCGCACCTCGTTGTCACCCGAGGCAAAGGGCAACAACACCTCGGTACCGTTGTCCGCCACGTGAGGTAGATCGTCACCCGAGGTCACCACCTCATCAGGATCAGTGGACGCCAACACCCACTTTCCCCCCTGGGTGATGCCCACCGCAACCACATCAAACCGGTCACGGTCAATAGCACGCAACACACCCGCGGCAGTGATACACGAAATAGGGTGCTCACCGGAGCGGCCCCCAAACAGGACAAGAACGCGAGTGCGGACACGATCCGCCGCGTGGGGAGCCCCCAGATTATTGGGGCGCGTCTGAGATGTGGACATGTTTTCCATCGGGTGCGACTTTACCGGAGATTTCACCGTAGTCTCATCAGTATGACCGGCGATCAGCACAATCTCACAGAGCACACACCAAACCAGTCACAACTCCCCATGACCACGCCACCTCACCACGCGCACCCCCCAGTTGCCCACCCCACAACCGGCTGGTCTCCCGCGACCCAGGTTGTCGCCGCTGGGCGTCCTGCCCGCACACGAGGCAACCCCCTCAACCCCCCACTGGTGTTTTCCTCCACATACCACTCCACTGGCACCGTGACGCCAGAAGAATTTCTGTACACCCGGATGGACACAGAAACGTGGCACCCCTTTGAGCAAGCCCTCGCCGACCTTGAGGGTTCCCCCGCACCCGCAGTGGTGTTCTCCTCCGGAATGTCCGCAATCGCAGCTGTTCTCGCTCTCGTTCCCGCTGGTGGGCGGCTCGTTGTACCGCGGCACGCCTACCAAGTCACCCTCGGATTCGCCGCTGACCTCCACACACGACTGGGTGTGGACGTCATCAAAGTCGACATTGATGACACTGACTCCGTCCTCGCCGCCTGCCACGACGCCGATGTCCTCCTCATCGAGTCCCCCACCAACCCCATGCTCGAAGTCGCTGATCTTCCCGCAGTGATCGCAGGAGCAAAACAACTCGGTGTCACTGTCGCTGTGGACAACACCTTCGCGACCCCGTTGTTGCAGCAACCACTGACCCTAGGCGCCGACTACGTCATCCACTCCGCAACCAAATACTTGTCAGGACACTCCGATGTTGTCCTCGGGGTTGTCGTCGCCGCAGACTCCGAGGCACGCGCCCCCATTCACGCATATCGCACCCTGCACGGCGCTATTGCCGGCCCCATGGAAGTGTGGCTTGCCCTGCGTGGGCTACGCACGCTTGCTGTTCGAGTTCGGGAAGCGAACGCCAACGCTCTCTACCTGGCTCACAAACTTCAACAACACCCGGCAATCGCCCATGTTCGTTACCCCGGTCTGCCCACAGACCCTGGCTACACCAACGCAACCGCCACGATGTCCAACTACGGGGCAATTATTGCGATCCAACCACACGGTGATGCAGCCACAGCAGACGCCATCATCGATGCGCTCACACTCTGGACGCCCGCCACGTCTCTCGGCGGAGTGGAATCGACCCTCGAACGACGCCGTCGCTTTGGCACTGAATCCCCCACCGTCCCCGAGAATCTCATTCGCATGTCCGTAGGAATCGAAGACAAACACGACCTGTGGAACGACCTCAATGCGGCCCTTACCCGAGTGGTCAGCGCGTCCCGTCCACACGAACAGGAGTAGCGTCCACACCCTCGGATTTGTGTGGACGAGACAGCAACGCACGGGTCATGTCATCAACCGGCATCCCCTCATGCAACACGGCAACCACCGCATCGGTGATGGGCATGTCCACGCCCACCTGCCGGGCAAGTTCCTGCACACTGCGGCAGGACTTCACACCCTCAGCGGTGCCACCGGTCTGCGCAATGGCCTCATCTAACGTGAGCCCCTGCCCCAAGTGCTTACCCAACGTGTGGTTCCGCGACAAAGGTGAAGCACACGTCGCCATGAGGTCGCCCATGCCGGCGAGCCCAGGGAACGTCTCACCTTCGGCGCCTAATCGAAGGCCTAAGCGAGTAATTTCCGCCAACCCTCGAGTAATAATCGTCGCCGTGGTGTTATGGCCAAAACCGCGGCCCTGCGCCATACCCACAGCCACCGCGATGACGTTCTTGACCGCACCACACAACTCCACACCGATCACATCAGCATTCGTGTACGGACGGAAATATGCGTTAGAACACGCAGTGGTAACCGTTGCCATCGCGTCAGTGCTCGCCCCTGACACCACAGTGGCAGTGGGTTGACGCGCAGCGATCTCAGCAGCGAGATTAGGGCCAGAGACGACCACCACACGATCCGGCGACACAGCAAGAGCTTGACTGACCACCTCGCTCATCCGCAGATCCGTGCCCAGTTCCACACCCTTCATCAACGACACAACCACCGCTGATAGGGGAACACTGGCAGCTAACGGCTCCAAAATCCCGCGCGCAAACTGGGAGGGAACAGCGACAACCACCACGTCCGCCCCGCTCAGGGCCGCTGACGCATCAGTTGTCGCAGTCACACGATCAGGGAGCGTGACCTGCGGCAATCTGCGACTGTTCGTGTGCTCAACGGTAATCTCCTGTGCGGTCGCCTCATCGCGACCCCACATGACCACATCCACACCCGCATCTGCCATCACCTGAGCAAACGTGGTTCCCCACGCGCCCATCCCTAGAACCGCCGCTTTCATTGTTCCTCCCTCGCATGTGTTCGAGGGTTATAGAACCCCGCAGGCGGTTGTTCACCACGCATCTCAGCAATCATTTCCGTGATTGCACGCATAATGCGGTCAGTTGCTTCACGCAACGTGTGAGAATCTGTGGGCCGGTCATACAGGTCCGACAAATCCACCGGTTTCCCGGCACGCAACTGAACGGTTTGCCGCGGGAAAAGCTTGGGGAACTTCCCACCACGCGGCAACACATCAGTGACACCCCACTGTGCCAACGGAATCACCGGGCGTTGCGACGCCAACGCAAGACGGGCGACCCCCGTGCGTGCCTGCATCGGCCAACCCTCCGGGTCACGTGTCAATGTGCCCTCTGGAAACACTGCGATACAGAATCCCGCATCAAGGCGTTCCTTGGCGATCTCGAGGGACTGAGACGCCTCCGCTGATCCACGTAACACCGGGATCATTTGAGTGCGGCGCAACACCCACCCGACGAAAGGAACACGCCACAGGGACGCTTTCGCAAGGATACGCGGGGGACGATTTGCGTTGTACAAAAAGTGCGCAGCGGTTAACGGGTCCAACAGAGACGCGTGATTCGCGGCCACAATGATTCCACCATCGCTGGGAATGTTCTCCATCCCGCGCCACTTCTTGCCAAACATGAGGGTGACAAGAGGCTTAATGATCATGGCAGCAAAACGGTACGTACCGTTTTTCCCAGGATGTGCATCACGTGTTGTTGAATCATTCACCGCACTAGGGTACCGCGACCGAGGAACGGCCACCTGCACTGCCCGTGGGCAGAACTAATCCGACAGCTCGAAGCTCGCCCCCAGCGCCTTGAGTTTGCCCATGAAGTTCTCATACCCACGGTCAATGAGGGTAATTCCACGCACTTTAGAACGCCCCTCTGCGGCGAGTGCGGCAATGAGGTGGGAGAACCCGCCTCGAAGGTCGGGAACCTCAATGTCTGCTGCTGTGAGCGGGGTGGGTCCTGCAACCACGGCGGAGTGGTGGAAGTTCATTTGTCCAAAACGGCAGTCGCGCCCGCCCAGGCATTCTTTGTAGACCTGGATTTGTGCACCCATTCCGCGCAGCGCCTCAGTGAAGCCCAACCGGTTCTCGTACACCGTTTCGTGGACGATAGAAAGCCCTTTTGCTTGGGTGAGCGCAACCACAAGAGGCTGCTGCCAGTCGGTCATAAAGCCAGGGTGAACATCAGTTTCCAACACGATAGATTTCAGGTCACCACCTGGGTGGTAAAACCGAATCCCGTTGTCTTGCACCTCAAACTGTCCCCCCACTTTGCGGAAGGTGTTCAGGAAAGCAAGCATTTCAGGTTGGGTGGCTCCCTCAACAAAAATGTCACCCTTGGTGGCAAGCGCTGCCGACGCCCATGATGCTGCTTCAATGCGGTCACTCAATGCCGTGTGGGAGTACCCTTTCAGCGAGCTGACACCCTCGATCCGGATCACACGGTCGGTGTCCACAGAAATGATGGCACCCATCTTTTGCAGCACGTTGATGAGATCCATGATCTCCGGTTCAATGGCCGCATTAGAGAGTTCAGTGATTCCCTCTGCGCGCACAGCGGTTAACAGCAGTTGCTCTGTTGCTCCGACTGACGGGTAGGCGAGCTGGTATTTTGTCCCCTTTAACCCGTTTGGTGCCGACAGGAAAATCCCGTGTGGGTGTTTATCCACCTGCGCACCGAACGCCCGCAAAATATCCAAGTGATAGTTGATGGGGCGGTCCCCAATACGGCAACCACCCAGGTCAGGGATAAACGCTTCGCCTAAACGGTGAAGCAGCGGGCCACAGAACAAAATAGGGATTCGGCTCGACCCTGCATGCGCATCGATATCTGCGACGTGCGCGGTTTCCACGTTTGATGGGTCCAGCGACAACGTTCCGGCCTCAACGTCATAGTCCACGTTGACACCGTGAAGTTGGAGCAGCCCTGAGACCACGTGAACATCGCGGATTTCTGGCACGTTGCGCAACACTGAGGGGGTTTCCCCAAGGAGCGCAGCAACCATCGCTTTGGACACAAAGTTCTTCGCGCCGCGTACCCGAATAGTGCCGTTCAGAGGCGTGCCGCCGTTGACGTAAAGGAGATCTGACATGAAGTAATCGTTACCTATCTTGAACCGTGCTGCCGGGCGTTTGGTGTTGTTGCAGGTTGATGAACCGACAACTGTTACCCGTTGAGTTAACACAGATGTGGGGTCGCGCATTCCGCGCGACCCCACATTACCGCGATCAGGACCATGAACCTACCGTGGTGGGTAGTTCTTCACGATGCCCGCGCAAACTGTGTGGTGTGTCAGTGCACTGGTTGAGCGTCTTCTTCATCAACCGGGCGGGCAGCTTCCACGTGTTCTTTGGGTTCGTGTTTTGCGGGCAGCGTCTGTGGGCGCCACGACGCACGGTGCGCTTCGAACTCTGTGATGTCACTTTCGTGCTGCAAGGTAAGGCCGATGTCATCAAGACCTTCCATCAACCGCCAGCGCGTGTAGTCGTCGATCTGGAACTGGACGGTCACATCGCCTGCGGTCACTGTGCGATCTTCGAGAGACACTGTCAGTTCTGTGCCTGGGTTTTCTTCCAGGATCTTCCACAGCAGTTCAATGTCTGCTTGGGCGCAAATCCCGGCGACGAGGCCTTGCTTGCCTGAGTTTCCACGGAAGATGTCAGCGAACCGCGAGGACAACACCACCCGGAAACCGTAATCCTTGAGCGCCCACACAGCGTGCTCACGTGAGGACCCCGTCCCGAAGTCAGGTCCCGCCACCAGGACGGACCCGTTGCGGTATGCGTCCTGGTTGAGGACGAACTCTGGGTCGTTGCGCCACGCAGAAAACAGTGCATCTTCAAAGCCTGTCCGAGTGACACGCTTGAGGTAAACAGCCGGGATGATCTGGTCTGTGTCCACATTGGAACGGCGCAGAGGGACACCCACACCGGTGTGTACTGTGATTTTTTCCATGATTGCTCTCCAGTCCTACGCTCAGGCGCCCGTGCCGACAAGTTCAGGGGTGTGTGCTGGCTCAGGTCAGCAGGGGATGACAGGGTTCCGCGGATCGCGGTTGCTGCCGCAACAAGTGGCGACACCAGGTGGGTGCGACCACCTTTTCCTTGCCGTCCTTCAAAGTTGCGGTTTGAGGTGGATGCTGCACGCTCCCCTGGCTTGAGCTGGTCGGGGTTCATACCCAGACACATGGAACAGCCGGCGTTACGCCATTCAGCGCCGAAGTCTTTGAAGACTTGATCCAGTCCTTCAGCTTCAGCTTGGAGGCGGACACGTGCAGAACCAGGAACCACCAGCACACGGACGTCCTCGTGCTTGGTGCGCCCCTTGATGATCTCAACGACAGAGCGGAGGTCCTCAATGCGCCCGTTGGTGCAGGACCCGATGAACACGGTGTCGACTTTGATGTCACGCAATGGGGTACCAGCGGTCAATCCCATGTATTCCAGGGCACGCTCAGCAGCCACGCGTTCGTTTTCGTCGGCGATGTCCTCAGGGTTGGGAACATCAGCGGACAGTGGCAGCCCTTGCCCGGGGTTTGTTCCCCAGGTGACAAACGGCTCAATGTCTTTAGCTTCCAGGACCACCTCAGCGTCGAACACGGCGTTATCGTCGCTGCGCAGGGTTTTCCAGTAGTCCACGGCAGCATCCCAGTCTGCGCCTTCTGGGGCGTGTGGGCGGCCTTTGAGGTAGTTGAACGTGGTCTCGTCTGGGGCGATCATCCCAGCCCGAGCACCAGCTTCAATGGACATGTTGCAGATCGTCATGCGACCTTCCATGGACAACTGACGGATTGCTTCACCCCGGTATTCCAGGACGTACCCTTGCCCCCCACCGGTTCCAATCTTCGCGATGATCGCCAAGATGATGTCCTTGGCTGTTGATCCCTCAGGTAGGTCGCCGTTGATGGTGATCGCCATGGTCTTGAATGGTTGCAGTGGCAACGTTTGGGTTGCCAAGACGTGCTCCACCTCGGAGGTTCCAATACCAAACGCGAGCGCACCAAAGGCACCGTGGGTGGAGGTGTGGGAGTCACCGCACACCACAGTGAGGCCGGGCATGGTTAACCCCAACTGTGGGCCAACAACGTGCACAATGCCTTGGTCTGCGTCACCCAGCGAGTGGATGCGCACACCAAATTCCTTGACGTTCGCCCGCAACGTGTCAATCTGGGTCCGTGAGGTGAGGTCCGCAATGGGCCGGTCAATGTTGAGGGTGGGGGTGTTGTGGTCTTCGGTCGCGATCGTGAGATCCGGGCGGCGTACGGGGCGTCCTGCTAGCCGGAGCCCTTCGAAGGCCTGCGGGCTGGTGACCTCGTGCACAAGGTGCAGGTCTATGTAGAGCAGGTCCGGTGAGCCGTCTGTGCCGCGTCGCACAAGATGCGCTTCCCATACTTTCTCTGCCAGGGTGCCGGCCATGGTGTTTCCTCTCGTCAACCGCTGCGCGTTGGGGCTGCAGCGAACGGTTTTGTCCTGCCTTTATCGGAGAGTCTACTTGCATTCTCAGCCGTTGAGACTGCAATATCAATACATGGACAACTCAAGTGGAGTCGGCGTACTCGACAAAGCCGCCGCAGTTTTAGGGGCCCTAGAAGCTGGACCCGCAACCTTGGCGCAACTCGTTGCCGCCACCCAACTCGCCCGCCCGACAGCGCATCGGCTGGCAGTTGCACTCGAGCATCACCGCCTGGTCACACGCGACATGCAAGGGCGTTTCATCCTCGGGCCACGGCTCAACGAACTCGCCACCGCAGCGGGCGAAGACCGCCTCCTGGCCGCCGCGAACCCCGTACTTGCAGCCCTGCGCGACCACACAGGAGAAAGCGCTCAATTGTATCGCCGTCAAGGCGATCAACGCATCTGTGTGGCCGCAGCAGAACGCCCAGTTGGGCTGCGCGACTCCATCCCTGTCGGCGCAACACTCACCATGCAAGCAGGGTCAGCCGCCCAGATTCTGCTCGCCTGGGAGGAACCCGACCGTCTCCACCGAGGTTTACAAGGCGCAAAGTTTACGGCCACAGTCCTCTCCGGGGTACGCCGCCGGGGCTGGGCTCAGTCAGTCTCCGAACGTGAAGTTGGGGTCGCATCCGTGTCCGCGCCGGTGCGCGGACCATCAGGACGCATCGTTGCCGCCGTCTCCATTTCAGGTCCTGTTGAGCGTCTCACCCGGCAACCGGGGCGGCTGCATGCTGGCTCCGTTGTCGCTGCTGCAAACCGGTTAACCGAAGTTCTCCGGCGCGCATCCGAGGAGTCCCGGGCAGCCTCACAGTAACGCTTGACGATGCGCACCCCCAGAGGGTGAAGCGGGCCTACTGTCCCCTGACGGAGAAAAGAAGAAAGCCACTCAGGTCACCTGAGTGGCTTTCTTCATGCTGGTACCCCCAACGGGATTTGAACCCGTGTTACCGCCGTGAGAGGGCGGCGTCCTAGGCCGCTAGACGATGGGGGCCTGGAACTGTTGGTCACCGCAGTGAACAACCAGGTTAGTTTATCCTGCACCGCAGGTGAGGCCGCAACCCGCAGGTGTATGACACTGCCCACAGTTGTGACGTGGGGCGTCATATCTGCTTTCTGCTGCCCGCAGGTCGGCGCATCTTCTGTTGAGACAACAAAACCACCCTGGCCTGAACCGGGTGGTTGCTGATGTGGTACCCCCAACGGGATTTGAACCCGTGTTACCGCCGTGAGAGGGCGGCGTCCTAGGCCGCTAGACGATGGGGGCCTTGAACTTACTCGTCAGATCACGCAGGTGATCTGAGCTGGGGTACCAGGACTCGAACCTAGAATGACGGTACCAGAAACCGTTGTGTTGCCAATTACACCATACCCCAATGACTGTGACCTTTTGGCGCGAAATCAACGTTTTCGCGCCGACTTCCTGTGGTCTACGCAGTTTTCTGCGCTGTCACCAACGAAAACAATACCCGAGTGCACGCCTACGAACCAAATTCTTCCAACGTGTTCTGCGTTACCTCGTAACAAGGGTTAGCCACTCACGGTCGAGCAACTCCCCCCGCCACAAGCAACAGCATCCGTCACCTGCCAGGATCAGTACGCAATTCGTTCAGGGACGTAATGACCGAGACCCCCAACGCCACCGCACGGTCACGTCCTTCAGTGTGTGACCCGCCTCGCCGGGCCCCTGGGCGGTCAAGCCACACCCCAGTAAGACCTGCTCGCTGCGCACCATGCGCATCGATATCAAGTTCGTCGCCGACATACACTGTGTTCTCCGCCGAAAGTCCAAGCAGGCGGGTTGCCTCGAGGAACACGCGGGGGTCAGGTTTCCCCACACCAAAAGTGTCGAGCGTCACAAGGAGCGGGACGTCGTCCAGCCCGCATGCACGCAACTTCCGAGTTTGCATCGACTGGTTTGCGTTCGTCACCGCGCCCACTGCAAGGCCGCGCTCAGAGAAATCCGCCAGCACAGCGTCAACCTCAGGAAATGGTGCCCACCCGGCAGCAAACGCCACCATGAACAGCTCTTCCCATTCCGCGTAGAGTCGGTCAGTGATCATTGGGCCACCAAACGCGGCATGCAATTCCTCAGCACGTGCCCGGCGCTGCTGCTGCTCACTCAGGCGCCCTTGCGTGTACGCACGGTAAAAACCGTTGCGGTCAGCGCGCCACATGGCCAGCACATCACCGTGTCGTTCACCAGGAAGATGCGGGAAGTACTCATCCGCGATCGCGCCCATGGCATGCGCAAAGGCGCCCCGCGTGTCAACGAGTGTGTCGTCAACATCAAGCAGGACGCCTTTGGTGTTCTCAGGCAGGGTCACTCAGCTTCTCCAAGGAAATCCCGAAACGCTGTCAAGCGACGCAATGACGACTCCAATCCCAGGATTTCCATTGACTCAAACAGCGGCGGGGACACGCGACGCCCAGTGATCCCCACACGCAATGGTGTGAACGCAAGACGCGGTTTGACACCCATCTCGTCAACAAGAATGGCCCGGAGCGCCTGCTGGACCCCGTGCGGGTCAGCCAGCGAATCCAATGACTGCAGCAGTTCAATAGACCGGTCAAGGATGGCGCGACGTTCGGCGATCTTGTTCACCTGCGCCAAAGAATCCTCATCGTAGGTGAGTTCACTGTCGTTGGTGAACAAGAAGCCCACCATGCCCGGCGCCTCACCAAGAAGGGTCATACGCTCCTGAACGAGTGGAGCAGCAGCTGTGAAGATGGCGCGTTCACGCTCAGTAAGTTCGTCGTAGCGGGGCGCAGTAACCAACCCCGCAGCATGCACATACGGAACTAGGCGCGCCCGGAAATCCTCTGGTTCAAGTAACCGCAGGTGGGTGGCGTTGATTGCCTCCGCCTTCTTCTGGTCAAACCGCGCCGGGTTGGACAACACATCCTTGACATCAAAGGCTGCAACGAGTTCATCCATGGTGAAGATGTCACGGTCGGGAGCGATTGACCACCCCAACAACGCCAAATAGTTCAGCAACCCTTCAGGAATAAACCCGCGGTCACGGTGGTGGAACAAGTTAGATTGCGGGTCACGCTTCGACAGTTTCTTGTTGCCCTCCCCCATCACGTAAGGCAAGTGCCCGAACTGCGGCATGACCGTGGCAATTCCCAACTCCATCAACGCCCGGTACAACACCACTTGCCGTGGAGTGGAGGACAACAAATCCTCCCCACGTAACACGTGGGTGATCTCCATGAGCGCATCGTCAACCGGGTTCACCAGTGTGTACAGCGGCTGACCATTGGCGCGAACGACCACGTAGTCAGGCACGGAACCAGCCTTGAAGGTCACATCTTCACCGCGCACCAGATCGTAGAAGGTGACGTCCTCGTCGGGCATCCGCATGCGCCACACAGGTTCGCGCCCCTCAGCGCGGAACGTCGCTTTCTGCTCCTCGGTGAGGGTGCGGTCATACCCGTCATACCCCATCGCTTTGGAGCGCCCCGCCGCAACGTTGCGTGCCTCAATTTCCTCTGGGGTGGAATAGGACTCGTAAATGTACCCGCCTTCTTTGAGGCGAGCAATTACATCCTGGTAAATATCAGCACGCTGCGATTGCCGGTAGGGGCCGTGTGGCCCACCCTTTTCCACACCCTCATCCCAGTCCATACCCAACCAGGTCAACGCATCAAGGAGCTGCTGGTAGCTCTCCTCGGAGTCACGTTGCGCATCAGTATCTTCAATGCGGAACACCAGTTTTCCGCCAGTGTGGCGCGCGTACGCCCAGTTAAACAACGCAGTACGGATGAGCCCAACGTGAGGCGTGCCGGTAGGGGACGGGCAGAAACGTACCCGGACAGAGGAATTGTGAGCAGTCATGGTGTGAGGCTTGTTCTCTCGAGTTGCGGGGCGGGACAAAGTGGGCGGTTATGCGTGGCGTTGAATCGCAATGTTCGACAACGTGCCGAGACCGTCAATGGAACACTCAACACGGTCACCGTGCGTGAGCGTCCCAACCCCTGCCGGAGTCCCGGTGAGGATGACGTCCCCTGGCAGGAGAGTAAACGCTTCAGAGATGTAAGACACCAGGTAGGCAACGTCAAAGATCATGTCTGCCGTGGACCCATGTTGGCGTTGCTCACCATTGACGGTAGTCGTGATCGTCAATGCTTCGGTGTTGAGGTCGGTGTCAATCCATGGGCCAAGAGGACACGAGGAATCAAAACCTTTCGCACGTGCCCACTGGCCGTCAGTGCGCTGAGCGTCACGGGCCGTCACATCGTTGGCGATTGTGTACCCCAAAATGTGGCGATGGGCGTTCTCAGGAGTGACATCTTTCGTCATGCGGCCAATGACCACTGCGAGTTCAGCCTCATAGGACACTTCCTGGGAAAACGGTGGCAACACAATCGGGTCATCGGGCCCCACCACGGATGTGTTGGGTTTCAAGAACAGCAACGGTTGGGTGGGCATCTCATTGCCCATTTCTTTGACGTGATCTGCGTAGTTACGCCCCACCCCAATAACCTTAGAGCGCGGAATAACCGGGGCAAGTAACCGAACCCCATCCCCTAGTTCAATCCGTTCGCCGGTGGGGGCAATGGGGGTGTAGAGCGGGTCACCGCTGAGAACTGCGATGTAGTCGCGGTCATTGTCACGTTGAAGGAACCCAAACCGTGGGTCGTCACCTGTTGTAAATCTTGCGATACGCACACAGCCAGGTTAATGCATGAGCGCGGGGCCTGCCGGTGGCGTGTCACACGTGGGCGATGATCTCTCCGTGGGGGATGGTGAACCAGCCGTGGGGGTGTTCAGCCCAGGTGCGCCATTGTTCGGCAAGTTCTTCGAGTGCCACGTCGTCGGCGAGGTCGGCGTCTTTTGCTTGGGCTGCGAAGTTCGATGCGACGCACCGTTCAGCCCACAGGGTTCCCCACCAGTGGCGAGATTCCGGGGTTGCGTAGCTCCAGATCCCAGCGGAGGGTTGGAGGTCGTCGCTGGTGAATCCGGCGTCGTGAAACCAGGCGAGGAGGTGGCGTCCGGCGTCTGCTTCGTACCCGTAGGCGTGGGTGACTTCGTGGTAGAGGAGGTTCCATTCGCTCAGGCCTTCGCTGGGCGGGTACCACGACATGGCCCCGTAGTCTGCTTCACGCACGGCGATGATCCCGCCGGGTGCTACGACACGGCGCATTTCTTGGATTGCTTTGACCGGGTCAGACAAGTGTTGGAGGACTTGGTGGGCGTGAACGATGTCGAAGCTGCCGTCGTCGAAGGGGAGTTCGTAGGCGTTGGCTTGGGTGAAGGTGACATTGGTGACGCTGGACTCTGCTGCGTGGTCACGGGCCGCTTCTAGTGCGATAGCTGCAGCGTCCACGCCGGTGACGTGCCCTGGGGCGATGCGTCGGGCAAGGTCGATGGTGAGGGTTCCTGGGCCACATCCGACGTCGAGCATGGTCATACCGGGCATGAGTCGGGAGGCAAGGTAGGCGGCGGAGTTGTCCACGTTGCGTACCCGGTGGGATCTGAGGACTGATTCGTGGTGTCCGTGGGTGTAGGACTCAGATTCTCGGCGCTGGTCGGAGTTGTTGGTGTGGGGGGCGTCGTCGGCGTTGTGCAAGGGTGTCACAACGTTCACGTCGCTGACCGCAAGGTCGTTGGTGGCCACGTTCGTCATACTGACGACGGTAGGCCCATCGGCCACATATTGGACCCCCACTCTCATATTGTGGAAGCAACATCCGGGTGATTCTCGTCTGTCACCACCTCACCGCCCTCCCCCCCTCACCGCCCTCCCAAGCAGCCCTTCCCCCGTCCAGCTACTGTGACCCAGCAGCGCATCGCGAGTATCTTTACTGTTATGACTCATCCCTTCCACATCACCTCCCGTCCTGGCGCTCCTGACCTTCGATCCCTTGGCCGCAGCGGCCTGGCAGTGTCTGCTGTGGGTTTAGGATGCAACAATTTGGGTCGCCCCAAAACGGCGACCGAATCAGTGTCCGGGTCACAAGCTGTCATTGACGCCGCACTGGATGCTGGCATCACGTTCTTTGACGTTGCTGACATGTACGGGGCTGAGCCTGGTGTCTCTGAGGAAATCCTTGGCACCTGTTTAGGCAACAGGCGCGACGAGGTTGTCGTTGCCACGAAATTTGGGCTCCCCGCAGGTACTGTGAATGGCCCAGATTTTGGGGTGCGCGGGTCACGCCGGTACATCATGAACGCCGTGGAGGCGTCATTGCGTCGCCTGGGTACCGACTACATTGACCTCTACCAGTTCCACACCCCTGACCCCATCACCCCGGTTGAGGAAACCCTGACCGCATTGGATGACCTGGTACGCAGCGGCAAGGTGCGTTACGTTGGGCACTCCAACATGGCCGGGTGGCAGATCGCAGATCTGGAACACACCGCCCGCGCCGCGGGCACTGCTCGCTGTGTGTCATCACAAAATCACTACAACCTCCTTGACCGACGAGCAGAGTTGGAGGTAGTTCCTGCCGCCCGCGCCTACGGACTTGGCGTGCTGCCCTATTTCCCGCTTGCTAATGGTCTTTTAACCGGCAAGTACACGCGCACCGATGCGCCCGCTGACGGGCGCATCTCCCATTCCAAACCAGCCTTACTGGACACAGCCCCGTGGGAGATCCTCGAAGCGCTTCAGGCGTTCGCGCATGACCGCTCCATGTCTCTACTCGACCTGGCGTTCTCCTGGCTCGCTGCACAACCGGTTGTGTCCAGTGTCATTGCGGGGGCAACCAAACCCGACCATGTTGCTACCAACGCGCAAGCGATCCACCCGTTGAGCGTGAGCGACCTGGAGACGATCGACCAGATTGTTGCCCCACCCACGAAAGTGGCGCTGTTTTAATCATGACAACAACGTGGCTGACCTACGACCAGTGGACTGAGGAACATGACACCCACCGCGAGCGCGCACGCGGGTTGACGGCGACGTTTCGTGCTGCGCAGGAGCGTGGTGAGCGGCATGAGATTGAGGAGTTTTTGTTTTCGTATTATCCGATTCGCCCGCGCAGGTTGGAGCGGTGGTCTGCTGGGGTGGGTGTGGGTTTGTGGGTGCCTGCGGGGGTTGGGTGTGGTGATGCGCGGGCTGAGGTGGACCGGGTGGCTGATGGGCGGTGGATGCGTGTGGTGGAGGGCCCCGATGGTGTGGGGGTTGAGCTTGATGTGGCTGCGTTTGTGAAGGACCGTGGCGCGACGGTGCGGTTTGTTCGTTCGTTGTTGGCGCAGACGGATGGTCGGGCACCTCAGTTGGGGTGTTTTGGGTTGCATGAGTGGGCGATGGTGTATCGCAGTGTGGAGCCTCGGCATGGGTTGCCGTTGCGGTTGGGTGAGCAGGGAACTAACGATGTGGTGGATGCGCAGCGGTTACGGTGTACGCATGTGGATGCGTTTCGGTTTTTTACGCCGGCTGCTGTTCCTCGTAACCGGTGGCAACCCACGCGCGAGACTCAGCCTGCTCTTGAGCAGCCGGGGTGTTTGCACGCGAATATGGATTTGTATAAGTGGGCGTGGAAGTTGCAGCCTGCTGTTCCTGGTGGTTTGCTTCTTGATTGTTTTGAGTTAGCTCGTGATATCCGTTATCTCGACATGCAGGCCTCTCCGTATGATGTGTCACGTTTTGGGTTGCCTGCGGTCATGGTTGAGACCGCGGGTGGGCGTGCGGAGTATGCGCGGCGGCAGAAGGAGTTTGCGGAGCGGTCGCAGCCGTTGCGGCGCCGGTTAATTGAGGTGTGTGACGAGGTGTTGGCCAGGGCTGAGGCTGCTGCGGGCCTGTGTGTTGCCTGATGTCGTTTACGATTCACCCATGACCGGATCATTGTCGGGGCGTGGTGTGGACGGTTCGACGGTGTGTGAGGTGTTTGTGTACCGCCGTTCTGGTGAGCTCACTGTCGATGCGCTGGCTGAGTATGCCCGGGGCCGGTCTGTGATTGCTGGGGTTGGCCCTGGCGAGGATTGTGGTGTTCCTGGCACTGTGGTGTTGCGTGTTGCTGTGGATAACGACACCGGTTCGGTCTTGCGGACGGACTCTTCAGGGCTCCTTGATGCAAGTGATCACGTGGATGTGTGGTTGACCCAGTTGGCACGTCACCTTGGGGTGTCGGTTGACTATGGTGATGGCAGCGTGATTCGACCCAATGGTGATGAGGTTGAGTTGGACACCCCGGAGCGCCCTGGCAGTGTTCGCCGTGTGGTGTTGTGGGATCAAGATTGTGTCTATGACGCTGTGTTGTGTGCTGATGGGGTTGGTGTTCCGCTGTGGCTTGGGTCATGGCCAGGGGTGACCGCGTTCTCCCCCATCGCCCTAGAAACACTGTCCTACGCAGTTGAAGAACGCACATTGCGCGCTCGCGGTGTTCGCAGACCGTGGAACGTGTGGTCACGAGGAACCCGTGTTGGTCTCCTCATGGGTGCAGCTTGGGGCGTTCTTCTTGCTCTCGCAGGTGTGACGCTTGCGGTCAGCAGTTGGAATGCTGGTGAACTGAATTGGTTTGAGGGTATTGGTCTGACTTTCCTGGTTGGGTTGTTTTCCTGGACTGCCTGGGCAAGTGTTCGCGCGCTGCCCGTCATCAAGCAAGCACCACGACTCATCCCCCCAACACTGAGGCAACAGGACGAACCATTCGTGTGAGGTCAGCACGCCCCGTACTGTCCTGACCCAACTGCAGTGCATGTCGGGTTCCACCCATGCCGCTAGTGGCGGTCAGGATCTTTGACACCCCACACATCGCCAGGAATATCACCGGGTAGGTGAGGATTGTTGTGCCCGACAAAACGTGAGACTCGCTGACCACCTGCCGTCATCGCTTCGTAGTCTTTGAGCGCCCCAAAGAACCAGCGGGACAGCAACACAATCGCAACAAGGTTCGTCATCGCCATCATCCACATAGCGATATCTGCTAACCCCCACGCTGCTGGCAGTGTCAGCAACGCACCCAACGCCACAGCCGCAAGGATCACCACACGAAGGCGGCGAGTGCCGCGCTCTGACACATTGAGATAGTGCAGGTTCACCTCCGCATACGAATAGTTCCCAAAAATGGAGGTGAACGCAAAGAGGAACACAATCACCGTCATGAGGATCGTCGCCCAGCTACCAAACTCTGTGGTCACCGCAGCAGTGGTCAAAGCAGCACCCTGCTGTGAACCAATAAGCGACACATCCCACGCCCCAGACACCAAAATCATGATCGCCGTACCCGTACAAATCACGATCGTGTCAATGAAAACCCCCAACGACTGAATCAGCCCCTGCTGCACCGGGTGCGTCACACTAGCCGTGGCCGCCATGTTCGGGGCCGACCCCATCCCCGCCTCGTTCGAGAACAACCCACGCCGAGTCCCGTTCATCAATGCCGCAAAAATACCAGCACCTGTCCCAGCAACCGCCTCATTGAGACCAAACGCAGAGGTCACAATGTCAGCAAAAACACCAGGAACTGCCGGGAGGTTCAACAACGCGACCGCGAGCGCCACAAGAATGTACACACCGGCAACAATGGGCATCCAGGTTCCGGCGAACCGGGCAATGGCGCTGATCCCACGCAACAGCAACGGAGCTAACAGCAGCACCAGCGCAATCGCGGTCACCCACGGTGGAATCGAGTGCCCTTGTTCCAAGGCGTCAGCAATCGTGTTTGCTTGAACCATGTTGAAAGCAAACCCGAACACAAAAATCACGATGATCGCAAACATCGCGGCAAACCGCCGCGACCCCAGCCCGGCGCGAATGTAGTACGCCGGTCCACCACGGAACGTGGCATCACCGTTGTAGCGTTCCTTGAAAATTTGGGCGAGGGTCGCCTCCACAAAACCGGTGGCCATCCCCACAAACGCAACAACCCACATCCAAAAGATGGCACCTGGTCCACCCAGTGTCAGCGCAATGGCAACACCCACAATGTTCCCGGTTCCTACCCGCGAGGCCATACCGGTGGCGAATGCTTGGAATGAGGAAATACCGGGGTGCTGAGTGTCATCGTCACGTCCAAGTACAGTTGCCCACATGCGCGGGAACAACCGCAATTGCACACACCGGGTGCGGATGGTGAAGAACACCCCGACCCCGAGCAGCAGTGCCGCAAGGATCCACCCGTGAAGGAAGTCACTGGTCGGTTGGATGAGGTTGTCGGTCACATCCCAGGCGAGGACAAGCGGTGACGAGTGGTCAGTCATGAAGTTCCACCTTGTTGTTCGAGTTGAAAATAGGGTACGCGGGCGGGCACGGGGGCGCTCGCTGAACAGGCACCAGACCTGAGACAATGGTGGGGATGACTACCAAAGCCCCGCTAGATGCGATCCTTTCCTCCCTGCGTGACCCCCACGATGATGACGAGCTTTTTGATGCGATGAGTCAGTTTGCAGCCTCGCGTGGGCTCACCTTGTACCCGGCGCAAGAAGAGGCATTGTTGGAGGTTCTTTCTGGCAACCATGTCATCATGGCGACCCCCACCGGTTCAGGTAAGTCTTTGGTAGCTATGGCTGCGCACTTTGTGGCCCTTGCGCGGGGGCAACGCACGTACTACACGGCCCCACTGAAGGCACTGGTGTCGGAGAAGTTCTTTGCGTTGGTGGAGGTATTTGGGTCCCACAACGTCGGGATGATGACCGGTGATTCTGCGGTGAACCCGGACGCCCCGATTATTTGTTGCACGGCGGAGATCTTGGCGAACCAGGCGCTTCGGCGTGGGGGCGAGCAGTCTCAAGATCCTGGTGTGGACCAGGTGGTCATGGATGAGTTCCACTTTTATGCTGACCCACAGCGTGGGTGGGCGTGGCAGGTTCCTCTCCTGGAGCTTCCGCGAGCGCAATTTGTGCTGATGTCGGCAACTTTGGGTGACACCTCGTTCTTTATCACGGACATTAAGGAGCGCACTGGCCGGGATGTCGTGGAGGTCAGTGGTGCTGAGCGACCTGTTCCGCTCATGTTCTCCTACGTTATTGAGCCGCTTCCTGAGGTGATTGAGGAGTTGGTGACTACCCACCGGGCGCCGGTGTACATTGTGCACTTCACCCAAAAAGACGCGGTGGAACGCGCCCAGGCGTTGTTGTCGACCAAGCTCTCGAGCGCGGCGGAGAAAGCCGCGATCGTGGAGGAGTTGGGGGCGTTTCGTTTTGGCTCTGGGTTTGGGAAGCTGCTGTCGAAGTTTTTGCGGCACGGGGTGGGGGTTCACCACGCGGGAATGTTACCGAAGTACCGGCGGGTGGTGGAGCGGCTCACCCAAAAGGGGTTACTCAAGGTGGTGTGTGGGACGGACACGCTGGGGGTGGGAATTAATGTTCCTATTCGAACCGTGCTGTTGACGTCACTGGTGAAGTTCGACGGTGAGCGGATGCGCCACATTACCGCTCGTGAGTTTCATCAGATTGCGGGTCGGGCGGGGCGCGCCGGGTATGACACGTTGGGTGAGGTCCTTGTGATGGCCCCCGACCATGTCATTGAGAACCGTAAGGCGTTGATCAAGGCGGGGGATGACCCGAAGAAGATCAAGAAAATTGTGAAGAAGAAGGCGCCTGCTGGTGCGGTGAACTGGACTGAGGGCACGTTTGAGCGGTTGCGTGATGCAGATCCGGAACCGTTGACTTCCCAGTTCGCGATGTCTCACGCCATGGTGCTTAATGTTCTTGCGCGGACCCGGGACGGGTATGGGTCTGACCCGGTTGCAGCGATGCGGCACCTGCTCACAGCAAACCATGATTCGCCGGCGCGGCAGCGTGAGCATGTGCGCCAGGCGTTTCGGATTTACCGGTCGTTGCGTCAGGCGGGCATTGTGACGCGTACTCGCCCGGTCACTGGGATTGTTGGGCATGTTCCGGCGGCTCGAATTGAGTTGACGACTGATTTGCCGGAGAACTTTGCGTTGAACCAGCCGTTGTCGCCGTTTGCGGTGGCAGCTCAAGAGTTACTTGACCCGCAGTCCCCCACCCATGCACTTGATGTGGTCTCTGTTGTGGAGTCAATTTTGGATGATCCCCGTCAGGTGTTGTTTGCCCAGCAGAAAGTGGCGAAGGGCTTGGCGATCGCGGAGATGAAAGCCGATGGTCTGGAGTATGACCAGCGGATGGAGTTGTTGGAAGAGATCACGTGGCCTCGCCCATTGGCGGACATGTTGGAACCAGCTTTCCGCACCTACCGGTTGACGAACCCGTGGATCATTGAGCACGAACTCTCACCGAAGTCCGTGGTCCGGGAAATGTTTGAGACGGCTTCGTCGTTTCAGGAGTACATTTCGCGGTATCAGTTGGACCGTTCTGAGGGTGTGTTGTTGCGGTATCTTGCCGATGCGTACCGTACGTTACGGCAGATCGTGGCCGCTGAGCATCGAACAGAAGAGGTGGATACGCTCATTGAGTGGTTGGGGGCGCTCGTGCGTGGTGTGGATTCCTCACTCCTTGACGAGTGGGAGCGCCTGTCACACCCTGAAGCGTTCGCTGACCAAACAGTTCCTGACCCTGTGGAGGACCAAGGGCCACCACCGTTGTCCGCGAACCGACGAGTATTCACCGCCATGATCCGTCAAGCACTGTTCCACCGGGTGGAGTTGGCTGCCCGTGAAGACTATGACGCGTTTGACCGTCTTGCTGCCAAGGACGGGTGGAACGGTGACCAGTGGGCTGATGCACTGGACCCCATGTTTTCTGAGTACGGGGATGACGCTATTGGGATGAGCGCTCAAGCCCGCAGCCCACAGCTGTTCCATGTAGACACAGCACCCAGCGGCGGTCAGGGCACCGTGTGGACCGTCACCCAGATCCTTGATGACCCCAACGAGGACCACGACTGGCGCATCATCGCCCACGTGGATGTGGCAGCCAGCGACGAGGCTGGGGAACTACGCATGCGCATCGTTCATGTCGGAACAAAGGACACAGCACCAACGCAAGGAGAATAATGGGCAAGAAGAAAGCGGCAGCGTCCACGCCGGCGGTTGCTGCCCTCAATTCAGCAGGCATCTCGCACACAACTCACCCCTATGAGCACGACCCACGCAGCGACCTTGGGTATGGGCTTGAAGCAGCGCAAGCCATTGGTGTGCCACCTGAGCAGGTATTCAAAACGCTGATGGTCAGCGTCGACGGAACCCTGACCGTTGCGATCATCCCGGTCAACTGCACCCTGGACCTCAAAGCGGTCGCCCACACGGTCCACGGGAAAAAAGCCACCATGGCCCCCGTCGATGCGGCGCAACGCGCCACCGGTTACGTAGTAGGTGGGATTTCACCCCTTGGCCAAAAAACTCAACACACCACGCTCCTTGACGCCAGCGCCCTCAACCACGACACAGTGTACGTGTCCGGTGGGCGGCGCGGCTTTGATGTCGGGTTACGCCCTCAGGACTTAGTGGCGGTCACCCACGCAGTCACAGCCCCCATTGCGCTTCGAACCGAGCACGGGTGAGGGTACCACCCACCTCATCAACGTACTCACCTTGGGTGTAAAACCACCCGGGCAGCAGCGACGTGCACTCAAACCCTAGTTTCTGTGCCACCCGAAGAGATACCTCATTACCGCCGACGGCACGCCACAGCACAACCTGAGCTCCCAACTCGGTAAACGCCCACCGTAAAGCAACCCTTGCGGCAGCAGTCGCAAGACCACGCCCACGTGCATCAGGGTGAAGCAAATACCCAATCTCATACCGGTCGTGATCTCTCGCCTTCAACGACATCGACCCCAGGTATGTGTCCGACACGTCGGCAATCGCGAACTCAGCGTGCTCGCGGCGGTTCCACCCACCTGCCACATAACCCGTCAAAAAATCGTGTGCAGTGCTGTGAGTGTACGGGGAAGGCAGCGGCACAAACCGTTGCGCCAACGGGTCTTGGCACTGTTCAACGATCCGCTCCAGGTCCCCTGGCCCATGGGCACGCAACACAAACCCATCCCCACGCAACCTCGGCACACACTCAGGGAACTCCCCGCAAATCACCTCAGACACAACCAGTCTCGTTTCCCTGCACTACCAGCGGTTGGACTCAACAATACGTTTGCCCATGGGCAACAATGCCAACGGAATCATCTTGAAATTCGCGATCCCCATCGGAATCCCAATGATCGTCACACACAACGCAATCCCCGTGACCAAGTGCTCCAACGCCAACCACCAGCCAGCCACAATCAACCACACAATGTTGCCCAGCGTCGACCACCCACCGGCACCAGGATGATCCACCACGTCACGCCCAAACGGCCACAACACATAGTTCGCCATCCGGAACGAAGCAATACCAAAAGGAATGGTCACAATCAGGACCATACAAATGAGCCCGGCAACCGCATACCCCACAGCCAGCCAAAACCCCGCGAAGACCAACCAAATAATGTTCAAAACAGTGCGCATACCGCCACCCTACAACCCAGGTCACACCCACCGCATCGAGATAACTACCCGCACACCCAATCCACACATCGGGCTGTTCCGCACCACGCGCATCGGCAGTTTTAGGATGGCAGTATGCCAGCCCACACACCCCACCCGCAGTACCGTGTTCCCCTCACCACTGTGAGCACCCGCATCGACAATGCTGCCCACACCGCCCACCGCAACCCGGCTGACATCACCCTGCTCCTGGCCACCAAAACCCAACCCACACCCACAATCACCGATGCGATCCACACCTACCGGCACCTAGTCACCACCCAGCAAATCACCAACCGCCCCTTAGCCATAGGCGAAAACCGGGTCCAGGAACTCAGCAATAAAGCCGCCGACCTCAGTTCCCTGCGACTCTCTGCACACCTGATTGGGCCGCTGCAATCCAACAAAATCAACCACACCCTCACCGCACTGGCCCACCACGCCGACGCGTGGGTTGACAGTGTGAGCACCCCACAACTAGCCACCAAACTCAACGACCGCTGGTCCCACACCCACCCACTCAACGTGCTCATCCAAATCAACGTCTCCGGTGCCCCCACCCAACACGGTTGCCCCCCTAGCGACGCACTCACCCTGGCCAACCACATTCACACACTCCCCCACCTCCAGTTACGGGGATTCATGGCAATCGGGCCCCGCACCACCGACCAAACCCTTCTACGCGACAGCTACCACAGTGTTGCCGCCATCCGTGATGCCGCGCTCGCCGAGGGACACAAGCACGCCACACACCTCTCCATGGGGATGAGTAACGACCTTGACATTGCCGTCGAATGTGGCGCAACAATTGTCCGAGTCGGGACTGCCGTGTTCGGTGCACGACCCTCACTGGCATAACCTTAGAACCATGAGTTTCTTCCGCCGTAAACCCGCCACCCACGCCCCCGCAGATGTCACCGAACGTTGGTCCGAGCAGGACACATCAGTTCACCTGCACATACCTTTCAATGGCGCGGACCGGGAACCGGCAAAAACCGCTGACGAACTCACCCAACGCATTATTGCAACCGTGAACGCTGTCCAAGCCGGCGAATTTGGGCAAAGCATCCCCGACGGCGTCCAAGGCGCCACAGTCACCCTGGTTGTTGACTGCGGTGACACGGCCATCACCCCGTTAGCAACTCAGGCGATCGAGGTGCTGCGCGAACGCCTTGGCAAGTCCATGCCCATCATGGTTCAGTCCAACCCCGACGCAGCCCGCACCGGGGCACACGGCGACACCAGCGCTGCCGTGTCCTTGCCCACAGTCCCCCGGACAGGACCAGATGGAAAGAAACTTGGTCTTTGGGATTCATTGAAGGCCGCCGCGGAGGAGCAAGCTCGCGCCCAAAGCGCGGCAGCCGGATCACCACGCGCGCCTCGTGACACCCTCACGTTGCCGACCTACACCTGGAACGACAACGCCACTGAACTCCAGGCAGACATCATCGTTCTTGGGGACGCAGGCGACGACGAACAAACCCGAACCGACGTGTCCTACCTGGTTGAGCAGTCACTGGCAGCGCTTGCCACCCCCGAGGTTACCTCGCTAGTTCCCGCAGGGACCGAAGGTTACGGGATTCGACTCACCGTCACTGTCAACGACGACGCCGCTGGTGACCGCACTCGGCAAAAACTCGATGAGGGCAAGAACCAGTTCGCGAACACCCGCGTTATTTTCGATGTGACCATCGCGTCCCGCGAAGACGTGAAGGCGCTCCTCCCACCGGCCTAGTGTGAGCCGTGAACCTCACACGGCATGTTAGGGCACGCGAGTAAGCCACTCACGTGTCGAGAACTTTTCTTCAACCAGTTGCTTTGCCCGCGTCAACTCCCACTCACTGACGTGGGCGTCTTGCGTGCGGTACCGCGACCGGAAATGGTCTTTGAACGCCTCAATAATGGACTCACGGGACATTCCGGTTTGCGACCGCAACGGGTCCACGCGTTTCTTCGCCGACTTCGTACCCTTATCAGAGAGCTTTTCGCGCCCAATGCGCAACACATCAAGCATCTTGTCTGCGTCAATGTTGTACGCCATGGTGACGTGATGGAGCACCGTGCCGCCAGCAAGACGTTTTTGCGCCGCACCCGCGATCTTCCCCTGGTCAGAAGCGATGTCATTCAGGGGAACATACCGCGCCTGAACGCCGATCTCCTTGAGCGCGTCAATGACCCACCGGTCCAAAAACTCATAGGACTCTTCAAAGGACATGCCATCAACCAGTGATCCAGGCACAATCAACGAGTACGTAATCGTGTTCCCCGGTTCCACAAACATTGCTCCACCACCAGAGATGCGCCGCACAACGGTCACATTGTGACGCTCGGCGGCTTCCTCATCAACCTCGTTGCGGTAGGACTGGAACGAACCAATAATGACAGCGTTAGCACCCCATTCCCACACCCGAAGCAAAGGGCCACGCAAACCTTGATCCACCGCCTCTGTTTGCGCCTGGTCAAGGGCAATCTGCATGTAAGGCAGTTGAGGGGTGTCATGAATGATGTCAAACGCGTGATCATCCCAGGTCGTTGCTTTCCCCAGGGCCCGGCGCACGGCAACAACAATGTCCCGCGGAGCAAAACCCATCATGGTGACCCCAGGAGTCACTGCCTCTTCAACGGCAGTTCTGAACTCACTAAACGACGCATCAACAGGCATCCCATTGAGTGCGTCATTAAACCCCATGAGCGCATCGTCAGGTTCGAGGAAAAAATCGCCATGAACAGCGACGTTCGCAAGCCGTCCGTCCACCACATCAAGATCGACTGCCACAAGTTTGCCACCGGGGACTTTGTATTCTGCTCTCACGTCCTCGATCCTACGCCGTTCCCGACCTCACGAAACTGTGGTGTTCCTCATGAGACCACCACAGTTTCCGTGGTGGTTATCGTTATGCAACCGGTTTGACCCCCGCGTGGATAAGCCCGTACACGGCAGAATCAATGAGCGCTTCCCACGAAGCTTCTAAGATGTTCGGACCGATCCCGACAGTGAACCACGAACTCACACCATCTGTTGTTTCGATCAGAACTCGGGTGATCGCATCAGTTCCCTGTTCTTGATCCAGAATCCGCACCTTGAAGTCAATGAGTTCAAACTTGGCAATCTCCGGGTAAATCTTCTCAACCGCATGGCGCAACGCCTGGTCAAGGGCGTTCACCGGGCCGTTTCCTTCCGCGGTGACAATGATGCGTTCCCCACCGGCATGGAGTTTGACCGTTGCTTCCGCGATCGCTTCGTCACCGGTGGACCCATAGTTTTCCACAATGGTCCGCCATGACTCGACCGTGAAATACTCCGGGAGCCCACCAGATACCTCATCCCGCAACACAAGATCAAACGATGCGTCCGCAGCTTCATAGGTGTACCCCTGCTGTTCCGCTGACTTCACACGGTTCGTGATACGAGTAAGCACCTCGGTTTGACCCGCCAGGTCAAACCCCAGCTCTTTTCCTTTGAGTTCAATCGATGCGCGGCCCGCCATGTCAGAGACAAGCATGCGCATGTCATTGCCCACTTTGGTGGGGTCTGTGTGCTGGTACAGGTCAGCGTCGACCTTGATCGCTGACGCATGTAACCCTGCCTTGTGTGCAAACGCCGAAGCCCCCACGTAGGGTTGACGGGCGAATGGAGAAATGTTCGTGATCTCAGAGATGGCGTGCGCGATACGCGTCGCATCATCAAGACGTCCACCACGAAGAACGCGACGGTCATACTTGATCTCCAAGTTCGCCACTGTCGTGATGAGGTCAACGTTGCCGGTTCGTTCCCCATACCCGTTGACGGTGCCTTGGAAATGCTGGGCTCCCGCATCCAACGCAGCCAACGTATTGGCCACCGCGCACCCAGAATCGTTGTGGGCGTGCATCCCAAGGATGCCCTCCCCTGTGCGCTCACGCAGTTCGCTGACAATGTCACTCACCCAGTTGGGGAGCATCCCACCGTTAGTGTCACACAGACACACCACTTCAGCGCCCGCATCGAACGCCGCGAGTGCAGCATTGGTGGCATAGTCGGGGTCGTACCGGTACCCGTCAAAGAAGTGCTCCGCGTCGACAAACACACGGCGCCCTTCCCCCACCAGGAAAGCAACTGTGTCCCGGATCATGGCTAGGTTCTCAGCACCATCAGTTTTCAGTGCCCGCTCAACATGCCGGATATCTGACTTCGCCACCAACGTCACCACAGGTGCTTGGGAGTCAAGAAGCGCGCGAACCTGAGGGTCCTTATCTGTGGCCACTCCCACCTTACGGGTGGCCCCAAACGCGGCCAACACCGCGTTCTTTAATGTCAACTCCCGGGCAGCACGAGCAAAAAAGTCCGTGTCCTTGGGGACAGCACCAGGCCATCCTCCCTCAATAAACCCCACGCCCAGCTCGTCTAGGAGAGGAGCAATGGCCAGTTTATCCGTGACGGACAAACTGATGCCTTCCTGCTGCGCACCGTCGCGCAAAGTGGTGTCGTAGACGTGGAGAGTCACAGTCGGTTCCAACTTTCGTTCTCTGGGGCGTGCGGCGGTGAGCAGATCCATCACCTGGGTGTGTGACGTTCGCTGAGGCGTAGCGGGTGTGCTGTGCCAACAAAAAAACCTCCCGACTGGGTCATGGGAGGTTGGCACGTTCGACGGGTGAGTCGAACGCGCTAGCGAATAATGAGCTGCATCAGTGCCATAGGCCACATTCTAGGTGAGGAAGTGGGTGTGTCCCAAGTTTCGTCTCACACTCAGGGACAGTTCACCCGCTCCCTGCAACCACGCCCAGTGGTTGCAGGGAGCATGAGCAAGGCGCCGAACAGTTACGCGAGGCGCGTCATCCACCCGTGCGGGTCTGGACGACGCCCATACTGGATGTCTGTCAACTCACGGCGAATGTCCATCGTGAGGGTGCCTGATTCACCGTTGTTGATAGTGACATCAAAGTCATTGTCAGCGAGGCGACCGATGGGGGTGACCACAGCAGCTGTTCCACAGGCGAACGCTTCCACGATTCGCCCTTTTTCCAAACCATCGCGCAGTGCGTCAAGGGTGAGATGTTCCTCGCGCACAGTCAAACCACGGTCAGTGAGGAGTTGAATGATCGAGGAGCGTGTGACCCCACGCAGGATGGAACCCGACAGCGCCGGGGTCACCACGGTCCCGTCGTCATGGACGAAGAACACGTTCATCCCACCGAGCTCTTCAAGGGCAGGAGTCTGCCCACCATCCAGGAAACACACCTGATCAAACCCTCGTTTGCCAGCTTCCTGCTGTGGGAGCAACGATGCGGCATAGTTGCCGCCACATTTGGCTTCCCCCGTGCCACCACGGCCAGCGCGAGCATAATCCCTGGAAATCCAGATGTTGACGGGGTGAACACCCTTATCAAAGTAGGGGCCAACCGGTGACGCAATCACAAGGTGTTCCGCCTCATGGGTGGGACGCACCCCTAAGAACACTTCGGACGCGATCATGAAAGGACGCAGATAGAGGCTTGCTTCTTCCCCCGATGGCACCCAGTCAACGTCTGTTCGCACCAACGCCGCAACGGAACCGAGGAAATCGTCAACGGGTAACTCTGGGAGTGCTAGCCGTCGGGCTGACAGCGCATATCGCAGCGCGTTTTGCTCGGGCCGAAACGACCACACGGAACCATCAGCGTGCCGGTACGCTTTTAACCCTTCAAAAATTTCCTGCCCGTAGTGCAGTACTGCGGCCGCAGGGTCCATGTGGAGTGGCCCGTAGGGTTCAACCCTCCGGTTGTGCCACCCTTCGTCAACAGTCCAGGTCATTCGGGTCATGTGGTCGGTGAAGACCGTCCCGAACTTCGGCGATGCGGTCAGTGCTACGCGTTCCTCCACCGGCAATGGGCTGGTGGAACGGTGCACGCTGAATTGTGACACGAGTTCATCGAGTGAGCGTGTCTGGGAGGTGAGCGTTGTGCTCATGGAATCGGCCTTTCACCTGATGACCGGTGCACCGCCTCTGAGGAGGCGGTGCACACACATTGGTCTCATTATAGGAGCCGAGCCGTCACGCGGTCATTGCCCCGCCGGGCAGTCCGGTTGATTCCTGGGGCAGGGTTACAGACCACCGATGCGCTCGGTGATTGCCTGACCGACCTCACGTGTGGATCGTGGCGTGGTGCCACGTTCGGCGAGGTCCGCTGCGACTGCAGCTTCAACGCGCGCAGATTCTGTGTGGTAACCCAGGTGATCGAGCATAAGTGCTACCGACAGAATTGTTGCCGTGGGGTCAGCCTTCCCTTGCCCAGCAATGTCCGGTGCTGAACCGTGAACAGGCTCGAACATGGAGGGTGCGGTGCGGTCGGGGTTAATGTTCGCCGACGCCGCAAGGCCAATACCACCGGTGATCGCGGCAGCTTGGTCGGTCAAAATGTCACCAAAGAGGTTGTCAGTCACGATGACATCAAAGCGTGAGGGGTTTGTTGTCAGGAAGATGGTTGCTGCATCAACGTGGAGGTAATCAGTAGTGACCTGGGGGAACTCTTCGTTGACTCGCTCGACTGTGCGGCGCCACAGGTGACCCGCGTGGACGAGAACATTGTGTTTGTGCACCAGTGTGAGGTGTTTGCGTTCGCGTGCAGCGGCTCGTGTGAAGGCGTCTCGCACAACCCGTTCGACACCAAAGGCCGTGTTCACGGACACTTCGTTCGCTACTTCATGGGGTGTTCCCACACGAATGGCGCCACCGTTACCCACGTAGGGGCCTTCTGTTCCTTCGCGGACGACAACGAAATCAATGTCCCCTGGGTTAGCCAAAGGGGAGGAGACGCCCTGGTAGAGCTTTCCGGGGCGCAGGTTAACGTAGTGGTCAAGACTGAAACGGAGCTTCAGGAGTAGTCCACGCTCAAGAACACCGGACGGAACACTCGGATCACCAATCGCACCAAGAAGAATCGCATCATGCTGGCGGATCGCGTCAAGGTCGGAATCAGTCAGCGTTTCCCCGGTGGTGTGCCACCGCTGCGCACCCAGGTTGAACTCGGTGGGTTCCACCGACACCTGCGTACCCGCTAGTGCCGCATCCAGTGCCACAAGGCCCTGTTCGACAACTTCGATACCGATGCCGTCACCAGCGACGACTGCCAGTTTGATGTTCTTGGTCATGCCCCCCACACTACTCCGTCTGTCCACACAGCGGGATGGGGGTTTCACTATTCGGTCACACGTGTGCCCCAGCAAGTCTTCTCAAGAAGCAAGGAACCGTAATAAATCACGGATTTCTCGAACCGGACATACCTCCACGCTAAGAAACTGCGACAATGCTCTTGACCTGCAGAGGTCTTACATCTACTGTCTTCAGGACGTCGAAACGCTCCCATAACACGCATCCCCCATGATGAGATCACGCGAGTTCACGCGTCAGATAACGGAGAATCAGGATGACCCTGCAACTCGCTCAACTTACGGTGTCGCATCGGCGCTCTCACTTCACACTAGGTCCCATAACCGCGGAGTTTTCTCCCGGCATCACCGGGATCGTGGGTGTGAATGGTGCTGGTAAGAGCACCCTCTTCAACACCATCGTCGGAACGTTGCGTCCCTCCTCTGGCCGCGTCATGCACCGTGACACCAACATTGGATATTTACCGCAGAACCCTATCTTTCCCAAGAATGCAACTGTCCGTGACGTGTTGACATTCTCTGCATGGTTACACATGCTCAAGGATCCACAAGAACGGATTACTGACCTCATCACACGGCTTGGTTTGGAAGAACACGCAACTAAGCGCACGTCGCAATTATCAGGAGGCATGCAGCGCCGACTTGGAATAGCACAGGCTCTCGTCCACGACCCGGCGATTCTTCTCCTTGATGAACCCACTGCAGGGCTGGACCCAGTTCAACGCATCGCAGTCAGGACAACTATCGAGGAAGAGTTGGGGAATAAAACAGTTCTCCTGTCCACCCACCTCGTGGAAGATATCCGGCACCTCGCCTCACAACTACTTGTCCTTGATCAAGGGCAGGTCGTTTTCAATGGCAGCGTCGATGAACTTGAATCAACAGCGCGCGACACACATCTTGGAGCTACCCCACTTGAGGTGGCACTCAACCAGCTCTACACGGGAAGCGGGAAAGTAGCACCGTGAAGTCATTGTTTCGCACTTTCCTCAGCCCCTACGTTGGTGTTGCGTATTTGCTCTTTGCTGGCAGTTTTATTGTGGTTTCAGGTCGGTGGGACTTTCTTGGTGATTCCTACCTGACATTGGAAACACTGTCGAACTTCAACATCTACACACTCCCACTCCTGGCAGCATTCGTCAGCTACGACACCGCATCACTTTGCAGGCCCGGCTCACTCCACATGATCGCTGCAACACCACGATGGAAAGCAGCACTCCTATTACCAAGCATCATCGCAACAGCATCCATCACCACAACCCACATCATCATGACACTTACCATGCTGATGTGGGGCCAGGTCACAAACCCCATGGTCGGTTGGGAACGCATCGCACTAACCCTTACACTCCAAATCCTCACGTTCCTCGCGGTCGCACTTATCGGTGCAACCATCGGACGCCACACACCAGCCCACACAGCAGGATTCATCGCATTCGCGGCACTGTTTCTTCTGGCACTCACGTCGGAGTCTTTTCCTGGAGGCACCCCCTGGCTCGTGTTGCAAGGTGCAACAGCCCCACAGGTTGGTTATGTGTGGACCTGGCAAGGACAACTACTCAGGCTTATCCAAGTCTTCCTCATTACGGCTGCGGCTGCTTACACCATCACTGCCCGGAAAACACCTACCTCCGAGCAAGGCCCGTCAAAACTAGCACCCATCGCGATACTCGCCGCCACCACACTCACAGGGTTCGCCCTACCCACCACAACCTACAAAACCCCTTTGACCACAACACTCGAGCGAAGTGCCTGTTCTCATTACATCCTTAGCACCAACGACCCCTTAGAGATATGCCTCACATACGAACATAGGCGGGCGATACACTACGTTGCTGATTCCTATGTTGAAGCGTATGAACGGATGATTTCCGCGGGAGTTGACCCCCTACTTCTTCCTTCACGGCTCGAAGAAGAAACAGCTGTCCCGAGCCCTCATGAAGGAAAAGAAGGTGTTGCTTACCTTGGAATCCCTGCCCTTGGCCCCTTCGTTCCACAAGCTGATCTTAGTCACGACCCAGACTTCCAAATGCTCATTGCGAACACAGTGTCAGTGCCTGCTCAGTGTTACAACGATACTTTTAATACGTTGGTTGGTGGGCAAGACATGTCCTTCCTCAATCACTGGGATATAACCTTCGGATTTGCAACCGCTGCACTTGCACTAACTCCCACACCTTTTACTACCGACGAGTACGCTGATTCGTTACATGCCATGGCAGACGCGTGCAGCCAATGAACGCCACGCGGCTGATTCCTTTATGGTTACGCATCTACGATGTCAGGTCTCTTGTGCCCCTCATCGTCGTGTACGCGCTACTCAGTTGTGCGATAGGGGGCGTCAGCGTCCAACGACTTGGCCCGTTATCCTTCCAGGTCCCCATTCACTTAGGGATGCTACTCCCAGTGATTGCGGGGTTCGTGATCGCGTCATTCACAATGTTGGAAAGCAACTTCGCCTACCCGCAGAACTCACGTTTCCGGGTCGCTCGACTCTGTGGTGTCCTCACAATCACCGTGTTTGTGCTCGCCTGCGGGTTGTCCTACCGATTAATTCCCAATGCACACGGTGGTGAACTCGCACTGATCCGAAACACAGTGTTCTTCGCAGGCTTTTTCATGCTCTCACAACGGGTCATGCCGCGGACCTTCTGGATTCCGACAACCTCGTTCCTCTTCATATCCATGTTCCTGGGATACAACTCACAAGGGTTTTACTGGTGGGCACTCCCCCTGTGGGACGGATCATCCAAAACCCACTTCACCGCCGCACTCATCATCTGGGGTGTCGCGTTAGCCGTTCTTCTCCATTCACCTGCCCGCCGCGGACAAGCATAAACGTATTGATGCCCGCCACTGTGTCACAGTGGCGGGCATCAATATATGGTGATGACAGGTTAGCGGGCTACGCTACCTTCGACGTAGTCGTTGGTGTTGTCGTCGCTGCGCTTGCTCCAGGCAAAGAGCTTGCGCAGTTCGCGGCCTGTTGCTTCAATCGGGTGGGCTTCACCCTTGGCACGCAGCTCTTTGAACTCTGGGCCACCCGCTTCTTGGTCCTTGATGAACCGGTCAGCAAACGCACCGTTTTGGATGTCCGCGAGAACAGCCTTCATGTTTTCCTTCACCTCAGGGGTGATCACACGAGGGCCAGACACGTAGTCACCGTACTCTGCCGTGTCAGAGACTGACCAGCGCTGCTTCGCGATTCCACCTTCCCACATGAGGTCAACAATGAGTTTCAGTTCGTGCAGCACCTCAAAGTAGGCCACTTCCGGCTGGTACCCGGCTTCGGTCAGGACCTCAAACCCGTACTGCACGAGTTGCGATGCGCCACCACACAGCACAGCCTGCTCACCAAACAGGTCAGTTTCTGTTTCTTCAGTGAAGGTGGTCTTAATACCGGCGGCACGCAACCCACCAATGGCTTTTCCGTAAGACAAAGCCAAGTCCCAAGCAGCACCTGACGCGTCCTGTTCCACGGCAACAATCACCGGGACACCACGACCGTCAACGTACTCACGGCGCACCAAGTGCCCTGGGCCCTTCGGGGCAACCATGAGGATGTCGTGCCCAGCTTCTGGCTTAATGTACCCAAAACGGATGTTAAACCCGTGACCGAACACAAGGGCTGCACCCTCATTGAGGTTCGGGGCGATCTCTTGCGCGTACACTGTGCGCTGCACCTGGTCAGGGGTCAAAATAACAACAACGTCAGCTTCCTTGACTGCATCAGCAACCGGAAGAACCTTCAGCCCTTCACCTTCAGCTTTCGCTGCGGATGATGAACCGGGACGCAACCCGACCCGGACATCCACACCGGAATCGCGTAGGTTCAACGCGTGAGCGTGCCCTTGGCTGCCGTAGCCAATGACAGCAACCTTTTTCCCCTGGATGATGGACAGGTCAGCGTCGTCGTCGTAGAAAAGCTCAGCCACCGGAGTCTCCTTTTGATTGTGGTTATGGTCGTAAGTGTATGAGTCAGTGTGTGGGCCGTGAGGAGCGGTCCAAGGCGCGGTCAGTCATCGAACGGGATCCCCGCCCAATAGCAATCGCCCCAGACTTCACAATTTCACGGATCCCATACGGTTCAAGTGCACCTAACAGTGCATCAAGTTTTTCCGAGTTCCCCACCGCTTCAATCACGACGGTGTCAGGAACAACATCGACCACGTGCGCACGGAACAACTGGACGATCTCAAGAACACCCGACCGTGAGGAATGGTCAGCCTTCACCTTGATCAACATCAGTTCGCGTTGCACAGCAGTTGTTGATTCCAGTTCAACAATCTTGATGACATTGACGAGTTTGTTGAGTTGTTTCGTGACCTGCTCCAACGGCAACTCATCCACGTCAACAACAACGGTCACCCGTGACAGTTCCTCATGCTCGGTGGGTCCCACAGCAAGAGAATGAATGTTAAACGCACGGCGGGCAAACAACCCCGCGATACGGGTCAGAACACCTGGCTTGTTCTCAACGAGAACGGACAAGGTATGACGAGACATGATGTGCTTCCTCTCCGTTACTCTTCGCGGTCCCACGCAGGAGAAATACCCCGCGCGTATTGAATGTCGTCGTTGGACACACCGGCTGCAACCATTGGCCACACCATGGCGTTACGAGACACGTTGAAGTCAATGAGAACTGGGCGGTCGTTGATTTCTTCGGCGCGCCGAATCGCGTCATCGACCTCGTCAAGGCGTTCCACTCGGATACCTTCGCACCCATAAGCGTCAGCAAGTTTGACAAAGTCAGGGACGCGACGAGTGCCGTGGCCGGTGTGCAAATCAGTGTTGGAATACCGTTCGTTGTAGAACAGTGTCTGCCACTGACGAACCATGCCCAACGACGAGTTATTGATCAACGCGACCTTGATGGGGATGTCATTAATGGTGCAGGTCGCCAACTCTTGGTTGGTCATTTGGAAGCACCCATCACCGTCGATGGCCCACACTGTGCGGTCCGGTGCTCCTACCTTCGCACCCATTGCTGCGGGGATGGAATACCCCATGGTGCCTAAACCACCGGAGTTAATCCACGAGTTCGGCCGTTCATAACGGATAAACTGTGACGCCCACATCTGGTGTTGCCCAACACCCGCCACATAGATCGACTCGGGTCCTGAGATTTCTGACAGGCGCGACAGGATGTGTTGCGGAGCGAGCAACCCATCGTTGGGTTCAGTGAAACCAAGAGGGTACGTGTCGCGCCACGCATCGATCTGACGCCACCACCCCTCAATGTCCGGGCGACCGTTTTTGTCGTGTTCCCGTTCCAGCTCAGGGATAAGGTCGTCAATGACTTCTTTCAAGTCACCAACGATCGGAACGTCAACATCACGGTTCTTCCCAATTTCTGCGGGGTCAATGTCGGCGTGCACGATCGTTGCCAAAGGAGCGAACGAATCCAAACGGCCTGTCACACGGTCATCAAACCGTGCCCCCAAAGCAACAACCAGGTCAGCCTTCTGCAAGGCTGCCACCGCAGGAACTGTCCCATGCATGCCAGGCATACCCAAGTGCTGCGGGTGCGAGTCAGGCAACGCGCCACGAGCCATCAGCGTTGTCACCACAGCGGCACCAGACAGGTCAACCAGTCGGCGCAACTGGGCTGCAGCACCCGAACGGATAATTCCGCCCCCCACATACAACACGGGTTTGCGTGACGATGCGATCAGCCGTGCCGCTTCACGGATCTGCTTCGAGTGGGGTTTCGTCACCGGGTGGTACCCAGGAAGATTCAGTTCACTTGGCCATTCAAAACGTGTCTGCGCCTGCATCGCCGATTTTGCGATGTCCACCAGAACCGGGCCGGGACGACCTGTTTGCGCGATGTGGAACGCTTCAGCAATCGTGCGAGGAATCTCAGCTGGGTCAGTCACCAGGAAGTTGTGCTTGGTGACGGGCAAAGTAATACCGACAATGTCTGCCTCTTGGAACGCATCAGTCCCAATGAGAGGTGCACCCACCTGACCGGTGATCGCAACCAATGGGATCGAATCCATATGCGCATCGGCAAGGGGCGTGACCAGGTTCGTCGCACCTGGACCAGAGGTCGCCATGGTGACGCCCACTCGACCAGTTGCGTGAGCATAACCAGACGCAGCATGCCCACCCCCCTGCTCATGGCGCACGAGAATGTGGCGTAGCTTCTTCGAATCCATCAACGGGTCATACGTCGGAAGAATCGCGCCTCCCGGGATCCCGAAAACAGTGTCGACCCCGGCTGCCTCCAAAGAACGCACAATGGACTCAGCGCCCGTGCAATCGTGGGGGGCGGGTGAGCCGTGCGCAGGCCGCGCCAGCGCGGCAGGGCTTGGAGCTGGCTTGGAGCCCTGCGGCTTCCCAGCCTGCTTGTTGGCCTGAACCATCAAGTTCTCCTCATCGTTGTTGTCGTGCAATAGCCGGCTGCTGGTCGAGCAAGTCGGGACACCTCTACACGGGGCGCGTACCCCAAAGCATCCTTCAGTGTGTCCAAGACTTTCTGGGTCTAGGACTTATGTCCGCTTTCATGCTGACATGAAAAAACCCCCCGCACCGGGTGAGGTGACTGGGAGGATCCGCGCGTTGACAATCAGCTCAAGTTAGTGGGCTATGCCAACGCGCTTGAGAACTAGGACGACTGTCTTCCGCATATAAGCAGACTACGCTCCCCACGTGGCCATGTCACCCCGCCACACCGAGTTCTCACATCATGAACAGTCCGCCTGTCGGTCACCCAAGGACCGCACCTCGAGACGCACTCCCAACAAGTTGTGCGTACTTCGCCAACACGCCGCGCTTGACCGGCCTCGATGCCGGAACCCAATCAACAGCCCGGGCCGCCATCTCCCCCTCATCAACAAGCACATCGAGAGTGCCCGCGTCCACGTCCAACCGGATCGTGTCCCCATCACGCACCAACGCAATAGGGCCACCATCCACAGCCTCCGGAGCAATATGCCCCACGCACAGTCCCGTTGTCCCACCGGAAAAACGCCCATCAGTCAACAACAGCACATCTCGCCCCAGCCCAGCCCCCTTAATCGCGCCAGTCACCGCAAGCATCTCTCGCATCCCAGGGCCACCCTTCGGCCCCTCATAACGGATCACCACCGCGTCCCCAGCCCGAATAGTCCCATCCTCCAACGCATCCATGGCGGCACGTTCCCCCTCAAACACCCGGGCGGTCCCCGTGAACACCGACCGGTCAAAACCAGCAGACTTCACCACCGCCCCCTCAGGCGCCAACGACCCATGCAAAATCGTGATCCCTCCCGTGGGATGAATCGGCTGATCCATCACCCGAAGAATGACCCCGTCAGGGTCCGGAGGAGCAATATCGGCGAGGTTCTCCGCCACCGTTCGCCCTGTCACTGTCAGACAATCCCCATCAAGCAGCCCCGCATCAGCAAGCGCCTTCATGACAACCGGGATACCACCGATGCGATCCACATCATTCATCACGTAACGACCAAACGGTTTCACATCCGCGAGGTGCGGAACGCGGCGAGCAACCGCCGCAAAATCATCCAACGACAAATCAACCTCAGCTTCGTGAGCAATCGCCAACAAATGCAACACCGCATTCGTTGACCCACCCAGAGCCATCACCACAGCAATAGCATTCTCAAACGCAGGCTTCGTCATAATGTCACGTGCGGTTATCCCCGCATTGAGCAAGTCGACCACCGCCTGACCGCTTCGACGAGCAAACATATCCCGACGGCGATCCGCACTCGGAGGCGCCGCAGAACCCGGGATCGACATTCCCAATGCCTCGGCCACAGCAGCCATCGTATTTGCGGTATACATCCCACCGCATGCACCCTCACCAGGGCAAATAGCACGTTCGATGCGATCCACATCCTCACGTGACATCAGCCCGCGCACACACGCCCCTACTGCCTCAAACGCGTCAATGAGGGTGACGTCTTTTTCCGTTCCATCGCTAAGTTTGACCCACCCCGGCATGATCGATCCGGCATACAAGAACACACTCGAGACATTGAGACGCGCAGCCGCCATCAGCATCCCCGGCAACGACTTATCACAACCGGCTAGAAGTACGGAACCGTCGAGTCGTTCCGCTTCCATGACAACTTCCACAGAATCAGCAATGACATCACGGGAAACCAACGAATAGTGCATCCCCTCATGTCCCATGGAGATACCATCCGACACCGAAATTGTGCCAAACTCCAACGGGAACCCACCTGCGGCGTGCACACCCTCTTTCACCGCCCCCGCAAGACGATCCAACGACAAGTTGCACGGGGTTATTTCGTTCCACGACGATGCCACCCCAATTTGGGGTTTGGCAAAATCATCATCGCCCAACCCGACTGCGCGCAACATCCCCCGTGAAGCCGTCGCTTCAAGCCCATCTGTCACACGCCATGAACGTGGTTTACCGGGCGTCGGTCCTTGTGTGTGTCTGTCATCAACCATGGTGCGATCCTATGACTGGGATCACACAACCGCACGGTGAGGGGAACTACTCGGGCAAGTCGATATCATCCTCGAGTAGCGACATCACCACAACGTCACACCAGTGCTCACCGTCACGACCAGCGTCTCTCAAGACGCCTTCTTGGACAAACCCTAACGACTCATACAACATTCGGGCACGCGGGTTAATCGCCAGCACCTCCAGCGACAACCGATGAAGCCCCAATCCTTGCGGTGGTGTGGCAAACACATACGACACAACCAAAGAGATCGCCTCACGCCCATAGCCGCGGCCACGGAACTCAGGTAACGACTGCAACCGCAGTGACGCGCTGCGGTTCACCTGATCAATATTGTCAATGACAATTTCGCCGATGCATTCGTCGCTCATCGCACCATCACCGTTGGGCATCAAAGACGTCATCGCGTAGTCCACACGCGTGGGAGATTCCGCCCCTTCCTCAATCCACTGCTGCCATTGGGCATCAGTCATATTCTTGACGATGCCCGTCAACCGCTGGGTTTCCGGGTCGCGTGATGCACGGGCGAGCGGCCCTGCGTCCCGTGGTTCCACGGGACGCAGGGCAACAAGCTCACCTGTTAGCACAGGACCAATCATGATCAGCCGATGCGTTCGATGATGAGTTCACGGACACGCCCTGCATCAGCTTGACCGCGAGTTGCCTTCATGACCGCGCCAATGATGGCGCCAACCGGCCCCATATTGCCTGATCGGACTTTCTCAACGATGTCAGGTTGATCTGCGAGGACCTGGTCAATAGCCGCAAGAAGTGGACCATCATCAGAGACGATCTCCAATCCACGGGCGGATACGATCTCTGCGGGGTCACCTTCACCGGCGAGAACCCCCTCGAGTACTTGCCGACCAATTTTGTCGTTGATTTTCTTCTCATCGATCAGGCGCTGTAACTCGGCGATCTGTGCAGGGCTCACGGGAACTGATGCCAACTCACGGTCGTTTTCTTTGGCAAACCGGGCGAGCTCTCCCATCCACCACTTTCGTGCTGCGGCAGGGCTAACACCACCAGCAACGGTGTTCTCGATGAGTTCCAACGCACCGGCGTTGACAACGTCACGCATTTCGATGTCGGAATAGCCCCATTCCTCACGCAACCGACGCCGTTTGACCGCTGGCATCTCTGGAAGAGACGCTCGCAGTTCCTCAACCCACTCACGGCTTGGTTCTACCGGAACCAGGTCGGGCTCGGGGAAGTACCGGTAGTCCTCAGCGTCAGACTTCTCGCGACCAGCTGTGGTGATCCCTGTATCCTCATGCCAGTGACGAGTTTCCTGTGTGACAGTTTTCCCCGCATTAAGGATGGCCGCCTGACGTTCCACCTCGTAACGAACAGCCCGTTCAATAGACCTAAATGAGTTGACGTTCTTGGTTTCTGTGCGGGTACCCAGCGGAGACTCAGGTGTTGGACGCAGTGAGAGGTTCACGTCCGCGCGAACGTTTCCACGTTCCATCCGGGCCTCTGACACATCAAGAGCACGGAAAATATCGCGAAGAGTTTGCACGTAAGCACGCGCTACCTCAGGTGCACGCTCCCCGGCGCCTTCAATGGGTTTCGTCACGATCTCGACGAGGGGAATACCCGCACGGTTGTAGTCGACTAGTGAGTATTCCGCACCATGGATACGCCCTGTTGAACCGCCAACGTGCGTGTTTTTACCTGCGTCTTCTTCCATGTGCGCGCGCTCAATTTCGACACGGAAGATTTCGCCGTCGTCCAACTCAACATCCAAGTACCCGTCATAGGCGATCGGCTCATCGTACTGGGATGTTTGGAAGTTTTTCGGCACGTCAGGATAGAAATAGTTCTTGCGCGCGAACCGGCACGAATCAGCGATAGTGCAGTGCAAAGCTAACCCAATTTTGATCGCTGACTCAACAGCTTTACCGTTCACCACCGGCAAGGCACCTGGCAACCCTAGTGACACGGGTGTCACTTGTGTGTTCGCCTCGCCCCCGAACTCCACCTCAGCTGAACAAAACATCTTGGTTTTTGTGCCCAGTTCGACGTGAACTTCAATCCCAATGACTGGGTCGTACTGGGTGACTGCCTCATCGTAAGCAACAAGGTCAGGTGAGGACACGCTCATGCTTGGGCCTCCAGTTCAGGAACACGGTTGATCAGGGGTTCGCCCCACTGCTTTTCCAATGCGGACTCCAACGCTGCACCAATTCGGTACATGCGTGCGTCTTCACTGATCGGAGCAAGAATTTGGAACCCTACTGGCATTCCATCGTCGCTCACACCGTTGGGCAGCGACATACCGGGGACACCAGCGAGGTTCGCTGGAATGGTGGCAATGTCGTTGAGGTACATAGCCAGTGGGTCATCAAGCTTCTCACCGAACTTAAAGGCGGTGGTTGGTGAGGTTGGTGACACGAGAACGTCTGCCTGCTCGAACGCCGCAGTGAAGTCGCGTTGGATGAGTGTGCGTACTTTCTGGGCAGAGCCGTAGTAAGCGTCGTAGTAGCCGGAGGATAACGCGTAGGTTCCGATGATGATGCGTCGCTTCACTTCATCACCAAAACCTTGCCCGCGGGTGGCAGCCATGACACGTTCTGCAGTCAGCGGTCCATCTGTGGGTTCCACGCGTAAACCGAAACGCATTCCATCGAACTTGGCAAGGTTCGAGGACGCTTCTGCAGGCATAATGAGGTAGTAGGCTGCGAGAGCTGTTGTGAACGATGGGCAGGACACCTCAACGACTGTGGCACCTGCGTCACGCAGGAGCGCTACGGATTCATCAAACCGTGCCTGTACACCTGGCTGATATCCCTCCCCGGTGAGTTCTTTGACGATGCCAACTCTTACTCCGGTCAGGTCGCCGAGCGCGCCTTCTTGTGCCGCTTTGACGTAACCGGTTGCCGGTTGTGGCAGTGACGTGGAGTCTTTGGGGTCATGCCCACCGATCAGTTCGTGTAGCAGTGCTGCATCCAACACAGTCCGGGTGACAGGTCCGGCCTGGTCTAGTGAGGATGCCATAGCGATCAACCCGTATCGGGACACCGAACCATAGGTGGGTTTGACCCCCACGGTTCCGGTAACTGCCCCGGGTTGACGGATGGACCCACCGGTGTCTGTCCCGATCGCGAGGGGGGCTTCAAAAGCTGCGAGAGCTGCGGCGGAGCCTCCTCCTGAGCCTCCTGGGATGCGTTCGATGTCCCACGGGTTGAGGGTGTTTCCGTACGCTGAGTGTTCCGTTGATGACCCCATGGCAAATTCGTCCATGTTGGTTTTGCCGAGAATGGGGAGGCGGGCCTCTTTGATTTTTTCGACGAGCGTTGCGTCGTAGGGTGGGATCCATCCTTCGAGCATTTTTGACCCGGCAGTTGTTTGCACTCCGTCAGTGACGACAACGTCTTTGATTGCGATGGGCACGCCGGCAAGTGGGTGGAGTTGTTCTCCGCGTGCGCGGCGCTCGTCGACGTCTCGTGCGGTCGCGAGTGCGTCCTCGGCGGTGACTGTGACAAAAGCGTTAATGGTCGGGTCGACGGCTGCGATGCGGTCGAGATGCGCTTGGGTCGCTTGTTCTGAGGTGATGTCGCCTGCTTGCAGTTTTTGGGCAAGCTCGGCTGCGGTGAGTCTCGTGATGTCCGACATGTTATTCCTCTCCGAGGATTTGGGGGACGAGGAACTTCCCGTCTTCGCTGGCGGGCGCTGCGTTCAGAACTTTGTCCCGATCAAGTGGCGGGGTTGGTTCGTCGTCGCGGAACACGTTGCTCAGCGGTACTGGGTGGCTTGTTGCGGGGACGTCTGGGGTGGCGAGTTCGCTCACTTGGGCGACTGCGTTCACGATGACGTCAAGTTCCCCGGTGAGCCGGTCGACTTCTTCTGGTCGCAGTTCGATGCGTGCTAGGGCAGCGACGCGTGCGACCTCATCACGAGAGATTGTGGACATGTGTCTAGTCTACGTGGTTTCGTGAGAGCGCTAGTCGCCTGACGATGTGTGTTGTGGTGCTGGTTGTTGTGTGGGGGTATGGGTGAAGCCCTGACCGGGTGGTGGTCAGGGCTTCTAGTGGTGTTGCGGTCGTGTCCTACTCTCCCACACCCTGTCGGGTGCAGTACCATCGGCGCTGGTAGGCTTAGCTTCCGGGTTCGGGATGGGACCGGGCGTTTCCCTGCCGCTATGACGACCGCGAGTTGTGTGGGCCACTGAACCGTGTGTGGTGTGGTGGTTTGTGGGTGGTGAACCGGGTAGTGGACGTGGTGTGCAGGTGTGTTTGTGTGGTGTGTTAGTGGTTGGCGTATTAGTACCGGTCAGCTCCGCGCATTACTGCGTGTCCACGTCCGGCCTATCAACCCACTGGTCTGGTGGGTGCCTTCACAACCAAGTGGTTGTTGGAAACGTTATCTTGAAGCAGGCTTCCCGCTTAGATGCTTTCAGCGGTTATCCCTTCCGAACGTAGCTAACCAGCCGTGCACCTGGCGGTACAACTGGCACACCAGAGGTTCGTCCGTCCCGGTCCTCTCGTACTAGGGACAGGTCTTCTCACGTTTCCTGCGCGCGCAGCGGATAGGGACCGAACTGTCTCACGACGTTCTAAACCCAGCTCGCGTACCGCTTTAATGGGCGAACAGCCCAACCCTTGGGACCTACTCCAGCCCCAGGATGCGACGAGCCGACATCGAGGTGCCAAACCATGCCGTCGATATGGACTCTTGGGCAAGATCAGCCTGTTATCCCCGGGGTACCTTTTATCCGTTGAGCGACCACGCTTCCACAAGCCATGGCCGGATCACTAGTTCCGACTTTCGTCCCTGCTTGACCTGTCAGTCTCGCAGTCAAGCTCCCTTGTGCACTTACACTCGCCACCTGATTGCCAACCAGGTTGAGGGAACCTTTGAGCGCCTCCGTTACTCTTTAGGAGGCAACCGCCCCAGTTAAACTACCCACCAGGCACTGTCCCTGGACCCGATCAGGGTCCGAGGTTAAGGTATCCGATTCAATCAGAGTGGTATTTCAACGTTGACTCCACCCACGCTGGCGCGCGGGTTTCCTAGTCTCCCACCTATCCTACACAAACTGAAGCGAACACCAATACCAAGCTATAGTAAAGGTCCCGGGGTCTTTCCGTCCTGCTGCGCGTAACGAGCATCTTTACTCGTAATGCAATTTCGCCGAGTTCATGGTTGAGACAGCAGAGAAGTCGTTACGCCATTCGTGCAGGTCGGAACTTACCCGACAAGGAATTTCGCTACCTTAGGATGGTTATAGTTACCACCGCCGTTTACTGGGGCTTAAATTCTCAGCGTCACCACCAAAGGTGGTTAACCGATCCTCTTAACCTTCCAGCACCGGGCAGGCGTCAGTCCGTATACATCGACTTACGTCTTCGCACGGACCTGTGTTTTTAGTAAACAGTCGCTTCTCTCTGGTCTCTGCGGCCTACACCCGCTTACACCAACCGCACGGGCTGGCAACGGGGCAGGCCCCCCTTCTCCCGAAGTTACGGGGGCATTTTGCCGAGTTCCTTAACCATGATTCTCTCGTCGCCTTAGTATTCTCTACCTGATCACCTGTGTCGGTTTCGGGTACGGGCGGCTAACACCTCGCGTCGAGGTTTTTCTAGGCAGCAGAGGATCACCAACTTAACCCCATCAACTCTCACACCTTCATGGGTACCGGATTTACCTAATACCCGTGCTACAGTCTTGGCCGTCGTCAACCATCGCGACGGTTTGGCTACCTTCCTGCGTCACCCCTGTTAATACGCTCACGCCACCACACTCACGTCCCAGCACAACACACCAACACCATAGAACCCCCACAAGGGGAATCCCACAGCATCAATGCCCGTGGTGCAACGATCATTATGGTTTTGTGTTGGGCGGTGCTTCGCCGGTACGGGAATATCAACCCGTTATCCATCGACTACGCCTGTCGGCCTCGCCTTAGGTCCCGACTAACCCAGGGCAGATAAGCTTGACCCTGGAACCCTTGATCATTCGGCGGACGGGTTTCTCACCCGCCTTTCGCTACTCATGCCTGCATTCTCACTCGTGTAGTCTCCACCACTCGGTCACCCGGCAGCTTCACCATCTACACGACGCTCCCCTACCCACAACACCCACAAAGGGATGTCATGCCACAGCTTCGGCGGTGTACTTGAGCCCCGCTACATTGTCGGCGCGCGATCACTTGACCAGTGAGCTATTACGCACTCTTTCAAGGGTGGCTGCTTCTAAGCCAACCTCCTGGTTGTCTGGGCAATCACACATCCTTTCCCACTTAGCACACGCTTAGGGGCCTTAGCTGGTGGTCTGGGCTGTTTCCCTCTCGACTACGAAGCTTATCCCCCGCAGTCTCACTCCTACGCTTACACTTACCGGCATTCGGAGTTTGGCTAACGTCAGTAACCCGGTGGGGCCCATCGGCTATCCAGTAGCTCTACCTCCGGCAAGCAACACGTAAGGCTGCACCTAAATGCATTTCGGGGAGAACCAGCTATCACGAAGTTTGATTGGCCTTTCACCCCTACCCACAGGTCATCCCCCCAGTTTTCAACCTAGGTGGGTTCGGTCCTCCACACGGTCTTACCCGCGCTTCAACCTGCCCATGGGTAGATCACTTCGCTTCGGGTCTAGACCCAGCGACTAAAAACGCCCTATTCAGACTCGCTTTCGCTACGGCTACCCTCCAACAGGTTAACCTCGCCACTGAGCACTAACTCGCAGGCTCATTCTTCAAAAGGCACGCCGTCACCCCAACCAAGGAGGCTCCGACGGATTGTAAGCACATGGTTTCAGGTACTATTTCACTGCCCTCCCGGGCTACTTTTCACCATTCCCTCACGGTACTATCCGCTATCGGTCATCAGGGAGTATTTAGGCTTAGCAAGTGGTCTTGCCAGATTCACACGAGATTCCTCGAGCCCCGTGCTACTTGGGAACACTCCACACAAAGGCCACCATGTTTCAGTTACGGGGGTCTCACCCTCTACGCCGCTGTTTCCCACCAGCTTCACCTACACAATGACTTTCTCACTTTGCAACTAGCCGGCAGACTAGAAACGAAAGGTCCCACAACCCCGATACGCGCAACCCCTGCCGGGTATCACACACGCACGGTTTAGCCTCATCCGCTTTCTCTCGCCAATACTCACGGAATATCTCTTCCTGTCGGTACTAAGATGTTTCACTTCCCGACGTTCCCACCCATCGTCCTATACATTCAAACGACGGCACCTGAACATAACTCCAGGTAGGTTTCCCCATTCGGACACCCTCGGATCACAGCTTGTTTGCCAACTCCCCGAGGCTTAACGCAGGCTACCACGTCCTTCATCGGCTCCTGATGCCAAGGCATCCACCATGTGCTCTAAAACACTAACAACAACAAAAAAACATTACAGACACACAAAGATGCATCATCACGTCCACTATCCAGTTCACAACCAACAAACCCACCCCACACAGCCACACCACAAAGCGCAACCACACAAGGCAGACAACCAACCACAAACCAACCCCCACCCACACCCAACCACAATCACATCAAACAACAAGACATGACATGAAGCCAGGCAAAGCAGGGAACAACCAGGTTTGCGACCCGATAACCCAACAGTGTGTCTCATAGCCATCACAAAAATGTTTGCTTTCCACAACCACAAACCCCCGTGCCCAGCCCCCTTCACAACAAAGGGAACCCATCACACAAAAAAAGGGGAACGTGTTACTCCTTAGAAAGGAGGTGATCCAGCCGCACCTTCCGGTACGGCTACCTTGTTACGACTTAGTCCCAATCGCCAGTCCCACCTTCGACAACTCCCTCCCCAAAAGGGGTTAGGCCGCCGGCTTCGGGTGTTACCAACTTTCGTGACTTGACGGGCGGTGTGTACAAGGCCCGGGAACGTATTCACCGCAGCGTTGCTGATCTGCGATTACTAGCGACTCCGACTTCATGGGGTCGAGTTGCAGACCCCAATCCGAACTGAGACCGGCTTTTAGGGATTCGCTCCACCTCACAGTATCGCAACCCATTGTACCGGCCATTGTAGCATGCGTGAAGCCCAAGACATAAGGGGCATGATGATTTGACGTCGTCCCCACCTTCCTCCGAGTTGACCCCGGCAGTCTCCCATGAGTCCCCACCATTACGTGCTGGCAACATAGAACAAGGGTTGCGCTCGTTGCGGGACTTAACCCAACATCTCACGACACGAGCTGACGACAACCATGCACCACCTGTACACCAGTCCAAAGGAAAACCCCATCTCTGGAGCGATCTAGCGTATGTCAAGCCTTGGTAAGGTTCTTCGCGTTGCATCGAATTAATCCGCATGCTCCGCCGCTTGTGCGGGCCCCCGTCAATTCCTTTGAGTTTTAGCCTTGCGGCCGTACTCCCCAGGCGGGGCACTTAATGCGTTAGCTACGGTACAGGAATCGTGGAACAATCCCCACACCTAGTGCCCAACGTTTACGGCATGGACTACCAGGGTATCTAATCCTGTTCGCTCCCCATGCTTTCGCTCCTCAGCGTCAGTAACGGCCCAGTGACCTGCCTTCGCCATCGGTGTTCCTCCTGATATCTGCGCATTCCACCGCTACACCAGGAATTCCAGTCACCCCTACCGCACTCCAGCCTGCCCGTACCCACCGCAAGCCCGACGTTAAGCATCGGGATTTCACGACAGACGCGACAAACCGCCTACGAGCTCTTTACGCCCAATAATTCCGGACAACGCTTGCGCCCTACGTATTACCGCGGCTGCTGGCACGTAGTTAGCCGGCGCTTCTTCTGCAAGTACCCTCAACCACAACAACAATCATGGCCTTGTTCCTTACTGAAAGGGGTTTACAACCCGAAGGCCTTCATCCCCCACGCGGCGTCGCTGCATCAGGGTTTCCCCCATTGTGCAATATTCCCCACTGCTGCCTCCCGTAGGAGTCTGGGCCGTGTCTCAGTCCCAGTGTGGCCGGTCGCCCTCTCAGGCCGGCTACCCGTCAAAGCCTTGGTAGGCCATCACCCCACCAACAAGCTGATAGGCCGCGAGCCCATCCCCCACCAGAAAAAACCTTTCCACACCAAACCATGCGATCTGATGTCATACCCGGTATTAGCCACCGTTTCCAATGGTTATCCCGAAGAAGGGGGCAGGTTACTCACGTGTTACTCACCCGTTCGCCACTAATCCAACCAAAGCAAGCTCCGGTCATCATCGTTCGACTTGCATGTGTTAAGCACGCCGCCAGCGTTCGTCCTGAGCCAGGATCAAACTCTCCATAAAAACCAAACAAAAACCAACCACCAAACAAGGCAGCCAGCCCTCATCCATACAAAGAAAATCCCAACCCCACAACAACCACCCAAACAGGCAGCCATCGCAAAATTGACTAAAAAAATCCAACCACCAAAAAAAGCAGCCAGACAACAAACAAAACAACTACAAAACACACTATTGAGATAACAAACCACAAACCCACAACCAGGAACAACCACCCAGAAAACCAGGCGCCATCCCCTCGGAGGCAACTTCTCAACCTTACCAGACCAACCCCACCCCCGCAACCATCCGCCCCAGGCAACACCCGAAGCACACAACCACGAAGAAAAAGAGGAAAGACCAACCGGTCAAGAACACCCGCTCAGCGGGCCGAGAAACAACACTACAACACCCCAACCCCCCAACGCAACAACCGCATCGAAAGTTCCTGGAAAAATCCTGTTACCGCTGGTCAAAAGCGGTGACAGCACAGAGTGATCGACCCTGACTAGTCCGAAACTTCTGAGACAGACTCACTACTGTGACTCGCATTAACCGCATCAGGACCCCCGGCAAGCAACCGGGTGAACTCTTCTTCATTCAGAATTCGCAAGCCAAGCTCTCGCGCCTTCGTCTCCTTCGACCCCGCATTTGCGCCCACAACCACAAAATCGGTTTTCTTAGACACCGACCCGGACGCTTTGCCGCCCCGTGCCACAATCGCTTCCTTCACCCCATCACGAGTGAAGTTCTCCAACCCACCGGTCACAACAACAGTGATTCCTTCCAACGTGCGTTGCACAGACTCGTCGGGAATATCCTCCATAGACACCCCAGCTTTCGCCCACGCAGCGACAATCGCGGGACGCCACTGATTGCCGTCCACCTCACGGAACCACTCAACGACAGACTCCGCAATGGTGGAGCCCACACCGTCAACTGCGGCGAGTTCCGACACAGAAGCGGCTCGGATGCGATCCATCGAACCAAACTCTGTGGCAAGAGCTCGCGCCGCGGTAGGCCCCACATGGCGAATCGACAATGCCACCAACACCCGCCACAATGGCTGGCTCTTTGCCTTCTGTACCTCCTCAAACAGCTTGACTGTCGTCGCAGTTGGAACCGAAGACTTCGAAGCCGTTGCCCGGGTGTAAAAGTAGGGAACTAGCTCCCAGCGGGTGCCAGACTTCAATTTCCGCTCCCGCCACACCACAACATCCTTGAGGCTGCGCGTCAACGAACTGTTCTCATCTGCAAGGTCAAAAATGTGCGCCTCGCTGGTGAGAACCGGGGTAAGAGGCGGCCCGTCAAGCTGTGGAGCGTCGGGCCCCACTGGGCGAGAGCTCTCCGGATCGCACAACGCCACAGCAGATTCCCATCCGAGCGCTTCTATATCAAACGCACCACGGGACGCTAAGGCAAAGACGCGTTCTCGCAACTGCGACGGACACGACTGCGCGTTCGGACAGCGAAGGTCTTTGTCGCCCTCCTTCGCTTCACGAATCTCGGTGCCACACGACGGACAATGCGTGGGCGGTTCCCACTGAGGTAACCCATCAGGTCGCAGTGACTCCACTGCGCCCAGGATCTCAGGAATCACATCGCCTGCTTTACGCACAATGACGGTATCCCCGGGACGCACATCCTTACGGCGCACCTCATGGAAATTGTGGAGCGTCGCCATGCTCACCGTTGACCCTGCAACTAGCACAGGTTCCATCATCCCAAACGGGGTCACCCTGCCAGTGCGACCCACATTCACCTGGATATCAAGCAACCGTGTCGTGACCTCTTCAGGTGGGTACTTAAATGCAATAGCCCACCGGGGTGCGCGGCTTGTTGAACCCAGCTGTTTTTGAGCAGCGACCTCATCCACTTTGATGACAAACCCATCAAGTTCATGCTCAATGGAGTGCCGGTTCTCCCGGTAGTACTCAATCTTCCTCGTCACTGCATCAAGGTCGTGTTCCACTGAATTGTGGCTCGACACTGGGATCCCCCACTGTTGGTACAGCGCATACACGTCGGATTGGCGAGCCAAGTCCACCGGAGACTGACCGTCCCACTCCAGCGCACCAATACCGTGAGCGTACATAGACAGCCGTCGTTGAGCAGTGACCCGAGGATCTTTTTGCCGCAATGATCCAGCCGCTGCGTTGCGTGGGTTCGCGAAGGTTTTCCCGCCTTGGCGCGCCTGCGAGTCGTTCAAATCAGCAAAATCAGCGACCTTCATGAAGACTTCCCCGCGAATCTCCACAACCTGCGGGTGGAACGCTGGATCTCCGCCCAAACGCTGAGGAATCGAACGGATTGTCTGCACGTTCAGCGTGACGTCTTCACCTGTTTGACCATCACCACGAGTGAGTGCCCGGACGAGTTCACCCCGCTCATAAGTGAGAGACACGGCTAACCCATCTATTTTCACTTCACACAAGTAGGACACTGCCCCACCCGACAGTTCACCATGAACACGATCAGCCCAGGCCTGTAATTCCTCAAGGGAAAACGCGTTGTCCAACGACAGCATGGGCTGACGGTGATCAACTTCTTCGAATTCAGTCGAAAAAGTTCCCCCCACTCGCTGGGTTGGAGAACCCTGAGGCGCGCCCCCTAACTGCTCCTCAACAGCGACCAGTTCCGCAAGCAGCGCATCATAATCTGCATCAGGGACAGATGATTCCCCCTGAATGTAATACTCGAACTGGTAGCGCTGTATCAGACGAGCAAGTCGCTCCCACTGCTCCTGTAGCGACACCTCTGCGGCAGCGTCGACGATGCGAGCAGCGGCAGAACCAGCAGCCACCTCCGGGCCAGTGAACGGACGTGCTAGTGAAGAGTCATGTGCGTTTTGGTCATTCGTGGTCACCTCACTATTGTCCACGGACCACTGACATGCGCGCGCCACAGCCCACACCTCACCCATGTTGTGCACGGCGCGTCTGCCGGTACCGCTGGCGTAAGGTAGATGACCATGAGCACGAGCGAGAACATGCAGACCATAGCCGCCCCCATTGACCAGGACCCTTACCTGTGGCTCGAAGATATCGATGCGCCACGGTCCCTCGATTGGGTCAGTGAACGTAACGCCTCTGCCACCGCAACGCTCGGATCAAGTTACGAGTTCGCGTTACGGAAATCTGTGATCAAAGAAGTTCTTGACTCTGATGACAAGATCCCCCTTGTCAGTAGTGTGGGGGGCTACCTCTACAACTTCTGGCGTGACGCTGACCACCCGCGTGGGGTGTGGCGGCGCACCACAGATGCGGACTATCGCTCCCCTGACCCCACCTGGGAAACACTGCTCGACATTGACGCTCTCGCCACGGAAGAAGACATCCCGTGGGTCTTCCACGGCGCAGAAATCCTGCGCCCCACCTACGACCGCGCCATCATCAGTCTGTCCCGCGGGGGAAGCGACGCAGACGAAGACCGCGAGTTTGACCTCACCACCAAGACCTTCGTCCCCCCGGATCACGGTGGGTTTTTCCGGCCCGAATCCAAAGGCGGGATGAGCTGGATTAACCGTGACACGGTCTACATCTTTACGGACTTCGGAACAGACGAACTGGGCAACGCAACGCTTACCTCCTCGGGTTACCCGCGCATCGTGAAGCAGCTGTCGCGTGGACAGCAACTCAACGACGCCACTGTTGTCTACGCAGGTGGGGACAACGATATGTACATTCGTGCGTTCCATTCCCACACTCCAGGCTGGGAACGCGACTTTGTTGCCCGCTCTCTAGCGTTTTACCGGTCTGAACTGTATCTTCGCACCACAGATGGCCTCACCCTCATCGATGTTCCGCTTTCTGCGGAAGCAGGGGTTCACCGTGAATGGTTGCTCATTGAGACACGCGAGCCCTGGGTTGTGGGGGACACGACATACCCGGCTGGTGCTCTTCTCATCACTCGGTTTGAGGACTACCTGGCCGGAGGCCGAGACCTGACCGTCTTATTTGAACCCACGAGCTCACAGTCACTCGCTGGCGCCTCATTCACCAAAAACCACCTCGTGCTCAACGTCCTCGACCATGTGAAGAACCGGGTGGAGGTTCTCACTCCACCCACAGACCGCGCTGGCTCCTGGGAGCGGCGCCCCGCTGTGGCGCTGCCCGCTATGGGCACGACCAGTGTGAGTGGTGTGGACAGTGATGTCACTGACGATGTGTGGGTGATGACCACTGATTACCTCACCCCGTCCTCACTGTACCGACTAGCTGTTGATGACCTCACCGTGCCGGGCGGGTTGGGTGAACCGCTGAAAACTAGCCCTTCCTTCTTTGACTCCTCAGGCCTGACTATTGACCAGTATTTTGCGACGTCGAAGGACGGGACTCAGATTCCTTACTTCCTTGTTCACGCCACTGATGCGCCACGCGATGGCTCCATCCCTACCCTTTTGTACGGGTATGGCGGGTTCGAGATCTCGTTGACGCCAGGTTACTCTGGCGGGCTCGGACGGGCGTGGTTGGACAAAGGGGGTGCCTACGCAGTCGCGAACATTCGTGGTGGCGGCGAGTATGGGCCACGATGGCATCAAAGTGCGCTGAAAGATCAGCGGCATAAAGCATACGAAGATTTCTCTGCTGTTGCCCGTGACCTTGTCGAACGTGGGGTCACCACACCTGAGCGGCTTGGTGTGCAAGGTGGCTCCAACGGGGGGCTGCTGACCGGCAACATATACACGCAGTACCCTGAACTCTTTGGTGCCGTGGTGATCCAGGTTCCGCTACTGGACATGAAGCGCTACTCGCACCTGCTTGCAGGGGCGTCCTGGATGGCCGAGTACGGTGACCCAGATGATCCAGCCCAGTGGGAGTTCATCCAGCGATTCTCGCCCTATCACCTTGTGGAACCGAACCGCAACTACCCACCGGTCCTCATCACCACCTCCACCCGCGACGACCGGGTACACCCTGGGCACGCCCGAAAATTCGCGGCAAAACTCCTCGACTACGGGTATGACGTGACCTATTACGAGAACATTGAAGGTGGACATGGGGGCGCCGCCGACAATGACCAAGCCGCGTTCATGTCCGCGCTAGCTTATGAGTTTTTATGGCAACGCCTCACCCCAGTCACCACGCCAGATGGCGACAAATCATGAGCGGTCAAGCACGCCACATCACCGTGGTTGCCGCACTCGTGCGAGATCCTGATGGTCGCCTACTCCTGGTGCGCAAGCGTGGAACCCAGCGCTACATTCAGCCCGGTGGAAAACCCGACCTCGGCGAAGAAGTCACCACGACAGCAGCCAGAGAAGTGGCCGAAGAAACTGGTCTCAACCTTGATCCGGACCGGTTCACCACCATGGGCACTATCCACACGAACGCAGCGAACGAACCCGACCACACGCTCACCGCTCATTGTGTGAGCGTGTGTCTCAACTACCTTGAGGCGTCACACGTGAGTGCCGCTGCGGAAATCGAAGAGGCCGTCTGGGTGTCACCCCAACAGGCCATGTCTATGCCCGTTGCTCCTTTGCTCCACGACCACATCCTGCCCGCGATCCTCACCCCCACCACACCGTAAGCTGTAGGAGACCTCACCTAAATAACAGTGAGGGAACGGTTACGTTGCCTGAGTGACAGTGCGCGCATCGTAGGTAAGGAAACGTGGATACCACGCCATCAGAACCCACAGTACGATGATGCAGGCCACGCCCCCGACGACGGCAGCCCACCCTTCCCCAAACCACTGGGCTTGAGTGCCCAGCCACATGTCACCCAGTCGGGGGCCACCGGCCACCACAACGATAAAAACGCCCTGGAGGCGCCCGCGCATGTGGTCGGGTGTTGCGGTTTGCAAAATGGTTTGCCGGAACACCGCAGAAATTGCGTCACTTGCACCTGCCATAAACAAAGCACATGCCCCAGCGAGAAGAAATCCCCACTGGATCGAGTCAGGTGACGTCCGCCCTGCTGCCACCATGAGGGCACCAAAGGCCACAATGGACATCCCCCACGCAGTAATCGCCACCGCGATAATCAGTCCTTGACGGTGCATCACTGTCAGAGCCCCGGACAACAGCCCTGCAGACATCGCACCGACCGCAAACGCTGCCGTCAGCACGCCGACGGTGGTTTCTGCGCCACCGAGCACAATGACACCCAACGCAGGAAACAGTACCCGCGGGGAGGCGAGAATCATGGCAGCCAAGTCTGCCAAGAACGTCATGCGCACATCGGGTTGAGTACGCAAATACACCAACCCGTCAAGGATGGCACGCACCCCCACCACGCGGCGTGCAGGGCCAGTGGACACCTGCGCGCAGGACGCCTGACCGCCAGAATCGGGACCCTCACGTCCAGGAAGGGCCGGAGGAATATCAGGCAGCCGCACCAGTGCCCACAACGCGAACGTGAACAGCACAGCATCCACGGTGTACGCCACACCGTAACCACCCCAGTTCACCAACAACGCGGCGAGCAGGGGACCACCAAACAACGCCGCGTTCCACGTGATTGTCATCAACGAGTTCGCTGCCGGAATTTTCTGAGCTGGAACGATACGCGGCACAATCGCTTGTCGTGCCGGATTGTTGACTGCAAACGCGGCAGACTGCACAGCCACCAACGTGTAGAGCACACCCGTACTCTCCAGCCCCACAAACGCCTGCACGGCAAGTAACGCTGACGTCACCCACAGCACCGACGATGCGATCAGTGCGATCCGCCGCCGGTCATAGGCATCAACCAGCGCACCGCCATACAACCCCAAAACAACCAGCGGGATCAGGGCCGCCAAGCCAATCATCCCCACTGACAGGGTTGACCCCGTGATCGCATACATTTCCAGTCCCACAGCAACAACCGTGATCTGGGCACCAATGTTGGAGACCCCTAATCCCCACCACAGTCGGGCAAATGCAGGAGACGATCGAAGGATTGAGGTATCAACAAAAATCGACGCCATGCGTCACGCTTCTGCTTTCTCAGCCACATATTCGGCTGTGGACATGAGTGTTCGGATACTGCCTCGAGCAGTATCCACAGACCCACCTGCACAGTGTTCCGCTGCAGCGTTGTGGAAACCGATACTGACCTCAGCCAGCTGCGCCGCTGGCAGCCCTACCCGGTGCCACCCGGTTGTGAGCGCATCGCCAAGCCCTGCCACGTCCGTCCCCGCGCACGACGACATCACGGGTGTGGGCAACCCAGCGTGGAAGCCCACACCATGCTCGACCACGGTCGCGATGTGCTCCCACAGTCGCTCATTCCACGGGCCTAACGCCACCCCCAGACGATGCACGGTGTGCGCTGGTGAACCCAGATCCGCGAGCACCCGCGCCGCCGTGGGGATACCCACCCAGGAATCACCTGTGTGCACCGTGACCGGCACAACCTGAGCAATCGGATCAAGTGTCCGATGCAGCACCTCCACCGCGAGCGCAGGGTCCACTGCTCTGATGCGGGAGTGTCCGGAGAATGTGGGGATGAGTCCGGTGAGGGTGGCGGCTAGGTCTGATTCGTCCACTTGCAGGTGGAGGGGGCTTCGCGGAATGAGAGCGCCGATGCGTGTCACGGTGTGGCTAAGTCCCTCACCAAGGGCGGATGCGATGTCGCGGATGGCACCGTGGTCGGCAAGGGCCCGGTCGCCGTGGTGAAGCCACAGGCGGGTTGCCAGGGTGAGGGGGCCAAGCACTGTGAGGGTGAATGGTGTGGTTGCGGTGTGCCCGGCGATGGTGAGCGCGTCGAGTTGGTCGGCTAGTTCGCCGGTGACACGGTGGGCGTCATGTCCCGCGTGCGGGGCAAGTTTCCAGCCGTGGGGTCCGTGTTCGTAGTTGAGTTCTGCCAACGTGGACAGGGTGCGGGGCAGGAGGGACAGGTGCGGGTGGGTTGGGTAGTGCGGCAGGAATGCGTGGGTGGTGATCCCTGTGGGGGTGGCCGATGCGTCGTCGAGGATGTGGAGTTGAGTGGTGAGGTGATCGTGTGCGGCGGTCAGCGGCCAGTGGCCGCTGGGCAAGACAGTGGTCATGCGGTGGCGGCGGCTCGTTGGGGGGTGGGGAGTGTGGCTTTGCGGTCAGAGGCGACCACGGTTGCTTGCCCAATGACTCGGGTCCCGCGGTACAAGACAATGGATTGTCCTGCTGCGACTCCGCGCAACGGGGATTGAAGTTCCACTTCGACCAGGGCAGTGTGGTCGTGGCCAGGGTCTGCGCCCTCAACACGGGTGCACTCGGCTGCGAGTTCTTCGCGGCCCGCTGGCATAAGGTCACGCGCACGGTCAAGGGGAACAATGCGAGCGCGACCGGGCAGCGCCGCGCCATGGGCGCGCACTTGCCCTTCGATTGCAAACCAGTCACTGCCTTCGGTGGTCAGGGACGCATCGGTGAGAATGTCGGTGGCGAACCAGACTGCTTTGTCACCCACAATCCGGTTCACGGACAGCAGTTCGGATGGACCAACGATCACGGTGTTGTCGCGGGTGCTGACTCCAAGGACGTAGCGGGGTTTGCCGTCTTCAGCGGGGCGTCCGAGGGCGAGTCCTTTGCGTTGACCGACCGTGTAGGCGTAGGCGCCGTCGTGAGTTCCGACGACGTTGCCGTCCGTGTCTAGGACCTCACCTGGGCGTGACCCCAATCGGTCGCGCAGGAATCCTTTGGTGTCACCGTCTGCGACGAAGCAGATGTCGTATGAATCTGGTTTGTTTGACACGCTCAGGCCGCGGCGTTCTGCTTCTGCACGGACCTCGTCTTTTGAGGCGTACCCCCCGAGCGGGAAAATCGCGTTCTTCAGCCGGTCTGGCCCCATCACAGCGAGCACATACGACTGGTCTTTGGCGTCGTTGGGGGAACGGTGCAGTTCGCGGATCACCGTGGGTTGTCCGTGCACATCGGTGGTGTCACGGTCAATGATCTGAGCGTAGTGTCCGGTAGCAACCGCATCAAACCCTAGTGCCATCGCTTTATCGAGCAGTGCTTCAAACTTGATGTGCTCATTGCAGCGCACACACGGGTTCGGGGTGCGTCCAGCCTCGTATTCGGAAATGAAGTCGGCAACAACGGTGTCTTCAAACTTTTCCGACAAATCCCACACGTAATAGGGGATGCCTAAAATGTCGGCTGCACGGCGGGCATCAGAGGCGTCCTCAATGGAACAGCAGCCACGCGAGCCTGACCGGAACTGGTTACGGTTACGCGACAACGCCATGTGGACACCGACAACGTCGTGGCCGGCCTCCACTGCCAAGGCCGCTGCAACGGCAGAGTCAACTCCACCTGACATGGCGGCGAGTACCCGCATGATTCTCCTTCACCGTAAAAACGTGTGTTTGTGGTTGTGTTGAGTGTGAGCGCTACCGGCCAGTTGTGGCAAGCCCAGCACGCCGAGCACGCTCAACCACCGTCGGTAACACCTCAATGACATGGTCAATATCTTCTTGAGTACTGGTCGCCCCCAAGGAGAAACGCAACGCCCCGCGGGCAGTGAGTTCGTCAAGACCCATCGCAAGCAACACGTGGGAGGGCTGCGGTATTCCCGCTTGACACGCTGACCCGGTCGAAGCCTGCACCCCATGTGAATCAAGCAAATAGATGAGGGAATCGCCTTCACAGCCGGGAAAGGTCACATGGGCAATGGAACTGAGCCGCATATGCGCGTCCGGCCCCTGCGGGTCAACCCCACGAACCTGCGCATCAGGCACAGCCTCAACGATGCGCGCCAACAGCTGATCGCGCAACTCGCGCTCCCGCTCCACCCGCGCCGGCAGCTCGCTTGCCACCTGCACGGCAGCAACACGCCAGGAATGAATAGCTGCCGCATCGATAGTGCCTGACCGGACCTGTCGTTCCTGACCGCCACCATGAAGAACCGGATACATCTCTAGGTCGCGGCGCGCAATCAACGCCCCCACGCCCACAGGCCCACCAATTTTGTGGGCTGTCACCGTCAGAGCATCCACACCGCTGTCTTGAAAATTCACGGCCAAGTGCCCGGCCGCCTGCACAGCATCGGTGTGCATCGGGATACCGTAACGGTGAGCGATCTGCGCAAGCTCCGCAATCGGCTGGATTGTCCCCACCTCGTTATTTGCCCACATGACCGACACCAACGCCGTGTCACTGGCATGCTCACGCAACTCCGCTTCCAACGCCAACGGGTCCACCAACCCCCGCTCGTCAACCGGAAGCGCAACAACCTGCGCGCCATCATCCTGAGCCAGAGCATGCGCAGGATCAAGAATCGCATGATGCTCCACAGCAGAAATCACGATGCGCGACCTGCGCCCATCCTGAGCTCGACGAGCCCGGAAGATCCCCTTCACCGCTAAGTTGTCTGCCTCAGTACCCCCCGAGGTGACAATGATCTCACTAGGCCGGCACCCGTAGATCGAGGCTAGCTCCTCACGGGCTGCCTCGACCACGCTCCGTGCCCGCCGTCCCGCGGCATGCAACGACGAGGGATTACCCACCACGGCTAACTGCTCCGCATACGCAGCAATAGCTGCCGGAACCATCGGGGTCGTGGCGGCATGATCAAGGTAACTGGTCCGTGCGGGCTTCACAGCGATTAAGTCTAATGGGTTGACCTCCACCCGCCTGGTGAGTGTGACACGTCCAACGGCACAACATCTGATTCAATCCCCTGCACCGGTACGATGCCAACGAGACGACCTGCACAAACCAACGCCATGCCTCACACAAGGAGCACAACGTGGGATTTCTTTGCGAAAACACCCTCGAATCTATCCGCAACCGCGCAGCACACTACGACGCCACCAACACGTTCTTCGACGACGACCTCACCGAACTCCGCGACGCCGGATACCTTGCCGCTTTCGTCCCCACGGTGTTCGGGGGCTCCGGCCTCAGCCTCCAGGACATGACACACGAACAAATGGCGCTTGCCGGGGCCGCCCCCGCCACCGCACTCGCCATCAACATGCACCACGTGTGGGTGGGAGTCGCCCGAGCAGTACACCGCACCGGAGACTCATCCATGGACTTCGTCCTCGAGGAAGCCGCCCACGGCGAACTGTTCGCATTTGGGGTGTCCGAAGCGGGCAACGACCTTGTCCTGTTTGGTTCAAACACCCAAGCGATCCCCCACCAGGACGGTAGTTACACCTTCCATGGAACGAAGATCTTCACCTCCCTGTCCCCCGCCTGGACTCGCCTGGGAACCTTCGGGGTTGACACCACAGACCCCAACAACCCTATGAACGTGTGGGGGTTCGTGGACCGGGACCCGGAAGGGGTGACCGTCGCCAACGATTGGGACACGCTCGGCATGCGCGCCTCCCACTCCTGCACCACCCACCTTCATGGGGCGCTGGCACCCGCCACGCGCATCGTCCGGCGACTCCCACCCGGCCCCAGCACCGACCCCATGATCTTCGCGATTTTCTCCACCTTCGAAATCCTGCTCGCCAGTGTCTACACTGGCGTGGCCACACGCGCCCTTGACCTTGCCATCGCCACCGCGCGCACCCGCACATCAAAAGCCAGTGGAACCACCTACGACCAGGACCCAGCAATCCGATGGCGCATCGCAGATGCTGCGATCGCCTTGGACGCCATCCACCCGCAAATTCGTCAAGCCGCACAGGATCTCGATGCCGGAATTGACCGTGGACCGTTGTGGTACCCGCAACTGTCTGCAATAAAAACGCGCGCCACAGAAACCGCCCTTGACGTTGTCAACAAAGCGATCCGCGTGTCAGGAGGCTCGTCGTACTTCACCCGCAATGAACTCTCACGCCTGTACCGTGACGTCCTTGCTGGACTGTTTCACCCTAGTGACGACGAATCAGTCCACAACGCCTGGGCCACCGCATTACTTGGACCACTCTCGCCTGCCTGATCACGCCCATTCCAGCGAAGGATGGGCATGTGAATGCCCACATGCCCACCCTCACCGGTCGTCCCTGCGCAACGGGTGCGCCCCCAGGCGGCGCTCACCAGCACCACCTTGCGCTCACACACGCACCAGTCGATGTGTCCCCTACTGTGCCGCTTTGTACTCGCGGATCGCGGCGGCAGCCTGCGGGAGCACATCTTGCAACTCACCAACAATGGCGAAGTCGCTAATGTCAAACAACGGGCAATCCGGGTCAGAGTTCACAGCAATAACGACGCCAGACGCTTGCATACCACCCCGGTGGTGTGGGGCACCAGAAATACCCGCCCCGATGTACACGCGTGGCGCCACCGTCACCCCGGTTTGTCCGATCTGAGCATCGTGCTCAATCCAGCCTTCATCCACAGCATCCCGGGTAGCGCCCACTGCCCCACCCAGCGCATCTGCCAGCTCCTCCACGTGTGAGAAGTCACCGTTCGTTCCGCGACCGCCTGCCACCACATAGGCAGCCTCAGCAAGACGTGGACGGTTGACACCACCATGGATCGCAGGGTGCACCGTGCGCGACACAAGCACCGTCGAGGACGCAGTCGCAGAGGGAACAACGGTGAGCCGTTGCACATCCACATGACTCGACGGCACGTCAACCGGTGTCGGGACAACCGCGTTGGCCCGCACAGTCGCTACCGCCACGTCGGTCACCACCGTGCAATTGACGTCCCAGCTCCCGGCGAACACCCGCTTATAACCCACAAACGCGTCCCCCTCAAAACCGACCGTGACCGTGTCAATAACCAACCCAGCCCCAAGCAGATACGCCGCCCGCGCAGCAATCTCTTTGTTTTGGAATGTTGGGGACGCCAGCACCACTCGGCCTTGCACCTCGTTGACAACTGCCTGGACACCCTCGGCAGCAACCGGTGCCACACAGGAACTGGCTTCGGCGGGGAAATCCACCACATACGTGCGAGTCACACCGTACTCGCGTAACTGCGCAAGAGTTGCCTCAGAAGGCTCCGTGAAGGACACCGGAACCGGTTCACCCAACGAGTTCGCCAGGGTCAACAACTCCAACCCCGCCGAAGTGAGTTGAGTGTCCGCTGTGTCAAGCAGAACAACAATGGCGTGATCAGACATCACAGCCCCCTTAGATCAGTTCGTTGTCAATGAGGTACGCGGCCAAAGCCAACCCGCCCTCGCCTTTATCCACAACCGGAGGAATCTGCTCCCGGGGTGGACGTGGCTCACTCTTGGTCACATGTGTGCGCGCTGCACCATCACCAACGCTCTGCGGCGAGACATCAATATCGGTCAGGGACCACGCAGTGATCTCTTTGGTTCGGGCCGCCATAATCAGCGTGAAGTTCGGGTACCGCGGAGTGTTGACATGGTCTGTCACAGACAACACCGCTGGCATGGGGGCAGTCAACACCTCGGTGATGCCGTCGAGGTCACGGGTGATCTCAACCATGCCGTCACTGACCTCAAGGCGGGTGGCGAGGGTGAGCTGAGGCAGGCTCAACTCAGCGGCAAGGAGTGAGGGAATCACAGAACCCAAACCGTCCAACGCCGCCATTCCCGTGATGATGAGATCGACAGGTCCCTCGTGTTCGATGCGACGAATCGCCCCCGCCAGGGCACGTGCGGTGCCAAAGACATCGGAGCCTGCGAGCGCGGGGTCGCTGACGTGAATGCCGGTGTCGGCGCCGAGTTGGAAGGCTTTGCGTAGGGCGCTTTCAGCGTCAGCTGGGCCAACGGTCACGACGATCACTTCGTGGGCGTTGCGTTGGTCGGTGCCGAGTGCTTCGACGATTTGTAGGGCACTTTCGATGGCGTTTTCATCGAGTTCGTTCAGTGTGCCGTGTTCAGCGCCGCGTTGCACTCGCCCCTCCTCGGTGAAGCGGCGTTCAGAGTGGATATCGGGGACGTGCTTGACGGGTACCACGATTCTCATCGCGTGTGACTCTTTCGTTGATCCGACGGGTCCAGGGTCCAGACTACAACGGTTCGGCGGGCGGTTACGTTGAGGTCCGGTTGAGGTTTGCGACAATGGTGTCATGAGCGCTTTGCCCGCTGGTCCGTTACGTGTCCCTCTTCCTCCTCTTGGTGTGCGCCCTCGTGAGGGTGGGATTGATGTTGCTGTGCATGCTGCGTATGCGACCTCTGTTGATGTGTGTCTTCTTTTTCCTGGTGATAAGGCTGAGGAGGGACGGTGGCCTTATGAGGAGGTTCGGCACCCGTTGACGGCCTCGTCGTATGGGGTGTGGTGGGGTTTTATCCCTGATGTGCCGGTGGGTACGCGTTATGGGTTTCGGGTTCACGGTGAGTGGAATCCTCGGTTGGGGTTGCGGCACAACCCGGCGAAGTTGTTGGTGGACCCGTATGCGCGTGGGCTCGTGGGTGAGTTGTCGTATGACGAGTCGACCTATGGGTACATGATGAAGTTTGCTGACGGGCACCGGTTGGATGGCAATATTCATGGTTTAGCGGACCCTCGGGATACGGCGCCGCTTGTTCCGCATGGGGTTGTGGTGGATGTTCCTGATGCGCCTGTTGTGGCGCGGCCGCATGTTCCGTGGGCGCAGACTGTGGTGTATGAGGCGCATGTGCGTGGTGTGACGATGCGCCACCCGGATCTTCCACCGCAGTTGCGTGGGACGTATGCCGGGTTGGGGCATGAGGTGATGGTGTCGTACTTGAAGGACCTGGGGGTGACGACGGTTGAGTTGCTGCCAATTCAGGCTTTTGTGTCGGAGCCGCACCTCATTGAGAAAGGGCTGACGAATTATTGGGGTTATAACACTCTGGGGTTTTTTGCTCCGCACGCGGATTATGCGACGGCAGCTGCAAAGGAGGCTGGGCCGGACGGGGTGATCCGTGAGGTTCAGGAGATGGTGGCGTCGTTGCACCGGGCGGGCCTAGAGGTGATTCTTGACGTGGTGTACAACCACACCTGTGAGGGTGGTACTGGGGGGCAGCACCTGTCCTGGCGCGGGTTGGATGCACCGGGGTATTACTTGCACGATGGGTCCACCCCAGCGCAGTTCGCTGATGTCACTGGGTGTGGGAACACTCTTGATTTCACGCATCCGCGCGTTGTGCAACTTGCGTTGGATTCGATGCGGTATTGGGTGACGACTTTTGGGGTGGATGGGTTCCGGCTTGATTTAGCGGTGACCTTAGGGCGCGATAGCGCCGGTTTTACCCCTGATCACCCTTTCTTGGTTGCGTTGCGTACTGATCCGGTGCTTTCTCAGGTGAAGATTATTGCCGAGCCGTGGGATGTGGGGCCGGGCGGGTGGCAAACCGGGAACTTTGGCGCCCCTTTTGCGGAGTGGAACGACCGCTACCGAAACTGTGTTCGCGGGTTTTGGCTGTCTGACGCCCGGTCACTGTCCCATGGGCATCACGCAGGTGGCGTCCGTGAACTAGCGACCCGGTTGGCGGGGTCAGCCGACCTTTTTGGGCATTCTGACCCTCCGCTCATGCGGGGCGCAGTGGCGTCAGTGAACTTTGTGACTGCGCACGACGGCTTTACTGTCGCGGATTTGGTGGCATACGACCACAAACATAATGAGAAGAACGGTGAGAACAACCGTGATGGCAACAATGACAACCAGTCGTGGAACCACGGTGTGGAGGGGCCTGTTGACCCTGATGATGCCCATGTGATTGCCTCGTTGCGTCGCCGGTCGATGCGCAACTTGTTGGGGACCCTTCTGCTGTCCGCGGGTACCCCTATGCTGACCGCTGGTGACGAGCGTGGCCGCACCCAGCACGGCAACAACAACGCCTACTGCCAAGACAATGAGGTGTCATGGCTTGAGTGGGAGCCCAACCAATGGCGTGATGACCTGCATGCCACTGTCCGTCACTTGCTGTCGATGCGCGCGCAACTACCAGCACTGCGCATCGATGGGTTCTTTTCTGGTGGGCCGCTAGCCCACGATGATGACCACCAACCAGACCTCGGGTGGTATTCCAGCGACGGCACTCCACTACGCCATGAGCAATGGCACGACCCTGGGACACGGGTTGTGCAAATGTTCCGCCGAGGGCGTATCCCAGGATATGGACCAGACACTGATCCCCATGTTCTTGTCATCATTAACGGAACGCTCGATTCAGCAGCTGTCACCCTGCCTGTACACAATACTGAACGGCGATGGAAACTCCAGTGGTCCTCGGAATGGGAATCACCGACTTCCGGTGACGACACGCGCGAAGAAGCGCACGGACCTGGCGACAATGTTGTACTCGAAGCGCTCAGTCTTGCTGTCTACACCGCTGATGCGCTGGGATAAGTTACCAGGCTGCCACACAGCTGGCGACCTTTTGATCACGGATGGGGAACACCTGCCCAACCACTGCGAAAAGTCAGCCTGTTTCGGCTAGCGTTAATCCTGTGACTCCACAACGCCGACGTGCAGCAACAGTGACGAGCTCCCCAACCGCCCAGCCCGCCGCGGGCATCGGCAGGATACCAATCCTCGATGTCTGCCCGACCGTGTCACATGGCCGCTGGGCGGCAAAAGCCGTTGTCGGCGAAATGGTCCCCATCGAGGCAACAGTGTTCCGAGAAGGTCACGACGCAGTGGGGGCAACAGCAGTGTTGTTGTCTCCCCGCGGGAAACGCCACACAGCCCGCATGGTCGATATCGCACCAGGACTTGACCGCTTCCAGGGTTTCCTCGCCCCCACCGAACCCGGACGGTGGAAAATCAAAGTCGAAGCATGGTCAGACCCCTATGGCACCTGGGAACACGACGCCGGCGTCAAAATCGCTGCCGGAATCGACGCGGAACTCATGTGCGCAGAAGGTGTCCTGTTATTCCAACGCGCAGCACGTCAACGCGGCATCACACCCGAAGACAAAGCTGCGTTGCGCTCCATTGTCGCGGCCCTTCGCGACACAACATTGTCACCACAAACCCGCTTTGAGGCAGCAACTGCCCCACAGATCACCGCGATCATGCGGTACCGGTCACCTCTTCGCGACCTTGTCACATCGTCACAGACATACCCGTTGACTGTGCACCGGCCCCAAGCATTGTTTAACTCCTGGTACGAGTTCTTCCCCCGCTCAGAAGGCGCATACCGCACCGACGACGGAACATGGGTTTCTGGCACACTACAGACCGCGAGCGAACGCCTTGGCGCCATCGCCGACATGGGTTTCGACACGATCTACCTCACCCCGATCCACCCGATCGGCACAACAAACCGTAAAGGGCCCAACAACACACTGCACGCAGGCCCGAACGACCCGGGTTCCCCCTACGGAATTGGGTCACCCGAAGGCGGTCACGACGCCATCCACCCTGACTTGGGCACATTCGACGACTTTGACGACTTTGTCGAGCGCGCTCGGTCCCACAACCTCGAGGTCGCCCTCGACATTGCCCTGCAATGCTCCCCGGACCACCCCTGGGTCAAAGAACACCCCAACTGGTTCACCACACGAGCTGACGGAAGCATCGCCTACGCCGAAAACCCGCCAAAAAAATACCAAGATATCTACCCCCTGAACTTTGACAACGACCCAGAGGGGATCTACCAAGAGATCAACCGCATCATCCGGTTGTGGATCTCCCATGGCGTCACCGCATTCCGTGTGGACAACCCTCACACAAAACCGTTGAACTTCTGGGAGCGGCTCCTGGCAGACATTGCCGCAGACCACCCCGATGTGCTCTTCCTGTCTGAAGCATTCACCAAACCCGCGATGATGCGCACCCTCGCGACCATCGGGTTCCACCAGTCGTACACCTACTTCACCTGGCGCAACACCAAACAAGAACTAGAAAGCTACCTCAAAGAAGTGTCCGGCCCAATCGGCTCAACCATGCGCCCCTCCTTCTGGCCCACCACACACGACATCCTGCCGCCCTACCTCCAACACGGCGGAATCCCAGCCTTCGCCATCCGCGCGATCATTGCAGCGACCGCATCACCACTGTGGGGGATCTACTCCGGATACGAACTCGCCGAACGCACACCACGTCCGGGAGCAGAAGAACTCATCGACAACGAAAAATACCAGTACACCCAACGCAACTGGTCACGGACCAGCGAGATCGGTATTGCACCCCTGATCACCACGCTCAACACGATCCGACGCACACACCCAGCACTTCAACAACTCCGTAATCTCACCGTCCACCACACCAGTGATGACAACATTCTTGCCTTTTCTTCTCACCTCCCGGCAGCTTTCGCCGACGGGGAAGATAACACCATCATCACCGTCGTCAACCTTGATCCACACAACACCAGAGAAGGAACCGTGTGGCTCGACCTCGAAGCCTTAGGGCTATCCAACGACATCGCGGACATAGGAACCCCTGTGTTTCGTGCACATGACCTGTTGAGCGGACAACACTTTGACTGGGGGCGTCAAGCGTTTGTCCGACTCAACCCCATTGCCAACTGCGCACACATCATCCACGTGAGGCCACTGTGACCCAATCACATTCTGACTTCCTCAAGCCAGCGACCGTTGGAGGGACCAGCCCCTACCTCCACTCAGCCAGCCAATTTCCCGGCGTTGCCGGAGAAACCTCCGGGCTGTCCAACGACCCGCACTGGTACAAAACAGCTGTCTTCTACGAAGTCATCGTTCGGGCATTTTCCGACACCACCCAATCAGGAGTCGGTGACTTACGCGGACTCATTGCCCGCCTCGACTACCTTCAATGGTTAGGCGTGGACTGTCTATGGCTTCCCCCGTTCTACCCATCCCCCCTCAAAGACGGCGGATACGATGTTGCCGACTACACCTCCATTGCCCCTCAACTGGGAACCATGGAGGACTTTCAAGAACTGATGACCGAGGCACACCGACGCGGTATCCGCATCATCATCGACCTCGTCATGAACCACACCTCAGATCAACACCCCTGGTTCCAGTCCTCCCGAAACGACCCAGAAGGACCCTACGGCGACTTCTACGTCTGGAGTGATGACAACACCCGCTACGCCGACGCCCGCATCATCTTCACAGACACCGAAACGTCCAACTGGACCTTCGACCCCGTACGCCGCCAGTACTACTGGCACCGGTTCTTCCACCACCAACCCGACCTCAACTTTGACAACCCCGACGTGCGTGACGCCATGATCGATGTGGCACGATTCTGGTGCTCCCAAGGAGTCGATGGCTTCCGGCTCGACGCAGTGCCCTACCTCTTCGAAGCAGAAGGAACGAACTGCGAAAACCTTCCCGAAACGCACGCGTTCCTGCGCGACCTGCGCCGAATGCTCGACACCGAGTTCCCCGGTCGGATCATGCTCGCGGAAGCCAACCAATGGCCAGAAGACGTCATCCACTACTACGGCACCGACGAAGAACCCGAATGCCACATGTGCTTCCACTTCCCCGTCATGCCGCGCATCTACTACGCAATCAAAGACGGTCGAGCACAACAAATCATTGACATCCTCAATGACACCCCTGCGCTCAGTGCAGGACAACAATGGGGTACCTTTCTACGAAACCACGACGAACTCACCCTCGAAATGGTCTCCACCGAAGAACGTGCCTCCATGTACCGGTGGTTCGCACCAGATCCACGGATGCGCGCCAACGTCGGAATCAGACGGCGCCTCGCCCCCCTGTTAGATAACAACCGCAAAGAAATCGAACTGGCCAACGCCCTCCTCCTATCCCTGCCAGGAAGCCCCTGCCTGTACTACGGCGACGAAATCGGCATGGGGGACAACATTTGGCTCGACGACCGCGACTCTGTGCGCACACCCATGCAATGGACTCCCGACCGTAACGCTGGATTCTCCTACGCAGACCCCGGCAAACTCTACCTTCCCGTTGTCCAATCACTGGTCTACAACTACCGTTCCGTCAACGTTGAAGCACAAGTAGAACAACCCTCATCTCTGCTCCACTGGACCCGCGGTATGCTCGCCGTGCGTAAACGCCACCCCGCATTTGGAGCCGGCGGATACGCATCCCTGAACTGCGACGACGAATCACTCTTTGCCTACCTCCGATACACCGACGACGAAAGCATTACGTGCATCGTCAACTTCGCTGCCACTGCGCGGTCCGGGAAAGTCCACATCCCCGGCAAAGCGGGTTACACAGCAGTCGATGTGTTTGGCGGGTCACCCATCGGCACCGTCGACGACAACGACAACCTTCCCGTCATGCTCGGCTCGCGCGAGTTCTACTGGCTCGCACTGATCCCGGCAAGCGACTAGGCACACATCGGAGCATAAGGACACAACATGGCGCTAACCCAGAACACCCCACCTGCACCGTTACCCATCAGCAGTGAACTACTCACCGCAATCGCACACGGCACCCACCACGACCCACACACAGTACTTGGCCCCCATGTCCACCCCCCGCTCAAAGCGACTGGACCCCAATGGGCGACCGTTCGTGTCTCCCGCCCCCTGGCAACCAGCGTCAGCCTCATCACCGCGACCGACCGTCACACCATGACCCACGAACACGAAGGGGTGTGGGTCGCCGTCATCCCCGCGCCAGGTGGCAACGCCCCCGAATACCAGGTTGACACCACCTGGGGTGACACCACGCACACCAGCGACGATGGATACCGGTTCCTACCCACCATCAGCGAATTTGACCTCCACCTCATTGGCGAAGGTCGACACGAGCAGTTGTGGACCGCACTCGGCGCGAACCAACGCAACTACCCCACATCGTTTGGCACCACCACCGGAACAGCCATGGCGGTGTGGGCTCCCACCGCCCGCGCCGTGCGTGTTATTGGTGACTTCAACGGGTGGGACGGGCGCGCCCACGCGATGCGCAGCCTCGGCTCCTCCGGAATCTGGGAACTCTACCTCCCCGGTGTCGGCCCCGGTGCGCCCTACAAGTTCGAGATTTACACTGCGGATGGGCAATGGCTCCGCAAAGCTGACCCCCTGGCCCGCGCCACAGAAGTTCCCCCAGCCACAGCAAGTATCGTCGCTGACGACACCTACACCTGGGGTGACAACACCTGGATGACACGCCGCGCCACCCGCGATCCCCACGACCAACCCATGTCGATCTACGAGGTGCACCTGGGTTCATGGCGACAAGGACTCAACTACCGCGACGCCGCACACCAACTCACCGAATACATCAGCGACATGGGGTTCACCCACGTCGAGTTCCTCCCACTAGCCGAACACCCCTTCGGTGGTTCATGGGGCTACCAAGTCACCTCTTACTACGCACCCACCTCCCGGTTTGGGAACCCAGCCGACTTCAAATACCTCGTCGACACCCTTCACCAAGCAGGAATCGGCGTCATCCTTGACTGGGTGCCCGCCCACTTCCCCAAAGACGAATGGGCACTTGGCCGATTCGATGGCACCTGTTTGTACGAACACCCAGACCCCCACCAAGGTGAACACCCTGACTGGGGAACCTACATTTTCAACTACGGTCGCAACGAAGTGCGCAACTTCCTCGTTGCCAACGCAACCTACTGGCTGGAAGAGTTCCACATTGATGCTCTCCGCGTCGACGCGGTCGCCTCCATGCTCTATCTCGACTACTCACGCGTTGACGGCCAATGGACCCCCAACCGTCACGGAGGACGCGAAAACCTCGACGCAATTGCTTTCCTGCAAGAAGCCAACGCCACCGCTTACCGGCGAAACCCTGGCACCATGATGATCGCCGAAGAATCGACGGCATTCCCCCAAGTCACCGCCCCCACCCACGTTGGTGGACTCGGCTTCGGGTTCAAATGGAACATGGGCTGGATGAACGACACCCTGCGCTATCTCCACGAAGAACCCGTGAACCGGCGGTGGCACCATGGAATGCTCACCCACACTATTTCCTACGCGTTCTCCGAACAGTTCCTCCTCCCCTTGTCCCACGACGAAGTCGTCCACGGAAAAGGGTCACTCTTCACAAAAATGCCTGGCGACGACTGGCAACGGTTCGCCAGCGTCCGCTCACTGTTCGCCTGGCAATGGGCGTACCCCGGCAAACAACTCCTCTTCATGGGCAACGAGTTCGCCCAGCGTGGCGAATGGCGTGAAGGCGGGTCCCTGGAATGGGGATCACTCAATGACCCGGCCCACGCACGTGTCCGCGGGCTGGTGCGCGACCTCAATACCCTCTACCAGAGGCACCGCGCACTGTGGGACAACGATCACTCCCCCGAAGGATTCCGGTGGCTCGAATATCGCGACTCCGACCACAACACGGTGAGTTTCACCCGCACCTCCCACAACGGTGACCAGGTCGTCGTCATCGCGAACTTCGCGGGAGTCCCCCATGAAAACTACCGGGTCCCCCTCCCCCACGGCGGCACCTGGCGTGAAGAACTCAACACTGACTCCAGCGTGTACGGCGGGTCCGGGGTGAGTAACACATCGCCTATAGCAGCAGACAACACCCCTTGGGGGGATGGTGCATCCCACTCAGCAGTGATTCGCGTCCCACCATTAGGCGTCCTCTACCTCGTCCCAGAGTCGCACTAACACAGGTGCCACAGCAGTGGGGGGCATCCACGCCACGTGGATGCCCCCCACTGCTGTGTGCCAGTCACACAGCGATGATGAGGTTAGAACAACGCGGAAGCAAGCCGCCGCCTCGCAGGAGCAACACGAAGATCATCTGCTCCCAAAATCTCAAAGTAGTCAACAACCCGGACCCGCACACGCTCGCGGTCCTCAGCAGTTAACGAGGGGATCAACGAGATCAGCCGATCCAACGCGTCCTCAACTTTGCCGCCAATCATGTCAACATCAGCAACAGCTAACTGCGCATCGACATCGTCGGGTGCATTCGCAGCATGAGACCGAACTTCCCCAAGATCAACAGATGCGGTGCGCTGGAGAAGAGAGACTTGCGCCAACCCGGCCGCGGCCATCGTGTCCTTGGGGTCCTGCTTCAACGCCTTCGTGTACGCAGCAATCGCCGTGTCAAAATCGTTGCGCTCAATGGCATCAAACGCCTCTTGATGCAAGGGAGGAAGCGGCTCGGGTTCTGCCTGTGCATCGTGAGCTGGTTCCTGCCCGGTATCCCCCTGAGGTTCAATGACACCGGTGACACCGTTCGCTGCAGCTGCCTGCAAAAACTGGTCCAGAACAGAAGCGATTGTTTGGGCGTCTTGCACACCGGCGAACAACGGAACTGGCTGACCACCAATCAAACCCACAACTGCTGGCACATCCTGCACTTGGAACGCTGCAGCGATCCTCGGCCAAGCCTGAACATCCACACGCCCCAGGAGCAACCTGCCCTGTGCACTCTCAACAACGTTGCCCAGAGTGTCCGCCATGGTGACGCACCCTTGGTCATCGTTGACCCACAAGTAAATGAGAACAGGGACTTCAGTGGACCGTTGGACCACTGCTGAAAATGATTCCTCAGTTAAGTCAACAACATAGCCACCCGCGGCAGGGGCGGGGCGGTCAGCAGGAACTTTCTGATTCGCTGCCTGCAATGCGGAAAGGTCAACCGCACCGCGAACGTGGATATCTGGGTGAGCAGATTCAGTCATTGCGTCTTTCCTTTGTTGTCGCACAGTGTGGCCGTCGTGGGCTTTCACTGACATGGGCCACTTAGTCGGGAATTGATGCGCCTGTGGTCTTCAAGAGCCTGCCAAGCACATACGGTTGCGTTGTTTGTTCTTTGGCAGGAACGTACACACCAATGATCGCAGTTCGTTTCACTGTCAGCGCGTTCTTCACTTTTGCATCCTTTTTCAGGAACGCTTTCTCAATGGCGGACGGGGTGACTAAGGCTCCTGACTCACCTTTGAGAGTTCCAGCCAGTTCAATGGACGTGACAATCACCGCGCCGCCGTCGATTGTGCGCAGTGCATGCCACTCATCGGAGGGTTTGATGCTCTCTTTATACTCACCCTCGACCTGTTTTGCCGCGTCCTTCATATATTTGCGGAGGTCGGAGATTTCCTTCACAAATGTATCGTTCTCAATATTGAACGTGTCTTTTGCGTCTCCCGAGGGTTTTTTGAGCAATGACACGTACTGGTTGATCGCGTCAGTTGGGGCGAGCTGGAGTGTCTCATCAAGCTCGGAAAGTTCTTGTGTCCCCACTCCTGATGCAGGGAACGTCGGCACGGTAATCCCGGGGAACAGGGGGAACCAACCCCACAGTTCATAGTTGTCTTGCGCAGATTCTTGTGTGTACACCACGAACCGTTCTGCTTCAAGGTTTTGCGGGCGTTCTGAAACCGCAAAGATTGTTCGTGGCCACCCTTGGCTGTTTGTCATGAAGACCGACTGCATGGTTGCGGGAAGTTCTGACAGTGAATCGTCACTCTTTTGCGCTGTGGCGATGCGGTACTCGGCTTGCCGGATTTTCAATGCCGGCCCAGTGACCCGTTGCTCCAATGCCTCAGTGTCTTTTTCCGCGTCTGCAGCGCCGAGCGCTTCACCCACGACTTGGGTGACCTCAGCCATCTGGACGTCAGTGAGGGCAGGGGTTTCTGCTTCAACGAGTTCTTGGTCAACATCGAGCGCTGGTACATCCGGGGTGCACCCGGCAATGAGCGTGCCCGCGAGGATGCAGGTGAGGATTGTGGTGAAGCGTTGGGAGTTTCTCAACGTGGCTCACTCCTTAGGACGTGCCAGAGTCGTTGTCACGGGCTTGTTGTGCGGCGGCGTCACGGTATGACTGGTAGAGCGCGCGTCGCGTTCCCGGGCGTGGTGCCGGTTGTGCGGCTTGGTTGTCTGTGGGTGGGGTGGCAGCGGTGTGCTGCTTTGCCGAACCAGCGGAGGTTCCCGTGCGTTGTTCGGGGGCAGAGTTGTGGGGGCGAGGGCCCCCGCTGCGGGGACCGGGGGTGTAGGCAGGCTCACCAGTGCCACGCGAAGGGATGCTCCCTTGTTGGCGTTGGTGCCGGGCGAGGGCTTCGTCGACGACGTGGGCGTCGTCGTCGGTGTGTGAGTATTGGCCGGGACGCATCCGGGTGTCTGGTGTAGGGGTCGCTTCGGAGGAGAGCCCCCAGGCGGCACGCCAGTTCGAGGCGCTGGTTTGGGTTTCTCGTGGCAACCACGGTTCACCTTGGTGGTGGGATGGTTGGCCTGGTGCAGACACGGTTGGGATTCCCGAGGTGTTGGGACGCCGTTGCCGGTCGGTCAGTTCCCGGAGTTCTCTTCGGGTGAAGCCAATGGCTTGCAACGTCCCGGTATCGAGCATGGAGGCAGCCTCGGGGGTGAGCCCGTAGGGCAACCCGGTGCGTGATCCTTCACGGGGGTTCTCACTGGCAGCTGAGTGTGCGGAGCGTGCCGATGCGGGGGTGGCGTGTGGTGGTGCACCGATAGTGGGCATCGACCCGGTGCGTGCGGTGATTCCCGCAGCCGTGCGGGCAGCGGGGGCGCCACCTTCAACTGTGGGGTTGTGATGGGCACCGGAGCCAGCGGGTTGGAAGCCTGTGCTCTTTCCTGTTGGTGCACCGTGGGTGTCGCGTTGTGGTTGATTTCCGGTCGTGGTCGCATCCCATGGCATTGCTGCTTGGGTGGGTGTGGAACTCGATGGAGCAGGTGCACCGGTTGCGGCTGCATCCCATGGTGCAGCAGTCGATGCGCTACTTGGTGCATTGGGGGCGGATTTCTTCGTGCGGCGCGTCGCCTTTTTCTTGCTCAGGCGGGACAGCTTGGATGGGGTTGCACCAGCAGACTGGACTGAGGCTGCCGAGTGTGCTGAGTGTGCACTACGAGAACGTGTGGGAGCAACAGCGGTGGGCGATGCTGGTCGGCGGGCAGTCATCACTAACACAATGACTCCGGCGAGCATAATGATCGCGCCCACAATGATGCCTGGCATCATCAGGGGCGTAGGAACCTCGCGCTCCCAGGTGAGGTTGACCGCTGGCGCCCCGTCTGGGTTGGTGCTTCCAGCAATAATGACGATGGGGTCGGCGACGGAGGTGAGTTCCACCTGGATTGAGCCGGTCCCGGTCACTGCTTCGAACCACATATCGGAAGATTCCAACGCTGGGCCTGCGGGTTGCTCTTCACCGTCAGCGACCTCAGCGTCTTCGTTGTTCGCTGGTTCCTCGGCTTCGGCGTCAGCGTCTGCGTTTTCGCCGTTCTCGGTGTTTGCGGGACTGACAACGCGTGACCCAAGAGATTCCCAGGTGTCCACTCCGGTAATTTCTAGGTAAGGCTCGTTGGCCAGCCATCCTTGTGCGTCGTACACGCGGGCAACCGCGAGGGAGACATCGGTGTCGGCGCTGCTTCGCGCTTCAACGGTGACGGTGTCACTAATTTGCCCGAGCACCCCCGGTGCAGTCATGACATAACGCCCCTCACTCGAGGCGGGCACACCAAGGGTCACGATTGACTCTGGCCTCCAGATGGTGCCTGATGCGACACCAAGTCCGGCGACCACACAACCGAGAACTATGAGCACTACGGGTAACAGCTTCTTGCGCAATTGACCATGCCCCTTCAAGACGACTGACCCAGCCTACCCGGCTCGCTTCAGATATCCTCTACCCAACCACGACCTGCACATCCTTGCCCACACCTCTTCACGAGTATTCGCTTGACGCGGAAATCCGGCCTACAGTTGTGTGTTGGGTCACGTTTCGGTGGGTGTAGCGCGTCACTGAGCAGGATTCCATGCCCCCTCCTTACTAGAATAGGGGAAGCAGTCCCCCTGACACCCATGAGCCTGGAGGCCACAGTGGCTGAAGACATCCCCTCGTTCCCCCTTGCGATGCGCGGATACGACCGCCAAAAAGTTGACGGCCACATCGCATCTTTGGAACGACAACTTGCCCAAGCTCGTGAACACACTGGTCAGGTGGAGTCTCAAACGCAAAGCCTGGCCGCGGAAAACTCCGCCCTCCAGGAACAGTTGAGCCAGTTACGCAAACAGCTCGATGAGATGGAACGCCCGTCATACTCGGGACTCGGTTCGCGCATTGAACAGTTGATGCGCACCGCTGAGGAACAATCCAGTGACATTCTCAGCCAGGCTGAGAAGCACGCCCATGACGTCACCACACAAGCCGAAGCAGCTGCGACCCAAATGCGTAGTCGCGCGGAAACAGAAGCTGTTGAACTCCTCACAGCCGCCCGCCGTGACGCCGAAGAAGCCCGCAGATCCGCCACTCAAGCAGCAGAATCTGCTGTCACATCGGCGCAACGACGCGCCGAGGAACTCGTGGGATCAGCGGAACGCGAAGCGGCACGTATTTCCACTGCTATCGCCACTGAAGAAACTGATCGCCGTACCAGTTTGGAACGTGAACTAGGGGCGTTGCGCGCTACAACGCAACGCGAGATCACCGAGTTCCGAGTGCGAAGCGAGCAAGAAATCGAAGAGATGCGTTCGCGCGCCATTGAAGAAACCACAGCACTGCGCGAAGAAACTGAGATTTACGTCACGAACCTTCGGTCAACCGCTGAGGCAGAAACGACTGAGCTACGACACCGCACCGACGCTGAGACCGCACAACTGCGGTCCAACACTGAGCAATACGTCGCCGAACTACGCTCCACCACAGAACGTGAAACCACCGAGCTACGGCAAAACGCCGAAAACGACGTCGCCCAGATGCGCGCCGCAATGCAACGCGAAGTTGACGAACGCCGCGCCGAACTCGACCGCGAACTTGGGGAACTCAAACAAGCAACCGAAGCTGAGATCGCCCAATTCCGCCAAACCCAAGAACAAGAAATCACCCGCCAACGCGGCATCCTCGAACAAGAACTCAACGAACACCACGTTCGCACGACACGCGAAGCAAACGAAGCCCTCGAACAAGCACATCGAGAAGCAGCTCACCTGCGCGAAACCGCGCAACGCGAAGTGACCGAACTACGAGAAGCCGCCGAACGCGACACCAACGAACTGCGCGACGCAACCCAACGCGAACTCGCGGAACTGCGCGAACACACCCGCCTCACCGTCGAACGTGAACTCGCAGACGCCAGACGCACGGCACAAGACATGCTCAACAACGCACGCACCGAGTCAACTGCCATGCTCGATGACGCCCGCAAACAACTAGCACAAGCCGATCTCGATATTGCGCAACGGCATGAGGAAGCACAATTGGCTGACTCACAACTCCACGCACGCACCAAAGCAGAAACTGACCGGCTCATCGCTGAAGCGGAACAACACGCTGCTGAAGCTGAACGTCGTGCCGCAGAAGCACTTGCCACATTTGAAAGTATTCGCGCGGACTCCGACACCTACGCCAAAGACACCACGGACCAGGCTCGTAGCAGCGCCGAAAACATTGTTGCCGATGCACGCGACCAAGCTGACGACATCATCTTGCAAGCAAAGATGACCGCCGAACGCACCACAGCTGCAGCGCGCCGACAAGTTGAGGACCTCAGCCGGCAAAAAGAATCCATCGCGACCTACCTTGACGAACTACGTTCCATCCTGGCCGCTGAAGCAGTCCCCTCCCAGGCAACGCTCGAAAAAGTTGCTGTCGTGGAAGAAAACTTCCAAGCAGCGGAAGAACAACGCACCGCAGAACTCACCGCTGACCTCAACACCCTGGGCGACCACGAAGACCTCGACAACATTGACGAGGTCGCCGCACTCGACGGTGATGACACTGTTGTCGCCAGTGACGTCACAGCGGACAGTGTGGACGGCACCGAACCGTCCGCACCATCACCCGCGGAACTGGCAGAACCGAGCAACGCCGAGGTGACCAGTTCACCTGCGTCCGTGGACGAATTTGTCCCCGGCCCAGACAACCGTGACGACACCCCCAGCACCACTACTGACGATGCGCCCCCAGCGATCGACAACGAAACCGCTGACGCCCACAGTCAGGAGGACACTGCCGAGGCCGCAGCGCCGGTCGCTGCCACACCCGACGAAGCCACCAGCGCATCGCCAATCGAACCACCACCGACCAACCCTGAACTCGACGCCCAAGAAGAAGCCGAAGACGCTGCCCTCGCCGACGACATCCTCGACGAAGAAGAAGACACCGGCCCCAGCTCACCCGGCTACCAAACCCCCGCACAAGCAGCACGCAAAGCAGCGTCCGGGCGACCCAAACCACTCTCCGCGAACACCGGGCAAATCCCCCTGCCCGGAACCACACCACACCCACCCAAAGCCACCGCACCCCAACCGAAGAAGAACAGGGGCAAAGCATGAATAACGCCAACTGGCGTGACACAAAAACTGCGAACGCCCTTCACCTTGAAGCCGAACTCCAACGACGGCGAGAACGAGAAACTGAGCAAGCACGCACACTCATTGCTGGTTTCCTCACCCAAGTCAAGGAACACGGCCCTGCACCCGTGCCCCTCAAAGCACGGTCCTACAACGGGTCTACCACCTACCGCACGCCACACGTGGGCTGGTACCTGAAAAACAACCACTCAGTTGCCCTCGACACCGACGGACAGTTTTACGTACTCAGCGTGCAAGGATCCCTCCTTGCACGCTTCAGCGGTGTCACAGTCGAACCCAGCGACCCGCCACTGGTGTTGGGGTTAGGCGGCCGCGACGGCGAATCACTTGACCTCAGCGAGGCGCTCGACCGTGTCCTTGCCAACGACGTCACACAACACAACTAAAGGCCCACTAAAAAACGAGTGACCTCACGAGCAACCGCACCAGGCTGCTCCACCGCAGTCATGTGCCCAGCAGCAGGAATCTCCACAAACCGCGCATTGGGCAACGCCTGCGCGAGCGCACGCATCACCTGGTCATCAGACTGCGCATCGTGCTCTCCACGCAGCACCAACGCTGGACGATCCCAACCACGCACCACATCAAACGAATCATCCCGGGACGCCATAGCGCGTTGAGACCACGCCACCCCCGCCGGGTCTTGCTCACTGATCCACTGCGCGAGCAACGCTACCTCCCGGTCCCGGTCAGCACGCAACGGCTGCGCCACCGTGGCAGCTGCCATCCCCAGCACAGCGGACACCGACGCTTCGCGCTCCACCTGGTCAGCAACCTCGAGGCGCTTCGCCGCCGCCGCCGGGGTGTCCGCCTCCGCTTTGGTGTCAAGAAACACCACCCCAGCAAGACGGTCACCAGCACGCCGCAACAACTCCATCGTGACGTAGCCCCCCATCGACAAACCGGCCACAACAACGCGGCCAGGCAGCGCATCGATCAGCGGAACAATCAACTGGGCAGACGACGCCAACGACGGCGGCTGCGGTAACACCCCACGTGAGTGACCCAAACCTGGCAAATCAACAGCCATCACCCCCCACTGCTGAGGCAAGTGCGGAACAACTGCGTCCCACATCCGTGAATCCACCGGAAAACCGTGCAACAACACAAGCGTGCCAGCAGTACCTGACCGGTACGTGTGCGTCACCAACGCCTCGTTCGCCATCATGCTCACAACCTTTCACTCACGGGTTCACTACTCCGCAATGGACCAACAGTGCGTGTGCCAATGTCGGCGAGCATCCAACGCAGCTTGCTCACCAAAAATTGACTCATTCGCCCACGCCACCACATGCGCCGTCCACGGCGCAACCCGATGATGGCACCCCGGGCAGACATACTCCTTCTCGTTGCCCCGCACCGGCTGCACCGTCCACTCCTCACCGTGACGCGTCACCTGACGGCGCCCACCCGTCGCCCGCTGCATCTCAAGAGGACGATGCGCGGCAGAGTACGGGCGTTTCGAGGAACGGCGAGACGAAGGCATACCTCTATTGTGCCGCGCCCAGCCACCCAGAGCGAACGACCCAGCGAACACTCAGAAACCACCGTTACAGTGAAGCAACAGCACAACCCCAACCGTGAAGGACACACACGTGAAGATCCGCCCATTGCGTTCACTGGCGGCTGCCGCGCTAGTCACAACGCTCGCTCTGACCGGCTGCTCCTCGGACGACAGCGCAGACGACGCCCCCAGCGCCACCGAAACCCAAACGGACGGGGCAACTGACACCACCTCCGACGCTGACAAAGCGACACTCGAAAAGGTCAGTGTCACCACATCGGATGACGCCAAACCAGAAGTCACCTTTGACGGCCCCCTGACATTTGAAGGAAACGCCGCCTACACGGCGGAACAGGGTGACGGCGGAGAACTTGCTGAAGGTAACCTCGTTGCGGTGAACATGTCTGTGTACTCCGGTGAGGACGCATCCGCAACAAACTCCACCTACGACAATGACGCCCTCACCCACTTGCTTCTTGACCCCACCCAAATCCCCGCGTCGTTCGTGGCTGCGATGACAGAAGCAGGTGTTGGCGGTACTGTCCTGCTCGGACAGCCGGGAGTCGAAGCCACTGAAGAAGGCGGCACCACACAGCCCGCCTACGTGTACGTCGTCGAAATTGAACAAAGCGTCCCCACCTCAGCACAGGGTGAAGACGTCGCCCAAGACGACGACTCACTACCACAAGTCACCCTTGACGACACCGGAAAGCCTTCCGTAGAAATCCCCGACGGTTACAAGGGCACCGACGAACTCCAGGTCATCACCTTGAAGAAGGGTGACGGACCTGAAGTTGGTGAGATGGACTTCGTATGGTCGCAATATTCCGGGTGGCAGCTTGACGGCACCCAATTCGATTCGTCCTGGGAACGCGGAAAGCCCATGGGCTTCCAACTGATGCAGGTCATCCAAGGGTGGTCTGAAGGATTGGCCGGGGTTCCCATTGGTTCCCAAGTTATGCTCATTGTCCCAGGTGACATGGGTTACGGTGAAGGAGAAGGAACCAGCGACTCTGGTCAACCGTTGGGTGACCTCATCTTTGTTGTCGATGTCCTCGGTGTGAACTAACCCCACCACAATTCAGCAGTGTGATGTGTAGCGGCAGGGCGCAGATTGGCGCCCTGCCGCTTACTCACCCCTTAGGGTAGGAACATGGCAGAGATCGTCACAGAACACGGCATCCGCGAAGTCCTTGATTGGGACGAGTTTGGGATCGCCACGCGGCAACTTGCACAACAGGTTGTGGACTCCGGTTTTACTCCCGATGTGGTGGTTGCGATCGCCCGTGGAGGTCTGGTTCCCGGTGGTGCCATGGCTTACGCGCTGGGCACGAAGGGCGTGGGCACCATGAACGTGGAGTTTTACACCGACATTGGTCAAACGCTCACCGACCCGCGTCTGCTGCCTCCGTTGATGGACACTCAAGAACTCGCGGACCAAAAAGTTCTTGTCGTGGACGATGTCGCCGACTCGGGGCGCACCCTTGCTCTGGTCATGGACATGCTCGCGAAACAAGGGTCCGAAGCCCGGTCAGCGGTGTTGTACACAAAACCACGCTCGCTGATCACCCCGGACTACTCCTGGAAGGTGACCGACGAGTGGATTACCTTTCCGTGGTCGGCGCTGCCTCCCATTGGGCAAGACCACTCAATCGACGCGTAACACCTGGTGTGCTGACAAGGGAAGCGACACGATGATCGAAATTTTGAGTCCAGCGGAAATTGACCGTGCCCGTGTCACCGGTGGGCTTGTCGGCGATATTCTCGCCAGCATCAAAGAGCGCTGCCAGGTGGGCACGAACCTTTTAGAAATTGATCAGTGGGCAAAGGACATGATCCTTGGCGCGGGTGCCACCTCATGCTATGTCGATTACGCGCCGTCCTTTGGCAGTGGCCCTTTTGGTCACTACATTTGCACGGGAGTCAATGACGCTGTCCTCCACGGAATGCCGCGGGACACTGTCCTTGTTGACGGTGACCTGCTCACCCTTGATCTGGCTATTGTCCACAAGGGTGTCGCAGCCGATGCAGCAATCAGTTTCATCGTCGGGCAGCGCCGTAACCCTGAGGATCTGCGCATGATTGAGACCACGGAGCGGGCATTGGCGGCGGCAATTGCGGTTGCCGCACCGGGGGCCCGCATCGGTGATTTGTCTGCCGCGATTGGTGATGTTCTGTCCGAAGCGGGTTACCTGATCAACACCGAATTTGGTGGGCATGGGATTGGTAGCACCATGCACCAGGACCCACACGTGGCTAATGATGGGCAGCGCGGGCGTGGCTACCAGTTGCGTCCAGGGCTCATGCTTGCCATAGAACCCTGGGTGATGGCTGACACCAACGAACTGGTCACTGACCCCGTTGATGGGTGGACACTGCGCAGCGCCACCGGTTGCCGAACCGCCCACACAGAACACACCATCGCTATCACAGAGACCGGCGCTGAGATCCTCACCCTGCCCACCACAACGGTGCAGTCCCTCTAAAAACGGCTTCAGACCAGGACACTGCACGTGGCGGCTCCTGGTCTTGGGTGTCCCCGGCACCATCACACAGCGTGCACGTCACAAGGCCCGCACCCGCAACAACACGCGGGTGCGGGCCTTTTATCAACCGTTTTCAGGGGCGAGCTAGATCAAGGCGATCAGAAGTCCCAGTCCTCGTCGCGGGCCGCGTGATTCTGCGGATCTTCGGGGGTTGCAGGGGTACCGTGCCCTCTGCGTGCCACTTTGAGTTTTCTGAGGTCTTTCCCGCGTGTGGCACGTTTCTAGGGTAGCCATCCACGGCGAGAGCGGCAACGGTGGCGCCCTCACTGCCCATCATCGCCCTCCATTCCCATCGTGAAGGCAACCTCTGCGCTTCCCGGTGCGCCCGCTAGTGGGCCCCGTCGATGCGGAGCACACGGCGTTCGCAACTCGCTACAGGACAGTGGCACCAAAGAGAGAGCCAACCAAGAAGGTCGCGCCGAGCGCCAAAGCGCCACCGATCACCGTGCGAAGTACCGCACGCCACCGTCGTGCGCCGCCGATCCATGCCGCAACATAGCCGGTGATCGCCAACGCGAAAATTGTCGCGGCAAACGTCCAGATGATCCGTTCCGGGTGCGGCAAGAAGAGGATCGTAGCCATTGGCAGTAACGCACCGAGAATGAAGGCGACCGCCGACGCAAGCGCCGCATGCCACGGGCTGACGACGTCGTCCTGATCGATATTCAGCTCGACGGCCAGGTGTGCCGCTGGTGCATCCTTTTCGGTCAGCTCGGATGCCGCGAGCGTCGCCGTCTCCCGACTCAACCCTCGGGCTTCGAACAGACCGACAAGTTCGATGAACTCAGCGTCTGGATCTGTGGCTAACTCTCCGCGTTCCTTCTCGATCAACGCATGCTCAGTATCGCGCTGGCTTGACACAGAGACGTACTCGCCAAGCGCCATCGAGATCGCACCACCCACCAAGGCTGCCGATCCAGCCAGCAGGACCGGGAGTGCTCCCGCCGTCGAAACGATACCGTCGTTTGCCCCAAGGACACCTGCGCGAAGCCAGTTCAGGCGCTGCGCCAGGCCCGCACGGTGCGGCTCATCCAAATGTTGTGACGAATCGTCGACGGTCATACGGCTACGGTATACGGTGCCTTGAGTCACCTACACCGCGCATCGCGTCGCATGGACGGGGTCCGCCAAGGCGCTCTTGCCGACGCGCTGTCGGTAAGATGAGTGCATGGAAATTCTCAAGAATGTTGTCCTTGCAGTGCACATCATCGGTGTCGTCGCACTTCTTGGCGGTGTCGTCTATCAAGTGAAGCCAATGCGGGAGCACACGGCTCGCGTGCTCCCGGCGATGATGCATGGTGCGTGGACGATGCTGGTAACGGGCATCGTGCTTGTCGGATTGCAGTATCCGCTGGGCAACGACGTGAATAACATGAAGATCAGCGCGAAGCTGCTGTTGCTTGTAGCGATCATTGTCATCGCTCTGATGAACAGGAAGAAGGAGTCGGTTGCGGCGTGGGTCTTGCCCACGATCGGCGTGCTCACCGTTGTCAACGTCCTCTTGGCGACGGTTTGGCGGTAGTGAGACCATAGGGCGACTACGCGCCGGATCAGCGTGCAGTCGCGATTCGAACGAAAGAAGATTGGTGACCAATGCCTAAGATCACCGCTCCCACCGTCGCCGAGCACCGCGCCTCGCAACGCGAAGCTCTCATAATTGCCGGCGAAAACATCCTGCGATCCGGTGGCTTGGCGAAGTTCTCGCCGACCAGTGTGAGCGAACGCGCTGGCATCGCACGTTCGAGCTTCTACGACTATTTTCCCTCCAAGGATGACCTCCTGGTCTCGATCGCCATCAGCGCAATGGAGCGCTGGGATGCCGAGATTGAAGAGGAGTTGCATGCCGTTGAGCCCGGGACTGCCGAGCTTCAGGCCTTCGTCGCTGCAACGATGCGCATGACTGCTGACGGCGAGCATGAGATTGCGGCGATCGTGAGAGAGGCCGATCTCACTCCGAGCAAGGTCGACGAGCTCATGGCCCTCCACGACGCGCTATTCAGGCCGGTGATCCGCGTACTCACCGGCCTCGGCATGGACTCCTCGCAAACCTCAATCATCCTCATCCACGGCGTCCTCAACGCTGGGGTCCAACTGGTCGCGCACGGCGTCGACCACGAGCAAGTTGCCGCCGACGTTTTTCGGCTCCTCACACAGGGGCTCATCACCTGAGTTGAGGAACTGCCTGCTGTGTGGTGCCGATTTGGCACAGCGGGATCGAGATGAAATACTTGCGACCGAAAGTTCCGACAGTGTGTCGGTAAAATCCCGATCAAAGGTCTCCCATGTTTCTTGCTCTGCGCGAGCTGCGTTTTGCGCGTGGCCGATTCGCGCTCATGGGTACAGTGATCGCACTGATCTCCGTGCTCGTCGTCCTCCTTTCCGGTCTCTCCTCCGGCCTCGTCAATGACGGTGTTTCCGGCCTCAAGGCCATGCCCGCGACGGCCTTCGCGTTTGACGAAGGCACAATGAAGGACAATGCCTTCAGCCGATCCGTCATCGACGATGAGCAACTCAAAACCTGGCAGAACGCCAATGATGTTGCCGCCGCCGAGCCGATGGGAGTCAACATCGTCAACGGCGTGACTGACGACGGAACCCAGATTGACTTGACGCTGTTCGGTGTCGAACCAGACGGTTTCCTCTCGCCTGCCGTGTCAACCGGTGAGCAACTTGGTGCAGTGGCGGGGATCATCGTCTCGGAGCCGCTGCGCGATGAGGGTGTCGAACTCGGTACGGTGGTGATTCTAGATCGGCTTGATCTTGAATTGACCGTGATCGGATTCACAGAGGGTCAGGCAACCTTCGGGCATGTCGACGTCGCTTACCTCCCGATCGATACCTGGCGCCTCATGGCCGCAGGGCTCGCAGAACCTGGAGCGCCGACTCCGGACCAGATCGACGAGATGGATTTTGGTTACGCGAGTGTCGTCGCGATCCTGACCGAGGAAGGCGCCAACATCGACTTTGCCACCATCGACGTGACAGCCGAGACGACCACGATGACCCTGACGGAGGCGTTCAATGCCTCCCCGGGGTACGAGGCGGAAACGCTGACATTGAGCATGATTCAGTTCTTCCTGTATGCCATCTGCGCGCTGGTGGTCGGAGCGTTCTTCATGGTCTGGACCATTCAGCGCAGCCACGACATTGCTGTCCTTCGCGCCATGGGAGCCTCCAGCCGTTACCTCGTGCGCGACAGCCTCACTCAGGCAGCGATCCTCCTCGTCGGCTTCACCGTGGTCGGCGTTGCGGCCGGGATCGGAATGGGCGCCGCAATGCCGGATGCCATGCCCTTCGATCTCGAGTTCGAGCCCATCGCCATCGCCTCCGGACTGACGATTCTGCTCGGCATGCTCGGCGCCACCATCGCCGTGCTACGCATCACCCGCATCGATCCGCTGCGCGCCCTGGGAGGGCAACGATGAACGACCACACGACTCCGAGCTTAGAAATCACTGACGTCGTCTTGGAACTCGGTGATGGTGAATCTCGGGTCAGGGCACTCGATGAAGTATCCCTCACGGTGATGCCCGGAGAGTTCGCCGCCATCGTCGGGCCCTCCGGGTCGGGCAAGTCCTCGCTGCTGGCGATCGCCGGGGCCATGGCGCGGCCTGACCGCGGCACGGTGCAAGTGCATGGCACCGACATCAGCAAACTCTCCAAGAGCGCAACAACCCGTTTCCGCCTCCGCAATATCGGCTTCGTCTTCCAGTCCGGAAATCTCATCCCGTCCCTGACCGCAGCAGACCAGTTGCGCCTCGCCGGTCGACTCGCCGGTGACCGGCATGTGGATGTCGAAACACTCCTCGGCTCTGTGGGGATGGCCCATCGCGCTAAGCATCGCCCGGGCCAACTGTCCGGCGGTGAGCGTCAGCGGGTCGGCATCGCCCGCGCACTCGTCAACACACCCAGCCTGCTCCTCGTCGACGAGCCCACTGCCGCACTTGACCGCCGACGCGGCCACGAGGTCGTGGCATTACTCGCCGACCGCGCGCACAACGCCAACGTCGCCGTGGTCATGGTCACACACGATCGCGAGGTACTAGAACATTGTGACCGTATCTTCGAGATGGTCGACGGGCGCTTGGGAGCTCACGCTCTCGTGAACTGACGATTTGATTCCTACGATGCGCTGGAGTCTGACCCGATATCCGGGTGTGCGTGCATTCCATACTTCTGGGTAATCGGGTCGATGAAGACGTCAGGCTCCTGTGGCGGCCGCAAAGTGAACCGAAGAAATGCGGCGATCAGCCCTGCGAGAAATAGCGCCGCCAAAACGATGGTGACTGATGTCGCCGCCAACTGCTCCAACACCACGATAAAAAGTGTCTGTGCAAGGGCGATGATTACGAAGAATATGCCGATATCCAACCAAAGAACATTGCGTTTCGTGATCATCTTGTAGAGAAACACCAACCCCACCATGCTGATCGGCAGCGAATAGAGTGCGATAGTCGCTGCCGGGATGAAGGCTGGGTACTGATAACCACCGGCCGCAAACAAAATGACCTGAAGGAGCATCGTCGGCCAGATCGCGATCTTGATGTGCTCCCAATAGCTTTCATTGACTGCGCTGAAAATCGCGGCCCACCGATTGTGCCCCGTCCAATCGAACGCAAAGTGGAGCAGGCTGCCAACAATGCCCAGCGGAAAGATCATCCACCAGCTCAAGACGGTGATGCTCTCCAACGTCATGAACAAGCTGACGGCGATGCACACAAAGGGCCACCTACCCGCCGGTCAGTGTGCTCTGCGAAGGGACGGACTCGTGACGCTTCACCGTCGGCATAGTTGTTTACATGAACTATGAATTGAGCGTTGGTCTCCATGCGAGACCTCCTGTAGGTTGCAGCGGGGTCGAGCCTATTTTTCGGCCAGGGCCCCCAGAGAAAGTTTCCCAGAACTCCCAATACTGGTCGCGGGCCGCGTAGTTACGCGGATTCTCAAGGGTTGCAGTGGTGCCGTGCCCTCTGCGTGCCACTCGTGAAATATGGGCGCTTCGCGTGCTGTTGCGAGACCGTGGCACTTAGCGTAAGGCTAATCGCGATCTGCTCAACCAGCAACAAAAATCCTCGCTCGGCGGCGAACTCTTCTCGACTCCCAGCAACCCGGCAGATTGACGCACATCCGCGAGTCCTCTCCGTTTGGATCCCTATAGGTGATCTCTGGCGCCGCGTGTGCAGCTGCCATTACAAAATGGATGGCGAGGACCTGCGGTGGTCTCGTGGGCGACCATCAGACGAGAGACAGGAATGCCTCATATTTGTGCCGACGATTATCAAAGGCGGGCTTCGCCCCTTCCAGAATATTTAGTGCAAACTTCGCCACGTCTAGTTCGGCGATACTACCGCTGCTCACGGTGAACCGTTGATCCTGCACCTGGCAATGAACGATCTGGTCCGCATCCCCCACAATCGCGAGGTTCGCATTGTGTGTAACGACAATTGTCTGCCGCCTGCCGGCAGCCTCGTGGATCGCGGGAACCAACTTCGACGCGATGGTTTCATTGTCGAGGTTCTCTTCCGGTTGGTCCAAGAGAAGAGGCGTCATTCTACGATCGACGACTAGGTAGAAGAGCGCTAGCACCAAGCCACGCTGCCCTGGCGACAGCTGCGACAACGGTTGTCCGTCGCCAGTCAGGCCAAACCGAACTTCGAGCCAAGACAGATCGAACATGCTCATCAGAAATGCCTCGAGTGTTGTGCTGTTTCGAAGCGCGCTTGACGGGTTCCTCAATTCGCCGTCTTGTTCGCCCCGCTCGCGCTCAAGGCGACTCAACGCCTCTGCTAGTTGTGCTGAGAGTTGCTCCCATGAGGTATCTTCAAGACGTTGTGGAAGGTCCGTGAGCCAATCCGTGAAGTCACCGTTTCGACGACCATCAAGTCCAGATGACACGCTCTTCCACGTAGACAGGAGACGAAGCTCTGCATTGAACTCAAGCCCAGCGTTCTTCACTACCTCCGACTGAGCGATGAAGTGAGACGCCGGTGCATACAGACTCTCAACAGCTCGGAGCTGACTATCCAGTGCCCGGTAGATGTTCTCTGAACGCTCGATGATCTCGGCGCGAAGCGCGTCCACCCTTGCGGGTGTTTCATCAATACGTTTGAGCAAAGCCGCGAGGCCCGCATGCGACTCTTCATCGCTTTCGTCACCAAGCAGAGCAGCAACGCGCTCTTCAGACTGTAGTACGCGTTGGCGTGCCCTCTCACGGGCGCTGTCTGCAGCAGAAAGTGCGTCTGTATTCTCGCGTCGAGCTTGCTCCAGCGCTTGAAGCTCCCGACCAAGCACTTCGGAAGCAGACTTGAGATCCGCGAGCAGCGCTTCGCTGGCCGCTCGCCAGGAGTCGTAGCGTGAACTGTTTACTGTCAAGTGCAGGAAAGGTTCCCCAGTTACAACCCCACGCAGAACCTCTTCCGCCTGGCGATTAAGTTCGGCAACATCAGAACGGATAACTTCTGCCTTGTGCGCGAGGACTTCCATGGCAGCAAGCTGTTGCTTCACCTGTGCTTGCTGATGATCGTTGCTGCTACGTTTGGTGAGCCATCCGGATCGCGTTTCCTCGATTTCCTCCGACTGTTGCCTCAGTGCCGCAAGCTCGCCATCATCCCTGCTCTCCGCGTCAATCTGAGCTAGCAAGGCTTTAGCAGCATCGACATCCGCTTTCGCAGTATTGACTTCCGACTCTTTGAGAGCAAGCCGCCCTTGAACCTCCGTGGACTTGTTGTTCGCTCGGAAGTCTGTCACAGCCACGTATTGACGAACCACTGCTCGAAGCTCGTCTCTGAGCCTCCTGATGTCCGTTTGTGACGACTGCGTCTTTTGAGCGAGAAGCGCATCGAAGGTCTTCTCCCCGGCCCTGTCACTCTCAGGAATGTGGGTGAAGAGCACCGTCCTAAGCTCGCGCTCAAACTCATCGGAGTCATCCGTCTCAGGATCTAGATTACAGACACGCTCTACAAACATCTGGGGCAGATATTCAACCGAAACCGGCACCGCATGGTCGTGAGATTGATCGAGTGGGACCTTGCGTGATGCTCCGGTGGCCCAGACGAGTTCCGTGCTGTACTGCCGTGCGCTCTTCTGGTTTGACGTGCTGAGGAAGCGAGTTGGACTCAAAAACGCGAACTCATTATTCCTCGACGAGTTCCCGCCCAATGCAATGCAATCAAGGAACGCAGACTTCCCCTGCCCCTTGTTGCCAACGACAGCAACAAAGCCGGAGTTGAGCGGAAGGTCATGGTTGAAGAGGTCAAACTCTTGCTTCCCGGAGCTGATTCGAACTCTCTCGATGAACCGCTCTGGATTTCTCCGAATCCGGCTAAGGGCCGGTGGTTCAAGCCCTACGTAAACGCGGCGATCAAACTCTTCAATAGCGTAGGCAAGCCCCGCGAGTGTCGGCGTTGTGTTGATCCAGGTCTGACATTCACCGAGTCGCATGCTCTGGTCCGAATCGGCGAAGTAGTGTGCGTCGCTGCAATCTAGAACTTTGTGGGTGACCTGGCTCTCCCTAAGCATCTGCACATCACTAGCCCACCGGGCGGTGTCTTCGTAGGCGGTGAAGACGAAGTGCGACGAATTGATCACGTTCTTCTTGGCAGCGATCGACTGATCATTCCACTTGATATTCCGCCATTCAGTCTTGCCGATACCGACCAGCGTCCTGCCCTTGAAGTTCGGTCCGTCAAGAATGCCCTGCACGTCTTCGAGCCGAACGTTTATGTTGTTGAATCCCTCAATCAGATCGGACCCGTACCTCGACTTCTCGCTTTCAGGCACAGTCTTTTTGATCTTGGATCCGAGGTCGGCAAGCGAATCCTTGGTGATGACAGCTTGCCACTTTAGCCCTGCGTGAAGTGGTGAGAGGTTAATCTTTGGTTGTAGCGCGCCGATGAACTGAGCTTGGATAAAGTCGGCGTCAAGCTCAGGGTCAAAGACAACATGGAGGTTGACTCTGAACAAGTCCCCGGCCGTGCCTCCGAACTGGTCGAGTCGCATCTCAATCACCGGGAAGATGGCTTCGATATTCTGAAGCCTGCCGCGCCTCTTGGCATCAAGAACACGCTTGTACCCGTCCAGGAACCAGTAGTCGTTAATGCCGATGACGCTGATGTCCGGTGGCAGCGCCTCCAGTTCCCCAATGAAACGATCCCAGATGTGATCCGTGTCTGCACCGTAATGCTGAACAAGCGAGGAAGGCGTATGAATGTGCAAATCCCAGATACGCCACGCCGTTCCACGTGAACGCTCTGCTTCTGTTCCGACCAACACTGTCCTTCCAACCGACTCGGGGCGTCGGCCAACAAGAAAGGACAGACGCTACAAGCTCATACCGCACAGAGTATCGACCACCAACGACCAATGTTCCGGGGCTCGCCGAAAGACCCGGCGACTCGACACCTTGCACGCTCGGTCGCAGTCAGAGTAACCGGCTCGACAAGTTGCGCTCGTTCGACTTGCGGTGAGAACGCCCGCCTTGACCCGCGTTGTTGGTGCGGAGGATCTCACCTAGTGCTGCTTCAGCCCGAGCGCGATCGACCTGCTGCCTGGTGTTCTCTGCCTGGGCGCCAAGGGGAATCGGCGCTTCGATCGCATAGCGATCTCGATACGCGGCTATCGTGAGGGCCGCCCGGCTCCAAAGCTCCGCGTACGAATCTCCCGCACGTAGCGCACGAAGCACCACGATCCAGTCGGCAACGTCGACGATTGCCTTTTCGAGCACAACACCGGCACGCTGTTCGATCAACTCGCGACGTTCGTCGAGAGCGCAGCGCATTTCTTCGCTCATCGCACCAATTGCTTCGGGGATGAGACCGGCGATCAGCCTGGGGATCGATCGCCCGCGACTCGACCCTGCAAACCTAGCTGTAGCCGCAGTAACTCGATGTCGCAGAACCGCCGCCACGTCGTCGGCATCGTCGAATCCGCGTGCGCGCACGAGCCTTGGGAGGAGAGTCTCAACATCGTGATTGTTGGCTTCGGCCCGCCTCAGTTCGGCAGTCAGCGATCCGAATGCATCTGAGTCGATGGCCGCCTCCGCTTGTGCGTCACTCAGCCCGGAGGCACGTATTAGGGATGCCCATCGGTCCCGCTGCGCGGCAGCCGCAATCGTCTCGTACTCCGCGGCAAGCTGGGCGATAGTCCCCCAGGTCTCTTGCTCTGCCGCAAGGGTCTCGTGCGCAGACAGCTCAGCACCCACACGCTGGAGCACACCACTCAGCACGCTCTGCGCGGTGGCTTCATCGTTGTCACCGGGATGCGGCCCGGAATGGGAGTCATCGGGCCTATCAACGGCGACATAGGCGATGTTCGCCTCGCGGCCTCGGGTCATCGCAACGTAGAGGCTCTCGCGCGTCAGCGAGGTATCGACAAGTACGTGCGCGGTGTCGGTGGTGAGGCCCTGTGCTCGGAATGAGGTAACGGCGTATCCGAGATCGACGTGCTCGGAAACATAGCCAGCGGGTAACAGCAGGCTGGCGCCCCGATTGCGACCTTCGCGTCGCACAAGCACAGACCCGTCGATACGGACATCGAGAACCCGCCACCGGTCACCGTTGCGCACCCAGCTCCCACCCGACCGAAGCCGACGATCATTCCTGCGCGTGATGACGATGTCACCGCTCGCCGCTTGTGTGCCGTCATGTAGGTCGGCCTCGCGCGGTCCACACACCACACCATCGAGGATCAAGTCTGTCCGCGCGCGAGTGTTGAGCATGGTGACCGATTCGTTCGAATCCGCTACGAGCTCGGTCGTACGCCCAGCACGTTGGTCGGTCCGCCATGCGGCGTACGCAGCCTCAGTCATCGCTTCGGTGTCACCTCGACGATGCGGTCATGCTCCGCGTAGGTTTCGAGCACTTCAGAGCGACCGTGGCGAAGATCGAGGGAGGCACGCTTCTCCCACTCGTGTATAAAGCGGTGCACGTCGACGAGTTCGGCGACGTCATCACGGTCGTTTGTGAGGAGTCCGAACGCGCCGCCTGCGTCCACCGCTTGGAGCTGGGCGTAGTCGCCGACGAGCAGGACCTTTGCTCCGGCATCCGCGGCGAGCCGCGTAATGCGGTCGAGTGACAGCGTTCCGGCAAGGGATGCCTCGTCAATGATCACGAGTTGCTTCGCACTGAACGTTTCGCCCGTTTGGAGGTGTGTCTGCCACCACTTCGCAGTGTTTTCCGACGCGATCCCGAGGTCCTCGCCGAGCACCTGAGCAGCTCCGGAAGATGGCGCGAGACCCACGACGGAGCCACGCCCGTGTTCGCGCTCCCACGCACGCCGGAGCGCGTACATCGCAGTCGTCTTCCCAGCGCCAGCGGGGCCGACAAGCACATCAACGACGCGCCCTGACACTGCGATCGCTGACAGCGCGGACGCTTGATCGGGTCCGAGCATCCGCCGCTCACTGTCGGACTTCCGCGAAACACGCTCGATTGTCGCCAGCGGGATCGTGGGAGCTGTCGTAGTGCGCGAGAGCTGCAGCAACCGGTCCTCGGCATCAAGTAGCTCTTCGGAGGAGAAGACCGTGGAGTTCTTCGGCCGAAACACCGACGACTCATCGGCTCATCGGAAGACAGCGGGACTGGATGCTAGCTCGGGCGGCGTCAGTCTGAACGATTCGGCCTCAGCCGCATCCACAACCATCCCGATCACTGCCTCACGGTCACGCGTGCTCGCAAAGCGATACCCCATCGTTTGCCGCGCCGCTTCGGCTGTAAGGTTCCACCGCCGCCAGGTGGCGCGCTTCTTGGCCTGCGCGACGTCAAGCGCCCACGACGGGTCATAGTCGTAGATGAAGTGGGCGACCTCATTGCCGAGGCCCTCCATCCTGAGAAACCGTTCGCTGCTAAGGACCTTGAAGAGGTGATCCTCTTGCTGGGCCAGCGTGGGTTTGGTTTGCATTGGCATCAGACCGTCCTCGTCGGGAAGAAGCGGAGGTCGCTTGGCACGCGCTCAGTGAGGCAGTCAGTCACTCGAGCAGAGAGAAGCACCGGCTCGATGGCGCCCTGTTTGGTCACAAGACCTGCCTCGACCATCATCTTGAACAGCACCTGCCGAAGCTTCTTGTAGGACAGGTCTGTGACGTCGTCCAGTTCGTCATGCCACATCGCCTTGGCCCGATAGAAGGTGTCATAGTCCTCGTACGACACGGTGCCTGCCAAGGTGAGAAAACGCTCATGGAGCACCTCCTCAGCAAACTCTCCAATGAGTTCGTACCGGCGACATGCTGCAGCCCACATCAAATGGCCGCGCTCGGTGGCCGTGACATCGGCGAGGATCTCAAGTTCACGGTCGGAGAGCGCCGACAGACGGTTGACGGTCTCACGGACACGCCGGACACCCGTGCTGTAAGTTCTGGCCTGTAGGAGGTTCTCCTCAACTGCGGTGTCTCAGACCTTTGCCCAGTCGCGAAGTTTGCCGTATACGGGCGCCAATATGGCGGCCTCCCGTGCAAGGAGACCACCAGTAGTGAACGACAGCGAGTAACAACCACCTGTGCTGTGTGGCACTGAGCCTCCTTTCGAAAATGTGCAATAGATCAAGGTATGAGTGGCCGCCGACATTGATGTCCGTGGCGGCGTGTTACCCGGGTAGTTTGGACGGCGTGACTTACTCAGGTGCGAGCGCACCGTCTCGGTGGACCCAGTCGTTGACGTCACTCGTTGGGAACTCCCGAAGTCGCCTCAACAATATCGTACGGAACTGGGCAGAGACCCTCATCGCGCCCACACATTTTGACCTCCTCTCTACTCCGGTGGACACAAACAGTCACAGACCAGGACACTGCACGTGGCGGCTCCTGGTCTTGGGTACCCAGGCAGCATCACACAGCCTGCGCATGAAAAGGCCCGTACCCGCAACAACACGCGGGTACGGGCCTTTATCAACCGTTTTCAGGACCGAGCTAGATCAAGGGGATCAGAAGTCCCAGTCCTCGTCTTCGGTGTTGACGGCTTTCCCAATGACGTAGGAGGAGCCAGAACCGGAGAAGAAGTCGTGGTTTTCGTCGGCGTTGGGTGACAGCGCTGACAAGATCGCTGGGTTGACGTCTGTTTCGTCCTTGGGGAACAGTGCTTCGTACCCAAGGTTGAGTAGTGCTTTGTTCGCGTTGTAACGCAGGAACTTCTTCACGTCCTCGGTGAGGCCGACACCGTCATACAGTGACTCGGTGTACGCCACCTCGTTGTCATACAGTTCGTACAGCAGGTCGAACGTGTATGCCTTGAGTTCTTCACGGCGTTCCGGGGTGACCGCTTCCAACCCTTTTTGGTATTTGTAACCAATGTAGTAGCCGTGGACTGCCTCGTCACGGATGATGAGGCGGATCAGGTCAGCTGTGTTTGTCAGCTTCGCCCGTGAGGACCAGTACATGGGCAGGTAGAACCCGGAGTAGAAGAGGAAGGACTCAAGCAGTGTTGAGGCAACCTTCCGTTTCAACGGGTCATCACCACGGTAGTACTCGAGGATGATCTCTGCTTTGCGTTGCAGGTGGGGGTTTTCTTCCGACCACCGGAACGCTTCGTCGATCTCTGGGGTGGAGATCAGGGTGGAGAAGATCGTTGAGTACGACTTGGCGTGCACAGACTCCATGAACGCAATGTTCGTGAGGACCGCTTCCTCGTGTGGGGTCAGTGCGTCAGGGATAAGGGACACCGCGCCCACAGTCCCTTGGATGGTGTCGAGCAGGGTCAACCCGGTGAACACACGGGTGGTGAGTTCTTGTTCTTGTGGGGTCAGGGTCGCCCAGGACTGGATGTCGTTGGATACGGGGACCTTTTCGGGGACCCAGAAGTTCCCGACGAGCCGGTCCCACACCTCAAGGTCTTTGTCATCCTCGATGCGGTTCCAGTTAATGGCCGTGACACGGTCAATCAGCTTGATTTTTCCGGTAGACACTTGTCTCTCCTTGGTGGTTACAGCATGCAGGAGACGCAGCCTTCGACCTCTGTTCCGGTGAGGGCGAGTTGGCGGAGTCGGATGTAGTACAGAGTTTTGATGCCCTTGCGCCACGCGTAAATTTGGGCACGGTTCACGTCACGGGTGGTCGCGGTGTCCTTGAAGAACAACGTCAAAGACAGGCCTTGGTCAACGTGCTCGGTGGCTGCCGCGTACGTGTCGACGATCTTTTCGTAGCCGATTTCGTAGGCGTCTTGGTAGTACTCGAGGTTCTCGTTGGTCATGTACGGCGCTGGGTAGTACACGCGCCCGATTTTGCCTTCCTTGCGGATCTCAATTTTGGAGACAATCGGGTGGATTGAGGACGTCGAGTTGTTGATGTAGGAGATCGACCCGGTGGGGGGAACCGCCTGGAGGTTCTGGTTGTAAATCCCGTGTTCCATGACGGACTTTTTCAGTTCACGCCAGTCGTCTTGGGTGGGGATGGCGATCCCGAACTTCTCGAACAGGTCTTTGACACGTTGGGTTGTTGGTTCCCACACTCGGTTGGTGTACTTGTCAAAGTATTCACCGGACGCGTAGGTGGAGTCTTCGAAGCCACCAAAGGCGCGCCCCCGCTCAATGGCGAGTTGGTTGGAGGCTTTGATGGCGTGGTAGGCCACCGCGTAGAAGTAGATCGAGGTGAAGTCGATTCCTTCTTCTGACCCGTAATGGATGTGTTCGCGGGCAAGGAACCCATGGAGGTTCATTTGCCCTAAACCAATGGCGTGGCCTAGTTCGTTGCCGTGCCGGATGGAGGGCACCGAGTCGATGGAGGTTTGATCCGATACCGCGGTCAGTGCGCGGATTGCGGTGTCAACCGTGGCCCCCAGGTTTCCCCCGTCCATTGCTTTGGCAATGTTCAGTGAGCCGAGGTTGCAGGAAATGTCCCGCCCGATTTCCTTGTACGACAGGTCATCGTTGTAGGTCGAGGGGGTGGAGACCTGAAGGATTTCTGAGCAGAGGTTCGAGTGCGTGATCTTGCCCTTGATGGGGTTGGATTTGTTCACGGTGTCTTCGAACATGACGTACGGGTAACCAGATTCAAACTGCAGTTCCGCGATGGTTTGGAAGAAGTCGCGGGCTTTGATTTTGGTTTTCCGGATGCGACCGTCGTCGACCATCTCGTGGTACAGCTCGGAGACGTTGACATCAGCAAACGGTTTGCCGTAAATGCGTTCCACATCGTAAGGCGAGAACAGGTACATGTCCTCGTTCTTTTTCGCGAGCTCAAAGGTGATGTCGGGGATGACCACACCAATGGACAGGGTTTTGATGCGAACTTTTTCGTCGGCGTTTTCGCGTTTGGTGTCCAGGAACCGCATGATGTCGGGGTGGTGGGCGTGCAGGTACACAGCACCGGCCCCTTGACGTGCACCGAGTTGGTTTGCGTAAGAGAAGGAGTCTTCCAGGAGTTTCATGACCGGGATGACACCGGACGACTGGTTTTCGATCTTCTTAATGGGGGCACCAAATTCGCGGAGGTTGGACAGCAGCAGCGCAACCCCTCCCCCGCGTTTGGACAGTTGAAGCGCGGAGTTGACGCCTCGGGCGATGGACTCCATGTTGTCTTCGATGCGCAGCAGGAAGCAGGACACGGGTTCGCCGCGTTGTTTTTTCCCGGAGTTTAAGAAGGTGGGGGTTGCGGGTTGGAAACGCCCGGAGATGATCTCGTCAACGAGTTGAAGAGCGAGGGTTTCGTCGCCGTCGGCGAGGGTGAGCGCAACCATGCAGACGCGGTCTTCGAAGCGTTCGAGGTAGCGTTTTCCGTCGAATGTTTTCAGGGTGTAGGACGTGTAGTACTTGAACGCGCCCAGGAAGGTTTCAAACCGGAATTTCATTGCGTAGGCTGCGTCGAATAGCCGGGTGATGAACTCACGGCTGTAGGTGTTCAGGACGCTGGCTTCGTAGTAGTCGTTCTCCACGAGGTAGTCGAGTTTTTCCTCGAGGCTGTGGAAGAACACCGTGTTTTGGTTGACGTGTTGGAGGAAGTACTGCCGGGCCGCTTCACGGTCTTTGTCGAACTGGATCTCTCCGTTGGGTCCGTAGAGGTTCAGCATCGCGTTGAGCGCGTGGTAGTCCAGTTGGTCAGTCATGTCAGGGGCGGCGAGTGTCGTTGCCAAGGTGCTCTCGATCCTTCACAGGGGCGGCGTTGGAGGGCGCGGGGTTTCCGTTGCCTGGGGTGGCCATCAGGCCAGTGTGGGGTGCCGCTTAGGCGGTCACGGACACGCGTGCTGCGAGTGCGGCGATGCGGTCGGGGCGGAATCCTGCCCAGTGCTCGTCGCCGGCCATGACGACGGGTGCTTGCATGTAGCCCAGCTGCCGAACCATATCCATGGCTTCGGGGTCTTGGGTGAGGTCAATGACCGTGTACTCAACACCCTTTTTGTCCAGTGCGCGGTAGGTTGCGTCGCACTGCACGCATGAGGGCTTGCTGTAAACGGTAACGCTCATGGGTGTTACTCCTCATCTGTGGGGGTGCTGGGCGGGGCCGGTCTGTGACCGGGTGTCGGCACCATGTCGTGTTCTTTAGGGGTGATGTGGCGCTGTCATTGTGGTTTTTCGTCCACGCGGGGTGGGCGGTGAACCGTGGCGCCGATCATGTTCAACCACTATACCTAGTGTTTGATTCCGCGCCGACCACAATACCTAGCGTTTTGTTGTCGCTCTCCCCACATGCGCTCAGCTTGCTTGTGGATGAGCCTGTGGGCTATATCGAGGTGTCTGTAAAACCGTGGTGTGCCGGTTGTGGGAAACCTCAACTGTGAGTGTGTCACACCCCTCTGACACGACAGGGAAGTCCACGTTTATGGGGGCTTCTCCCCATCGGTGGATGGTGGGGGTGGTGGGTTTCGTCAGTTTGGTGGTTGCCCGCTGCCTGTGGGAAAAGTTATCCACAGGCAGTGGATAACTGCCCCGCACCGTGGGTGCGGGGCAGTCGGGTGAAACTCGACACGCATCACTGTTCGGCGTGTCGCGGCGGGTCATTCCTGCGCTTGGGGTTCCCCTGTGTAGTCCCAGTCGGTCACACCAGGCAGCGTGGTCCCTGTGGCGACAGCCCGGTACCAGAATGCCGAGTCTTTCCAGGTGCGTTCAAGGGTTTCGTAGTCGACGCGGATGATGCCAAAGCGGCGGTCGTACCCCCAGCCCCATTCGAAGTTATCGAGAAGTGACCACGCGAAGTAGCCGCGCACATCAACCCCGGCGTCGCGCGCATCGAGAACCGCAGCAATGTGGTCGTGGAGGTAGGCAACCCGCTCGTTGTCGTGGATGCGGCCATCGGGGGCGACCTCGTCGGGGAAGGCAGCGCCGTTTTCGGTCACCATGAGTGGCTGGTTGGGGTAGCGATCGCGCAAAGACACGAGAAGTTCGGTCATCCCGGCCGGGTCAATGTTCCAGCCCATTGCGGTGTATGGGCCAGGCATCTGGACCCACTCAACGTCGTCGGCGCCAACCCAAGGGGAATGGCTGGAATTCCCGTGACCGTCGTTGTCAGAACCGCCTTGGCCTGAGGTTGCTTCTCGGACCATCCCGGTGGAGTAGTAGTTCACGCCAAGGATGTCCAGAGGAATGCGAATGAGGTCGGTGTCACCCTCGTGGATGAATGACCAGTCGGTGAGGTCCGCAGTATCGGCGAGGACATCGTGGGGGTAGCGACCGTCCAGCAGTGGTTCGAGGAAGACCCGGTTGGCAAGCCCATCGATCCGCCGGTGGGCGTCTTGGTCGCCGGGGTTGTCTGGGTTGTGCATGCGGGTGACGTGCAGGTTGAGGGTGATGGAGACTCGGGTGTTCTCCCCGAGTTCTTCGCGGATTGCCCGGCCTGCCAGTCCGTGGGCGAGGTTCAGGTGGTGGACAGCTTTGAGTGCTGCCACAGGATCGGTACGGCCAGGCGCGTGGACTCCCGATGCGTACCCAAGGTACGCGGAGCACCAGGGTTCGTTGAGAGTGGTCCACACATCGATGTCGGTGCCGAGTTCTTGAGCCATGCGGCGCGCGTAGTCGGCGAACCGGTAGGCGGTGTCACGGTTGGTCCAGCCGCCTTGGTCTTCAAGTTCTTGGGGCAGGTCCCAGTGGTAGAGGGTGACCACCGGTTTGATTCCGGCGGCTTTCAGCCCGGCGACGAGGTTGGTGTAGAACGCGATGCCTTCTGCGTTGAATGGACCGCTTCCTCCGGGTTGGACGCGGGGCCAGGAGATGGAGAAACGGTAGGCGTCGAGTCCGAGGGCTGACATGTGGGTGATGTCTTCGCTCCACCGGTGGTAGTGGTCGTCGGCGATGTCGCCGGTGTCGCCGTTGAGGGTTTTTCCGGGGGTGTGGCTGTAGGTGTCCCAGATGGAGGGGCCGCGCCCGCCTTCGCGGGCGGCCCCTTCGATTTGGTAGGCAGCTGTGGCGGATCCCCAGGTGAAGTCGGCGGGCAGTGGGCGGGGTGCGGCGTGATTCACGATGCGCTCCTTGCGTGGGACGGTGGGGCGGCGTCGCCCCGGGGTGTGTGCGGGTTGCTGTCCGTGCGGTGGGAACGTTCCCACCGTTCCCGCCCAGCATATCGAATCGATTCGATTCATGGAAGGGGACGTCAGGAAACACCGCATTCCCCTCCCCCGTTACTGGGGTACGCGGGTTGACCCCCGAGCGTTCAATGTCGCAGTCATCAACGTCGGCGCGCCCACGTCACCGGTCTTCAAAGAAGTGACCAGTGACCGTGCAGCCTGCTGGCCCATCGCAAAAATGTCCAAGGTCGCCGTGGTCAACGGGGGCTCTGTCAGTCGGCACAAGGGCGAATCATCCCACCCCACAATTGCCACGTCATCAGGTACCTTCTTCCCGGCCGAACGCACCGCATGTAAACCAGCGACCGCCATCACATCGTTGTCAAAAATCAACGCAGTGGGGGGCGGGTCTGACGCTAACGCCTCAGTGGTGAGCAGTTCCCCACTCGTATCCGAATAATCCCCCTCGAAGGTGAGTACACGGATCCCACGCTGGCGGGCTAACACATCCAACACCTCACACCGCTGCTGCGTGTGCGCGTACTGGGCAGGACCAGTGATGTGCGCGATCTTTCGATGCCCACCCTCAGCAAGGTGAGAAAACACCGCCGTCATGGCAGCAGCGTCATTTGCGGTGACTGAGGGAAACTCCGGGGGACCAGACCACTGGCCCACCAACACAGCCGGGATCCCCAACTCATGCAACAGGTGCGGACGCGGATCATTCGCGTGAATGTTGACAACCAGAACAGCATCCACCATGCCCATCGACGCCCACCGCCGGTACGTCTCACATTCGGCGTCGACATCCTCCACCACAGCCAGGAGAACCGACACCCCCAACGGAGTAAGCTCAGACTCCACCCCAGCGATAAACTCCATAAAAAATGGTTCCACCGTGACCATCCGGCGCGGGGCGGTACGGATCAACCCAATTGCCCCCTGAGGAAACAACGCCGCATCTGACGCGCCACTATCGAGGTGCCCTACCGTGTTCACCACTACTGTCCTTTTGTTGCACCGGTGTCGTCATGACCACATTACCTGCGCGTGCGCGAGCTCCCCACCCACTCGTCCCGCGCACACGCAGGTAGCTTTATGAGATACGCATCAGGTCATTCACTGACCGGACAATGAACCGCGCCTGCTCACCATGCGCAAGGCGATCCGCCACCTGGAGTGCCGACAGCCGGGTCCACACTGTGAAGGTGTGGCTCTCCCCCGCTTGGATGGTGACCAACTGGTCATCCACGCTGGCCTGAGGGTCGAGCCGGTCCACGAGGAGCGCCACATCCACAGCAAGACTGTGAGCAGAAAGCGTCACGTGAACCGGGCTCGCCCCGGTATCCGTGGTGCCGCGCGCGACCACGGAGTCTGAACCAGGAGACACCTGCGCCACGGTGACCGCCTGGGAATCAAGGGACAAATTTTTCAACTCAGTGAAGTAGTGGAACGTGCGCACATCCCCCACCGACACCACAACGTAACTGGCCTCAGGTGACGCAGGGTGACGCACATCGTCAGGCAGTGGGAACGACTCCACACTGCGAGCCGCAACCCGAACCGGCTGGCTCACCGAGGCAAGAGCGGTGCCATCGAGAGACCGAAGCTCGCAGGTTGCCTCCCCGTCCCACACGTGCGCGGTGTCATTGACCACATACACCGTGGGAGTACCCAACGCGTCGCGCCCGGCTGGCAGATCCTCACCAAACCCGGCACCCAACGCGGTAGCAACAGCACCTTCACCACCGCCCACCACATCGCTCACAGGTTTGACCGTGATCAAGCGCGGCGCAAACGCATGAGCCAACCCGTAGTACAACGGTTTGTTGCGGCCATGAGAGTCAATAGCCGCCCATGACGTCACCGGCCAGCAGTCATTGAGCTGCCACACGATAGCACCGGCGGTGTAGGGCCACCGGGACCGGAAATGCTCCACGCCAAACGCAACAGAGTGTGCCTGAGACAATTGTGTCGCCCAATTCCAGTCCGCAAAATCCGTGGGGAGCGGCAGGTGGGGGGCAAGCCCACGGTCTAGTTTCGCGTTCCCGTCCTCGGCTTTTTGGTGGAGGAGGAACTCGTCACTGTCCTTATGCAGGTTCTCCGGTGCAACAGCGTGCGTGAGAGTCGTCCACGTGGGTGGCCCTTGGTGCCCAAACTCAGAACAGAACCGGGGAACGTAGTCGAGGTGGGTGAGGTAGTCCTGACGGTTCCACACCTCCCACTCATGCCGGGTCCCGTGACGCTGATCATTAGGGTGAACCGCGGTCACCCCTGATTCCAGTTCGGCAGTGAAACCCGGTGAATACGGGCTTCCGTCACAGTAGACGCGGGTCGGGTCAATGTCCGCGAGCAGTCGAGGGAACAGGTCAGAGTAGTAGCCCAACCCCCATGATTTGCCAGCGAGTTCTTCTTGCCACCCCCAGTCCATGAAGCCCCACAGGTTTTCGTTTCCGCCGTTCCAGACCGCGAGCGCCGGGTAGGGGGTGAGGCGGGCGATGTTGTCGCGGGCTTCGGCTTCGAGTTGTGACCAGAAGGGTTCTTCTTCGGGGTAGGCGGCGCAGGCGAGGAGGAAGTCTTGCCATACGAGGATGCCGTGTTCGGAGCAGAGGTCGTAGAAGTCGTCGGTTTCGTAGATGCCGCCACCCCAGACGCGTAGGAGGTTCATGTTGGCGTCGCGTGCTTGGGTGATGCGGGTGTTGAGTTGGTCGCGGGTGATGCGGGTGAGGAGGTGGTCGTCTGGGATCCAGTTGGCTCCGCGGATGAAGATGGGTTGCCCGTTGATGGTGAGGGTGAAGGGTGTGCCGTGCTCGTCGGGGGTCGTGTGGGCTTCGATGGTGCGAAAGCCGACGCGTTTGGTGGTGGTGAAGCGGGTGTCACCGGCGCTGGTGAGGGTCAGGGTGGTGTCGCACAGGGGTTGGTCCCCGTATCCTGCTGGCCACCACACCGGTGCGTTGGGGATGTCGAGGATGACCGATGCGCGGTCTTGGTTGGGTGTGACGGTGATGGTTGTGGTGTGGGCGGGTTTGTTGGGTTCGGTGGTGAGGGTGAGGGTGAGTTCGGCGGGTTCGGTGGCGTCGGGGGCCCAGTGGAGTTGGACGGTGGCGGTGACGTGTCCGGTGCCGTGGTCGTCGAGGGTGGTGATGATGGTGGGGGTGTGTGCGCGCACGTGACTCCACCGGTGGAGGGTGACGGGTTTCCAGAGTCCGGCGGTTTGGAGGTCTGGCCCCCAGTCCCACCCGAAGGAGCAGGCCATTTTGCGGACCATGTTGAAGGGGTTGTCGTAGGCGCGGGGGCGGTCACCGAGGGTGGTGATGTGCTCGCGGGCGCGGGCGAGCGCTGAGGTGAAGTCGACGGTCAGGGTGGTGGCGGTGGTGATGTGGTCGGTGACGTCGAAGCTGTAGGTGCGGTGTTGGTTTTCGGTGTCAGCGATGTGGGTGTTGTTGACGTAGACGGAGGCGACGGTGTCGATGCCTTCGCAGATCAGTTCGAAGCGTTCCCCTGGTTGGGGTGGGTCAAGGGTGAGGGTGGTGTCGTAGCGCCAGGAGCAGTGTTTCATCCATTCGAGGGATACCTCGTTCATGTGGAGGTAGGGGTCGTCGATGAGGCCTGCGGCGAGGAGGTCGGTGTGGACGGTGCCGGGGACAGTGGCGGGCACGGCGGTGAGGTCGAGGTGGGTAGGTGCGGGTCCGTCGAGGAGGTGAAGGGTCCAGTGGGTGGGTACGGATGAGGTGGTCATCGGGTACTCCTTTCGGCACGTGTGTGGGCAGGGTGTGTGGTGGTCTGCCTGGTGGGGGGGGCGGGGGTGCGTGGTGTGTGGGGTTCTGGTGGTGGGCGTTTGCGGTGAGGTCGCGCCCACCACCAGGGGTTATTTGGTGGCCCCTGAGGTGAGCCCGTTGTAGATGTACCGCTGGAGGAAGAGGAAGAGCAGCAGGGTGGGGATGAGCACGATGATGACGCCGGCTGAGATCACTTCCCATTGCGCTCCAAAGGGGCCTTTGAAGCGGAAGAGTGAGGTGGAGATGACCCCGAGGTCGCGTGAGGGCATGTAGAGGAACGGGATGTAGAACTCGTTGTAGATCGCGATGCCTTTGATGATGACGACGGTGGCGATCGCGGGTTTGAGCAGTGGCAGGATGATGCGCCCGTAGATGGTGAGGTGGTTGGCGCCGTCGAGAACTGCGGCTTCGTCGAGGGATTTGTCGATTGAACGCATGAACTGGACAAAGATGTAGATGGATACGATGTCTGTTCCCATGAAGAGCAGCATGACTGCGGCGCGCGTGTTGTACAGCCCAAGGGAGTTGATGACTTGGAAGGTCGCGACCTGTGTGGTCACAGCGGGGACCAGCGTGGCCAGGAGGAAGCCCCCAAGGACGAGGGTGCGTCCGCGGAACCGGAAGCGGTCAATGGCGTAGGCGGCCATGGTTCCGATGATGATTGTGCCGGTGATCGCAACGGCCAAAATGATGACTGTGTTGACGAATCCTTGAACCATCTGGCCTTTGGTGAACGCGGTGACAAAGTTGTCGAGGTTGAAGGATTGTGGCACGTCAAAGGGGCCGGTGTCGCGGAACTCTTGTTTGGTTTTGAACGCGGCCATGAAGATCACGCCGATCGGTAGGAGCGTGACAAGGCATGCAACGATCAGGGAGAAATACTTCAGGGTTGTTGCGGTGATCTGTTTCATGACTGGTTCACCTTTTCCTCTGGAACAAGCCGTTTTTGGATCCATGTCACCACGAGAACAATGGCGAGGAGGACGACCGCCATAGCGGAGGCTTGACCAACCTTGTTGAACTTAAAGGCCGTGTCTACGGTCTTGATGACGAACGTTTCAGTTCCGTTGGCGCCACCTGTCATGACGAACGGGATTTCGAAGACTGACAGCGACCCGGAGATCGCGAGGATGAAGGACAGACCGATGATGGGGCGAATGGAGGGGGCAATGATGTAGAGGAACTGGTGCCATTTATTGGCGCCATCGATCTCTGCAGCTTCGTAAATTTCCCCGGGAATGGATTGGATGGCGCCGAGGAAGAGGACGAAGTTCAATCCGGTGTAGCGCCACACGGAGGTGGCTGCCAGCGAGTAGTTCGCGATGTCTCTGTTTCCGAGCCAGTGTTGGGTGTGCTCGCCCAGCCCAAGGATGCCCATGAGTGCATCTAGGGTGCCGTCGGGGCGGAAGAAGTACAAGAAGATGAAGCCGATTGCGACACCGTTAATGAGGTAGGGGAAAAACAACACGCCTTTGAAGAAGTTCTTGAACCGGGTGTTGAAGCTCAAGATGGTTGCGAAGTACAGGGCGATCCCCATTTGCACAAAGGATGCAAAGAAGTAGTAGAGCGAGACTTTAAAGACAGCGAAGTACTCCGGTTTGGTGAAGACGGTGATGAAGTTGTCTGCACCCACAAACTCTTTGGTTTTTGCCAGCCCATCCCAGTCGGTGACCGAGTACCAAAACATGTTTATGACGGGGTAGTAGGTCAGTGCGAGCAGGAGTACCACGGGAACCAGGAGGAACAGGTACGGTGTTCCTGACCAGCCCCAGCCGCTTTTCTTCGTGCGACGGGTGTTTGTGGGTTTCCCCGGTGTCGCATCGCTTGTTGATAAGGTCTTCGCCACGCGCGTGGGCGTGCCACCTTCGGTATGTGTTGCCATGATGTCCTCAAAGTGATGCCGTCACGTGCAGGTGCAGGTCACGGTGAAACGACGCACTAGGCGCTTGCGAGGCGTGGGGCGTGGGGGAAGCACCGTTGGCTTCCCCCACGCAACACTCACGTCGTTGAGTGTGAGGGTGGGTTAGCCGCCCATGACCTCTGCTCGTGCTGCTTTCCAGCGGGCGTTGAGATCAGCAAAGATGTCTTCTTTGGTTTCGTCGCCTTGACCGCGGGCCGCATCAACGATGCGCTTACGGTACATGTCTTGCCACAAGCCGATTTCTGCGGTGTTGTCGATCTCGTCGATGAGACCTTCTTTCCCTTCTGGGGCAGGGTACTGTTCGACGTACTGCACTCCAGCAAGAGTGAAGTCTTCCAACACTTTGGGTTCCACGGAGTCTTTCAGTGGGGATAGCCCACCTTGGGTTTCTGCGTAACCGGAGTGGTTGTTGAACCAGTCAATCCACTGGCGTGCTTCTTCTTTGTGCTTGGAGTGTTTGTTGATTGCAAGGTTGTAGTCGCCACCCACGGACGCGTAGAACGTTCCGTCCTTTTGGTGCGGGAACGGCATGTACCCGATGTCTGTCCCTTCACCACCATTGTCGATTGCTGCTTGTTGCATTTGGACGATCGCCCAGGAGCCAAGAACCATGGTGGCCACATCGCCAGTGGCGATGAGGTCTTTGGACAGTTCCCAGTCAGTTGTGGTGGGGTCTTCTTCAACGAGTCCTTCAGCGACCACGTCATAGAGCAGTGAGTCGATCACGTAGTGGTCAGAACCTTCAACCCATGGGTTGTCTGTCTCTAGAAGTGAGTTGACATAGTTGGGGTCAGCGGAAATTTCACCACGGTGCGCTTCCCATTGGGTGAGAGTCCACCCGGCCGCATAGTTGGTGTACATCGGGGTGGTGTCAGTGTTGTCTTTGATGGTTTTGAGCGCCTCAATGAACTCCTCCGGAGTTGTGGGGTAGTCACTCAACCCTGCTTCTTGCCACACGTTGCGGTTGTAGACGATCCCTTGGGTGTTCCCCACCACAGGGATGCCGTACACCGTGCCCTGGTAGGCCTTTTCCCGAACGAACCGGTAGTCCTCTTCGATTTCTTCCACTGTTCCCAGTGGTTCAAAGAAATCCTGCAGTTGGGCAGGTTGCACGGTGCCAACGATGCCCAGCACGTCACCGTAGTTCTCGGTGGACATACGTGTTTTGACTTCACCTTCATAGTCGGTGATGCCTTCAAACTCGACCGTGATGTCCGGGTAGGTTTCGTTGAAACGGTCGGCGTATTCATCAAATGTACCGTCCTCAACGAGGTCGGTGCGCCAGGTGAGCACTTTCAGTGTAACCTCGCCGTCGGCTCCTTCGCCGGACGAGTCAGATGAGCAGGCAGTGAGTGCCAGCAAGGATGCCGCTGCCGTGAGGGCGGCGACCTTTCGCGCTGTGCGAGGGAACATCGTTGATCCTCTCCTTGGTCAACACGGCGGTCGTGTTGATGATCATGGTGTGCGAGTGGGGGTGATTCGCGTCTCCCCTTGCAACATTCTTAAGCAAGTGAATAAAGTAAGTCAACAGCAGATGCCTAACTCACACAGGCGGTTATCAGATCGTTGCAATCGCTCCGATCACCACCACGCCCGTGACACCCGGCATACTGGAAACGACACACCTGCCAACAAAGGAGCGACCGTGGCCGCCACCGCCCGCACCCTCAACACAACCGGAAGCACATCGGTTGTCCTGGACGCCATCCGCGCCGCAGGAACAATCTCGCGGGTCGGAATCGCACAAGTCACCGGACTCACTGGCGCGACCGTATCCACCGTTGTCCGCAAACTCCTCGACGCCCACCTCGTCATCGAAATCGGACGCGCCGAATCCACCGGAGGAAAACCCCGCGTCCTGCTCGAACTCAACCCCACCGCACGATACGCCGTCGGCGTCCACCTCGACCACGGCGCCATCACCTACGCCGTGACCAACCTCGCCGGAGCCCCCGTCGCACGCCTCGCCCGCCCCGGCCCCGGCAACGCCAGCCCTGCCGACGTCGTCATCCGCATGGCCGACGAAATCAACATGCTTGTCGAATCCATCGGAATCGCCCGCGACAAACTCCTCGGGCTCGGCCTCGTCTCCCCCGGTCCCCTCTCCTCACGAGCCGGAATGCACCTGACACCACCCTTCATGCGCTCCTGGGAAGACTTCCCCCTCGACACCCAACTCGCCGACGTCGCCCAACTACCCGTCCTGCTCGAAAACGACGCCACCGCCGCCGCCATCGGCGAATACTGGTCCGGAGGAACCCAACGCGAAGAATCCTTCGCTGCCCTCTACCTCGGAACTGGACTAGGCGCCGGCATCGTCATCAACGGAACCGCCTACCGAGGCACCTCCGGAAACGCCGGAGAAATCGGCCACACCTGCGCCAACATCGACGGGCCCGAATGCTGGTGCGGGGCACGCGGATGCTTTGAAGCACTCGCCGGCCCAGCTGCCGTCGTCAATGAGGCCTACAGCGACCCGCGCATCGTCACAGCCGCCGCCCTCGACACCTTAGGCGACCACACCCCCATCACCCAGCGGTTCGCAGCCATCGCCCGCGCCTCACGAATGGGCGACACCCCATCGCGACAACTCTTGGAACGCTCCGCACGCTACGTGGGAGTCGCCGCCCAATCAGTGGCAAACCTCCTTGATGTTCGTATGCTTGTCCTCACCGGCTCAAGCTTCGCGGCAGCAAGCCACATTTACGTTCCCGCGATCCGTGACACGCTCGCCGCATCCTTCTTTGCCCGTGACAACCACGCCGTGCACGTACAACTGTCACAGTCCGCTGAAACAGCCCCCGCCATTGGTGCTGCGGCACTGGTGTTGCAAGCCCAGTTCGTTCCAGAACGATCCACGTCACTCGCCGCAAAGGTGCGATCATCACCGCATGTCAGCGAGTTGTCGACGCTGTCGCCTTAAGCGCCAGACGTACACTACAAGGACCGGGTGGCACCGCCGCCACCCCCCGTCACAGCCCTTGACCAACGAAGGACAATCATGGCTTTTTTCGACTTGCCACTTGCTGAACTCGACACCTACCGCCCCGAGGTGCGCCGCCCCGACGACTTCACCGAGTTCTGGGACACAACCCTGGCGCAGGCACGAGCATTCGATCTTGATGTCACGCTGACCAAGGTGGACACCGGACTTGACCTTGTCGATGTGTATGACATGGAGTACAGCGGGTTTGGTGGGCACCGAATCAAAGCCTGGCTCACTGCTCCAGCAGGCACCGACGGCCCGTTGCCCGCCGTGGTGGAGTTTGTCGGGTACAACGGAGGGCGCGGCCTCCCCCATGAAAACCTCCTCTGGGCCAACGCTGGGTACATCCACGTGAAAATGGATACCCGGGGGCAAGGCTCCGGGTGGGGAAATGGGGGGCACACTCCCGATCCGGTGGGCTCAACACCATCAGTTGCAGGGTTCATGACCCGGGGTATCACCGACCCCGCCGACTACTACTACCGCCGCGTGTACACGGACGCTGTGCGCGCGTGGGAAGCAACAGTTTCCCTGGACCGTGTCGATCCGCAACGCACCGCGATCGCCGGAATCAGTCAAGGCGGGGGAATCACCCTTGCCGCAGCGGGGCTCTTAGGAGACAAGGTCGCCGCCGTACTGCCGGATGTGCCGTTCTTGTGCAACTTTGAGCGAGCCACCTCCATCACGGATGCTGACCCATTCCACGAGATCACCGCTTACCTTGCCGTGCACCGCGGCGAGGTCGACCAAGTATTTACCACGTTGTCCTACTTCGACGCGGTGAACTTTGCACCTGCTGCGAGCGCACCTGCGTTGTTCTCGGTGGCGCTCATGGACATGATTTGCCCGCCATCTACTGTGTTTAGTGCGTTTAACCACTATGGGCATGATGACAAAGACATTGTTGTTTACCCCTACAACGGTCACGAAGGTGGCCAAATCCATCAAGTAGCGCGTCAGCTTCCGTGGCTACGTTCTCGACTCGCATAAGGATGATTCATGATTGACCACACTGGCCCTGCGTTGACGTCTCCTGATCACCATGCGTGGTTGCGCCTTCAAGCGCGCGGGTTACTTGATTTTGCTCGGAAGACCATGGTTGCTGGTCGGGGTGCTGGGTGGCTGACCGTCGATGGGCAGGTTGATGACACGCAAGCGATTCACACGTGGATCACCGCTCGAATGGTGCACGCGTTTTCGTTAGGGGCCATTCTTGGAGATGCGCATGCCCGGGAAATTGCGCAGGAAGGATTGGACGCGTTGCGGTCCGGTCCGTTGCGTGACAGCGAGCATGATGGGTGGTTCGCATCGATTCCGGTGACTGCTGGGGCTGGTGAGGTTGATTCGACAAAGAGCGCGTACGCTCATGCGTTTGTTGTGTTGGCGGCGTCCTCTGCCCGTGTAGCTGGGTTGTCAGGTGCGCAAGAGTTGTTGACGCAGGGGTTGGCGATTCTTGAGGACCGGTTTTTTGATGCAGGCACGGGTTTACACGTCGATGAATGGGATGCATCGTGGTCGGTTCTTGATGATTACCGTGGTGTCAACGCCAATATGCATGCGGTGGAGGCGCTTCTTGCGGCGGGTGATGTCACGGGTGACCCGGTGTGGCATGAGCGGGCGTTAGGGATCGCGAAGACGGTGGCGTTGCAGTGGGCTGCCCCCAACGGGTGGCGGATTCCTGAGCATTTCTCACCATCGTGGGAGCCGTTGCTCGAGTTCAACGATGACCGTCGTGCTGATCCGTTTAAACCGTATGGGGCAACGGTTGGTCATGGTATTGAGTGGGCGCGGTTGTTGTTGCACCTTGATGCGACGTTCCCGGGGCAGCACCCGTGGTTACAGGAGTCGGCGCGGTCGTTGTATTCGCGGGCGATTGCTGATGGGTGGCGCCGTTCCACTGCAGGTCACATGGGGTTTGTGTACACGACGGGGTGGGGTGGCGAACCTATTGTGGAAACCCGGATGCACTGGGTTCCTGCTGAGGCGTTGGCTGCTGCGTCTGCCTTGTTCACCGCGACGTCCGCGCCGTTTTATGCCAAGGACTACGAGCAGTGGCTTGCCCATGTGGAGCGGTTCTTTGTTGATGAGGCGCATGGATCGTGGCATCACGAGTTAGATACCGCGAATCGACCCAGTGGAACTGTGTGGCCAGGGAAACCCGATATTTACCATGCCATTGGCGCTTTCTTGACCCCAACAGTCCCGCTGAGTCCAACTCTTGCTTCGGCGTTGGCAGCACAAACCAGCGGGCGGTGACGTCTCCGCCCGCTGGTGTGACCGCATCGGTGCTACCCCGCAAGGGTCACCGATGCGGTCTTTTCTGTTGTGTGATGGCGGATCGATGTGCCCCCGATGGCCAGTGACCAGGGGCCGGTTCCTTCGTCGCGGCGGGCGTGAAGTGTGTCGCCGTCACGCCACACGGTAAATCGGGCCGCTTGTGTGGTGGCACTGGATGCGGGGATGGTGACGGTGGTGTTGTGCCCGTCGGGGAACGCGTAGGCGTGCAATGTGACGTCGTGCGCCCACGGGTAGTCTGGGCGCGTGGTGGTGGCGCCTCTCGGGATGACACTTCCTGGACGCGCCAGGATGGGCATGTCGTCAAATCCCATGTCCTTGCGGTACCAGCGTGGACCAGTGTAAGTGTCTCCGGTAAGCAGGGACGTCCAGGTGCCTTCAGGGACGTAGAACTCGGCGGTGTGTTCGTCAAACACGGGGGCAACCAGGAGGGCGTCACCGAGCATGTACTGGGTGCCGATCGTGCGTGCGGTTCGGTCGGCTGGAAATTCGAGGAGCATGGGACGCATGACGGGGATCCCATGTGTTGCAGCTTCCTCACCTAGTCGTCCAAGGTAGGGCATCAGTGACATTTTCAAGGTGGAGAAGAGGCGGGTCACAGCCACGGATTCGTCATCAAAGGCCCACGGGACACGGTAGGAGTCAGAGCCGTGGAACCGTGAGTGGGAGGACATGAACCCAAAGGCCACCCAACGTTTGAACACGGCTGGGTCGGGGGTGCCTTCAAACCCACCGATGTCGTGGCTCCAGTACCCAAACCCGCTCAGTGACAGGGAGAGCCCACCACGCAAGGATTCAGCCATGGCCACAAACGTCGATTCGCAGTCCCCACCCCAGTGGACAGGGTATTGCTGGCCGCCGGCGGTGGCTGAGCGGGCAAAGACAACGGCCTCGCCGGTGCCGCGTTCCCGTTCGAGCAGGTCAAAGACCGCTTTATTGAACAGCAGCGTGTAGTAGTTGTGCATGCGTTGCGGGTCTGAACCATCGTGCCACACCACGTTGGTGGGGATACGTTCGCCAAAGTCAGTTTTGAACGCGTCCACCCCCATATCCAGGAGCTGTTTGAGGTGGGAAACATACCAGGCGGTGGCGTCGGGGTTGGTGAAGTCAACCAGGGCCATCCCTGCCTGCCACATGTCCCATTGCCACACTGATCCGTCAGGTTCGGTGACAAGATATCCCTTGGCCATTCCCTCGTCGAACAAGTGCGACCGTTGCGCAATGTAGGGGTTGATCCACACGCAAATGTGGAGGTCTTTGGCTTTGATCCGGTTGAGCATCCCTTGAGGATCTGGAAACGTGTCTGGGTGCCAAACAAAGTCGGTCCAGTGGAAGCCGCGCATCCAAAAGCAGTCAAAATGGAACACAGAGAGCGGCAGTTCACGGTCGATCATGCCGTCAATGAATGACATCACTGTTGCTTCGTCATAGTTAGTTGTGAATGAGGTGGACAGCCACGTTCCGTAGGACCATGCAGGCACTGCGGCAGGGCGGCCAGTCAGCGCCGTATAGGTGGACAGGATGTCTTTAGGCGTTTCGCCATAGATGACGAAGTAGCGAAGTCTTGATCCGGGCACCGAAATTTGGGTGCGGGACACGACTTCAGACCCAATTTCCAGTGACACATGGTCGGGGGTGTCAATGAACACCCCGTATCCTGCGTCGGACAGGTAGAACGGTACGTTTTTGTAGGCCTGTTCGGAGGCTGTTCCGCCGTCTTCGTTCCACACATCAACGACCTGGCCGTTTTTCACAAACGCCCCGAATCGCTCCCCTAACCCAAAAATGTTTTCGGAGACACCCATCGTGAGCTGCTCATACACGTAGCGGTCCCCACTGGTGTGGGACACAACACCCACGGACCGGTCCATTGATGAGGTGAGGTGGCGCCCTTGCCCGGAAAAATCAACATGCCACGGGCCATCAGTGGACACCGTTGCGGTCAGGCGTCCTGAGGTGATCGTCGCTGGCACACCTGAGTGCGGGTCCGCGACCGTGATGGTCGCGGCCCCTTCCTGCGCAGCAAGAGCAAAATGAGGACCTGGATCGATGCGCCCCTTGTGGTGCACGATCTCAACCCCAATCACATCGGGAATGGGGGCGGTGAACGTGGTTGTGATCAGCGGGCGGTTGAGGGTGTCCCCTCGCGTCTCGATGGGCGCGGTGGGTGCGTACACCACCAACGCTCCGTCCCGTTCTTCCACGGTATCAATGTCCTTAGGGCGGAGGACCGTGTACCCGTCGCGGGTCAGCCAGTAGCCGTGTGAAAATTTCATGAGTTGGTCTCCTTAGATTCTGTCAAGGGCGTTGGCCGCAACGAGAAACACGGCATCGTAGGCGGGCACGTGGACGGTATTGGACCCGTCATAGCTGGTCATCGTCAAGGCGTCGTGCCACTGCCCCACCCAGGGGTGACGTCGGTTGTGCCCGGCCAGACTTGCCAGCGCGACTGTGTGTGCGGTGTCCGTGTGGTTCACGATGAGAGTGTGCAGTGCACCGGATATCACCTCAACGCCGTCTGGCAGGTCACGCCCAGGCATGAGGTCAGGTGGCAGAATCCTGGTGAACAGTGCTTTCAGCGCTGGGCTGTCAAGATCTGCGGCAAGGGTCCACACATCGGTTGCTGGGTTGTGGACCACCGCAGGGGCGTTCGCCAACCCGTGGGGCGCATCGGCAGGAAAGGATGCCACAGCCGTGGCTGTGGCACTGGCCAGGGTGATGTGATCGGCGTACCTGGGCACCGGCAGGCTGTCCACACCGAGGGTGAACTGCGTGGCGTGCCCAAGGGGCACCCATTGTTGTCCGTGAGTTCCGGTGAGGTCCGCCAGCGGTACCGGGAAGTACCCCGCATGGATGTGCCCGTCTCCATGAGCGATGCCCGAAAATGGTCCAAGAATCAAGGTGTGGCCCGCTTCGCTCACAGCACGCAACGCCTCCACATCACTGTCGTTGGCTTGGTAAAGGTTGGGCACTGCAACGACGTCATACTGGGTGAGATGCGGTCCGGGCGGCACAATGTCAACGGTGACCCCCAGGTCGTGCAGTGCGGTAAACCAGCGACGGAGAACCGCATAGGCATCTAACTGGTGCGTGGGGAGCGCCGGTTCACGGGTGGCCCACCAGTTCTCCCAGGTGAAAACGAGAGCTACCCGAACATGCGGTAACAGGTTGTCATCGTGGGGGAGCACCGTGGACAGGTGTTCTAGTTCACGACCCAGTGCGCACACCGACTCAAAGTGAGGGGTGTTGGGCCCTTGATGCGGCAACATCGCAGAGTGGAATCGTTCTGACCCAACCGCCGATGCGCGCCACTGAAAGTAGCAGATCCCACGCGCACCCCGAGCGACCGCTGTGAGCGCCTCGCGGCGGGTTTGGTGGACGGGTTTGGGGACGTTGTGGGGACGCCAGTTCACTGCAGAGACGGCTTGTTCCATGAGCATCCATGGTTTGCCGTTGGCCAGGGATCGCATGAGGGTGTGGGCGAGAGCGGTGTCGTGGTAGGAACGCTCGTTGGTGGGGTCGGGGTAGATGTCATCACTGATGATGTCGAGGTCATTGACCCAGGTGGGGTAATTAACCAGGGGGAAGAAACCCATGAAGTTTGTGGTGATGACGGCGTGTGGGTCAGCGGCTCGAATGATGTCGCGTTGTTCGCGCAGGCAGTCGCGCATGAGGTCGGAACTGAACCGTTGGTAGTCAAGATTGAGTCCGGGGTTGATGAGGTAGGGGGCGCTCCGGGGAGGGATGACTTCGTCGAAGGAACCGTAGCGTTGGGACCAAAAGGAGGTTCCCCACGCGTCGTTGAGCGCGTCGATGCTGTGGTAGCGCTCAAGGAGCCAGTTGCGAAAACGGGTGGCGGCTTCATCGGAGTAGCACAGTTGCCCGTATTCATTCCCGATGTGCCACATCACCACAGCCGGGTGGTGGACGTACCGGGTAACCAGCTGGGTGACGATGCGCGCACAGTAGTCACGGTAGGTGGCTGATGCGGGGGAAAAGTGGTTGCGCGACCCCCAGTGCATGGTGTGGCCGTCACGGTCTCGGGCAAGCGTGTCCGGGTGGAGGTGCCCCATCCATGGGGGCGGGGATGCGGTGGGGGTTGCGAGGTCAACGGCGATCCCCGCGTCGTGGAGGGCGTTGATGACGTCATCGAGCCAGTCAAACGTGTAGGTCCCGGGGTGTGGTTCGAGGTCTGCCCAGCTGAACACACCGAGGGTAATAAGCGTGACGCCAGCGGTGCGCATGAGGGCGATATCGTCACGCCAGGTGTCTGGGTCCCACTGTTCTGGACTGTAGTCTCCGCCGTAGGCGATGCGGTGGCCCAGGGGTGGCCGTCCCGATCGGTGCACCATTGCTCCTTGGGTTGGTCAGGTTGACGAGTGAGGGTAGTAGCCCTCAGGGTGTTCCCCACGATACCATCGAAGCGGTTCAACGATCCATAGTCGAAACGCCACACATCGTCATGACGAACCTTCCCTACTCTCTCCCCCGCTTCTCGTTCCTACCTGCCCACCCGGAGTACCCAATGAACCGCGACGAGACAACGAAGTCCACCACCGCACATCCCACCGACTCCCCGGAGCAACTCTCCCTGAACGCCCCCTGCACAACATGGGTCGAAGCGCTTCCCCTCGGCAATGGAATCCTTGGGGTCATGGACGGCGCCCACGCCGCCCACACCACACTCTGGATCAACCACCACGCCACCTGGTCCGGCCACCCCGCAACCGCCTACCAACTCCCCCCAGCAGCCGACAACCCCACCTGGCTCATCGAAGCACGCCTCGCCCTTGCCCGCCAGGACTACCCCACCATCACCCGCATCCTGAAAAGCACCCAAACTCCACACAGCCAAGCGTTTCTTCCCCTAGCTCACCTCACCCTCACCCCCACTCACTCCGTCACCTTCATCAGCCGCCACCTCGACTTCTCCACCGCGACCAGCCACGCCATCTACGCCACCGCTGACAACAGCACCATCCACCACCGCACCTGGGTACCCCGCGCCGACAACTACTCACCGCCCTTCCACCTCCCCGACACCCCCCACGCTCCCCCAGGCGACGGCAGCGCCATCATCCACACCATCACCAACCACAGCCCCCACACCCTGCACTACACCATCAGCACCGACACCCTCCTGCGCCCCCACACCCAGCACACCACCCACCGCCCGCACCTCACCGTGCGGCTCCCCAGCGACGTTGCCCCCACCCACGAAACAACCGACCACCACATCACCTACGATCACACCAGCGCCAGCCAAACCCTGACCTGGGCAACCACCAGTGCCGCCACCCCCACCACCCTCACCATCGCCCCTCACACCACCGGCATCCTCGTCCTCACCGCCAATACCCCCGCCGACCCCACCGAGCCCACCGCCCCCGTCATCACCCACCTCCACACACACGCCGAACGCATCCGCGACGCCCTCACCAACGCTGGCACCCCACCCACCGCAGAACTCGCCGGACCCTACGCGCGCCACGTTGCCGCGCATCGGCAGATGTACACCCGAACCAGCCTTCATATCGCCGCTGACCCACACGCCACCCGACAATTCCACATGGGCCGCCACCTCCTCATCACCACCCTGCACCCCAATGCCCTGCCCATCACTCTCCAAGGCCTCTGGAACGCCGAACTCCCCCCACCATGGAGCTCCAACTACACCCTGAACATCAACACCCCCATGAACTACTGGGCCGCCGACCAGGTTGGCCTCGGAGAACATCACACCCAACTACGCCACTGGCTGACCCGCGCCGCTGCCGGACCAGGGCGCTACATCGCCAACGCGCTCTACCACGCACCCGGCTTCGTCCTGCACCACAACAGCGACCGGTGGGGTTACGCCACCCCAGCAGGCGCCGGACACGGCGACCCAGCATGGTCGTTTTGGCCCATGGGTGGGCTCTGGCTCACCCTCACCGCATGGGACCACATCACCTACACCGACGACCTCACTGACGCCGCACACCTATGGCCCCTCATTGAAGGAGCCGCACACTTCGCCCTGCACTGGCTCACCCACGACGGCACCACCACTCACAGTGCCCCCTCCACCTCCCCCGAACACACCTTCACCCACGACGGCACCACCACAGCAATCACTGACACCCCCACAATGGACATCGCGCTACTGACCGAACTTCACCAGGTCGCCACCCACGCAGCAGCGATGCTCAACAAAGACGCCCCATGGCTCGCACCACTGGGACGCCTCATCGCGGACCTTCCCACCCCCCGCATCACCACCAGCGGCCACCTCGCCGAATGGACTCATAACCACCCCAGCGCCGAACCCAACCACCGTCACCTCTCCCACCTCATCGGGCTCTACCCGTTCCGCCACCTGACCACACCAGAACTACGCGACGCAGCCATGGCGTCCCTCAACGCCCGCGGACCCGAATCAACCGGGTGGGCACTGGCGTGGCGCATCGCACTGAGCGCCCGCGCCCGCCGCAACGAGGACGCCGCCACCTGGATTGCCCGATCCCTACGGCCCATGACACAGCACACAGGGCCCCACCACGGCGGCCTCTACCCCTCCCTCCTCAGCGCCCACCCACCCTTCCAAATTGACGGAAACCTCGGCTACCTCGCTGGAGTATGCGCGTGTCTCATTGATGCCACTACCGACACCATCACCCTGCTTCCAGCGCTCCCACCCGCGTGGACACAGGGACACATCACCGGGCTACACCTGCCCGGTAGACTCACCTGTGAGATCACATGGCGCAACGCAGCACCCGACCTCGTGACCGTGACGCTGCACGCTCAGGCCCGCCAGCCAGCACGCCGCACCATCTCGTTTGGCACCACCCAACGGTCCATCACCGTGACACCGGGTGAAACACTGCGTTTCACCGGACGTCACCTGCAAGAAAACACCACACAGCCGATTAGTCTGAAAGACAACACCGGGACACACACCGGTGACACACCACCACGAGAAACGAACCATGGCGACGATTGACGATGTAGCAAAAGCAGCCGGAGTGTCCACCTCCACCGTGTCCTACGTGCTGTCAGGGAAACGTCCTATATCCGGCCCCACCCGGGCACGAGTCGAACGCGCCATCCGCGACCTTGGCTACCGCCCTCACGCTGGAGCGCGCGCACTGGCCTCTTCACGCACCAACGTCATCGCACTCGTGGCACCACTACGTGTCGCCGTGAACGTCAACGTCATCATGGAGTTCGTCACCGGGGTCGTCCAAGCAGCACGCACCCACAACTACGACGTGCTCCTCCTCACCCAAGATGACGCCACCGGAATCGACCGCGTCTCCTCTGGTTCGATGGTCGATGCGATCATCGCCATGGACATCGAAGAAGACGACCCTCGTATCCCCTTACTCGCTCAAGCACGACAACCAGCTGTGCTCATCGGCCTGCCGCGCGACAGTTCCGGGCTCTCCTGCGTCGACCTTGATTTCTTTGGGGCGGGCACAGCAACCGTTCGCCACCTCGCTCAATTGGGCCACACCTCTCTCGCGATGCTCGGTGCACCCGAAGCTGTGTGGAAACGACATACCTCGTTTTGGGACCGCACCTTATCTGGGGCCACTTATGAAGCAAACGCCCGGGACATTAGCCTGCACGCAATTGCCTGCGAAGCATCAGAAGTTGGCGCACGCACCGCGGTAGCCACTATCCTGAGCACCCACCCTGACACGACCGGGCTCATTGTCCATAACGAAGCAGCGCTACCACACGTGGTTGCTGCCCTGCGTGACCGGGGGCTTTCCATCCCGGACGACATGTCCATTGTCGCAATCTGCCCCCAACACCTTGCCACTTCCCAGCCTCAACCACTGAGTTCAGTGACCATCCCCGCAACAGCCATTGGGAAAGTCGCCGTTGACATGGCCATTCAACGCCTCAACGACCCCGAACAACCAGCCGAAACGCGACTACTCGCCGCTGAGCTCACTCAACGGGCAACCACTGCAGCGCCTCACAGCGCGCCTGTTGCCCCCTAGCGCATTCACTGCAGGGATCGGTGCGTATTCCCACCCCATCAACACTGTGGGGCCAGGTCATCAGACCTGGCCCCACAGTATGAATAAGTGCATCGAGCGACTACCCCTTGATCGCACCAAAAATGACACCCTTGGTGAAGTGCTTTTGCACGAATGGGTACACGATAAGGATGGGGAGCACCGCCAACACCATGATGGCCATTTTGATCGACACTGAGTTCAGCTGTCCCTGAGCGACCGTGAAGTCAACTCCCGGAATAGACTGCCCTTGAAGCACATACTGGCGGAGCACCATTTGCAATGGCCACTTGGACGAGTCATCAATGTAGAGCACCGCGTTGAAGAACGCGTTCCAGAACCCCACCCCGTAAAAGAGCGCGATCACGGCAGTGACTGCCTTGGACATGGGCATCACAATGGAGAAGAGGATTTTCCATTCTGATGCGCCATCAATACGGGCTGCTTCGATGATGCCGGTGTCAATCCCCATGAAGAAGTTCCGCATAATGAGCAGGTTGAACGCAGAAATACAGGTGGGCAAAATGAGCGCCCACAAACTGTTGCGCAGACCCAACGAGGAAATCCACAAATATGTGGGGATCAGCCCAGCGGAAAAGAACATCGTAATGATGAAGAGGAACAAAATAGGCCGGTGTAATGCGGTGCCAGGTTTAGACAACCCGTAGGCAGCCAACGCTGAAACAACAGTGGCTATCACCGTTCCAGTCACGGTAACAATGACTGAGACCCACGCAGCTTGAGCAACAACCCCACCCGACAGTAATTGCGCGTAGGACGCGAACGTGATGCCCTTGGGGAACAGCACCAAACCACCGGCTTCTTGCACGGTCTTTGCATCAGACAACGAGGTCACCACAATCCCCCACATGGGGATCGCAACAAGCCCGACAACCACGGTGAGGATGAGGAACTTTCCGATCATCCCCCATGTCGATGGGCTTTCCTCCCATACTGGTCTGTTGGCGTTGCGGTGACGGCGCTGGTTGGGGATCCCATCGATGCGGTGGTCGATGGGAAGCGCAGCAATCTCTGCAGGTGTGAAGACTTTCTGCGGACCGCGGGCCGCTTGTGACAGTTCGACAGACACTGTTATCCCGCCTTCTGGTAGACGCCGGCTTCACCCATACGGTGAGCGAGTTTATTGGCCCCAAGAACAAGGAGGAGCGCCACGATACCTTTCATCAGCCCAGCTGCGAGCGCAAATCCCCATTTGGAGTATTGAATACCTTCGAAGTACACGAAGGTGTCAAGGACATCGGATGCTCCAGAGCCGACGGCATCACGTTGCAGATACATTTGCTCGAACCCAACGTTGAGGGCGTCCCCGAGACGCAAAATGAGAAGCAGGACAATGACGGGTCGGAGTGCTGGCAGCGTGATGTGCCATAGGCGGCGCATTTTCCCGGCGCCATCAACAACGGCGGCTTCGTACAGCGACGGGTTCACGGTGGACAGTGCTGCCAGGAAGATGATCATGCCCCACCCTGCGTCTTTCCAGATCGCTTGGGTAGTCACCAGTGCGATGAACGTGTCCGGGTTGGTCATGATCTGCAAGGGGGCGTCCCCGTTGCGGATCATCCATTGGGATAGTGGGCTGGCGCCACCAACGAATTGTTGGAAGATCGTGATGACAAGTACCCAGGAGAAGAAGTGCGGGAGGTAGATGACTGACTGCACCACGGTTCGCACTTTGGTACTCAAAATCGAGTTCATGAGTACCGCGAGGAAGATAGGAACTGGGAAGTAGAACAGCAACGAGAACGTTGTGATAAGCAGGGTGTTTTTCAGCGCGTTGGCGAAGGACGCTGAGGTGAGGACGTCGAGGAAGTTCTCAAGCCCTACCCAAGGGCTTCCAGTGATGCCGCCGTATGGGTTGTAGTCCTGGAAGGCTCCAATGTTCCCGATCATCGGGATGTAGTTGAAGACAATGATGAGGACGACCGCTGGGATCGTCATGATAATGAATGTGCGATCTCGCACGATTTTTTGCCACAGGGTCATCCTACGAACAGGGATGTCTCCCGCGTAGGGTTCGTGGTGGGTGGTGGTCATACCTCGTCCCCCAGTCCCCGCACCGGGGCGCCCATCTGTGTGGGCGCCCCGTGTGTCGAGGACGTTGTGTCGGCCTCGTTGACGGATGTCACGCAGGTAGTTCGTCGAGAATGTTCTTGTAGTAGTCGCGTAGTGCGTCGCCACCGTCTTTGCGCCATTGGTCGACGCGTTCACGCATGACGTCGATGGATGCGCGTCCGCGTTGCACTTCGGTTTCCAGGTCGGAGATTCCGGCTTCGATGTCACGGTATTCGTCTGGTACCACAACGTTGATGCCCAGGAATGGTGAGGACTGAATGTATTGTCCTGCTGCTGCTGAGTAGGCGGAGTAGGACTCCACGTATCCGGGGTATTGGAAGTCGGCGGCAACACCGGGAGGTGAGGCCAGGAACATGTAGGAAGGGACCACTTCGGTGTTGCCGAGTTCGGTTTTGACGGGTTCGCCCGCGTCACCGAGGTTGTAGTGTACGCCTTCGACACCGTTGGCGACCAGGTCGTATTCTGTTGTTCCGTACGGTGCCGCAAGGAAATCTGCCGATGCGAGGATGGCTGCGATCTTCTCCTCGCCGATTCCTTTTTTGATGAAGGACCAGAAGGATGCGGGGGCTGCGCGCCAGTACACCGGGTCGCCGCCTTTGTAGTCGAACGGTACAACTGCGTCCATCTCGAAGGAGTCGTTCACACCGACTTGGCTGGCGACCATTTCACGCCAGCCTCCGAGTCCGTCTCCGTTGAAGTACACGTTTCCGTCAAGGAATGTTTGACGGCCTGCAGCGTCGTCAGGGTGGACGAGGTTTTCTTTGTAGCATTTGGCCACAAATTCCAGGCAGTCGAAGTAGTTGTCAGTTTCCATGCGGTGGACAACCTTGCCGTCGATGACTGTCCACCCGGATTGCACTCCAAACGCAATGTTCGTCAGCGCGGTCCATGGGTTGAGGGTGGCGTAGCGTCCAGCGCCTGGGTCGTTGATTTCTTTGTACAGGGCGAAGAGGTCGTCGATGGTGGTCGGCGCAACCTCGGTGATGCCTTTGTCTGCCAGGAGATCTTTGCGGTAGAAGTAGGTCATGTCGAGCGCACCACCTGGCATGGGGATGGCGTAGATTTTGTTTTCCCAGCTGGAGTTCATCCATGCTTCGGTGGGAATATTCGCCAGGTGGGGGTAGGTCAGGACGTTGTCCCCGGTGAGGTGTGGGGTGAGGTCTTCAAAGACGGCGGGGGCGATCTCGGAACCGAATTTTGCGTTACCGGACACGGTCCAGGTTGGCAGTGCGAACCAGTCGGGAAGGGAGTTTGCGTCAGCAAGCCGTGTTTGCGCAATGTCCCAGATGTCGTTTCCGGACAGGAGGTTCAGATCGATGGTGTTGCCGATAGCGTCGTTGACAGCGGTGAAGTACTGCCCTGTGGTGTCAGGGATGGGCGACCAGGTGGGTGCTGCGGCGGTAATGGTGACACCACTTCCCGGGGGCGCATCGTAAGCCTGCACCAGTTCTGGACGGCTCGTGTACCCCGGCAGGGTTCCGTTCACTGACGGGAAGTCTGGCTCGACGTATTGGATGGGCTGGTAGCTGGGGGCAATGGATCCATCTGAGGTGGCGGTTGGTGTTCCACCTCCGCCAGTTGTGGAGTCACCGGGCAGGGGTTCATTTTGGGCACACGATGCGAGCAGAGACGGCACACCAATGGTGGCTGCCCCCGCCGCCAGTAGGCCAAGGAATGAGCGCCTGTTGATGGGCGCGTTCAGCAATCCTGATCCTTCTCGCTGGGTGTTCATGAGCGTCCTTCACTTCGTTGTGGATACGCAGCACTGATGTGCTTGAGGTGAATCACTTCATCCGTCGAAGCGATTCGATAGTGGGACTCTAGCGCACCTCACACGCGCGCGGCAAGACTGTCAACCAGTTTTCCCTGATCCAGCACCAAACCGTTATGTTTCATAGACTGCCCCTGCACAAGATGCCATCAACGCGCTACGATAGCGGCAACCATAGCGATGTCGAACCGTTTCGAGTAGCATCAGTGCTCGCAGGATGTGCCGCGCCCAACGACGCCCGCGCACACCACATCGTTCATTCACCACCACACAACACCCCAAGCGAGAGCCCATCGTGACCCCTTCACAGTCGCCACAGACCGCTCATGACCGTGCCCACCACGACGCCACCACCATTGTCGACCAACTCACCATCACCGAGAAAATCTCTCTGCTCCACCAAGCACAACCTGCCATCGACCACGCAGGTCTCGCCCCCTTCACCACCGGAACAGAAGCCCTCCACGGTGTGGCGTGGCTCGGTGAAGCAACCACCTTCCCACAACCCATTGGACTCGCCGCCACCTGGGACACCGACCTCATCACTCGCATCGGAACAGCCGTCGCCACTGAAGTACGCGCACACCACGCCATCAACCCAACAGTCTCACTCAACGTCTGGGCGCCAGTCGTGAACCCGCTACGCCACCCCCTATGGGGACGCAACGAAGAAGGATACTCCGAAGACCCCCACCTCACCGCTGACTGCGCCATCGCATACACCCAAGGCCTGCGCGGGCAGCACCCCACCGTGTGGACCACCGTCCCCACCCTGAAACACTTCCTGGCCTACAACAACGAAATTGACCGCGCCGTCACCTCATCCGACATGCGCCCCCGAGTCCTCGAAGAATATGAATACCCCGCCTTCCGACGCCCCCTGGCCGCCGGCACAATCGGCGCAGTCATGCCGTCCTACAACCTTGTCAATGAACGGCCCAACCACCTCGCCAAAGACCTCCTTGACACGCTCCGCACCTGGTCCCCCCACCCCATCGCCGTCGTGTCAGATGCCGCTGCCCCCACCAACGTTGTCGAGGGCGAACGCTACCTCCCCACCCACATCGAGTCCCACGCCGCAATGCTTCACGCCGGAATCGACTCCTTCACTGACAACGACCGCAACAACCAACCCACCATTGACCGTCTCACCGCAGCCCTTGACCAGGGCCTCATCACCGAAGAACACATCACCCAAGCTGCCTACCGCCTCCTCTACCTCCGAGCGCTGACCGGCGAGTTCCGCACCGAGAACCCCTATGGACATATCACCGCCAACGACATCAACACCCCCGAACACCAGGCACTCGCCCGAGAAGCAGCCGCAAAAAACGTCGTGATTCTCAAAAACAACGAGACCCTTCCCCTACGCCCCACCTCGCTTGCCGTGGTTGGTCCCTTTGCCGACCACACCGTCACTGACTGGTACTCCGGCACCCCTCCCTACACGGTGACTCTCGCCCAAGGCCTGCGCGACCGGTTCGGTGACACCACCGTCACCACTCACAGCGGGTGGGACACCATCGCCCTGTGGTCCCCCACCGCACGCGGATACGTGACCACCACGCAGCAAGGAACTGTCGATGCGACCGCACGCACACTGAATGACACCACCAGTTGGGAAATGGGTGAATGGGGCCAGGGAGTAATCACCCTGCGATCACGTGCCACCACACGCTACCTGGGCGGTGCGAACTGGATCCTCGACGCACACGCCACCCGCATCGGAGGTTGGGTCGCCCAAGAAGCCTTCCAACTCCACGAACACGCAGACCACACAATCTCCCTGCTTCACCGAGGCTCCGGCAAATGGGTGCGCGTCCAACACGGCTCCCACCTGCTCGTCGCCGACACCACCGACCCCGCAGCCGCTGAACGCTTCACCCGACACACAGTGGAATCAGGAGCCCTGGCGGTGTCCGCCCTCGTGCACAACGCCAACCACGTCATCGTGGCCGTGGGCAACGACCCCCACCTCCACGGCCGAGAAACCGAAGACCGCCCCACCCTGGAACTCCCGGCATCAGCGCAACAGTTGTGGCGCATCGTCACGCAGGCACACACCCCCACAACCCTTGCGATCATGTCATCCTACCCGTACACGCTCGGGCCAATCGCTGACGAAGCCGACGCGATCATCTGGTCCAGCCATGCAGGTCAAGAACTCGGGCACGGCATCACCGACATCCTCGTTGGAGATCACGAACCCTGGGGCAGGCTGGCCCAAGAATGGGTCACCGATGACACCTGCCCACCCCACATCCTCAACTACGACATCATCGCTTCACAGGGAACTTACTGGTATAATCCCTGCGAACCACTGTTCGACTTTGGTGCCGGTCTGACCTACACCACCATCGCCTACAGTGACCTGACCCTCGTCACCAACACCGATGGCGCAACAACCAGCGCACCCACACACGCCACCGTGACAATCACCAACACCGGTGAGCGCACCGCCCACGAACTCGTCCAGGTGTACACCGGACAGACCTGGGCCCCCCACGTGCGCTCCACCCCACCAGCCCGACGCCTCGCCGGATACACACGAGCAACCCTCACCCCAGGCGACAGCACAACGGTGACCGTGCCTCTCAACCCAGAAGCATTCGCTACCTGGGACACTCGCACACACGCATTCGTCACCGGCGGTGACTACGACGTGTGGGTGGGCACCTCACGGACCCGTCGCATTGTCACCCACCTATCACTTGACTGTGACGATGCGCCTCTCACCTTGGCTGCTACGACGTTACGGGCCATCGACTTTGATGACCCTCACCGAGTGCGGCTGTCAAACACCACCCTCCTGTCTGGTGACTGTGTTGCACCCGCCCACGGGTTCACACAAGGCAGCATCGATTTCCATAACGTCGCGTTCACGAACGTGACCGCGGTGACCGCTCACCTGTCTGGGCTGGGCCCCGGTGAACTGGGAACGGTGAGCCTGCACTGCATTGATAACGACACACCACCACTGCAGTGGACCACCACACATGAGCGCCCCACCTGCACTGACAGGTACACGTGGCACGCAGTGAACCTCCCGCTGCTCGACACCAATCCCCCCACAGCGCATGGCACGCTACGCATCACAGTCACCGGCAACGTACGGGTCAACACGATCACGTTCCACGCCGACTAGCCCTCACCCCCACAGGCCACCGTCTTCCCCTTGACGCCGCACACGACTTCTCACCTTCCTCAGATTCGTGCGCGCGCCCATACCGGGTGGCCTCGACAGGTAACATCACGAAAAGAGAGTGTGTTCTCCCCGTGATTGTGCCTGGTCAACAACCACGGGCGGCCGCACATGTGCGGCCGCCCGTGGTCATGGTTCAAGAATCAGAAAAGCCGAGAATCCACGTCGTCGTAGCCTTTCATTTCCTCATAGTTGAGAGTGAGGCAGGTGAAACCGCGATCAATGGCAAGAACCCTGGCTTGCGGTTTGATTTCCTGGGCCGCAAACACACCGCGGACCGGTGTGAGTAATGGGTCGCGGTTCAACAGTTCCACGTATCTGGTTAACTGTTCGACCCCATCAATGTCACCGCGGCGTTTAATTTCGATGGCGACTGTTGCGCCGTGTGCATCGCGGGCAAGAATATCGACCGGCCCAATGGCCGTGGGGTATTCCCGGCGAATGAGGGTATGTCCTGGACCAACCAGGTCAATTTGCTCAGCAAGCATCCGTTGCAGATGGGCTTCTACGCCGTCCTTCACTAACCCTGGGTCCACACCTAATTCATGTGCAGAATCGTGGTGAACATCAAAAATTTCAATATCGAGACGATCGTCTGCTTTTGAGTGCTGGACTCGCCACACCTCAGTCACTCCACGTTCCTTTTGGAGATCGTCAGGCTCACGAACGGCCATCGAACATGGAGGGCTCATCCAGTTGAGAGGTTTGTACGAGCCCCCATCAGAATGGAGCAACACCGAACCATCGGCCTTCACCACAATGAGACGACGCGCTCGCGGTAAATGTGCGGCCAACCGCCCGCTGTAATGGGCTTGGCACTCTGCGACAACTAAACGCACACACACTCCTGGTTCACGGGTTACACAACAAAGCCACGCGTCATGGGAGGACCTGACTCTGTCCACGACGACAACCCATGATACGCCTCCGCTGACATCATCAGTTCAAAACTATCCGCCCCTTGGCGGCATTGAACAAGATACAAGCCGGGTAAGTCAGCTTGATCAAGTGGCACACGACCTGTGATGTCAAAGCCTTGACGAGACCAGCGTTCCTGGGGGGTTAATGACAGTGAGTATAGTCGCCACCACACCAGTTCCTCTGTTCGGTACTCCGCTAACCCCTGCGCCCAGTGCTCGCCACCCCCAGCTCGGGAAACAGCGGGACCGCTATGTGCCCGCCACGCGCAATCAAAGACTCCGACCTGGCGCGATAAACGACGCAGCCGCAGGTACCCCCAGAGCGCACCACCACACACGCAGACAAGAAGCGTGATGATGATCCACCCGATGGTACCCACGGCTGATCGTGTACTTCTACTTCGCGTCGTGATCCGACACGACTGTTGCCTCATCAACAACAACTGTCACCACGTCTTGGTCAACGGATAAGAACCCGCCGCTGACCGTGAACTTGTGGGTGACACCGTTGTTCGCTGAAACCCGGACCGTCCCTGCTGTGAGCGCCGACAGGATCGGGGAGTGCCCGGCAAGAATACCGATCTCTCCATCCGCTGCCGGTGCGCTTACGAGCGATGCGTCACCTGACCACACTTTGCGGTCAGCTGCGACAACGTCAACTGTCAACACTGCCACTTGAACTCCTCACCTAGGACGGAACGAACACCGCACGTGCAGGTCACAGGCCGTATTCCTTCTGGATACGAGACCAGTTGCGCTCGAGGTCTTCCAGACCACCAATGTTGAAGAACGCCTGCTCAGCGATGTGGTCGTACTTCCCTTCAGCGATGCCTTTGAACGCTTCAATGGTTTCAGACATGGGAACAGTCGAGCCTGGAACACCGGTGAACTGAGTGGCCATGTAGGTGTTCTGTGACAAGAACTGTTGAATACGGCGTGCGCGCGACACGATGGTCTTGTCTTCTTCAGACAACTCATCAACACCAAGGATCGCGATGATGTCCTGGAGTTCTTTGTTGCGCTGAAGGATGGACTTCACTTGCGTTGCTACCTCGTAGTGTTCTTTACCCACGTAACGTGGGTCAAGGATGCGCGAGGTTGAGGCAAGTGGATCGATCGCTGGGTACAACCCACGGGATGCGATTTCACGGGACAGCTCTGTGGTGGCGTCCAAGTGCGCGAAGGTCGTTGCCGGTGCGGGGTCAGTGTAGTCATCAGCTGGAACATAGATGGCCTGCAGTGACGTGATGGAGTGACCACGAGTTGAGGTGATGCGCTCTTGGAGCATACCCATCTCGTCAGCCAAGTTTGGTTGGTACCCCACAGCTGATGGCATACGCCCAAGAAGGGTGGACACCTCAGAACCAGCCTGGGTGAAACGGAAGATGTTGTCAATGAAGAGCAACACATCCTGCTTTTGAACGTCCCGGAAGTATTCCGCCATGGTCAACGCTGACAGCGCGACACGAAGACGCGTGCCTGGTGGTTCATCCATTTGACCAAACACAAGCGCGGTCTGCTTGATCACACCAGATTCTGTCATTTCGTCGATGAGGTCGTTGCCTTCACGGGTACGCTCACCCACCCCAGCAAACACAGACACACCGTTGTGGTTGTTGGCCACACGGTAGATCATTTCCTGGATGAGGACGGTCTTGCCCACACCAGCACCACCAAACAGACCAATCTTTCCACCCTGGACGTAAGGGGTCAAAAGGTCGATTGATTTGATACCGGTTTCGAACATTTGAGTCTTGGACTCAAGTTGATCGAATGCTGGCGGTTTGCGGTGAATTGGCCAACGCTCGGTGATCTCAAGTTTCTCGCCCTCTTTAAGGTTGAGAACTTCACCGGTGACATCGAAGACGTGCCCCTTGGTGACATCACCAACGGGAACAGAAATCGGAGCGCCGGTGTCTGTCACTGCTGCACCACGCACAAGTCCATCAGTGGGCTTCAGTGCAATTGCGCGCACGAGTGAATCACCGAGGTGCTGAGCAACCTCAAGAGTCATTGTGAAGGATTTTTCGCCTTCACCCTGAGCCGACAAATCGATCTCAACAGTCAGTGCGTTGTAGATCTCGGGAATGGCCTCTGCCGGGAACTCAATGTCCACGACAGGACCAATGACGCGGGCGATACGGCCCACGGCTGGGCCCGAGCTGGTGCCGGGCGTTGCTTCGACTGTGGTGGCAGTCATGACTGGCCTCGCTTCACTCTGGTGGACTCGTGTCCAACCAGGTCTGTGGGTTGTCCTTGTCTTAGGGTCCGGGTCATGGTCATACCCGGGCGTTAGGAGCCTGCAAGTGCGTCCGCACCGGACACGATCTCGCTGATTTCCTGGGTGATCTCTGCTTGACGTGCCGAGTTCGCAAGCCTGGTGTAGGTCTTGATCAGTTCCTGGGCGTTGTCAGTTGCCGTGTGCATCGCACTTTGACGTGCCGCGAGTTCGGATGCAGAAGCTTCCAAGATGAAGCTAAAGATCCTGCTTCGCACGTACCGCGGCAAAAGCGCATCCAACACTTCCTCAGCTGATGGCTCAAAGTCATACAGCGGATATGCCTCGACAGGTTCATCCGATTCATCAGGAGCATCAACAACTTCCAACGGGAGTAACCGCACCACACGGGGACGCTGGGTCACCATGTTGACAAACTGCGTGTACACCACGTGGAGCGCTGACACACCACCTTTGTTGGCATCGGCAAGGAAAGCTGACAACAACGTGTCCGCCATGTCCTCGGCGATGTCAACGGTGGGCGAGTCAGAGGCACCGGTCCAGGTCTTGACCATCTCTCGGTCCCGGAACTGGTAGAAGCTCACCCCACGCCGCCCAGCGACGTACAGGTCAACCTCTTTGCCCTCATCGGTCAAACGCTCAATGAGCGTTTCTGCTTCTCGCAGTGCACTGGCCGAGTAGGCCCCTGCCATCCCACGGTCCGCAGTGATGACAAGGACCGCAACCCGGTTCGTGTCATGACGTTCTGAGGTGAGGGGGTGATCGGTCGCTGAGTGTGTCGCCACGGCTCCCACTGCGCGGGTGATCGCGTCAGCGTAGGGAACAGTCGCAGCGACACGCGCACGGGCTTTACCGATACGCGACGCTGCGATCAACTCCATAGCGCGGAAGATCTTCTTCAGCGACTGGGTCGACTTGATGCGCGCTTTATAGACACGCTGGTTGCCTGCCACGGATCACGCCTTCTTCGAACGGACGATCTTTTCCTGCTCTACCTCTGCTGTCGCCTCTTCTTCCGCCTCTGCATCAACGAGTGCTTCACCATCACCCTTGATGAACTGGTTGCGGAATGCATCAATCGCGTCTCCAAGCGCGGACTCTGTGTCCTTGTTGAAGTCGTTTGTCTGCGCGATTGTGGAGAGCACATCAGTGTTGCGACGCAGGTGCTCGAGCAGTTCAGATTCGAAACGGAGGACATCGTCGACGGGGACATCGTCCAACTTGCCGTGGGTTCCCGCCCAGATAGACACAACCTGGTCCTCTGAGGGGTACGGCGTGTACTGCCCTTGCTTGAGAAGCTCCATGAGCCGCGCACCACGTGTCAACTGCGCTTTGGATGCAGCGTCCAGGTCGGATGCAAAGAGCGCAAAAGCTTCCAAAGAACGGTACTGAGCCAACTCAAGTTTGAGTGTTCCCGATACCTTCTTCATGGCCTTCGTCTGTGCTGACCCACCCACACGGGACACGGAAATACCGACGTCCACCGCCGGGCGCTGGTTTGCGTTGAAGAGGTCCGATTGCAGGAAGATCTGACCGTCGGTGATCGAAATGACGTTGGTCGGGATGTATGCCGACACGTCGTTTGCTTTGGTCTCAATGATGGGAAGTCCCGTCATGGACCCGGCACCGAGCTCGTCTGACAGCTTGGCACAACGCTCAAGAAGGCGAGAGTGCAAGTAAAAGACGTCACCGGGGTACGCTTCACGCCCTGGTGGGCGGCGAAGAAGTAGCGACACAGCACGGTAGGCTTCCGCCTGCTTGGACAGGTCATCGAACACGATGAGGACGTGTTTACCCTCATACATCCAGTGCTGACCAATGGCAGATCCGGTGTAGGGTGCCAAGTATTTGAACCCAGCAGGGTCAGATGCTGGAGCTGCAACGATGGTGGTGTATTCGAGTGCGCCGGCGTCTTCGAGTGCGCCTCGAACTGCTGCGATCGTGGAACCCTTTTGACCCACTGCAACGTAGATGCAGCGCACTTGCTTGGTCGGGTCACCGGTTTCCCAGTTCGCTTTCTGGTTGATGATCGTGTCCACCGCGATCGCGGTTTTTCCGGTCTGACGGTCACCAATGATCAACTGGCGTTGTCCTCGACCAATAGGAATCATTGAGTCGATGGCTTTCAGCCCAGTTTGCAGTGGCTCGTGCACGGACTTACGCTGCATAACGCCAGGTGCCTGAAGCTCCAGTGCGCGGCGACCAACGGTGGCAACTTCGCCAAGTCCGTCAATGGGGGTACCTAGTGGGTCCACCACACGTCCCAGGTATCCATCCCCTACTGGGACGGAGAGGACTTCGCCTGTGCGGCGAACTTCTTGACCTTCTTCGATGCCGGTGAACTCACCAAGGATCACCACACCGATTTCACGAACGTCGAGGCTCAGTGCGAGACCTAACGTTCCATCTTCGAACTGCAACAGCTCGTTTGCCATTGCGCCCGGAAGACCTTCAACCTGGGCGATACCGTCACCGGCGAGCGAGACTCGCCCGACCTCTTCGGTAACGACTTGTGCAGGCTCGTAGGACTTCACGAAGCTGTCCAGGGCGGCGCGGATTTCCTCCGGCCGGATCGTCAGCTCAGCCATTAGCTTTACTCCTGTCGTGACCGCAGGGCGGCCAACTGTCTGTCCATGGTTACCGGCGCATGGCCGGCAAAGATTTACGGGGCTTGTTAACCGGCCAGCCTACGCTGTACCTGGGTGAGTCGGGCAAGAACTGTCGAATCGATCACGTCAGCTCCTACCTGAATGCGGATACCACCGACAACATCTGGGTCGACGGTGATGTTCAGGTGCATGGGTTTGCCGTAGGACGTTGTCAGCACACGTTCCAAACGTTCCATGTGTGCTGCGCTCAGGGGAGCGCTGACAGTGACTGTGGCAATTGTGCGCTGGCGACGTTCGGCGGCTCGATCACCGATGCGCGCTAACCGAGTGACAAACACGTCACCTCGCGGCGACACAGCTGCACGTTGTGCGAGCCGTTGTGTCACTGGGTCAACACGGCCTGCCAAGATCGAGTCAAGCAAACCGATACGACGCTGTGTCGACACGGTGACGTCCGACAGGATGCGACGCACTTCGCGCTGCCCACTCATTGAGCGGGTGATTGCGAAGATCTCACCTTCTACTGTTTCTAGTGTTCCCCGCGATTCAGCCGCAGCAAGTATCGCGTCGGTGGCGAGGATATCGATTGCCTCAACAAGGTCTTTCTCTGCCGACCACCGTTGCGAGACGGTGGCCACGAGAATGGCTACGGTCCGCTCGTCTGCTTGGTCCCCGAGGAGGTCACGCACAAGAGTGGCCTTGTCGGCGGGGAGCCGTGACGGATCAGCCAGAGCCCTGCGCAGCGCGCCTGATGCGTCAAGCGCGTCAACGAAGGAGTATAACTGCTCCCCGATGAGCACCGCGTCCGCACCGGCGTCCGCGATATGGCGTTCCACCTGTTCGCGTGTTGCTGTGAGTGACGCCTGGCTGGTCCCTCGCATCACTTCCCCTTTGCTGTGGTGGTGACCGTCGAACTTTCCAAATCGTCAAGGAAACGCTCCACGACACGCGACTGGCGTGCGACGTCGTCGAGGGCCTCTCCGACAATTTTGGATGCAAGGTCGGTGGCCAGCGCACCTACGTCATTTCGCAGGGACACGGCTGCCGCTTGGCGTTCAGCGTCGATCTGGCGTTTGGCGTTCTCGAGGATACGTTCCGCGTCGGCGTTTGCTTGAGCTTGAGCTTCCGCTTTGATCTGGGCTGCCTCTGTCCGAGCTGCTTCTCGAACTGCACCTGCTTCTGCGCGAGCTTCAGTGAGAAGCTGACGGTGCTCAGCAAGGAGCTTGTCTGCTTCTTCTTGTGCCCGTTCGGCTTGGTGGATCCCGCCTTCGATCTTCGCTGTTCGTTCGTCGAGAACGGCGTTGAACTTGGGGAGGATGACCTTGTAGAAGTAAGCGCCGATGATCAGCAAAACAAGTGCAGATCCGACAATGTCGTACAGCGGCGGGATGAAGAGATCAATCCCAGACACCTCGTCACCCCCTGCCGCGAGAACGGCTGTGGTTGTGGTGAGTGTGCTCATTGGAAGAGGAACCCAGCCACGAAGCCAAGGAGAGCGAGGAGCTCAACGAACGCCACACCAATGAACATGGTGGTACGAAGCTGGCCGGCAACTTCAGGCTGGCGAGCCATGCCTTCAACAGTCTTACCGATGAGGATACCCAAACCGATACCTGGGCCAAGAGTACCCAGACCGTAACCGATGACCGAAATGGAACCGTTGATCTCTGCAAGAGTTGTCGTTGTGTCCACGGGGGGATTCCTTCCGTTAGGCACCCGCGAGGTGCGGGTGTCGTGTTTGAACTCGTGGTAATTGTGCTGCGAACTGACAGCCCCAGACTATGAAGAGCAAGGGCAATCACTGAGTCATGTGCTGTAGTAGGCCCAATCCTCAGGTTGGTACGTGGTTAGTGTTCCTCTTCAATCGCCATGCTGATGTACACCGCAGACAGAAGCGTGAAGACATAGGCCTGAAGTGCTGCAACAAGGATTTCAAAAAGTGTGAACGCGAGACCTGCGGTCAAGGACACGACTGCAAGTCCCTTCATGGCACCCGCCGCTTCAAGAAAGAAGAAGTGGGTTGCGCCAAAGCAGAGTACGAGGAGCAGGTGCCCTGCGATCATGTTGGCGGTAAGACGCAAAGCCAAGGTGAGCGGCCGGAACAGGAAAACCTGGAGAATCTCGATAGGCGTGATGAGGATGTAGAGGAAGGGAGGAATACCTGGGGGGAACAAAGAGTTCTTCAGGTAACCACCGATCCCAAATTTCTTCACTCCTGCTCCGAAGTAAACGAAGAACGTCCACAGTGCAAGGACCACGGGCATAGCCACGAGTGAGGTGCTTGCAATGTTGAGCAGTGGGATCACACCAGTGATGTTGAACACAAGAATTGCGAAGAACATCGTGGTGAGCATGGGAACATATTTGCGCGCGTTGTGACCAAGGATTTCTTCGGCGATGTTCACTCGCACGAAGTCCAATGCCATTTCGGCGATGTTCTGAGCGCGTCCTGGAACAAGGGTCGCACGGCGTGCGGCCAGTGTGAACAGGGTGATGAGAACGACGGCTGCAATGATGCGCACCAGGTGGATGCGGTTGAACTCAAAGGAACCGAATTCGACGATGGCGTTCGGAAAGAACTCCCCGATGGTGGGTGGGTGGAACCCGCCTTCGTCACCAGACGCGGCGAGATACTGAGTCGTCGCTTGGATGGACAGTGTAATCTCCCGGTTGTCATGGCACAGGGCAAGCACACGACGGCGACGTCGAATGCGGGGTGTGCCTGTCCGTTATGGATCGCAAGAATCTTATCCCATGACGTGGATGAAAATCACGGCCCGTTCAGGGAGTGGCAGTGCCAGCACCCCTCGCGGTTCGCTCCTTTCGTCATGGAATTCCCCAGTTCATCCCCCACTACATCGCGATTGTGGTGGTGGTGAGGTGGTGAGAACACTGAGGAGATTCGGTAGGTGATTCCTATCACAAATCACGGTTTTGGGGGGTGACATAGGGCGTACGTCCCTTGGAGACTGCCCACATGTCGAGTATTGCACTACCAATGACACCGATCAGAACGACAACAGCGAAAATAGCTCGATGATAAAAGTCCTGTTCACGGAGTACAACAAGAATTATGAGGAAGAGCACCATCTTGGCGAGCCACGCACCAAGGACAACTGCCATGGTCATGTTCGGATCTTTATCTGCGGTGTAGAGCATCGACCAAATAGTCGTTCCTGAGAAAATGAGTGCAACCACCACTCCCAGGACCGCTCCCCACACACCGGGACCGCCAGCAATCACCCAACCCAAGGGGATACCGAGCACAGTGAGCGCGCTAAGAAGCACGATCAGTGCCTTCAACGACATCCGGAACACATCTTTGTTGACGTGGTGCGGAACAACTGGAAGCCCCCGCATCACCTCAGGCACATCACTGCCCGCCTCGTCTCCACCATGCTGTGGCACATCAGCTCGATGAGGGGCCTGGTCATCTCTCGGGGTTTGCTCAGTCATACAGTCATCCTTTCACAGCAGGAATGTGTGGTCGTTGACGCCTCTTCACAATGCGTGGCCACAGTGTCACCACGATCATGGCGGCAATCGCAACAGCACCAATGATGGCCATCACTTGGAAACGAATAAGGAACAACGCAACTCCACCAAATGCGAACACCGCACTCCACATGTACATGACGATGACGGCATGCATGTGACTGTGTCCTAACCCAAGCAGGCGGTGGTGAATGTGCAGTCGATCCGGGGCAAAAGGGGACTTTCCTGCTGCGAGTCGCCGTAATACTGCCATCGACATGTCCGCGAGTGGCAAGATGAGAACAGCCGCAGGCAACAACAACGGTGCGTACGCAGGGATCGCTTCACCGACCGTGACCTGAGAGGGGTCAATCTGCCCCGCAACAAGAATTGAGGCGGACGCCATGAGGAACCCCAAGAGCATAGACCCTGAGTCCCCCATGAAGATCTTTGCGGGATGGAAATTGTGGGGCAAAAATCCTAGACATGCCCCAATGACCGCCGCAAGCACAGTAATAGCGACTGACGCGTACGACCCTGGACTTGTTTGCTGGGTGAGCAAGTAGGTGTAGATAAAGAACCCTGACCCACCAATCGCCACAATCCCCGCAGCCAAGCCATCCAACCCATCGACAAAGTTGACGGCGTTCATCACCAGCACAATCACAAAAACTGTGACCAATAATGACGATCGTGGTGAACCGATTGTCAGCCCAGCAATTGGTAATGACACGAGTTGCACACCCTGCCAGGCAACAAAACCCGCAGCAATGGTTTGCCCAGCAAACTTCACCATCCAGTCCAGGTCCCACACATCATCAGCGACACCCAAGAGCGTCACAAACGCCCCACCAATGAGAATCGCCCACGCTGAGTCACAAAGCCCAGGCGAACACTGCGCCCCATCTTTCGCGAAAATGCCTTGCAAAAAGGGGATTTGAGAGGCAAAAACAAAAGACACCCCCACTCCAACGAGCATTGCCGCCCCACCCAAACGTGGTGTGGGGATGGAATGGACATCACGTGCCCGGACTGCAGTGACGGCCCCAATGCGGAGCGCTAACCAGCGTGCAAACGGAGTAAAAAGGTAGGTCACCATCGCGGAAATAAGGATGACCAGAACGTAGACCTTCACTGGTCGCTAAGCTCCTGGCTGTCACTCGTCGGCGAGCCTGCAGTCATGGCCTGGTCGGTGGCACTGACATCTGGAGAATCGGGCAGCTCCTCACCCACATCAAGCACAAATGTCACGGCTCTCAGCTCTTCCAGAGACACCGCACCAGCACGGATCAACCGAAGATTCTCCGTCGTTGCGTCAACAATTGTTGATGCAACACCACCAGGAACCTCACCGGCATCAAGATAGACCGCAACTGAATCGCCCAGTTGGTCCCGAGCCTGCTGCGCCGTCAACGCTGCTTCACCGCCGGTCCGGTTCGCAGACGACACTGCAAGCGGCCCCGTGCGCTGTAACAGCGCCAACGCTGTCGGATGATCAGGGACGCGCAACGCAACCGTTCCCTGGGTCTCCCCCAGATCCCACGCCAGCGACGGCTGTGCATGACAAATGAGCGTCAACCCACCCGGCCAGAAACGCTCCGCCAACGCTCGGGCACCTTCAGGAACATGCGTAGCCAGCGCATCGATAGTCGCAGGAGAAGCAACCAACACCGGGGGCGGCATGTGCCGCCCGCGTCCCTTGGCCCGCAGCAGGGCGTTCACCGCACTGGGATTAAAAGCATCAGCACCGATGCCGTACACCGTGTCAGTGGGTAACACGACCACTGCGCCACGGTGAAGTTGATTGATCGCTTCGTCAAGTGCGTTGCCCCACTCACCTGAGTGATGGGCAGGCCACAGAGCGCTTGTCACGGGTCATCCTTCCACGTCGGGATGGGGTTGTCGCCTCGCTGACACCATTCGGGGGCGTCCGGTCAAGTCAGCGTGAGTCTTTGCCAAGGTAAAAGCTGCGTCGCCACCAAGCGTGGTGCCATCAACCATGGCTCGGGCAGCGTCTGCCTGAGAATCAGCATGTTCCATAACGTAAAGGCCTTGGGGTCGAAGCAACAACGCAGCATTCATGGTGACACCACGAGGAACCTCTAAACCGTCATCCCCCAACCCGTACAACGCAACTGCGGGGTCGTGGTGGGCAACCTCGTGATCCCGTGGGATCGCATCAGATGGTATGTAGGGCGGGTTAGAAACAACGATATCGACACGGGCAGCCATGTGCGACAAAGCAGTTCGGGCATCACCTTGAGTTAAGTGTACGGGGTCTGCGTAGCGGTGATTGTTCCGGGTTGCCCAGGTGTAAGCGCCCTGATCAAGTTCCACGGCGTACACCTGTGCGCTGGGCACTTCAGTGGCGATCGCTAAAGCGATCGCCCCGGACCCGGTACAAAGATCAACCACCACCGGCTGCGTTCCGTTGGCCGCGATGCGGTGGGCTTCGGTGATGGCATGCTCGGCAAGAAGCTCAGTTTCGGGGCGTGGGATAAACACCCCGGCTCCAACCTCTAGGCTGAGGCGACGAAAGTACGCGATCCCGGTGAGGTGTTGTAGTGGTTCACGGTGTTCCCGCCGTTGCGCGAGCTGCGTCAAAGCCGTCAGAGCTGTGGAACTGTCACGCCCAGTCAGATCACCAACCGGGGTTCGCAGGACACGGTGACGGAGAATGTCACTTCGGTCGTGACCAGTTACATGCTCAACCAGGAGGAGAGCGTCCACCGAGGCTTGTTCAATACCTGCCGCAGTGAAGCGTGCAGTGAGCTGCGTCAGTAGGTCGTCCAGGGTGGTTGCGCTCGTCCAGGGTGCCGAGGTCCCGGACACGATGACTACTCCCCCGCTGCGGCGAGGCGCGCCGCTTCATCGGCGTCAATGGCTGACTGCACGACGGGTTGAACGTCCCCATCAAGTACCTGATCAAGGTTGTAGGACTTGAACCCGGTACGGTGATCCGCGATGCGGTTTTCCGGGAAGTTATAGGTTCTGATTCGTTCGGATCGGTCCACGGTGCGTACTTGGGAACGACGCATATCCTGCGCTGCGGCTGCGGCTTCTTCTTGTCGTGCCGCCAGTAGGCGGGCACGTAACACGCGCATCGCTTGTTCCCGGTTTTGTAGTTGGGATTTTTCGTTTTGCATAGACACAACAATCCCCGTAGGAATGTGGGTGATGCGGACAGCTGAGTCTGTCGTGTTCACCGACTGACCGCCGGGCCCTGAGGACCGGTACACGTCGATACGAAGATCGTTTTGGTCAATCTCCAGTTCGCCTTCGTCTTCCACTTCGGGGAAAACGAGGACACCAACAGCCGACGTGTGGATACGTCCTTGCGATTCAGTAACTGGGACGCGCTGCACCCGGTGGACACCACCTTCATATTTCAGATGCGCCCACACGCCTTCTTCTGGTGTCACTTGGCCTCGCGCCTTCACGGCGACTTGCACGTCTTTGTAGCCACCGAGGTCGGATTCTGTGGCGCCAATGATTTCGGTCCGCCACCCTTGGCGTTCAGCGTAGCGTAAGTACATTCGGAGTAAGTCCGCAGCGAATAGGGCAGATTCCGCGCCGCCCTCCCCTGCTTTGATCTCGAGGATGACGTCACGAGAATCATCGGGGTCGCGGGGGATGAGGACCCGGCGTAGTCGTTCGCTTGCTTCGGCTGCGGCGTGTTCCATGGCGGGGATTTCCTCAGCGAATGAGGGGTCCTCTTCTGCCATGTCGCGTGCGGCGTCAAGGTCATCCGTTGCTGAACGCCATGCCCGGTAGGCGGAAACGACTTGCCCCAGTTCGGCGTAGCGGCGGCCCAGTTGCCGTGCGCGCGCCTGATCAGAGTGCACTGAGGCGTCGGAGAGTTGCGCTTCAATGTCAGCGTATTCGCCCAGGAGGGGTTCAACGGCAGCAAATGTATTCGACATGGGCGTGGGACTTCCTTGAACAGGCACGACACACACCACACATGCCGCGCGCGGGATCACACCAGGGGCAACTGGTTCGAGGATTTAACAACAACGCCGGCCGGTACCTGGCACCGACTGCCCCTGGAGAGGTTGTCGGGCGGGCAACCGGCCGGCGTTGGAGGGTGCTAGTCCTTCTTGCCGTAGCGAGCCTGGAAGCGTGCCACGCGACCACCGGTGTCGAGGATTTTCTGCTTGCCGGTGTAGAACGGGTGGCATGCTGAGCACACGTCAGCGTTGATCACGCCGGAGGTTTGGGTGCTGCGAGTCTGGAACTCATTGCCACAGGTGCATTTGACCGTGGTGTCCACGTACTCGGGGTGAATGTCAGCTTTCACTGTTTTCTCCTTGGGTTTGGCGTGCCTGGGTCAGCATCACTGTCGATGCTGTGAACCAGTCACAGTTCCTCGCCACGTCTGCGTCGAGGCAACACTCTATTGTGCCAGAATTCGCCACACCCCTAAACCCTTGGGCTATGGCGAATTCTGTGAGATCAAAGACAGGCTCAGACTTCGTGGTCGTTTCCGCGGAGGTCGGCAAGCGAATCTGGTGTTGTCTTTTGCACGGACAACAAAAACTCCACATTGCGCGGGTGCTCTTTGAGTTTCTTGATGAGCAGTTCCACCGCTTGGGTTTGATCCAACGCGTGCAGAACCCGGCGAAGCTTGTACATGATTTTCAGTTCGTCGCCGCGCACGAGAAGTTCTTCGCGGCGTGTTCCGGACCCGGAAATATCGATCGCTGGGAAGATCCGCTTGTCGGCCAGCGACCGGGACAAACGCAACTCCATGTTTCCTGTTCCCTTGAACTCTTCGAAGATAACCTCGTCCATTTTGGAGCCGGTTTCGACCAGAGCTGACGCAAGAATCGTCAACGAGCCACCATCTTCGATGTTCCGGGCGGCCCCGAAGAATTTCTTTGGCGGGTACAGTGCCGCAGCATCAACACCCCCGGACAAGATTCGGCCTGAGGCGGGAGCCGCAAGGTTATAGGCACGGCCCAACCGGGTGATGGAATCCAGGAGCACAACGACGTCCTGGCCGAGCTCCACGAGGCGCTTGGCGCGTTCGATCGCAAGTTCCGCAACGATCGTGTGATCGGATGCTGGGCGGTCAAACGTTGACGCAATCACTTCGCCGTTGACGGTGCGTTCCATGTCGGTCACTTCTTCAGGACGCTCATCAACAAGAACAACCATGAGGTGGACTTCAGGGTTGTTGATCGAGATCGCGTTGGCGATCTGCTGCATGATGATCGTTTTGCCGGCTTTCGGTGGCGCAACAATGAGACCGCGTTGCCCCTTACCAATGGGGGCAAGGATGTCAATGATGCGTGGCGCTAAGCGGTTAGAGTCGGCATTTTCCAACTGGAGGCGTTCGCTTGGGTAAAGCGGCGTCAGTTTGTTGAAGTCTGGGCGTTGACGGGCTTCTTCTGGGGGAAGACCGTTAACGGTGTCCAGGCGCACGAGTGCGTTGAACTTTTGGCGGTTATTGCCACCGTGTTGGTCCTGGTCACGGGGTTGGCGGATGGCGCCAGTGATGGCATCGCCGCGGCGCAGTCCCGCCTTTTTGACCTGACCTAGTGACACGTAAACGTCGTTGGTTCCAGGAAGGTACCCAGTGGTGCGCACGAACGCGTAGTTATCAAGAATGTCGAGGATCCCAGCAACTGGAATCAGCGGTTCGTCGGTTGCGACCTCTGAATCATCGTAGGCCAGCTCATTGTTGCGACGCCCGCGCTTACGATCGTTGTTGCGGTCACGATCACGGTGACGGTCGCGGCCACGGCGGCGGCGGTTGGATCGGTCATCGTCACCGTGGAAGTTCTGCTCGTTGGAGTTTTTTTGGTTGTTTTGAGCGTTGTTCGACTGGTTGTTTGACTGGTTGTTCGACGAGCCTTGTTGCGAGTTTTTCCGTTCTTGGCGGTCGTCGCTGTTGTCGCGCTGTCGTTGACGGTTTCGTCCGCGCGACTCGTTGTCTTGGTTGTCTGAACGCTGGTCACGCCCTTGATTGCGGTCGCGTCGACGGTCTGAGTCCCCTGGCTCTGGAAGTTTGATTTCGAAGTCTCCAATAACAGCGGACTGGGATTGCCCGCTTTCTGGTGTGGCGTTTTTTGTGGTGGCCTGTTGTTCGCCATGTGCTTCGGTGGGTGCCTGCGCGGTATCGCGGTGGTCTTGCTGGTTGCGAGGGGCGCGCGTTCGGGAGGCTCGGGCTGGTTTGTCGCTGTCCGTCTTGGTTGGCTTGTCAGCTGGAGCAGATGCGCTAGGTGACTGTGCGGTAGTGGTTTCTGCTGCGCTACGCGAGCGTGGTGTGGACGATGCGGCTGTGCGGCCTGCGCTCCCTTGCGCTTGCTCGATGGCACCGATCAGGTCAGATTTGCGCATCTTAGAGATGCCCCGCACTCCCAGTTGTGACGCAATGGACTGGAGTTCTGGGAGGCGCAGACTGGAGAGCGCGCCTTGGGCGCTGTTCTGCTGTGGGGTGGTTTGTGACACGAAGGACCCTTCCCCCTCGTTATGACTCGTTGCGAGTCGTGGGCGGATGTCCATGGCTGAGTGGCCATGGGCGAACTGTGTGGAAGTTACTTGCCGCAGTGCCCTGCCCATGTACCTCACGAACCACAACAGTGGGAATCACGTGTATGGATGAGTGTGAAGGGAGCTGGGAGAACCCGCTAAGATGAGCGCTCGCCTGAGGGTGAACAACTAGGTGATGAGAAGCATCAGATAGTTGATGTCAACAACCCTGGCTAACATGAGTGCGCCAAGAACTGTTGCCACTATACCACTTGACAATTACTGCGTTCGTCATTTGCTTAGCGATGTGACGCGCTCCACGGTCGCCCCCGTCCGGTTGACCTGGGGACTTTTCACCACCCATTCGCGTTCTTGCAGGTCGTCGGTGTCGTGAATGATGCGCTTGACGGTTGCTTGAACGTGTTCTGTGTCGTCATGGTGGTGCAAGATGAGAACTGTGGGGCCCGCTCCGGAGACAGTTGCTGCTAAACCCTGTTCCCGTAGTTGTGTGATCAGCGCCCAGGATTGGGGCATGACCGAGGACCGGAATTCTTGGTGGAGTCGATCATCGGTTGCGTCAAAGAGGAGTTCAGTATTGTGGGCGAGTGCGTGAACAAGTAGTGCACTGCGGCCCGCGTTGAAGGTCGCACTAGAGTGAGCGACTGCGGGTGGAAGCACACCGCGTGCGCGATGGGTGGATAATCGGGTGGTGGGCACCACAACGGTGGGTTGAACATCTGGGTGCAGGTCTAACTGGGCCGCACATGGGCGGTCATGGTCTGTCATCCAGGCGACGGTTGCACCACCGAGAATTGCGGGGGCAGCGTTATCTGGGTGCCCTTCGATTTGGGTGGCCAAGTTGAGGAGCACAGAGTCGTTCAGTGCGTCAGGTTCCGAAATGAATCCGCGTGCTGCCATGAGACCAGCTACAACTGCTGCTGCAGATGACCCTAATCCCCGTCCGTGCGGGATCGTGTTGCGGGCAACGAGACGGAGCCCTGTGTGTGAGGCTCCCACATGGTCCAGTGCCCGACGGAGTGTGGCTACGACGAGGTGCGAGGCGTCACGAGGAACTTCTCCTTGTCCTTCTCCCTCAACGTCAACACTCACATTGTCAGAGCCCAGTGCATGGATTGTCAGTTCATCCTGCCATTGCAAGGCCAGGCCAAGCGCATCAAAACCTGGCCCGAGGTTCGCGCTTGTCGCAGGCACAGTGACCTGGACAGCATCAGCAACGATTCTCATATCAGGTCAGTTCAGTCCCAGAGCCTGCGCAATGGACACCACATCAGCGGTGACTCGCACGGGAGTGATGTCCTCGCCAGATTCTGTGCGAAGCGCCCACGCCGGATCTTTCAAACCATGGCCGGTGACGGTAATAACAATGGTGGCTCCGTGGGGCACGCGGCCAGCGGCAGCGTGCTTGAGGATCCCCGCAGCTCCAGCGGCCGAGGCTGGCTCAACAAACACGCCAACATCGGCGGACAGCAACCGGTGAGCGGCAAGGATTTCGTGGTCTGTGACGGAGTCAATGAGACCGCCTGAGGTGTCTCGTGCTGCCAGAGCTTTGTCCCAGGACGCGGGGTTCCCAATGCGGATAGCGGTGGCAATAGTTTCTGGTTCGTCAAACGGGTGTCCAGCAACGATCGGGGATGCACCTTCGGCTTGAAAACCCCACATGGCGGGGGTTTTTGTGGCCTGACCAGCGTCGTAGTATTCCTGGTACCCCTTCCAGTACGCAGTGATGTTCCCTGCGTTTCCTACCGGCAGAGCGTGAATATCGGGGGCGTCACCAAGGACGTCAACAACCTCAAATGACCCGGTTTTTTGTCCTTCAATACGGTCAGGGTTGACCGAGTTCACGAGCTCAACCGGGTAGGCTTCAGCAAGTTTCCGGGCCGCGACAAGGCAATCGTCAAAGTTTCCGTCGACTTGGAGGAGTTGTGCACCGTGGGCAATGGCTTGTGAGAGCTTCCCCATGGCAATCTTCCCATCCGGGACCAGGACAGCACAGACCATTCCAGCGTGAGTGGCGTAGGCGGCGGCGGACGCGGAGGTGTTACCGGTCGATGCGCACACTACTGCTTTGGCTCCCCGAGCAGCAGCAGCCGAAATTGCGGTGGTCATGCCCCGGTCTTTGAAGGAACCGGTGGGGTTCATGCCTTCAACTTTGAGGTAGACCGTTGCACCGGTTGCCTGGGACAGTGCTGGGGCCGGAACGAGTGGGGTGCCCCCTTCACCGAGTGTCACAATGTGGGTGGTGAGGTGTTCTGGCAGGTAGTCGGCATATTCTTTGATGATGCCTTGCCACACGTGGGCCATCAGGAACCTTCAATTCGTAGGACGGACATGACTTCATCGACCACGTCGAGTGATGTCAGCGCTGACACGGTGTCAGCCAGGTCAGCTTCTCGAGATGTGTGGGTTGCAATGACGAGGACAGCATATCCATCTTTGTCATGGCGGAGATCTTGGGTGACCGCTTCGATGGACACGTCCCGGGCCGCAAACTCTTTGGCGATGCTGGCAAGGACACCTTGCTGGTCTAGCACGCTCAAACGGATTTGGTACCGGGTGAGGGCGTCACCTGGTGCGGAAATGGGCAAGTCTGCTGCCACAGATTCTCCTGCTCCGCGAGCACCAAGGACCCGGTTGCGGGCAGCTGTGACGACGTCACCCATGACTGCTGATGCGGTGGGAGCCCCACCTGCGCCTTGCCCGTAGAACATGAGTGGGCCGGCGTTCTCTGCTTCGACGAACACAGCGTTAAACGCATCTGACACGGAAGCGAGGGGATGTGTGGTGGGCACGAGCGCGGGGTGGACACGGGCGGAGACTCCGTGGGTGGTGCGTTCGCAGATGGCAAGGAGTTTGATGACATGCCCGCTGCGGGTAGCCCAAGCAACGTCCTCTGCGGTGACTTTGGTGATCCCTTCGCAGGCAACGTCGTCGAGGTGGACGCGGGTGTGGAAGGCCAGTGAGGCGAGGATCGCAGCTTTGGCGGCTGCGTCGTGTCCTTCGACGTCGGCGGTGGGGTCGGCTTCGGCGTATCCCAGGCGTTGTGCATCGGCGACTGCGGTGTCGAGGGTGAGCCCGTGGCGGGTCATTTGGTCAAGGACATAGTTGGTTGTTCCGTTGACGATGCCCAGTACTCGGGTGATGTTGTCCCCTGCTAATGATTCCCGGATGGGGCGGATGATGGGGATGGCTCCGGCGACTGCAGCTTCGTAGGCAAGGTCAACGTTTTCGTGTGAGGCACGCTCGTACAGGGCTGGTCCTTGCTGGGCAAGGAGTGCTTTGTTAGCGGTGACCACGGAGGCACCTGATGCGAGGGCGTGCTCAATGAGCGACTGTGCGGGGTCAATACCGCCCATCACTTCGATGACGATATCTGCGTTTTCCACGAGCTGGGTGGCGTCGGCGGTGAGGAGGTCGGTGGGGATGGCGGGATCGCGCGGGACAGTAGTGTCACGGACCGCGATTCCCACGAGTGTCAGTTCAGCTCCGACCCGGCGCGCAAGAGACCGACGTTCGTGTAACAGGATGCGCGCGACCTGGGTTCCAACCACCCCACACCCGAGGAGGGCAATGCGGATGGGTTGGTGCTCCGTGTGTGCTGGCACTGATGCCGCCTTTCCATGCTGTGATGTCCACAGCCAACAATACCTGCGTCTGTTGTGGGGGCAGCGTCACCGTTCACTGAACGGACGTGTGGGGTGGAGAGTATTCCAGGTGCACGAGTGGGCGCATCGTTTTACCGTGACACCATGACGTTGACGCGCCCGACGCAGGAACAGCGAGTTCTGCTTGATGCCATTGTCGCTGCGAGCGATGATCTTGCGCCTGCTTTAGAGGCGCAGTTCGCTGATGCTTTAGTGACCCACAATCAGTGTCCTATTTGTTTTGATCTTGCGGTGTCCACTGATGCGGCAGTGACCGATATTTCCCGGGCGCGTCTAGCTCGTCTTGAGTCGCCGCTGACGTTTGACGCCGTGGGCGTGGCAGACACCTCAGATGAGGATGAGGTTCCCACGATTTCTTTGTCGCTTGCCGCCGAGCCCGGTGACCCACCCAGTGTGTTGGTGTGGCACACCGGTGGCATTGTGTCGTCCATTGAGATTATGTGGCATGAGGGGGAACACCCAGAACTCAATGATCTTGAACTACCACTCGTGCGGGTGGTGGACGGTTCTGACATTGCGTGACGATGCGCGCCCAGTCAGGTGGGCGCGCATCGGAAGGTGGTTTCCCGGCAAGCGGCCGGGGTGTTGTGGGGCACTTCGTGCCGCGGTTAGCCCAGGTCGGTGGCGAGGAGGTCGTCTTCGGTTTCGCGTCGAACGAGGACGGTTGTGTGCCCTTCGCGGACCGCGATCACCGGCGGCTTGAGGAGGTTGTTGTAGTTCGAAGCCATGGACCTGTTGTAGGCGCCTGTTGCCGCAACGACGAGGAGATCTCCGGGCCCAATGTCGGCGGGAAGGACAACATCAGGGATGATGATGTCCCCGGATTCACAGTGTTTCCCGACCACGCGGGCAAGGGCACCTTGCTCACTTCCGGTGCGGTTCGCGAGACGGGCCGTGTACTGGGCGCCGTAGAGCGCGGGGCGAATGTTGTCAGACATTCCCCCGTCCACTGACACATAGAGCCGGGTGACGCCTTCATCTGTGACCACAGGTTTCACAACGCCCACCCGGTAACAGGTGACCATTGCTGGGCCAATGATGGATCGGCCTGGTTCGATCGAGATCCGGGGGATTGTTGTGCCTAGTTCTGCTGCGACTTCGGACAGTGTGGTGGCGAGCCGCTGAGCGAGGTTGGGCACATCGATTGGTGTTTCCTCTGGTGTGTATGCAATGCCATACCCGCCCCCAAGGTCAAGCTCCGGCATGAGGTAACCCGTTGCATGCTCAAGGTCGGCACGCAATGTCAGCATTTTGCGAGCGTTCACCTCAAAAGCGGTGGGGTCTTGGATTTGCGAACCGATGTGCGCATGTGCCCCCAGGAGGTGCAGTTCTGGGTGGTCAAGGACCGCTGTGAGGGTGGCAAGCGCTTGTCCGCCGGCCAGGGATAACCCAAATTTTTGGTCTTCGCGTGCGGTGGCAATGAAATCGTGCCCGCCAGCGTGAATCCCTGTGGTGACCCGGACCATAACAGGCACTGGGTCCGCCGCAGTGCGTCCGAGGGCACGGGCGACCCGAACGATGTCATCAATTTCACCAGGTGAGTCAATGACGATGCGCCCCACCCGGTGTGTGATGGCCCGGCGGCGTTCCTCATCGGACTTGTTATTCCCATGCAACCCCATGTGGTCGCCGGGGATACCTGCCCGCAAGGCAACAGCCATTTCACCCATCGATGCGGTGTCAATCCGCAGGCCTTCCTCATGGGCCCAGCGCGCCACCGCGATGGACAGGAATGCCTTTCCCGCGTAGTACACGTCAACGTCGACCCCCAGCGGGGAAAACGCTGCCCGAAACGCATCGCGGAAAAGTTGGGCACGTTCCCGGAAGTCGGACTCATCAAGGAAAAAAGCGGGGGTGCCGTGCTCATCAGCTAACTGGGTGGCGCTCACACCAGCCAGCACGAATTCACCGTCGTGAAGGCGGGCGTTGCGAGGCCACACATGTTCAGTGAGAGCGTGTTGCTCGGATACAGCGTCAACCGACGTCATCACAGTCACATCCGTTCGGGCGCGGACACACCAAGAAGCGACAGCGCGTTGCGTAGAACCTGGCCAGTTGCGTCATTGAGCCACAACCGGGTGCGGTGAGTGTCCGTGACCTCGGCCCCACTGAGTGGGGTGACACGGCATTCGCTGTACCACTTGTGGTAGGCGCCAGCGAGCGCCTCAGCGTACCGTGCCACCCGGTGTTGCTCACGTAGTTGCGCTGCTTGCTCAACGATGCGCGGATATTCGGTAAGGCGACCAATGAGTTCCGTTTCGGTCGGGTGTGACAGGGTCGCAGGGTCAAACGCATCATCACGGTGCACCCCCGCTGCGGCAGCGTTCCGAGCGACATTAGCGGTCCGTGCATGGGCGTACTGCACGTAGAACACCGGGTTGTCGTTGCTGGCCTTGGCAAGAACATCAAGGTCGATGTCGATGCTTTGGTCCACTGAGGATCGAGCGAGTGCATACCGGGCTGCGTCCACCCCGACGATATCCACCAGGTCTTCTAAGGTGACGACTGTGCCGGCACGTTTCGACATGCGCAATGGTTCACCATCTTTGACGAGGTTCACCATTTGGCCAATGAGAACTTCAAGGTTTGTGTGTGGGGTGTCCCCAAATGCTGCACAGACAGCCATGAGACGCCCAATATACCCGTGGTGGTCTGCTCCGAGCATTATGACAACTTCATCGCTGCCGCGTTCTCGTTTATTCAAGTAGTAGGCAATGTCACCGGCAATATAGGCGGCGTCACCATCGGACTTGATGACAACACGGTCTTTGTCGTCACCAAAGGTCGTGGTTCGAAGCCAGGTGGCACCATCCTGTTCAAAAATATGCCCATTGTCCCGCAGCTTGGCAATCGCTTTGTCCACTTCCCCTGACTCATACAAATGGTTCTCGTGGAAATACACGTCAAAGTCGACACCAAAATCATGCAGTGACTGTTTGATCTGACCAAACATCAACTCCACACCGCGGGCACGGAAAAACTCTTGAGTATCTGCAGGATCTAAACCAAGAACATCAATGCCCTCCGCTGCCGCAAGAGCAAGTACCTGCTGGGCAATGTCATGAATGTACTGCCCACCGTACCCGTCCTCAGGAACCGGTAGCCCCTGCGCCGACGCCACCAACGACCGGGCAAACCGGTCGATCTGGGCACCATGATCGTTGAAGTAATACTCCTTCACCACATGAGCACCCGTTGCCTGCAAAATACGCGCCAACGAGTCCCCTACTGCCGCCCACCGGGTCCCACCAATGTGAATCGGACCAGTCGGGTTCGCCGACACAAACTCCAAGTTAATCGTGCGCCCCGCGCGAACCGCAGAACGCCCATACTCGCCGCCCGCCTCAACAATCGTGCGCGCCAACTCACCGGCAGCCGCCGTGTCCAACGTGATGTTCAAAAAACCGGGCCCCGCAACATCAACCCGAGCGATACCCGCTTGCTCCTGCAACCGCGCAGCAAGCGCATCGGCAAGCACACGAGGAGGCTGCCCCGCCTTCTTTGCCAACTGCAACGCCACATTTGTTGCCCAATCACCATGATCACGTTGACGCGGACGCTCCACATGAATCATGTCAGGAACATCCGAAGACGCTAACGTAATCGCTCCCGCCGAAACAGCGTCAGACAGAGCAGTGTGCAAAGCAGTGGAAAGTTCATCAGGGGTCACCCGACGATTCTAACGCGACCACACCCCCCGCCACGCAGCCCACCACAGACCAAGATCAACGACACACTTACCCATCAGTAAGATCACACGCTACGCTGAGACGCAGATCAATTCATGGGCTCATTGGCGCGCCCCACCCTTCACACGAACAAGGCAACCATGTCACAACGTTCTAACCTCATCGATCAAGCAGTCGCCGCACTGCGCGCCCGGATCCGCTCCGGAGAATGGGCCGTCGGAGAACGCATCCCCACCGAACCCGACCTCACCCAACTACTCGGGGTAGGACGCAATACCGTCCGCGAAGCCGTCCAAGCACTTGTCCACGCGGGACTACTTGTGCGTCGGCAAGGATCCGGCACCTACGTTCGCTCCACCTCTGAAATGTCCCAAGCCATGGGCCGACACCTCGAAGACGCCAACTACCAACACATTCTCGAAGTACGCCGCTCCCTGGAAGTCGAAGCTGCACGACTGGCCGCCACCCGCCGCACCGACACAGACATCGACAACTTGCGCGCCTCGAACGCAGCCCGCCAAGACGCCTTCGCTTCTGGTGACGTGGACTCCATGGTTCGCGCAGACGTCACCTTACACTTTGCTGTCGCCCAGGCCGCCCACAACCCAGTCCTCGCGTCGCTCTACGAAGGGCTACTCGAAGCCGTCAGCCAAAACATCCGCCGCAACGTCGAACACATAGTGTCCGCCCACACCGAAGACGACCACGACGGACTCGTCGAAGCCATCATCCTCGGAGACCAGTACCTGGCAATGACCGAAATGGCCAGCTACATCGACCACTACATTGAGAGACGCGACACATCCGCCACCTGAGATGCACCACCTGCCCGTTGAGGCTGGTATTCTGATACGCGGCAACACGCCCTCGTAGCTCAGTGGATAGAGCGTCTGCCTCCGGAGCAGAAGGTCGTAGGTTCGAATCCTGTCGAGGGCACCACAACACAGCAAGGCCCGGCACCCACCACGGTGTCGGGCCTTGCGTCATTGATGGACACAGTTCACAGCGCGGACGCATCAAGTTCCTTCTCAACGAGGTATGCGAAGGGCGCACACAACACGACGCAACCCTCCACATCGAGGGGATAAAATGGCCTGATGCCACAGTCCGTCTCCGTGAAGTCACTTCTGCAAATAGTCCGCCAAACCCCGTACATTGTGGGGTACCTCTTCTTCACGGTTGTGACCCGACGCCAGCCCATCGTGCTTTTTTTGTCTGTGTCCTCTGACCGCCTTGTAGGGAACATGGCAGCAGTTCACGATGAACTCACAGAACGTGGCATTCCTATTGAGGCGGTGCTTCGCAAGAGTTTGCGTCACCGACTCCCGTTTCGTGAGCGGGTGAGACTCTGCGCCGTGATGGCACGCGCCTCAGTCATCATCGTTGACGACTTCTACCCCATGATCTACCAAATACCATTGCGGCGCGGGACCCAACTCATCCAACTATGGCATGCATCCGGGGCGTTCAAAACAATGGGATTTTCCCGCGCCGGTAAACCAGGAGGCCCCATTAAGGGGTCACGCACCCACAAGAACTATTCGGCGGCGATCACCTCCTCCGAACAGGTGCGAAAAAACTACGCGGAAGCGTTTGGGATCAGCATCGACAAAGTACACGCCACCGGCATTCCCCGAACTGACCCATTTTTTGATGACACCATCATTGAACGTTCCACAATGCGTGTCCGTGACGAGTTGAGTATCCCTGATGGCCACCGGCTGCTGTTGTTCGCTCCAACATTTCGAGGAAATGGGCAACTGAGCGCCTACTACAACGACGAATGGATTGATTGGACAGACCTTGCTGACCGCCTGGGGCCAGGGTGGGTGATCGGATACCGGCCACACCCGTTTGTCACCTCACGCCCTCAGGCACTATCAGATCCACGGTTCCGTGATCTGTCTGGATGGTCAGACACCACCTCGTTACTCATGGCAACCGATGTCTTAGTGACCGACTATTCTTCCATCATTTTTGATTTCGCTCTCCTCGGGCGCCCCACCGTGTTTTTCTGCCCTGACCTCGAGGAATATATCGCTGCCCGTGATTTTTACTACCCGTACGACTGGTACACCTACGGTCCTGTGGCACGCACTCATGAGGACCTAGTTGCCCATGTCACCCATGGCACCTGGGATACTGCAGCTCACGACGACTTCCTCACCTTCTTTTGCGGGGCTTGTGACGGTCAGGCAACTGCTCGAGTTGTTGACACATTGATCGCCCCCCACCTGCAGGTAGGTGGCCGGTCGTGATGATTGTCGCCGCATGGGCGGTGCGCGCTGTGTTGTCTGTTGTGTATGCACCGATGCGCATGCTGCACCGTCGACACAAAGTGACATTTATTTCTCGGCAAGGAAACTCCCCCTCCACCGATTTCACAGCATTGGTCAATCAGCTCTCGCACGACGATCCTTCCGTGGAGATCACCGTGTTGACTTATGAATTTCACACGTCGATGCGCCGCAAGGTTGGTTATCTCGCCCACGTGTTTGTGCAGATGTACCACATTGCCACGTCACGGGTTGTTGTGTTGGACACGTACTGCATTCCGGTCTCGGTGCTCCGCCACAGTCCTGGTCTTCATGTCATACAAATGTGGCACGCGTTGGGATCAATCAAGAAGTTTGGGTATTCCATTGTGGACAGCGGTGAGGGGTCAGATTCACGGGTTGCATCAGTGATGCGCATGCATGCACGGTACGACGTGGTTGCCTGCAGTTCACCCGCGTGCGTGCCTGCATTTGCTGAGGCATTTGACACGCCTTCTGAACGAGTTGTTGTGGCTCCTCTCCCCCGTGTTGATGTGCTCACTAATCGCGCTCACATGGCACAGCAGCGCGAGCGTCTCTACCGCGTTTTTCCAGAACTACGGGAGAAGCCAACTGTGCTGTTTGCACCGACCTTCCAAAAGGGCCAGCACTTCGCTGCTGACGAACTACACCGGTATTTTGCCAAGCACGGGTACACCCTCATTGCGAAACCTCATCCCGTTGCGTTGTCCGGGGCACGGGATACTACCTCGGTGCGCTACGCACAGTACAGTGCATTCGAATTGCTTGCGGTCGCTGATTTCCTTGTGACTGACTACTCGTCCATCATGCTTGAGGCTGCTGTTGCAGATGTTCCTGTGATGATTTTGGCGCCAGATGTTGAGGAGTATTCAGCGAAACGAAGTTTTTATCTGGATTTCGCTGCCGAGGTTCCCAGTCCAATTACTCGCAGCTTTGACGAACTACTCGAGCACATGAAGACATGGGATGGTGACCGGACAGCGTTGCGTGCCTTCGCGGATCGGTGGGTGTCATACCCAGAGGTCGGTACCTGCACTGAGCACCTGGCTAGGATGATCCAGTCACACCTCGTGGACTAAGAGCGTTCCTCGTCGTTGTCAGGCATCCGCGCACCTCGTGAGTATTCTTCCCATCTCCGAGAGATCCTGCAGGTCAGTGCGGCAAATGTGGTGAGTTCCTCGTCTGTCCACCCATCAACAACCTGGTCCATGAGCTCTTCAGAATGGGCAAGGAATCGCTGCGCCGCAGCCTGCCCATCATCTGTCAGGACGATGTAGGTCGCTCTACGGTCCGCCGGGTCTGGTTCACGGCGCACGTAACCGACCTCGGTCAAACGGCCAATGAGTTTCGACACGGCTGAGGCCCCAATGCCGCGGCGTGCAGCAAGTTCACTGGGGTGCATCCGACCGTACTGTGCCAACAAATAGAAGTGGGAAATGTCAGCAGGGTCAAGAGGCACGTCCGCTTCCTGTGCGAACCTCTGAAACATTGCAGGCGTCGTCCATTCAAGGACAAGGCGAACAAGTTCGGTGAGAACGTGGTCCCTGGTGTCTTTGAGTTGGTTCGTTGGGCCATCGCTGGTGAGGTGGGGGTGGTGATGGTCGTTCTGTCCACCGTCAGCTGTCGTTTTGGGGTGCATCGTCGCCTCCACACCGGGCGCTGATCGGACGTGCATTGTGTGTTATCTTGTACCATTAATCTACGGCTGAGCTCACCTAAGCATGCGCAACATCAGCCACCTTTCTTGGGTTAGCCAGGAAATTCACCCGCCCTCGTTTCACCGCTCTCCTTCACTCACAGCGCCGTGTTCAGGCAACGTGGCATTTGTTCACGAAAAATTCTTAATCATGGGACCTTTTGACCTATGTGGTCAGGCCACAGGACGGTAGTCTGAAGACGTAACGAACACGGTACGAACCGCCCCGAAAGAGGGACACCATGACTGCCACAGAAAATGCCGTCGCCACTCCTGCACAACAGGAAGTCGATGCGCTCGTCACCAAAGCTCAGGGTGCACTCAAGGAATTCCTTGCACTCGACCAAGAAGCCGTTGACTACATTGTCAAGAAAGCATCCGTTGCCGCGTTGAGCGTCCACGGTGAACTCGCCGTCTCCGCTGTGAAAGAAACCGGCCGCGGCGTCTTCGAAGACAAAGCAGTGAAGAACATCTTCGCCTGCGAACACGTCACCAACTCCATGCTGTCCCTACGCACAGCAGGTGTAATCAGCCACGACGAACTGACCGGAATCACCGAGATCGCTGAACCAGTTGGCGTGATCTGTGGCGTGACTCCCGTCACGAACCCCACCTCCACGGCCATCTTCAAAGCTCTTATCTCACTGAAGACCCGTAACCCCATCGTTTTCGGGTTCCACCCCTCCGCACAAAACTGCTCCGTTGAAGCCGCTAAGGTTGTCCGCGACGCAGCTGTCGCCGCGGGGGCACCTGAAGACTGCATCCAATGGGTTGAACACCCATCACTGGAAGCAACCAGTGCCCTCATGAACCACCCAGGTGTGGCACTCATCCTCGCCACCGGTGGAAACGCCATGGTACGCGCAGCGTACTCCTGCGGAAAACCAGCCCTCGGTGTTGGCGCCGGAAACGTCCCCGCCTTCATCGAACGCACCGCACGCCTCAAGCGCGCTGTCAACGACGTTGTCTTGTCTAAGGCATTCGACAACGGGATGATCTGCGCATCAGAACAGGCCGTCATCCTTGACGAACCCATCTATGACGAAGCAATGGCTGAGTTCCGTAAGCTCCACGCTCACGTAGCCACACCAGCAGAAAAGAAGATGCTTGAAGAGTTCATCTTCGGTGTCAACGCGAACAGCGAGAACTGCGGAGAAGCCAAGCTCAACGCAACAGTCGTGGGTAAGTCTCCCGTATGGATCGCAGAGCAGGCTGGCTTCGAAGTTCCTGAAGACACCTCAATCATCCTTGCTGAAATCTCCGAAGTTGGCCCCTCAGAGCCACTGTCCCGCGAAAAGCTCAGCCCCGTGCTTGCCGTTCTTCGTGCCAAGGACGCTGAAGAGGGTATTCGCCTCTCTGAGCAAATGGTGGAATTTGACGGTCTGGGCCACTCCGGTGCAATCCACTCCGATGACCAAGACATCATCCGGGAGTTCGGCAAGCGGGTTAAAGCTGTTCGTATCATCACCAACGCCCCCTCCGCACTGGGTGGTATCGGTGACATCTACAACGCTTTCATCCCCTCCCTCACCCTGGGCTGTGGCTCCTACGGACACAACTCAGTTTCCAACAACGTGTCGGCGGTAAACCTCGTGAACGTCAAGCGCATCGGACGCAGGAACAACAACCTCCAGTGGTTCAAGGTTCCAGCAAAAACCTACTTCGAGCCCAACGCGATCCGCTACCTCGCTGACATGCGTGGCATCAACCGCGTCACCATCGTCACCGACCCCACCATGACCAAGCTCGGCTTTGTGGACCGCATCCTCGATGTTCTTCACCGCCGCCCCGGTAACCGGATTGCGTTGCAAATCATTGACAACGTCATGCCAGAGCCAACAGTGAAGTTCGTTCAGGAAGGTGCCGCGCAAATGCGTCACTTCCAGCCTGACACGATCATCGCACTTGGTGGTGGCTCCCCGATGGACGCTGCCAAGGTGATGTGGCTGCTCTACGAACACCCAGACATCGAGTTCTCCGACATGAAGGAGAAGTTCTTCGACGTCCGTAAGCGTGCCTTCAAGTTCCCTGACCTTGGCGCTTTGGCCAAGTTGGTCTGCATCCCCACCACGTCAGGAACTGGTTCGGAAATGACACCGTTCGCGGTGATCTCTGATCCAGAGAAGAACAAGAAGTACCCACTTGCTGACTACGCGCTGACACCCACCGTGGCGATTGTGGACCCCGTACTCACCGAAATGATGCCGGACTTCCTCGCCGCAGACACCGGTTTCGACGCTCTGACCCACGCAACCGAGGCGTATGTGTCGGTGTACGCCAATGACTACACCGATGGTCTTGCACTCCACGCGATCAAGTTGATCTTCGACAACATCGTGTTGTCGGTCAAGGGTGGCCCAGGGTCAAAGGACGAGAAGGTCGTCAAGGCTCGGGAGAAGATGCACAACGCCGGTGCGATCGCCGGTATGGCGTTCGGTAACGCGTTCCTTGGCATAGTCCACGCCATGTCCCACGTGACCGGTTCGACCTTCAAACTAGTTCACGGTCGGACAAACGCCACCTACCTGCCGCACGTGATCCGCTACAACGGAACTGTTCCCACCAAGCTCAACGCCTGGCCAAAGTACGAGCACTACGTTGCTCCAGAACGGTTCCAGCAGATCGCTGCTCACCTCGGACTTCCTGCGTCAACGCCGGAGGAGGGTGTGGAATCCTACGCACGCGCCATCGAAGAACTGCGTGAAGCTGTCGGAATTCCTGCATCATTCCAACTGCAAGGCGTGAACGAGGAAGCCTTCATCGGTCGCCTCGACGAGGTTGCAATGGGCGCATACGAAGACCAGTGCGCACCAGCAAACCCACGCATGCCGATGATCGAGGACATGAAGACCATCATGGAAGCTGCGTACTACGGCACCAGCTTCGATGAGGTGCGGGCGCGCCGGAAGGCTGCACGTGCAGCTGAGGTGGCCGTAGCCAAGGAGGAAACCGGGGACGTGGCAGCTCCGGTCGACGAACCAAAGGCTCGCGGTAAGCGCAAGTAAGCGTCAGCCTGGCGCAGACACTGCGGGTGGGGAAAGCACACGCTTTCCCCACCCGCTTTGTTTCGTGGAGGAGGCGGGTCAATGTGATCGTTGCGTACAACGAACTCACATTGGCTACCAGAACAGCAGTGAGCCCCGGCACCTGAAGTGCCGGGGCTCACTGCTGTTGTTCACTGGGATTGTGGACAGCCTGCTTTACCGTGAGGCCATTTCTTCGACACCCGCTGTGTATTCCCAGTGCCATGGTTCATAGGACCGTGACGCCCAGCCAGGTTGCGCCCAGCCGTATGTGGGGGCGTTCTCTTTCAGCCAGTTCCATTTATCCCAGGCTTGGTAGGTGTCAGGGCATATGTCGATCGCGAGGCCCCACCCGTGGTTAGACGTACCTGGGGTCGCAGCCAGTGACCCTTTTGTTGCTTTCAGGGTGTATTGGGTGCTGAGGGTGCGGTATCCGTCGGTGACACACATGGCGTGGCCAAACCGCGCTTGGTATTGCTCATTCAGCGCGGCCAAAGCGATAGCGGCATCCGCGCGGAGGTACTGGTTGTTCATCACGCGGCAAAGGTCTGATGTGGCGAGCTGACCGTTGGTACCAGCGGGCCGCACACCGGACTCGCATCCTTCAAGGACTTCACGTTGTTCAGAGCGTGAGGCAACAAGGTATGCGCGTTGATCTTCAGAGACAGATTGTGCAATGCCTGCGGGCACGTCGGTGGTTGTCGCCCCTGCTGCCACGACGTCGACCGTGTTAGGGCCGTCGTATTCGACTGGTTGTGCATCCGCGAAAATGGGGGCGTCTGTCTGCGTCCCGCCCATGAGAATAGGAGCAGCGATAGTCGCCGCAGCGATCGATCCGAGGACTGCGAACCGTGACATCCACCGTTGTGAACCAGACGCAGTTCGTTCGGACCGTTCCCGACTGATTTGGCGTTTCTCAGCCCCCACTGAACTACTGGGGGCGAGGAGGTCATCCAGTGGGAGGTGTCCGTGGGGTTGCGCAATTGCGGGAGACACCGCCGAGCGTACTGGTTGGTGGCATTGCGCATCAGAAGTCAACGCACCGTGGGGGCTTGTTGCTGAACGCGCTGTCTGTGGAGTGACAACAGATAAGAACGAGGGAGCGGGAGCGGAAAGCGGTGAGGAAGCACTGGGGGCTGAGGTTGGGGTTGCCGCGGAACGCCCAGATCCAAGGATCAACACCGATTGTGTGGGGTGAGGGTTGGGTGCAACGAGTGCTGCTTCCACTCGCGCGACAACTGCGTTGACTTCAGCAAGAATGTTGGCGACGGATGGGTCCACCGCGGGTGCAGGAGTCGCTGCTGACGGGTGGGCGGGGAGTTCTTTGTCCCGCACAAGTGTCGTGCTTGGTGCTGGGGTGATGCTGCTGGCTGGGCTCGCAGCTGTCGCTTGCACTGCACGTGCGCGCCGTGTGCGCGCAGTAGCGCGTGGTTGGTGTGGGGTGGGCACGCTGGGGGCGCTGGCTTTGGGGGCGTTGAGCGGTGCGGACGCAGTTTGTGCCGCAAGTGCCTGAAGTTCAGCGAGCGCTGGACTTGAGTGGGAATCCGCTGGCGGCTGTGGGGCGGGGGGTGTGGTGCTCTCGTTGCTCCGTTGCGCGTTCTCGAGTGCACGCAGTTGGGCACGTGTGAGCGGTTGACGTGATGTTGGCACCTCGGACACCCGTGGCCGCGGTGCAGGGCTTGTTGGACTTGCTGCTGATGCCCGCCGAGAGCTACGGGTTGCGGCTGGTGTTGTGCTCCCATTAGTTGGCGTTGGCAACGATGCCTGAGCGCGCTGTTCTTGTTCCGCGAGTTCCCGTAGTTGGCGTCGGGTGAGAGGCTGCTGTGCGGTGGTTCCCGCGTGGCGCTCTTCCACATCGACTCCTGTCCGTGTCCTTCTTGGGCACACCCCTGGAAGGCAGGCAGAGATCATGCGTGCACGTGGCGGTGGTGCATGTGTTTCTGCGGCGGTCACGCTCTGTCCAGGGAAGCGTTGCATTTGATCATAGTCACTTCACCCGCTGTTTCCAACCCCCCTGTTCAGTACAGTTCTCCCCACCGCATGTGTCGCATGGTGCAGTGTCAGGTGGATGTGGGGTCAGCTGGGTGGTCATCGCGCCATGTGGGGCGTTGCATGGAGTCCCGTATTTCTCCGACTAGCTTCTCGATGACGTCTTCGAGGAACACCACTCCGATTGTTGTGGTGCCGTCGAGGACTCTGGCGAGGTGTGCGCCGGAGTGTTGCATGGCGAGGAGCGCGTCACTGACCGAGTCATTGCTACGGGCGACGGCGAGTGCTCGGTGTGTGGCGGGGTCGAATGGGTGGTCTCGGCGGTGGTCGTCGATGTGCAGTGTGTCTTTGATGTGGATGTACCCGGTCATAGTGGTTGCGTCGGTGTCCATGATCGGGAAACGCGAGTAGCCGGTGCGGGTGACGAGGTCGTCAAGTTCGTTGGGTGTTGTTCGGGGGGTGATGGTGACGAGACGGGAGGTGGGGATCATCACGTCGGCGACGGTGTGGGCGGCGAACGCACGAGCTTCGGCGAGGAGGTCGTTGTGGGTGGGGTGCGCAGTGGTGACTGGTGGTGGCTGGTGCGGTGCGGTGAGGTTCGTGACGTAGCGGGTGGGGGCGATCACTCCGAGGGCGAGGGTAAGCCAGAGGACGACGCAGAAAAGGATGATGCTCAGCGCAGTGGTCTGCATTGTGGTCATGGTGGCAGCAAGAAGTATTGCCACGAGTGCGGGCGGAAGCGTGGCGGCGAGCACCCGGATGGAGGTGGCGCGAGTGCGGGCGGAGTGGAGGGTGGTCAGGGAGGCGAGGAACGCAATAAGTAATGTGATGAGGATGGCGGTGGCGATGGGGTTCATGTCGTCGTGCGTTTCACTCGCAGTTTGTCGATGCGCCTGCCGTCTGTCGTGTCCACGGTGATGGTGACGTTGCCGGGCAGGTTTGTGGTGGCTTCTTGGGCGATTGTGATGCTGGCTCCTGGTTGTGGGATGTCAGCGAGGGTTTTCATGACTAGTCCGGCGAGGGTTTCGTAGTCGGGGTCTGTGGGCAGGCGAAGTCCGGTGCGTTCGGCGAGTTCGTCTGGGCGCAGGTGTCCAGGGACGGACCACGTTCCGTCCGAGGCGTAGAGGACACCTGCGCGGCGTGGGTCGTGTTCGTCGGCAACGTCTCCGACGATTTCTTCGACGACGTCTTCGAGGGTGACGATCCCTGCGGTTCCTCCGTATTCGTCTTCGACGATGGCCATTTGGCGTCCTTGTTCACGCAGGAAGTTCATGAGTGGGCGCAGCGTCATGGTTTCGGGGACGCGGGGGGCGTCGTCCATGATCGCGGCGGCGGGGACGTCGGGTCTGCGATCTGGGGGGACGGAGATGGCACGGCGTAGGTGGACGAGGCCGAGGATATCGTCGCGTGATTCGCCGGTGATGGGGAATCGGGAGTGTCCGGTGTGGTGGGCGCGGGTGATGACGTCGGTTGCTGTTGCGTCAGGGGGCAGAGTGATGAGTCGGGTTCGGTCGGTCATGACGTCGCCGGCGCGGAGTTCGTCGAGGTCGGCGGCACCGGCGATGAGGTCGGTAATGAGGTCGTCAGCCAGGTCGTTGGCAGGTGGTGAGGACTTCACCTGTGGGGTGCCGCGCAGGACGATGGCAGCGGTGAGCGCACTGATGAGGAGCACGGCGCAGGCAATGAGTACAGCCGCGACGAGGTGAGCGGACGCAGCGCTGAGGGTGGAGTCGGTGAGAGTAGTGCTCAGTGGGGTGTGGAGGAAAGCGTAGGCAAGGTACCCCACGATGAAGGTTCCTGCGGTCATGACGAGGTCTCGTCGCACTGTGGGTGGTGTGGAGGGGCGTGGCGTGGTGGCCGGTTGCCGTGTCATAGTGGCTCGATTCTATGGCATTGGCGTGGTCTTCTTGTGGCGATTGCCACTCATTCGTGCACGGAGGCTTCACAGTTTTTACTCAGGTAAACCGAAGTAAAGGCCCATAGTTGTGTGCGACAGTATGGAGAGAACATTTCTTTACTGGCGCTCATGATGTGATCATTGTGGGTTTTCGGCAGGCATCCTGCTTGCCGTCGGATCGATTACCTGGCACGGGAGGCGCGATGTCGACCATTCTCATCGTTGAAGACGAACCAGCAATTGCCACCGCAATTGCGCAACGCCTCACTGCTGAGGGGTGGAGAACTGAGGTTGCCCGCGATGGGTTGGCGGCCGTTGACGCTGCTGCTCGCTTACAGCCAGACGCTGTGGTGTTGGATGTCATGCTTCCAGGAATTGATGGGCTTGAGGTGTGTCGTCGGATTCAGGCTGACCGCCCGGTACCGGTGTTGATGCTCACTGCGCGCGATGATGAGACTGACATGTTGGTTGGCCTTGGTGTGGGTGCAGATGACTACATGACAAAACCGTTTTCGATGCGTGAGTTGGTGGCACGGTTGAAGGCACTGTTACGGCGGGTGGATCGCGCTGCACAGGCGTCGGTGTCTCCTGCTGAGGAGTCGAAGATCACGGTGGGTGATGTTGTGGTGGACCGCCAACAGCGTCGTGTGTACCGGGGGGTTGAGGAGATTCATCTGACGCCAACTGAGTTCGATTTGTTGGTGATGTTGGCGTCTGCCCCGAAGACTGTGCTCACTCGTGAGCGTCTGCTTGCTGAGGTGTGGGACTGGGTCGATGCGAGCGGGACTCGCACTGTCGATTCGCATATTAAGGCGTTGCGGCGAAAGCTTGGGGCTGACCTTATTCGTACTGTGCACGGTGTTGGGTATGCGTTTGAGCCTCCTGAGGAGGACGCCCCGTAGCGTGCGCCTGTTGTTGCCCATTCCACGTGTGGTGCGTTGTGTTCCGTGAGGTGTTGGTGTGGATTCTCGTCAGCCGCCGCGTTTAAAGGCGTCGCTTCCCGATGTGCGCCCTTTGGATCGTGCCCGGTCCCTGAAGGTGAAACTGTCGGTGGTTGTGGTGGTTTCGGTGCTCATTGCCGCGTCGATTACATGGTTGGGGTTGCGTAACGGGTTGGGACCGACCAAAACCTTTCCGTTGGCGATTATTTTTTCGCTGTCGTTTACGTTGTTGATTGCACGCGGAATGACTTCTCCGTTACGGGAGATGACAGCAGCGGTGAGCGCCATGGCGGAGGGTGATTATTCGCAGCGTGTCCGGGCCACCAGTCATGACGAGGTAGGGCAATTGGCGTTGGCGTTTAATGCCATGGTTGAGGAGATCGCGTCTTCTGACCAGATTCGGCGCGACGTCATTGCCAACGTGTCGCATGAATTGCGCACCCCTGTTGCGGCATTGCACGCTCAGTTGGAGAACTTGGTTGATGGGGTTGTTGAGCCGACCCCGGCAACGTTGCATACGGCGCTCACGCAAACGGAGCGCCTTTCGCGGCTGATTTCTTATCTTCTTGATTTGTCTCGTATTGAGGCCGGGGCCGCGGAACTTCGGGTCAAGGAGTTCGCTGTTGGGGATTTCCTGGAAGACGCTGTCGGCGCGTTGACCATGCTTGAGGCGGGCAAGCAACTGGATTTTGTGGTTGATGTTGATCCCGGTGATTTAACAATCACCTCTGACCCTGAACGTCTGCGACAGATTGTCACGAACCTGGTGCAAAATGCGATTCGGCATTCGCCTTATGGGGGCACTGTCACTGTTGTTGCACGGGAGGAGGGGGACGAGGTGTTGCTGGACTTCCTCGACGAGGGACCAGGGATCGCCGTCGAGGACCGGGAACGTATTTTCCAGCGCTTTGCTCGTGGTGGCCCAAACTCTCGGTCGGTGAATCACCCGACCTCTGGTGGGACTGGAATTGGGTTGGCAATTGTTCGGTGGGCAGTGGACCTGCATGGCGGTTCGGTTCGGGCACTGGAGGCACCAAAGGGCGCGAGAATACACGTCCGGCTACCCAAGAACCATACTTTGGTTGGACATCAGCCCTCGTAGGATGAAGGCATGGCCTCATCTTCTGACATTATCGTCTCGCACGTTACGAAGGAGTTCGGTCCGGTTCGCGCTGTTGACGATTTGTCGTTTACGGTGCGTTCGGGGCGCGTCACTGGTTTCTTGGGTCCTAATGGGTCTGGGAAAACGACGACGCTGCGAATTCTGCTGGGTTTGGTCCGCGCATCGTCAGGCGAAGCAACGTTCGCCGGTACTCGGTACGCGGATCTGACTCACCCCCTCACCCACGTGGGAGCGTCGCTCGAGGCGACGAGTTTCCACCCAGGGCGTTCCGCGCTGAACCATTTGCGCTCGTATGCGCCTCTTGCCCAGGCTGACGATGCGCGTTGCCGTGACTTGTTAGCACTGGTGGGGTTGGCACAGGTTGCCGATCAGCGCATCGGCGGTTTTTCTTTGGGGATGCGCCAGCGTCTTGCTTTGGCTGCGTCCCTGCTGGGCGACCCCGATTATTTACTTCTCGATGAGCCCGCGAACGGGTTGGATCCCGCTGGTATTCGGTGGTTGCGTGGGTTCTTGCGGTCACTTGCTCAGCAAGGCAAGACCGTGTTGGTGTCGTCGCACATGCTGTCGGAGGTGCAGCACTCAGTCGATGATGTGGTCATCATCTCGCGCGGGCAACTGCGCCACCAGTCGTCCATGGAGGGACTTGCCGCCCTGTCTGTCCCGCGTGTCCGGGTTGCCAGCCCTGATGTGGACAAACTAGCGGGGATCGCCCAATCACAGGGGTGGACTATTGTGCAGTCGCACCCGGCCTCCTCGGAGCGTCCAGGCGTGTTGGACCTCGAAGGTGTTGGGCTTGCTGCTGTGGGTGAAGCTGCTTTTGTCGCGGGTGTCATGGTGCAGGAACTCACTGACCTGACGGAATCACTAGAAGATGTCTTTTTGCGTTTAACTGAGGGGATGAACTGATGCGTCAGGTCATTGTGAGTGAGTACCGCAAACTGGTCACCACTCGGATGTGGTGGGTGTTGCTCATCATCATGACGGCTTACATGGCCTTGACTGCGGGCATGCTTGCAGCGTTGTTTGGTATGGGCGAGTCGGGGTCGTTGGGCGCCGAGGGCGCTCCGGTGTCGATGATGTCTGATGAGCAGATCACTGCCGCGGTGTACACAACAGCTGTGTCCTTTGGGTACGTGTTCCCTGCGGTTATTGGGGTGATGTCCTTTGGTGGCGAGTTCCGCCACAAAACAATCACCGACACGTTGTTGGCGGTTCCGCATCGCACCCGCCTGTTGGGCGCAAAGCTCATTTCGGCTCTTCCGATGGGGCTCATGTATGGGGTGGCAGGCACCGCCGGTTGCGTTGCTGTCGGAGCTGGTATTTTTGCTGCTTTTGACATTGATCCCATGCTGTCGTCTGGGGAGACCTGGGAAATCATTGGTCGTTCCGTGTTGGCGTTGACCATGTGGCTCATCACAGGGGTGGCGTTGGGGGCATGGCTCACTAATCAGGTTGCCGCCATTGTTGTCCTGCTTGTGTTCACGCAGTTCGTGGAACCCATTGTGCGCATGTTCTTACCGCAGTTGTCCTGGGGCGAGGGTGTGGCCAAGTATCTGCCTGGCGCGGCAGGGGACGCGATTGCTGGGGGAAGTTTCTTCTCCACGGTCGGCACTGAACTGTTGCCGATGTGGCAAGGGGTCCTTGTGTTGGCCGCGTACACAGTGGTGTTCGCGCTTGTTGGTCGGTTGACGTCACTGGCACGAGACATCTCGTAATGGTGTGTCGACCCATGGTGCACTGACCGCGCCGCGAGTCCATAATATGGACGCTTTGGAATCCGGCCCTCTTGTTCGCTTCAAGCGAACAAGAGGGCCGGTTCGTCATTTCTTCACCTCCCACCAACCAAAACCCACTGCCCCCACCGGAAAACTGGCAGTATTTTGACGACACCAAAGCACCCCATGGAAGGCCCTTTACCCACAGATAACAGCGTTCCTCCGATCCTCCACTTCCGCACCACATCTACACCCGCCCACCGGGCCAACCTCACAGAACTTCTAGGCCCAAGGCCCTACCCTAGTGAGAGGAAGCCACCACACCCGGTGGAAACAATGCGTGAAAGTGGGCGAACCCAACGTGTCCTCCAATGCTGAGTCAACGTCGATCGGCACCTCAAACACCGACTTCGGAGCCAACGAATGGCTTGTCGACGAAATCCGCGAGCAATACCTCGCGAACCCCGACTCCGTCGCACCAGAATGGCGTGAATACTTCGCCTCCGCGACCCCCGCACCAGCAACAACCCCCACCACCCCAGCCCCCGCCCCACGCGAGTCGCAAGCAGAACGCGAAACCCGCAAACAACACCAGGCAGCCACCGTGAGCACACCAGAACCCACAAGTGCCCCCAGCCCAGAACGGCCCGTCGCGACCGCGCAGCCTGCCACCGCACCCTACGCAGCCCAAGCAAAACGCGCATCGAAAGTCGTTAACGACGACACACCCGACAACATCGAACGCCTCAAAGGCCCAGCCGCGCGACTCATCAAAAACATGGAGACCAGCCTCGAGGTCCCCACCGCCACATCCGTGCGCGCCATCCCCGCCAAGCTCATGGTGGACAACCGCATCGTCATCAACAACCACCTCGTACGCACCCGCGGTGGCAAAGTATCCTTCACCCACCTCATCGGATTCGCGCTCGTTGAAGCCCTCGCTGACATGCCAGCCATGAACGCCGGGTACCTCGAGCAGGACGGAAAACCCGCTGCGGTTTATCCCGCGCACGTCAACATCGGTCTTGCCATTGACATCCAAAAGCCTGACGGCACCCGCCAACTCCTGGTCCCGGCCATCAAAAAGGCCGACACCATGGACTTTGCTCAGTTTGTCAGCGCCTATGAAGACGTTGTCCGCCGCGCTCGCCAGGGCAAACTCGACATTACTGACTTCCAAGGTGTCACCGTCTCCCTGACGAACCCCGGCACCATCGGAACCGTCCACTCCGTCCCGCGCCTCATGAAAGGCCAAGGAGCCATCATCGGGGTCGGGGCCATGGACTACCCGGCAGAATTTGCTGGTGCCTCCACAGAACAACTCTCCCGCATGGGTGTCTCCAAAGTCCTCACCCTCACCTCCACCTACGACCACCGCATCATCCAAGGTGCACAGTCCGGTGACTTCCTGCGCATCATCGCAACCAAACTTCTGGGTGAAGACGGCTTCTACGACCGCGTGTTCCAGGCGCTACGCATCCCCTACGAACCCGTTCGTTGGGTACGCGACAACACCATCAACGCAGACGCCGAAGCGGAAAAACCAGCGCGTATTGCCGAACTCATCCACTCCTACCGGTCCCGCGGCCACCTCATGGCTGACACAGACCCCCTCGCCTACCGACAACGGCGCCACACTGACCTCGACATTCAAACCCACGGGTTGACCCTGTGGGACCTCGACCGAGTCTTCCCCGTCCACGGGTTCTCCGGCCGGTCCAAAATGTCATTGCGCGACATCCTCGGGATCCTCCGGGACTCTTACTGCCGGACCGTCGGCATCGAGTACATGCACATCGCTGACCGCGACCAACGCGCATGGTTCCAAGAACGCCTCGAAAACCCCTACGAGCGGACTCCCCGCGAGGAACAACTGCGGATTCTGCGCCGCCTCAACGCTGCAGAAGCCTTTGAAACGTTCCTGCAAACCAAGTTCGTGGGGCAAAAACGGTTCTCACTCGAAGGAGGCGAATCGATCATCCCGATGCTGGACGCCATTTTGTCCAGCGCCGCTGAAGGTGGCCTCGATGAGGTGTCCATCGGGATGGCACACCGCGGACGCCTCAACGTGCTCGCGAACATTGCCGGAAAGAGCTACGGACAGATCTTCGCTGAATTTGAAGGCAACCTCGACCAGCGTACCTACCAGGGATCTGGCGATGTGAAGTACCACCTCGGCACGGAAGGGACCTTCACCGCAGAATCTGGGGCAACCACAAAGGTATCCCTGGCAGCAAACCCCTCCCACCTCGAAGCGGTCAACCCCGTCCTGGAGGGGATCGTCCGGGCAAAACAAGACCGTATCGATCTAGGCGGCGACGGGTTCTCCGTCCTACCAATCCTCGTTCACGGTGACGCCGCGTTCGCAGGACAAGGCGTGGTCATGGAGGTTTTGAACCTCTCCCAGCTACGGGGATACCGCACCGGTGGCACCATCCACCTCATCATCAACAACCAAGTAGGATTCACCACCGGACCATCAAACTCACGGTCCACCCACTACGCCACCGACGTTGCCAAGGGCTACCAAGTACCCGTCTTCCACGTCAACGGTGACGACCCTGAAGCTGTTGTACGCATCGCACGGCTTGCTTTCGACTACCGGGAACGGTTCAACCAAGACGTCATCATCGACATGGTGTGCTACCGCCGCCGTGGACACAACGAAGGTGATGACCCGTCAATGACCCAACCGCTGATGTACAACCTCATTGAAGCGAAGAACTCGGTGCGTAAGCTCTACACCGAAACTCTCGCATCCCGTGGCGACATCAGCGACGAGGAAGCTGCCGAAGCTCTCCAGGACTACCAAAACCAACTCGAACGTGTCTTCACCGAAACACGAGAAGGCGGTTTCGTCCCACCCGCCGACACCGAACCTGTCGCAGGTTTGGAGCGCCCTGAGTCCCAGCGTGAAGACGCCGGCACCATGGTCGGATGGCAAACAGCTGTCCCACAGTCAGTCCTTGACCGCATTGGTGATGCCCACATCAACCCACCTGCCGGATTCACCGTGCACACAAAGCTGCGGCAACTGCTTGATAAGCGCCACAAAATGGTGAGTGAAGGTGGCATTGACTGGGGTTACGCCGAGATTTTGGCGTTTGGTTCCCTCCTCATGGAAGGAACTCCTGTTCGACTCGCTGGGCAAGACTCTCGACGCGGCACCTTCGTGCAACGGCACGCGGTTCTCCACGACCGCAACACCGGGGCAGAATGGACTCCCCTGCTGTACTTGTCCGCCGACCAAGCAAAGTTCTGGGTCTATGACTCATCACTGTCCGAATATGCGTGCCTCGGATTTGAGTACGGGTACTCCGTGGAGCGCCCCGACGCACTCGTGCTGTGGGAAGCCCAATTTGGCGACTTCGTCAACGGGGCTCAAACAGTGATCGACGAGTTCATTTCCTCCGCAGAGCAAAAGTGGTCACAGAACTCCTCAGTGGTTCTCCTCCTCCCACACGGGTATGAAGGACAAGGACCCGACCACTCCTCGGCACGCATCGAGAGGTTCTTGCAACTGTGCGCTGAGAACAACATGACGATCGCCTATCCCTCAACTCCAGCCCAGTACTTCCACCTTCTGCGGCACCAAGCGTACGCACGCCCTCGCCGCCCGCTGGTCGTCATGACACCAAAGTCCATGCTTCGACTCAAAGCAGCCGCATCAACACCCGCAGATTTCACCTCAGGCACATTCCGACATGTCATTGGTGACGACGCTGCCGCTGCACGCGCCGCCCAGGGGGGAACAATTGACCGCGTCGTCGTGTCCACCGGGAAAATCTCCTGGGAGCTCCTCGCCCACGCGAAGAAGACCCACGACACCTCCACTGCTTTTGTTCGCCTAGAACAGCTTTATCCGCTCGATGGTGACCAACTCCGTGAGGCGTTGGCACCCTTTGGGGATGCTGAAGTGGTGTGGGTCCAAGAAGAACCCGAAAACCAGGGTGCCTGGCCATTCCTTGCCCTGAACCTTCCCCAACTGATAGAAGGACGCTCCCTGCGTGTTATCGCCCGCCCTGCATCCGCATCGCCAGCAGTCGGTATCGCCAAGGTGCACAAAGCGGAACAAGATAGCCTGATTCAACGAGCTTTTGACCGCGACAACACGTAGTGCGCAGCAAACTTTGAGCGACACCATACCCAACCCTGAGCGCACAACACCCTTCTCGCGCTTAGGGTTGGGGGAGGAACTCAATGAAGGCAAGGAGTGCGCGTGACAGAAACACAGCTGCGGATCGCGGTCATCGGTGACGAACTCGTCGCTGGGGTGGGCGACCCCAAAGGGCTGGGCTGGTTAGGTCGTGTCATCGCACGCACGCACACAGGGGTCACGACGATGGCGTTCCCCCTGGCAGTCCCAGGCGAAACAACGACAGAAATGTCAGCACGATGGGAAGACGAAGTTATTCGCCGTTCCAGCAACGACCCTGATGTCGACCATCGGCTAGTCATCGGGTTAGGTATCGCTGATATCACGGCTGGGCTGTCTGTGGCACGCTCACGTCTCAACCTCGCCAACATTCTTGACCTTGCTGAACAACGAAAGATGAAAACTTTCGTGGTGGGCCCCCCTCCATGTGTCCCCGATTTATCGGCACACATTGAAGAGTTGTCCCATGCCTACGCGGACGTTGCTGATCGGCGGCGAGTCCCCTACGTCGATACATTCCACCCACTGGTCAACCACGATCAGTGGTATTCAGACCTTGCCGTCAACGCGGGCCCTTATCCTGCCCAAGCCGGGTACGGGCTGATTGCATGGCTTGTTCTGCATTCAGGGTGGTATTCCTGGTTGGGATTACCTGAAGATCAGTAACAACGACCACCACCAGCACTGTGGCCGCTCATCAACGTCGCACCGTTGATGAGCGGCCACACTGTATTGACCTGGGGTGAACACCCGTGGACACCTACATGATGAGTCCGGCTCCACGCAGTTCAATGGTGAGATCCTGTGGGTTGCTTGCCACAGTGCACGCGTCTTCGTAACGCACCACACCATCGCGCACGAGACCAAAAAGATGCTGGTCAAAGGTTTGCATGTTGTAGTACTCACCATCAGCGATGAGGTCAGTCAACGAAGCTGTCGTTGACGGCGCAATGATTGCCTCAGCGGTGCGGCCTGTGTTGATCATGACCTCTGCAACAACGTGCCGGCCTTCGTTATCAGCTCGGCGGACCAACCGCTGGGACACGATCCCCCGCAACGACTGAGCAAGCGCCATCCGCACCTGCATTTGTTCGTGTGAGGGGAAGAAATCGACGATGCGGTTGACCGTTTCCTCTGCATCGATTGTGTGGAGGGTGGACAGCACGAGGTGCCCAGTTTCACCGGCTTGAAGGGCAGCACGCACTGTCTCGGCGTCACGCATCTCCCCCACCAAAATAACATCTGGGTCTTGCCGCATCGCAGCGCGTAATGCGCTGTTGAAGTCTGCAGTGTCAAACCGCACTTCTCGTTGTGAGACGATCGCCTTTTTGTCACTGTGCAGCACCTCAATTGGGTCTTCAATAGTGACAATATTGACTTCACGGAGCGTGTTGATCAGGTCCACCATCGATGCGAGCGTCGTTGATTTCCCTGACCCAGTGGGCCCTGTCACCAGGACAAGTCCGCGTGGTTCCAACGCAAGTTCCCCAACAACTTCAGGCAACCCCAGCTCATGTAACGACATGGCATGTTCTGCGACCCGCCGAAACACAATACCCACCATGCCGCGGGCCCGGTAGGCGTTCACACGGAAACGTCCCACCCCCTGGAGGTAGTAGGCGAAGTCTGTTTCGTGGTTGGTGAGGAACTCTTGGTGCAGTTGTTCGGGTAACACTTCTTCGAGCATGCGTGCGGTGTCACCGTCAGTGAGATCGGGAACCTGCAGTCGCCTTAACCGCCCGTCCACTCGGACACGTGGCACTGAACCAGCTTTAATGTGCAGGTCAGAACCACCCGTGGACACCAGGGCATGTAACAACGGAATCACAGATTGTTCGAGGCTCACGACACACACATCGGCGTTCTGGTCAGCGAACTTAACTGTTTTCCACCCGGCACCCGCACGGAGGGTGTCTCGCGTCACTTGTGACGTCTGACCCTGCGTTTCGCAGACTGGCGCAGGTATGGAAAAATAGGTGGGTATTGCTGACATAAGGAGATCACCATGAGCAAGCGTGGACGTAAGCGTCGCAGCCGTGCAGGGAAAGCAGCCAACCACGGCAAGCGCCCTAACGCATGACATCACAAGAGGGACCCCGCGGGGTCCCTCTTGTCATATGCCTCGTTCGCCTCGCAGTGCGTGAGGGCTTCACTGCCCCGCTACTCCTCGACAATGCGCATTGTGGTGAATTGAGCGTGAATTCGTACCCGTAAATGGTCTGGTGCCTTTTGGGAACAGGACCGTTTCAACACTTTTTTGATCATGTCATCAATGGATAGCTCCGCCAAACACGGCGAGCACTGCGCGACATGATGACGCATTTTCTCTGCGTCTTCGCTCGTCATTTCTGAGTCAAGGTACTCAAAAATATGCGTGACCACGGACTGGCACTCTTCGGTGTCCAAGTTGATGTCATCACTGTATTTCTCACTCATGGGGCTGTCTCCTCAACACCAGTATCTGCGGTGTGTGACGTTGCCGGAATGATGCCCTGGGAACGTGCATAGTCGCCCAACAAATCACGCAACTGGGCGCGCCCACGGTGAAGCCGAGACATGACCGTGCCAATCGGGGTGCCCATAATCTCAGCGATTTCCTTGTACGGAAACCCCTCCACATCAGCAAGATACACAGCGATGCGGCGGTCCTCAGGAAGCTCTTGAAGTGCCCGGGTGATGTCCGAGTCAGGAAGACGCTCCAATGCTTCTGCCTCCGCTGACTTCAGTCCTGTCGACGTGTGCTGAGCGGCACGAGCAATCTGCCAATCCTCGATGTCTTCCGACTGGGATTGTTGCGGCTCACGTTGCTTCTTCCGGTACGAATTGATGTACGTGTTTGTCAAAATTCGGTAGAGCCACGCCTTAAGATTTGTTTCCGGGCGGTACTGATGAAACGCCGCAAAAGCTTTTGTAAATGTCTCTTGAACAAGATCCTCAGCATCCTGCGGATTACGTGTCATCCGCAACGCTGCAGCGTACAACTGGTCAAGGTGGACCAGCGCGTCCTGCTCAAAACGCAGCGCGCGAGCGTGCGCGTCCTCATGACCAGGAGCACGGGTCGTAGAATCGTCGGCTGTCATCACATCAGAGCCTAAGCCCGAAGACGCAATCACGCGCGTTTGACGCGCAGAACGTGCCACCGTGTCTGTGTCGATCGCTGTACAAGTCACAGCCAGCACAACCACACACGTCCCTCACCTATTCCCGCCACCCCAACACGCGCATCGACACTTGCCGTAGCAGGACCACGCGTGCACCGTTACGCTGGGGACACAGATAACCAACCGCCGTGACCTTGGGGAGTACCTATGTTGATCCGCCGCCTAGCTCAACCCATGATTGCATCAACGTTCATCGCACAAGGCCTCGACGCTGTCCGCCACCCCGACAAACACGTTGACCTCGCCAAAGACAAAGTCGACCGGGTCACCACAGCCGCAGGACTCGGTGCGATCTCCCCCACCCAACTCGGGCTGGTTGTCCGCGCACACGGCGCACTGACTGTTCTCCTCGGCCTGAAAGTCGCCCTCGGGAAAAAACCGCGCGGCGCAGCCACCCTCCTCGCACTCACCAACGCGCCCGTCGTCAGCCTCTACCTGCCCGAATCCTCCACCGAAGCCAAAGACCCAGAGGTTTCTGGACCCTTCATCGCCCGTCTCACCGCACTAGGCGCGATCCTCATGCTCGCCACCGACCGAGGCGGTAAACCGTCGGTCGGATGGCGCATCAACAAAGCCGCACACGACGCCAAAGGGTCACTCGCAGACCGGAAAGACGCCATTTTGGCGAACTAACCCGCGACCGCCCAGTAAGACCACTGTTCGCCACACCCACCCACCCACTAGGCTGTGGTCATGACGAACAATGGCGTCCCTTCTGCTGCCCACTGGCCCGCCCCGCACTCCGCTGACTACCCCGGTCCCCTCACCGCTACCGTCACCGTCCCTGGGTCAAAATCTCTGACCAACCGGCATCTGCTCCTGGCCGCACTAGCCGCCGAACCCACAACCATCCACGGCGCGCTTCGCTCCCGAGACTCACAGCTTATGATCACAGCCCTGCGGGCACTGGGCGCGGACATCACCGAATCAGCAGACGGCACCACCATCACTGTCACCCCCTTAACCCAAGGCGCCAATGTCGGCGACATCACCATCGACTGCGGGCTTGCAGGAACAGTGATGCGTTTCCTGCCCATCGCCGCCACCCTCGTTAAGGGCACCATCCTCATTGACGGTGATGAGGGCGCAAAGGTGCGGCCCATGAGCCCAATCCTTGAGGCCCTAGAAGACCTCGGTGTGGAGATCACCCGCCACAACGGCGATTTCCTTCCCTTCACCATGCACCCCACCGGTGGGGTCACCGGCGGACACCTCGATGTGGACGCGTCCGGGTCAAGCCAGTTTGTGTCCGGGCTCCTACTCACCGCGGCACGGTTCACCAATGGGCTCACCCTCCACCACGTCGGAGACCGCCTACCCAGCATCCCTCACATCGCCATGACCTGTGACGTCCTCAACGACCTCGGCGTGACCGCACACACCAGTGCGCCCGGCACCTGGACGGTGGCTGCTGGCCCCATCCGTGGGGGCACCATCACAATCGAACCTGACCTCTCCAATGCCACGCCTTTCATGGCTGCGGCCCTCATTCATGGTGGTTCCGTCACAATCCCCGCGTGGCCAAGCACAACAACCCAACCCGGTGGGCTTGCCCCCTCGTTCTTCGAACGGATGGGAGCCCGCTGCACAATTGATGATGCTGGCCTCACCATTACCGGTGACGGCACAGTCCACGGTCTCGCCCACCTTGACCTGTCTGCTGCAGGTGAACTCGCACCAACCTTTGCGGCGCTCGCTGCGCTTGCTGACTCACCCACCGAGATCCACGGCATCGCTCACCTGCGGGGGCACGAAACCGACCGGCTTGCGGCACTGTCCGCAGAAATCAACCGCCTGGGTGGCTCTTGCCAGCAAACAGACGATGGTCTCATCATCACCCCAGCGCCCCTGCATGAGGGTATCTTTCACACGTATCATGATCACCGGATGGCTACAGCAGGCGCGATCCTTGGGCTTCGTGTGGCAGGTGTTGAAGTAGAAAATATCGACACCACAGCAAAAACGTTGCCTGATTTTGCTGGCATGTGGACGTCCATGCTCACAACCTCTTCTGTGGCTGCGCCAGCCCACTAGCACCCGTCACCCTCGCCGATCGGACACCATGCCCACACACCCCATTGATGAGTCCTCGTTTCGTTCCCGTCCCTCTCGGCGCGGGTCACGGCCTCGTACCAAAATCAGGCCAGCTCACGAGGACGCCATTGCGGGGATGGTCATCGGTGTTGACCGGGGTCGTTACACAGTCCTCACGGGCACGACCATTGGTGTGGGGCTCCTTGGCATGGATGTCGGTGACGAACGAACGATCACAGCGATGCGTGCACGAGAGCTTGGCCGTGAGCGCATTGTGTGCGGTGATGTTGTGGACATGGTGGGTGACACGAGTGGGGCTCCAGGGAGCTTAGCGCGGATTGTGCGAATCCAGGAGCGGCGGTCTGTTCTTCGCCGAACTGCAGATGACACAGACCCGTATGAGCGGATTGTGGTGGCGAACGCTGATCAGATGGTGATTGTGACTGCGTTGGCTGACCCGGAACCGCGCACGCGGATGATTGACCGGTGTGTCGTTGCGGCGACTGCTGCGGGGATGGACACGGTGTTGTGTTTAACCAAAGCTGATTTGGCTGATCCAGAACCGTTGCGCGCATTGTATGAGCCTGTTGGTGTACGTGTTGTGGTGACCCAACGTGACGATGCAGGGAATGTCACTCCCCTTGATGCAGTGCGGGATGCGTTGCAGGGTCGGTTGTCGGTTTTTGTCGGGCATTCCGGTGTGGGGAAGTCCACGTTGGTTAATGCGCTGGTCCCTGCCGCTGAACGGGCCACGGGGCATGTGAATGCGGTGACGGGTCGAGGGCGACACACCTCGACGTCTGCTGTGGCGTTTCGGCTTCCTACTGACGATGGTGGGGAGTTGGGGTGGGTTATTGATACTCCTGGTGTGCGGTCATTTGGGTTGGCGCACATTGATACGCAGGACATTCTTCAAGGTTTTGAGGATTTGACTGACATTCTCGATGCGTGTCCGCGTGGGTGTACACACCGTGCTTCGGCCCCTGACTGTGCGTTGGATGAGTGGTTGACGCTGGCTGCCAACCCGGAGCACACCGCCACTGGTGTGTATGCGTCGCGCGCCGCCCGAATTATCTCGTTGCGCCGGTTGTTGGATGCCCGCGCTGATTCCTCCCCACAGTACGACTAACACCAGGAACACGGTAGATTAAACGCATGAACGCCTCACGTTACGAAGATGACCTGCGTCTTGCTCTTGTTTTGGCGGACCAGGTCGACAACATTACGATGTCCCGTTTCAAAGCGTTGGACCTCCATGTTGAGGCGAAGCCGGACACCACACCAGTGTCAGATGCTGACCGCACGGCTGAAGAGGTGATTCGCGCTCAGCTTGCCCGCAGCCGGTCTCGTGACGCGATTGTGGGTGAGGAGTTCGGCACAACTGGTCATTCGTCGCGCCGGTGGATTATTGACCCGATTGACGGGACAAAGAACTTTGTGCGTGGCGTCCCTGTGTGGGCAACTCTCATCGCGCTCGCTGAGGGTGATGACGTGGTGGTTGGTGTGGTGAGTGCACCGGCGTTGGGGCGCCGTTGGTGGGCTGCGCAGGGTTCTGGTGCATGGAGTGGCCGATCGTTGTCGAGCGCAACACGGTTGCACGTGTCGGGTGTGACCTCGCTTGCCGATGCGTCACTGTCGTATTCCTCGTTAACCGGTTGGTCCCAGTTGGGGTTGCAACGAAGGTTCCTTGACCTGTCGGACAGCGTGTGGCGCACCCGAGCGTATGGTGATTTTTGGTCATACATGCTCGTCGCCGAGGGAGCTGTTGATGCAGCGATGGAACCAGAGCTGGAACTGTATGACATGGCCGCTCTTGTTCCGATCGTGACCGAGGCCGGCGGTACATTCACCAGTGTTGATGGGACGGCCACGGGACCGTGGGGGCCAAACGCTGTGGCGTCAAATGGTCACCTTCACGGTGATATCCTCGCTGCATTACGTGCCGAAGAATAAGTGTGGTGCTGTGTTACAACGACTGTGACTAGTTAGTCCAGATCAGCGGTGATCTCAGGGATTTCGCTGACGTCGTACCACAACAGTTCCCGGTCCACGAGATCGTCAATGGCTGCGTGGTCCCCGCCAAATACCTTTTCAATCTCTGCTGCAGCATCGATTTCGTCAACGTGCACACACACGATCGGTACTGCGAGTGCCTCACCGATGAGTTCCCGCGCTGAGGCTGGAGTGTCATCATCTGAGGCGCTCACGGGGCCTACGAGATGATCTGGCACGTCGACGGAAATGACCAGTCGCCGCCACGGCACATCGGGGTTCTCAATGATTGCCATGAGCGAATCGTGAGCTGCCGCAAGGTGTGCCACATACTCGATTTCTTCGATGTCCGTGACACCTTCAGTGGCTAACTCGTTGGTGAGTTCGTCGGTCGCGGCGTGCACTCGTCGTGGGCCTAAGGTGATGGTGTCAGTGACGCCCCGCAAGTCGGTGAGTGTCGCTGGAACATACATTCGCATGTCTTAAGTGTGCCACCTTCACACCCCGCTTGCCGCCATCTGCTGGTCAGCGGTTGACTCACTGCGTTCGTTCCCGCTGTTTCCGGTGTCAAAGCCGGAGGCAATCACATCAATGAGTTGGGTCAGTTCCTTACCGATCGCGCTTACTGGCGCCTCCTCCAGGACAGCACGGCCGTTCATGAGTGATCGGTCAACCGTGGTCGGCGCATCGGGAAGAAGCACAGGGGGAAGCTCACGGGTGAAGCGTGACAATGCTAACCGAATTGCCCTGGGGGTTGATGACCCCGCTGTTGTGTCACGGACTTTGTTGACCACAACCAGACGTGGAACGTGCGCCAGATCAGGATGGTTTGTGATCGTTTCAAGAGCACGAACCATCCGTGTTGTTCCGACCGGGTCTCCTGTTCCTACCACAACAATGAGATCTGATTGGGCAAGGGTTGTTGTGGTTGCTGCGTTGCGTCGAGGACCGCGAGGATCGAACGCGGCGAAATCGTCCTCGTCAATGTCTGGGGCCACATCAACCACGGTCCATTGGGCGCAGTGACGGGCAGTGGTAAGAACAGTTTCCAGGTTGCTTGCTGACAGTTCAGGCCACCGCGAAGCGCGAGCCAGCCCTGTCAGGACCCCTAACTGCGGGGTAATACCAGCAAGGTAGCGAGTCAGAGCAGATGCGGTGAGGAGCCCTTGTCCAGCTGCTCGACACGCTTGGGCAAGACCGGAGGCTTCGTCCAACAACCCCAATGTTTGTGTGATCGATGGGGCTTGTGTGTCTGCATCAACGATGATGGCGGAGGCGCTTGACTCAGTTGGGAGCTGCTTTTTCTTGGAGCGCCGGCGACCTAGCTGGTCGCGGTGAGCAAGCCCATAGGCAATGTTTGTCGTCAGTGTGGAACGCCCTGGGGCCCCGTGGGTTCCCCACACCGTGATGAGTCGGCCCTGCGTGGCGGGTGGAGCAAGGGAAAGGTCGTGGTTTTCGCGCGAGCTGGTCCACTCAATGGGGAGGTTGTCCGCCTCTCCAGCAGGAGCGTTGTGCGCTTCGGTCATCAACGGAATGAGCCCATCACTCACCTGTGAGTATGCGAGAAAGTGGCGTACTCCCAGCGCAGTAAGACGCTGACTCGAATACTGGTCGAGAGGGTCGTTGAGCACCACTAGCGCCACACCGTGAGTGGTGAACGCTTCGACGGCATGTCGATCAAACCCAGGAAAATCCGAACTCATGACGATGACGTGGGCGATCCCCGCCCCCGCATATCCACGTGCTTCTGCCATGTCCGCGCATCGTCGCACCACATCGACTTGCCCACGGTGTCGAGCCAGGTGTTCAATCACAGCTGGTTCCTGACCGGATGTTATTGCGGTCAGGACCCGAAGTGGTCCTGGTGAGGCTGGGTTGTGGTTCATGCGTCGCCCTCTTCTGCTGTGTTGTTGCTGGGGGAACCGTCCGATGCAGGGGCTGGTGATCCATCACCGTGGGGCACCGGGAGCGCTGTGAGCGCACCTTTCGCTTGAGTTGCTGCCAAGACAGCTGGGATATCTGACTGAGGGACCACAACGTGCAGATAGGAGGTCCCGGACACCCCAAAGACAGAATCAGTGTCTGGGATTTGGCTGACCGTGAGCCCGGATGCGACTTGGTCGGGGTCGCCCACCTCACCTGTTGGGGTAGCTTCTGGGGCGTACCACAAATCGATTGTCGACCCCGGGACTACCTGTGCGGGTAACTGCCCTGTGATGGGAACAGCCATGATCCGTGAATCAACGTCTGCGGCGCTGCCGGTGGAGGTCACGGCAACAAGTTGACCTTGATGGACGGGGACAACCGCCACGAGCCCTTCACCCATCGTTTCCGGCGTGAGGTAGTTGTTGAGATGTTGCCCTAGCTCAACATCAACAGCCTGAAGGTCCGCTTCCGTGATTGCATCACCGGGTTGCAAGGTTCGCGCAGCAACAAAAGCCGTGTCGAGTGTACGCCCGGAGTCCAGTGCCCACGCACCAATCCACACGGACAGAGCAACGAGCACGATCCCGATCGGCAGCCGTGGGTCACGCAGGCTTGGTTGCCGCATCCGTGGTGCGTTAAAGGCCGCTTGTGGCGTGGTCCCTGGGGTGGACGTTGAGGGCATGGGCGTTCCTTCGGGGAGGGTCGTGGGTGTCGTTGTGGCGTCCTCACCGTAGCGGGAATCGATCGCCGACATCCCATGTAACCCCGAATCTGTGGATAAACAACATGGGCAACCCTTCCCATGCCACACTTGTGCTATGACATCGCGCTTTCTCACCCTCGCTGACGTCACCGAGGTCCTTAACATTTCCTCAACGCAGGCGTACTCGCTCGTTCGATCCGGAGAGCTTCCCGCTATTCAAGTAGGTGGGCGCGGTCAGTGGCGCGTCGAAGCAGCCGAGCTAGAGAACTACATCCAACGGAAATACGAGGAAACCCGCGCGAAGGTCGCTGCTGGAGAGTTCGAAGAATAAGCCCAGCACCGACCACTCGCGCACGGTTACACACCGTCAACAACGATCGCTTCTACAGGCGCGAGTGGGATTGTCACTGTGGAGAACTGTCTGCGCTCTACGGACCAGGTGTCTGAGGGTGTTGACCTCACGGCAAGGTCAAGTGAGTCAGCGAGGACGTCAACAAGATACCCCTGTTCTGTTGCCTGCCCCGCCGTGACGGTCACATAGGCCCGCCGCTCCCCTAGCCCCCGGAGCATCCGCACCAGGCTCACCTCACGCGCTTTTCGTTGTGCCGGTGATGTGCCGTAGACGCTTTCTTCGGGGACGGCTCCACCTAACCCGGTCACTGCCGTGATCGCCGTCATGGGGTGGATAGTGTCCCGCCCGGAGGCGGTGAGAAGTACCCACTGCGGATGGGCTTCACGAACCATACCGGAGAAGCGCACCCCTCCTTTTGTCACGAGCGTCACCTCACTTCCCTTGACTCCTAAGAATCGTTGCCACAGGGCAATCCGTGCTATTTCTGCACGTCGGAGTTCATCTGCAGCACTGTGGACGTCAATTTCCGACTCCGCGTCAAGGTGAGCTTCTAGGTCTGCGAAGAGCGCAGTCCACCGATCCATTGTGTCCTCCCAAGGGCATGTTCTTCGCTGGGAATTGTTCCACATCGTCGATACCCACTGGACAAACTCAGCGCAATCTAGTTTCATCAAACTACATCAAACAACATCAACAGCGTTCGATACCGTCAACCACAACCATCGAAGAGGCGGAACTATGACTCCCCGGCACATCACACTGCGAGCGGTCTTTCACTCGTTTGCTGCGTCAGTAGCTTCCGTGCTCTTCGGGTGGAGGTTGGCAGTCCTTGCCCCAGCAATGACCGATGCGCTGACAACTCCAACCCCCGTGGACTCACTACTTCGGCTGACAGTGGAAACCGTCATGATGGCCGCTGGGCTGGGTGCTGGTATGTGGTGGGCAGCGTCCTACCTCCTCGTGGCCGTGGCATTAGCAGCTCAGGCACGGAGTAGTGTCGGGCGCGCAGCCCGCAACGCAGTGACCCGTTTTGGCCCACGATCCGCACGTGCGCTGCTTGCGACAGCAGCAGGCGTGACCCTCACATTCGGAGCTCTCCCCGCGGGCGCAAGCGAACTGCCAGCTGATCAAACGGCTACGCAGACCACACAATCAGTGTCAGTACAACCCATCCTTGCGACACCGTTGACGATGCTCGACAGACAGCAGTCCGTTACTGATCCCACTGAAGCAGCTCACAGCAACGATGCTGAGATCACCGATGTGAACCTTCTTTTCCTGACCCCACCGCAGGACAATGTACCGTCCAAGGACACAGCGAGCGTGCTCGCCACTACTCCCGTCATCGCTGCATCGTCAGGCAGCACCACAGACCCTATGACGCAAGTCGAGGCAACCGTGGCAACCATGACTGAAGGCGGACACGACACCACAACAGTCACGATCGCCCAAGGCGACACTTTGTGGTCACTGACACGAGACGCTTTACCCGAGGGCGCAACCACAACGCAGATCGCCGAGGCGTGGCCGCGCCTCTATGACGCAAACAAAGACGTTCTTGGGGACAACCCCGACCTCATTCCGGTGGGGGTGACCATCACTATCCCCCAGTCCCTCCTTGACTGACACCACACCACACAAAGAACACCCCTCACCTGCAGACCCTTCTCGATCTTCTTCCGGACGCCCAGCGCCAGACAAGGATTCATCATGACCTCGACACTCGACTCAGTTCTCCTTCCCGCTTCTCCCCCCGTGCGTGATGCGCTTCCTGCGCATCTGATCACTGAGGACACCCCACATGAGGATCGGTTGGCGCGAGGCCGTGAACTGGGGGACCCGACCGCGATCTGTTGTGCAGTTGCTCGAAGCGCTGTTGAAGCGTTTCACGGGATCCGCCCCATCCACCAACTCGTCTCGCGTTTGGCACCACATGTTCTGGAATCGTTGACAGCTCGTGCGCAGGTCCGCGCCTCACTGAACACGGGGACCGCAACGAGACACCAGCCAGTCAGGATTGTGCGGGCACGCGTCGTGCGTGTCTCTCCTATCGCGGCCGAGGCCACGGTGATTATTGCGGATGGTTCGCGGGTGCGTGCAGCAGCGATCCGAGTGGAGGAACACCGTGGCCGATGGCGCGCGGTCGACCTTCAAATCGGATAGCAGCCCCTCTGGGCGAAAGCATCGGGGGTGGAACAATCACATGATTGTTCCACCCCCGATGCGTGTATTACCTGCGTGAGGTCACCGTTTCCGCGAACGCTTTTGCGCTGCTCGGCGCTCTGCGCGGTTCGAACCAGCGTTCGCTGCTCCGCCTGAGGTTCCCGAACCCGACTCGGAGGTTGACCCTTCCGACGACGTGTACTGAAGCTGGGTGGGCCGCTTGGGCTGATCAAGCCCTTTCGCCACCATCACGTCTTCTTCGATGTCGGGAGTGCCGTCACCGTCGAGGTCAACTTCCTTCTTTTCCACAGTGACCTGGAGGTTGTACAAGAAGCCAACGGCCTCTTCTTTCACGCCTTCCAGCATTGCGGTGAACATGTCATAACCTTCACGCTGGTACTCCACAAGGGGGTCACGTTGCGCCATAGCACGCAACCCGATGCCTTCCTTGAGGTAGTCCATCTCGTAGAGATGTTCGCGCCACTTACGGTCTACAACGGACAACACGATTCGGCGTTCCAAGTCTCGGAGATTCTCCGAGCCGAGTTCGGCTTCGCGTTGCTCATATGCCAAGCGGGCGTCAGAGAGGATTTCTTCCAGCAGTTCATCGCGTTTCAGGTGGGTGCGGCCACCTGCTTGCTCTTCCACTTCCTCCACGGTGATCGAGATTGGGTAGATCCCTTTCAGGGTTGCCCACAGCGCTTCCAAGTCCCATTCGTTTTGGTCATTGGACGTGGTTGTCATCTCAACATGCCCAGTGATGACATCGGTGAGGAAGTGCTGGATTTGTTCCTGCATGTCCTCGCCCTCAAGGACACGGCGACGTTCGTCATAAATGACTGTGCGCTGGCGGGAGAGCACGTCATCGTACTTGAGGACGTTCTTGCGGATCTCCAGGTTCCTTGACTCCACTTGCCCCTGAGCTGAGGCGATACCACGCGACACCATCTTCGATTCCAGTGGCACGTCTTCTGGGAACCCGGCACGGTTCATCATGGATTCAGCAAGACCTGAACCGAACAACCGCATCAGTTCGTCTTCCATGGACAAGTAGAACCGTGACTCACCGGGGTCACCTTGGCGCCCGGAACGTCCACGCAACTGGTTGTCAATACGCCGTGATTCGTGGCGTTCGGTGCCCAGAACGTACAAGCCCCCGAGTTCCACGACTTCGTCGTGTTCGTCTTTGACAGCTTGTTGAGCAGCAGCAAGTGCTTCATCCCACGCTGCTTCGTATTCGTCTGGGTGTTCTACTGCGTCAAGCCCGCGTTGTTCTAGTTCGGCATGGGCCATGAATTCGGCGTTTCCACCGAGCATGATGTCAGTTCCACGACCAGCCATATTGGTGGCTACCGTGACCGCACCTTTGCGCCCAGCCATCGCAACAATGGCCGCTTCTCGGGCGTGCTGCTTCGCGTTGAGCACCTCGTGAGGGACACCTTGTTTTTTCAACAGAGAGGAGAGCAGCTCTGATTTCTCCACAGACGTCGTTCCCACCAAAATGGGTTGCCCGTGAGCGTGCCGCTCAACAATGTCTTGAACAACCGCCTGGAACTTGCCAGTTTCTGTCTTGTAAATGAGGTCCGACTGGTCAACACGTTGCACCGGACGGTGCGTCGGAATCGGTACAACACCTAGTGAGTAGGTGGAGTGGAACTCGGCTGCTTCCGTTTCCGCGGTACCGGTCATCCCTGACAGCGTGGAATAGAGGCGGAAGTAGTTCTGCAACGTGATTGTTGCCAGGGTCTGGTTCTCGGCTTTGATCGTGACGCCCTCTTTGGCTTCGATCGCCTGGTGCATGCCTTCGTTGTAACGGCGACCGGCCAGAATACGGCCCGTGTGTTCGTCAACGATCATGACTTCACCGTTCATGACCACGTAGTCTTTGTCACGTTTGAAGAGCTCTTTAGCTTTGATCGAGTTGTTCAGGAACCCGATCAGTGGCGTGTTCAGGGACTCATACAAGTTGTCGATCCCCAGGTAGTCTTCGACCTTTTCAATACCGGGTTCCAGGATCCCGATGGTGCGTTTCTTTTCGTCGACTTCGTAATCTTCCCCCGCGATCAGGCGGCGTGAGACTTTTGCGAACTCCGTGTACCACTTGTTGACATCACCATCGGCGGGACCGGAGATGATCAGCGGGGTTCGGGCTTCGTCGATCAAAATGGAGTCAACCTCGTCAACGATGGCGAAGTTATGGCCACGTTGCACAAGATCTTTCATGGACCACGCCATGTTGTCACGCAGGTAGTCAAACCCGAACTCGTTGTTTGTCCCGTAGGTGATGTCAGCTTCGTACTGGGCACGCCGCTCAGTGGGGTTTTGGCCAGAAACGATGCAGCCAGTTTTCAGCCCAAGGAACCGGAACACACGACCCATGATGTCGGACTGGTATTTCGCAAGGTAGTCGTTCACGGTCACAATGTGAACGCCTTGTCCTGACAGGGCGTTGAGGTAGGCAGGGAGGGTGGCGACCAGGGTCTTTCCTTCACCGGTCTTCATTTCGGCGATGTTCCCCATGTGGAGGGCTGCACCACCCATGATTTGCACATCGTAGTGACGCTGGCCCAATGTTCGCACAGATGCTTCACGCACGACCGCGAATGCCTGCGGGAGCAATGCGTCCAGTGAACTACCTTCAGCGATGTCTTCTTTGAATCGCGCGGTCTCCTCGCGGAGTTCTTCGTCGGTGAACGCCTGGTAGTGCTCTTCGAGGGCGTTGACCTGCTGAACGATGACGTTCAGTTTCTTGAGGATTTTCCCTTCGCCGAAGCGAAGGATTTTCTCCAGGATGGTGACCACGCGGAACTCCCGTTTTCAGCTGTGCGGTGACCTGTGTGAGCACACAGGAGCAATCAACTGTCCATCGTATTAGGTTTTGCTGGCATTCGGGACCACTGCGACCCATGCGCGTGGCGAATACGCCCTCGGCGTACTTTGTGTTCCGCGTCATACTGCGACTGCCAGCATTGTTTGTTTGTTAACACAACCGTGGTGGGGCAGTTGTCACCACCCCACCACGGTCGCCGTTACAGATGCACTGTGACCTCTACCAGGTCACGTGGTGCTGTCATTCTTCTTCGCAGTCGCATTCGGTGTTCAGTGCGATCACCCCATAGGTCCATCCGCGGCGCCGGTAGGCGACAGATGGGCGTTTGGAGTCTTTATCGACGAACAAGAAGAAGTCGTGACCAACAAGTTCCATCTCGTCAATGGCGTCATCCACTGTCATGGGGGATGCATTGTGGAGTTTTTGCCGGATGATCACTGGGGAATCACCCAACTGCACTTCCACTGTTTCCCCTGGTTGGGTGGGATGTGGAACTGACGGTGTGGCCTCTTCTTGTGTGGGCGGTTCGGGGTCAGGGATCATCTCGATCGCGTCGAGGTCTTTGGGGACCTCAAGTTTGCGAGGGATCCGGCGTTTGGATGTGTACTTGCGTTCGTGCGCTCGCCGTAGGCGTTCTTGGAGTTTGTCGAGGGCGAGATCAAGCGCCCCGAAACGGTCGTCGGATGCAGCTTCCGCTCGGATAACTGGCCCTTTGTCGCGGACAGTCAGTTCTACCCGTTCGGATCGTGCTGATTGGCGGGGGTTGTATTCGTGGGTGACTTCGACGTCGACGCGCCGTGCCGTGGGCGCGTATTGCGCGATTTTGCTGAGTTTTTCCTCTGCGTGTTCGCGGAATCGGTCTGCTACTTCAGTGTGGCGACCCACTACTACGATCTCCATGAAGGCCTCCTATGACGTGAGGGGCGCGGTGTCCGCGCCGGGGCGATGTGTGTGAGCGTTCGGTCTGGGAACGCCGGTGTGATCACCTCCCTTGGTGGCTGGGATGTGCCTCTACATTACCCTGCAATGTGGTCGTGGTCACTTTGTCACCGGGTGTTTCCGTGAAGTTTGTTCACCGGTTTCGCTGTCAGCGTGACAGCAAGCGCAAAGCCAGCGACGAAGGTCCCCGGGGTGGTCGGCAGACTGGTGAGAGCGTGGCGCATGCTCGCCCCGGTGGTGATGACGTCGTCAACGAGGATGACTGTGGTGGCATTGCTGACCTGCGCGTGCGTACGACTTCTCAGAGTGACACCCCCACTGCCCGTATCCCAACGGTCGCGTGCGGTGAGGGTTTTTTGGGTGCTGATGCGGCGCGTTGTCAGTGCGTTGATGACGGTCGCGGGATGGTGGTGGGCAATGAGTGCGGTTGCGAGTGCATCGGCGATGACGGTGGCTGGGGTGAATCCTCGGGTGCGGGTTGCTGCTCGGCGTGAGGGGAGGGGAATGAGGAGTGTGGGTCTGGCGTGGTGGGGTGTGGTAGGCCAGGGCAGGTGTGGTGCCGCAGCCGCAGTGGCGTGGGTTAGTGCTTGGGTGAGGTCGCCGCGTCCGTGGTCTTTCCAGGCGGTGAAGATGTGCCTAACAGGTCCGTCGTAGGGGCTGAGCGCCCAGACCGGGAGGATGGGTGGGTGATTGTCGATGCGGGCCAGGCGCGGGATATGGTGCTCGACGCGGGTTGGTGGTTGGTGAAGTGTACGGGTACAGATCGGGCAGAGTGAGGTGTCGAGGGCTCCGCATCCTGGGCAGTATTGGGGAATGAGGAGGCGACCTAATTCAGCACCGATCCGGTGGGTGAGACGGCTGGTTTCTGTGGGCACATGGTGAGTGTGCCAGGGGGGATTGGTGATGTGTGGGCGTGCACCGGAGAATGTGACAGCCTGGTGTCCACCCGGTCAGATACTGCCGTGTGGACAACTGATGCGCGCGCTGGCACGCAGATGCGCGGCGACGGCTCGCTACCCTGGGAATGACGGGAGGTAAGCGTTGTCCACTACTGTTACCCACGATGTTCCTGTGGCGGCACGAGAGAGAACCACTCCGTCTTGTGTCCCAACGTAGATGGACCGTAGACCGCGCCCAGCCCCCAGTGACTGCGCGTCATCGACACTGGCAATGGATTCTGAGCCACCTCCTACTTGAACACTGACGACATTTTGATTGGTCGACTCTGTGGAGTCTGTCAGGACTGCCAGGGTTGACTCGTCAACCCATTCCATGAGTTCTGGTGACATGGTGGCGCCACCAACAGAAATGGGCTCAGCCACAGCTTGGGGCACGTTGTTTCCATCACGTGTGATGGCAGCCACCTCGATCACACGTCTGCCAGGAACAGCTGAAATCACAGCAAGGCGTGCACCATCATGGGAGATCCTCACCTCGGAGACGGTACGGCCGGAGAGCCATGGAACTGGCACGCGCACCGTGGTTCCATCAGTTCCTACAGCAAGGAGCTCACCGTCGTCTGGTTGGTTTTTCTCTCCACTCCACACCCAAGAAAATCGATCGATGCTGGGGGCGATGAGGTCATCACCTTGGGCGATGACCTGACCACGCCGCCCTTCGGGACGCAGCACTCGTAAGGCTTGTTGACCGTCACGAATGACAATGGAGGTGGCATCTTCGTCGAGCGCGATCGCGGTCACGTTGAGCCCAGATACCTCAACTGCTGGGTCAAGTGGTTCAACTTCTCCCGAGGTGACCCGTGCCAGTTGAGAGCCAACGCGCACGATGGGTGATGTCGCCAAGGTTGGGTCACGCTGGAGTTCTGGGAGCTCCCCTACCTGTAGTTCAATCCCATTAGCTTGGATAAGGACGTTACGCACGCCGGGAAGTCGCGTCAGTGCGGCTCGCAGTTGCGTGGCTAGTAGTGCTCGTTCATCTGGCGATGCGTCCATGACGTGGGTGGACAGGTTAACCGTTGCGGTGCCGTTTTCCACGTTCACCGCGTCATAGACCAGACGGGTACCTTCCGGGACAGTCTGAGCGACCGCATCGGCGAGCCACGGAGACGGACCGGTCAACACTGCATTCACAACGTAAGTTTCGGTGCGTTGACGTGGGAACCACCGCACATCAGGGATCAAGTACTGCTCATCAGGCGACACAAAATACACGCTCGTCGCCCGGTAAAACGAGCGGAAGTTGGGGGTTGAAATGTACAGATCATTGGGCAACGAGGAGATTCGCCACTGCCCATCAGAACGTCGAACAAGCTCAAACGTCATCTGCGAGCGCGCCCCATTCAGCGACTCGGTGTATGCCCCCGCTGGGGTGAGTGACCCCTGTAACGCAACCGATGCATCGACAGTCACTGCTGTCACACCATCGAGCTCACTCGCGCTCAATGTGGCACCTTCGACCTCATCGCCTGCGTTTTCGCTGACGACTGCGTCGAGTTCCCCGTCAAACACGTTGACGGTGCCGCCTGGTTCCCACTGACCGGAGGCTGCTGCGGTCAAAAATGACTCAGCTGCTGACCAGTCTCCGGCCAGCCCTGCTGCTTGCGCCGTGAGGAAACCGTCAACAATGTCACGAGGGGACGCGTCAACGCTGGGGCCTGCCGCAGCGAAAAATACTGGCCCGGGGTCCTGCAAAGAAATATCCGCCGAGTAGACAGGTGACGTGGTGGGAATGTTCGTGCACCCCGACATGACCGCCGCGCCGCACAGCGCAAGAACAAGCCCGACGTGACGTCTTGAATCACTCATCATCGCTGTCCTCTTTCGTGTCAAACCGGGGAACCGACGCCGGCCCGTGCTCATCGACAACAAGGACAGGAGACGGTTCATGGGTACTGGACAAGTCTGGCTCCAACGGTAACGGGGAACTTGTCAACATAATGCCCGCGCGACGAGGGAGCGTTAGTCGGAACGAGGAACCAAACCCGTGCCTGCCCCACGCCTCGAGCCACCCGCCATGTAAACGAGCGTCTTCTTTGGCAATAGACAACCCCAGCCCCGTGCCACCTGTGGTGCGAGCGCGAGCTGGGTCGGCACGCCAGAACCGGTCAAACACACGCGACACTTCGGTGCGGTCCATGCCAATCCCTCGGTCAGCCACAACAACAGCGACCGCCTGACTATTACCTCGGGTCGTGATCGTCACTGGTCGACCCTCGGAGTGCTCAATGGCGTTCACGACTAAATTCCTGACAATTCGTTCGACCCGCCTCGAATCACAGTCCACACGCAGCGATTGCTCGCCCAGGTCTGCAGAAATCCATACGCCTTTCTTCTCCGCCAACGTCATCTCGTAGTCAACAACTTGAAGCACAATGTCCCTGATATCGCGTGCTTCTGCTTCTAACAGGGCAGCACCAGCATCAAATCGTGAGATCTCCAACAAGTCCGCCAAAAGATCTTCAAACCGATCCAGTTGTGTGTGCAGAAGCTCTGTTGAACGCTTCGACACCGGATCAAACTCGTCACGTGACTGATACAGCATCTCCGCTGCCATGCGAACGGTCGTTAACGGGGTGCGCAATTCGTGGGACACATCGGACACAAACTGACGTTGCACCGCAGACAATTGTGCTAGCTGGTCAATTTGGTGTTGCAAAGACCCCGTCATTGCGTTGAACGACCGCGCCAAGGTGGCGACCTCGTCCTCCCCATGCACCATGAGACGCTCATTTAAGTTGCCATCTGCAATGCGTTCCGCAACCACAGACGCTTGCTTCACCGGGCGCACAATCTGACGCACCACTACAAACGTCAACGTACCCAGCACACCAATAAGAACAACACCGGCAAGAGCGATGATGTTTTGCAAAAACGTCAGTGTTTCTTGTTCCGAGGCAAGGGAATACAAAAAATAGACATCAAACGCTCCAGCCAGTGGCACCTCAACAACTGAGCCCACCACAACACCCGGCTCCCCCGATTCCAGGCGCACAGACTGCCAATGCTGCTGTTGCGGTTCTTGGGCAACTGCTTGGCGCAGCGCATCAGAAATGATCCCCTCTGCGTCCGGGGCAGTCGACAAATCCAACACCCGCACAGAAGAGGTATTGGTCGCCGAACGCAAAAGAAACACTTCACGACCAGACGTTCCCCCGGACTGGAGAGCAGGCAACAGATCATTGAGTGTTTGCTGCACCCCAGAACTGGACGACGCGGTTGACGAGTTCACAGTGGTTTGCGTTTGCGACAACGACCGCGCCGACTCCGACAAGATCTCCTCAACCCGGCGGTCCACCAAACCATCACGCATCGCCACGGACAAGTACACCGTGAGCAACGCCAGCGAAATCACTGAAATACTAATCGCTGTCGCAAGAAGTCGTAACTGGACAGACCTGCGAAAAGGCCGCCCAATGAGACGCACCACACGACGCACCTGGCGGCGACCACGCGTCCACCACCTGCGGAGCAACACCGTCATCCTTGACGGACGCCTGCCTTGTACCCCACACCACGCACCGTGAGAACAATTTCCGGGCTCTCCGGGTCATGCTCAATCTTTGACCGCAACCGCTGCACATGCACATTGACAAGCCGGGTATCTGCAGCGTGACGGTACCCCCACACCTTCTCGAGCAACACCTCACGCGACAACACCTGCCACGGTTTACGCGCCAAAGCGACCAGCAAGTCAAACTCCAGCGGTGTCAACGAAATAACCTGACCGTCACGCGTCACCTTGTGCCCTGTCACATCAATATCGAGATCACCGATGCGCAAAATTTCTGGCTCCGGCTCCTCCACCCTGCGCAGACGGGTGCGGATACGCGCCACAAGCTCTTTGGGTTTAAACGGCTTGGACACGTAGTCGTCTGCACCTGCTTCAAGCCCAGCCACCACATCGACTGTGTCAGATTTTGCCGTCAACATGATGATGGGAACCCCAGACTCACGGCGAATTTCCCGGCACACGACAGTGCCATCCTTGCCCGGCAGCATGAGATCAAGTAGAACAAGATCAGGTTGGGTGTCATGGAACGTTTGCAACGCAGAGTCACCGTCGGCGCAAAACTCCGCATCAAACCCCTCAGCTTTGAGGACGATTCCGATCATCTCGGACAAAGCAGTGTCGTCGTCTACCACAAGCACGCGATGTGTCATGCCGCTATCTTGCCACCTTTTCCCCATCCACATCGAGACCGCCACCACAATTGCCCCACAGCGTCAGGTCATCCACAAGACTGATGAAGCCCACCGAGCCCGACACGTAAGATGTGCCAGTACCACTGTGGACCACCGGTCCCTCCAGCACGTGCGTTCAGTACAGTGGGACAAGACGCTCACGCACAACACCAGCAGGAGTCACCATGACGGAACCCCAGGACACCACCCCAACACCACCATCCCCGGGGGAACCGCCACACAATCAATTTGCGCCCCCCGCACCATCGCAGGGGACTCCACCCCCGCCCAACGGGACAACACCGCCACCAGCACAACCTGCTGCACCACAGCCCCAGTACGGGCAATATGCGCCCCCCGGTGGCACCCAACCCCAATACGGGCAACCAGACAACAACCCCCAGCAGCCTCCGCTCCCTCAGTACGGACAAGCCGCCTACGGGCAGCAACCCATGCCGTACAACCAACTTCCCAGTGCACCCAGCTATGCACCCCGGCAAGGAATCATCCCACTGCGCCCTCTTGGCCTCGGCGGTATCTTCGACGGCGCGTTCCAAGCCGTCCGTCGTGCTCCTGGTGCGCTCCTGGGGCTCACACTCGTCATCGTCGCGGTGTTCTCCATTATCGGCGCTGCCATTGGTTACATCCTGACACCGTGGGTCAACCGCACGTTCTTCGGCGGTATTTCCACTTTCGACGCCGGCACTGATCCCACCTTCGAAATGTTCAGCATGGGGCCAGGAAGCTTCTCCATCACCTACCTTGTTGCTATGGCAGCTGGCGTCTCTACCTACATTGCCTCAGCCGCAATTATTGCTGCCATCGGACAACTCATCATCAACAAGCCTGCCCCCATCGGAGCGACCTGGGATCGAGTACGCGGCCGGTTCTGGGCCATCCTTGGAGTTGCTTTCGCGGTCGGTCTCATCATCATCCTGCCGTGGGTGCTCCTTGTCCTGGCAATCATCGCAGCCGAAAACACTGGCGTAGGATCCAACGCCTTTGGCGGCTTCCTGCTTGCAGCCAGCATCATTGGGCTACTCATCTGGACCATGTACGCCTCCATCCGCTGGCTGTATGCCCCCATGGCTCTCCTGCTTGAAGAACAATCCGTGACAGGCGCTATGCGCCGCTCGTGGGACCTGGTCAAAGGGTCGTGGTGGCGTACCTTCGGGATCTACCTTTTGGCGTCAGTAGTCGTCCAGTTCATCATCTCCACAGTCGGTGGGTTTGTGGAGCTCATTCGTGGGTTCACGCTCGGGTACGACTTTGACACTGACTTCCTCGCGCTCGGTTCCTATCTGGTCATTCAAATTGTTGTGAACACACTTGCTATTGCCTTCCTCTCCTCGGTCATGGCCATGATGTACATTGACACCCGGATTCGTAAGGAAGCCCTCGACGTTCAATTAGCACAGGCAATGCAGTGACTCCACTTGTCTATGAACCACCCCTGACCCCCGGCAGGGAGGACGCTCAACGCCTACTCGACGCTGAGCTTCGCAACCCCGAATACCAGCAAAGCGAAGGACTCATTGAGCGGATCATGCGGTGGATCACCGAATGGTTCGAATCCTTTTCTGCCAGTGACGGGCAAACACGATGGTTCTTGATCATCATCGTTGCGCTGCTTGCCCTACTCATCGGTTACGCGATTTTCCGGATCACCCAACGTCGGCGCATCAGCCACACCCACAGTTCCCAACTCGTCGGCCTTCTTGTTGACACGTCAGCCGAAGAATACGCACGTCTCGCCCAAGAAGCAGCGGCACACGGGCGCTGGCACGACGCTGTACTCGCACGCTTTAGACAACTAGTGAAAACTGCTGAAGACAACGTCATCATCCACCCAGACACTTCTCGGACCGCCCACGAAGCAGCACAGGCAATCGCCGCGCAACTGCCCAGCATCACAGACGCGCTCACGCACGCGGCAGACACCTTCGACACGATCGCTTACGGCGATATCACCCCTCACCGCAGCCACTACGACGACGTCACACAGTCGCTCAATGCCTACACACAGGCCGCAGAAGAACGCCGTAAAGCACGGGTGAACGCATCATGAGCAGCACATCGGTCATCACCGCTCGCGAAACATCCAATACCGCACTGAAACGACGTCTCAAATCCACGTTCCTCCCGCTTGGTGCCATCACTGTCCTCCTCGCCGCAATCTGGGCGATTATGGCGTTGGTGCCTAACTTTTCTGGCGTGCCACTGGGCTACGACAACCCCTACCCGAAAGGAGCTCGAGCCCTCGCGCAAGTCCTCGGTGATGAAGGGGTGAACGTCACCGCAACAGACAACCTCACCGACACGCTCACCGCTACCAACAACAACACGGACACTACGATTTGGGTGACATCGTCAGAGTTCCTCACCTCCGAAGACGCCCGTGAACTGACCGAGACCGGGGCCCATCTGCTGTGGACCAACCCCACCCCAGACGTCCTCGACGCCCTGCCGATCAGCGTGTCGCACGCTGGGGGTTGGGCTACAGACGACTCCACTCCCCCTGACTGTGACCTGCCTGCCGCGACGTCCGCGGGATCGATCACCTCCGGGGGAACTTCCTTCAGTTTCCCGGGAACCGACGTCCCCCGCGGAACGAACGCCTGCTACGACTCCGGATTTGGTTACCACCTGATTGACGTCCTGGTCGACAATGGACCACGCATCACACTCCTTGACGACGGCTACCTGTGGTCCAATGAACGCATCACCGCCGACGGGCACGCCGCACTGGGCTTAACGCTCCTTGGCAGTAACCCGTCACTGGTGTGGTTCACCCCTGCAAGCCCGGAACCTCCCACATTGCTCGAAGACGGTGAACTCGCCACACCAATCCAGTTCACATTGGTCGCCACACTGCTCGCAATCGCAGCTGTCTTCGTGATTCTCGCTGCAATGCGACGGTTAGGGCCAGTTGTTTCTGAGCAGCTTCCTGTTGTTGTTCGCGCATCAGAAACCGTTCGAGGACGCGCCCGGCTTTACCGCCAAGCTCGAGCCTATGATCGGGCAAGTGAGCTTCTGTGCTCTGCAACCGCGCTTGCCTGCGCTCAGCGACTTGGCGTCTCCCCGCACGCGGAACGTGAAGCGCTGATCTCAGCGATCGTGCGGGTCACACACTACTCAGACACCGACATTTCCGCTCTCTTGTTTGGACCTGCACCACGCAGCGAACAAGAGCTTCTCCACCTTGCTGACCGCTTGGCAACCCTAGAAAGTGAGATCTCAGATGTCCGATAACGTGCAGACCGTTCCGGCTCCTGCTGACAGTGCGCGTGCCGCACTTGATCGGGTACGACAGGAGGTTGCGAAAGCTGTCGTTGGTCAAGACTCAGCCGTGTCCACCCTCATTATCGGGTTACTCTGTGACGGGCATGTCCTGCTCGAGGGTGTCCCCGGGGTTGCAAAGACGCTGCTTGTACGGTCCCTCTCTCACGCACTCGATGTGGATACCAAGCGAGTCCAGTTCACCCCTGACCTCATGCCGTCTGACATCACAGGCTCGCTCGTCTATTCAGCAAAGACAGAAGAGTTCACTTTCAAACATGGCCCAGTGTTTACGAACCTTCTTCTCGCTGACGAAATCAACAGGACTCCACCAAAGACCCAGTCCTCGTTGCTGGAAGCCATGGAAGAACGGCAGGTATCTGTTGACGGCACTCCGCAAATGCTCCCGTCACCGTTTATGGTCATTGCCACCCAAAACCCGATCGAGCACGCCGGAACTTACACACTGCCTGAAGCGCAACTGGACCGGTTCCTCCTCAAAGCGGTCCTTCCGCTTCCAGAACGCGACAACGAAATTGACGTCGTGTCACGTCACGCTGCCGGATTCCGCCCCCGTGACTTAACCGCAGCGGGCTTGCGCAAAGTGGCCAGCGCCGACGACCTCATCACAGCACGAGCGGCTGTTGCACAGGTGACAGTTGCACCAGAGATCGTGGGGTACATTGTCGATATTTGCCGTGCCACCCGCATGTCTCCCTCGATATCTGTGGGAGTGTCCCCTCGTGGTGCCACCGCTTTGCTCGCCACCTCACGTGCGTGGGCGTGGTTATCTGGACGTGACTTTGTCACACCAGACGACGTCAAAGCGCTGGCGCCATCCACCCTGTCGCACCGGTTGTCATTGCGACCAGAAGCAGAAATTGAAGGGGTGAGTGTTGACTCGGTCATGCACACCATTTTGAGTTCTGTTCCCGTCCCCCGGTGAGGTGAGGTCGACTCGTGGCTCTTAGTTGGCGGCCAGCAGCGCTGATAGCGCTGGGAATCATTCCTGCCCTCATCTTCGCGCAGTGGCACGTTGTTGTGGTGTGGGTTGCTGCGGTTGTTGTCCTGACGATTGTTGATGCGATCCTTGCCGCATCACCGCGTGCTCTTGAGGTGACGCGGACACTGCCCACACAGGTGAAACTGGGCGAGGTTGCTCAGGGCGAGTTTGTGGTATCAAACCGTGGCCGTCGGACCGCTCGAGGGTTGCTCCATGACGCCTGGGGCCCCTCAGCAGGCGTTGTTACGCCCGTTCAACGACTTGTTGTGCGGGCAGGCGATGCCACCCGTGTTCCGTGCGTGTTACAACCAACCCGCCGCGGGGACCGTGTTGCTGCCCACGTGACGGTGCGGTTGTTTGGACCGATGCGTCTTGGGGCCAGGCAATTGTCATTGCTCGCTCCGTCAACGGTGAAGGTGTTGCCAGAGTTTCGTTCGTCAAAACACTTGCCCTCGCGTCTTGCCCTATTGCGCGAAATTGATGGGGGTTCTGCGGTCCAGATCCGCGGGCAAGGCACAGAGTTCGATTCGTTGCGCCCTTACGTTGAGGGGGACGATGTTCGGTCCATTGATTGGCGTGCCACTGCCAGGTCCCGTGAAGTCACGGTCCGCACCTGGCGTCCCGAACGTGACCGCCGGGTCATTATCGTGGTGGATACCTCGCGAACTTCTGCACCACAGGTTGCTGGGGAAACCCGCCTGGACGCGTACATTGAGGCGGCACTGCTGTTGGGGGCCCTTGCGTCTCATGCAGGTGACCGGGTGGAGGTCCTCGCGCACGACCGCTCCTCTCGTGCACACGTGTCAGCTCATGCTGGCTCCAAAGTGCTCCATGAATTGGCTGTCGCATTGTCTGGGGTACAGCCTGTTTTGGTGGAGAGCGACTGGGATGTTGTCGCGGCGAAGGTTCGTGAACGGGTGTGGCAGCGTTCACTTGTAGTGGTGTTGTCGAATGCCGACATCACTACCCCGGAGAATGGTTTTGTGACCGCGATTTCCACGTTGGCTGCCCAACACACTGTTGTGGTTGCGTCGGTGAGTGATCCGGAAACCACAGCGATGAGTACAGATGTGTCGGATTCTGCTGCAGTGTTTGGTGCGGCAGCAGCACAGGCGACGTTACTTGCTCGACGGGCTGCACTGGGTGTCCTCGAGCGTTCTCAGGCGATCACGGTAGACTCGCTACCCAACGATCTCGCACCTCGTGTTGCGGACACGTACCTCATGCTTAAAGCGACAGGACGGTTATGACTTCCCGAACTCCCGCCCCCAAGAAACGATCTTCCTCCCCTGCCCCAAGTGACCGGGTGTCTGGCCCCGACTGGGAGCCAGTGGGAATCAGACGGCAACGGTTCGCGCGTCGGGTGGCGTTGCTTGTCGCTTTCGTCATGATCGCTGGGGCGGTCATCCCGGCGCTGTCAGGAGTGTTGACGTAACGAGGTGAACGGCTTCTCAGGCGTATTGTTGCCGGAAACCTGCTTCTTGTTCGTCTAGGTCACCTGTTTTACCCGCACGTACTGCACGCCCCCCAAGGACGTACACGTACGCCCAGAACAATGCCAGTGCGATGGCCCCAATGACGATTTTCAGCCACCACACCATGGTGGATCCGGTCACGAACCCTTCGATCACACCAGAAAGCGCTAACGCGCCGACGAGCCCCAAGGCGACAAGCATCAGCGATCGTCCTTCTTCAGCGACAGCCACGGTCCGTGGGCGTCGACCGGGCGCCACGAGGGACCAAAACAGTTTGAGCCCCGCGCCACCAGCAACGAAAATTGCAGTCAATTCCAATAAGCCGTGCGGTGCGATGAGTTGGAGAAACAACCCTAGCTCCCCATAAGACGCCATGAGACCGCCGACCATGCCCACATTGACGGCATTGATCACCAACACAATCGCCGGCCAAGCACCGGTAATACCAAAAGCAACACACTGCGCAGCGATCCACGCGTTGTTCGCCCACACCATCGTGGCAAACCCAGCACTGGGGTCATAGTATGACTCGAATGCTTCATTAACGTACTGGTCGCGCTCTGCCTCGGACCCTAACGCGGCAAGCCCTTCAGGAGTTGTCGCCACCCACACACCGATGATGACAGCAACCGCGACACACGCAAAAGTCACGGCGTGTGACCACCACCGCGCCCGGTACAACGCCGCTGGCACAGACTCACCCAGGAGGGTGGCAATCCCCCGCCAACTGTTGTCTTGTGCACCAGCTATTTTGGCGCGAGCATCGGACAGCAACAACGACAGGTCTTGCACCAAGACGGGGTCAGGTGCGGTTGATCGCAGCACCGACAAATGTGTGGACACTACTTGGTACAGCAGCACCAACCGGTCAGATTGTTCGCTCGTGAGCCGACGGGTGCGGGTGAGGGCGCGCAGTTCGCGCCATTCATCATCGTGTGCAGTGGTAAAGGCCTGGAGATCCACCCTCCTACTCTCCCACAACACGGTAGGCTTTGAAGGCAGAAGCCCACGCTGTGGGCGGTACGTGTCAGTAAATGTCGAGCAGAACAGGGCGGGACGTGGACGATCCAATCATCATCGGGGAAGGTGTCATTCTCGATGTGCGCCCCACATCGTTCTTCTCCCGCGCGATCGCAATCGCCATTGATTACCTGGTGTACATCATTGGTGCGGGGCTCCTCACCTGGGGGATGGGGTCACTTGGGCTCAGCGCAGAGTTTGAGCGCGCTGAAGTTGTCATCCCTATCTTCCTCATCGTTACTGTTTTTGTGCTGATCCCCGCGACTGTGGAAACCTTCACCCGTGGCCGCTCACTAGGCAAACTTGTCATGGGCATCCGGGTTGTCCGTGATGATGGTGGCCCCATAGTTCTGCGGCATGCGCTCATTCGGGCGCTTGTTGGTGTTTTTGAGATCCTCATGACCAGTGGTGCAGTGGCTGCCGTGGTGTCCTTCATGAACAAACGCGGCAAACGCATCGGCGACTACCTCGCTGGGACGTATGCGATCCGCATCCGTGGGGGCGCATCGAAACTCCAGGAAGTCGTGATGCCGGAGCACCTTGCCCCGTGGGCAAGCAGCGCCGACATCACCCCCCTGCCAGACGGGCTGGCGTTGAGCGTGCGACAGTACCTCTCACGGGTCCACGACCTTCACCCCGCGACCCGCGACACGTTGGGCAAGCAACTCGCTGACCTTGTGGCCACCCATGTCGCTCCCGCACCCCCCTATGAGGTAACCCGCGAAGAGTTCCTCGCTGCAGTCATCATGGAGCGGGCGCGTCGGGACATCGGCCATGAGGAACGCCGCCGTGAGTACGCTGCGAAAGTCCGCACCGAGATTGACGCGCTTCCATTCCGCCCCTAAGTTGTGCGGGTGACAGCGCTCCCCGCTAGTAGCGGTAGTGTTCCGGTTTGTACGGCCCACTGACTGGCACACCAATGTACTCGGCTTGCTCTGGTGAGAGTTGAGTCAGTTTCGCACCCAACGCATCCAGGTGAAGGCGAGCAACCTTTTCGTCGAGGATTTTGGGGAGCCGGTACACACCTGTGGGGTATTCACCGTGTGGCGCTTTAGTGAACAACTCAATTTGCGCAATGACTTGGTTTGCGAACGAATTCGACATCACAAAGCTGGGGTGACCTGTGGCATTTCCGAGGTTCAGCAGACGACCTTCTGACAGCACGATCACGGAGCGGCCACTAGGGAGAGTCCATTCGTGCACTTGAGGTTTGATCTCAACCTGAGTGACGCCTTCGATTGCGGCAAGACCAGCAATATCGATCTCATTGTCAAAGTGACCAATATTTCCAATGACGGCTTTGTCTTTCATGGCCAGCACGTGCTCTGGGCGAATCACGTTGAAGTTTCCGGTCGTGGTGATAAAGAAGTCAGCTTGGTCAACAACGTCTTCAAGCTGGGCGACCTGGAACCCGTCCATGGCTGCCTGGAGGGCACAGATCGGATCCACCTCTGACACGATCACGCGCGCACCTTGTCCACGAAACGCTTCAGCAGCTCCCTTCCCCACGTCACCATATCCGGCAACAAACGCCACCTTTCCCCCAATGAGGATGTCTGTGGCACGGTTAATCCCATCAGGTAGTGAGTGGCGGATACCGTACTTGTTGTCAAACTTTGACTTTGTCACTGAGTCATTGACGTTAATCGCGGGAAAGAGGAGTTCCTCTTTTTCTGCGAGCGCGTAGAGCCGGTGTACACCCGTGGTGGTTTCTTCGGTGACGCCAAGGATATTGTTGGCTAGCTCAGTCCAGTGGTTGCCAGATTTGTCAACCGATGCGCGAAGCACCCGGTGGATTTCTTCTTTCTCTGCGTTGTAGCCGGCATCACCCGGGAACAGGGGTTCGGGTACTGAGCCATCTTTTTCGTACTGGACGCCGAGGTGGACAAGCAGGGTTGCGTCACCACCGTCGTCGAGGATCATGTTGGGACCGGTGAGGTGTCCGTGGTCGTCACGCCAGGTCATGATCTGTTCAGTGCAGTCCCAATATTCGCTGAGGGTTTCACCCTTCCAAGCAAACACGGGGACCCCGCTTGGGTTGTCCGGGGTTCCGGTTGGGCCGACCGCGATGGCTGCGGCAGCTTCGTCCTGAGTGGAGAAAATGTTGCAGGACGCCCAGCGCACCTGCGCCCCGAGTGTGGTGAGCGTTTCGATGAGGACAGCTGTTTGCACGGTCATGTGCAAAGAACCTGCGATACGCGCACCGGCGAGAGGTTTACTGTCACCGTACTCCTCACGCAGTGCCATAAGGCCTGGCATTTCGTGCTCGGCAAGACGGATTTGGTGACGGCCCGCTTCAGCGAGGTTGAGGTCACGGACTTTGTAACGGCCTGGTGCTTCGTCAAAGTTCTTCATGGTTGTTCCGTTCACGACACGACAGCGTTGGGGTCGGGTTCAGTGTAGCGGTGTGGGTGTTGGTGAAGGACGGGAATCTCAGTGGAAGAAACTTGGTAAAAACCCTGCAGGTCACCACCCTTCACGCCGATGAGTACTCATACAGACATGATGCGTACACCCGCCCACCTGAGGGTTCCGTTTTTCACCCAGCGAACCCCGATGAGTACCTGCAGACTGGACTTATGCGTTTTCTGACATTTCTGAAGATCCTTCTCGTGGCCGCACTTGCAGCGTCGGGGGCGTCCCTCACCGCTGCTCCAGCGTTGAGTTCTCCGGGAGGAGGGACCGCATCAGGATTGTCGATGTCCAATAGTGTGCGTTTTGCAGCCGCTACGTCGGCGAGCACGGTGAGTCCGAATACGCGGACCGTGTTTGCGACTGCTTACCACCGCAATGGGCAAGCGATGACGGGCAATGTCCAGTTGCAGTACCGCAAAACCGCAGGATGGAAGACGCTGAAAACTCTTCCGTTGGATAATGGTCGGGCTCGTTTGGTGCGCGTGCCCAAGTCAACCTCTGATTACCGATGGCGTTATGTACCAACTGGCGCGACCACACGGACGTTCTCTGTTGCGGTGAGGCCAGCAACCTCGCAGTCTCCTTCCACACGGTTTGCTGCAGCGGTCTCCTCGTCTTCAGTGTTCCCTGGCACAAAAACCACCTTCGCGACCGCGTATCACCGTAGCGGAAAAGCAATGACCGGTAACGTACAGCTCCAGTACAAATCTGGTTCAACGTGGAAGACGCTGAAAACACTTCCCTTAGTTGATGGACGAGCGAAGTTTGTGCGTGTCCCAAAGACAACATCAACCTATCGGTGGCGTTCCACGTCGACCGGTGCAACGACTAAGTCTTTCCAGGTGACAGTGAAACCGCATATTACCCTGTCAACGACGGCGTCGTCTGTGACAAAGGGTGGGAGCGTGACCTTAAAGGGCAAGTACACGCGTGGCGGCAAAGTCGTGACGTCAGGAACCGTCACCCTTCAGTATTTGTCGGGATCGACCTGGAAGAACATTCGCACTGTTTCGGTGTCCCAAGGAACGGCGTCAACTTCGGTGAAACCGTCAAGCACCACAACGTACCGGATGGTTGCTTCAGATGCGAACAGCAGTTCGGTGAAAGTGTCAGTCACCGGTGCGTCAGTTACATACTGGGTGGACTCAAGCGTTGGCCTCAACGCACGTTCCGGTCCTGGAACCAGCTATAGCAGCCTTGGCATGTTCGCCAACGGAACCCAGTTGACCCACGATCCAGCCAAGGTCCAAACAGGCGGTGGGTACACGTGGCGTCAGGTCACGGGAAAGATCGGCGGCAAAACTGTGACCGCCTGGGTTGCAGACTCCTACCTGACAACCGTAAAACCCACACCACCTCCACCTGCAACGGTTCCAGCATCCTTCACCCTGACCGGGTCAGGGTTTGGCCACGGGGTAGGAATGTCGCAATTCGGGGCGTACCAGATGGCTCGCGAAGGAAAGAACGCCACCCAAATCCTGCAGCACTACTACACCGGTAACACGGTGAAAAACTTCGTCTCGTCCAAGCAGTACATCAACGTTCAGCTCATTGGGCCTGGCTTCAATAACCAAACTGCGACCACGCGTACAGTCAGTTTCAAGAATGGGGCCGCTGGGACATGGCGCCTTGTTGACAAGTCAGGAAATATTCTCACTGGCTTTTCCAAGCGACCCACATCGCAATCGGTCCGCCTTGAGGTGTCCGGAACCAATGTGAAAGCCACGCTGCTTGACTCCTCCGGCAAAGCGACAACCACCACAGCCACTGCCTCTCACATTTACGTGCGCTGGTCTGGGACTAGCCGGTTCTTGTCCACGGGGCCAGCAAGCGTCGCAACCGTCCAAGGGTCAATTTCGTCCAGCCGAAGCGGCAACTACCGGCACGGACAACTCATCGTGACAACGTCGTCAAAGACGCTCAACATTGTCAACAACCTCAAGTTCCAAACCGAATACCTGTACGGGATCGCGGAAATGCCGTCCGGGTGGGGATATAACGGTGGTCAAGCTGCGCTCCAAGCACAAGCAATCACCGCGCGCACCTATGCACAAAACCGCCTCAACAGTGCACTCAACGGAACCTGTAACTGTCACATCGTTGACACCACTCAACACCAATTCTTCACGGGGTGGGACAAAGAGAACGAAGGCACCGCAGCCTACTACGGGAAGAAATGGAAGGCTGCAGTCGACGCTACCCGATCATCTGCAACGACAGGTCTCGCCTTGTTCAACGGCAGCACGCTATCTGGGTCTTACTATTACTCAGCTTCCGGTGGGCGCACCGCTAACTCAGAAGATGTCTGGGAATCGCAAGTGAGCTACCTCCGCTCCGTCAATGACCCCTACAGTCTGAAAGCACCAGGGAACTCCAACGCCAGTTGGACTGACACAGTCACGCAGAAAACGTTGAAGAACATCTTCACATCACTCGACGACGTGAAGACCGTGACAGTATCCGCAACCTACAGTTCAGGGCAAGTGAAGTCACTGACCGCCATCTCAAGCACCGGGCAAAAACAAACACTGACCGCAAAAGCAGACACCTGGCGTTCCCGTCTCGGTACGAAAGCCGCGTGGATCACCAAAATCACGGCAAACTAGCACAACCTGGAGTCCACAATGCGCGCAGTTGCTTCTGACCGGGCTTCCCGGTCAGTACCCATCATCATCACCACAGTTTTGGTCATGGTTGGGCTCACCGCTCCCGCTGCGCACGCCTCAACCACCGCCAGTGGGCAAGCATTCGCAACCAGCGCATCAACAATCAGCGGCGTGTCACCCACGGTGCTCCCGCAGGCCGGAGTTCTTGCCACCGCAAAGAAACCAGCACGCCCACAAGCGACCGTTATCCCAGGAGTGAAACGCCTCACCGTGTCATGGCCCAGAGTGTCAGGTGCCACGAAATACCAAATACGGTACGCCACTCGCAAGGATTTCCGTGGCGCACGAACCATCAACACAGTAAAAACAGCAAAGACTCTGACAAAGCTCAAAACAGGCAAAGTCTATTACGTCAAAGTCCGGGCGTTGCGCGGGAAGATGTCCTCGGGGTACAGCGCAGCACAAAAAATCAAGACCACGTCGAGCACACCCGCAAGTGTCACCGTCACAGCGGTACCCGCTGGAGTGAACTCCATCAAGGTCGCCTGGAGTCAGCCCAAACGCGCTGAATCGATCCAGATCCTCGTGTCCCACCACAACAAAGCACTCGACTCAGCAAAAACACGCTTTGTCGTGAAAGTCCCTGTTCACGCCCGGTCCACAACAATCACAATTCCATCATCCTGGCGCGCCAAAATCGGTGACGGATCAGGGAACCCAGTATTTGTCCGGGTGCTGTTAAAGAACGCGGGGAAGAGCAAAAAAACGAAGATCGCATGGAGCTACACGCAAGCACGAACACCATCTGGAACCTCCGCCCAAAAATTGCGTTTCGCCACCTATAACGCCGGATCCGTCAACGCCACAAAAAACCTCGCAGGACGCGCCTGGACACACCGTCAACCGGCCGTCGTCAACGCAGTCCACCGCTCCCAAGCAGATGTCATCGCATTCCAGGAAGTCACCACTGCACGGGTTAACGGGGATAGCGGCGACCGCCAATACCAAGCACTTGCGAAAGCCCTTGCCCCCACGTATTCGTCCGTTCTTACTGACAAACAAATAGGCACGGCTCCCGGCGCCACGTCGAAAGGCGCGCACATCTTCTACCGTTCCGACAAAGTCCGGCTCATCACAAGTGGACTCGTCGCCAATGACACTGTCACATCAATTGCCCACCTCAAGTCCGCAACCGAACAAGAAACCGTGAAGCACTTCGTGTGGGCACTGCTCGAGAACACAGCCACAAAAGAACGGTTCTATGTGGTGTCAGCCCACCTCCCCAACTCCAGCGCCCCCGAATCCCAACGCCTCCGCCTCGGCATCACGCAGGGCATCCACGGCTATATGTCCGGGAAACCAGGCGCCTCGACACTTCCCATCGTGCTCATGGGAGACCTCAACACCGACGTGGGTCGCTACCCCACCGGTCCAACCACCTGGCTCCGTCAGCAGGGGTACTACTCAGCAGCACACGCCGTCCAGCAACGAAACATCCGCCTCGGTACAACGAATAACCAGTACCACACTGTCGACGGCGGATACCCTGCTCGCCCCTTTACGTATGCCTACGTGGGTACCCGCATCGACCATATCTTCATCAAGAACTCACCAGGCGCAGCAAGCTACGACAACCAAGTTGTGCTCAGATCAAACGGAACCTTTGACGAACGGTTCCGCGGATCTGACCACAACCTTCAGGTCGCAGTCCTCTCCGTGAAAAACCGATCCTAACGAAGCCGCTACGTCACGTAACTCAGCGCTTCAATAGGGCGCGCGCCTTGCGCTTGACCTTTGCCAACGTGATGAGGGCAGGGTTTGTTTGCGGTGGACGCACTGCCCCGATCTTCTTCCCTGCCTCGATTTTTTGGTCGAAGCGGTCAGCAGTTCCGTCCTCGTCCCAGATCGTGTGCAAGTTATTATCACGCAAGAACTGCAAATAGGTGGCAAAACGCTCAGGCATCAGTTCGTTGAACCGGCTGTAATCGGTGTCCCGATAAAGGTCCTCAGCAAGCGGGACAGCGCCGTCCTTGTCGTACCGGGTGTACGGCATCGCATGGTAGTCAGCCAGCTCAAGAGTCCGTGAATCATGCGCAAGAATGTGCGCTGGTGTCCCCGCAAGAATTGCGGCAATGTTTCCGTGTAACCGTGTCCCAAATGCGAAGTCTTCGCTCTTGAAGGACTCGATCCACCCCCAGGGGTTGGGGTAGTAGATCACGTTGCGGCGGGCGAACAGAGGGTGTCCGGTGTGGACCGGTGTTCCGAGGTTTACCGTGGACAGGTCGTACTGGTCCTCCCCGGTGATAATCATCCGGGCAGACTTGGCATCCTGCGAGGGACTTGTCAGGTTCCGGTATTGCGCCATGTTCGCGTCGATGACGCGCTCGATACCAGGAACCCGGTAATCAATGTTCATCGAGATGGACGACTTTGGCCCAAGGGCTGCTACCTTCTTTTCTACCCGGTGTTCTGGCCCCCAGGTGAAGATCGACGGGCACCCAATGACGCGGATGCGCTCTTCAGGTAACCCAAGCGACACCAGGTACTTCTGCGTGAACTCACCGCGAACTCCCATCGAGTGCGACTTTTCAAGGATCGCTTCACAAAACATACGCACGACATCGTTGTGGCGTTTTGCAGCATCCTCAGCCTGTGTTTTCGTCCTCCCGGTGCGTGCCATCCGAAACTCGTCGTTCTCTGCGGCGTCTGCAGTGGTTTGCGCCCCCGCACCAACGATAGTCACCGGCATGTCGAGGTCTCGGACAATCCGAGTCATCGCTTTGAGATTCGCGGTGAACGACGCCCGGAACATGTTCGACATCGGCATGACATAGTGGTCATATTTATCATTTGTTTCGCGAATAAACTCAGCAGGATCATCCAGCCTGTGGGTGGTAAACCCTCCATATCGGACGGTATTGGCCCGTGCAGATAACGCGCGTGCCACACCATTTGCGTACAGGAGGTTTCCGGAGTTCCCGCCCATCAGCCGTGTTGATTCCATCGTGCCGTAGGTCTTCAGAGGGTTTTGTGCTGCTCGAATGAGGATCTTAGACATTGGTGTGTGGTGACGTTTCTGTTGTGGGCGGGCACACGAAGCCGGCGTCGTTGTTGGCTTCAGGACACGAAACGACGGCTGTTGTGCACAATTCACGGACCGTCTCGACTAGCCTACGATATTTGCCCCTCCTTGACGAAGTTGGTGGTCGTTTTGCTTTGCTGTGGAGATCTCGTGCGCACCCGACCCCTTTCCCTCTACCTCGTGCGGTGCCATGCCAACTGGCCGGGTAGAGTTTATGTCGGCGCGGTACATGCGCCACCTTCTTGTCATCAACGAAAGGTATGACCGTGCGGACTGTAGGTGTTGTTCTTGCCGGTGGTGTCGGTGCCCGGTTGGGCTTAAACGTGCCCAAACAGATGGTGAAGATCGCTGGCAAAACGATCCTGGAACACACGGTCACAGCGTTTAACGAGTCACCGGAAATCGATGAGGTCATCGTCATGATCACGCCGGGCTGGTCCGAGCATGTCGCAACGCTCTTGGGTAACCGGTTCGACAAGCTCACGAAGATCCTCGAGGGCGGCTCGACCCGAAACGAGACCACACGCAAGGTGTTGGACTCCATCACTGATGACGAGTGCAAGGTTGTCCTGCATGACGCAGTGCGTCCACTTCTTGATGAACGCATCATCCGAGAGTGCGTGGAGACCCTTGATGCCTTTGGTGCCGTGGACGTCGTCATCCCTTCTGCGGACACCATTGTCGAGGTCGATGGCAATGATGTCATCACCTCCATCCCCAACCGTGCGCTTCTTCGTCGTGGGCAAACCCCACAAGCATTTAAGCTGTCAATCCTCAAAGAGGCCTACGCCAAAGCGATGGATGACCCATATTTTGCTGCAACGGACGACTGTGGTGTTGTGCTGAAGTATCTCCCAGAGGTCCCGATCAAAACGGTGCTGGGAGCTGAACACAACCTCAAGGTCACCCACCCCGTTGACCTGTTCATTGCTGACAAATTATTCCAGTTAGCATCACGGACAGCACCCAAGCACACAACTGAGGAAGAGCGCGCGGCACTGTTGGCCGGGAAGACAATTGTTGTTCTCGGAGGTTCCTACGGTATTGGTGCCGAGATTTGCCGTATTGCAGCTGCGAGCGGCGCAAATGTCGTGTCACATGGGCGCTCAACGACTGGACTTCACGTGGAGGACCCTGACGCGATTGCTGCGGCCTTTGAGGAGGTCTACAAGGAACACGGCGCTATTGACGCGGTGATTTTGACAGCGGGCGTGCTCCGGATTGGTCGTCTTTCTGACACCTCTGAAGAGGAAATCGCAGAGACCATTGGCGTGAACTATCTTGCCCCGGTCCATGTTGCCAAAGCAGCCTACCGTTATTTGTCCGAGTCACGTGGACACCTGTTGTTCTTCACCTCGTCGTCATACACACGTGGCCGAGAAAACTACTCACTGTATTCCTCCACAAAGGCTGCGATTGTCAACTTGACCCAAGCTCTGTCTGAAGAATGGACGGGTCAAGGGATCAAGGTCAACGTCGTCAACCCGGAACGTACTGCCACCCCTATGCGCTCCAAAGCGTTTGGTGAGGAATCTCCCGGTTCGCTGTTGTCTGCGGTGTCTGTTGCGGAAACTTCTCTGGACGTCATCACCTCCGACATGACGGGGCTCGTTGTCGATGTCCGCAAGGAGCAAGCTGGTGCGCGTTCGGCTGGTGACGCGATCAATGAGGCGCTGTCCGAAGCAGAACGCGAGTTGTCCACCCCTGATATCCCGTAGTCGCGAGGGCTGTCGTGTCACTTGCAGATGATGAGCCGCTCACCTGGCCGCCTTCTCATCGCCGTGTTGTCAGATTCGCTTTGCGTGCCGGGGTGCGCCCGCATCTGTTGAGCCTGGGTGGTGTCATCACCATTGGTCTTGTTGCATGGACCCCGTGGTGGTGTGCGCTCGTTGCGAGTATTGCGGTGGGTGGTGCGCACATCGCTTGCTGGAAACCGATGCTCTCCCGAGTCTCGTTAGCGCGACAACAGCAGTTCCCGGCCGTCTGGGGCACTGTTCTTGGCACGTTTGTCGTTCCTCGAATCGTCCTCCTCGGCGTCGGCATCACGGCTTTTGTCGCGGCTGGGCGATGGGAACTCGCCGCAGTGGTTGGTCTTGCATTCACACTGCTGCTCGGGTTGGAACTCTCTGCGCGCGCGTTGATTGACCGGGCGCTTCCCGTTGCAGCGCATCTACCTGGATTCCCCTCCCCCAAGCCGCTCCCGTACGCGCCTTCCTTGGCGGCAGTCGGCTGGGTGGGTGCTGTCACAGGTTCTGTCATCTCTGCGCTATCTTCGGCGCCATGGTGGGTCCCGGTAGTCCTTTTCGGGTGTGTGGCAGGTGTGCTGATCGGCATCACTGCGGTTGTTGGACGGCTGGTTTATGAGCGTGGTCGCCGCATTGGACTTCTTCGCGATGCGCTGGTTGCCTACTCGCCTGTGTTTCTCTTTCATTGGCAGGCCCCGGAGAACACGACGTACCAGGTGGAAATGTGGCTCCCGTATCTTGAGGCACTTGAGTTGCCCTACGCCCTTGTCGCTCGGACTCCATCAAACTTTGCAGAGTTGTCTCGGATAACTACGCGACCGGTGATCTTGCGGGAGAGAATTTCTGAGTTGGACGTGGTTGTGACCCCCTCTGTGCGTGCGGTGCTGTACAGCAACACCGCGACAGTGAACAACCATATGGTCCGCTACACGGATTTGACTCATATTCAACTCAATCATGGGGATTCAGACAAAGCGCCGAGTTATAACCCTGCTTTTAAGATGTTCACTCGGAATTTTGTGGCCGGGCCTGCCGCTATTGAACGGTTCTCTGCGCACGGAATTTCCACTCCTGCGGACTTTTTTGCTGTTGTGGGCCGCCCTCAGGTCACTCCTTTGACCGTTGGCCCACTCCCCAGCGACCTTCCGTTCCGTACGGTCGTGTACGCACCAACGTGGCATGGGTTCTACGCAGACACGAATTATTCTTCGTTGCCTGTTGGTCTTGCACTGGTTCGTGAGTTGGTGGCAGCAAAGTATTGTGTTGTGTTTCGGTCTCACCCATATTCTCGGCGTGATGCTGCATACGCGCGGATGCGTTCTGAGATTTGTTCTTTCCTTGAAGCAGAGCGGGAGCGTTCGGGCTTGCCCCACGTGTTTGGGGTAGATGCGGAAAGTCCTGAGCTCTACACGGTGTTGAATGTGGCCGATGCGCTTGTGACTGATGTGTCATCTGTTGCAGCGGATTTCCTGTATACGGAGCGCCCGTTCGCAGTTGTCCACATGGCTTCACCTCACGTTGAGGATGAGCGTGCTCAGGGCCACGTTTACTCTATTGATGGGCACGCCTTGATGGACGGGCATCTAACAGCAGAGTCTGCTTTGGCTGAGTTTCTTGGTGCTGTCGCTGGTGAGGACCCACGTGCGTCTCAGCGACGTGACGCAAAGCGTTTCTACTTGGGTGATATTCCTGATGATAAGCGGGTCTCACATTTTGTCGAGACGTTGCGCGCTGAGGTGCAAGGTGCCCAGTAAACCACACACGTAAACCGCAGGTCACTCCCCGCGAACGTACCGGGCTGCCGTGGTGAGGAACGCTTCTTCGTAGGTTTCGGCTGGGAAGTCACCGAGGTAGTGGCTTCGCAGTGCGAGCCTTGTTGCTTTGAGTGGGTCTGTGGTTGTGGATTCGGTGACAACTTTGTCGAGGTTGCTGAGGTCTTCACGGAGGATGTAGCAACCCACCCCAATGGGGTTGTCAGTGAGGAACTCCTCGCGATCAGTGACCCCAATTTCTGTGAGGACGATGGGTTTGGCTGAGTACAGGTAGTCCGGCACAACGGAGGACACATCCGACACGAGGATGTCTGACTGGTTGAAGCAGTCGATGATGCTCCATTCGCGTTCGGCTTGTTCCCCGATGACGTGCCCTGTTCCCGTGGTGTCGTTGAGTGCAGTCAACCGTTCAGTAATGGCGTCACAGGCAGTACGTAGCCGAGGAGTGTTCCGGGCGTGGGGGTGCGGACGGAAGATGATGCGTGCACCGGCGTCAACGTAGGCGTTGATGATGTCGAGACCAATGGGCAAAGAGGAGCATTGACTGTCCGCCATAAACCCTGCCCAGGTTGGTGCATAGAGGACAGTGGGAGACGCGGGAACGGTCTCTGCTTCAGTCAGTTGGATACCGGTGATTTGTGGGCGTCCGACGATCTCGAAGTAATGTGGGTGCGTCTCCACTCCTCGTGCCGCGTAGCGTTCGACGGCGGCTTGCCCAGCAACGAAGTTGCGGTCGTACATGCGCATCGCTGGGTTGTAGCTTGGCGGTTTGTCGGAGTCCCCGTGATTGAGTTGGATATGCGTGTACTGGTGAAACCGAACGAAGTGGGCGTTCTTAATGGCGTTGTTGACGTAGAACACAGCTTTGACTGAGTCAACGATGACGGAGTCGAGTGACGCCATGTCTTTGCGCACGATGATGGGGGCTTGTGTCAGTGGTGCAACTTCATCGAGGGTGGCTTGGTTACGCAGGATCACAGCGTACCGTTCACCAAGTTGGTCAAGGTAGGGCAACCACATGGCGAGTTGATAGGCGGTTCCCACGGGGGCGTCATAGTACACGTAGAACTGCGGTGAGTACTTGGCCAGTTCTCGAGTGAGGGTTGCGTCAACGTGTTTTTTGATGTTTGTGCGACGTGATGCCACCAGCCAGGTCGCAACCTGCGCCACAACGGATACGGCAGTGCACAGCAGGGTGATCACAACAGCAAGGTCTGAGGGAAAAAAGCACACCACAAGAAGCGCGATGTTGTTGGCGACGTATGCCGGGTATTGGGGCGGTAAAGATGGTGGGTTCTCGGCCGCCCAGGGCAGATGTGCACCTTGCGGCGCTCCGCGACGCCCCATCCGTACGGTGAGCGGTTCCACCAGGAGAAGTCCAGCAACAAAAAGAACAATGATGATGTGTTGAGTGCGTATACCACCGTTGGCGGTGAGCGCGCTGGCGATGGCTGTGATGAAGAGAAGCACACGGAGTGCATGGCCACTACCGAGGTAGGCACGCCCGTCGTGTGGTGCGGTGAGCCGTTCTGGGGTCGGCAACGAGTTGCGGGTTGTCATTTCCGCGATGAGGAGAACAACGATGACAGCGGCGACAATCCACGTGCTTGGCGCGGCAACGAGAACTGTGGTGAGGAGCGCGACAGTTATTCCGGCGAAGAGAAACGGGTATCCCGCTAGTTCAAGAAGGTTGGCGTGAACTTTTTGGAGAACCGTGAGGATGCGGGGCTGTTTCTCTGTCACTGTCATTTACGAGCGTTTTCCTTCGTGTAGCGGCGGTAGGCTGCGGTGACTTCGTCGGGGTCGCCATCCATTCGGATGATTCCTTGGTCCATCCAGATCACGCGGGTGCACATCGCTTTGATGGTGGCGAGGGAGTGGGCAACGATAAATACGGTACCAGCGTGCTCCCGGATTTCGTCGATGCGCTGCCTGCTTCGTTCTCGGAAACCTGCGTCTCCGGTGGCGAGTGCTTCGTCGATCATGAGGACGTCTGGTGTCGCGGCTGTGGATATGGCAAAACGGAGCCGTGCCCCCATCCCAGCGGAGTAGGTTTTCATGGGGAGATAGATTGCGTCTCCGAGCCCGGAGAAGTCCACGATTTCATCGAAGCGTTCTTCCACTTCTTTTCTGGTGAGGCCTAGTGCCAGCCCACCGATCATGATGTTTCGCTCCCCGGTGAGGTCTTTCATGAGTACTGCGCTCACACCGAGTAGTGAGGGGATACCGGACACGTAGATTTCCCCTTGGCTGGGGGCAAGGAGACCAGCGATTGCTTTGAGGAGTGTGGATTTTCCAGAACCGTTGGTTCCGATGACTCCGATGGACTCTCCGTGGTGGGCGGTGAAGCTGACGCCTTTCACTGCTTTGACTTCGGTGTAGCCTCCGGTGAGTGCTCCTCCTTTTCGGAGGAACTTGCGCAGTATCGAGTCTTTGTGTGGGGTCACAGCTCCACGTTTTTTTGACCCGACAACACGGTAGGTCACGTGGAGTCCGTCGACGATGACGGATGGGTCACCGAGTTCGCCTTTTTCTGGTGTGCCTTGTGGGAGGTCTTCTGGGTCGATTTCGTAGTCGAATTCGTCGTCGAGGACTGTTGCGTTACTAGTCACGTCCGTACCTCGCTTCGTCTTTCCAGAAGACTAGGAAACCGATGATGAACAGTGCCACAGCCCACCCTGCACCCATTGCCCACATAGACCAGTTGATGGGGATGTTGGTCTCTGCGAGGACTGCTTGTCGGGCGAGGTTAAGGTACACCGCAACAGGTTGGTAGGTCATGATCACTTGGAGCGTGGGGTGATCAACCCAGCGGTCAATGGAGAAGATGACCCCTGACGCGTACATGCCGATGCGTAGCACGAACGGCAACGTGTTGGTGATGTCGGGGATGTGAGAGGCGTAGCGTGCCAAGATCATTCCTACACCGGAACTGAAGAGGAACAGAAACGCCACCATAGGGATCAGGAGTGGCCACCGTTCGGGGTGAATCAGTTCAGAGCCTTGAACAACTCCAATGGCCACTTGCGAGATCACCATCATGACGAGGAGGCCGGGGATGAGAACAACGAGTTCTTTGACGGCGACTGAAATGGGCAGGATCGCTCGTGGAAATTGGAGTGACTGCACGAGCTTGAGGTTGCTGGTGATTGATTTGGCGCTGGCTGTCACGGTGGAGGAGAAGAACCCGTACATGAACGTTCCCACCACGATGAAACCGATGACGTTGTCCATCCCTGCACGTGTGCGGAGCATAACCCCGAAGATGAGAACGTACACGATGGAGTTCAGCAGCGGCGTGAGGATCGCCCATACCTGCCCTAGGTAGGTGTTTTGATTCTGCGCTTGTGCTTTGGAGGTGGCGAGTACGCTGATGAACTCGCGTCGGCGGACGATGGAGCGAATGTAGTCACCGAGGCGGGGCCTCACACCTACTGGGTGGAGGCCGTAGCGTGCAGCTATCTGAGATAGTTGTTGCCCTTGGGGTCCCGTACTGATGGTCGTGCCTCACTTCTGGCTGTGCCCTTGCTGGCCTTGAAATTATAGCCGCTGCGAACGAACACTCTGTGACGTGGGCAGACGCGATCACACACTCTCCACGAGATACCCCCAGTTCAGGTGAAGCGTAGTGCGCAACTATGCGTCGCCGTTGAGAGCTCGGTAGAGGTAAGCAGCCACCCTATCTCCCGCGAATCCATCATCATTTGGCGCGAAGGTGGCCTTTAGCTCACTGTAGCGCTCAGTAACCTTAAGATGTACAGAATTCTCAATAAATTCGAACAAATCGTCTTCATCTGCGGACCAATCCGATGGCAGATAATCAAAATAGTCGAACAGACCCGGAGTCACATCAAAGTACTGACGCCAATCTGGCACATAGTGAAATATGGGTTTATCGAGAATTAAATAATCGAATCGAGCGCTACTGTAGTCCAAAACTGCCGAATCAGAGGCAGCCATAAGCGCATTCACTGAAGGATAATCAGTAACATTTAGAATCCCGTCCGGCCACTGAAACTCACGGGCAGAGGCAGCCTGGGAAGGATGTCCTCTAAAAAGGAAAACCGCATTAGCAGGCAGTTTCCGTGAAAGCGCGAACCAGTCAAAAAAACTCGGCACGTTCGAACGCCAAGGGGATATAGCATCATAGTCACGCCATGTTGGCATATAAAGAATCACATGACTTGACTCCGAAATTCCCAACTCCTTCCGCGTGACAGATCTCATCGACTCAGCATTGACAATTAAGTCGTCATTCCGAGGATAACCTGTTTCGATAACTTCGTATTCGAGGGGAAACTGTTTTTTGTATAAATCTGTGGCAAAAGGACTCGGAGAAACCAAATGTGTCCAGTTTCTTCGTAAGTTGAGGTTCCTTTGTTTTTCCACATCACAGACGCCTTGGGCAGACCATCGAGCAAGCCCCATCGTCTTGAACGGGTGACCATGATAGGTCTGAACAACCAACTGACCTACCTTGCGAATAAACCACTGTGGGAGTTCATGGTTAACACACACCATTTTAGATGTTGTCAACGTCTCAGCCCATGCCTCCGTGCCCACGATCACGATCGAGTCACCTTGAGGAACAAACCGCTGATCGGAGTCTACGCCCCATATGAAACGAAGAGTAGGGTCAATGTTCAGGAGAGAATTACGAATTGACAGTTGTGAGTCCGAAGCATCAGAGCCTTTTAAGCATTGGAAATAAATAGCCGACTCATCTAACTGACGGTCTCTAGCGCCGTCTATTGCTTGCCGCAAAGCAAAGGGCGATTGTAAAGAGGAGAAAGACGACGCCCTTATTTCGAATTGAATACCCTGCGAGGAATAACCGACAGAAACAACCCTGTCAGCAAGTAAAAATTCTTCGGGGAGTTGCAGATCATTAGCAATTCTAACAGTCACAAACTGGGAATCCTGATCATACCGCGATGCCACAATGTAGCGCCCCAACGGAAGATCGCGCAAGAGTGCCATAGGAACAGATAGGCAATTAACGTTGATTGAATCTAGCGCAGCAACTTTCTCTCCCGAGCTCCTGTCAAAAACGAAGAAATCCGCGTTTTTATTTTGCAAATAGACGTTTATAGCGTCAGTTGTTTTTTTAAAAGTTGTTACATGGTGGAAAAGAAATTGATCTGGAAAAGTGATCCCGCCACGCCCCGCATAAGATAAAATAGAACCATCTTCCCGATTTGCAATATCCGAAGAAACGAAAGGATCATACCTCCTTCCTTTTTCACTTTCCAAGTATATTTTGCTCGAGCTAGTGTGAGGAATCTTGACACGTACCTCAGTAAATCCATCAGCCGGTGTCGCCTGAAAGTTCAGGTCCAGTTCCCTTTCTCGATCCTTAAGGACAAGCCTCTGCGGAACAATGGAGTTCTTTAGCGCGAGTACGACTGAAGTCTCATTGCGGTCCTGAACAGCGTCAACAACAACCAAGGCGCGTTTGACAACCTCTATTCCAGTAAACCAGTCAGATTTCACAGCAAGCGCGAGCGCCGTAAAACGATTTATCGGAACATAACGATCTTTCGGCGGCACCCCGCGAAGAGCCGGGCGGACATCAAATGTGGCATATGTGCGCCCTCTGACCATAAGGTTGACACCCAACTGCCACATTCCAACTCGATGTACTAGCTGAGCACCAAAAATGTCAAGGCTAAGCTCGACAGTCCAACCAGTATTTATGCGGTTACAATAAGGGCTCTTTATAATGGAGTTTATTTTTTCGTTAGGCTTCCAATGAACTGGAACGGTTATGGATTCGCCATCACTAGCGTGCCGGAAGACTAAAAAAATCTCCGAATCTTCAGTGTTCAGTTCGATTTCATTAAGGAAGGCCCACCCTGAGATCTTCAGTTTCTCCCTGGATCTGTGGTATTCGTATATGCCTGCGTTGACCTCAGCCCGTTCTTCTGTGAAGACAACATCTCGCACAACCTCCCCAGAGTCAAGACGGGCACTTGGTTTGTAAACCGTTTCTTCGGCGTGAAAGACCATCGGAACCTGTGACGGCTTGTCCAATCCGTCCAGTAGCAACTGTTGGATCGCAGAGAGCTCGTTCGACGCTGCAAGTTCAGCAAACAGCTGCAGTTGCGCCGGCACACTAGCCAAGGAACCAACATCTCTTCCAGCAAGCACAACGCGAATCAACTCCATAATGTATTCTGCAGTTCTACGATCTTGCCGAAGAGTTGCTTTTAAGTAATTCATCATGTGCCATTTTAGAAAAACTGTTTGCCAGGCTTCTAAATTTGATGGAGTTGATTCTTGAATCAAGTACTGGACTGTAAGCTTTGATGCCTCAATACGCGCCTTCAGCATTTTTTCGGTAAAAAGGTTGCTGCTCAAAGAAGTTCCATCTTCTCTGATTTTCCAACAGTATGTGGGTGTGGTTATTACGTCAAAGCTTTTTGCCTTTGTAAAGATCTGGGTGATGAGCGGCTGGTCTTCGAATATGACACCTTCACGGAATTTGAAGTTATTTTGATCCCAGAATGATTTTTTATATAGTTTATTCGGGGAGTAGAAGTCGCGTAGGATCTCCGGAAAATCGTCAATGCCAATTTTCAAACGTTCAGTGTCGTGAAGATTTCGCGACCACTTCGGCCAGATTTCCTGTTCTCCTTTGGTTCGATAGATCTGCCCGATGACAAAATCTGACCCTGTCTTTTCGAGTGTTTTTGCCATTATTGAGTAGGCATTATGAGGAATTGTGTCATCAGAGTCGACAAAAGTAATGAATCTCCCTCTCGCTAAGGAGAGGCCCCGGTTCCTCGTAGCTCCCAGCCCAGAGTTTTCTTGCGTGAAGATGCGCAGGCGAGGCTCTTTTTCAGCATACTGTTTGAGTAAATCAAATGATGTGTCGGTTGAACCATCGTCAATTGCAATGATTTCTATATCTTTGAGACTTTGAGTAGCAATGCTGTCAAGACACTCATCAAGGTAATCCTGCACATTGAAGACCGGGATAATCACGCTAACAAGTGGATCGCTCTTCCTCGTTGATCCGAAACTCGCAAACTTCTTTAGGATCGACTTCACTGATTTCAACGAGGTTCATACCTTCCGGGCCGTCAACTAGTAGTTCGGATACACATAATAGAGGATGCTGCTGGGTGTTCTGTTCCGCTTGAGCACTCCGCGGGTGTTTTTGGGCAGGTTTCCTACAGTATTACCTTCGATAACGGTCACTTTGCCGCCACCCACTGCTGTGACGATCCCCATGTGTGTGGCCCGTCCTGCCCCCATTGTGTCAATGAATGCGAGCGCTCCGACTTTGGGGGTCCGCTTCTTCGCGTACTTGTTGAGGAGATGTTGGTGAAGTGTATTGAAGTTTTTACGAACGGGTGTTACATGTGGATTGCCTGAGGCTGCTGCGCTCCATGACACGAAGTGTCCACACCAGTGGGTCGTGTACCCAGCCCAGTTGTTGAACTTGGTGTGTTGAACTGAGGCGCTGCCGGACCATTTCTTGGTGTAGCCCACCTGGGAGGTGGCTGCTGCTGCGACTTCCCCTGGTTTCCCTGTGGCGGTGACACCGGTCGCGTTCTTGGAGGTGCTTGATGAGTAGATTGTTCCTCGGCTGAACTGTTGAACACATCCGTTGTCGAGGAGACCACATTGCGCGTCCATGAGGGGCACCCCGTAGCGGCCTTTGGGTCCTCCTGCGTTGAGGTAGGCGCTGAGGATTTTACCGCGGATAACGTATGCGCTGCTTGCGCCTCCGACCGTGTTCCGCACGATCATCGCTTTGCTGTATCGCTGGTAGGCCACAGATTTGAGGTTTTTCACGTTCGCGGCGCGCCGCTGGCTTGCCGATAACCTTCCGAGGCTGCCTTTTTTCGTTCCAATATTGTGCTTGAGGATATTTTGTCGTTGAGTGAGGTTACGGTTCGCGGTGCTCACGGACACTGTGATAGCCGGCGAGATGATGTAGTTTCCCCCGCTTGCGGGGCGTACAGCGACGCGCACATGTCCGGAGCGGTCGGGGCGCCAGTCAACAGCATATTTGCCGGCTGTGTTGGTGCGTGACACGATCACTGATTTCCATGATCCGCCGGTTGGTTTGAACTGGACTCGCAGAAGTCCTTTGGGTACGACGCTTCCCCCTTGGGCGCGGGCTTGGGCGACGAGCCGGATTGATTCTCCGGTGCGTACGGCTCCTGTGGTGTGTTTGACGGTGACTGCTGCTTTTGCTGCTGTTGCCAGTGTGGATTGCACGCTGGTGGAGTGTGTGTGCGTTGCGGTCACTGCGGGCAGGCTGACTGTGCCGGCGTTGGCGTAGCTGGGCGCGGCCGCTCCTGCACTGGTGAGGGCGAGCGCGAAAGTCATGGTGAGTGATGTCCACCATCGAGTGTGTGTCATGGTGTTCTCCTCGTGCTGGGGTGGCGTATGGGGATGACGAGTAGTGGTTAGCTCAGGTAGATGTAGTAGCCAAGTGATGAGCGGGAGACCCAGCGTTGATTCACGCCGCGGTATCCGGCGGGGGACCCATACCCGGTGTTTCCGTCGAGGATGCGGACCCTGCTGCCTTTGACACCGGTCACTATGGCTGCGTGTGTGCGGTAACCGGACCCATTGAGGATGACGACAGCGCCCACTTTTGGGGTGCTCCCTGTTCGGTATGTCGATCCCATGGTCCTTTTGAACGTGGTGAAGTTACCAATGGTGGGGATGACGTTCCCGTGTCCGGCTGCGTTGGCTGCCCAGGATAGGTAGAGCGCACACCATGGTCTGGTGTCCCCTGCCCAGTTGTTGTATTTCGTTGTTTGAACAACTGGGTTGCTGAATCGTTTGCGGTAGCCAATTTGCGATGCGGCGGCGGCGATGATTTCGCCGTTGCGTCCCTTCGCGGTGACTGCAGTCGCTGATGTGGTGTTGTTGGCGTAGACGGTACGGCGGGAGAATCGTTGGACGCAGCCATCTTCGATGAGGGAGCATTGCGCGTCGAGAAGTGGGACGCCCCAGCTTCCTGCTGGTCCTCCTGCTTTGCGATACGCGGCGGCGATCTTTCCGTGCACAAACCATGATGTTTTTGCGCCGTTTCGAGTGGTTTCGACGATCATTCCTTTGCGGAAATCTCGATAACGAACTGAGGTCACCCCAGAGAGTCCAACCTTTTTCCGTGCTTTTGTGGAGAGCTTCTTTGTCCCTGTTGTCGCGGAACCCAGTGCACTGCTTCCTAGGGATGCGGTTCGTGACGGTAATGAGCGGGTTCCAGATTTCCGTCGAACAATGATCCCTTTGGAGACCACGCCCTTGCCCCCTGATACGGCGATTCGCCATTCGCCTGATTTGCTGGGGCGGAAGTATTGGGCAAAGGTGCCCTTGGAATTGGTGCGGACTGTTCGTTGCGTGACGAAGTTTCGTGTTCCTGCGGCGCGGTATTGGATCCGCACTGTCGCGACGACAGCTCGCCCATTAGATGCTTTGACTTTCCCAGAGATGCGCACGCTTTCGTTCTTTTTGAGGTGCTGCGAGTTCACCGCAATCCCCGCTTTTGCTGGTGTGAGCGCGGTGGAAAGTGCGTGCCCCTGCGTTGGCGGTGTGGAATGGGTGGTGGCTGCTGTGCGTGGTGCTGGGGCGAGGGTCGCTTGGGCCGCAACAGGGATGAGTGTGAAGGCAAGCACTGCTGAAAGGAGTGCGCTGATGAGTGCGCGCCGTTGTCGTTGTGTGATGATGTGACGCGACAACTGTGCCCTCCTCGTAAAGTAATGTACTAGTGCCGCACTCTATCGGCTCAGATGTTGCTCTGGGCCTGGCGCAAATGTTTTCACCCGCACAGCACGTGGTGGTCACGTGGATTTGGAAGGCTTGAATGAGTAACGCACACACCTCAACGTTGAGCGTGAACAGCACAAAGATCCGGGACCCGTATTTTGACAATGCCCGCGGGCTTCTCATCACTCTTGTCGTGGCGGGACACGCCCTACTTGAGATTGGTGGCGTGTATTCACGCTATCTCGCCGACTTTTTCTACACCTTTCATATGCCCGCTTTCATCCTTATCGCTGGCTATTTTTCTCGATCCTATGCAGCGACTCCTGCACAAAATCGTCGGCTCATCAGTGGAATCGCTGCCCCCTATCTCATCTTTTTTGTTCTCCACGAGGTGTTCTCGACCTTCAAGCGTGGTTCGTTTGTTTTTCCTGATTTTTTCTCACCGCGGTGGACGTTGTGGTTCCTCATGGCGCTTTTTGTATGGCGACTACTCGTTCCCGTGTTCCGGCAATTGCGGTTCCCTTTGGCTTTCGCTATCGCCGTTGGGCTTTTCTCCCCCATCTCTGACGCTTTGAGCGGGGAGTTTTCCACAGGGCGGATCCTGCAGTACCTTCCCTTTTTCATTGCTGGCACGTTGATCACCCCTGAGATGGTCTCCCGGTGGAAAACTCTGCTCTCACCTTTCACTCGGTCGCTCGGGGTCTTTGTGTTGCTTGGCCTTGCCATCATCAATACCTGGTTACTTCGGTCAGATGTTCTCACTCACTCGATGCTCCTCAGTCGCTCCTCTTATGAAGCATTGGAGCAGAGCGTGCCGGAAGGAGTGTTCTGGCGCGCCGTGATCTTACTCATGGGTGTTGTCGGGACACTCGCGGGCCTTCTCATTACACCGCAGTCCCGGTCGTACTTATCAACCATGGGTGAGAAGTCGCTGTACATCTATCTTCTTCATGGCCTCGTCTTGTGGCCGCTGCGCTACACGGACATTGCGCCCGAGTGGCTGTCGACAGCCCCGGGAACCGTGGTGACCGCACTGGCCTGCGTGATCCTTGCCATGGCACTGGCCTCTCCACCGGTCACGTCTCTGGTTCGACCGCTTGTTGAGCCGCGCATCGGCTGGCTCCTCACCCGCCCACACCCCACAGAACCACCTGCTCATCCTGCACCGGGCTCCCCCACTGCTGGCAGCACCGCCGCTGGGCATCGCCCCTGACGCTGACAGCTAGTTCATGTGATGAAGTGTGAGTACCCGGTCTGCGAGCGCGTCGATGTCGGCGGTGTTGTGGCTGACGAGGATGGTGGTTCGGTTGGTGAGGATCTCGGTGAGGAGTTCGCGGATGTCTGGGGCTGCGTGGGCGTCGAGGGATGCGGTGGGTTCATCGAGAAGGATGATGTGTGGGTCCGCGGCCAGTGTTCGGGCAATGTTGACTCGTTGAGCTTCGCCGCCTGAGAGTTGGTGGGCTCGCCGGTGGGCGAGGTGGGCTGCGTTGACTTCTGTGAGCCAGTGTCGTGCTGTGTCGTGGGCGGAGTGTCGGGGGTGCCCGTGGGCTCGTGGTCCGAAGGCGACGTTGTCGAGGACGGTGAGGTGGGGGAAGAGGTGGGTGTGTTGGGTGGCCAGGACGATTCCTCGTTGGTGTGCGGGGGTCCAGGTGGTGTTGTCAACGAGGGTGCGTCCGTTGAGGGTGATGTGTCCGGTGTCGGGGGCGAGTAGTCCGGCAATGACCTCGAGGGTGGTTGTTTTCCCTGATCCGTTAGGTCCAACAAGTGCGAGGGTTTCGCCCTGGTGGACGTGAAGGTTGATGCTGACGGCTCGGGTGTTCACCGTTGCGGTGACGGTGAGGTGCGGTTGTTGGTGTTCCGTGGGGTGGGGGCTGGAAGTCACTGTGGTCGGCGTCCTTTGTAGGTGAGGACGACTCCTGCGAGAGCGAACGCGATGAGAAGGAGGGAGAGGGCGACTGCTGATGCGGCGTCGGTTTCGCGGACTAGGTAGATGTGGAGAGGCAGGGTTCGAGTGACTCCTTCGAGGCTTCCAGCGAAGGCGAGGGTGGCGCCGAACTCCCCCAGTGCGCGCGCAAAAACCAGGAGCGCCCCTGAGGCGATGGCGGGTGCGATCAGTGGCAGGGTGATTCGTGTGAGGACTGTGGTGGGTGGTGCTCCGAGTGTCGCGGCGACTCGGGTGTAGTGGGAGTGGTTGCTGCGCAGAGCCCCCTCGACGGTGATGACGAGGAATGGGAGGGCGACAAACGTTTGAGCCATGATGACGGCCACTTCGGTGAAGGGGATGTGGATTCCGACAACGGCGAGGTGTTGGCCAACGAGTCCGCGTCTCCCAAAGGCGTAGAGGAGTCCGATTCCACCGACGACGGGTGGCAGGACGAGGGGTACAAGCACGAGGGCACGCATGATACGGACGGTGTATGTGGTGAGTCGTGCGAAGAGGACTGCGAGGGGCAGGCCAATAATGATGCTGAGCATGGTGGTGATACTTGCGGTTCGTAGGCTGAGGCCTAGGGCTGCGCGAGAGCTGTCAGAGGTGATGAGGGCCCAGTAGTTCGCCCACTGTGCGCGGACAGCGAGCGCTACCAGGGGGGCGATGATGAGGGCGAGCGCTACGGTGGCGGGTATCCACAGCCACTGGGGCGCATCGGTTGTGACGGGACCGGCTGTGGGGTGTCGGCGGTGGGTGAGGCGGGTCATGGGGCGGGGGTGAATCCGGCGTCGTTGAGGACGTGTTGGGCGGTGTCGTCGAGGATGTACTCCACGAATTCGTTGGCGAGTTCTGGTTGCTGCCCGCCGGTGAGTGCCGCGATCGGGTAGTTGCTGCTCACGTTGGCTGAGTCGGGGATGGGGTAGGCGGTGACGTCGCCTGCTGCGCGCTGGATGTCTGTGGTGTAGACGATCCCTGCGTCGGCTTCACCGGTGGTGATTTTTCCAAGGACGTCAGTGACGGATTGTTCTTCGCTGGCGGGATGCAGGGCGATGTTGGCGCTTGTGGTGAGGTGTTGGGTTGCTGCCCCACAGGGTACTTGTGGGGCGCACACAACGAGTGTGATGTCTGTGCGGGTGATGTCATGCCAGGTGGTGATGTGTGCTGGGTTGTCTGTGGGGACCGCCACGGTGAGGCTGTTACTGGTGAAGATGGTGGGTGGGTGTTGGGTGAAGCCGGCGTCGGTGACGGTGCGCATGGTGGTGGTGTCTGCGGCGGCGAATACGTCGGCCGGGCTGCCCTCAATGATGTGGGTGGCGAGCCCGGATGAGCCGTCAAAGGTGAGTGTGACGTTCACGCCGGGGTGGGTGGCTTCGAACTGGTTGGCGAGGGTTGTGAAGGTGTCGGTGAGGGACGCGGCCGCGAACACGCGGAGCTCACGTTGGCTGGCGGTGTCGTTGCCGGTTGCGGTGGCGCACGCGCTCAGGGCGCCCACAAGTGCGATCACGGTGAAGGTGAGGGCTGTACGCGTGCGCCCATGGATGACCGATGCGCTGGAGGCACCCATGGTCAGTCCAGTCCTGAGGTGGTCACGATGACGTTGGTCGCTTTGATGACTGCTGTGGCAATGTCACCGGGGTTGAGCCCCAGGTCAGTGACAGCTTCGGTGCTCATGAGGGATACGACACGAAATGGTCCGCATTGGAGTTCGACCTGGCTCATGACCTGGTCACTAACGATGCGTGTAATCAGCCCGGGAAAGTGGTTTCGTGCTGAGCTGGCTGCAGTACTGGTGGGGTCGGCCAGGTGAGACTGGCTACGGGCGAGGGTGGCGAGTTCTAGTCCGTCGACCACGCGCCGCCCGGCGTCATCTTTGAGGTCGGTGAGTGTGCCATTGTCGATCCACCGCCGGACTGTATCATCCGAGACCCCCAAGAAGCGTGCCGCATCACGGACACGTATGTGCGCCATGTTGTCCCCATTCTTTGCCGCAGGTGAGGCTCATAGTGAATAGTAACAACGTTTCTGAGGAAAATGAAGGAGGAGGGGGCCGCATGCGCAGCCCCCTCCTCAGCTCACCGCCAACGCCAGCGGCGCCCTAGGACGTCCGCAACGAACGCGCCTCCGACTCCAACAACACCGGAATACCATCACGGACCGGATACGCCAGCGGATTCAACGAATCCGTGGAATGCAACTCAGGTTCACCATCACTGTTGACCCCACCCACCAACGGCGCGTGCGTCACCGGGCACCGCACAATCTCCATCACCCACGGCTCAACCGCCACAACACGATCCACCGCAGGGGCATCCTCATTCACATCATCAGACATGTTCGCCATTATTCCTGCTCTCCCTCAGTTCCGCGGATCAGCCCAAGAACATCATCTCGAACCTTCACCATCATGTCCTCATCCGCTGCTTCCACATTGAGCCGCAACAACGGTTCCGTGTTCGACGCCCGCACGTTAAACCACCACTGCGGGTGGCCCTCCCAATGCGACACCGTCAACCCATCCAACTCATCAACAACGACCTCACCGCCGCCCTGATTCGTCACATACGCATCGACAATACGAGCACGAGCCGCAGGAACATCACGAACAGTAGAGTTAATCTCCCCTGAGGCGACATACGGTTCATACATGTCTGCGATCGCTGACAGCGGGTGCGGTTGAGACCCAAGAGCCGCCAACACATGCAACGCAGCAAGCATCCCGGTGTCTGCAAAGAAGAAATCACGGAAGTAGTAGTGAGCAGAATGCTCACCCCCAAAAATCGCCTCATGCGAGGCCATCTCCGCCTTAATAAACGAATGCCCCACCCGAGTGCGCACAACCCGCGCCCCCGCAGCTTCCAAAAAGTCAGGCACAGCACGCGAGGTAATCAGGTTGTGAATCACCACAGGATCACGGCCAGCTTCGCGTTCCTTAGCGACCTCACGCAGCCCCACCAACGACGTAATCGCCGATGGACTCACCGCCCGCCCCTGCTCATCAACAACAAAACACCGGTCAGCGTCCCCATCAAACGCCAACCCAATATCCGCACCATGCTCAACAACAGCACGCTGCAAGTCAACTAAGTTCTTCGGATCAAGCGGGTTCGCCTCATGGTTCGGGAACGACCCATCCAACTCAAAATACAAAGGAACAATATCCAGCGGCAACGCCGGCAACCCTGCCGCATCACCAAACACCGCAGGAACCGTCAACCCGCCCATGCCGTTCCCGGCATCAACCACAACCTTCAACGGGCGGATCCCTGAAATATCAACCAAAGACCGCAAAAATGAGGCGTACTCGCCGAGCATCTCACGACGCGACACCTGACCCAACTGTGTTGCTTCCCCAGGCAACCCATAAGCCACATACTGCTGAGCCAACTCACGAATCCGACCCAACCCCGAATCCTGACCCACCGGACGCGCCCCCGCACGACACAACTTCATCCCGTTGTACTGCGCAGGATTATGCGACGCCGTAAACATCGCCCCCGGAATACCCCACACACCCGACGCGTGATACAAACCATCAGTCGAACACAAACCAATATCAAGAACATCCACACCAGCAGCAGTCAACCCACGCGCAAACGCCGCCACCAACTCCGGCCCCGACTCGCGCATATCCCGCCCCACAACAACCTGAGGACGCCGCCCACCAGCCGCCACAATATCCGCCGGAGTCTGATCGGCACGATCACCAGCATCAGGAATCACCACCACAGTGGCAAACGCCGCACCAATCGCCTGCGCCACCTCAGCATTCAACTGCTGGGGAACAACCCCACGAACGTCATACGACTTAATGATCTCGGCTAAATCAACGCCAGGCTTATGTGCACTCATACTCCAAGCCTAAACGGTTCACGTCACAGACCGAACCCACACCCATCACACAGGCGGAGTTGGCGCCCCCGCATCACCACGCAACACCCGCAAATGCCCACGTCGGCGAATCTCCCCCTCCTGCACCGGCTCTGGATCAGCCGCATGCCGAGGCGGCGCAGGAACCGGTTCCGACGCCCCCACCGGAAGCCGAGGCGACACTGAAGGCTCCCCAGCCCACGCTGGCCGACGCCCACCCGGATACGGAACAGGAGCAACACCACGGCCAGGCGCATCAACAGAACCCGAACCAGCAGGCACCCCCCGCGCCCGCAACGAAGCAGACGTCTGCGGCGAGGCAGGAGTCGCAGCAGACACACCACCCTCCGACGCGGAACTCACCACATCCGCTAGCACAGCCCAATCATCACGAGGCGCATGCAACGGCCGAGAAATCTCCCGCCGACGCTCCTCCACCGCATCCACCGCAACCGCCCGCGCACCATCACGCGACCGAGAACCACCAGCAGGGTGGGCCTGCCGCGACTGCACAGCACCCTTATCCACCTCGCGCCCCGACGGCGCCACCACACGCACAACCTCCCACCCACGCGGAGCGGTCAACCGAGAGGCATGCTCCTCACACAAGTCATAACTGTGCGGCTCCGCAGCAACAGCAAGCGGGCCCACAACAACAGTCGAATCGGAGTACACGTACGTGAGCGTGGCCACGGCATCCCGTGAGCACGCTGTTCGAGAGCATTGGCGAGAGACAGGCACACCTGAAATGTACCCCTGTTTCACCCACACACGAACCACTACACGCCGCACAGGTTATTCCCAGCCGCAGTTCGTCCACTAATGTGGGGAACAACGCAGAACGGAAGAGCACAACCATGGAACCCCGCCACCAAGACACCCCCACCCCACGCGCTACAACCCCGCCACCCATTCCCAGCCTCGCCCACCCGGCACCCCACCCCAAAGGACGACGCAGAGACAGACACGGGCGCGGACTACGTGGACTCATGTACCCACCCGTTCACCCCGCCTACCGCACCCGACGAGAACGCTTCGATGAATGCGTTGTCCACTACGTTGACGTCCTTCGTACACACTGGGAACGGCACCTGCAAGGAATGGAATTCGCCGTCGAAGACGTCCCACCATCAGACCCGTCACCGTGGGAAGCCCACGGTGTCCCCATGGGCAGATTCTTCACCGGCGGCCGCGGACAAGCCACCCGAATCGTCGTCTACCGCCGCCCCATCGAAGCACGCGCCCAAGACGCCGACGACGTCGAACAACTCATCCGTGACGTCATCGTCGAACAAGTCGCCTACGTCCTTGGACGCAACCCCTGCGACATCGACCCCAACTACGAAGGCCAATAAACTGACACTGCCGTTACTCGGTCGGTAGCCCCGCCCGCACCGAACGCTCCACCGTCACAAACGGCGCGTCCGCCGCACTCACATGCGGCGCAAACACACTCAACGACCCAGGAATCTCAGGATCCGCAGTCACCACCGACCACGACACCACACCATCGTGGCCATCACGAGGCACAACCACCACCGCGCTCGCACCAGAAAACTCACCCATATTAAGAGAATTCGTTTGCCCAACAGACAACGTCAACGTCCGCTGCGTCAACTGCCCGCCCTGCTCATCAAACACAAGCACATCAGCGACCGCCTCAGAAGCAACCACCCACGCCTCACGCGCAGTCTGTTCCTCCTCAGTCCACGAATCCCCCTGCTTGTCACCCTCACCCGACTCGTCACTCGCATACACATTCGGAACCGCATCAAGCTCTGACACCACCTCCGCCTGCGTACTCCCCCCTGGAAGACGAGTAGCCACCAACGTCGCATCCACCCCCAGAGGAAGAACAACCGCTGACGTCGCCGACACAAACGGAACACCCACCGAACTCTCCGCCGACACTGTACCCACCGCAGCAGGAACCCACGCAAAATCAGACGGCGTGCCGAAACGACTACCGACATCATCAGGAGCTTGATCATTAACCCGTGCCCCCGCAAGGACAGGCACATCCGCATCCACAACAACCGAATACTCCCCAGCAGGGACACCCGTCAACGGCACATCAATCACCTGACCAGCAACAAGATCATGGGCAGTCGCACCCAACAACACCACATGCCCATCAGGACCAAGAAGAGTCACCCGCACCTGCCCCACAACGTCACCAGCCACCTGAGCCGCATCTTCTTCAGAAGCCTGCGCAAGAGAAGCCACCGGCGAAAAATCGGGAGCAACAACACGCACCACCGATGCACGTTCCGCATCGTCAACACGATCACGAACCACCACCCCAGGGACCACCTGGACCTGCTGCGGCGACGCACCCGGAACAACAAGATCACCACCAAGCGATGTGATCCCATCCAACTCTGAATGCTCAATCACCGCAGTCACCAACGCGCCCGCAGCCGCCACATGAACCGCCACACGACGCTGCTGCGCAGCAACACCCTCAAGCAACACCTCAACCTGCTCCCCAGGCGGCACCAACAACGACTCCGCCCCCGGCAACCCCACCCGGCCAGAAGGCCCCCACATGGTGACAGTAACCGTCGCAGCAGTCACCGACGGATTCATCACCCGCAACGCAGAACTCGCACCCAACTGAGTTGAGCCACCCACAAGCCACTGCTCACTCGACGCCACCTGACACGGCGCCCCCACTGTCCCACGTCGATCCCCACCATCGACCGAGGTCAACACCGACGCAGCAGTCCACTGCCCCTCAGCACTCTGCGCAACCCCCCGGCCCGACGTCACAGCCACCAGCGCATCAGCAATCCCAGGGAAATCACGCACAGCCGGAGCGTCAACGTCGTGCGCAGTCAACGACGGCGCACCCGCGACTTGCGCCGAACCTGAATCATCGTCCACCCCACCACGAGGGACCAAACCACTCACAGCCACCCCACCCCCACGACCCAAAACACCCAACCGAACCTGCCGCGAGGAGGACACTTGCTGCTCCGCCAACGTGTCATCAACCATCACCGACTGCTGCTGAGTCAACCGCACCGGCTCAGGACACACCACCATCGACGACGGCGAACCAATATCCACCTGAGTCAACCCTCGGGCAACATCAGGACGCCGTGCCGACACCCCATCCAACGGCGCCACCACCAACGCCGCACTCGCACCCACCACAACAAGCGCAGCAAGCACACTCGACACCGTTCCCCGGCGCGCCCGGCGGCGATCAATATCGTCCTGACTACGCACACCCACTACGCACCCCCTCCTTTACGCCGCACAGGAATAGCCAAGAACGTAAACACCACAAGAACAGCACACTGAAGGATGAGCCACGGCAACTGCGACGAACGCTCATACGACACCGCCAAACTCTGCCCCTCATACGCTGACGCAGGAATTTCAAACGCCTGCATTCCCTGCACCTCAGTAGGAACCAACGAACGCCCCTGCACACTCGCATGCCACCCCGGCGCGGCATTCTCCGCGAGCACCAACAACCGCTCCCCCTGACCAGACGGAAGCGTGGACGATACCGTCAACGGACCAGCAGACACAGCCTGAGGCCGGCCCAACACCGCATCGCCAGACCGATCAGAACCCACCTCATACACCACCGCCCATGCAGGCTCCCCCGCAATGACCGTCACCCGCTCCGGCTCCTGATCACCAGCAGTCATCCCGCCAGCCAACGACGGGACCCCCACCGGTGCAGCAGTCGCCTGCGCCGGATCTACCGCCAACGGGTTCACCCGCCACAACGTTCCCAACTCCTGCGAACTCACCCGCTCAATACCTGCCACCCGATCAATACGTGACGTCAGCTGAGCAGCCAACACCGGGTCATCACCTGGCACAAAAACAGACCCAATCCCCTGCTGTGCCAGCAAAAACACCAACGACGGACCATCCTCCGCCTCAAGACCACGCGCCACATGCGCGACAATCTCGGCAATATCATCAGGGCGACCACCCAACTGGGCGACATTCACAACCGTCGATGTCTCAAAAAGATGCGGACCATCATGATGCACCAACTGATACCGCACCCGATCATCATCCACAGAATCCAACAGCAGCACCCGCGCTGCACGCCCCGAACTTTGCATCTGCTGCGCCACCGCAGGAATCACAGCACCCTCGTGACGCTGCAACGGAGAATCCTCACCCGCAAACACCCGATCATCAGACCACAACGCCAACGAGCCAACCGGCACCACAAGCACCAACAAACCAGCAACGCCCAACGCCACCTGACGCCACCCAAACGAATAATCATGAGTGCGTGCCACCAAACCATCAGCCGCACTCACACACGCACCCAGCAAACCAAGCCAGACAACAGACACCCCAGCGCCAGCCCACCCAGTCACAAACTGGCCACCCGACGCCGAAACCACCACACTCGACGAAGCCACAGCGGTCGCGAGCCCAAGAACAACAACCCACCACGAAAAACGCACGGCCCGCACCGCCGTCCCTCGACGCATCAATGCCAACAACGCAGCAGTAAGGACAAGGGCACCCGCCACAAACGGCAACGCACCCACCACAGCACTGCTCCACCCATCAGACAGCATCGGCACGTCCACAGCGACCGGCAACCCCAACAACAACTGCCATCGGTCCGGCACATCGTAAGGAAAAGGAGCCCCCGGGTCAGCAAACATAATCCGCCACCCACCAACGTCCCAATTCACCACTGCCCGCAACAACAACGGCCCCAACACCGCCAATGCCGGCAACGGCACACACCACAACGCACGCGTGCGCGTGAACACAGCCGCGGTCCCCACAAGCACCACACCCGGCAACAACAACACCGGCGCAGCCGCAGTCAACACAGCAAACACCAACGCCGCACCACCCAGCGCAGCCAACGACTGACGAGGCGAAGACACACTCTGCTCCGCCACCGGTCGAGCCGCAACCGTGTCTCGCTCCGCCAACTGGGCACGCAACTGCTCATCCTGGCGTCGCTCATACCGAAGCACCGGCCCCTGCAACACATCACGAGCCTGAACACCACACGCACGAACCAGGGCAACAACAAGCCACGGAAGCGCCGAATGCGCAATCAATGCACCCAACCTGCCCTGCCCCACCGCAACCAACAACGCCGGAGAAGCCACCCAGAACAACGACGCCCACAACCGGATCACTACCGAGCGCGACACCGCACCAGCAGCAAACCACGCCCCCACACCACTAGCCAACAACACAGCAACAACAGTGATGTTAACCGCCCACTGCATGTTCCCCGCCGTCAACGCAACAACTGGAGCCAGAGTTTGCACAAGCGGGTCAGCAGGAGCTGACGCCCCCAGCCCATCCCGCACCCAACCGCTGGACCACACACGCCACAAGTCACTCCAACCGCCGTCAGCGCTCACTAACGCCCCGCCCATCAGACGGCCACGATCCACCACTGCTGGCAACAAGTCGCGCATCGCTACCGCAGTCACGACAGCAAGCATGCTCAGCAACACCACAAACACCGAACGCCGTTTCGCAGCCAACGCACGCACTTCACGGCGGTCCAACTCGCTCAGCCCAAATAACTGTCGCCGTAGCGCCGAACGAGCAAGCCGCCGATCGCGGTAAAACTGAACCAGATCAGCCAAGGACACTTGCATCGGCGCTAACACCGACAACGGAACCCGGCGGGCCTTCACAATACGGCGGCGCGACGCAAAGACCTGCCCCACACGAGCCGCAAGCCCCAACGGAGACAACAACTCCGTCCACGCACGACGTGGCTGCTTGCGAGCGATACGGGCCAATGCCCGAAATGGAGCCAAAATTAGAAGAAACAGGACGACAAAAGGAAACGCAATAAAAGGCCGGTTCGATGCGGCAAAAAGTCGTTGCCCACTCAACCGGGCCGCAAAAGACGGCTCATCCACATCATCATCAAGGACAGTGGGACGCGGGGTGGGAAGCAGTTGAGAAGAACCACGCAACCCCAACAACGACGCCTGCGCATGCTCCACAACCGCTTGAGGAGCCACCACAACACGCGCACCATGCAACCGGGCACGGCGACAAAACTCCAACGAATCACCATACCGCCCAAACCCCGGGTCAGTACCGCCCAATTCAGCCCACAAGTCCCGGTACACCAGCGCACCAGTTAGCCCCACCGCATAGACATCGTCGCGGCCATCATGCTGGCCCTGGTCATACTCCCCCGGCTCAACCCCGGTGAACCGACGTCCACCAGGCGCAACCGAATAACCCACATCGAGTAGATCACTTGGCGCACCATACCGAACATGCTTCGCCCCAATGACCTGCACACTCGCGGAATACTCCACAACCCGCAACAACGCAGACAACGCACCCGAATGAACAACACAATCGTCATGGAACAACCACAACCACTGCTCGCGGACAGGCGGATCAACCTGCGCCAGCGCACGAGAAACCGCGGAACCAAAATTTTTCGCCCCCGGAACCCGGACAATCTCCGGTCGAACCGGCCAGCTCAGCCCGGACGGCAACTGTGCGGTGCCCTCCACAGACACATCAGCAAGAACAATTCGCCCTGGCAACAGATCATGCCCCACCAACGACACCAACAAAGGACGCAGATATGGGGTGTGACCATTGGTCACAATGACAGCAGTGACCTGTGACGCGACCGGTTGCGGCAGCGGAACTGGCCCATCACCGGGAGCAGGAGACGCCTCATCGCGTCCATCTACCTCGCCTTGCGAGGCACCCGACGAGGAACTGTCAGCACGGTCAGGAAAAGTCGGGATGCCGCGAGGTGGGGTCGCGTCATCAACCAGATGCGTATCGCCGGGATCGGCTGGGCTCACGGTATTCATACGGTGACAATCTTGCCCCACAAAACTGTGAACTCCACGACTCCAGATGGGCGTGGCGGGCAATCATGCCGCGTCAGTCAACGCACGCGTCAACGCATGCTTAACTGGCGCGCCGCTTCAACTTGCGCCGTTCACGTTCGGAAAGACCACCCCAAATACCGAAACGTTCATCATGGGCCAACGCATATTCCAAGCACTCAGCGCGGACGTCACACGAGGTGCATACTCGTTTTGCCTCACGAGTCGATCCTCCCTTTTCAGGAAAAAACGCCTCTGGGTCTGTTTGCGCGCACAATGCGCGTTCCTGCCAACCAAGAGCGCCTTCATCATCACCCTCAGCAAACAGAACACTCAGTCCACCTGATGTCTGATCTACTGGACGACTCGCATCACTTGGAAACTGTCCCCCGTGGTCAAGCAAGTTCCACATACCACTGCCCTCCGTGTTTCTCGCCGATGCGCCGTGCACAACAACCTTACGCAGAATTACACGCATGTAATCCACCCCAGTCAAACCGAAACTAGGGAAAACCGGACTAACCATGCGGGTGAAATCACAAACATGTAACGATGCCTGCACATCGCGGCCCCATGTTCCCGTTTCTTTCACACTTTCTTTCTAAAACTGCAGGCCGGTGACCTGTGTCATCGACACCATCGGCAGGCGGGTGAAGATTGTTAACAGATAAAATGAACTTCATGAATTCGATACCCGTCGTCAACGCCCTGCTCACCGCCAATCAGCGCACAGGACGCCACCCTCAACTCACCTGGTATGGCCACGACGGGAGGATCGAATTATCTGGTGATGTCTTGACCAATTGGATCAATAAAACAACAAATCTCCTTGTTGAGGAGATCGCTATTGATCCCGGCGAGACAGTCAGGATTGATCTTCCTCCTCACTGGCGCACCCTGGTGTGGCAATGCGCCACTCTTCTTGCAGGTGGCGCCCTCGACTTCACACCCCCGGCACACCAACCCCCTCACCTTGCCCGTGTCATCGCGACCAACCGTCCTGATGAGATCTCCGCAGTATCACCCCAGTCAGAGATCTATGCTGTGTCCTTGGCGCCACTTGCCCGCACCTTTGGCGCACCGCTGCCACCCCATGTCATCGACGCCGGACCTGCCGTGATGGGAAACTCTGACGCTCTTGGATACGTTCCTCCGATCACGCCCAACTCACCCGCCCTGTACACGTCATCGACCACTATTACTCACGAGGGCCTGCATGACTGGGTGAACGGCACACTCAGCGCACCGCACACCCCGCCTGCACGCCGTTACCTTGCTGTGTCTCCAGACACCACAACCCTCGATGTTCTACGGTCCGCGCTTCACACGTGGCTCAACGGCGGGTCAATCGTTCTCACAGACCCGGTGACCACCGCAGAACTCCACACTGACCCAGAACGCAAAGAACGTATCCTGGCCAGTGAAAACGTGACCGCTTAAGCGGTCATGACACAGACTGCACTCCCGATGCGTCACGATCGCGGGTGAGCGGGCGAGCGAGGTTCAGATCATTGGCCACGAGCACGATAGCGCTGTTCTGTGGCCGCTTTAGCCTCCTGCCACCAGGCACGGTTATTGGTGTACCAGGTAATTGTGTCCCGTATTCCCTGAGCAAGAGGAATATTCGGGGCCCATCCTAATTCCGCGGTTGTCTCCCGCGAATCCAGTGCGTACCGTACATCGTGCCCGGGGCGATCCGCCACATGCACGACCGCTTCGGACGCCGGGAGACTCCAGGTTCCCTGGTCCAGCACAAGCGCCGCAATATCGCTATTCGACACCTCACAAGCACCGCCAATGAGATAAGTTTTCCCCAGCTCCCCACCCGTCACAATGGCCCATAACGCACGGCAATGATCACTGACATGGATCCAATCACGAACATGGACACCAGACCCATAGAGGCGCATGGGGCGACCCTCAAGCAGTTCTGTCACCTGGCGAGGTATGAACTTTTCGATGTGTTGGTAGGGGCCATAGTTGTTGGAGGCGATGGAGAGCGTCACCGGGAGGTCAAAGGAGCGAGTCCAGGCCCGCACCAAATGGTCAGCCCCGGCCTTCGAGGCAGAATAGGGGCTCGACGGCCGGTATGGGCTTGTCGCAGTAAACACGCCAGAATCAAGTGGTAAATCCCCAAAGACTTCATCTGTTGACACGTGATGGAGACGCACACCGTAGTGCCGAACGGCTTCCAACACAGCCAATGTTCCCATCACATTTGTGTCAACAAACAGGTCAGGATTCTCGAGCGACCAGTCATTATGGGATTCTGCCGCTAAATGCACAACGACGTCACTATCTTTGACCAGGGGAAAGAGAACATCTCGATCTCGCACGTCACCACGAACAAACTCAAAATGGTCCCACACTGAATCTTCACGAGATCCGCGCCGCGCATAGATGAAATTATTCGTCATAACTGCCGAAGTCATAGCGTCAAGCACCGTTACCCGGACGTCCGGTACGGTATGAAGAAGCCAGAGCACAAAATTTGTTCCAATGAAACCAGCACCACCGGTGACCAGTACACGCATGTCACTCCTTGACGTCAACGTATTGTAGCCGGGCAAAAAACTACCCCTTTACAACTCCTCCACCGCATAATTCCCGGACATGCGGGCATTGTCCTGCCGTTCATTCTAGGATTGACTACCGTGACGACGTCGAAACCACCCGCACGACCCCCACTCGCGCATGCCCCCCAACGGCACCCGCGAGTCGTCCTGCGCACACTCAGCCTCCTCCTTGTCGGGGCTGTGGCCTTTGGCGCCTCTGCAACATACGCAGGGATGCAACGTGTCAAAGGGCTCGTGAAAACCGAAAGCGTCGAAGAACTTGTCGCACCACCAGCAACTCCCCCGGAAGATTCAGAAGCGGGGAACTCCCTCAACATTCTGGTCATGGGGTCTGACAAACGTGTCGATGGCTCTGTTGCAGGCATGCGTTCAGACACGACAATGGTTGTGCACATCTCGGAGAACCGAGACCGGATTGAAGTCATTTCCATCCCCCGCGATTCGATGGTCTACATTCCCGAGTGCAAAACAAGTAATGGCACCGTACTTCCGGCGATCAACCGAGCAATATTCAACTCTGCTTTCGCCCGGGGGTGGGACAACGGGCTTGACATTGCATCCGCTGCTGCGTGTTCGATTAACACTGTTCAACAAAACACTGGTTTGCGGATTGATCACTACGTTGTTGTCGATTTTGAGGGGTACACCGGTATGGTGGACGCCCTTGGTGGTATCGAGATTGACATCCCTGAAGCAGTGGACGCCCCGAAAGCAGACAACCTGGTGTTGGAAGCTGGACCCCAAACCCTCACAGGACACCAAGCATTATCACTTGTTCGGGCACGAAAAGGGACAGGTTGGGGCCTTGAAATGGGTTCTGACCTCAAACGTATTGAACGACAACAAGCAGTCCTTGACGCGACTGCTGAGACAGTTTTCAAACAAAATATCCTCACCGACCTGAACAAACTCACCCAGTTCGCTACGGCAGGCATGTCCTCCTTGACGATGAACCCACAGTTGTCAGACAACATGATTGGTCTCGCCACGTCCATGTCGTCTCTCAAGACCGAGAACATTCACTTTATTGCTGTTCCTGTTGCAGACGATCCAGCTGACCGCAACCGTGTGGTGTGGACAACGGAAGCAACCCCTATGTGGGAAAAACTTGCCCGAGATGAGCCTCTTGTTGAACCGGTAGAGTGTGACCCTGCCCAAGCGGACACCGCCGAAGGTGATGCCGCCACAGATGACAGTTCCGACTGTGTCCCCGCAGGTTCGGATACTGACTCCACAGGAACCACAGAGAACTGATCGGTGATCATGTGAACTCAGACAACCCCCACCGTCGCCGCAATCAAGAGTCGTCGCTGCCCCCGAGTTTCACACCTTCTGGTTCGCGCCCTGACCGACCGCGGCGCACAACCGCAATCGAAGTGGGTAGTCAAGACAACCCTGTCACGCCCATGCCGGCAGGCTCAGAACATGACGTTGCACCACCACCATCGCGCCGCCCCGTGCAACGGATTTCGGGACCCAACCGCACAACACCTCCCGATGCACGCGCTGTTCCTGTCGTCCCACGCGAGCATCATGCACCAATAGATGACCACCTGGGCGCGTCAACACCTGCAGCTGCTAGCGCTGTTCCACGTACGTATGCTCCACAGTCACACTCATCACGTCCCCATGCGGGCAGTTCGATGCCGCGCACAACCCCTGCGCCGCCAACTGGACCACGCGTCAGCCAACGCCCCACATCACCGCACTCAAGGCCGTCTAACCCTTCATCGCTGAGTGAACGTCAAGGACACTCCGCTGGTTCTGCGCGAACAACTCGGCGCCGTCCTGTCGCACGCATCATTGCGGTCCTGGTTCTTGTTGCCCTTGTTGCCTGGCCTGTTGGTTTGGTCATGTGGGCAAATGGGAAGCTTAACCGGGTCGAGGCCCTGTCTGGTGCACCCAACACTCCTGGGGATACCTACCTGATTGCCGGCTCAGACTCCCGTGAGGGGACCGACATAGGGGGTGACGCCCCCGGTGCCCGCACGGACACTATTATGCTGCTCCACGCCCCTGAGGACGGTCCAACGGCGCTCATTTCATTGCCGCGTGACATCTATGTGGCAATCCCTGGGCATGATTCCTCAAAAATCAATGCTGCGTACTCATGGGGCGGGGCACCTCTCCTTGTCGACACAGTGGAGGAGCTCACCGGACTCACTGTGGACCATTACGTTGAGGTGGGTTTTAGCGGTGTACAGGGCATTGTTGACGCCGTGGGCGGTGTTGAGTTGTGTTATGACCGGGACGTGCAGGACAAAGAGTCCCGTCTCGATTGGACCGCGGGTTGCCACATGGCTGACGGGGACCAAGCCCTGGCGTTTGCACGGATGCGTAAAGCCGACCCCCTCGGAGATATTGGGCGTGCTGAGCGCCAACGCCAAGTGGTGTCTGCTGTTGCCACCTCACTCCAAGACCCAGCCAAGCTCATCAACCCGGCAACTCAAACGAAGCTCATTAATGCCGGAACCGGGGCGGTGGTGGTTGACGAGCAGTCAGGGGTCACAGACCTTGGGAAACTCGCCTTAGCTTTCCGGAACGCCAACTCCGATTCAGGGATCACCGGTACGCCACCCATTGAGTCCCTGGATTACCGTCCAGGCGGCGTAGGGTCAGCGGTCAAGCTCGACGACGAAGGCACTGTCCGGTTCTTCGCTGACATTGCCACCGGTTCACTTGCACCTGGCGAATACAACGGCTTAGATTAGCGCACTACGCTTGCGCGCGGCGTTCGCGCAGTGCAGCACCTTTGGCGTAAGCCTGATCGCGCAAACTTTGTTGGAACTTGAGCATTGCCTCGCGAACACGGCCAGCTTCTGGACCATGACCGCTGCCGACAATGCGCGCAGCCAACAATCCTGCGTTACGTGCCCCGGCGATGGATACTGTGGCAACGGGAACTCCCGCTGGCATTTGCACGATCGAAAGCAGCGAGTCCATCCCGTCCAGGTACTTCAAAGGTACGGGAACCCCAATAACCGGCACAGGCGTGACTGAGGCTAACATTCCTGGCAGGTGGGCTGCCCCGCCAGCCCCGGCGATGATGACCTGAAGTCCACGCTCATGTGCGGTGGTCCCATAATCAACCATTTCGGTGGGCATCCGGTGAGCCGAGACGACGTCCACTTCGTAAGGGATCTCAAACTCGTCGAGAGCGGAAGCTGCTGCCTCCATTGTGGGCCAGTCCGAATCTGACCCCATGACGATCCCAACAACAGGAGTGACGTTCATGAGTTGTCCTTTGTGTGTGGTGGGCTTATGTCCTCGCCGCGAAGGAGTGCGGCGGCTTCACGGGCATGGGCAAGAACATCGTCGAGGTCGTGTCCACTCATTGTGACATGACCGAGTTTGCGCCCCGGACGAACTTCTTTTCCGTAGATATTGACCTTCGCCTGAGGAAAGGCACGGAGCACTTCTGGAAGCGCATCAGTGAGTGTGGGTAGCTGGGACCCCAAGACGTTAGCCATGACAGTCCACGGAGCTATTGGCGATGTGTCGCCCAGCGGGAGATCCGCCACAGCACGCAGGTGCTGTTCAAACTGGCTTGTCACAGCCCCTGTGATCGTCCAATGTCCGGAGTTGTGCGGGCGCATCGCCAGTTCATTGATGACGATACGGGGTTGGCCAGTGGACGGGTCAACGACGTCAAACAGTTCCACGGCGAGCACACCGGTGACATCAAGTTCTTCTGCCACACGGATTGCGAGTTGTTGAATCTCAGCATGTTGCGTGTCGGTGAGCCCTGGTGCCGGCGCGATGACCTCGGAGCACACCCCGTCGCGTTGAATGGACTCCACGATGGGCCAGGCAGCGACCTGTCCAGACGGGTTGCGGGCCACAAGCGCCGATAATTCACGGGTGAAGAGAACCTTCTCTTCGAGAAGGAGTTCAGGACCTCCTTCCTGAGCTGCTACGAGCCAGTCATCGAGGTCGGTTGAGGTATCAATGACGCGGACGCCTTTACCGTCATACCCACCACGTGCGGTCTTGGCGATCACCTCGGGGCCATGAGCGGCCAGGAAGGAAGAAATCACCGAGTGTGCGGAATCATCACAAGGGATACGAACCCACGCTGGGCAGGGAAACCCGGAACTCGAGAGCCGGTCACGCATGAGGATTTTGTCCTGTGCAAAAGCAAGAGCATGAGGCCCTGGGTGGACGGACACGCCGCTATCGATCAGTTCACGCAACAGATCGTGCGGGACGTGTTCATGTTCAAACGTCAACACATCAGCCCCAGCGACTAGGGTACGGACTGCGTCGCGATCAGTGGCTGCCCCCACTGGGGCATCCACAACAACCTGTGCCGCGCTCGATTGCGCTGATTCAACAAGAACCTTGAGGCTGACCCCCAATTCCGATGCAGGAGGAACCATCATCCGGGCGAGTTGTCCGCCACCAATCACAGAAATTATTGCCACGTCTCACCAGCCTAGCCGAACGGTTCGCCAGGTTTCGCATCGTGGGATTCTGACCCTGACGCGGTGCGGTCACCACAGGTGTGGCAACCGCACCATCAGGTGCTATTGCAGCCGGTAGTCGGACACGCCTGAGGCGTATCCCACCGCGGGCCCAGGGTTGAGGAACTGGTCATAGCGATCATCGTTGTCCAGGTATCGCTTCATCCAGGCGATACTGTACTTCGCAATTGTGGTGTTGCTGACGTTCGGAGCAAAGTGGCTTGCGCCACGGAGTTCAAGGTAGCCACGTTGTTCCGCCTGAGTGAGGGACTCATAGAACGGGATGGAATGGGTGCGGACTGACGCGACGGTATCGCGTTCAGCACCGATGATGAGCGTCGCAGCATCGACGCCATCCCAATTCTTCTTCAGGTTCCATGGCGTCAAGGCAACAACAGCATCGATCTCTGGGCGGCTTTCAGCGGCCTGGAGTGCGCCGCCCCCACCCATGGAGTGACCCATCACGGCTTGTCGTTCTGGGTCAATCAGTGGCCCTACAACTGAGTCGTTCATGGCGTGATCGAGGGCCGCAAGCAGTTGGGTAGAGCGTTGGCGCGGCTGGTCATAGCGGGTGGTGGTGTTGATGGTGACCACAACAAATCCGAACGAGGCGATGCGTGAACCGAGCCAGGCGATGCTCGATTCCCCAGCGGTGTATCCCGGGGAGATAGCGATCACGCCGAATTTTCCGTCCGATGTGTCTGTCGGGTAATAGATCGTTCCGTTGCGGAATCCATCTGAACTGAAGCGGCTGATTGACCGTTGTGCGATGTCGTAATTTCCACGTCGTTGTTCGATCAAGGATTCGCTTGGGTTAGGGCCACGTTCGTAGGGGGTGTCCGCCGCATGAGCGACGCTGCCAGTAGGAATGACCAGGAGCGCCAGAGTGACACAAAGAGCCAGGATTCGTCTCACGTGAGTGTCCTTTCGGATCGGTGTGGGGAGCACACGGAGGCGCACTATGACGCCTGATTTGTGTGTTCTCACATAGTGGAGAAAGAAACGGTGCCTCACGATGGGCACGTCTCACCTCACCACGTGATTCCGACGCTTGGCGCGAGCACAACGGGTGGCAAAACGTTTCATCGCAGCAGCAGCCCGGGTGAAACCCCAGTTCACCGCGGCGTCCACGGGGAGGAGAGCTTTCACCTCCCGCGGACACACAAGAATGGCATAGGCTGTGGAGGTGTTGTTACAGACGTCACAGACCCAGCGAACAATTGCATCGCGGTGTGCAGAGCTTGTCCGATTCGGGAGCGTTGGTGCTCTCGGATTCGTCGTTGACATTGGTCTCTTCAATGTCCTTCAGTACGGACCTTTATCCCTACTTGACGGAAAACCTGTCACGGCAAAAATCATTTCGGTATCGATCGCCATGGTGGTGACGTGGCTGGGAAACCGACTATGGACCTTTTCTGCGCAACGCACACACACCCGAGTACGAGAATTTACCGGCTTCGTTGTTGTCAACATTGGTGGAATGGCCATCGCTGTGCTGTGCCTGTGGGTTTCACGCTACATTTTGGGGTTTGAGTCCGCGTGGGCGGACAACGTGGCAGCAAACGGTGTAGGGCTCGTGCTGGGCACTGCGTTTCGCTACGTTGCGTATAAATACCTAGTCTTTACCGGCCAGCAACCCACACTTGGGTTGGCACAACGCTAGTGTCCAGCACAGTCCGCACCACTCGGACGTCAACCAGGTCCAACCAGATCACCTAGCAGGTGATGGTTACTCTCTAGTTCGGGGAAGACTGCGGTGCGGAACGGCGACGGAACAATCCCCGCCGACGCTGCGTCGAGACATACACACCTTTAGGTAGCACTGTTGACGGGTCGATAGTTTGCACCAGCCCAGTCAAATACAACGTAAAGAGCGCTGGTCGTCGTCGTGATAACTCCAAGCGTGCACCATCAGCAGCAGCCAAATCCCGGGCCAACGGTAATCCGAGCCCGGTACCATTTCCTGATGTCACCCCACGTTCAAAAATCTCTGATGCCAACTCGTCTGGCACCCCGTCACCTTCATCCTCAACGGTGATAACAACAGCGCCTCGTGGGCCTTGTTGGCGGGCATGCACTGTTGTCTTCCCACCACCATGCTTCAAGGAGTTTTCAATGAGAGTCGCAAGCACCTGAGCCAAAGCACCAGGGGTTGCAAACACAGTGAGTTCACCATCTTGGATCACCGCAAGGTCTCGATGAGCTTTTCCAAAAACTGGCTCCCACTCTTCCTCTTGTTGTTGCATCACTTCGCGGAGAGAAATCGCTTCCGCAGTTCCCCCAGAGGAGCGTCGTGACCGGGCCAACAAGTCATCCACAGTTCCCACGAGGCGTTCCACCTGTTCCAGTGAGATCCGTGCTTCCTCTTGAACGTCAGGGTTGTCATCGGACAGCATCTGAATCTCTTCAAGGCGCATCATGAGCGCCGTTAACGGTGTTCGCAGTTGATGCGAAGCATCGGAGGCGAACTGCCGTTCGGCAGCAATACGCCCGGCTAGTCGATCCGCTGATCGGGCAAGTTCAGCAGCGACAAGATCAATTTCTTCAACACCAGACTCTTCCAGTTGAGGACGCACCTGCCCCGACCCCAGCTGTTCCGCAGACGCCGCTAAATAGACAAGCGGTGCCGACAAACGGTTCGCTTGCCACACCGCCATGATGATGCCACCGCCGAAGGCCACCAGAGCAGCAGCGATCACAAGAACCACCACTTGCGCAGAGCGACCCACGACATCCCAGTACGACACTTCGAGAGTGACCAGTGCATTCGATCCAGTCAATTCGGAGGCCCGCAAGACACGCCCCTCAATGGGATCCCCCGCCACACCATTCTCACCGGTGGGCATAATGACACGCACGTGTGCCTGCATGGCGCTGCCCTCACCGCCGACATACCGGTCAAGGAAATCCTGGTCTAACTCCTCACCACGTTGCACCCGGTTTTCGACTTGCCGTGCTAACCCACCAAGCCGCAGGTTCACTTCCCGTAGTTCAGTTTCAAACACGTAGTAGCCGCCGAAAAACGCGAGCGGGAATCCCAACAGGATGACTGCCATGACGACGGCTGACACCGTTGCCATAATGAGTCGTCTACGCACGCGCTGTCACCCCTCGTTCCCTGTGTGTTCGACTTGCGAGCACACACTCATGCAACAGCTCAGTGGCTGGCCTCGAACCGAAAACCTAGCCCACGCACGGTGGTGATGTAACGCGGGTTGTTCGCGTCATCATTGAGTTTGCGGCGCAACCACGACACATGCATGTCGAGCGTTTTGGTGGAACCAATTGGTTCTGATCCCCATACCTCACGCATAAGAATGTCTCGTCCAACGACAGAACCAGCTTGCGACACCAAAACGCGCAGAAGTTCAAATTCTTTGGTGGTCAAATGGAGTTCCCGCCCGTCTTGGAATGCGCGGTGGGCGGCGACATCGACTTTGACGTCCTGTGCTGTGATTTCTTCAGATTCGGTGGGGTCGCCATGGGTGCGGCGCAGTAGTGCCCGCACTCGGGCAAGGAGCTCAGCAAGGCGGAAAGGCTTGGTGACGTAGTCGTCTGCTCCGGCATCGAGACCGACAACAAGATCAACTTCGTCTGCTCGGGCTGTCAGGACAAGAACAGGTGTGGTGAGTCCCTTCTGTCGGATTGCGCGGGCAACCTCCAAACCGTCCATGTCAGGTAACCCCAAGTCAAGAACGACAAGATCAGCGGCACCCGCGTGATCGATTGCTCCTTGACCGGTCCCCTGCACGACGACGTTGTACCCCTCGCGCCCCAATGCGCGGGCGAGCGGCTCAGAGATCGCTGGGTCGTCTTCTGCCAACAAAACGTGGGTCATGTGCCTATGTTAGGTCATGAATTGGCATGTTGGCTGTTATTGAAGTCCCAAGAAGATGTCGCGCTCTGTGTGCGTACCGTCTTTGTGCGGCGCGTTGTCAGGGGAATACCGCAGGATGATCCGTCGTGGAGGTGACCAACCGTACAGTGGTCACATGGATTGGTACACGCGCTATGGTGAGTGGAGTGATGAGAATCGTGACCGGCTCGATATTGCAATCACCGGTGTTGTCCTCCTCATTGGGGTTCCCCTTGCTGTAGCCACAGGGCGCGGCAGTGAATGGTTTTTTGGGTTCGACACTATTGGGGCGTGGTCGGGTGTTTTTGCGTTTCTCATGCTCGCCCCTTTTGCGCTCCGGCATCGATACCCGGTCCCGGTAGTCGCTTTAGTCTTTACCGTCGCGTTTTTGCACATGCTTCTGGGGCCGCCTCTCCCCCCAGCGGCAGTTGTCGCCGTGCCGATAGCGCTGTACAACACTGCAGCTCATGGCCCCGTATGGGGGCATCGCGTGGCACTTGTCGCGTCATTTTTGGGGGCTAGCTTTTTTGCGTTTCTCATGGCTGACGGACGCGATCGGTTTGCCACCATCGTCTTCCTGTTCTTTACATTGAGTTTACTGTTTTTCGCTGTGTGGTCATTAGGACTCATGCGCCGAGCGCGCATCGCACACATCCGTGCGCTTTCTGACCGCAACAGAGCCCTAGAATCCGAACAAGACCGCCAAAAAGAACTCGGAGCAGTCGCTGAGCGCACCCGCATCGCCCGCGAGATGCATGACATTGTTGCCCACTCCCTCTCTGTCATGATCGCCCAAGCCGACGGCGGTCGGTATGCTGCCGCCACGAATCCCGACCTCGCGGCAACTGCACTGACCACCATCGCCGAAACAGGCAGAGCAGCCCTTGCCGATATGCGCCGTCTCTTGGGTGTACTACGCGAAGGCGATAGCCCACCAGGCGCCGGCACATCCCTGGGGGAACTCACCCCACAACCAGCCGAAGAATCACTGGAATCCCTGGTCAACCAGATCCGCGCATCGGGAGTCAGGGTATCCCTCATCCGGATGGGCCAACCGCGCACCCTGCCCCCAGGAGCGGGTCTTACTGTGTATCGGGTGTGCCAAGAAGCACTGACAAACATTCTCAAACATGCTGGCCCCGACCCCACAGTCACCGTCCACATCACCTGGGCAGCCACCTCCCTGACCCTGACCATCGAAGACGACGGTCGCGGTGTTGCGGCAGCCAACGACGGGCAAGGTATGGGCCTGCTTGGTATGCGCGAACGCGCCGCCCTCTTTGGAGGCGATGTGACTACCGGCCCACGCCCCGGAGGTGGGTTCCGAGTGTCGCTGACGCTCCCCCTGCCCGACAACGCCCAGTAACATCAAACCCATGATCACCCAACCCGACATCAAAGTCGCGATCGTCGACGACCAACAACTCCTGCGCGCAGGATTCTCCATGGTCATCGGATCACAACCCGACCTGACCGTTGTCGCTGAAGCAGGCGACGGGCGCAGCGCACTCGACACCCTGCGCAACCTCGACGTGGACGTCGTCCTGATGGATATCCGCATGCCAGAACTAGACGGCCTCGCCGCCACCGCCCAACTCGTTGAGCATTGGACACGAACCCGCCCAGACACCGCACCACGGATCATCATCCTCACCACATTCGACCTTGATGAGTACGCGCTCGAAGCCATCCGCGCTGGCGCTTCCGGTTTCCTCCTCAAAGATGCTCCACCAGAAGAAATGCTCAACGCCATCCGCACCGTGTACTCGGGGGACGCCGTCATCGCACCATCCACCACCAAGCGGCTCCTCGGTCGCATGATCACCCCACTTCCTACCGAAACACTGGAATCCTCGCCGCAAGCAAGCACCATCGCTAGTCTCACCGACCGTGAACGCGACGTCATGCTGCTCATCGCCAAAGGGAAAAGCAACACTGAGATCGCCAGGGAACTTTTTGTCGCAGAAGCCACCGTGAAAACCCATGTTGGTCGCATCCTGCAAAAGTTCGGCGCCCGAGACCGGGTGCAAATTGTGGTCGCAGCCTACGAGAACGGTCTGGTCCGCCCAGGCGAGTAACCACAGGGCTGATCAGGGTAACGTCCCCCCAGGGGCGCATCGGGAAGTGGAGTCAGGTGCGACCGTAGTGGGAGAACCCGGCGGCGAGAAAGCGCCCTAGGCGCGACGCGCAACAAAGGGTGCGGTTCCTAGTGTGGAAGGTAGTCGGGCATGGTGCCTCGACAGTCACAGTCCTACGCGCAAGGAGCACGAATGTCTGCGTCACATACGCACAGTTCACAGATCGCGGTGTCGGCCCGCGGGTTAACAAAGCACTACGGGCACGGCGGTTCTGTCGTCAAGGCTCTTGACGGTGTGGATATCGATTTTTCTGCTGGCCAGTTCACAGCCATTATGGGTCCGTCTGGTTCGGGAAAGTCCACCCTCATGCACTTGCTCGCCGGGTTGGACTCCGCCTCATCAGGGCACGCCTACTTGGGTGACACTGAGGTGACAGCCCTCAACGACGACCAACTCACCATGCTGCGGCGTGACCGGGTGGGGTTCGTGTTTCAGTCATTTAACTTGCTGCCCATGTTCACCGCTGAAGCGAACATTTTCTTGCCCTTGACGTTGGCAAACAAAAAAATCACCGCTGACGACCGAGCATGGTTGCACCAACTCGCTGAAACTCTGGGACTGTCTGACCGCCTGGACCACCGCCCCTCCGAACTCTCCGGTGGTCAGCAGCAGCGTGTCGCAATCGCGCGGGCACTCATCACGAAACCTGACGTGATTTTCGCTGACGAACCGACCGGGAACTTGGATTCTCGTTCCGGTGCTGAAGTGCTGTCATTCCTGCGAACCTCAGTGCGCGAACTTGGGCGCACGATCATTATGGTGACGCACGACCCAGGTGCAGCCGCCTACGCTGATCGCGTTGTTCTTCTTGCTGATGGGCAAATCGCCGGCGACATCCACGAACCGACACCTGAGTCAGTTCTTGCAGGTCTTGACGCGTTGCGCACCTATTCCGCAACGGCAGTGTGAGGGCAGATCACTCATGTTACAAGTCACGCTTTATCAAATGCGCAAGAACGTGGGCCGTTTAACGGCTGCAGGGATTGCAATTCTCATTGGAACCGCGTTTGTTGCGGCGACCTTTGTTGCCGGCCAGTTGCTGGTGGCAACGTCCACCAACGCCATGACCACGGAGTTTGGCGACTCTGACATGGTGGTCCTGGGCGACTACCAGAAGGACTCTGGGGAATGGGTCAATGAACCGCTCACCCAAGATGACCTCTACACGGTTGCTAGCACGCAGGGGGTGGCCACTGTGTCGGCCACGTCCGCGTACTGGTTCCAGGTGACTGCTGGGCAAAAGTCCGACTATGTGAAACCCACCTTTACCTCTGAAGATGACCGACTTGTGGTTCCTCATCTGGACACAGGGGCTGTCCCAACCCAGGATGGCCAGGTGGCGTTGGACGCCAACATTGCGGAACGGTTGGAGGTCTCTGACGGAGACACCATCACCATGCTTGGTGGTGATGACACCTCATCAGGTGTGTCGTTGACGGTCACCGGAACAACGAGCGACCCGTCGGGGGCGTTTGTCGCCACAGGTGGGGGCGCTTTGATGACCCCAGGAACCCTCCAGCTGATTCTAAATGCTGCCGGTGACGACAGTGATGCACCGTTCTCGACATTGATGTTCACAGTGGACGACGATGCTGTTCCTGCCACTATTGCCGATGCGCTGGCTGGGTCGGTCGATGGACGTCCAGTATTGACGATCGACCAGTATGCGGAACAGCAACTGAGTTCGTTGACCGGTCAAGCCAACATCATGACGATGATCGTGTTGATGTTCGCCGCGATCGCTCTGTTTGTTGCTGGGCTGGTGATCTCTAATACGTTCCAGGTGTTGGTGGCACAACGCGCACACACTTTGGCGTTGCTGCGGTGTGTGGGAGCGAACCGGAAGCAGATCCGAAATTCTGTCCTTGTCGAAGCAACACTTTTGGGCGTGGCCTCGTCCCTGGCTGGGATCCTCGCAGGCATTGGCCTGGTCCAGGGTGTCTTGCTGGTGTTGACTCAGCTTGAGGTGTCCACGTCAATCCCGGACACGGTCACGATCCCGCTGACAGCCGTGTGGGTTCCTCTTGTTGTGGGTACCCTGGTCACGGTTCTTGCCGCTCTGGTTCCCGCACGCATCGCCACAAAAGTTTCTCCGCTCGCGGCACTTCGCCCACAAGAAGGAGCGGGCGAAGGTGGTCGCCGCGTGGGGATTCTGCGACTCATCACCTCTGGGCTGTTGACTGTTGGTGGGGGCGCTTTGCTTGCTGGTTCTCTCGTGATGGCAAAGGATTCCACCGAACTTGGTCCTCTTGTCGCTGTGGGGATCCTTGGCGGGGCACTCACCTTCATTGGACTCATCACCTCCTCGATGCTGTGGATGCCCAAGGTTGTGTCCACAGTGGGCAACCTGTTCAACAAGCTGGGGGCGCCAGCGAAACTTGCCAGTGCGAACACGATGCGCAACCCACGGCGCACAGCAGCAACATCGACGGCTTTGTTCATTGGAGTCACCCTGGTTGCCATGCTGTCAGTAGGGGCCGCAACAACCCGCGCCACGATGAATACAGAACTGGACAACCAGTTCCCTGTGGATGCGATCGCGGAAACGTGGGGCAGTGACAACACCATCGCCTCAGACGCGGATGTGGAACGCACTGTGCGCGACCTACAAGCAATTGATGGGATTAACACGGTTGCGTATGGACGCAACGTGGCACTCGCATCAGAGTTCCCCGGCGAGAACAGCGACGGATACCCCAACCGTCAAGTGACCGCGGTGAACCCTGACGAGTTCAGGGCAGCGCTTCGTGACCCCTCTCTGGCTGCGATGGTCACAGAAGGTACGTATCTGCTTGGGGCATGGGATGACGCCACACACGTCAAGGACACCGCATCGTTCTGGGTTGCTCCCACGTCGAATGACGCCGGAGACCTCCCTCCCGCTGCGGAACAGCCTGGCTACAGCAACGCGCACAGTCTGACTATCGCCAAAGGGTTTGGGCATAGCTACGGGATCATCACTGACACTGACCTTGATGCGATCCTCGCGTCAGATCCCACCGGGGACACCCACCCCACGGCAACCTTCTTCATCAAGGTTGACGACGTGAACAATGCTGGCGACGCCATGAACGCCGTCCGTGACTACTTCGGCGAAGACAACGTCAGCGTGACCGGGCTCGTCCTTGAACGCGAGTTCTATCAAAAGGCCATTGACGTGATGCTTCTTGTCCTGGTGGGCCTGCTTGGTGTCGCCGTCCTCATTGCACTCATCGGTGTTGCCAACACACTGTCTCTCTCTGTCATTGAACGGCGACGCGAATCAGCCACCTTGAGGGCTGTGGGAATGTCCAAACGACAACTTCGACATTCGCTGGGGATCGAGGGAATGCTCATCGCAGGAATTGGGGCGTTCGTCGGAGTGCTTGTCGGCGCGCTGTACGCATGGTTAGGGGCGCAACTCCTCTTCGGTGGATTCGCAACCCCCATCTTTACGGTGCGAATCTGGGACATCGTCCTCATTATGGCTGTGTCGATCGGAGCTGGACTGCTCGCCTCAGTTGTCCCTGCACGCGGTGCAGCACGCACCTCCCCCGTTGCAGCGCTTGCAGTGGAATGATGCGCTGAATTGTCCACAGCGCACGGAGGGGCCTCACATCAACCAGGTGTGGGGCCCTGACGCGATTCTGGTCCGCGCATCCCTGTGAACCGTGTGACCTCAGAGGAAAACAACAGCACTAAGACCAGCACACACCACACAATGACCGTGACCCCAGTGGCTGTCACTCCAGCTTGGAGAAGAGAAACCCCGACAAGAATCGCAAGAAGCTGGATGGTGATAAGTGGACCTCGAGACCACGCCTGGGCATAGCCAAGCGCTTTGACGCTCGCCGTCATCAAGGCTGCGCCGCCTGCGGAGCACACGAGCAATGCCACAGCGATTCCCACATGTTCAGCGCCGCCTGTCATGAGGGAGACCGCGCCGATCGCTGTGTACCCCCACAAAGCCAGCGCTTCGAGCCCTGTAGCGATGAGAAGAGCAACGACAAGACCAGGACGCGGGGTGCGCCACCATGACGGCGCAGACGTGGCAGGGGGCATGCGCACTAGCCTACCGGGCACCCTGCACGTCAAGCACATAACACCGCCCGAAAGCAAAAACAATGCAGACTATTCACCCTGCCGCATTGATTGACCATATGCCGAGATCGAAACAATTTGTTTACACACAAAACAGCATTCCGTCAAGCACCTAATGGATACGTTATTACTGATCAGGACAAATGCACGGGGACTCTATACCATTGATCACCGCTGTGACCAAAACCTCACGGAGCGTTCACATAATTCCTCCCACGAACCCTTGTGCCCCCACCAAAGAAAGTGTGAACCTAGTGAGGACGTGTTTCCCGTTTTCTTTCCGGACCACTCCACTTCCATCAGGTGTTGAGTGGTCTTTACCTGCCCAAGGAGTTGCAATGGATTGGCGCCACCGTGCCGCGTGTCTGGACGAAGACCCAGAACTGTTCTTCCCCATCGGGAACACAGGTCCGGCTCTACTCCAGATCGAAGAGGCAAAGGCCGTCTGCCGTCGGTGCGACGTCGTTGACACCTGCCTCAAGTGGGCTATTGAGTCCGGTCAAGACGCCGGAGTGTGGGGCGGGCTTTCCGAAGACGAACGCCGCGCCCTGAAACGACGCACAGCACGCGCCCGTCGCGCGAGCTAACACGCAGAGCAACGACGTGCGGCCTCCCCGGTCATCGGGGAGGCCGCACGTCGTTGCTCTATCAGACAGCGTCACACAACAGCGAGCCACCTTCAGGCCCACACCGCATTAACTTGAAGCGCGTTCCACAAGAACAGTGGGTAACACAATCATGTTGCCTTCACGCACGACACCAGCCGTATCCAAACCAGCATGCCGCTCATCAGCAGTAATGTAACCAAGAATGAACAACAGCTCAGAAGTCGCCCACTTCGCCATCTCCGACACGGGGTTGACCACCGTCGTCAAAGGTGGCATCGCTGTCGCCGCTACCCCCAAATCGTCATACCCCACCACGGCAACATCCTCAGGGACGCGCCTGCCATGCTTTTCAAGGACCCGTAACGCCCCCACAGCCATCAAGTCCGACCCAGCAAACACCGCGTCAATACTGGGATCCTCCGCAAGGATGTCTTCCATCGCAGCCACCCCCATCACCGAGGTGAACTCACCCCCACGCACAGGACCTGGCGCAACACCCGCGGCAGCCAAAGCCTGACGCCACCCACTCGCCCGGTCTTCCCCCGCAGTCATGTCAGAAGGACCAGAAATATGAGCAATACGACGACACCCCCGCGACAACAAATGTTCAGTCGCAACACGCCCACCGGCCACATTGTCCACGTCGACAGTAGTTAATTCAGAGGCACGCGAAAAAGGGCGACCCACAAAAACAGACGGCAACCGCGATTTCAACACCAACTCTTCCAGCTGATCTTCGCGGTGGTGAGACACAACAATCGCCCCATCCACGTGACCATTCATGAGATAACGTGAAATCCGGGCAGACGAATCACCCGGCTGAGATATCAGCAACACAAGCTGAATATCAGACTCTTTCAACGCCGAGTTGATACCCCGTATCGTCGCGGCGAAAAACGGGTCAGACAACACCCGAACATCGGGTTCAGGAACCACCAACGCGATCGACTCAGTCCGACGCGTCACCAACGAGCGTGCCGCCCGGTTGGGGATATACCCCAACCGGGCGATCGCAGCATCAACTGCCGCTTGAGCCTCAGGAGAGACCTTCGAACCGCCATTAATAGCGCGTGACGCAGTCGAGCGGGACACACCCGCAGCGAGTGCCACCTCTTCCAGCGTGGGAATACGGTTACTCATCACTTTTTGTGCCCTCTTCTCGACTACCTCTCCCCGAGGCAGTATATGCGGGACAACCCCTACCGTGCTGGGACCGTATTCGTTGTGGCAACAGTGCGGTACCACTCACCAGAGGCCTTCACCGTACGCTCCAGGGTTTCGTAGTTCACTCGCACGATCCCAAAACGCTTGTGGTAACCCCACGCCCACTCATAGTTGTCCAGCAACGACCAGGCGAAATACCCGTGAACCGGGACACCACTCTCAATCGCTTCATGGACAGCACGTAGGTGCAGATCGTAGAAGTTCAACCGGTTCTGGTCATCCACAAAGTCATTGTCATCTGCCACATCATCAAACGCGCAACCGTTCTCCGTTATGTACAGTTTGACACCTGCTGGCCCGGTGTATTCCGCGTGCAAACGTCGCAACAAACGAGTTAACCCTTCAGGTTGGATCTCCCAATCCTGGTCCGTCACCGGCAACCCACGAGGGTGCACGTACACACCATCCGCCGCAGGGTACGGAGAACGAGTCTCCCGTTCCACTGGCGCATCGCCAACCAGCGAATCAGGTGGCGGAGTCTTCGAGTTCGCTTCGCCATGGTAGTAATTCACACCCAACGCATCGATCGGAGTGGAAATAATCTCCAAGTCACCATCGTGAACGACCTTGTCAAAGCCCTCACGCAAACCCACTGCGGCTAGGTCCTCCAACAGATCAGCAGGATACTCGCCACGGAAAATCGGATCAGCAAACACGCGGTTAAACTGAGCGTCAATTCGGCGAGCCGCATCAACATCATCAGGGTTTGACGGGTCAACCGGGTCTGGAACCGTGAAGTTCAGTGTGATACCCAGCTCAGCGTCAGGGGCTGCTGACCGCAACTCTTGGATGGTCTTACCATGTGCAAGAAGAAGGTGGTGCGCTGCAGCCAACCCATCAGCTGGCGAGGTACGCCCAGGGGCATGAACTCCCGCCGTGTAGGACAAGAACGATGAGCACCATGGCTCATTCAACGTTGTCCACACCCGGACCCGGTCACCCAACGCGTCATGAACCGTCATCGCATACTCGACAAACAAGTCCACGACGTCGCGGTTTGCCCAGCCGCCTTGATCTTCTAACGCCTGAGGAAGATCCCAGTGGTACAGCGTCAGCCACGGCAAAATGTTGTTGTCCAACAAGGAATCAACAAGTCGCGAATAGTAATCCAGCCCCTGCGCATTCACGCCTTCCGGACCGCTGACCCCATCAGGTCGTACCCGAGCCCACGACGTGGAAAACCGATAGGTTTGGATACCAAGGTCAGCCATTAACTTCGCGTCATCGGCATATCGGTGGTATTGATCGCAAGCGACATCACCGTTGTGCGCATCGAGGACCGCACCAGGAACTCGGGAGAAAGTGTCCCAAATGGAATCGCGGCGCCCATCTTCATGAGCTGCGCCCTCCACCTGGTAGGCGGCCGTTGCTGCTCCCCACAAAAAACCATCGGGGAAGGTGACGGAACGGTCAGTGGGCGGGGTGTAAGAAAAGGATGTCATCCCTTCACAGCTCCTTGCATAATACCGGCAACGAGTTGACGTCCGGCGAGGAAGAACAAAACGAGTAGTGGTGCAGTCGAAATTGCCACACCAGCCATAATGAGCGAGTAATCAGTGTGGTACCCAGACTGCAACAGCTTCGTCACCATAGGCAATGTGGGGTTCTGCTGGTTCAAAATAATGAACGGCCAGAAATAGTTGACCCACGACCCAATAAATGTGAACAACGCAAGCATGGCCGCTGCTGGGCGGGCTGCCGGTACCGCGACATGCCAGAATGTGCGGATCATGGAAGCACCATCCACGCGGGCGGCTTCCACCAACTCATAGGGCAACGCATTCTCGAGGTATTGCGTCATCCAGAACACACCAAAGGCAGTGACAAGACCCGGCACAATCACCGCAATGATCTTTCCTGACCAGCCAAGTTGGGACATCACGATGAAGAGCGGAACCACACCCAACTGCACAGGGACGGCCATTGTTGCGATCACAAAGACGAGCAGTGGCCCACGACCACGGAAGCTGAGCTTCGCAAAGGAGTACCCAGCAAGAGTGGAAAAAATCACCACAGAAACAGACTGAATCACCGCGATGATCAGCGAGTTCGTGAAACCTTTAAGAACAGGGATCGCGCCATTAAAGACTTTGTCGATGTTCTCAAAGAAGTTTCCTTGCGGAATCCATGACGGGATGATTGATCGAGAAATCGTGACCTGGTCCGAGGAAGCCAACAGCACCACGTAGTACAGCGGGAAAATCGAGATGAGGATCACCAGGCTCAACAGGAGGTAAGTCACCCATCCAGGTCGGCGCTGGGTACCGCCCACGGAGACACGCCGACGTTTGCGTTGCCACTCAGCAGCTGCCTTCCCTGACGTTTGAGCAATAACAGGAAGTGATGTCGGAGAAGTCATCGCTTGACTCCCTTCTTGACCTTTTTAGGTGTTCGGCTGCCGGAGGTCGAAATTTTTGAGGTGATGAAGAAGTTGATGATCCCGATCACGACAATGATGAGGAAGAGCAACCACGCCACAGCCGCAGCTCGCCCAAAGTTGAGTTGGTTACCCCAACCGAGCTCGTGAATGTACATGGTCAAGGTGAGCCACTGCTTATCGGCACCACCAGTACCTTGCGTGTCGAACGCCCGTGCCTCATCGAAGATTTGCAATCCACCGATCGTGGAGGTGATCACGACGAAAATGATGGTCGCGCGAAGCTGCGGGATCGTAATGGAGAAGAACTGACGCAAACGGCCAGCACCATCAATGATCGCGGCCTCATACAAGTCAGAGGGGATCGCCTGCATAGCCGCGAGGAAGATGAGCGTGTTGTAACCGGTCCACCGGAAGTTCACCATGGTAGCGATGGCAAAGTGCGACGGGATGACATCAGAGTGCCAGCGGATGGGCCCCATCCCCAACAGATCAAGCAGCCCGTTCGCAAGACCGTACTGGTCAGCAAAAATTCGACCGAAGATCAGACCAACCGCAATGGGCGCCACGATGTAGGGCAAGAGCACACCCATGCGCCAGAAAGTTTTTGCGCGAAGGTTCGCGTTGAGGATCGCGGCGATAATAATGGCAGCGATTACCTGCGGCACGGAGGACAGCAGGAAGATGGAGAACGTGTTGCGAAGCGCTTTCCAGAAGGACGTTTGATCCAACACGGCCGCGAAGTTCTCAAGGCCGACAAAGTCGCCTTGCCCGCCCAAGGTGTGCCACTGGTGAACGGAAATGTACCCCGTATACAGCAGGGGGAACAGTCCTGTGATCGCAAACAGGATGAAGAACGGGGAAATGTAAAGGTAGGGTGACACCTTCACGTCCCAGCGTCCAAGCCGTTGGCTGAACGCGATGCGAGTGGGTCGCCGATCCGGGCTCGACTTTGCCCGTGGCGCTTGTGGTGGTGACTGCACAGCCATGATGTCCTTCGAGATGCGTTGCGTCATACGACGGCGGATGTGTCGTTCTGGTGGTCTCACAGTGAGCGCCGGGAATCGCGTCGCCGCGACTCCCGGCGCTATCACCGATGAGGCTTTGATTCACACTCAAGGAGGTGAATCGTGTGAACCCGGTATCGGGATCACATCACCCCGAGTTCGTTGAACGCTGAGACTGCCTTGTCCCATGACGCTGCTGCATCGTCTGACTGCTCAACATCAACACGCTTGAGAGCGTCTGAGATTGTCGAGTTGATCTTGAAGTAGTTGGGGCCTTTGTATGGCAGGGTCGATGCGTCAATGTTCTGAGCACGGTTGGAGAAGATCTGACCGACAGGGGCGCCACTCATAAAGTCGTTTGTGGCTTCCAGAAGGTCAGGGGCCGACAGTGCTTCGCCCTGGCTTGGGAAGGTTCCTGCGTTGTTGAAGGCTTTGATTTGCTGTTCTGGTGCCGTCAACCATGCAGCCAGTTTCTTTGCTTCTTCGACGTGTTCACCAGCTGCAGGAACGGTGAGGAACGAGCCACCCCAGTTCGCACCGCCACCAGGGAAGACGTCAGCAACGTCCCATCCTTCAACACCACCGGAGTTCGATTCGATGGGGCCGGTCATCCAAGCTGGGCACAGCATGGTAGCAAAACCGTTGTTTTGGAATGCAGCATTCCAGTCTTCGCTCCACTGCTCGTAGCCTGCTGAAAGCTTCTCTGATGCAGCAGTGACCTGGTCGTAGGCCGCCTTGATCTCGGTGTTTTGTGCGAGATCTTTGGCAGTTCCGTCTGCCTTGTTTTCGTAAGGTTCTGGAATCTGTGCGACAATGCCTTGCCAGATCGCGCCTGCGGAGTCAAACCATGGGACGTCTGACTTCGCGGCAAATTCTTCACCGGCTTTGAAGTAGGAGTCCCAGGTTGCGCCATCTCCACCGATCATGTCGGCGACAGCTTCACGGGATCCGTCGAAGCCAGCTTCTTCGAAGAGGTCGGAGCGGTAGCAGATAGCCTGTGGGCCAATGTCAGTACCGTAACCAATGAGCTTGCCGTCGGTGGTGCGCCCTTGTGCTTCTTTCCAGTCGAGCCAACGACCGTCAATGCCTTCGACTCCTTCGAGGTCAGCGAAGCTGTCCTTGACGATCTCGAGTTCTGGCATCCAGTCGATCTCGATTGCTTCAATGTCAGCAAGACCGGTGCCGCCTGCTGCCATTTTTGTGGTCAGGTTGAGGCGGGCGTCGTCTGACTTGGCTGCAACGTTTTGCTCAACCTTCACGTTGGGGTTGAGGTCTGTGTACTCCTGGAGGAGTTCGTCGGTGTAGCCGAAGTTGTTGAAGGTAGCGATGGTCAGTGTGATTTGCTCACCCGATGCGTCGCCGCCCCCTGTTGTTTCGTTGTCGTTTGGTTCGGTGTCTCCAGAGCACGCAGCGAGGCCGAGTGCGAGGACGGAGACACCTGCGACAGCTGCCGTGAACCGGCGCGTGCGGGTAGTGCGGATCATTCGAGGACTCCTTTGTCAACGAACACGGCGGGGCCGTGCCTGTGCTGGTTGTCTGCAACCAGACGGTGTCCGTGACTGGTCGCAGGGCGGGTGCTTCCAGATCGTTCTGGTAGCGCTCCCACCGTTCCCCTGAATCATGCGTGGGAGCGTTTCCACCTGTCAAGCACGCATTTCCCTACCGATCGGTTGAATCACGGTCAGATGCGGCATCACTACAGGTCAAACACCTATGCGAGCCACGAAGGTTACACAACCGTAATCATTTTGTAACCTCATGAAAAGCGACTGGCGCGGCGTCAACGCCCCGTCACACAACAACCCGGTGGGAACGTTCCCACCGGGTTGACTACATCATGACATGAGGTCAGTCTGCCTCGCACATCGCCCAGAACCACAGACCACGCTTCTCCGACTGACTACACCATGTCTGCAAAAGCCGCTGCCTCATCATGAATTGTTGCCACCACAACGTCACGAACCGCCCGTTCCACCATGTCAGCGAACAACGGAACCGAGGCTGTCACATCACCCATCCACACAATTTCACAAGTCTCACCCCGTGGTTGAAGCGTAACTTTCCCGTTCATCACCACCGGAACACCGCCAGCCCGAATCGCAAATGTCCCAATCCGAGTGTCATCATCGGGGTACTTTTCCGCCCACGCTTCCACGACAACAATGTCAACCTGAGCAGGAACAAAACCGCGCATCGCTCCAGGCAACAACTCACTGGACACCCGGCGTACTTGTTCAATAGTGAATGCCCCACCCTCAACAGGGACGACTGAAATGCTGATGAGATCCGCATTCACACGCTCTGCCGCTTTGCGTAACAGTGATTCATCCGTGCGCAATTCCATGGCACGGTCCACGCTGACAGGCAAGGCCACTTGTGTGGTGAATTCCATGATCTCCTCGATTCATTCATCGTCATGTCACCCGCACAGTGACAACAACTCAGTCTAGGCTTATTCTGTGTCAACTCTCAGCGACCTCGTCGAACGCTACGGCTACCTTGAACCTCACCAAGTGGAGTGGCTCCACCTCCTTGTGGGCGATTGGCAACTCATTTCCGACTTGGCGTTCGCTGACCTGGTCCTGTGGCTTCCTACAGACGACGGCAATTTTGTTGCCCTCGCCCAGTGCCGCCCATCAACAGGGGCTACAGTCCATTATGACGATATTGTGGGCACAATGGCGCCCGACACGGTGCGTTCCCAATTAGAGAAAGCACTCGTCGAGGAGTCCATCCAACGCTCCCGCGAACCGCGCTGGTTTGGTACCTACGCAGTGCGCGAAGAAGCGGTGCCAGTGAACTGCCACGGCCACACCATTGCGGTTGTTGCCCGCCAAACAAACTTAGGTGCAGGTCGTACACCTTCACGCATGGAAATGAACTATGTGGAAGCCGCCGACGACCTCATGACGATGATTGCGGCATCCGAATTCCCTCACCCCGATGCGGCAACTGGGTCACGGCGTGGAGCTCCGCGGGTGGGTGACGGGTTGTTGCGGCTCAATGCTGAGGGGGATGTTCTCTACGCAAGCCCTAACGCGTTATCGTGCTTTCACCGGCTCGGCGTGCTGGGGCCCCTGGTGGGGCAATCGTTGGTTGAGGTCACCGCTGACCTCATTGAACACAAAGTCCCTGTTGATGAGTCCATGCCATTGGTCATGATGGGACGCGCCCCGTGGCGAACTGACATCGAGTCTAAAGGTGTGTGTTTGTCGGTCCGCGCAGTGCCGTTGATGGAAAACCATGAGCGAATCGGTGCAGTCCTGATGTGTCGTGATGTGTCTGAGCTGCGCCGCAGAGAGCGTGAGTTAATTACCAAGGACGCCACGATTCGCGAAATTCACCACCGTGTGAAGAACAACTTGCAAACCGTGGCTGCCCTGTTGCGTCTGCAAGCTCGACGGATGACAGTTCCGGAGGCCCGTGAGGCGCTCGAGGAAGCGATGCGCCGGGTGTCGACGATCGCGCTGGTGCATGATTCGTTGTCACAGACCCTTGATGAAGAAGTTGAGTTTGATGTCATGGTGGGGCGTGCTTTACGGCTCGCAGCCGATGTTGCTTCTGCTGGTGTGTCCGTCCGCACGATTCAGCGTGGTGAGTTCGGGCTGATTCCGGCGCAAACAGCGACCCCACTTGCGTTGGTGCTCACTGAGTTGGTGACCAACGCGGTGGAGCATGGTTTGTCTGGGCAAACTGGTGGCACAGTAGAGATCCGGGCGGAACGCACAGGGCAGCATTTGCGTGTGGACGTCCTCGACGACGGTATGGGATTAGGTGACTCAGGCTCGCCTTCGTCCGGTCTCGGTACCACCATTGTGCGAACCTTGGTCAGTAATGAGTTGCAGGGCGACATCGAGTGGGCGCCTCGTGACCTGGGTGGAACCAGAGTGACGATCACGTGCGACTTACTGTGATAGTGCCCCAGGTCCTTTGACCAATTCACACCTCGACAGTGGGCACGAGTTGATCGTGCTCACTGTCGAGGTGAGCAGTTTATTCTCCGTAGGCGGATGTGGGCTGACTGTCAGCCCAATCGTGCAGGTCGATGCGCGGCCCGGTGAAGAAGGGGACTTCTTCGCGGACGTGCATCCGTGCGTCCACTGCCCGGAGGTCGCGCATGAGGTCAACGATGCGGTCGAGTTGGGGAGCTTCAAACGCGAGGAGCCATTCGTAGTCGCCGAGCGCGAACGCGGAGACTGTGTTTGCCCGAACATCAGCGTAGTCTGCTGCGGCTTCCCCGTGTTCGCGGAGCATCCTGCTGCGCTCCGCAGGGTCGAGAATGTACCACTCGTAGGATCGCACGAATGGGTAGACACAAATGTATTGTCCTGGGGTTTCATCAGCCATGAAGGCGGGGACGTGGCCCCGGTTGAATTCTGCGGCTCGGTGGAGTCCCACATTGGACCAGACTGGTTCGAGGCAGCGACCAAATTCGCTTGCTCGTAGTCGTTGGTAGGCGCCTTGGACGTCTTCGATGCTCGCCCCGTGCCACCACACCATGAGGTCAGCGTCGGCGCGCATACCTGAAATGTTGTACCACCCACGGACGGTGAGGTCTGTCTCGATTCCTACTGATGCGCCTCCGACGGCAGTGAGCGCGTCATCGATGAGTGCGCGACGTTCGGTGGCATTGTCGGGCAGGGTTGTGGCGAGTTGAAAGACCGACCACATGGTGTAGCGGACAGTGGAATTGATGGCATCGTGATCAACTGCAGACATCGTGCTCTCTTCTTGGTGGTTGTTGGCTCCATATGGAACTGGCAGGCGGTACTACTAGGTGCTAGCGGCAGCGTGGTGCGTCTTCTCCGGCGACTGCTGGGGTCCCGCTGGGGTTGTCGTGAACCTGCAGGCAGCCAGCTGCGGGGCACGGGGAGGGGAAAGCAGGTACGTCGGTTGTGGTGACTTCGGTGATGTGTTCCCCGCGCGCGAGGGCTGCGCGTTCTTCGATGAGGTCAACCAGACCGGAAACGAAGGCAGGGTGGGTACCTGCGGTTGCGGCGCGGGTCGCAGCGATTCCGAGGCGTTCGCAGGTGGCGAGCGCTTCAGTGTCGAGATCGTAGATGACTTCCATGTGGTCGGAGATGAATCCGATGGGCGCGATAACAACGGATGTGACACCTTGGTCGGCGAGCGTTTCGAGGTGGTCGTTGATATCAGGTTCGAGCCAGGGTTGATGCGGTGGGCCAGAACGAGAGCAGTAGGCGAGGCTCCAGGGAGCGTCGGGCGTTCGTGCTGCTGTCATCCCGTGGTGCGCCTCGGCGGTGAGGCGTGAGTTGATTTCGCGGGCGACGGCGAGGTGTTGCGCGCTGTAGCTGGCGCTGTGGTGGGCTCCTGAAGCACGTTCCATCGCGTCAGGAATGGAGTGGGTGACATAGACGATGTGCGTGTTGGGATCGTGGTTCGCCAATGCGTGGGCAACCGCGTCGGTGTTGGCTGTGATAAACCCTGGGTGGTTGAAGTACACCCGAACTTTGTCAAAGACGGTGGCGTCCTCGGTGAGGTTCCCGTTGTCGTCGATGTCGCCGCGGCGTTGTTGAACAACGGCCATGTCTTCGCGGTATTGGCGGCAGCCGGAGTAAGACGCGTAAGCGGAAGTGATGAGCATGGCTGCTCGGCGGGCTCCGTGTTCCGCAAGCTCTGTCAGTGCGTCGTTGGTGTAGGGCTCCCAGTTGCGGTTACCCCAGACGATGGGGATGGTATGGCCGCGTGCTGCGAGTTCTTTCTCGAGCGCGGTTTTCAGGGCGATGTTTTGCTCATTGATGGGGCTTTTGCCACCAAAACCGTAATAGTGTTGTCCCACTTCCGCGAGACGCTCGTCGGGGATTCCTTTGCCTTGTGTGACATTGCGCAGGAAAGGAACGACGTCTTCAGGGTGGTTGGGGCCACCAAAGGAGTACAACAGGACGGCATCATATGGGGAGAGGCTTCGCACTCTCCTATGGTGTCACTCTTATCGCGATCACGGCGGCGATAATTGGGACTTCTCACCCAAAGGTTGTGTGATTTTGTTACGGCAGACCGTCAGAATGTCAGTATGCGTCGACCGATGCCCCTGCTAGAGCATCGCCATTATCGTCCGAGTCGGCGTTCCCGGGTGGAGAAGGCGCGCAGCGCTCGCAGGTAGTCAACGCGCCGGAAATCGGGCCAGAAGGCTTCACAGAAGTAGAATTCTGAGTGCGCGGATTGCCACAGGAGGAATCCGCCGAGGCGTTGTTCACCGGAGGTACGAATGACAAGTTCAGGGTCAGGCTGCCCTTTGGTGTAGAGGTGGTTGGCGATGTCGTCAACGCACATCCGGCTCATCGCATCTGCCAGACTGAGGCCTTGTTCGTCGTAGGTGTGCAGAAGTGATTTCACGGCGTCAGCTATTTCGTGGCGACCACCGTATCCAATGGCCACATTGACGTGAAGTCCGTCGATGTGTCGAGTGGATTCTTCATAACGACGCAGGTCGCGCGCAAGATCGTCGGGCAGAAGGTCAAGCTTCCCAACGACCCGCAGGCGCCATCGGCCTTCGTTGGCTAGCTCACGTACCGCATCGGAAATGATAGAAAGCAGTGCGTGCAGTTCCTCGGCTGGGCGGTGCAGGTTATCGGTGGATAGCATCCACAGGGTCACCACCTCGACGCCAAGCTCTTCGCTCCAGGTGAGAAAATCGGCGATTTTGTCTGCGCCGCGCCGGTGCCCGGTGGCGGCGGGTTCACCAAAGGACTTTGCCCAGCGGCGGTTACCATCGAGAATGACACCGACATGGCGAGGAATGGTCTGCGGGGGCAGCCGTCTGGCTATACGCTCTTCGTACAGCGAGTAGAGGAATTGCTCGAGCTTCACGTCGACGGTGCCTTTCATCGGACTTGGGGCGAGCGCCCTTACCAGAGTAAAGGAGTGTGTCCACTTACTGTGACGTTCGCGGGAATACCCCGGAAATTGTTATCGGAATCTTCACACGATGACAACCTACGCCGGCGTAGGTTACGCTACCGTAGGTAAGGATGAGTGACACCAACATGACGAATAACAACACCAACCACGACGACCCGCCCCACGGAGACCCCATGGCTGACACCCCACCTCCCGCCCGGCGGCAACCCTTTGACGCCAGCCACCACGCACAAGAAGCAGCCCGCCAAGCGAGTCTCGCCGCCGAAAAAGCCGCCGACCAGGTCAGTCACGCACTCAACGCCATGAAGCCCAAGCTTCGTGGCTGGATCCACGCAGGAACTTTTCCCCTCGCACTTGCTGCAGGGATCCTCCTCATCGTCTTGGCCCCCGCTACTGCCCCCAAAGTTGCCGCAACAGTCTTCGCAGTCTCATCCTGGCTCCTGTTTGGCACATCAGCCGTCTACCACCGCGGTAACTGGAGCCCAGCTGTCCTTGCTGCACTAAGGCGGTGGGACCACTCCAACATCTTCCTCATCATCGCGGGAACCTACACCCCACTAGCAGTCATCCTCCTCCCCCAAAGCACCGCCACAATCCTCCTCATTGTCGTCTGGAGTGGGGCACTGCTTGGACTGGCTGCACGGATCATCTGGTTAGGCGCGCCCCGTTGGGTGTACGTTCCCATCTACATTGCCCTGGGGTGGGTCGCCCTGTGGTTCCTCCCCAACTTCTGGACCAGTGGTGGCCCCGCTGTTGTCTGGCTCGTCGCAGGCGGCGGACTCGCCTACACCCTCGGGGCCTTGGTTTACGGCCTCAAACGCCCCAACCCCAGCCCACTCTGGTTTGGGTTCCACGAAATATTCCACGTCTTCACCGTGATCGGGTTCTTCTGCCACTACGTGGCTGTCCTCATCGCAGTCCTCGCGCTGCGCTAAGGCTCAATACACCCGGTTACTTAACGACGGGTTCCGTTCCCGCGCATCGGCAATCAGTGTGCGTGTCACTTCCACTGACACCACATGACGTCCATGCGCGGCACCAACAGCAGTGGTGCCATCAGGAAAAACAATGCGCGTATCCCCACACACGCCACGACCATCCAGTGCCGCACCGACCATCACTACCGTGTTCTCGATCGCACGAGCAGCCAGCAGCGTCCGCCAATGATGCAGTTTGTTTGGCCCAGCAACCCACGCAGCCGGGTTCACGACAATGTCAGCGCCCGCATCGATACGCCGCCGGGTCAGCTCAGGAAAGCGCAGGTCATAACACGTTTGCAACCCCACGGAGAACTCCCCCACCGAAAAAACGCCCTCTTGCGCTACATCCCCCTGCTCCAGGTGGTCCGACTCTCGATACCCAAACGCATCGTACAGGTGCACTTTGTCGTAGGTGGCCTGTACCGCACCCTCAGCAACCACCACCAGCGTGTTCACCGGATGCCGATGCGCCGGCCGAGTGAGCCCTGCCACCACAGTCACGGACGCATCAGCAGTCCACCGCGCTAGCAACTGCACAAACGGGCCATCAAGTGGTTCCGCCGCGTGAGCAGGCACCCCGCGCGGGTCGTAATAGTGGGAGTACTCCGGCAACACCAGCAGGTCAACCCCTTGGTCGCGTGCATCATCAAGACACTCCCGCACTTGAGCACGCATCACCTCGTGGTCCGCAGCAGCCATAAGCTGCCCCGCGCCAACCCTGAGCCCCACAGTCGACGTCACGGCGTCGCAGACGTGTCATCACCTGACTGAGAAGGCGGTGAGGTTCGCTTCCCTCGCGTCGGCGCTGGACCATCAAACACCGCAGTCACCTTTGTCTCATGACCAGAAGAGTGAGTTACCCGGCGGATCTGACGGGACAACAACAGAAACAACCCAGTCACCGCCACAGCCACCGCAAAAATCGCAAGGAACCCCACCAACCCAGGTGACACATCGGTTTCCTTCAGTCCAGGACGCAGCACCTCCGGTCCTGTGGACGCACCAGGTACCGGTTCCACCGTCTCAGCAGTGGACTCCGGCGCGCTAGCCTGCCCCTCCGAAACGATCACAGCACTAGGAACATCGCCCTGCCACGAAAGCACAATCGCCATGACAAGTCCTCTCAGTCGTTGCGGATACCTGCGAAGAGATCATCTTCGGGCACGGACGTTGGTACATGGGACACAGCCAGCTCATACTCCTCCACCGGCCACACCTGACGTTCCACCTCACGTGGAACCGCAAAGAAAAAGCCCTGCGGGTCAATCTGGGTAGCATGCGCACGTAACGCCGCGTCACGGTGGTCAAAAAAATCAGCGCACTCCACCCGGGTTGTGGCCTGACGCTCGGGAATCTCACGCGCTTCACGCGACTCTACCCAGCCACCATACGGCGACTCAAGCCCTGCATCGATCATCGCCCGGTGCAAAGTGGACACCCTATTCATCGAAAAATCGTGGTTGTAATACAACTTCAACGGCTGCCACGGCTCACCAGTTCCCACAAATGCGTCTGCATCTCCGGCCGCGTGAAATGCCGCCCATGACACCTCATGGCAGCGGATGTGGTCTGGGTGCGGATACCCACCTGACGGGTCATACGTAGTCACCACATGCGGACGAAACTCCCGCATCACCTCGACTAGCGCCCGCGTTGGCACATCCAACGGTTCCAAGGCAAAACAGCCCGGTGGCAACGGCGGCAACGGGTCCCCCTCAGGCAACCCTGAGTCGATAAACCCCAACCACCGGTGCGACACACCTAACGCCTGAGCAGCGTGACGCATCTCTACCTGACGAATCGCGTTCATCTGTTCAGGTTCCGCCACGACTTCGCCATAATGGGGGTTGAGGATACTACCCCGTTCACCACCCGTACACGTCACGACAAGAACCTCAACACCCTGTGCAGCATAACGGGCCGTTGTTGCGGCGCCTTTACTCGATTCATCATCGGGATGAGCGTGGACAGCCATCAGACGCAGTGGCGACGTGGACACAGTTTTCCTCCTATCGTGGATGGCAACACATACCGCCACCCATGATCGACAATAATAGATAGAACACTGGGATGCGGTGAGCGGATTCCACGATGCCGGCCCGCACGGCGTCATCTGCGTCACGTAAAGTGAGGGGAACAGTGAGTACTGAGGACTTCGAGGTCTACGAACTCGATGAGGAAGACCCTGTTCTTGCTCCCACGTCCCCTGCAGGACCATCTGGCTCACTCACCCCACGCGGCCGGGCGTTCGCTATCGCACTAGGCGTGGCCGCGCTTCTCGTTGCTATTGGTGTGGCAGCCTGGTATGCCTGGGGTGCCCCCACCATTCGTGGGAAAGAAGTGGGCTTCTCCGTCACCAGTTCTGAGTCCATCACCATCACCTTCGATGTGGCGAAACCTCAAGACGTCACCGTCTTGTGTGTCCTGGACGCACTCAACGAGTCCTACGCACAAGTAGGGACAAAGAATGTGCTCATCGGTCCAGCTGAGGTGTTTGAGCAACGATTCAGCACCGACATCCGCACCACCGAAACAGCTGTGACAGCAGTGGTCACATCCTGCAGCGCCGTCGACCCGAACTCAACCGACCTGCCCGCGTCAGACTGATACCCCCCACTTCTCCCGCACATCGCGAGTCTTGCTATAATGGGTTATTCAGTACACGCATCTCTGCGTGGACATGACCTTGAGATGCCCACGAGCGCAGCCTCGCGATGTGTATCCGTCCGATTTTGTCGGCACGCGACCACTCGGCAGCGCACGGGGGCACATTCTTTTTGTGTCAATTACTGAAAGCCGTACCACTGACCAGTATTTTCATGGGCGCGTGTGCGCCCCCATGACGGAAGGAGCGACCTGTGACTGAGGCCAACGTCACCTGGCTCACCCAGGAGGCTTATGACCGCCTTCGCGCTGAGCTCGACCACCTGAGCGGGCCCGCTCGCCAGGAGATCACCAACCGCATTGCCCAAGCCCGCGATGAAGGTGATCTGAAGGAAAATGGTGGCTACCACGCCGCCCGCGAAGAGCAGGGCAAAAACGAAGCCCGAATCCACGAACTTGAGGAAAAACTCCGCAACATCCGGATCGGCACGCCACCCGATGACGGTGTGGTTGAACCTGGAATGATCGTTGTTGCTGACGTTGCTGGCGACGAAATGACCTTCTTGCTAGGGTCGCGCGAAATTGCCGACACCACTGACCTTGACGTCTACTCAGAGCAGTCTCCGCTCGGGAGCGCAATCAATGGGCGCAAAGTCGGCGAATCGACCGCCTACACTGCCCCCAACGGTCGTGACATTGAGGTTGTCATTAAAAGCGCAAAGCCCTACCAGGGGTAAGCACCCCGCACACAGTGAAGGCCGTGACACCCCACCGGGTGCCACGGCCTTTGTCGTATTCACAACCAACGCCTACCCTGACCCATGTCAGGTTGAGGACAAGCGGTACCCACGTGAGCGCATGAACTCCAAGAGCTCCGCGCAGTGTTCCGGCCCTTTGGTTTCCACTTGCATCGTCACCTCCACCTCATCGATGGCAAGGTCCACTCCTGTTCGAACGTGGTCGACGTGCATGATGTTCGCTTTTTGTGACGCCAAGTCAAACAGCATGGTGGCCAGTGCCCCTGGACGATCAATGAGGTTCACTTTCATGACCAGGAACCTCCCTGCAGCAACAAGACCATGGCGCACCACTCGAAGCATCACATTGGGGTCGATGTTGCCACCCGACAGAACTGCCACAACAGGTCCCTCAAACTGTCCAGGGTAAGCCATCAGCGCAGCGACACCGGCAACCCCAGCTGGTTCAACAACAAGTTTCGCGCGTTCCGTGGTGTACAGCAGCGCCCGCGAAATGTCCTCCTCAGATACTGTGACGACCCGGGTTTTCGCCCGTTGCGCGATCTCGAACGGGTGCACCCCTGGCGTGGACACCGCAATTCCGTCTGCCATGGTGGAGGCGACATCGGTTGTCGTGGGTTCCCCGTGCACCAGCGAATGGGTCCACGCCGATGCGCGTGCCGCTTGGACCCCAACGACAGTGACATGGGGCGCGCGTTGAGCACAGTAAGCGGCGACTCCGGCAAGAAGCCCGCCACCCCCCACGGGGACAAGGATCGTGGCAACATCGGGGACCTGGTCAAGGATCTCTCGCGCCACCGTCCCTTGACCAGCAATAATATCGTTGTGGTCAAAGGGGTGGATGAAAGTCGCACCAGTGGCCTGTGCTTCCTGCTTCGCTGCCGTGAGCGCATCGTCAACGCTTGTCCCCACCAGCCTCACCTCAGCACCGTATTCACGGGTCGCGGCGACTTTGGGTAGCGCCGCATCCGATGGCATATACACCACTGCGTTAATTCCTAGCGATGCGGCGGCAACTGCCACCCCCTGTGCGTGGTTCCCGGCGGAAGCAGCCACCACACCCGCGGCCTTTTCTTCTGCGCTCAGGCGAGACATGCGCACGTAGGCGCCACGAACTTTAAACGACCCTGACCGTTGGAGATTCTCACACTTTAGCCAGGTGGGTTGCCCACTGTAGGTGGATAAAGCACGCGAGGACTCAACGGGAGTCACTCTGGCGACTGATTCAAGAAGGGATGCGGCCTCGTCAATGGCACGGGCTGTGACTGGCCACGGTTTGGGTGGAAAGCTCATAGAGCTATTGTCCACCCCGAGGCTCGTTCGCTGGTGGCTCTGGCGCCTGTGTGGTGAGTTCTTCGGCAGGTGGCTCTGTGCTCTGTGTCGCGGTGGGGCCTTCTGTTTGCCTGGCGTTGAAGCGACCAAAGAGTTTTTCAAACGTTTCGCCTACTCGAGCTGAGTAGTCAATGAGCGTCGCTTGTTGGCCACTACCTGGTGTGTCTTGCGGGCTCACCACATACCGTGTCGCTGAGGTCACCATGATTGCTTTACGGCCCGTGGGTTTCATGGGAAGTCGGTCATCAAACCCGAGTTCTGGGAATTTGTCGTGGCCGTTGAGGTACAAAATGATGGTGTTGGCTACTGCAACAATCGGGACGGCGAAGATCGCGCCGACGATCCCGGCAAGGACTGTTCCTGCACTCACGGTGAGGAGCACAGCAACGGGGTGGATGGCCACGGCGCGACCCATGAGGAACGGTTGAAGAACGTTTCCTTCGATTTGTTGGACCAGGAGCACAATCCCCAGCATGACAAGTGCCCACACCCATCCTTTGACGACTAGAGCGACCAACACAGCAACCGCGCCAGTAATGATTGCGCCGACAAAAGGAATGAACGCACCGACAAACACGAGGGCAGCTAAAGGCACGACAAGTGGCAACCCTATAAGGGCTGCGCCAACACCAATACCAATAGAGTCGATAAAGGCGACCAGGATTTGTGTTCGCACGTAGGCGGAAAGAGTGACAATCCCCCGACGGCCGGCTTGATGTGTTCGCTCTCGCACGTGGCGGGGAAGTAAGCCAACGATCCAGGTCCAGATTTTGCGTCCGTCAATGAGGAAGAAAATGGTGCAAAAAATCGCGATGAGTGCCCCGGCAATGACGTGTCCAATTGTTGAGGTAACCGATAGCGCACCGGATACCAGTGCACCGGATTGGTTCTGAGCCGCGTCAAGGAGGTCATTCCAGTAGGCATCGATTTGTGAAAGGTCAAGGTTCAACGGGTCGCGTTGTGCCCAGGAGATCAGTTCGTTGACGCCTTGTACTGCGCGGTCAGACAGTTCTGTGATACCGCTGGCGATTTGCTGGCCGGCCACGGTGATGAGGGTCGCCAGTGCGGCGATGAGCGCAAGTACTGACGTGACGGCGGACAGTGATCGCGGAAACCTCAAGGTGGTGTGCAAGAACCTGTCCATGGGCTGGAGCAGGACGGTGAAAAGAAGCGCGAGTGCAACTGGGACGACCACAACTTTGAGGTAGGTGACGACCTGAAAAAGGAGAAAGGCCACCACAGCGAGCAGGATGATCCGCCACGCCCATGCCGCACCTGCGACGAGAGCGGGTGAAACATAGGGCTGGTCACCACGGGTGCGCGAGGAAAATGCGCTATTGAGCGAGGAGCTGGTGACACGAACCGTGGACGATGTGGGTTCATCGTGGGGTGTGTTCGCGTCGTGCTCGTGCGTCATGGTGTCCTTTCGGCTCGCCTCACAGGCTGGGTCGGTGGTGTCGGCGCGAGGATGGGATGCGGGAACATCGAGGGGTGCGCCTTAGTTGGAACTGTAGGCAATACTTGCATGAACGGCATGTTGAGCGCGTCATTCTTGAGGAGGATTCATGTTTCAGGGTTTATTCGGGGCTTCACTGAGGTCACACATGGTATCTCCGGAAAGGGCGTTAGCTGGTCGCCCGGAACGTCCATTTTCTCTTCCTGCTCGTCACCGAGTTTTTGACACACCTCTTGAGGGCCCTTTCCCCGATTCGAGTCATGTGGTCTACCTGGGTTTGGGGTGTTTTTGGGGTGCGGAGAAGGAGTTATGGCAGTTGCCGGGGGTGATCTCGACGGCTGTGGGGTATATGGGCGGGTACACACCCCACCCGTTGTATGAGGAAGTGTGTAGTGGGATGACGGGTCATACTGAAGTTGTGCGGGTTGTTTACGATCCGACGGTGATCAGTGACCGCGATATTCTTGTTCATTTTTGGGAGTCACACGACCCAACACAGGGTTTTCGACAGGGCAATGATGTGGGAACTCAGTACCGGTCAGCGGTGTATGTGACAACAACTGACCAAGAGCGACTTGCCCGTGAGACGCTTATGGCATTTCAGCGCGCCCTTGAGGAACGCGGCTTTGGTCGCATCACAACGCAGGTAGCGTGGGCTGGCAGTGACCACGAGGATGGTGTGGGCGACTTCTATTTCGCTGAGGACTATCACCAACAGTATTTGGTGAAGAACCCCCAAGGGTATTGCCCGGTACATTCCACCGGGGTGGCCTGCAGTTAGTCGCCGACACTGCCAGTATTCGCGCCGGGTAGTTCGTGCTTCTTCTTCGCCGTTAGCGCTTCTTCTTTCCTGACGCTTTGCCTTTGCTTGTGATTCCTTGAGGTTTTGAGGTGGCGCCTCGTTGGCGTTGAGGGGTGGTCTTCTTTCCTGCCGATGCGCGAGGGCGGGTCCGTCCAGCTCGCGATGGTTGTTCAGTGCGGGTGGGGGAACCTGCTTCGGTCGTGGCGCGCACACCCCGTGAGGACTGAGGCGTGCGGCCGCGGACGACTCCAACAAATTCTTGGGTGAGGTCGTCGTCGCGCTCTACGCGCCACACGAGCGCGACGGTACTTCGAGGGGCGTCATCAATGGGGCAGTAGTCAAGGTCTTTGCGCGCGTACAGGCGTGCAAGGGACTGCGGAACCACAATGATGCCGACACCTGCAGCCACGAGGGGGATCGCGTCTTCAGTGGTGGGTGGTTCTTCGGCTGCGGGGTGCCCGGGGGCAGTTGCGGGCCAGGGGATCATGTCGTCAGCGGCTTGAAGGAGGGTTTCGTCGCTCAGGTCGCTGAGGAGTAGTTGGTCAGCGGCTGCTAGGTGGTGGTCTTTGGGGAAGATCGCAACGGTGGTTTCTTCATAGAGGGCAACCGTGTGGAAGATCCCTTCGGGCACGGGTAAGCGCACCACGGCCATATCGACCTCTCCGTGGGCCGCGGCGCGTCCTTTGTCGTGTGGTTCTAGGCGCACCAACGTGAGAGACGTGCTGTCAGGCCGCTGCTCCCACCGGTTGACCCATTTCGCTGGGGTCACCCCGGGCACATAGCCGATGCGAAGTTGTGAGGTGTCAGAGGGCGAATGTGATGAAGCCTGAACAGAATCCACGTATCCAGCCTACCGGCATTCGTTACCCTTGGAGTATGACCACTCGTTCGAACTCCCAGTTGATGAAACCTGCGACCGTCGCGAAGAAACTTGAGATTTACCTCCCGGCAGCTCCGCAAGAGTTTCAGGACTCCATGATCTCACGTGAGGAGTTCGCCGAACTTCAAGCCAATCCGCCTCAGTGGCTTCAGGATTTGCGGCGAAACGGTCCTCACCCACGGTCCATTGTGGCTAAACGCCTGGGCGTGTCCATTTCTGGTTTGACACGCAACGGCCTGACCGACCCGCTCACTACTGATGAGATTAACGATATCCGCCGTGACGAACCAAAGTGGTTAGTCATTGAGCAGCAGGTGGCGCGGGAAGTGAAAGCTGAAGAGGAACGCATTGCCGCTGAGGCTGCCAAGAAGCGGGCTCGGGAGGCTCGCCGTCGCCCAAGCAAGGACCGCTAATGTGCGCCGTTGTGCTGGCGCATGACAAGGGGTGACACGCACTGTGCGTGTCACCCCTTGTCATGTCATGCAGGTGTTGTGGTCACTTGATGTCGACGAGGTCCACAACAAACACGAGGGTCGCGCCACCGGCAATGCCTGCCTGGGGGACGCCACGCTGACCGTAGCCGAGCTCTGGTGGGATGGACAACAGCACGCGCGAGCCTAGGCGTTGACCAACAAGCCCCTGGTCCCAACCACCAATGACGGCGCCGACACCAATGGGAAAGTCAATGGTTGCCCCACGATCGTAGGAGTTGTCGAACACCGAGCCGCCCCAGGATTGGCCGAGATAGTGGACAACAATGTTGTCGCCTGCGGAAATGACGCGGCCTTCACCCTCGGTGAGGACTTCTACCTGGAGTCCTTCTGGGGCGTCAGGGCCAGGGAACGTGATCGTTGGCTTCTCGCCAAATCCGCCAGTTGCTGTGGGCATTGTGGTCGACATGCGTCGTAACCTCCATAAGCGTTGATGAACTCCTCCACGCTAGCACTGACAGCACGCGTGGTGCCGGAAATGTCTGACTATATCCATCATCGTGGACACGCTTTCGCTGTCAGCACGAACAATGGCTCCCAGCATTGCTGGGAGCCATTGTTCGTGATAAAGACCCGTACCCTGACGAGAGATGAGTCAGTCGCCTCGCAGGATCGCCAAAAGACGAAGCAGTTCGAGGTACAGCCACACCAAGGTCACCATGATTCCGAAAGCGGCAGCCCACGCGTACTTGGCAGGGACACCGTTGCGGACACCGACTGCGACAGAATCAAAGTCCACAATGAGGGACATTGCGGCCAGGCCAACAGCGAACAGGCCAATGATGAGGCCGAGGCCGCCTCCGCGCATCCCCCATCCGTCAAGGACACCGGTCCACACGAGGATGAGGTTGAGGATCGAGAAGAGCAGGTATCCGACCATCCCGATGAGCAGGAATCGAGTGAACTTTGGTGTCACCCGCACTTTGCCGGACCGGTACAAGAACAACGTGACCACAAAGACGGAGACCGTTCCAAGGACTGCTTGGAAGACAATACCGTTGTAGGCGGCTTCGTAGAACTTGGAGATCCCGCCCAGGAAAACCCCCTGAGCAATGGAGTACAACGTGATCAGAACCGGGCTGGGCTCTTTCTTGAAGGCGTTGACCAGACCGAGAACGAGCCCGACAATAGCGCCAACGAAGAACAACTGGGGTGCCACGATCCAGGTGGCTGCACCAGACAGCACGAGAACCGCGAGCATGCCCCCGGTTTTCATGATGACGTCGTCATACGTCATGCGGCCAGTGTCTGCGGTGGTCGCAGCGGGCGAGTTGTACATGGAGTCCAGGCTTGCGGCGTCGGTTGCGCCGTATTGGGCGGACGTTGTCGCCGCGAAGCGTGGATCCATCTGCGCGTTGGTGCGCTGGACGTCTTTGTCGGCCTTTCCGCCAAAGACGGCTGAATTACTGAAGTACGGGTTGGACACGTTTCCTCCTTGTGGCGGCGGTGTGGTCAGCTCTGCAGGCGGGCACCGCCGTGTCTACTGTCCTTAACGCCATTGTCCACGAAGAAGTTCCCGGTGTCATGGCCGAATCTCAGTGGGCACCCTCTGCGATCTCTTCGATGACCTTGTCGTTGAACGCAGGAAGGTCATCAGGGGTGCGCGATGACACCAATCCGTTGTCCGTGACAACCTCGTCGTCAACCCAGGTTGCCCCTGCATTCCTCAGGTCGGTTTTCAGGGTGGGGAAAGACGTGATCGTCCGCCCTCTTAGGACATCGGCGTCGGCAAGAATCCACGCTCCGTGGCAGATGACACCAACAGGGGTCCCTGCCTCAACGATCTGCTTCACGAAGGACACCGCGTTGTCATCAAGGCGAATACTGTCAGAATTGACCACTCCACCGGGCAGCACAAGGCCGTCGTAGCGGCTGGGGACTGCCTGGTCCGTGGTGACATCTACGTGCACCTCGTGACCGTTCTTCCCTGTGATGCTGCCCGCTTTCGTGGAGATCAACTCCACGGTTGCACCATGGCTGGCGATTTCTTCCCATGGGCTTGTCAGTTCGGAGTCTTCAAAACCGTTGGTGGCGAGAAACGCGACGGTTTTCCCGGTCAGATGTGACATGTCATGCTCCTTCTTGTGTGTGGGTGCATGGATTCACGGCGTTGTGCGCCATCGTAGGACACGAGGCCCAGTTCGACGATAAACATGTCTTTCACGATGGTGCATCTTGAACAAGTAGGGTTCACCTCCCCATCATCACGACGTGTGGAACCCCGGGTTTGTTGAGACAATGAATGAGAAACAATCTCATTTGTCACTTTTTCGCAACCTAAACGTGTCTCATTTTTTACTACTATGTCTTATTTTTTGCCGAACGTCGTCTCGGATGGAGGGCCTGTGACCACCGGTTCACCCACACCGACCACCTCGCGCGCCTCGCGCGGACACCGCCTCGCGCCCTTGCAACCAGCAGTTCCAGCTTCCTCACCGCCCACTGCAGGTGCCAGTGCCCCGCGCACCCTCCGGCTCGACATCCAAGCATTACGCGCTTTTGCCGTCATCGCCGTGGTGATCTACCACGTGTGGCCTACCGCCCTACCCGGCGGATTCATCGGTGTTGATGTCTTTTTTGTCATCTCCGGCTTCCTCATCACCGGGCACATCTACCACGAGATCACCCGTACCGGTCGGCTCGCTTTGCCTCGTTTCTACGCGAAACGCGCCCGACGCATCTTGCCACCGGCCTTCCTGATCCTCATCGCATCCACGGTCGCCGCATTGATATTCCTTCCCTCAAACCGGTGGTCAACCACCTCAACAGAAGGAATCGCGTCGATCATTTACGTGCAGAACATGCAGCTCGCGAACTCCTCGGTCGATTACCTCGCCCAGGACACCGCGAACACCATGTTCATGCACTTTTGGTCGCTCTCGGTCGAGGAACAGTTCTACCTCGTGGTTCCCCTGCTCATGATCGTTGCAGCGGCCCTGGCCGCACGCGTTGGAGGCAGGCACAAAACTGTCACTCTCAGCGCGCTCGGCGGTCTTGTCATCCTCTCTTTCGCAGCCTCATACATTCGCGTCCTCGACGCGGATCCCACTGCCTACTTTGTGCTCCTCACCCGCCTATGGGAACTTGGAGCTGGATCGCTCCTTGCCGTCGCGATCTTCCCGTCCCCCAGTGCACGCACTACTCGCTCACCGCACACGATCTTTCGCCACATCGCGACTATCTGGGACCGCTACCGCACCCCGGCGCGCATCATCGCCTGGTATGGCGGGTGGGCGACTCTGGTCCTTAGCCTTCTCCTCATTGACGAATCCACCCCCTTCCCAGGACCCGGGGCTCTCGCCCCGGTCCTCGCCACAACCGCGCTCATCTGGGCCCACAGCCCCCGAACCCACGGTCCGCTGTGGGCCGCTGTTGCGCACCCGGTGACGCAGCGCATCGGCACCTTGTCCTACTCGATGTACCTCATCCACTGGCCCCTGGTCATTGTTGCCCCGTTTGTCACCTCGGCACCCCCATGGATCACCGGACTCGGCATCGTGTTCCTCACGCTCACCGGGGCGGAGCTCATGTACCGCACAGTGGAACGCCCCCTGGGGCGGTTGCCCCTCACGGACAACCATGCGCCGCGAGTGCTCGCGATCGCCGCTGCTGCCAGCCTCATGACTGCAGTTGTTGTGGTGGCCCCTGGTTTCCTGGCCACCCAGGCACAACACGAAGCTGAACAACTGGAACAGCACATCGCTCAGCGGACAGTCGACGGAGTCGGCGGATCTGCAATTTCCCGGTCCTCACACCGAGCTTTTGCACTCGACACTGAGGTGATCGTCCCCGCAGTGGATGCAGCCCGCCAATCGCTGCCATCAGGTGCACACAACGGGGAATGCAAATCAGAGATGGGAGACCCGTTCACCCCCGAATGCGTGTACGGGACCACGAACCCCGCGAGAGCAGACGCTGTGATCGCCCTCGTCGGAGATTCCCACGCTGAGCATTGGCTCCCCGCGTTTGAAGAACTCGCGCAAGACAACAACTGGCAGGTGCGCACCTACTTCCACTCCTCATGCCCGATGAGTTTTGGTCAACGCCAATCCGATGCGGACCGTGGCGGGCCGTGCCTGACCGCTAACAAACAGACGATATCCACTCTGCAGGAGGCGGGTGATATTGACCTGATCGTGACCTCGGCTCGCACTGATGTCCCCTGGGTCACTGACGGTGCCCCCGACCCTGCCACCGGGTTTACCCACGCCTGGCAACAACTCGACGATGTCGCCCCCATTGTTGCGCTGACGGACAACCCTGTGATGCTGCCCGCAGATGGCACCACCGACTGTGTTGCACTCAACGAGCGCAACCCGGATGCTTGCGCCCGCGATGTGGCAGAAGCGATGCCCGTAGACTACCTGCGCGACGCCTACCCGATCGCCCAAGAACTCAGCATCGATGTCACGTTGGTCGACACGGAACCCTGGTTCTGCACTACCACAACATGCCCTGCCGTCATTGGTAACGTCCTGGTGTATCGCGACGAAAACCACCTCACGGCAACATACGCGGCGACCCTCACAGACCAGATCGAACAGGAGTTGGTTCCTGTCCTTGACCGGTCGTGAGGGCCGCCCACTGTGACATCTGGCTCTCGCTGTTACCCGTCAGCGGCTCCTGTACCCGCTGTACTCACCGTTGCTGTGCCCACGACTTCGCCATTGACGGACACTGTCACCTCCGAGTGGTCGGCAAGGAGTGGGCTAGACCAGAACAGTGCCGCACTGGTGTCCCGCACGCTGGTAGTGAGCAGTTCATCACCCTGTGCCGATGTGACCGTCACGGTGTCACCCTCGCTCGCACCCAGGGTGTCCACACGGATCCATGCTTGCTCTGCATTGTTGGGATTGACCGGCATGTCCGCCGTGCCTAACGCAAGGAGTGTCCCTCCTGTGAGCGTAAATTCCCCAGCCACGTCAAGTGAACCGTTACCCCCACGTGTTGGCCCATCAACCCGGACCTCACCGCCTGTCATGGTGAATGATCCGTTGGAGTCGATGCCATCGCCCCCGGCTGTGATGGTGATACGGCCAGCGCTGATGGCCAGGGAGGCGTCCGTTGCTGCTTCCATACCCATTCCACCTCCTTGTGGGCGGACACCTTGCGGGCGCTGCTGGGCATTGTCCGCATCGGGGGTGTTATTCGCATCAGGGGCGTTGTCCGTGTTCGGCGGCTGGGGCATGTCACGACCGTCAGGTGGTGTTCCGTCGTTCGGGCGCTCACGGGGCACCCCCTCAGTGTCGTCCGACTGTGGTGGGGCTTGACCGTCAGTGGTCATGTCATTCCCACCAGTGGCATTCAACCCGTCATCGCTGGCCACCAGGTCAATGGTCGTTCCTTCCAAGGCAATGTGGTAGCCCTCAATCCCCTCCACACTGGATGTGATGGTGAGGGTACCTTCTGATGCGCGAAGATGCCCATCCGCGTGTACGGCGTCATCTCCGCTCGCTAGGAGGATCTCACCTCCAGTCAGCACGATGGCTCCGTTGCTGTGAAGTGCATCATCTTGCGCGTCGACTGTCAGTTCCCCTGCAGCAATGATGGTCATCACACCAGATTTAAGACCTTTGGTTGAGATGTCGTCTGTTGGCGCGGTCGCTGATCCCGTTCCACTTTCCACCGTGAGTTGTCCCCCCGTGACAAGGAGGTCCGTCTCCGCCGAAATCCCATCCCCGCGGGCGGCAACAGTGATCGTTCCACCGTTCACAACAACAAACCCTCGGGTGTCATCTGTATCGTTATTCGCAGTCAGCCCATCTCCACCAGCAGTCACTGACACCTCCCCGCTGGTCACGACGACATAATCCTTCCCACGAATCCCGTCATCAGCAGCGGTCACAGAGATGGTGCCAGAATCAATAATTAGTCCATCTTTGGACGCAATAGCGTCCTCGTAGGCCCCTTGGACGTTGAGCGTCCCCACACCAGTAATGGACAGGTCTCCAGCACTAAACAGCGCAGCATTCGCCTCGATGTCCTGCGGATACTCCGCAGCATCGCTCACAGTGTTCACACTCCCCTCAGCAAGAAACACTGTCAGTTCATCCACATCCGTGGCAGCAATCCCTGGCCCGCTCGTCGACGTGATCGTCACCCCATCAAGGATCAGCGTGACGTGAGCGTCAGGGGCAGCAATCTGAAGCGACCCCGACAACGTTCCAGAAAGGCGGTAGGTCCCTGCAGCAGTGATGGTCACAGTAGAACCATCAACGCTCACCCCATCAGTTTTCCCCGGCGAGGAAAGGTCGACGTCAACACCTGCTGACACGTCGACGTCATCGACTAAGTGAACGGTGTCATTCGCCGCAAGAACCTCATCAACTGTTTGGGTCACATCAACCGACGCTGCATCAATGGTGGTTGTTGAACTCTGCTGCGTTTGGTCCGGTGAATCACCTGATTCAGGTGATTCACCGGAACAACCAACCAGGATTGCGCTCAACACACCAGCAAAAATAATGGCGCGTGTGAAGGGTGTAGGGCTCATGCTGATCTCCCCAAGGCGGTGGCGCTAGAAAACCGTGGCGCATCGGCAAAAGTACGGGTCAGAGCACGATTCCAGCGGTGTGCTGGAAGCGTTGGGTCAAGCGCAGCTCGCCCAGTAGCAAATTTCGAGATCGTGGTAGGGCGCACTCCGTGCTGCCACAACCAACGGTCAGTCGCACTGGGGTGACCAGGCGTTTTCGTTTCAAGAATGACAATGTCCCCAGCGTCGTAGCGACATCCATTGGGGTGATGCCAGGTGAGTTCGGTGTCCAGCGTCACGCGCATCGTCAAATCAGTTACTGTGGTGCGTTGGTAAGTCGAGAACACCACGGGGGCTAGCTGACGCGGCGGTCGAGTCACCCCACGAGCTGCCAGAACAGAACGGATGAACGCACACGAATCAGGGTCGAGGTGTGTGCGGGAAGCATGAGGGATCCGGTCTTTGACGGTGGCGCCACGGCCATCGCGCGTCTTGACTTCCAGGAACGTGTCACCGCTGTCAGCGTAGGTTCGCGTCCGTACCTTGTAGCGGTGACGACGCCTGGTCAGAGTGCGTTCATAGGAGTCATTCGTGGGCGTGTCAAAGTACACCGACTCGTAGGAAACGCAACGATTGTTGTTGACATCAACAACCCGCATCCCCTGACGGTCCCAGAGTTGAGTCAGCGGCGGGACAAGAGCATGCGGAACAATGTACTTGCGATCAGTGCGAGTCAGCAGCGCAGCACGTTCAATGACCTCTGCAAGAGAAATAGGAACCAAAGAATCGGCAAGCTGGTTCACAACTCGAGTCATGACTCACCCCCAATGGTGACAGGTGACGTGACTTGAGGCCGGTAGCGGGCAACCACATGGGCAGTGTCATTGACTGTGTCAATGTCAAGAATCGTCACATGCTCGGGCGCTATACCAAGGATTCGCTCGCAGGCGATTGTGGCCTCGCTGTCGGTTCCCACTGCATGGTCGAGGCGCACGGTGACGCGCCTGCTTCGGGCACAGATCTTCGGGTGGTCGCACACTGCGAGCGCTATGACGATAAGGGTGGTCATGATCAGCATTGTTGCGGTGATGGTGGTGGATAACCCGGCGATGAGCCCGATGGCGAGTGAGGCGAAGTAGTAGGCGATTTCGCTGTGGCTGATTTCTTCGGAGCGGAGTCGGATGATGGACAGGACACCGAAGAGTCCAAGCCCTAGTCCTGCTCCGACGGTTGATTGGGCTAGGACTGTGGAGACCCCGAGGACGCCAACGTTGACAACGAGGAACGCGACGACGAGGTCTTTTCGTCGGTGGCGCGGGTAGTACAGTGCGTAGGCAATGATGAGCATGGCGACGAGGTCGACAGCAATGACGGGTAGGTCCATGGGTTTCCTCCACGGTGGGTGACGGGGACTTGTCTATTAACACACCGTGACCTGCAGGTATACTGCGGGTGAAATTGGAGGTGGGTGGGAAACCTTGTCAGTTGCTGAGAGTAGGTGGTGCGAAGCGGACATTACATCCACGGTGCCTGAGAGAGCGCTGGACCTGCTTCCCCTCTCGAGACCCAGCTCACACTGTCGTCGTGATGCGTGAGGAACTCGGTGGTGCCAGCCACGTTAGCCCATGCCACGCGTTGGGTATCCACATCAAAGAATGCCACCACACTATGGGCGTCGTCCCCGTGGCCCCGTAAAGACCAGGCGACGCGGGTGCCCACCACGTCAACGTTTGTGACGTCCACCTGGGCATCATGAAGCATGGGCGGAAACACCGCCGATGGCACTTTCCATGCCTGATTCGTTGCCGAGTCGCGCACATAGAGGTCCCCGCCTACACCTGCAGCTACTACGTCTCCTGCCCCGGCAACCTGCGTGAACACATCCCGGACGGTCAAGTATCCTGCCCTATCATGGCCAACCTCAAGAACGGGTCGGTCACCGGTTGGCGCTTCCACGACAACAGCAACTGCTGCGGGGAGGCGACCCGAGCGCTGGTCACCATCAGTAGGTACAACCTCAACAATGTCACTCGATACTGTGGCAAGGCCCTCAGAGAGATGCACAACACCAGCCACATCGTGCCGATCTATGCTGACCTCTGCCCCTCGCACATCGATTGACACCAACGCATGGACGGCGTGCGCGTCCCCTTGCACATGAACAGCATGTTCCGCCCCCAGATCCCCGTCGGCAGGAATCGAGAGGGAAAAGGACACCTGCCCCGCAGTGACCACAGGCCGGAACGGCGGCGAAGGAATCGGCGGCAGTTCCCCCCACACATCGCGTGAGGTCAAGAGCAGCCATGTATCTCCGGTGAGCACGTCGGCCGCAAACACGAACCAATCTCCATCGTCGGCGTGCCCGACTGGGTGCTCCTGCCACACCGCCACGCCTTCACCCACTGTCATCCCAGTCACCCGACGTGGCGCGCCGTCCACAAGGAACACTGACGGAGAAAATGCTCGGAAGATTCCTTCCTCCACGACCCCTGGGAGGTCTCCAGCCGGGACCTGGGCGGGGTCTTCACCGCACCGATCCCCAGGTAACGCCACGGCGAGGCGCAGCCCAGCCCCCGCATCGCCACGGTCCACAATGAACCGGTCACACCCCCACACGGGGACGACATGACCATCGGATACCACCATGTCTCGCGGGATTTCACTGACCGCGTCCCGGTGGACAACACTCCACTCCACGACGGCACCATCGGTGCCGTAGGCAGTGACACCACGAGTGTTCTCGTGTGTGGGTTGAGGCGGCGGGGTCGATGACTGTGACGCCGGAGCAGAACACGCAGCCACGGTGAATGCCAAGAACATCACAACCGCAGACAGCACAACATTTCGGACAGATGACAACGATGGCACAGCAACGTCCTGACGTGGGGGTGGAAGAACACAGGTGCTTTGTACTTAAGGTTATGTTCCAGCGAGCCATTTCTTACGCTTTGTTGAGAGAAATGTGATCTACAGACCGAACACTGCGCGCGCAATGACAAAATACAGCAGGAGCCCGGTGGCATCACAGAATGTTGTAATAAACGGCGTAGAAAAGACAGCAGGATCCACTCGAAGGGTGCGAGCAATCATTGGCATCGCAGACCCAACTGTCGCCGCCAACATACAAATTGCCATCAACGTCGAACCGATAACTACGCCTGTTGAAACGTCATACGCCAAGGTGGCCAGAAGTAAAGCCGCTGCCCCAAGAATCGCTCCGAGAAGAAACCCGACCCGCACTTCCCGGAACATCACTGTCAGCACATCTGTTGGTCTCACCTCACCAAGAGCTAGCGCACGTGTCACCGTTGTTGCCGCTTGAGTTCCTGTGTTACCTCCAGTACCGATAATGAGCGGAATGAATGCTGCCAACACGACTTTTTGCTCGAGTGTTGTTTCAAACATTTCCAGGACGTGCACGGTAAACAACGCTGACGCAGCGAGCACCATGAGCCACACAACCCGAGAACGAACGATGTTGACAACCGATGTGGCGAGATAGGGGCGTGGAAGCGGCTCCGATGCGCCGGCACGGGCAGAATCTTCATCCTCCTCCTCTGTGAGTACCTGACCTGCATCATCGACAGTAAAGATCCCGACGAGCCTTTCTTCGCGGTCGACGACAGGTAACGCAAGCCAGTCCTGAGCCACCACTCTGCGGGCAACGTCCTCGGCACGCTCTGTGACGTGAGCAAATTGCGCAGGAGACATGACGTCTTCCACTAATCGACTATCCTGCGCGCACAGTAAATCACGTAGGCCCACCACACCAACAAGTTGGCGGCTATCAGACACCACCGCGATTGTATAGATAGTTTCCGCCCAACTAGCCTGCTGTCGAACTAGCTGAAGAGCTTCGTCTACAGGAAGATGCGGTCGAAGGGCAACAACTCGCGGATTAGCCCATCTCCCCACTGAACGCGTGGGATACCCAAGAATGACATTAGTTACTCGTTGGTCAGAAAAAGGTAGCGATTCTAAAAGTCGCTTCGCCACCGCAGCAGGCAGCTCATCAAGAAGTGCAGCTTTATCATCTGGTGCCAGTTGTGCAAACAACATCACCACGTCCTCGCCCCCAAGAGTGCGAACGATATCTCCTTGAATTCCTGGTTCGAGGAGTTCAAAAACTTCAGCTGCTCGATCTTTCGCCAGTAGGCGAAAAATCACTGCCGCGTGATGCGCACCTACTCGCCCCATGATGGATACAACATCCAACGGCGAACTTTGTGTGAGTTGGTGGGCTGCATTGGGGAGATCTTCCGCCAGAACCGCATCAATGATGGAATTTTCTAGTGATTTGCGCATGAATGTTCCTTGTATTTGTCACCTGCACGCGACAATTGAACAGACCCCAAACTCTTGCCATTATTCTTGTGCACGGCATGTGTGGCGCGTCCACGTAAGAGCTTTGACACACCGCGACGTGTCCTACGCCAAACGTAGGAAGCCACTTGGAATCAACCCTTAAGCCGGGAGGATTTGTCCTCATCTTGGGCATCTCTCGATGTCGTCAGATGAGTGGCCTATGTTCGCGATGGAGCCTCACCTAACGAGACACCTAGCGCCTGTCACTGTATCGAACTTCGCCATGAGAGTCACTCCACCAGACACGATCACGCACACGAGGGGATGCCTACCGTCAATACGCAAGACGCTAGTTGCGTATTTAGGTAAGGCTCACTTAATGTGTGGGGGTGTCTTCCGTGCATTCGCCTGAACAGCAACCATCCCCAGAGATCACCGGTCTCCTGCAGGGAACCAATCTCACCATTGCATACGGCACCCACACGGTTATTCATGACGCGTCCCTTCACCTACAACCAGGGACAGTCACCGCTCTCGTTGGACCCAACGGCTCCGGAAAATCCACACTGCTTCGCAGCCTCTCCCGCCTCCACAGCCCCAATCACGGCACTATCACCCTGAACAAGACCACCCCCATTAACTCGCTCAGCGCAAAAGAATTTGCTCGTCAGATCACGCTCCTGTCACAAGCGCGCCCCACCCCTGCGGGCCTGACCGTTCACGACGTTGTGGAATTTGGGCGCCACCCACACCGCCACGGCTGGCGCGGAACAGACCCACACGGACCCGATGCAGTGAAACGCGCACTTGCCCTCACCGGGATCGCACCACTAGCTCACCACTACGTGGACACCCTCTCTGGCGGTCAACTCCAACGTGTCTGGTTCGCCAGTGCCCTCGCCCAAAACACCTCAATCCTCCTTCTCGACGAGCCCACCAACCACCTCGACCTGCGCTACCAGGTCGAGATACTCCAATTAATGCGCCAACTCGCGGACACCCACAGCATCACCGTTGGGGTCGTGCTCCACGACCTCAACCACGCCGCAGCGGTCGCTGACACCGTCCTGGTCTTGGACCAAGGCCAGGTCGTCGCCGAAGGCCCCCCACACCTTGCCTTCACCTCGGACCTACTCACCACCGTGTACGACATTGACGTTGTTGTCACCCACACCACCCCGACAACGGTCACGGTGAGCACCCCAACAACGTTGACACTGCGAGCGCAACCACGCGCTCACACCAACCAGCCAGCACCCGTGTGCTGACGTCACCCCGTACTGTGCGGGACACCATCGAAAGGACATCATGATCCACACCCGCGCCCGTGGCCTTGCGGCCGGAGCACTCCTCGCAGCGGTCACACTGCTCGCTGCTTGTGGCACCACAGAACCAGCAGCCTCACAAACAACAGTCAGTGAGGCACCAGAGTCCTCCAGCGGCCCTCTCACTTTCACCGATGGGCGTGGAGAAGAGGTGACTCTTCCCGACGGTCCTGCTACCCGCGTGGTTGTTTTGGAATGGTCACAAGCAGAAGCTGTCGTGTCCTTGGGAGTTGAGCCTGTTGGGCTTGCAGATGTTGCTGGTTACACCAGTTGGGTTGGCACTGCAGCGCCGCTCACCAATGAACCCACCGATGTGGGTGTACGCCGGGAACCGAGCATTGAAACAATCGCAACCCTCGAACCTGATCTCATCCTGGGATCGGTCGGTTCAATTCCTGACTCAGCCATGGAACAAATGGAGCGCATCGCCCCGATTGCTTTGATGACTGGGGCCAATGGGGATGACCCACTTGGCTTAATGCGCAGCGAGTTCACGACGATCGCCACCGCGCTCGGTCAAGAAGACAACGCCGAGAAAATCCTCGCCACCTACGACGACACGATCGCAGCGAACGCACAAAAATTAGCTGATGCTGGTCTCGAGGGGACCCCCATCGTCTTGTCATCACCCTACGCAGATGGCGCAAACGTCACCATCCGCATGCATGGGCCGCGCACCACAGTTCAAGCTGTCGCCAACGACATGGGCCTCACCCCAGCGTGGGAAGACCCAGGTGACGAACAGTGGGGCCTGTCCAACATTGACTTGGAAGGTTTAACCAACCTCCCTGATAACACCCGATTCTTTTACTGGGGCAACGACACATCTGAGTCCATTGACGCCCTAGAAAGCGCCGCCCTGTGGCAAGACCTCCCCTTCGTCAAGGAGGACCACGTCTACCGAGGTGCTGTCGGCATCTGGGCATATGGCGGGCCAGTGTCGATGACTGCGTGGAGCAACGACATCACCAACCAGCTCACCGCACCATAACCTCTCCACCCACCACCGCCACTGACGGCGCTGACCTGTAAAGGGCTTCCGTGTCCGCCCACACCACCCAGACCGCACCCATCCCTGCGCACACAGACTCCCCACCGGTGGCGCGCATCGGTGATCATTCCGCATTTGGCACCACCGTTGCGGGGCTGTTGCTCGCTACCTGGCTGGTTGGCGCGAGCGTTGTGCACCTTACTCAGGGCACAGCGGCGGTGGGGATCGCAGACTTGTGGGGCCTGTTGACCGGCGGCGATGTTCCTCAGTCGGCTCTTGTTATCACCCAGTCCCGCCTCCCGCGGCTTGGCGCGGCCCTCCTTGTGGGGGTCGCGTTGGGGGTGGCGGGCGCTGCCATGCAGTCGGTGACCCGTAACCCTCTTGCCTCCCCGGACACGACAGCGGTGAACGCGGGGGCCTACCTTGCGTTGACGCTTGTCTCGGCTTTTGGGTTCCAGACCGGGGTGTTATCTGGCACCGGAGTCGCGTTTGTGGGTGGGCTTGCCGCGGCATCCCTTGTCCTTGGTATTTCTGCTGGGGGAACCACGTCCGCGATTCGGTTGGTGTTGGCCGGTTCGGTCATTGCTTTGGGGCTGTCGGCGATGACGTCGGTGGTGCTGCTCCTGTTTCCGTGGGAAACCCAAGGGTTGTTCGCGTGGGGCGCGGGGTCGTTATCTCAGCGTGGAACAGAAGCGGTGATTACTGCGGCACCTATTGTGGTGGTGACAGTCGTGGTGTTGCTGACCCAAACACGTCATCTTGCGATCATGCACATGGGTGATGACGCAGCCCGCTCGTTGGGGGTCCCTCTTGTTCGTACCCGTCTTATCACCGTGGTTGGTTCGGTGCTGCTTGCTGCCAGTGCGGTGACTGTAGCTGGGCCAATCGGTTTTGTGGGGCTGTGCGCCCCGTTGGTGGTGCGTTTACTTGCTGCGTGGGTGCGCCCGTTACGGAAGCAGGCCCCGTTTTTTGTGGCGTCAGCGGTCGCGGGGGTGGCGTTGGTGTTGTCTGCCGATGTGGCGGTGCGTGCCGTGTTTGGTGCGGTCAAAGGGGTGACTGTTCCCACGGGTGTGGTGACTAGTGTGTTGGGGGCTGTGGCGCTGGTGGTGTTGGCACGGAAGCTGCCTCCTGCTGGTGACCATCATGCGTTGGCCTCAATGCGTGCGGGTGGGGCTTTTGCACGCCGGTTTCCGTGGCTGATCGTTGGCGGTGGTGTGGTCGGTCTTGGTGTGGTGATGGCTGTGTCGGTGATGGTTGGTGACCAGCTGGTGTTGTTGGGCGATGTGGCGAACTGGGTGCGCGGGGACGCGTCGGTGCGATTGGACATTATTTTGGATACGCGTGTTCCGCGGATTGTCGCGGCCGCGTTATCGGGGATGGCGTTGGCGTTGTCGGGTGGGTTGTTGCAAACCTTTACCCGTAATCCACTTGCTGATCCTGGGGTTCTTGGGGTGTCGTCTGCGGCGGGTTTGGGTGCTGTGGTGACGTTGATTTCGGTTCCTCAGCCGTCGTTTGTGGTGTTGTTTGCTGGGGCGTTGGGTGCTGCGTCGATTGCTGCCGTGGTGATTTTTGGGTTGTCGTCTCGTGGCGGAGTTTCGACGATGCGGTTGGTGTTGGTGGGTGTGGGGATGTCAGCGGGGACGAGTGCGATGACAACGTTGTTGCTGGTGCAAACGGACCCGTGGAACCAGAACAAGGCGATTACTTGGTTGGGTGGGTCCACTTTTGGTGCGACATTCCCTCAGTTGGTGTGGCTTGGTATAGCGCTTGTGGTGGCGGGCGTGGTGGTGTCACGGACGGCCCGTGATTTGGATGTGGTTCAGCTTGACGATGTCACTGCCCAGTTAGCGGGGGTGGCGGTGGACCGTTCCAAGGTGGTTCATCTTGGGGTTGCGGTGGTGTTGGCGGCGTGTGCCACGGCAACGGTGGGGGTGATTTCTTTTGTGGGGTTGGTTGCTCCGCATGCGGCTCGGTTGGTGGTGGGTAAACGGCATCGGTGGTTCCTTCCTTTGACTGCGATCATGGGCGCTTTCCTGGTTGTTCTTGCCGATGCGCTGGGGAGGTCGGTGCTTGCTCCGGCGCAGTTACCAGCGGGGATGGTGACCTCGTTGTTGGGAACTCCGTATTTTGTGTGGCTGTTGTGGCGGCTTCGGGAAAACCGGTGAATGGCAGGGGCGGGGCGTAGGCTAGCTTTATGACCAGTGCACACACCGCTGACCCGTATCACCTTGTTGTGGGTGAGCGCATCGGCCTTGAGGTTTATCACCGTTTGGTGACTGAGGTTGTCCGTTCTTTACCGTCCTCGCCACAGGCGATTCTTGATGTTGGGGCGGGAACAGGTCGGGCAACGTTTGAGTTGGCGGGCGTGTGCCCGCATGCTCGTGTGGTTGCGCTTGATTCGCACCGGCAGGCGTTAGCGCGGGTAGAGGCGCGGGCGCTTGAGTTGGGTTTGACGCGGGTGGTGCCTGTTGAGGGCGACATGGATGTGGCATTGCCGGACATCCAGGGTGTGGATGTGGTGTGGGCGTCGGCGTCTTTGCACCACAGTGAAGACCCCGTTGGGGTTCTTCGGCGGGTGTGGGATGTTCTTGCGCCGGGGGGTCACGTGGTCATTGTGGAGCATGATGGGTTCCCGGCTGTGGTGCCGCAGAAGGTGGCGTTCCTTGCCCCAGGGTTGAGTGAACGGGTGCAAGAATTGATGTCGACTCGGGGGTGGAATGATTGGCCGCAATGGTCGCCTTTGCTTGAAGACGCCGGGTTTGATGTCGTGAGTCGGAGGGAGTTTGTGGGGGTCAGCGCCGCTGGAGTGCATGACGATACCGCGTTTGCACGCCACGCTTTGGAGTCGGTCCTGCGGCACGCGGATGGTCAGTTGACGGCCAGCCAGGAACACGTAGTGTCGGCGCTCACCAATGAGCAGCATCCGCTGTACTTAGACGAGGGGGACGTGGATCCTCTTCATGTGGGGTTTGTTGTGTGGGTGGCCCGGCGTCCTTCATGCGTTCATCGGTGCGCCTGACGATGCGGTTGCTCACATCCTGGCCCGACAGCCAGCCACGCTGGAAATCGGTACGGTAGGATTTCGGTGATGTACACGCTCACTGACGCTCCCGCAACGGCCTTTCGGCCGCGGCTTTGGCTGCTTCCACACAATGGAACAAACGGTCAAGTGTCTCAGTGGGGCGCCCTGCTCGCAGGGAGCGCGCCGCCTGCTGTTCGTGCTGTGAAAGCCGACCTGTCGCTGTAGGCATACCGCGCATCAGCGTCAGGTTGGTTCCCCTCCCCCTGTCCCGTGAGATGACCGAGGAACCCCGTTGCTGCTTGCCTGCCTCCTTACCCTCCTGTTGACCTCTGTTGCTGCCGCGCCGCTCGGGCGTTGGCTGGGCAGGTCCGCGGGTTATGTCCTTGCTGTGCCGCTTCTAGGTGTGGCGGTCCTTCTCACCGCAGCGGTAGTAGACGCTGGTGTGGTCACCCAGTCTGTTGCGTGGATGCCCACTCTTGATGTGCACCTCGCGATGCGCGCCGACGGGTTGTCGTTACTGTTTGCGTTGCTTGTCACTGTGGTGGGTGCTGCCGTCCTGGTGTACTCCGCACGCTATTTAGGGGCGGGAAAACAGTCATCGTTTTATGTGTTGATGACAGCGTTCGCTGCTGCGATGCTCGCCCTTGTGCTCGCCGACGACGTCGTCGTGTTGTTTGTGGCATGGGAGGCAACAACGTTTTGTTCGTTCTTCCTCATTGCCCGTTCGGGCACTCACGCACAAGAACCCGCGTTACGAACCCTGTTGGTGACAGTGTTTGGGGGGCTGTTACTCCTCGCCGGGGTCATCACGATGGCAGTTGCCACCGGGACCACACAACTGAGCGCAATAATCACAGCAACAGTGTGGGCGGATAACCCAACGCTCACAACAGTGGTAGCGGTCCTCATTGCGGTTGCAGCATTCACAAAATCGGCGCAATTCCCGTTCCAGGCGTGGTTACCTGACTCGATGGTCGCCATCACCCCAGTGAGCACCTACCTCCACGCCGCCGCCATGGTGAAAGCAGGAATCTACCTACTGTTACGGTTCTCCCCACTCTTCCACGGGGTGACCATCTGGCATATTCTGCTCATCACCTGCGGGGTCATCACCGCAGTCATTGGCGCCACCGCCGCACTACGCCGCTTTGACCTGAAAGAACTCCTGGCCTACTCAACCATTTCACAGCTGGGGTTCCTCGTTGCCGTGATTGGAGTAGGAACCACATACGCACTCACCGCTGCGGTCATCCACACCCTCGCTCACGCACTATTCAAAGCCGCACTCTTTATGTTTGTTGGCGTCCTCGACCATGAAGCGGGCACCCGCGATATCCGGGAACTCTCCCGCCTTCGCTTAACCATGCCAGTCACCAAGGCGGCCATCACCCTTGCCGCACTGTCGATGGCTGGAGTCCCCCCACTGCTTGGGTTCGTCTCCAAAGAAACACTCTTCACCGCTTTCCCAGAAACACCCGGCCCCGCATGGACTGGAGTGCTGGTCACCGCCGTGATGGCGCTCGCAGCAATCTTCACGTTTGTGTACTGCGGGCGCATCGTGTTCGGGACCTTCACCGGAGACGGATCGCGAGGAACAATCCGCGAAGCATCACCACTTCTGTGGGGTGCACCAACTCTCCTGGCTGCCGCGGGCCTTGCATTGGGTGTGGCACCGTTTGTTCTTGACCCGCTCGCGTCAAGCGCAGTCACTGCCGCATCTCGAAGCGATGTCCACACCCACCTCGCGCTGTGGCACGGTGTGAACACCGCGCTTGTGATCTCCCTGGTCATTATTGGGGTGGGAACCGCCCTGGTAGTGAACCGGGTACGGCTGGAACCGGTTGTGGCTCGCCTCCGGTTCCCTTTTTCTGCCCTCGATATTATCGATGCGACCCGCGCCGGGATCATCACGGCTGGGACGCGCATCGGGAAATTCTCGGGCACCACCTCACCACGCCTCCACTTGGGGATCCCCGCCGTGGTCATCACAGGGATGGCCGCCTATGGCCTCACCGAGGTGGGGTCGCTCCCCCCTGTTATTGGCAGTACCAGCCGCCCCTTCGACTGGGTGCTCGTTGTCCTGATCCTCGCTGGGACTATCGCCACTGTTCGGTCTCGCACCCGGATCGCAGCGATCGTTGTGACCGGTGTTGTCGGCTTCTCCATGACGTTGTGGTTCTTCACTCTGGGTGCTGCCGACGTCGCTTTAACCCAACTGCTCGTGGAAATCCTCACCCTGTGCGTCATGGTGCTGTTGCTGCGACGCTTGCCTCGACGGTTCTCCACAGATGCGCCACGCCGCCGCATTCCCGCCATCATCATTGCCGTCGGTGCAGGTCTCGCCACTGTTGTGGCAGTCTGGGCACTCACTGGCCGCCGGGAGTTATCTGCCGCTGCCGAGTATTACCTCACGCAAGGCGAAGAAACCACCGGTGGGGCGAACATCGTCAATACCATCTTGGTGGACTTCCGAGCACTGGACACCCTCGGGGAACTCAGTGTTCTCGGTGTCGCCGGGGTTGCCATCGCGACACTGCTGTACTCACGCAAACCCATCCCTATTCACTCCGCCGACCTCGACGAACACTCGCCGCTGGCAGACTCCCGCCGCAACACCGTGTTCGTGCGCAGCCTCAGCCGCGTCCTGGGTCCACTGGTTGTTCTCATGTCGTTGCTCCTGCTGTTGCGCGGCCACCAAGAACCAGGCGGCGGGTTTATTGCCGCACTCATTGGTGGAGCAGGTTTCACGCTGCTGTACCTTGCCGCCCCCTCTGACACTGCGGCACGTGTTCGACTACCGTTCTTAAAGCTCATCGGGGCAGGAATCGTCACTGGTGTGGGAACCGGACTCATTGGATACGCCAAAGGGTCATTCCTCACCCCCATCCACATGGAGATTTTTGGCTGGCACACCACCACTGCACTCGTCTTTGACCTTGGCGTTTACCTCTCCGTCATCGGAGTGATCCTCGCCGCCCTGAACCTCCTTGGTCGCCAACACCGGGTCAGTCAACAACTGGCCTGGCATGACCCCGACGACCCCGGATTTGTCCACGACGACACCAGCACACACGACACCGAGGAGGTCACCACACGATGACGCTCGCCATCACCGCCGGGATCCTCGTTGCTGGGGCCGTGTACCTCATGATGCAACGCGAGATGCTCCGCATCATATTAGGGTTCATCCTCATCTCCCACGCCGCAAACCTCATCATCATGGCGTCCGGGAACTCCTCACGCAGAGGCGAACCGTTTGGCACTTTCCGTGACCTCACCACGGTTGCTGACCCTCTGCCCCAAGCGTTTGTTCTCACCGCCATCGTCATCGCGTTCTCCATCACCGTGTTCATGCTTGTCTTGGCCGTCACTGGACGCGAGGACGACGACACCTCACAGTCGCCACCACCTGACGACCTCGTTGACGACCCCAAGGAGAGCACCCGATGATCGCCTCTGCCCTCCCCCTTCTTGTTGCGGTGCCCCTGCTGTCCGCAGGACTTCTTGTTATTGCAGGTCAACAACCTCGACTCCACAAAATCTTGCTCTTTACTGTGCTCACCGGGGCGCTAGCAGCTGCAGTGACCATGGTCGTGACCTTCACCGACGGTTCAGCACTGGCCCACGGCGTTGGTTTGTGGCCAAGCGGGATCGCGATCCCCTTTGCGGCTGACATGTTCACCGCCCTCATGCTCACCGTCACAACCCTCCTCACGATCGTGTGTGCCGCGTTCGCTTACGCAGCACACCACGGTGACAACAGGTTCTTTGCCCCCATGACGTTGGCCCTCACCGCCGGTGTCAACGGGGCTCTCCTCACTGCAGACCTCTTCAACCTTTTTGTCTTCATTGAAGTGATGCTGCTCCCCTCCTACGCGCTCTACATCCTGTCAGCACCAGCTAAAGCGTCACTCCTGCGTATTTCTGGGGCGCGACTTTACGTCACCCTCAACCTCTTGACCTCAACGATCTTCCTCATTGGGGTGGGATTTGTGTACGGGACCGCAGGAACCGTGAACATGGGTGAACTTGCCGGCCTCGCCCGTGACGACGGAGCCGTTGCCATGGCCGTTGCGCTCTGCCTGTTTGCGCTCAGCATTAAAGCAGCCGTTGTCCCCGTTCACGGGTGGCTCGCCCGCGCATACCCTGCAACATCCCCCGCAATCACCGCCATGTTTTCCGGGCTACACACCAAAGTCGCGATCTACGGGATCTACCGCATCTACGCGGTCGTCTTCGACGGGAAAACCGACTACCTGTGGATCGGCATCCTGCTGTTCTCGCTGACCATGATCCTTGGCGTCATGGGGGCGGTCGGAGAAAACACCACCCGCGAGATCCTTGCTTTCCACATGGTCTCCCAGATCGGATACATCCTCCTTGGTGTTGCCTTGTTCACCGAATTAGGTCTCACAGCGGGGATCTTCTACCTCCTACACCACATGATCGTCAAAGCGTCCCTCTTCCTATCCACGGGAGCCATCGAGGTGACCTACGGGTCAGGACGCCTCAACACTGTCACTGGGATGCTCAAAAAAGAACCATGGGTCGCGGTTGCGTTCTTCATCGCCGCTCTCTCCCTCGCCGGGATCCCTCCGTTCTCTGGGTTTGTAGCAAAATTCAGTCTGATCATGGCATCAATCGACGCAGGACAGGTCGCAGCGACCGTCGTCATGGTCGCCGTGTCCCTGGTGACGTTGCTGTCCATGCTCAAGATCTGGTCTGGGGTGTTTTGGACCAAACACACCCCCAGCGAAGAAACGACGGACGCCGACCCCACCACCTTCGCGGTCATCCCAGCTGGAGACAGCACCGCATCGGCAACCACCACTGCCCCAGCCGTCACCACAACCCACAAAATCGGTGCTGCCCTTGCCGCACCCGCTCTTGTGCTGGCACTGATCACCGTCAGTTTGGGGCTCGGAGCCGAACTACTCCTTTCCCTCTCCCAGACGGCAGCCCACGGTCTGCTCGACCCCACCACATATGTTGAGGCGGTGCTTGGCTCATGATCCAATGGCTCACCTGGCCACTACGCATGGTGCAGTTTGCCGGCTGGTTCGCGTGGCAGCTTGTGCTGTCCAACGTGGCAGTCATTAAAGACAACATCACCCCCGGTCAAGACTCCACCCCTGGGATCGTTGAACTACGCACCCAGTGTCGCACTGACGCCGAAATCACCGCACTTGGTGCGCTCATCACCCTCACCCCGGGGACACTCACCCTTGGCACCGACATCATCCACACCGACGACGGACCCACACGCCTGCTGTTCGTCCACGGCATGTATGCCCAAACAGCGAAGGACCTACGCGCCTCACTGCACGACATGGAACATCGCATGCTTCACTCCATGCGGAGAAAGGGGTTCCGGCCATGATCGGTGTCGATATCGCCATCATCATTATTGGGGTTGCGTGCCTTGTCAGCACGTACCGTATCCTCCAGGGCCCCACCGAAGCTGACCGGGCTAACGCCGGTGATCTCCTTTTCTTCGGAATCATCGGGCTCATTGCACTCTACGGGGTACGCACCCACAGCCCATTCACGTATGACATTTTGATCATTGCAACACTTGTTGGATTCCTAGGGACAGTGTCGCTGGCACGCGCGTTGACAAGGGGAAAACGATGACCATCGCAGACATCATAGGCAACGTCCTCCTCATCCTTGGTGCACTACTGTTCGCCTCAGGAGCCTTGGGAATCATCAAGTTCCCTGACCCCTACACACGTATCTCGGCAGTGGGAACCGCCGGGGGTATTGGGATCATTCTCGTGATCGCGGGAACAGTCTTTCTCGCCCCAGGGCTGTCCAACGCAGTCAAAGCCATCATTATTGTCGCCCTGCAGTTGGGGACCTCCGCGATCGGGTCCATTGCGATCGCCCGCTCCGCCTACCTCACCGGTGTACCCCTGTACGAACAACACTTCAACGATCTCGACGAACGCGAGTGACTAGGTGCCCACCACCTCGGGCAGTGGAGTGCACCCAAGAGGTTATAGGCACACGATCGTTACAGGCATGGGTGCCCCCAGTCGGACTCGAACCGACACTGGACCGATTTTAAGTCGGCTGCCTCTGCCATTGGGCTATGGGGGCTGACACAAACAGCGAAGCTGCTGTGACGTGCACGGACAGGCACGTGCGGGCCTTGTTTAGGATACATGACGATGCCCGATGAATCGAAAGCGGGCACCGTCATGTTCCCGCAATGATTGGTGCTAGTGGGCTTTCGCCTCGTCAGGAAGGGATGAGGCCTGCTCTTGCTTGGGCTTGGGTGGGATCGCCGCAGCACGGAACTCTGCACGCGGGTCGTGGAGCGGCCCAAGTGGCACAAGTTCGCGGCGCATCAGGTACACCGACACCCAACCAGTGGTAATCCGCAAGCGGCGGGAAATTGTGGGCATCGCGTACAAGTGATAGCCACGGTGTGCACACCAGGCAAAAAACCCGCGCAGTTTGATAGAGCCAAACAAAATGGCCACACCCTTGTGCAAACCAAGGGAAGCGACAGTCCCCAAGTTCTTGTGCGAGTACTCCTTCAACTCCCCGGAACGAAGCACTGACGCAAGGTTGTCACCAAGAAGTTTGGCCTGACGGACCGCGTGCTGTGCGTTAGGGACACAGAACCCGTTGATACCGCCATGCACATCAGGTACCGCGGCACAGTCACCAGCAGCATAAGCATCAGGAATCACGGTGCCCTCAGCATCAATCACCTGAAGTTTCGTGTTTGTGGTGACGCGCCCCATTTTGTCGGTCGGGAGGTCTGACTCACCAATGACTGGGTGAGCTTTTACACCTGCGGTCCACACAATGGTGTCCGTGTCGAACTCAACACCGGTTGAGGTCACCACGTGACCGTCCTCGCATGATGACAAGAACGTTGACAAGTGGAACTCAATACCCCGCTTTTGCATCTCTTCGAGCGCGTACTGAGCCATTTCCTCAGTAAGTTCAGGCAGAATCCGGTTTGACCCTTCAATCATGACAAAACGCAAATCCCCAGGTTCGATCGTGGGGTATTGTTTGATCGCCGATTTTGCCATGTCCTCGATCTCAGCGATCGCTTCACAACCAGCGAACCCACCACCAACAAAGGTGAACGTGAGCAACCGCTGACGCAAGTCCTTATCCCACGTCGACGCGGCCACAATGATGCGGTCTAGCACGTGGTTGCGCACAGCAACCGCTTCTTCAACGTTCTTGAACCCAATGGCATTTTCAGCAAGACCAGGAATGGGAAGGACACGAGACACCGACCCCAAGCCCACAATGAGGTGGTCATAGGTGATCTCGTATGGCTCACCGATCTCAGGAGTCACCTCAACAGTGCGGTCATTGTGACGGATCTGAGTGACCCGCCCCATGAGAGTGTCAATCCCCTTCAACGCACGGTTGTGCGGGGCAACAACGTCGCGGTCAGAAATCGACCCGGCAGCGACCTCGGGTAAGAACGGTGCATACGTCATGTACGGGCGGGGGTCGATCACAACGATCGCCGCTTCCCGCTTACCCAGTCGTTGACGCAGGCGACGGGCTGAATACAAGCCGACGGACCCTCCGCCAAGGACCACGATGCGCGGAACTTTGCGGGGACGAGGCGTCGTGGTGGCCTTCGTCTCAGCGGCGTTGTCGGTGAGTTCGGTTGTCTGAGCCATAGTTCAATCGTATGTCTGGGACGAAAGTCCAGCACTATTCCAAGGGCGTGATAACCAGCACATCCCATGAATTCCCCATGGGATACGGGCGCACTCCCCTTTACTTCAACCTGACCTTTGTCCTATGACCACGCCCGCCATCCCGAACTGCTCTCAGTAACTATCCCCCACTGAACCAAGGGATAAAGCGATCCCATCCAAAATGTCATGTTCACTGGTCACCGTGGTGGTCAGGCGCCCTCCAGCCTGCGCCACAGCCGCCTGCACCCGTGCCATGACCGTGGACCACACCAACGCTCCAGCGCCAATCACATCCACCCGACCAGGGTGCATAAACCCGAGCGCAGCGCGTTCCAAACGGTTACGGCGTAACAAGTTGTCGCACGCTGCCTGCGCATCGGCAAGAGACATCACAGCACCGTTGATCGCGTCGCGATCATACTCACGCAACGCCAACACGTGCGCGGTCACTGTGGTGATCGACCCAGCCAACCCCACCAACGTCGCTGTCCGCTCCAACGGAACAACCTTGGCTGCCTCATCAATGGCACGGTTAATGTCCGCGGCAGCAGCAGCGATCTCTGCATCAGTGGGAGGGTCAGACTGCAGGTGCCGTTCAGACATGCGCACACAGCCCACATCCATTGAATAAGCACCCACCGGTGAGGTTGTCCCCAACACCAACTCCGTAGAGCCCCCACCCAAATCAACAACCAAGAACGGGCCCCGGTGGCGTTCATCCAACACCGAAATGGCGCCGCGGAAACTTAAGGTAGCTTCTTCCTGACCCGAAACAACCTCAGGATCAACACCTAACGCCTCACGCACACCCTCAACAAACACGTGCCGGTTCGATGCGTCACGAGTGGCTGACGTCGCCACAAAACGAATGCGCTGCACACCATAGTGCTGACACAACTGCGCATACCGGCGGGTTGCATCCAACGTGCGCTCCAGCGCCTGAGGAGCCAACTCTCCAGTTTTGTCGACGCCCTGCCCTAACCGAACCACTTCCATAAGCCGCACATGATCACGCAACTGGTTGCGCTCGGCGTCAACATCAGCGATCAACAAGCGGATGGAATTCGTCCCACAGTCAATAGCCGCGACCCGCACAAACCCAGGGTCAACTGCCGGCACGTCACCAGGAGAATCCACCGTCAACGGTGCGTCAGGAAGATCAGCAGGGACAGGAGGAAGAGAGCTCACGAGAGGTCCTTAACGTCGTTCAACAGTTGAGATTCACCAACGGTACTACTCACAAGCGCAACGATCCGGGGACCACTGGTCACGGATCAAGTCCAACGCCTCATCACCCAACGGTTGAACGCCGGGACCAGCTGCGAGAGCGTGCCCAACCAGAACATGGAGGCATTTCACACGAGTGGGCATCCCTCCTGCACTGATACCAGAAATTTCTTCTACGTGGCCAAGTGCGTCACGCTCAGCCAAGTAGTGATCGTGGGCGCGACGGTAGGCGGCTGCTAGTTCTTCATCGGCGAGGAGGCGTTCGCTCATCTCTTTCATGACCCCAGCGGCTTCAAGGCGGCTGACTGCGGCGGTTGCGCTGGGGTGAGTGAGATAAAACGTGGTGGGGAATGGGGTGCCGTCTTCAAGGCGTGGGGCGGTCCGAACAACAGTGGGGCGCCCGCAGATGCACCGGGCTGCGATGGCGACCACGCCACGAGGGGGCCTGCCTAGTTGTTCTTCAAGCGCAGTGAGGTCGCCGGGGGTCACGTCAGGGTGTTCTGTGGGCACGCGTCGTCCTTGGAAGTGTGAGTGGTGTTCTTTGCTATTGTCCACCATCAGTTGGGTTCTCGGCACCGTCGGTGGGTTTCGTCTCACCATTGTCAGTGACATCGTTGTCAGGGGCGACGCTGTCATCACGAGGTGCTTGGTCCTCGGTGGCGTCCCCAGGGGTGCCGTTCCCTGCATCTTCGATGGATTCCCACAGTGTCCCGTACCAGGGTTTCTTCATGGCCGGTTTGATCGTGGGTTGTCGTTCGCGTTCGCGTTCGATGGCGGCGCGTTCAGAGTCCATGACTCGGTAGGGTGTTTCCCCGGGGAAAACAAAGGTGAGCCGTTCCCGGGCTTGTGCGATCACGAAGTTGTCGTCCTCCCACCGTCGCAGTTCATTGGTGAGTTCGGCGTTGGTGGTTTGCTGCGCTGTGATTTGCTCGTCAAGTTCGGCGAGTTGGTTGTATTGCTTCATATAGTTGCGCACAACGGGCACGAGGAGACTGACACATACGAGAATAACGAGACTGAGCACAACGAGGCGAGAGGTACCGGTGTGCAGAAGACCAGAGGCGCGTCCAGTGGTGCGATAACTTGATGACTGTCCGCGGGTTTGTTGGGAGCGCGGTGCCATTTGCTTGCCGGGGGACGTGGCGCGTTTTTGTGGGCTGCGGCTTGCGGCGGGGGGTGTTTGTGACCGTTGCCCGGACGTGGGTGCACCCTTTTTTTGGGGGCGGGCCGTTGTCGTGCGGGGTTGCCCGTGTGCTGTGGACGCACGAGAAGTTCGCGATGCGCTCGCGCGTGGCACTTGACCCGACGATGGGCGGGTCGCCCTGGTCGATCCTCCTTGGGAGGTTCCTTTTTTGCTGCTGCCTGGGCGCGCCCCAGAGCCGCCACGGGGGCGGGGTGCGGGTGGGCGCGATGCTGGCATACCCACCATTGTGCCGTGGGTGTGGCGAAAAAAGCGGAGGCACCACCGCGTGGATGCGCCATCTTCACGAGACTTTCTCGTCACAGAGGTCGACCCGCTAGCTGGTGAGGTGTCGTCCAGCTAGCGGGTCGTGTGTCATCAGGGCGCGTGTGGGCCCTTCAGATGAGGTCTCAGCCCTGGTAACGAGGGAAAGCGGACTTTCCGGCGTAGCGGGCTGCGTCACCAAGCTGCGCTTCAATGCGAAGGAGCTGGTTGTACTTGTTGATGCGCTCACCACGTGCAGGGGCACCGGTCTTGATTTGGCCGGCGTTGGTTGCCACAGACAGGTCAGCGATTGTGGTGTCTTCGGTTTCACCGGAACGGTGAGAGGTCATTGCGAAGAAGCCTGCGCGCTGTGCCATTTGCACGGCGTCAAGGGTTTCGGTCAGTGACCCAATTTGGTTGAGCTTCACGAGAAGGGCGTTTGCTGACTTTTCTTCGATGCCGCGTGCAAGACGCTCAGGGTTGGTCACGAACAGGTCGTCACCCACGATTTGCGTCTTGTTACCGACTGCAGCAACAAGCTTGGCCCACGAGGCCCACTCGTCTTCGGACAGTGGGTCTTCGATGGAGACCAGTGGGTAGTCTTCGACGAGCTGAGCGTAGAACTCGATCATTTCGTCGCCGGACTTTTCGCCACCTTCCCAGTTGTACACGCCCTTCTTCTCATCGAAGAATTCGGTTGCTGCAACGTCAAGTGCCAGTGCGATCTGCTCGCCGGGGGTGTACCCAGCTTTTTCAATGGCCTCGATGATGAGGTCAAGTGCGGCACGGTTGGATTCAAGGTTGGGGGCAAACCCACCCTCGTCACCAAGACCAGTGGCCAGACCCTTGGTCTTGAGCACGGACTTCAGGGAGTGGTACACCTCAGCGCCCCAACGGAGTGCTTCTTTGAAGGTGGGGGCACCGATAGGCGCAATCATGAACTCTTGGATGTCCACGTTGGAGTCTGCGTGTGACCCACCGTTGAGGATGTTCATCATCGGGACGGGCAGGGTGTGTGCGTTGGGGCCACCAACGTACTTGTACAGGGGGAGCCCAGCGGACTCTGCGGCTGCGTGGGCCACGGCGAGTGAGACACCGAGAACAGCGTTGGCACCGTATTTGCCTTTGTTTGCGGTTCCGTCGAGTTCAAGGAGCTTCGCGTCGATGCCGCGCTGGTCGTCAGCGTCAAAGCCTTCTTCGACGAGAGCTGGGCCGAACACCTCGTTAACGGCGTCCACAGCCTTGGACACGCCTTTGCCCAGGTAACGGGACTTGTCCCCGTCACGGAGTTCAACGGCTTCAAACGCACCGGTCGACGCACCGGAGGGAACGCCTGCCCGACCAATTGCACCGTCTTCGAGGATGACCTCAACCTCAAGTGTGGGGTTACCGCGGGAATCGAGGATCTCAAGTGCGCGTACTGATTCGATGAATGCCACTATGGGGCTCCTTCAAGAGACATGGATGTACAAAACTCAGGGTACGTGAACGCTGTCTCACACCGTCGGGCTATTCGTCCTATGGATGGTCAACGCCAGCAACCTGCGACTCGACCGCAGCAAGCGCGGCCCGCAACGCGGACTCAGCGTCAACACCCTTTGTGTGTGCTTGTCGCACGACAGCGAGGAGTTCCTGGCCGATCCGCTCAGCGTCTGTTTCATTGTCTCTCGTTTGTGGTGTGTAATCCAGCGCTGACACCAATTGTTCATCGCGACTCACCCTGGACACGATTTTTTGGGCACGCGCCAATGCCCCTTGTGCTCGGGAGATTCCGTCCAGGACGGAGGTGCGTTTCTTTTCTTGTTGTTTCAGTTCCTCCCACGCAACACGAACTTGTTCGGGCGTGTCGGCGTGGGTATCGCCGAAGACGTGCGGGTGACGGTGGCGAAGTTTCGCTGCCAGGTCGTGGGCCACATCGTCAATGGTGAATGGGGTGTCGGGGTGTTCTTCAGCAATGCGTGCGTGGAAGAGGACTTGCAACAAAACGTCCCCGAGTTCTTCGCGCATGTGGGTGTGGTCCCCGGATTCGATGGCGTCTACCAGTTCATAGGTTTCTTCCAGGAGGTAGCGCACAAGCGATGTGTGGGTTTGTTCCCGGTCCCACGGGCACCCTCCCTCCGAGCGAAGTTGATTCATCACCGCGATGACATCATCCAGGTTCGGGTGCAGTGCGCGTGCCGATGCGTTTGCTGGGCGGTCGGGTGCAGTGGAGTGGGGTTCGGTAGGAGCTGGCGTGGCGTTCATGGTGTCATTGCATCATGCCAAGGGCGCACTGGTCAGTGTGACTGCCCAGTGCGCCCCAAGCGTGTGGTGTGGCGTGTTACACGCAGGGATTACCTGCAGTGACTGCGCCATTCGCGATTTGGATCACATCACCGCTGAATGTGTAGTCTTTGCCCGAGTTGTTATCCCAGGTGCCTGAGCCGTTATTGAACGCGGCAGTGACGTTTTTCCCCGCGCTTGCGATTGTGCGGGTCACCCACCCGTTGCATGCTGCGGTCATGCTGTCCCCAGGCACTGAGGTCCACGAACCGCCGTCGACCTTGTAGTGGATGTTGTAGGTGCTCCAGTTCGCTGTGGTTGAGTAGAACACTTGTGTTGCTGAGCCGCCGCCACCAGAGCATGGGTTGTGCGTTGTGACAGCCCCACCTTTCACTGCAGCAACGGAGCCGGTCAAGGTGTAGTCCTTCCCGGAGTTGTTGTCCCAGGTTCCTGACCCGTTATTGAACGCGGCGGTGACCGCGCTTCCGTTACTGGGAACTGTTGCACTGACCCAGCCCGTGCATGCTGGAGCCATGGCAGCACCCGGCGCAGTAGTCCACGAATCTGTGCCGACACGGTAGTGAATCCGGTAGTTGCTCCAGTTCTTGTCCGTGGAGTAGTACACGGTAAGGGCCTCACCTGGGGTGGGGTCCGGCGTGGGGTCGGGGTCTGGGTCGGGTGTCACACCGTCCAGCGCTCCAGTGTGGAGTGCCACTGCCCCATATGCTGGCAGCGTCACCGACACTTTCCCTCCAGAGACAGTGAACGTTTGGGTGCAGGTATTGGACGCGACAACGTTGCAGTAGCGCCCGTTGGGCAAGGTCGTTATGAACTCACGGGTTGTCGCCGAATTGGTGTTGTTCAACGCTACAAACCCTTTGTTGCCTCGGTTGTAGGCGATCACGTTCCGTGTTGGGGACTGCCAGTTACTGAGGTTTGTGCCGTTGACTGTGTTGTGGAAGCCCACCATGTTGGCAATTTCGGGCCACCGGTGTGCACAGGTCCACGCACCGGAGGTGCATTCAGCGTCGTTGACCTTTCCCTGACCGTTCTGGGGAGCGCCTGCGTCCTTATTACTGAACGTGTACCCGCTGTAAGTGGAGGGGCTCCCATAGGGGTAAGACAACATAAAAATATTGCCCAGTTTGTATTTTGCACCCCATTGATAAGTCATTGTTTCGTTGTTGCGTTCAGTGTCATGGTTATCAACAAAAACACCTGCGCGATTCGATGGGAGGAAACCACGGTTGTTGATGTTCTGCAAGGAAGCAATGTCACCATCAAATGCATCTTTGAGGGCTCGCCCATATCCAAATTCGTGAGAATCTCCTGAGCCGAGGTATTCACTCGGTTGGACAGGTTCACCGGGGGCACCGATCACCTCATGAATCCAATAGAGGTTTTTGGCTTGGGTGGTTGCTGCTTTGATTGCTTCCAAGTCTGTTGCTGGAATGTGTTTGGCCGCGTCAATACGGAATCCTGCGACTCCCAAGGATGCGAGGTCGTCAAGGTATCGTGCAATTTCTTGACGCACGTAGGTGTTTCCAGTGGCTAAATCTTGCAATGCAACAAGGCGGCAGTTTTGCACCTCGTACCGGTCGCCGTAGTTTGCGATGTTGCGCTTGCACGAGTTGAAGTCTTGAGGGCTGTATCCACCGTCAGGGCCAGGGTAGTTCTCGAGGGAGAAGGTAGTGCCAGCCCACCCGGTTCCACCAGTTTGCCCGGTCATGTGGTTGATGACAGCGTCTGCTATGACTCCGACACCTGCGTTATTGCAGGCTGTGATCATAGCTTTGAATTCTGCCCGAGTTCCGAGTTTCGATTCGATGCGGTAGCTTACGGGCTGGTAGGAAGTCCACCATTGGCTTCCTTGGATGTGCTCTTGGGGTGGCGACACTTGTACATATCCGTAGCCTTGAGGGCCAAGAACTTGGGTGCATTCTCTGGCAACAGAGTTCCACGTCCATTGGAACATGTTGGAAATGACATCGGAATTGTTGCGTTGCGGTGGGCCTGCTTGTGCTGCTGTTGTCGGCACAAGTGCCACAGTGAGCGCCATGAGCGCACTGGCACACAAACCAATAATTGCGCTTGCTCCTTTTTTCATGCGATGACCACGAATCATTTCTCTCCTTTGAGTGTTGGGTCACCACCTACCTTAGAAATATGTTGTTCATGATTCAACAGTCCACTGTACACAACAAATGTAGAAACATGGGATGTTGTAAATTGCGTCGTTCAACTGTTGCAGACTTTCATTCCGTTGCGTTGACGCAGCATGGTGAACAGCACGTTTATTATTGGCGGCAACGCGAACGGATCAATCTGACTCATTCCATGTAATAAATCACGATAATGTTCACCCACATGAATCGTTTAAGCCCGTCGGGAATTCACGACAATAATGCGCCCTCCCATGATGGGAGGGCGCATTATTGTGTGTACTGAAGGACAGATACTCTACTCAGCGAATGCTTTGTCGCCCCAGACGACCCTTGCGTACCATGAAGCCCATGCCTGCAAGAAGGATCGAGAGGGCAGACAACGCCAGGACCGCCATGAGGTCGGCTCCCGTGTCAGCCAGTTCGTCCCCGGCACCGCCGCTGCCAGCGCCAGCGCCAGCTTGCAGATCATCGCCCTCAACACCACTGTCAGTTCCCGGGTTATCCCCACTGCCCTGCCCTGAGTCTGTGTCATCTGCGTTGTCTGGATTATCGGTGTCCGGCTCGGTGACTGTTGGGCAGGGATCCCCCTCAGCAAGAACACCGTCCTCAATAGTGACTGATTCACTAGTGACCTGGTAGTTCGCACCGTTGTTGGAGTCCCAGTTCTCGCCTCCATCATTGAATGCCACCTGGACTCGACGTCCTTCTGAATCAATGTCATGGCGCAGCCAACCGTCACACACCTGGGCCATTTCAATACCCGGCACCTCAGTCCATGCTCCACCAGCCACACCAAAGTGGATGTACGTGGTTGCCCACTGATCAGCAGAACGGTAGTAGACGCGGGTCGTTGTGTAGTCAGGGTTCGCCGGTTCCTCTGGTTCAGGTTCCGGGGTCGTCGGCTCGTCCAGTTCGTCTTGCCCGTCACACGGGTTCCCTGAAGTCACAGTTCCCTCATTGACGTGAACGTAACGTCCGGACAGATGATAATTCTGTTCCTGGTTGTTGTCCCATTCCATCCCTTCGGAATTGAACACTCCTTCAATGTCCTCACCCCCTGTGTCGATGGTCTTTTTCACCCATCCTTCGCAGGCAGGGTACATGAGGTCACCGGGAACTTGCGTCCAGCCACGGAGTCCGACACTGTAGTGGAACCGATGCTCAACCCAGTTCGGGTTCACGGCATAGTAGACCGTTGTTTGCCCAGCTCGATCAAAGGAGCAGGGGTCCATCTCGTGTGTGACACCGTTGCGGATGAGTGTGTGTTCACGGGTCACTGTGTAGTTTGCCCCGTTGTTGGAGTCCCACGTTCCTGATCCGTCGTTGAATGTCACCACAGGTGGGGTGCCGTTCGTTGTGATCTGTGCGGCGACAAAGCCGTCACACGCTGGTTGCATCTGTTCGCCAGGAACTGTAGTCCAGCTGTCCCCGACTCCGTAGTGAAGGTAATAGTCGTCCCACCCCGCAGCAGTGGAGTAGTACACCGTGACGGTGTCAGGGACAACGACGTCTCGTGGTTGCAAGTTGCTGGCATTGTCCGTGGACAACGCCACTGCAGACATCGGCGCGACAGTGATGTCGACTGTTCCTTGCGCATCGACAGTCAGCTCCGTGCAATCAGAAGCCAACACGTCACAATACGTCCCGGCAGGCAGGGATGTGGTGAAGGTGTGGGTCACGCTATCTGCTGAGTTGTTGATGACCACAAATCCCTTGTCATCGCGCCCATAACCAATAACGTTCTCGCTGACGGTTGCCCAGTCGGTGACAGGTTCACCAGCCACATGGTGGGCGAATCCCACCATTGATGTGATGACAGGGTTTCGGTGCATACACGTCCACGCGCCGTCTGCACAGGTCACATCGTCGATGAGTCCAGTGCTGTCTTGTGGCGCACCGGCGTCACGCTCAGAGAACTCATATCCGCTGTACACGGTGGGCAGCCCATAGGGGTAAGACAACATGAACACGTTGGCTAACACGTAGCGGTCGCCATCTTTGTAGCTGAGAGTTTCACCGTTGCGCTCAGTGTCGTGATTGTCCACGAAAACACCGGCGTCATCTGAGGGCAGGAGTGTGAGGTGGGTGCCGAGAAGTTGCAGGTCGGCGATATCGCCACCGAAGCGGGAGCGCAACGTGCGTGCATAGTTGAACTCATGGGAATCCCCAGAACCTAAGTATTCACTGGGTTGGATCGGTTCCCCTCCAGACCCAATCACTTCATGCACCCAGTAGAGGTTTTTTGCTGTGGTTGTTGCTGCCTTGATCGCTTCGAGGTCAGCTGCGGGCATGTGTTTGGCAGCGTCAATACGGTAGCCAGCCACCCCTAAGTCAGCGAGGTCATCGAGGTACGCGGCGATTTCTTGACGAACATAGTCAGTTCCCGTAGCGAGATCTTGCAGACCTACGAGACGGCAGTTTTGTACCTGTTCGCGGTTGTTGTAGTCAGCAATGTCGGTTTTACAGTCATTGAAGTTCGCCGGAGTGTATTGCCCTTCCGGGCCTGGGTAGTTCTCTTCGGAGTATGGCGTGCCCGCCCAGCCTTCTCCTTCAGGCGAGCCGCTCATGTGGTTGATCACCGCATCGGCAATGATGCCGACGCCTGCGTCACGGCAGGTGTCCACCATGGCCTCAAATTCTGCCCTGGTTCCCAGTTTCGACTCAATGCGGTAGCTCACAGGCTGGTAGGAGGTCCACCAGGCGTCGCCCAGGACATGCTCTTGGGGTGGGGATACTTGCACGTAGTCGTACCCGGCTGGGCCGATAGAGGTTGTACATTCCTGGGCTACGGACGTCCAGTTCCATTGAAATAGGTTGGCAATGACGTGTGTGCCGCTCGGTTCGCCGTCAACGCTGCGCACAAGTCCTGTGTCCACGTCCGTTGAGGCCACACGGGGCAGGTCGAGTTGAGGGGCGCTCGAGGCAGGCACTGCCCCGGCCACGATGAGCAGGAAAGCGGTTGATAGCGTTGCAATCATTGGGTAGCCGATGCGCCACACCCGGCGGGTACGTGGCGTGCGTTCGGTGGGGGTATGCATGCGCATGAAACTCCTCATTGAGTGTTTGTGCATCTCGCAGCGTCAGGGTGGAGTGGCGGCGAGGTCTGTGGCCACTGTAGGCGAGGCTGAAAACTCCATGCAAGACCTGAAAATTCTTGCAATGGTGGAATTCATCGGATGATGTGGGCTTTTCTTGCCCGATCTTTCAGGGGCACCCACTGTTGGCCGCTGGACAACTGAACGTAGGTGAACGACCAGCGGAATTACACGTCCGCCACGATGGCAACCACGTGCACCGTTTCATTTCTCGACACAGCATGCAAGAAAAAGATCTCACCATAGGAGACGACTCCCCATGTGGCCGGGAAGGAGCTTCGACGCAGGTCAGGCGAAAAATCGAAGTGAACGTTCACATGAATAGTGTGAACTCCCCGGCACCACCCGTAGGAATCTCCAGACAACTGACATATAACAAGAACACCCGCCGAGGGTGCCCACCCCCATCAACGAAGAGGGAGGAACACCATGCGACGCTGGCAGAGGACAACTGCCTTCGGTGCGTTCATGGCGCTCATGGTCGGCAGTCTTGCCGCCATACCAGCCACATCGGCCACAGCAGCAGGCGAAGAAATCATCGTCAACGGAGGATTCGAAAACAACACCAACGGGTGGGAGATCCGCAACGGGGGGAATCTCTGGCTCGACCCAGACAAGACCAGTGGAAACTCCTCCGGTTTCATCACCCACCGGGAATCCACCCAATCAGGGCCCTGGCAAAATATCACCGGGAAAGTCCAAGCAGGCAAGACCTACACGGTCAGCGCCCGAGTGAAGTACAAGTCAGGGCCAGCCACCAAACAGTTCTTCATCACGAACTTCTACGGTGGTGGCAGCTACACAAACCTCGCCGGGGCAACAATCCCCAAAGACACCTGGGGCACCATCTCAGGGACCTTCACCATCCCCAGCACGCAAAGCGTCGCAGAAGCGCGGCTCTTCATTGAAACACCATGGGTGGCCAACCCTGCCGACGACCGCGATAACAATCTCATGAACTTCCGAGTCGATGACGTCTCGTTGAAGGAAGTCACCGGTGGGACACCAACAAACCCCACCGACCCAGGCAACCCAGCCAACCCCATCATGACCACAAACCACACGGTTCACACTGGGGTGCAGGCCAAAAAGATCGGGGATGGCAACCCACTAGTGAGCCACAAGTTCGGTGCAGACCCCTACCACCTTGTGTACAACGGCCGTGTCTACATGTACATGACCAATGACACCCAAGAATGGGCAGCACGCAACAACGGGGGCAGCAAGAACACTTACGCCGCGATCAACACCCTGTCCGTCATCTCGTCGTCAGACCTGGTGAACTGGACAGACCACGGGAACATCGCCGTGGCGGGTCCCAACGGTGCGGCGAAGTGGGCGAACAACTCATGGGCACCGGCTGTGGCAGTGAAGAAAATCAACGGAAAAGACAAGTTCTTCCTCTACTTTGCCAACAACGGTTCCAGCGTAGGAGTACTCACAGCAGACTCCCCCACCGGTCCGTGGGTTGATCCCATTGGAAAACCCATCGTCAACGCCCAAACACCGGGTGCATCAAATGGCAAAAACTGGCTGTTCGACCCAGCCGTTCTCGTTGACGATGATGGGCAAGGCTACCTCTACTTCGGTGGTGGCGGCGAAGATGGCTCAGGGTCCTCCCAAAACGAGAACAACCCCAAGTCATCCCGAGTCATCAAACTCGGTGCCAACATGATCAGCACGTCAGGGTCGGCGGCAGTGATCGACGCCCCCGCCATCTTTGAGTCGTCTGGCATCCACAAACGCAACGGCAAGTACTACTACTCCTACTCGTCGAACTTCGGCAACGGAGGCCCAGGACGTCTTCCCGGATACCCGGCACACGGGGTCATTGCGTACATGATGGCTGACAACCCCATGGGGCCATGGACTCCAGCACAGTACAAGGGAACCGTGCTGCCGAACATGTACCAATTCTTCCAAGTAGGGGGAAACAACCACCAATCATTCTTTGAATTCAATGGCAAGTGGTACATCTCCTATCACGCAGGAACGTTGGACAAGGCCCTGAACAACAATGTTGGGGGAAACACCAAGGGTTACCGCAGCACCCACCTGAATGAAGTCACGTACAACGCTGACGGCACCATGCGTGTTGTCAACGCTGACTACAAAGGTGTGGCACAAGTGGGACGCCTACGTCCCTACTCCGTCAATGAAGCCGAAACCATCGGTTGGCAAAACGGGGTGACCACCACCAACATCACTGAAGGATCACGCCAGTTCCCTGGGTCCTCGGTCAACCTGGCAGTCAACAACATTCACAACAACGATTGGATCGGTGTCGGCGGAGTTGACTTCGGTTCCAGCGGTGCAGCAAGCATCACCGCGAAGGTCAAACCACTGACCAACAACGGAACCATTGAGGTACGCCTAGGATCCCCGGACCGCAATTCCTCATCATCCCGGCTCGTCGCCACGCTCAACGCCAACACCCCGGCGAACCAGTGGCGCGACATCACCGCTCAAGTGTCAGGGGCAACAGGAGTACAGAACGTCTACTTCGTCTTTAGAGGCGGATCGGGTGCGCTGATGGAATTTGACTCCTGGTCATTCACCCAACGCTAACCACACTGCACAACCACCAGAGGGCGACCCATCCGGGTCGCCCTCTGGGCACATGTCACTCGCCCCTGACGGAAAACAATTCACAGCTCAGTCGAGGGCACCCGGCATCTGAGGCACCGCATCGAGAAGTGTGCGCGTGTACTGTGCTTGCGGCTTCGTGAGCACCCGCGCCGTCTCCCCTTCCTCCTCAATTCGACCATGCCGAAGAACCACCGTCCGGTCACACAACTGCCCCACTATCGCAATGTCGTGAGACACCATCACAAGCGTCACCCCCAACCGGTCAGTGAGATCAGCAAGGACATCAACAATGTGTGAACGCACCGACACATCCAATGCGCTCACCGGTTCATCGGCCACAAGAACAGACGGTGACGGCGCAAGTGCACGCGCAATCGCAATACGCTGGCGCTGCCCCCCAGAAAACTGAGCTGGATACTTGTTCTCAACTGACTCATCAAGCCCAACCAGGGCGAGAACCTCGCGGACACGATCACGGTGGTTTCCCGGAATTCCCAGCGACCTCAAAGGTTCCGCAATGATGCGTGCCACCGTCATGCGCGGGTCAAGTGAGGAGCGCGGGTCCTGAAACACAATCTGCACAGCACGACGGAACTCTGTCATCTGAGCGCGGTCGCGCCGATTCACCACCTGTCCCCGAAAGCGAACCTCACCCGATGTCGGGGTATCTAACCCCATGAGCAACTTGAGGATTGTGGATTTCCCCGCCCCTGATTCCCCCACAATGCCCACCGAGGAACCGGAATACACAGCAAGGTTCACCTGATCAAGCGCCACTGTTGTTCGCGTACGGCTCGAGAAAGAACGAGTAACCCCGCGCAGTTCAAGAACCGGAACATCATGACCAAGACCAGCCACAATCGGGACAGAATCACTGGTCATGGTTGTGCCTTCCTCGGGAGTGCGGTCATCCGAGAGGCCGCGTCAACAAGTTGTTGCGTGTAGGGTTCCCGCGGTCCACTCACCAAACGCTGCGTGGTTGTCCGCTCTGTCACCCGCCCATTGCGCATCACCACGATGTCGTTGGCCACCTGGGTAATCACTGGCAAATCGTGGGACACAAAAATCAGAGTTGTCGTGGTGCCCGAGATGAGCTCATCCACCAGAGCGAGGATCTCAGCTTGCACAGTCACGTCAAGCGCAGTGGTGGGCTCATCAGCAATCAGGACATCGGGTTCGCAAGCCAACGCCATCGCTAACGCAACCCGTTGGCGTTGTCCACCCGAGAGTTGCCACGGGTAGGATGCGGCAATTCGTTCACTGTCAGCCAGTGACACCCGTTCCAAAAGTTCCTTCACCCGCGAGCGCGCAGCGTGCCCCGTCAGATTGCGGTGCAACGCGAGTGGACCAGCGATCTGCTTCCCCACTGTCATCAGCGGGTCAAGTGCGGTCAAGGGTTCTTGAAACACCATGGCGATGCGGGCCCCACGGATGCGGCGCATCTGCCGTTCTGAGGATGTGAGCAGGTTACGTCCCTCCCACATGATCGATCCTGTCGCCAGCATACCGGAGGGCAGGAGCCCCATCACCGCTGCGGCGGTGAGGGACTTGCCTGACCCGGACTCGCCAATAATGCCTACCCGGCCACCGCGAGGGACAGACCATGTGACACGGTCAAGGAGGGGCACACCGGTTGATGTTGTGACGGTGAGGTCCTGTATGTCGAGGGTCATCGGTCACCCCTGAGTGTGGGATCAAGTCGCTCTCTGATGCCGTCTCCTAACAAGTTGAGCCCCAATACGGTCCAGGCAATCGCAATTCCGGGGATGACTCCGGCAAGCGGCTGAACGAGAACCGTAGACTGTGCTTCTTTCAGCATGCGCCCCCACGAAGGGGCGGGTGGCGGCGACCCCAACCCGAGATAGGACAAGGACGCTTCTGCCAAGATCGCCGCACCAGCGAGAATCATGAGCTGAACCAGAAGCATGGGAAAAACATTCGGTAGTACATGGCGTGTGATGATCCCCCACCACCGTGTGCCGGACGCGATCGCAGCAGTGACATAATCTTCCCGGAGGACTCGGGACACATTCACCCGGGTCACCCGGGCAATCACTGCGGACCCAGAAATCGCAATCGCTGCCACTGCTGAGGACAATGACGCCCCCCGCACAGTGACAATCAGCATGGCTAACAACAAGGTGGGGAACGCAATGAGTAGATCAATAACATTGAGGACAAGAACATCTGCCCACCGGGTTGTCGCCGCTGCAAGAACTCCAAGGGTGACCCCTAACAGCGCTGCCACCACGAGAGTGGCACTAGCCACAATCAACGCGGATTGTGCCCCACCCATGAGTTGGGAGAACAAGTCACGTCCCAGCCGGTCGGTTCCAATCCAAAACTGCGCTGATGGTCCTTCAAGGCGTTGCCCATCGCCGGTGGACGCCAGGTCATAGGGGGTCCACACAAACGCAACGGCTCCCATAATGGCCACAACTGCCACCATGACTGCTCCGATGACAAGTGAGGGCGGCCATCTGCGCACGCTGCGGGCAATCGCAACCGGCGCATCGTCAGGTTCAGAGGCCACGGCAGTGGTGTTCGCTAACTCACTCATGCTGGCACCCCCGTTGCCGATGCTCCATCAAGACGTGGGTCAAGCAGACGTTGGATAACCTCTACCGCGAAGTTCATGATGAGGACAACCGCGGTGAGCAGGAGAATGAGGTTTTGCACCACTGGGAAATCTCTGCCAGTCACCGAGGTCAAGAGTAAGGTTCCAAGCCCAGGAAGCGCGAAGACGTTTTCTACGACAACTGCCCCCAGTAATGATGTGGCTAGTTCGATCCCGAGAATCGCGACGACTGGGACGGCCATGTGCCGTAACCCGTGACGGGCGAGCGCACCCCACAGTGAATATCCCAAAGAGCGGGCCGTGCGAATGTAATCGGATTGGACAACGTCGATCGTGGCTGAGCGAATATAGCGGACCATCACGGATGACATGGCCAGCGCGATGGTCACAACTGGGAGAATGAGTGATTGGACGGCGGCACCTGGGTCCGCCCACCCTGCGCGCGGGAACCCTCCTGATGGCAGCCACTGTTCCCGTAACGCGAACCACCACACAAGGAGCACACCAACCCAAAAAATCGGGATCGCTAATCCTAGTTGGCTGACCCCTGACACGATCACGCCGAGAGGAGAATCACGGTAGATGCCAGCAAGAACACCCAAGGGAATGGACACGAGCACTGCAACAACAAATGCTGCAAGGGACAACGGCACAGTGATCGGGAGTTTTGACGCAATAAGGTCGCTGACCGGCTCCCGGGAAATAAACGATGTGGTGGACCCATCGAACAGGCTGGCTATCCAGGTAGTGTACTGCTGCCACACGGGCAGATCCGTGCCTAAGTCAGCACGCAACTGAGCGAGCTGGTCGGCTGTCGTGCCCACGCCAAGCGTGGCACCACCAGCGTCGCCGGGGAGTTGCCGTAAGACCACGAAAATCACAGCAGATGCCAACACCAGTGACGCAATCAGTGCCAGGAAACGATACGCAAGAAATCGACCCATTTTTGATCCTCAACCACACACGGGTGGGGACACGTCCTGTGCCCCCACCCTGTTCACACTACTTGTCGATGCGCGTGTTCGTCAGTTTGTCCGAGTGATCTGACCAACATAGAACGGTTCAGCGTTCTTGTCGGCGGGGAACCCGGTGATGTCAGTCGTGGCGATGCGGATCTGTGGTGCCATAAACAACCATGCTGAGGGTGCTTCCTCAGCGATAATGGCGGACAACGAGTGGATCGCCTCTACTTGTTCTTCTTCTGAGGTTGCTTCATCAGCGGCGACCTTCAGCGCTTGAACGTCCTTGTTGTCGTACTGCCAGTAGAACTCAGGGTTGGCGTACCACAGCACGTCACGCGGGTTGTTGTGGTCCATCAGTGTGGACTGGTAGTCCTTGTTGGTGTAGACCGACTCGTACCATTGGGCATCGTCAATGGGCTTGAGGTTGAGGGTCACACCGATCGCAGCAAGGTCAGATTTGATTTGCTGAACAATGATCTCGTTGGTGTCCCGTGCCACGTAGGAGATGTCAAAGCTGAGGTCCGTGACGCCTGCGTCAGTCAACAGAGCGGTCGCTGCGTCAGGGTCGTAGGCGTGGATATCTGCGAACGATTCGTCATACCAGGGTTCTGATACGGGAGGCATAGAACCGATGACCTGACCATAGTCGCCCCAGACTGCCGACAGAATCGCTTCACGGTCAATGGCTTTGTACAGTGCCTGACGAACCCGCACATCAGTGAAAGGCTCTTCCTTATTGTTAAAGGTCCAGACAAACTTCTTGATGGAGTTTCCTTCGGTGATGACGAAGTTGTCGTTGCCGTCAAACTGGGCAAGCTGGTCTGGGTTGGACTGTTGGATGACCAGGTCAAGTTGGCCGGTGAGGAGCGCATTGTTCATTGCGGTTTCATCCTCGTAGAACTGGAATGTCACCTCATCGGCTTGTGCTGGTTCACCCCAGTATGAGTCATTGCGGACCAGTGTCATGTGGGACCCTTGCACCCATTCCTCAAGTTGGTAAGGGCCGGTTCCGTTGTCGGAGGTGTTTTCGGTGTCTCCGTCCTTGACGATCGTGACGGACGCGAGGAAGAACAACAACGATTGGGTGGGTCGATCCAAGGTCAGGACGAGGGTCGCATCGTCCGGGGTGGCGATATCTGTGATGACACGAAGATCGTTGGCCCGCGCTGCTTGGGAGGTCTCGGAGATGATCTCTGACACTGACCATGCAGCGTCTTTCGACGTCAAAGGTGTTCCATCGTGGAAGGTGACACCGTCCTGCAAGGTGAAGGTGTAGGTCAGCCCATCGTCGGAGACCTCAACGTCGCGTGCCAGGGTGTTGATCACTTCGCCGCTGTCGTCTATGGAGGTGAGCCCTTCATACACGTTGCGGGTAGTGGTTTCGGAGATCCCGGAGGACCCACCGACGTTGCGTTGCAGGGAGGTGGGTTCGTTGGTGGACCCGATCACGATGGGCCCTGTGGTTTCTGCACCAGTTTGGCTGGTGGGGGTGGCGGTGTCGGAGTCACCGGACGAACCGCATGCAGCCAGCACGAGTGTTGTCGCGATGGCGGCTGCTGCAAGCCTGAGCTTGGCTTTCATGGGGGTTGTTCCGTTCTGCAGGTGCGCGGGGGTGCGGGTGACGCACGACCTGCACCTGCAGTGGGGTGGATGCGTCACTTGTGGGGTGCCCTTCACAATGCGCCGCAGTAGCTGGAGGGCTAGGTGCGCTGGGCGGGAGGTTGGGCCATATGCCGATAGTGTGCGCCCACGGGGCGGGGCGGGTCAGGTGGGAACGCGGGAGGCGTTCTGACGAGACCTATCTGGCAGTGGTTACCAACAACAGCAACAACACGTGGTGGCAGTGACGCGGACCACGGTGTGTGTCTGGGGTGCTGTGTTGACATACATGATGCTTCAAGTATGCCAGGGAGATGGGTGACGAGACAGGTGTTCCCCTATCGATCACGTCACATTCTTTCCACATGGAAAGGAGGTGTCGTGATCGATAGGAGGCAGGAACGCTCGCGTGTCCAGCGGTCAGTTACCCCTTGACGCACAGGAGGGTTTCCAACCGTGCGACCACCTCAACAAGGTCCGATTGCGCCGCAATCACTGAGTCCAAGTCCTTGTAGGCTCCGGGAATCTCGTCCAGAACTCCGGCGTCTTTTCGGCATTCCACACCAGCGGTTTGGGTGGCAAGGTCGTCAAGGGTGAAGGTTTTCTTTGCCTGGTTCCGAGACATCTTGCGTCCTGCACCGTGCGACGCGGAGAAGTAGGAGGCTTCATTCCCCAAACCACGCACAATGTAGGAACCGGTTGCCATCGACCCCGGGATTAACCCGAGTTCTGAGCGCCCAGCCCGAATCGCCCCTTTACGGGTGACGATCAACCGTTGCCCATCAATGACTTCTTCGGCCACATAGTTGTGGTGAACATTGACTGCCGGCTCAAAAGTCACGTTCTTGGTAGGGAACGCGCGCCGCACCTGGTCCACGATCAGGCGCATCATCACTTCCCGCGACCGCGATGCGTATTCTTGCGCCCACCTCAGGTCATGCAGGTAGGCGTCCATTTCGGTGGTTCCCGCCAAGAACACGGACAGGTCGCGGTCTGGTAAACCCAGGTTGTGGTCCAGCCCTTTGGCAATCGTCACGTGTCGTTCGGCAATTTCTTTACCAATGTTGCGCGAACCAGAATGTAACTGCAGCCAAATGTTCCCCTCCTGATCGCGGCACAGTTCGATAAAGTGGTTGCCGCCACCCAGCGTTCCCAGTTGTTTGCGGGCTCGTGTTTCTAACCGGTCCACACCGTGGTGCAACGCTCCAACTCGCGACCACAACGCGTCGGTTCGTGCGGCAAACGCATGGGACAGAGTGCGGGCTGTGATCTCTGGGATTTTCGCAATGTTGACGGGGTTCTTGTGGGAGTGGAACCCCACTGGTACCGCCCGTTCAAAGTTGGATCGCAACGCCCCTAAATCGTCGGGGAGGTCGTCGACGGTCAGGGATGTTTTCACCCCAATCATCCCGCATCCAATGTCCACCCCCACTGCGTTCGGTGACACCGCATCGCGCATCGCAATAACGGAACCGACTGTCGCCCCCTTACCCAGGTGCACGTCAGGCATCACTCGAACACCTTCAACCCACGGAAGAGCAGCAATGTTGCGCAGTTGGGTAAGCGCTTGCGCTTCAACGTCGTGCTCGTGCGCCCACATGAGGGTGGGGGTGGCCGCGCCGGACAGTGAAACAGGGAAAGGTGAGGTGCGTGTCATGGTGACTCCTTGGTCGTTGTGCGTCACCTATGCAACATGTCCGGCCCCAGGAGGTGCAACCTTTTTTCGTCCTTATCGTGGTCGTCGCGTGCGCTCAGTCTGCTTTCGACACCACAGGCGGCGCAATGATTGTCGAGATAAAACGGCGCGCCCAGTCCAGGAGTTCCTCACCACGCAAAGGCTGCCCACCGATGCGCGCCTGGGTGGGGTATGGCACCAGCACCGTGCGCACCACCGGTTTGATCATCGAGCCCGGGTACAACCGTTTCAGTTTCAACGTCGCTGATTCTGGCAGCTCCACCGGGGCAAACCGGACGAACTTTCCTTGCACAGTCACATCACGCAACCCTACGTCACGCACCTCATTGCGGAACGTCGCCACCGCGAAGAGGTTAGCCACCTCCGCAGGTGGTTGCCCGTACCGGTCCACCAACTCCTCGTGCACATCGGCAAGCTGTTGGGCACTCGTGGCCGCAGCGATCTTGCGGTACGCCTCAAGACGCAACCGTTCATGCCCCACATAGTCGTGGGGCAGGTGCGCATCGATAGGAAGTTCGATTTGCACCTCAGGGGTTTCTTCTGGTTTCTCCCCCCGGAAGTCAGCAACCGCTTCACCCACCATGCGCATGTACAGGTCAAACCCAACCCCGGCAATGTGACCTGATTGTTCCCCGCCAAGGAGGTTACCTGCCCCACGAATTTCCAGGTCCTTCATGGCCACCTGCATGCCTGAACCCAGCTCCGTGTTCGCAGCGATCGTTTGGAGGCGTTCGTGAGCAGTTTCTGTCAGAGGTTTCTCTGGAGGGAAGAAGAAGTATGCGTAAGCACGTTCCCGCCCGCGCCCCACCCGCCCTCGCAGCTGGTGCAGCTGTGACAGACCCATCACATCGGAGCGTTCAACAATGAGTGTGTTCGCATTCGACACATCCAGGCCGGTTTCAATGATGGTCGTGGAGATGAGGACATCAAACCGTTTCTCCCAAAAATCAAGGATGACTTGTTCCAGCTCGTGCTCATTCATCCGTCCGTGAGCCACCCGAACACGCGCTTCTGGCACCAGATCCATAATCCGAGCAGCCGTTGATTCGATGGTTTCCACTTTGTTGTGGACGTAAAACACTTGCCCTTCACGCAACAATTCGCGTCGCACCGCAGCAATGACTTGCTTATCGTCATAACCACCCACGTAAGTGAGGACCGGGTGGCGCTCCTCTGGTGGTGTGGCCAACGTCGACATTTCCCGGATCCCGGTCACCGCCATTTCCAAGGTGCGCGGGATCGGGGTCGCGGACATAGCCAACACATCCACGTTTGTGCGCAGTTGCTTCAACGTTTCCTTGTGTTCCACCCCAAAACGTTGTTCCTCGTCAATGACCACAAGCCCAAGGTCCTTGAAGTGGATCGACCCTGAAAGCAGCCGGTGGGTCCCGATCACCACATCGACAGTGCCCTCTGAGATCCCTGAGATGACCTCTTGTGATTCCTTGTCACTTTGGAAACGCGACAACGCTTTCACTGTCACAGGGAACCCTGCATACCGTTCAGAGAACGTGTCATAGTGCTGCTGAACAAGCAGGGTTGTTGGCACGAGGATCGCCACCTGTTTACCGTCTTGCACCGCCTTAAACGCAGCACGTACCGCGATTTCCGTTTTTCCATAACCCACATCACCGCAGATCAGACGGTCCATAGGGATCATCTTTTCCATGTCAGCTTTGACCTCGTCAATGGTGGCGAGTTGGTCCGGGGTTTCAATATAGGCGAACGCGTCTTCCAACTCTCGCTGCCAAGGGGTGTCCGGTGAATAAGCAAACCCTTGGGTGGCCATCCGCGCTGAGTACAGGCGGATCAATTCTCCAGCGATCTGCTTGATCGCTTTGCGTGCTTTCGCTTTAGTTTTTTGCCAGTCAGCGCCACCCATTTTGTTGACGCTTGGTTGCTCACCACCGGTGTACTTGGTCACCTGGTCCAGTTGATCCATTGGCACAAACAACCGGTCACCGGGTTGCCCGCGCCGCGATGCCGCATACTCAATGACAAGGTATTCGCGGGTAGCCTGGTTTCCAGGAGCCCCTAAGGTGCGTTGCACAAGTTCAACGAACTTGCCCACACCGTGCTGCTCATGGACAACAAAATCCCCCGCTTTGAGCTGGAGCGGATCCACCACGTTTCGCCGCCGTGACGGCATCTTCCGCATGTCTTTTGTTGTGGTGCCCGCCCGGCCAGCAAGGTCATGGTCAGAGAACACCGCAAGCTGGAGGTCTGTGGCCACAAACCCAGGCCCTGCTGCTGCCGGAACAACATGGACAATCCCTGGTTCTGGTTCCTCCGTGAGGGTTTCGGTGTACCGCGCTGGCACATCAAGTCCGGCAAGTTGCTCCACCATGCGTTGCGCTGGCCCATGCCCCTCTGAAGTCATCACCAACCGCCAGCCAGCCACCTGCAAGCCACGCACATCGTCAAGGGCTTTACTGAAGTCACCACGGTAGGAATGAACATCGCGGGTGGGGATCCGCACAATGGTCGATGCGTCATCATCAAAGTCCGCAAGGCCACCGGCACCTGCGAGAGTGTTCTGCCCGCCAGGCTCAGGGGAACCTGCGTTGTTAGCAGTGTCGCCTAACCCGAAAGACGCCATGTTCCACCAGGTCAAACCGCGCGCTGCGGCGCGGTCGCGAACGTCCTCCAACGTGAGGAACGATGCGGGTGACAGATCTAGTGGAATCGAACCACCAGCGGCAGCACCCGTCCATGCTGCAGCAAGGAACTCGTCTGTTGTTGCCACTAAATCGTGGGCCCGACGACGCACCCGTTCCGGTTCGTGAACCACCACGGTCACATCATCAGGAAGCATGTCTAACACCGGCACCATGGTGTCCACAAGGACCGGAGTCAGTGACTCCATTCCTTCCACGGCAATGCCCTGGGACATCTTTTCCAACATTTCTGCCGCCCCGGGAAGTTGGGGGACAAGGTCGTGGGCACGCTGACGAATCTGCGCGGTGAGCAGAAGTTCACGGCACGGTGGTGCCCACACACCGTTGGGGGCAGGATCAAGAGATCGTTGGTCTGCCACCGCAAAATAGGTGATGTCGTCGACCTCGTCACCAAAGAAATCGACGCGCAGTGGGTGAGCTTCGTGAGGAGGGAACACATCAAGGATCCCCCCGCGGACGGCGAACTCCCCACGGCGCTCCACCATGTCCACACGAGCGTAAGCCGCGTCAGCAAGCTGGTGGGCCACATCAGTCAGGTCAACGCTGTCGCCCACTTGAAGGCGAACCGGGGTCAAATCCCCGAGCCCCTGGACTACGGGTTGCAACAGTGCACGCACCGGCACTGTTAACACATCGATGTCCCCTGTCACGCCCTCGGCGCTGGGGTGTGCGAGCCTGCGGAACACAGCAAGACGGCGAGCCACCGTATCTGAGCGAGGAGAAAGCCGCTCGTGTGGCAACGTCTCCCACGCTGGCAACGTGGCCACCGCATCGGTGGGCACATAGCACCGAAGCGCCTGCGCCAACTCATCAGCCTCACGCCCTGTCGCGGTCACCACGACAATTGGTCCACGACGCTGTGGCCCGTTGTCCCGCGAGCGCGTTGCCGTGACCATCGCTGCGAGTAGGGCGGGGCGCACCCCCATACTTGCCACGATATTTGCTGGTGCGCCGTGGCGGGCGAGTTCCACGGCGTGGGTGAAGTCGGTGTCCGCTTGCAAGCTGGGGAGCAGTCCCGAGAGATTCATGAGGTCCTTCACACGGTTTGACGGCACGGCGGTTACCCGCCCAAAGAATCATGCCATGGTCGGCTGACACGGGCATCGATTGGTTTCTCACACCCACAATCCGTCCACGAAACGGACATACCTTTGCTCAACTGATGGACAGGACTAGGATGAACTCACTCGAAATACCGCCCCTGCCGAGAGTTGGACCAACCATGCCACAACTGCGTTCACGCACAGTCACCCACGGACGAAACATGGCCGGCGCCCGCGCGCTCCTGCGCGCAGCAGGCGTCGACGGAAACGACTTCGGCAAACCTATTATTGCCGTCGCGAACTCCTTCACCGAGTTCGTCCCCGGTCACACGCACTTGCAACCCGTGGGTCGGATTGTCTCAGAAGCCATTAAAGAGGCCGGAGGTATCCCCCGTGAGTTCAACACGATCGCCGTTGATGACGGGATCGCGATGGGACACAGCGGTATGTTGTACTCCCTCCCTTCACGTGATCTCATTGCTGACTCTGTGGAATACATGGTGGAGGCGCACTGCGCTGACGCTCTCATTTGTATTTCCAACTGTGACAAGATCACCCCAGGTATGCTCAACGCCGCTCTCCGCTTGAACATCCCCACGGTGTTTGTCTCCGGTGGGCCCATGGAAGGCGGCACAGCGACCCTTGTTGATGGGAAAGTCACCAAGCGCCTGCACCTGGTGCACGCCATGTCGGGTGCTGTTGATGACTCCATCTCTGATGCGGATCTGCAACAAATCGAAGAGAACGCGTGCCCCACGTGTGGGTCGTGTTCTGGGATGTTCACGGCCAACTCGATGAACTGCCTCACCGAAGCACTCGGGTTGTCTCTTCCTGGTAACGGCTCCACCCTGGCCACGCACACTGCACGCCGGGCGTTGTACGAGGACGCGGGCCGTGCCATTGTGGACATCACCAAGCGTTACTACCACGACGATGATCACTCAGTGTTACCGCGCGCCATTGCCTCCTTTGACGCGTTCCAAAACGCCATGTCACTGGACATCGCGATGGGTGGGTCCACCAACACGATCCTGCACCTTCTTGCCGCTGCACAAGAGGGAGATGTTCCGTTCACAATGAGCGACATCGACGAGCTGTCCCGGAAAGTTCCGTGCCTGTGTAAGGTCGCCCCCAACGGCACCTACCTGATGGAAGACGTTCACCGCGCGGGCGGTGTCCCAGCGATTTTGGGAGAACTCAACCGGGCCGGGCTCCTCAACACTGAGGTGTCCACCGTGCACACCCCCACCCTGAAGCAGTGGCTCGCCGACTGGGACATCCGTTCCGGTGCCGCGACAGACACCGCACTTGAGCTCTTCCATGCCGCCCCTGGGTGCCAACGCTCAGCGTTGGCGTTCTCGCAGTCAGAGCGGTGGGAGTCATTAGACACCGACGCTGCCGGTGGGTGCATCCGCGATGTTGAGCACGCTTACTCCCAAGATGGTGGGCTGGCGGTGCTTCGCGGCAACATCGCTATTGACGGGTGCGTAGTGAAAACAGCCGGTGTTGATGAATCCATTTGGACCTTCACTGGACCGGCTGTTGTTGTGGAATCTCAAGAAGACGCCGTCGATGCGATCCTCACCAAGCGAGTTACTGAGGGTGACGTTGTTGTGGTGCGGTACGAAGGCCCCAAAGGGGGCCCAGGGATGCAGGAGATGCTCTACCCCACTGCTTTCCTCAAGGGACGCGGCCTGGGCGCGAAGTGCGCACTGATCACTGATGGTCGGTTCTCTGGTGGCACCTCGGGGCTTTCTATTGGTCACGTGTCTCCTGAAGCTGCAGCCGGTGGCACGATCGCCCTGGTTGAAGATGGTGACATCATCACGATCAACATCCCGGACCGTTCCATCACCCTTGACGTCGACGAGGCGACCCTGGCACAACGCCGGGCCGCACTCGAAGAAGCTGGCGGGTACAAGCCACGCAACCGTGACCGCACAGTGTCTGCCGCGTTGAAGGCCTACGCCGCGATGGCGTTGTCCGCCGACAAGGGTGCAGTGCGGGACGTGTCGTTGCTTGACTGACCAGTGGGTGGTGCCGCCCCTTGGGGGGCGGCACCCCGTGGTCGGTTGCTGTTGGTGTGACGCGGGCTCATGCGGACAAGTCTGAGGGCGTTGAGAACCACCGCAAGAACTGACGCTTCGTGAATGAGCATCCCCCACCATGGCAACCCCGCCAGGCGTGTGAGCAAGTTCTTCCACCACGACGGCTTTATCCTGGGGCATCAGGGACCCACGGTAACTGTCGATGCCCGCATCACGTGCCACCCCAGCGTCGCGAACAATGAGGACACCGCCCGCAATCGCGGCAGCAACGAGGAACCCGTCACTCCATGTGCTGGCCCCACCCAGGTGCGTGGCCCCTGCAGCAGCGAGTAAACCCGCTGCCACCCACACACTGATACGCCGATACGCATTCATGATTCCCCTCCTGTTACTTCGTGATCTGTACTGAGGTGACCGGGTACCCTAATGTGGAGATGCGTGCTGTGATCGCGTCTGGTGCAACGGCGGCGTCATCAAAGGTGACGGTCACTTTTGAGGTGGCGAAGCCCACGTGCACCTTGCTGACCCCAGGGATCCGTTGTACTGCCCCTTCGATCTTCTTCACGCAGCTTGGGCAGGTGAATGGTTCGGTGCGGAAAGTTCCTGTTGCCTTGTCGATACTCCTTTGTCAGGTGACCGTGTCTGCTGTGAACAACACGGTGTTCGTGGTTCCTCTAGTGTGGTGTGGGAGTACTGACAAATCCTTGCCCCTGGTCAGTTTTGCGGGTGGGGTCTGATGAAAGAGGTCATATGGGTCCCCATGATGTGGATCATTCCGTGGCGGCACGTGCAGCGTTGGTTGGGCAGGTGCCCTTGTTTGCCCATTTACCTGCCGATGCGCTGCGTGCGATTGCCCAGCAGGTGACGCCACGGTTCTTCCCGGCTCGGCACATCCTGTATTCCCATGGCAGTGCTGTGCAGCAGTTGTTCGTTGTCCACACTGGGTCAGTGAAGACTTTCCATGTCACTGCTGAGGGTCGGGAACAGGTTCTGGATGTCCTGACTGAGGGGCAGTTCCTTGGGGAGCACAGTGTGCTCACTCCATACACTGCCGACCACTATGCACAGGTTGTCGACGCAGCGGAGATTTGTGTTCTTCGTGCTTCTGATTTGAAGGATTTGCTCTCGGTTTACCCTGGTATCGCCTGGGCTATGCTGGGGCATCTGTCCACACGGGTTCGGCACTTGGACCGCACCGTGACAGCGTTGGCGGGTGACACCGCATCGGTGCGGGTTGCCCGGTACCTTCTTGATGCCGTGCGGCATGCTGGGAGCGAGTCGTTTCGGTTGTCTGCCGCGAAAAAAGACGTGGCGTCGTTGTTGGGGCTGACAGCGGAAACGTTCAGTAGGCGGCTGACAGAACTAGAAGTTGATGGTGTCATCACGTTGTCTGGGCAGCGCCATGTCACGGTTGCGGACCGTGACCGGTTGGAGGGGATTGCCCTGGGTCGTTCTTGACGTATCGCGGTGGTGTCCGCTGCGTCAGGGGGCAATGGTTTTCGTGTGGTATTTGCTTTGCGCAGCGTGCACACCGTCGGTAGCGATGAGTTCCACACAGTCAGCGAGGTCGTTGAGGAACAACGGGAGTTCTTTGATCTCGGATGAGGAGAAGTTTTTCAGCACATAGTCGGCGACATCCATCCGTCCTGGTGGTCGACCAATTCCGCCGCGAACACGGATGTAGTTCTTAGTGCCTAGCGCCTTGGTGATGTCTTTGAGACCATTATGTCCGCCTTCTCCACCACCGATTTTGCATTTGATGTCGCCGGCGGGGATGTCAAGTTCGTCGTGAACAACGATGATCGATTCTGGGTCCACCCCATAGTAGGCGGCCAGTGCTGCCACCGGGCCACCGGACACATTCATGTAGGTTCGTGGTTTGGCAAGGATCACTGAGGGGCCAGGACGCCCCCCGGGCAGAATACCCAGCCGGATGCGGGCAACATCTGCGTTGCTGCGGTGTGATGTGAATGTCGCGTTGGCGCGACCGGCCAGCACATCAAGGACCATGTGACCAAGGTTGTGACGGTTCGCAGCATACTTGGGGCCAGGATTCCCTAATCCAACAATCAACAGTGTTGAGCTGGGGTCAGGTGTCATGATCACAATCCTTCATGGTGTCACTCAGGTGGTGAGACGTCAGTGCCTGCCACCGAAGTGGCAGGCACTGGAAACGTTTGCTGTCACACAGGAACTCCTGGGAGTGTCCTGATGCGTGACGTGGAATTACTCGGAGTCAGTTGCCTCGTCGTCTGAGGACTCGTCCGCGGTGCGGATTTCGTTGACAACGGCAACGACCTGGTCGTCTTCGTTGATGAAGACTTGACCGTCAGGAAGGGTGACGTCCTTGACGTAAAGAACGGTACCCGCTTCGAGACCGTCTACGGAAACCTCCACGTTCTCGGGAAGAACTGACACGTCGGCTTCTACGGTGGCCTTCATGAGCTCAAGGGTTGCCTGGGCGCCAGCAGCAGCTTCGCCCACGAGAACAACAGGAACCTCAACGGTGGACTTCTCACCCTTTTTCACAGCAAGGAAGTCGATGTGCTCAACAACTCGACCAATAGGGTCGCGCTGAACATCCTTGATGATGACGGTCTTCACCTCACCATCGAGGTCAATGTTGAGGAGTGACGAGCGGTGGTTTTTCACGGTGAGGAACACTTCGTGACCGTCAAGGTAGATGTGCTCTGCGGCGGAACCGTGCGAGTAGATGACTGCGGGCACGTGGCCATCGCGGCGAAGTTGGCGAGCTGCACCTTTACCAAATGAAGTGCGAGCAGAAGCGACGAGTTTCACGTCAGACATGATGATCCTTAGGGTTGGACGCGGTTGCGTGGTGTGTATCTACCTCGAGAGCACGGGCGCGCAAGCGCGGTCCGCCCAGTCGATTACGGAGTGCGCTGACTGGAGGTCAGCCTCTCCCTCGCCGAGGCACGCTTTTCAGTATATCGGGTTGTTAGGCGTTACCGTCAAAGAGTGAGGTCACAGAACCGTCTGCGAAGACTTCTTCAATAGCGCGCGCAATAAGCGGTGCAATGGACAGCACCGTCAACTGGTCAAAACGTTTGTCAGCGGTAATGGGGAGAGTGTCGGTCACAATGACTTCACGCGCCCCGCATTCGGACAAGCGGCGGGCAGCGGGGTCTGACAACACACCGTGCGTTGCCGCGACAATGACGTCTTTTGCACCAGACTCCAAGCACACCCGCACAGCCTCAGCGATCGTGCCACCAGTGTCAATGAGGTCGTCAACAAGCACACAAGTGCGACCAGCAACATCACCCACGACTCGGTTCGCCACTGACTGGTTCGGTCGTGTAATGTCACGGGTTTTGTGAACGAATGCCAGAGGGTTTCCGCCCAGCTTTGCCGCCCACTTCTCTGCTACCTTAATACGACCCGCATCAGGGGACACGACCGTCACGTTCGGCAGGTCAACTCGTGAACGAACATAGTCGGTCAGGAGAGGCATCGCCCACAGGTGGTCCACGGGGCCATTAAAGAATCCTTGCAACTGAGCGGTGTGGAGATCCACGCTCATCATGCGGTCAGCGCCTGCGGTAGCAAACATGTCAGCGATCAAGCGCGCAGAAATCGGTTCGCGACCTTTGTGCTTCTTGTCCTGACGGGCATACCCATAAAACGGGAGGACAGCGGTGATGGTTTTCGCGGAGGCGCGGCGCAGCGCATCGACCATAATGAGCTGCTCCATAATCCACTGGTTAATAGGAGCAGTATGTGACTGAAGGACGTACACGTCAGCCCCACGGACACTTTCACCGAACCGGACGTAAATCTCACCATTCGCGAAATCATACGCAGAAGTCGGGAGAAGGTCGGTGCCCAATTCCTGAGCAACAGATGCCGCCAGTTCTGGGTGCGCTCGTCCAGAAACTAACACGAGACGCTTGGTGCCATCGGGAGACATGATTCCGGTCATGGACTATTTGCTTCCTTCGTCTGGGACGCTGGCGTCCGAGGGTGTGCTTCCGGATCGCGCATCGTCTGCAGAGGACGGCATCGGATGTGCGGGCAATGATCCGGCTTGAGCCAACTCTGCGAGCGCTTGCGCACCCAGAGCCGGGTTTGCTGGGGTGGAGTTATCGCTGTGCGCCGCAGCTGCTTCCGCAGCTTTGGTTCCAGGGCGGCGGCGTTCCACCCACCGGTCAATGTTACGTTGCGCCGAGGCGGACACGGCAAGGCTTCCCGACGGTACGGAGCGACGGACCACGGTTCCGGCTGCGGTGTATACCCCATCGCCGAGGTGAACTGGGGCAACAAACAGGGTGTTCGCACCGGTGCGGGCGTGCGAGCCGACTGTGGAGTGGTGTTTGTTGACGCCGTCATAGTTGACGAAGATTGAGCCAGCTCCGATGTTGGTTTCTTCACCGATGGTGACGTCTCCTGCGTAGGACAGGTGAGGGACTTTGGAGCCGCGACCAATGGTGGCGTTTTTCGTTTCGACGAAGGTGCCGATCTTGCCGGCGTCACCGAGGTTGGTTCCGGGTCGCAGGTAGGCGAAGGGCCCGACCGTTGCGCCAGCACCGATTGTTGCGTCTGATCCGTGGGTGCGGATGATGGTGGCTCCCTGCCCAACGTCGACACTGTCGAGTGTGGTGTCTGGACCGATGGTGGCGTCAGACGCCACCGTGGTGGTGCCGTGGAGTTGGGTGTTGGGGAGAATGGTGACGTCGGGGGCAAGTTCAACCTGAACGTCGATCCAGGTGGTTGCTGGGTCCACAATGGTCACGCCGTCGCGCATCCATTGCTCAACGATGCGCCGGTTAAACTCGGCGCGCAGAACAGCGAACTGGGCGCGGTCATTGGCTCCTTCAACAAGCCAGGGGTCATCGGTGCGCACGGCACGGACGGAGCCACCTTCGTTGCGGGCGAGGGCGAGGACGTCGGTGAGGTACACCTCGCCTTGAGCGTTGTCTGTGGTCACCTCTCCTAGGGCACGGCGGAGGACAACTGCGTCAAAGACGTAAATGGAGGAGTTAATTTCGGTGATGGCGCGTTGTTCGTCGGTGGCGTCTTTGTGTTCAACGATGCCAGCCACGTTGCCGTGTTCGTCACGCAGGATGCGGCCGTAGCCACTAGCGTCGTCAAGCTCAGTGGTGAGGACGGTGACTGCGTTGTTGTCTGCAGTGTGGGCGGCAAGAAGTTCAGCGAGGGTTTCACTGTCGAGCATGGGCACATCTCCAGCGATGACCACGACTGGCCCTGACAACCCCTCTGACAACGTGCCCTCTTCATGTCCGTTGTCCACTGCCTGTGCTGCTTCAGCAGCGTGCACGGTTGCATCAAGGACGGACACAGCGCATTGGACGGCGCGCCCTGTTCCAGGGATGTCGTCTTGGTCAACGATGAGGGCTGCTGGGTTGAGTTCCAGTGCGTGCGCCGCCACGAGATCACGCCGGTGGCGGACCACAACAGCGATGCGCTGGGGACGAAGCCCCTGCGCTGCGGCCATGGCGTGGCCGAGCATGGAACGTCCTGCCAATGTATGCAGAACTTTGGGAGTGGCGGATCGCATCCGCGTCCCTTCACCTGCTGCAAGAATAATGACGGCTGCGGGCTGAGCGGTTGTCACGCGGACTCCCCCATGCTCTGTAGAGACGTGATGCGAGGAAAATAAAAAGACCTGGGCCCATTGTGGGCTCCTCAGGTTGCTCCGCCCCCAGGACTCGAACCTGAACTAAGGGCACCAAAAACCCCTGTGCTGCCAATTACACCAAGGCGGATCGACCACGTCGCGTCACCATCGTACCCGTTTCCGAGTGGTTGTGGTGACTCTTTCGTGCTCGGTCGGTCACTATCTTGCCAGGAAAATCTCCAAAGCCAAATTCGGGTGGGGCATGATGGAGGGGTGGCAGCAGACTCCAAACGTCCTGGACGTTCCCGAATGACAGCTCATGAACGACGTGAACAGCTCGTCGCTGTGTCCCGAACACTCTTTGCAGAAAAAGGGTTTGAAGGCGCCAGCATTGAAGAGATCGCAGCACGCGCTTCAGTCTCAAAACCCGTGGTCTACGAGCACTTTGGCGGCAAAGAAGGAGTCTACGCGGTTGTTGTGGACCGAGAAATTCAAGCCCTCACAGGAGCACTCACGAGTGCGCTTGATCTGGGTGGCCACCCAAAAATCATCGTGGAACGCATGACATTTGCTCTGCTTGACTATATTGAGACGAATGAAGCCGGTTTTCGGGTTCTTGTCCGCGATTCACCTGTGGCACAGGCCACGGGGTCGTTCTCGTCACTCATTGGGGATGTCGCCAGTGAAGTCGAACACCTCCTCGCTGAACAGTTCCGGCGCCGAGGGCTTGACCCGCGCACGGCACCGATTTACGCACAAATGCTCGTGGGCATGGTCGCACTCACCGGGCAACACTGGCTCGATTCTCGCCAACTCAAAAAAGAGGAAGTTGCCGCACACCTGGTCAACCTTGCCTGGAATGGGCTCGCTGGTCTGGAACGAAAACCACGCCTCGTCGGTGATCACGGTCCGATACACTCCGCCTAAGCTCTTTTGCCCACCATGTGACCGCACCGGGTCCACCAGGAGAACACCCAAACTCCACCCAAAGTATGAAGCTTGAGATCAGCGTCACCCGGTAGGGTCAATTCGAGTCCCTACACAACCCAAGGAAGACGAATGCGTCTCGAATTTGCTTCACTCACGAAGGACTACAGTGACCTTCGCGCCCTCAACGACTTGAGTTTCCACGTCGACTCCGGAGAGATCTTCGGGTTCGTCGGATCAAACGGTGCCGGAAAATCCACCACCATGCGCATCGCACTCGGAGTTCTGGATGCCACCTCCGGGTCGGTTACCTGGGACGGAAAACCCGTCGATTTCGCCTCGCGCCAACGCATCGGTTACATGCCCGAAGAACGTGGCCTGTACCCAAAAATGAAAGTCGGTGAACAACTCACCTACCTTGCCCGTCTTCACGGACTAAGCCCGCGCGAAGCACAATCAGCCACTGAAGAATGGACCGACCGCCTCGGCATCGGCGAACGCCGAGGCGACCTGGTTCAATCGTTGTCACTGGGAAACCAACAACGCGTCCAACTCGCCGCCGCACTCGTCCACAACCCGGACATCCTCATCCTGGACGAACCCTTCTCCGGGCTCGACCCCGTGGCCGTTGACGTCATGAGCGGTGTTCTCACCGACCGCGCCAAAGCTGGCGCCCCCGTCATTTTCTCCTCCCACCAACTTGACCTGGTCGAACGATTGTGTACCCGCATCGGGATCATCTCCGCCGGGTCCATGGTGGCAGTCGGAACAGCAGACGAACTGCGGGCACGCGGCGGAGACCGCTGGCGGCTTGCCCTAGCTTCCCCCACACCTGACGCGCCGTGGCTCACCCCGACACCAGGCATCGACATCCTCGACTCCACCCCACAGGACGTCACTTTCCTCGTGACCCAGCCCGGCGCCCATCAACAATTGCTTGCCGCAGCAAGCAGTGTCGGCGATGTGGAATTCTTTGGCCGCGCCCGAGTCCCCCTGGCTGACCTCTTCCGCGATGTCGTCACCGCTACCCCAAAGGAGGCCTGACCATGGCTACCACTCAGCTCTCCCCCATGACAGCGATCCGCCTGGTCGCCGGACGTGAACTCAGCGTCCACCTCCGCAACAAAGCCACCATCATCTCCACACTCGTTTTTGTTGCCCTCATCATCGGTGGACTTATTGTTGCCAATATTTTCTCCGCACAAGAAAAAGCCGTGGCGCTTGGTGTTGTCCCCGACACTGAAGACGTTGGCCAAGCCACCGTCTCAATCCTCGAGGCACAAGATATTTCCACCAGCATCACGACATTTGACAACGATGCTGACGCGCGCACCGCCGTGAGCGACGGCAACGTTGACGCCTTCCTCACGGGCACTGGCACCGATATCACCGCAGTCGTCAAAGAATCACTCGACTCAGATATTTCCACTGCGGTTGCCTCCATCCTCCAGCAAACCCGGATCGCCAACCTTGCCCAAGAAGCAGGGGTCTCCCCCGAAGCGATCACAGACGCGTACGCCATCACTGATGTCCCCACCGAATCGCTTGACCCACCCGCGGAAGTTGAAGGCTCCCAATACCTTGTTGGATCCATCGTTGGGTTTTTGCTCTACCTGGGGATTTTTGGCGGCGGCATGTCTGTCGCCCAAGGTGTGGTGGAAGAAAAATCGTCACGAGTTGTCGAAGTTCTCCTCGCCTCAGTGCGCCCCTCCCAACTCCTCACTGGAAAGGTCATTGGCATTGGCCTGGTGTCCCTGATCCAAGTTGGGCTTTATGTTTTGTCCGGAGTCATCACGGCAAACGCCCTGGGCATGACTGACGGATTCGACATCGACATCACGGCGGTCGGTGGTTGGGTACTCCTGTGGTTCCTCCTCGGATTCGCTGTCTACGCGCTCGTCTTTGCCGCGCTTGGGGCGTTGGTCTCCCGGCAAGAGGACCTCGGATCAGTCATCACGGTGCCCATGCTCCTCATCGTGGGCGCGTACATGATTGGTGTGGCTATCGCTCCCAATGACCCCGAATCCTCACTGGTGACCATCGCCTCCTACATCCCCCTTACTTCCCCCATCGTCATGCCGATCCGCTCCGCATTCGGAGTCGCATCCACAACCGAGGTGTACCTCGCCCTGGCACTGGCGGTCATCACGATCCCGCTGCTCCTGACACTCACCTCCAAAATTTATTCCAACGCCATCCGCCGATCTGGTGCGCGGATCAAGCTCAAGGACGCACTTAAAGCGTCCTAAGAGCCCTCTGTCTTACCGCCCCGGTGCGCATGTCCAGGTGCCCCGGGGCGGTAATCTTTTCCCATGTCCAGCCTCCATGACCGCGTCGTCGATTCCCTCGGACGCACCATCACCCACGGCGCAATGCCTCCCGGCACGATCATGGTCGCCGAGCAACTCGAACAGGACTTTGGGGTCTCCCGATCTGTCATCCGCGAAGCACTGCGCGTCCTGGAATCTCTTGGGCTGACTGAATCAGTCAAACGTCTCGGCATCAGAGTGCGCAGCATCGACCACTGGAATGTCCTGAACCCACACATCGTGCGGTGGCGCATGGATGGCCCTGACCAAGGTGCCCAACTGCGGTCGCTCACTGAACTGCGCGCCGCCGTCGAACCAGCCGCCGCGGTCCTCGCAGCGCAGCACGCGCATCGACAGGCAAAAGACACACTCCTGGCGTTAGCCGCTGCCATGCGCAAAGCCGGTGACGCCGGCGACGTCGATGCCTTCGCCACCCTCGACACCGACTTCCACCGGGCCCTTCTTCGCGCCTCGGGTAATGAAATGTTCGCTGCGCTTGACCGCGCAATTGGTGAGGTCATCCGCGGGCGAAGCACCCACGGAATGATGCCCACCCACCCGGCTACCATCACCCTGGACCGACATGAAGAAGTTGCGCACGCCATCGCAACCGGAGACGCTGAAAGAGCGCACGCGGCGCTCACCCACATCATGCACCGCACCTGCCGGGAGTTGAGTCCCGTATGGGAAGACGCACCCCGCCCAGAGCTATAAATCAGACTTATAATGGGCGGGTAGAAAAACGATGCCAACCCACTGCACACCACAAGGAGCATTCGTGTCACAACCACAGGCAAACATCGGCGTAGTCGGTATGGCGGTCATGGGGTCAAACCTCGCCCGTAACCTCGCCTCGCGTGAGGGCAACACCGTCGCCATTTACAACCGATCCGTCGACAAAGCCCGCGCCGTGGCCGACGCCCACCCTGAAGCAGGGTTCCTCGTCGCCGAATCCGTCCAAGAATTTGCTGATTCCCTCGCCCGCCCACGCACCGCCATCATCATGGTGAAAGCCGGTGGACCAACCGACGCTGTCATCAACCAGCTCGTTGAGGTGTTCGAACCAGGCGACATCATCGTCGACGGTGGAAACGCCCTGTTCACAGACACGATCCGCCGGGAACAAGCAGTCCGCGACACCGGCATCCACTTTGTGGGGGCAGGAATCTCTGGTGGTGAAGAAGGCGCCCTCAACGGCCCCTCCATTATGCCTGGTGGGACCGCCGAATCCTATGCAACGCTCGGCCCTATCCTCGCTACCATCGCCGCTGTCGCCGAAGGTGAACCCTGCGTGACACACGTAGGCACCGACGGTGCGGGCCACTTCGTGAAAATGATCCACAACGGCATCGAGTACGCGGACATGCAACTCATCGCTGAGGCCTACGACCTGCTCCGAAACGTCGCTGGTTTGTCCGCACCCGAGATCGCTGACGTCTTCGACGAGTGGAACCGCGGCGAACTGGAGTCCTACCTCATCGAGATCACCGCTGAAGTCCTGCGGCAGGTCGACGCAGCCACCGGGCAACCACTTGTCGATGTGATCCTTGACCAAGCGGGTTCCAAGGGAACCGGCGTGTGGACCGTGCAAACCGCGCTTGGCTTGGGTGTGCCCGTCTCGGGGATCGCTGAGGCAGTCTTTGCCCGTGCCTTGTCATCCAAACCAGCGCAGCGTGCTGCTTCCCGCAACCTCCCCGGTGGCGGTACCGTCACGGTGGACAACCGCGACGCCTTCATCGAGGATGTCCGTCAAGCCTTGTACGCGTCGAAGATCGTTGCATACTCCCAAGGTTTTGACGCCATTATCGAAGGCGCCAAAGAATACGGGTGGGACATTAAGAAGGGCGACATCGCGAAGATCTGGCGTGGTGGCTGCATCATTCGAGCACAGTTCCTCAACCGCATCACTGAGGCGTACGCGCAGGACCCCAACCTTGTCGTTCTCCTTGCAGCGCCGTACTTCCGTGACGCAGTGACCCAAGCCCAAGACGCATGGCGTCGCACCATCATCACCGCGGTCCAAGCAGGACTTCCCACCCCAGCGTTCTCCTCCTCACTGGCGTACTACGACGGTTTGCGCGCCGAGCGCCTGCCAGCATCCTTGGTGCAGGGGCAGCGTGACTTCTTTGGTGCACACACCTACAAGCGCACCGACCGGGACGGCACATTCCACACCTTGTGGTCCGGGGATCGCAGCGAAATCAGCGCTGAAGACACCCACTAGACCGCACCGTTCATCCAGTAGTTCCTCGCGGCGGGCACCCACACAGTGTGGGTGCCCGCCGCTGTGGTTATCCACTGCCCCCTTGTCCAGCACGGCGTACACGACGCCCACCTCGCCGTCGCATCAAGATTCTCGACATCAAGTAATATCGGGTTATGACCGAACGCGACGATGTGGACCGGATCATTGCGGCCTGGGAACGTGAACGCCCTGACCTCGATGTGTCCCCGTTCGCGTTGCTTTCCCGCATTAGCCGGCTTGACCGTTACCTGGATCGAGTACGACGGTCTGTGTTTGTTGCCAACGGCGTGGAAACCTGGGAGTTCGACGTGCTGGTGGCGTTGCGCCGATCAGGCGCACCCTACACGCTGTCACCAGGCGCACTGGTCACCCACACCATGGTGACGTCAGGGACCATGACGAACCGCATCGACAGGTTAGAGGCACGCGGGCTAGTCCGGCGCAAGCCCTCCCCTGATGACCGCCGTGGCGTCTTAGTGGAGCTGACCGACGCCGGACGCGAACTCGTTGATCAGGCGCTCACCCAACTGCTCGACATTGAACACCAGGTCGTGGCAGCCCTCACCCCCGAACAACGCGCCGCTGGTGCAGACATCCTGCGCACCCTCACCCACCAATTCGACAACCTTGCCTAAGACACAGAGCAGCGCCGCACGCAACAATAAAGACAACTACACCAATAGTCATCAGTATTGTGTCGCGTGGTAGCGCGGGGCAGCCCATCGCTGAGTCGTCTTCCATACATACACGCCACGGTTGCAGTGCGAAGACAATGCTCCACAGCGCGCTCACGACGATCATGAAATATGCGGCTGATTGCGCTACGGTCCGTGCCCGCTTGCTAAGCATGAAAAAACATTCGATTGCTCCGATGAGACAAAGAGTTACTGGCAAACGTGTGTCAGCCCGTAATCTCTGAGGCTTCTAACCACTGCATTTCTAAGTCGTCACGCTCGACCGCCAGATCCCGAAGTTGCGCGTCCAATGCCGCCGTTTTCTCGTAATCCGTGGCGTGAGCGGCCATGTCGGCATGAATTTTCGCCTCAGCTTCCTCAATCTTCGCTAACCGGCGTTCAATACGGGCAAGATCCTTTTTCGCAGCCCGAATATCCGCGCTACTGACACCCGATGAGCTACCCCCTGCGTTATCGGAGACGCCATGAGCCCGGGAAGAACCAGAATCGTGGGGAGCCACAGACGATGCGCCACCAGAACGTCCACGACCAACACGTTGAGCAGACACCTGCGCGGACAGCGCCAAATACTCATCAACCCCACCAGGAAGATGCCGCATCTGCCCATTCAACACTGCATACTGCTGGTCGGTCACCCGTTCCAAGAAATACCGGTCGTGCGAAATCACCAACAACGTTCCTGGCCAGGTGTCCAACAGATCTTCCATGGCAGCCAGCATGTCCGTGTCCAGGTCGTTCGTTGGCTCATCCAGGATCAGAACGTTCGGTTCATCAAGGAGCAGCAACAAAAACTGCAGCCTCCGTTGCTGCCCACCCGACAAATCCTTGACTGGAGTAGCAAGCTGCGTATTCGTGAAACCAAGACGTTCGAGCATCTGCCCTGGCGTCATTTCCTTCCCGCCAGTGACATAGGTTGTGCGCTTGCGGGCAATCACATCCGACACCCGGTCCTGCGCAACTTCCCGCAGCCCTTCCAGTTCTTGATTCAAAGTGGCTACTTGCACAGTTTTCCCGTGCTTTACCCGCCCCGACGTCGGAGACAGTTCACCAGTGACAAGCTTCAGTAACGTCGATTTCCCGGCACCGTTGACACCAAGGATGCCGGTCCGCTCCCCCGGGGCGATCCGCCAGGTCACATCACGAAGAACCTCGTTGTCACCATAGGCAAACCCCGCATCGATCAGATCAACCACGTCCTTACCCAAACGCGCTGTCGCCATTTGCGACAACTCCACTGGGTTCCGTGGTGGCGGTTCATTGGCAATCAACTGGTTGGCCGCATCAATACGGAACTTCGGTTTTGACGTCCGTGCAGGAGCACCCCGCCGCAACCAGGCGAGTTCCTTACGCATCAGGTTCTGGCGTTTCGCCTCCACAACCGACGCCTGCCGGTCACGTTCCACCCGCTGCAAAATGTAGGCAGCATACCCGCCTTCAAAGGGTTCAATAATACGGTCGTGAACCTCCCACGTGAGGTTACACACCTCATCAAGGAACCACCGGTCGTGGGTAACCACAAACAGCCCACCCTGATTCGCCGACCATCGGCGCTTCAGGTGCTGCGCCAACCAGGTGATCCCCTCCACGTCGAGGTGGTTCGTTGGCTCATCGAGCGCCAGCACGTCCCAATCACCCGCCAGCAGTTTCGCTAACGCCACCCGGCGACGCTGCCCACCAGACAGGTCCCCAACTCGTGCATCCCAGTCAAGATCCGGGACCAACCCGGCTAGTACATCGCGAATTTTTGGGTCAGACGCCCACTCGTGGTCAGCCGCGTCACCCACAATGGCGTGCCCCACAGTGTCGTCCTGATCCAAGGTGTCCGTCTGATCGAGGACACCCACATGCACACCATTGCGCCACGTGACACGCCCAGAATCCGGTTCAAGACGTTGCGCGAGAACCTTCAGCAACGAGGACTTTCCATCCCCATTGCGCCCCACGATACCGATCCGGTCCCCCTCATTGATCCCGATCGTCACCGAATCAAAAACAACCTTGGTGGGGAACTCTAAGTGAACTGCTTCTGCGCCAAGTAAGTGTGCCATCGTCACCCATTTTCTCACGCATCACCCACCCACATCACCATGCCGCAAAATCGTTCGAGGAGACCTACCGCGCGGTACAGTAGTGCGCGCCGAAATCCTCGAAAGCGAATACGGGGTGTCCCGTGGCGGCTCGCAGAAAACGACCTCGGCGCCCAACTACGGGCCCTCACAGAACTACGGTCAGCGGTGGAACCTGTTGCCGCCATGCTCGCCGCCAACCAATGATGTCTCACCCGATGCCAGCCTCACCCAGGCGAGCATCGCCTTGCCGTTACACCGTGTGCGCACCTCGCACCGGCCCTACGGTGGTAAACGCGTTGGCACACACACCTTCAGCGATCAGTTCCTCAGCGATACTTGTCGCATGCTGCGCATCACGCGCCAAGGCTGCAACAGTGGGTCCGGATCCGGACACCAGCACCCCCAAGGCGCCACACTCGCGCACGAGATCTATGGTGAGTTGCAGATCGGGAGCCATATCAAGGGCAGCCACCTGCAGGTCATTGTGCAAGGCCTTTCCCACGCCCACCGAATCACCGGCCCGGATCGCCTCATACAGGTCCTTGTTATGCGCATCGTCGAGTTCGCTCGGGCTGGGGGCTAAGGTATCAAACCGTTGGAACACCGCTGGAGTGGAAAGCCCGGCAGAGCGCAACGCGAACACCCAATGACACTCCCCCGCTCCCGGCAAGGGGGTAAGGTCAGTGCCTGTCCCTGTTCCCACAGCGGTCCCACCCAGCAGGGCAAACGGAACATCCGCACCCAGCTTGGCCCCAAGAACGCTCAGTTCTTCACTCGACAGGGACAGGTTCCACAGTTCGTTGAGAGCAACAAGGGTGGCGGCTGCGTCAGCGGAGCCACCCGCCATTCCACCGGCCACAGGCACTGCTTTGGTGATGGTGATGTGGGCGCCACCGGCATACCCCGTGTGCTGTTGGAGCAGGCGCGCCGCGCGTGTGACCAGGTTTGTTTCCCCCAGGGGTACATATTTGGCTCCCGGTCCGTGCACGGTGAGGTGGATGGTGTCCTCTGGTGCTGTCGTCGCGGTGACTTCTTCGTAGAGGTTCACGGCCTGGAAGACGTTAATGAGGGGGTGGTATCCGTCGTCTCGGACCGCCCCCACCCGGAGAGACAAGTTGACTTTCCCTGGCGCTCGGGCTGTTACCTGGGTTGTGTGGGGACCAAAAAGTTCGCGCGGTGAGGGACACACGGGTTCCTTGGGTGTCATCGCCTCGGCGATGCGGGCGAAGTCGTGGATGGTGAGTTGTTCTCCTCGTGCTGTTGGGGGGACACCCGCTGCCTCAAGGATGGTCGATGCGCGTTGTGAGTTCCCGGCGATTCCTGCGAGTGCTTGGCGGAGGGTTTTGCGGCGTTGTGCGAAGGCGGCGTCGATGACAGCGAAGACGTCGCGTTGGGAGGCCGAAGTGGTGACGGGCATGGTGCGGTCGAGGTAGACAAGTGCGGAGTCGACGTTGGGTGCTGGCCAGAAAACGTTGCGCCCAACTTTCATGGCACGGTTCGCGGTTCCATACCAGGCGAGTTTCGCGGAGGGGGTTCCGTAGGTGCGTGACCCTGGGGGCGCAACGAGGCGGTCTGCGACTTCGCGTTGGACCATGACCATGACACGGGTAATGGTGGGGAATCGTTCGAGGATGGTGAGCAAGATGGGCACGGACACGTTGTAGGGCAGGTTCGCGACGAGTGCGGTGGGTTGGGGGTCGGGTAGTTCGGTGACCTCGAGTGCGTTGCCGTGGACGACGGTGAGGCGTTGCGATGCGCCGGGTTGGAATCGTTCGACGGTTCCGGCCAGGTGGGGGGCGAGGACGTCGTCGAGTTCGATGGCGGTGACGTGACATCCGGCGTCCAGCAGGCCAAGGGTCAGGGATCCGAGTCCGGGTCCCACTTCGAGGACTTGGTCAGTGGGGGCCACTCCGGACAGGCGCACGATTTTGCGGACGGTGCCGGCGTCGTGCAGGAAGTTTTGTCCTTTGGTTTTTGTGGGGGTCACTCCGCACTCCTGTGCGAGTTCCCGAATGTGGGCGGGACCAAGGAGCGTGTTGGGTGAAGTGTCCATGGCAAAAGCCTAAACGGTTTCGGCGTGGTGGGATGCGAACACCCCGCGTAATGACTGGTGTCACACGCGGGGTGTTGTGTGTTGTGCTCTGGTCAGGTGGCTGTGGTAGTTAGCGCAACCCGAGTTTTGAGGAGCATGCGGGCCATTGTCCCCAGCCTGAGCGGGCTTGGAGGATTTTGGCGCGTTTGGTTTGTTCTGCTGCCGATGCGTCGCTGGGAAGTCCGGTTCCGCCTACTGCTTTCCAGGTGGGAAGCGAGAATTGGTACATCCCGTAGTAGCCGTTGCCAGTGTTGGTGGCTGGGTTACCTCCAGATTCGCATTGGGCGAGTTTCGCCCAGACGTCACCGGATGCGGCGCTGGTGGACCCTGATGAGCTTGAGGACCCTGACGAGTTCGAGGATGAGCTTGAGGACCCTGACGAGTTCGAGGATGAGCTTGACGATGTGCGGGCCGGTGCCGGCACGGGCGCTGGACGTTCCTTGGTTCCGACCACGATGACCCGGTCAACGGGTTTCCTGTCCACCTCGTCGTAGATTTTTTCTTGTGATTCTACGACACCATCAACTGTGGTCACCTCGTATTTGCGCACGCGTAGGCCCTTCTTCCCTTCAGTTTTCACCACTTGGGGAAGGTCTTTGTAGCGTGAGGAGTCTTTTTTGGTGACTGTGTCGAAGTCGATGTGGTTCTTTTTGACTTTGGTGTCAGTCTCTACGCGTTGCACGACGATGGAGACAACACCGTCAGGGGTTGCGCCTTCGCGGGCGACGTCTATTGCTGTGTCGGTTGCGTCGTCGTTGGTGGTGTCGTCGGTGACTGAGGTGGTTCCGGCCGGTAGTTGGCGGATGGAGACTCGGTCATCCTCGTCAACCTCGATGTCGTGTTCGGCGAGGAATTCGGACACAAGGGCGTGGCCACCGTTGTCGGTGGTGATGTTTTCTCCGTCGACGATGATGGCTACGGGGCCGTCGTGGTCGAGGCGCAGGCCCACATCGAGGCGTTCGTCCGAACGGGATGCGACAAGTGACACGTCGTCGCCACGCAGCGCGTAGGCGGTGAGGAGTTCGTTGGCGTCAAGCGCCGTGGTGGTGATGGTGATTTCTTCACCGTTGTTGTCGAGGGTCACTTCGCGTTCGTAGCGCACGGTGACGGTGTCACCTTCTGACAGTGACTGGGTGGTTGCTGGTGCGACTACGTCACCCTCGTCGAGGGTGATTCCTTCGTTGTTGAGGAGGCTGTCCACGGATCCAGCGAACGTGGTGATGGTTTCGACGTTGCCGTCGACATCCAGTGTGATCGTTTTGTGAGCTGATGCGTACACGGCGCCACCGGCGACAAGTGCAGCGGTGAGGGCACCTGTTGAGGCGAGGGCTACTGTTTTCTTCACTGGGTTCCAGACGTGGTCGTGTCCGGGCACGTCCGTAGAACGCACGGGTTCTCACCGTTCCCACGATGGGCTCGAAACTGTCCAGGTGTCGCGAGCGCATCAGCCGTGCATGGCCGGTGTGGGTGTTCTAGGGCCGATCCGGCGGTCCGATTCACGACCGTAACCTATTCGTGATCCCGCGCGCTAGATTTTGATTGCGCAAAGACGGTCAAAGAAGTGCAAAGTTTTCCTGCTGGTCAGCGTGTTTCCGCGGATTGTCTGATGGGTCACGGCACCCATTTTTCAGCCACAAGCGCACAGCTCACCACGGGATGAACGCACCATAAGCCGTTTCCCTCCCCTGCACGTTCGATCAGCAGAACCGGTGGTTAATACCAATTATTCTTTTGGAAAAACGCCCACGCGTCACACGGGGTGTCGTACCTCCACTCGATGTAATTCAGTCCCCAGGTGATTTGGGTGCGCGCGTTCCACCGCCAGTCTGCCCCTGCTTCCGCGAGCCGCTCTGCAGGGTATGCCTGAGGGAGGCCGTACGCACCAGACGACGGGTTTTCTGCTGTCACCCGCCAGGAAGACTCTTTCATCCAATGCTTGTTCAGACACTGGTACTCAGCTTCGCTCCACCCTCGGGCAAGAACCATCTGTCGGGCAATGGCTCGCGCCTCGTTCGGAGTCGCCACAACCGGTGTGGGCGTGGGGTCTGGGCTTGGCTGAGGAGTAGGCGTTGGCTGAGAGGTCGTGGGCGATGGCGCAGGTGTCGGAGTAGGTGTGGCAGTCGGCGTTGGTGTCGGTGCCTGCGTCGCTTCACCACCAATCACCTCCTCATTCGCTCCCACCCCGCCCGACGGTGCCCCGCCACCGGCGGATACACCGCGGTCCACCTGGCTCCCACCGCCGTTACTGACCTCACCACTGAGCGTGTCCGTCGGCGGTGTGGAGGTACCGGTCGCACTATCCGCGGGTGGCGCATCGACAGTGAGCCGGTCAAGAGGTTCAGACACGGTCACGTACGTACGCGGGTCGTGTCGGGTCACCACAACGGTCAACACGTGCCGGGCAACCATGTCCCCCGCACTGGTGCCATCGGTCAAGGGCAACCAGTGCACACTCACCGAATCAGACGGGTTCAGGTCGACTCCCAGATTGTCAAGAAGCTCCTGAAGGGTGGGGGCAGGATCACGAACCACGCTTTCAACACCGTCAGCAAGAACTTTCACCGTGTCACCGTCCGTCAGGCGCAACGTCAACGATGTGGCAGCTTGCCCCAACGGGAGGCGGGCAATAATTCCCGCAGACGCGGAACTGTCCGGAAACGACTGAAGAAGTTCACTCGCGGTCGTCGCGTGGGTCGTATACGCGTAAGGGGTGTGGTTGACCATGAGGGTGACCGTGGTGGCATGTCGCACCGTCACATACTGACCGGAACCCAACGGTGTCGTGGGCTCGGGGACCACAACGTCGGCGAGGCCCACCTCGATGTGTTCCTGAGCTAACAAGTCAGCGACCGTCGACGCGCGCGTACTGATCTGGGTCGCCACCCCCTGCACATCAAGGGTCACTTGGCGTTCTTCGGGCAGGGTTACAAAGAGCGCCCCGGCAACAAGCGCACCGGTAAGGAGGAAACTGAGGACAAGGAGGGCGGTTTTCGCGGCTGTCATCGTACCTTGGGGGGTGGGGGGTGATACTGCGACTTTACGATGCGCCACCCCGTTCACCTGGGCACCCACCTGCGCGTGTTGCAGATGCGGCAGCGATTAATACCAGCCGCGCGCTTGCGAGTGCGACCACGCACCGCACGGGGTGCCATAACGACCCTGAATGTACCCTAAGCCCCAGGTTATTTGGGTACGTGCGTTGGTGCGCCAGTCCGCTCCCGCAGATGCCATTTTAGAGCCGGGCAATGCCTGCGGGATACCGTAGGCACTCGATGACGGGTTTGCCGCAGTGACGCGCCAGTTACTTTCCTTGTGCCACAGGCTTTCCAAGCAGGTCCACTGGCTGGAGTCCCACCCTTTGTCGGCGACCATCGCTTTCGCAATCGCTTTTGCTTCGCTTGGGCTGACCACTGAGGTTGCCGGGTTGGACACATCCATTGTGCCAATAGCAATGATTTCGTCGCGCGGTTCCACAAGAACAGAGCGGGTAATGACTCGGCGCTCTGCCTCTTCACCATTCAGCAGAGACACCGAATACGTGGTGACAGCTTCCCCAACTCGACCTTTTTGCACGACGACTTTCTCACCTTTGGGGATTGAAGAATCTTCCCGCTCCACGGTGTCGTACTTGAGGGTCTCTTTGATGGTGTCAGCGCCGGTGGAGGCCCGCGCAATCGTGATCGTCATGTCGTCACCCAGGTGCTCGTCAAGCCCGGGGTCAACCGAGTCACCTTCTTGGAGGACAACACCCATGTCCAAGAGCAGGTCACGCACAGTCCCCAGTGACGTGACATGGTCAATTTCTTGCCCATCAATGAGGACACTCACGTCTTTGACAGTGGAAATACGCAAAATGTCGCGCCCCACTGAATCCCCACGAGACGCCGACACTTCAGCGCCACTCGCACGTGCACCTAGTTCTTCAAGTACCTCACCCACAGTCAACGCCGTGGACGTCAGCACCTGCTGTTCGCCATCAATTTCTAGGTGGATCTGTTTTGCGGTGCGGACCACCACCCGGTCACCGCGCCCGACCGGCGCCCCCAGGGCCGGATACACGTGATCCTGATCGGTGACAGTCAGATCCTGCGCAGCGAGCGCATCGGCAACAGTACGGCCAAAAAATGCAGCCTCATACACCATTCCGTTGTAATCCAAGACAAACGGGCGCTGGTAGTAGGTGTACGCGGTGGCTGTCACCGCAACCATCACCATGATGAGAGCACGCGCAACGAACCGCACAACACGGTTGTCAGGTAAGACACGCATGCTTCTCCCACAGTGATTGGCGGACACTCACGTCTAAAGATACTGGGAGAACGCCGCCAGGTCACGACCATGTTCGCGATCACAGGGGTGGTGAAGTCACCACCGCCCATACACCTCAACCGTGGTGCGTTCGATACGTGCACACGCCTGCTCAAGGGTGAGCCCACATTCGGCGGCAATCGTGGCCATCGTGTGCGGGATGAGGTAGGGGGCGTTAGGTCGCCCCCGGTATGGGTGTGGGGTGAGGTAGGGGGCGTCAGTTTCCACCATGATGTGATCGGTGGGAATGACACGTAACGCCTCACGCAACCCCGTGTTGGCGGTGAAGGTTACTGGTCCTGCGAACGACAAATACCAGCCTTGCTCTGCCGCAACCTGCGCCATGGCAGCGTCCCCCGAGTAGCAGTGGAACACAGTCCGCTGTGGTGCGCCGTCGGCGAGGAGGATCTCGATGACGTCCTCGTGGGCGTCCCGGTCATGGATTTGTAAGGCAAGGTTGAGTTCTTTCGCGATCGCAATGTGGTCGCGAAATGCTTGACGTTGGGTGGCAATCCCATGGGGGCCAGACCGAAAGTAGTCCAACCCTGTTTCCCCAATGGCACGGATCTGGTCGTGCGCGGCTGCAAGGTCCGCTACGGTAGCGATCGCGTCGGCCAGGCTTGTGGAGTGCCGGTCGCTGTAGTGCGGGTCCAGACCGTCCGGGCCTGGGTCGGCGGTGTGCGCGTGGAGGGGGGTTTCGTTGGGGTGAATAGCCAGCGCCCCAAGAAGCTCTGGATGGGCGGCAGTCAACGCAACCGTGGGGGCTAGTGCGTCAAGGTCACACCCCACCTCAATCATGCGCGTCACGCCTACAGAAACCGCAGCGTCAATGTACCCACGAATCCCGTGATCTGGTGCTTCACTGGTGGTGATGTGGGAAATTGATTGCAGATGCGTGTGATTGTCAATAACGGGATGTGGCAGCGGTGTGGGTGGTGGCGGCCAGGAACGGTCACGTGTTTTCGCCACGGGAACTCTTTTCGTGGGTGTGGTGGGAGACGCACAGGCGCCTCCCACCGCGGTTACTTCGAGGTGGTATCAGGGTCTTCAAGACGGGGGAACAGTACCGTCCCTTTGGTGATGGTTGTCCCCACGGGTAGTTGCCCGAAGCGGGCTGCATCCGAGGTGGGTTGCGCATCGAGGGCACCAAGGTGTTCTTCTGCTCCGAGTGATTCCCACAGCTTGCTGGCAGCTTGTGGCATCACTGGGTTGAGGAGGACCGCGAGCGCGCGGAGCCCTTCGGCTGCTGTCACAAGGATCGTAGCGAGTCGTCCGCCGGGTCTGGTCTGCTCCGGGTCTTTGGCGACTTTCCAGGGTTCTTGTTCGGTGATGTACATGTTGAGTGCATCAACGAGGGTCCACACTGCTTCGATGGCACGGGTGGGTGAGATGGCGTCGATTGCTGCTTCTGCGTTCGTGACGGCTGTTGCCGCGACCTGGTGGACGTGATGTTCGGCGTCGGTGAGGTCACCTACTTGAGGCAGTGTGCCGTCGAAGTATTTGTTGACCATGGCTGCGAGCCGGGAGGCGAGGTTTCCCCACCCGTTGGCGAGAGCGGCGTTGTATTGGGCGGACATGTCTTCCCAGGAGAAGGATCCGTCTTGCCCAAAGGAGATGGCGCGCATGAAGTAGTAGCGGAAAGCGTCTGACCCGAAGTGGTCGATGATGTCGGAGGGGGCGATTCCGGTGAGTTTGGATTTACTCATTTTTTCGCCGCCGACAAGAAGCCACCCATGGGCAAAGACCGTTGTGGGCAGGGGAAGCCCTGCTGCCATGAGCATGGCTGGCCAAATCACGGCGTGGAACCGCAAAATGTCTTTGCCAACGAGGTGGACTGAGGCTGGCCAGAACTTGTCGAAGCGTTCTTGAGCTGTGGGGTCATCGGATCCCCAGCCAAGGGCCGTGATGTAGTTGAGGAGCGCGTCGAACCACACGTACATGACGTGGGTGGGGTCCCAGGGTACGGGGACTCCCCAGTCGAAGGTGGACCGTGAGATGGAGAGGTCCTGGAGTCCTTGTTTGACGAATCCGATGACTTCGTTGCGCGCGGACGCGGGTTGGACAAATTCGGGGTGTTCTTCGTAGAGGGCGAGGAGTTTCTCACCGTACTGTGACAGGTTGAAGAACCAGTTTTGTTCCGCGAGCATTTCCACGGGTCGCCCGTGCAGTGGGCACAGTTTTTGTCCGTCAAATTCCCCGGTTCCGTCGAGCAGTTCGCTGGGGAGTTTGTATTCTTCGCAGCCGACACAGTAGGGGCCTTCATAGGACCCTTGGTAGATGTCCCCTTGGTCGTGGAGTTGGCTGATGAATTTTTGTACAGCCCGCTCGTGGCGTTGTTCAGTTGTGCGAATGAAGTCGTCATTGCGAGCATCAATGGTGTCGAGTACGGGAAGCCAGGACTCTTTGACAAGTTTGTCTGCCCACTGTTGGGGGGTGACACCGTTGGCGTGCGCGGTGCGCATGACCTTTTCCCCGTGTTCATCAGTTCCGGTGAGGAACCATACGTCATGTTGCCGTTGCCGGTGCCACCGGGTGAGGACGTCTGCAGCAACAGTGGTGTAGGCGTGCCCGATATGGGGGGCGTCGTTGACGTAGTAGATCGGGGTGGTGAGGTAGAACGGTGTCAGTTCAGTGGCCATGGGCTTATTCTATGGGTTCTGTTGTTGTGGTGGTGTCGGTGTCCGGGGTCAGCGTCATCGTGATGACCTGGGGTGTGGTGCTGTCCGGGGGGATGCCTGCAAGGTCATGGGGGGCGGTGGCTCCGCCAGGTGGGGGTGATGCTGTGGAACTGACAACAGTGAGTGTGGAGTTGGTTGCGTCGAGGTGCGCATCGATGAGCGGGCCGTATTGTCCGGTGAGTAATGGTTGCGCAGTCAGTTGCGTGGCCGCAACATCGTCAGGGAGGGGAATCCACCAGGCACGTTCACTCACCGACCCGCACACGACAACGGCCCGGTCACCCGCGCTGAGACACTGGGGATCACCCACTGTTTGCTTGGTGGCGGACCACGGCCATTGCACTAGTGGTGGGGAAAATGTTGCTCCCTGGGGTAACGTCAGGCCGCCGTCTGTGGTAGCCAGGTCAAGGTCGTTCACATCAATGGGAGTGTCTCCCTCTTCCCAGGGCCACCCATAGTTGGCACCAGCGTTAATGAGGTTGAGTTCATCAGCGTGGTGACCACCTTGTTCCACCGCGTACATGCGCCCGTTGCTGGCCCAGTCGATAGCGGTGACGTTGTGATGCCCCGCAGACCACAGGGGTGAATCTGGTAGTGGGTTAGTGGCTGGGATCTGCCCATCGCGGCGGTAGCGCAGGATTTTCCCTTCGAGTGCGGTGAGTTCTTGAGCACGGGCTGGTGCGCCAGCATCGCCTACTGAGACGTAGAGGAACCCATCGGGGCCAACCCCCAGGGCCCCACCGTTGATGCCTTGCCCGGCAGGGAGCGCGGCAATCAGCGGGATCGCGTCAGTGACCACAGGTGGTGTGGATCTCAGGTCCAGGGTGAACCTGGTGACAGTGGTTGTGGCACCGGTCGTCCATGACACGTAGGCGACGACAGGTTGCTCACTGTCGCCGTCCGCACCTGGCTCACCGGCCGCAACAATGAGGTCAAGCACCTGCGCGACGTCGCCTGCTGACAGGGCAGGTTCACCCTCGGAGGGGTCGTCTCCTTGCTCGTTGGTGTCACCGTCAGTTGAGGTGTCTGTGTTGGCTTCATCGTCGGCGTCGGCAGCGCGCTGCGCCTGCGCGATTGCAGCACGCGCATCGGCAAGTGCCTGCGGGATGGGGCTGGTATTGGCGCCAGGCAGGGCACGGGTTTGTCCGTTACCCAGGTGCCACAATCGCCCATCCTCATCAATCATCAGGAGGGTTCCATCAGGCAGCACATCAGTCGCGACGACCGCTTCTGACAGCGGGGTTGCGGCAACGTCACTCGCAGTCACGGTCACTGGCACTGGCGGGAGTTGTGCGGCGGTGTCGGTTGGGTCGGGTGTGCTCACAGTCGCACTTGTTGACGCCGGTGCGCGGGTTGGTTGCGGTGACGGCGCCACCTGGTCACCAGAACACCCAGCAAGCATCGTCGCCACAACAATGACCCCTGCGATCGTGGACCTCCACCTCACCTGTTGAACCATGACTTAACCCTACAAGCGCGCGGGGTGCACTGTCCGGATGGACACAACACCCACCCCCAGCTGTCATCACCGATACGCGCTAGCGGTAACGACAGCGTGTTCGGTAGGTTGGGGGTATGGCTGATGAACTGCGTCGCGCTTTGCTTGTTGTTGATGTGCAACCCACTTTTTGTGAAGGTGGGGCGCTGGGTGTTGTTGGGGGCAACGCGGTTGCCCACCGCATCGCTGATTTTGTTACCCAACACCGCGATGAGTACGCCCTGGTGGCAACCACCCAAGATTGGCACATTGACCCAGGTGAACACTTCTCTGACACCCCAGATTTTGTTGACTCCTGGCCACCGCACGGGGTCGCCGGGACCGCTGAAGCCGAGTTACACCCAGCATTGGCGTCCCTGGCACCCACGGTCAGTGTGAAGAAGGGACAGTATGCGGCCGCCTACTCGGGATTTGAGGGCACCACACCAGACGGTGTCTCCCTTCGCGACGCCCTGACAGAACATGGCATCACACACGTTGATGTTGTCGGAATCGCCGAATCACACTGTGTGAAAGCAACCGCCATTGACGCACATGACGCAGGATTCACTACCCGCGTTTTTACTGACCTGACAGTTCCGGTCACCGAAGATCAAGGCGTCGCGGCGCGCGTAACCATGTCAGAACACGGTGTGGAACTTGTTCAGGCCACGCCAGTGTGACGTGTTCACCACCCCACCTGCCGTCAATCCGCGGTGACAAACCCTCAATGACCACCCACCTGAGCCGATGAGGACGGGGAAAGCCCCACCCCACCAGCTCAGGAGAGACCATGTTCAAACGGCTCCTCGCGGCACTGACCAGTGTCGCGTTGCTTGCCGTGGTCGCAGCGTGCAGCACAGCTGACGGCGCGGCCACCACTGCCCGACAAAAAGCCGGCGTTGCGATGCCCACGCAGTTACTCGAGCGGTGGATCCGCGATAGCCAAGAAGTTGAGGCACAGCTCGAAGCGCTAGGTTACGACGTCACGCTGCTCTACGCCGACGATGATGTTCCACTTCAGGTGCAGCAGGTGGGTCAACTCATTGACGAGGGGGTTGAACTCCTCATTATTGGGGCAGTGGATGGCACCGCCCTCAAAGACGAACTCGCACGTGCGAAGGCCGCAGGGATTCCTGTCATTGCCTATGACCGCCTCATCCGCGACTCAGACGCAGTCGACTACTACGCAACGTTCGACAACTACCAAGTTGGGGTGTTGCAGGGCACTCACCTCCTTCAAGAGCTTGGTGTCCTTGACTCCAATGGGACTCCCACAAACACCGCAGACACGTTCGCAATTGAGATTTTTGCTGGCTCCCCTGACGACAACAACGCCACTGTGTTCTACACCGCAGCAATGAGTGTTCTGCAGCCCTACATTGATGCTGGAACTCTCGTTGTCCCATCGGGCGAAACTGCCTTCGAAGCAGTTGCTACAGCCGCCTGGGACAACAACACCGCTGGCGAACGCATGGCGTCCTTGTTGTCATCCAACGACACACCATTAGATGCAGTTCTCTCACCGAACGATGGGATCGCTCGCGCTGTCCTCGAACAGTCAAAGAGCGCCGGGTATGGAACATCCTCACAACCCCTTCCTGTGGTCACTGGTCAAGACGCTGAAGTTGACTCAGTGAAATCATTGGTCGCAGGCGAGCAAGCATCCACAATCTACAAGGACACCCGCCAACTTGCTGAGGTTGCCGTTCTGATGGGTCACTACCTCCTCCAAGGGAAACAACCTGAGGTCAACGACACGACCTCCTACGACAACGGAACAAAGGTTGTCCCCTCGTATCTTCTGCCACCTCGACTTGTCACTGTCGATAACTACCGTGAGTCGCTCATTGAAACCGGCTACCTTTCCGAGGACGAACTGTCATGACACAACAATCCACACTGAAACGCTCGTGGTTCTGGGACCGTTCGGTTCGCTTCAAAATCCTGTCCACTGTGGTAGTCATGTCGGTGCTGTTCGCTGGTGTGGGTGGCGCTGGTGGTGTCGTCTTGTGGCGTGCCGGAAACAACCTCACCGAGGTAAACAAGCTCACCGGCGAGTTGCAGTCCAACCTCAACGAGTTGCGCACTTTGCAAACCAAATCGCACCTCCTTATTCGTCGTGCTGCAGTGGAAAACAACCCTCAGGTTCGCCAGCAGTTACTCACCTCGCTGACGTGGACTGACACCTCAGTGGCTGAGCTCATTGCTGACGTCAACACCTTCCCCCAATCGGACACCCCACAGTGGGATGACTTCATCTCCCGGTGGGAGTCATGGGTAACCTACCGTGACGCAACCCTCGTCCCGTTGGCGGAAGCCGGTGACCAACCTGGTTTCACTGCTGCAGTCAACGACCACACCGCTGGCGACCCGGAACAGGCCGGCCGTGTCTTGGAAATCGCCAAGGGACAAATTGACCGGCAAGTCCAAGAGATCATGGACAAAGCCCGCACCGAAATTTCCATCACGATCATCGCGCTTCTTGTCGCATTCATCGTGGCTGTGGGTCTTGGTGGGTTCATCGCCCTTGCTGTGACCCGACGCATCTCCCGTGACCTGTCCGCTGTGGTGACATCAGCAGAAGCACTGGCCCAAGGTGACCTGACCCACACTGTGCAGCAGACGTCCAAGGACGAGATTGGACAAATGGTTGCTGCGTTCAGTACAGCGCAAACCCAATTGCGCTCTGTGATTGGGTCGGTCGTGGACACCGCAGGAACAGTGACGAACGCCTCCGAACACATCTCTGCCTCCAACAGCCAAGTGGCGTCCAGTGCGGAAGAAACCTCCACCCAAGCAACAGTTGTGGCTGCTGCCGCCGAAGAAGTGAACCGCAATGTGCAAACTGTAGCTGCAGGCGCCGAGGAGATGGAAGCATCAATCCGGGAAATCTCCGCCAACGCCGCTGAAGCTGCTCGTGTGGCAGGGAACGCGGTGAAAGTATCCCAAACGACAGCAGACACCATCGAAGCGCTCGGTGCATCCAGCCAAGAAATTTCCGTGGTAGTCAAAACGATCACATCCATCGCCGAGCAAACAAACCTGCTTGCACTGAACGCAACTATTGAAGCGGCCCGTGCCGGTGATGCGGGTAAGGGCTTCGCTGTGGTCGCCTCCGAGGTCAAAGACCTCGCCGGTGAATCTGCCCGGGCAGCAGAAGACGTTGCCCGTCGAATCGAACAAGTTCAACAGCAAACCGGGCATGCAGTTGCCGCGATCTCAGAAATTTCCGAGATCATTGCCTCCATCAACGACTACCAGATGACGATTGCATCGGCTGTTGAGGAGCAAACCGCCACGACCAACGAGATGTCCCGCTCGGTGGGTGAGGCCGCACAAGGGTCGCACGAAATCGCAGCGAACATTGATGGGGTCGCGCAAGCTGCGGACCAGTCCGCAGCAACTGTTGTGGAACTATCGAACACGGTGCAGGAACTCTCTATCGCAGCAACACGCCTGCGTAAAGAAATGGAACAGTTCACCGTCTAGCACAGCCGATGGGTGGGGCGGGGAAGCACTCGGTGCTTCCCCGCCCCACCCGTATGTTCTGGACAACTGATCAGCGTTGCATCGCCGCGTACTCTCCGTGCGCATCGAGAAGCTCACGGTGCGACCCGGTTTCCACGATCTGGCCGTCACGCATGACAACAATCCGATCCGCCCCGCGAATAGTGGACAGTCGATGCGCCACAACGAAGGTGGTTCGGCCCGCCATGAGACGTTCCAGGGCCTGCTGGACGAGTCGTTCGGATTCGTTATCCAGCGCGGAGGTTGCTTCATCAAGGATGAGGATACGCGGGTTACGGATGAGGGCTCGGGCAATAGCGAGGCGCTGGCGTTGACCACCCGAGAGGCGAGCACCACGTTCCCCAATGACGGCGTGGAGGCCCCCCATCTCAGTCACGAACCCCGCAGCATTCGCGGATCGTAAAGCGTCCCACACCTGCTCATCACTGAGGTCGTGCGATCCGTAGGTGACGTTGTCGCGGACACTTCCCTCAAACAACAAAGATTCTTGAGGCACAACAGCCATGAAGCGACGGTAACTGCGCAAATCAATGTCGCTGACACTGTTCCCATCAATGCGAATGGTGCCAGACGTCGGGGCAAGGAACCCAATCACCATGTTCAAGATGGTTGACTTCCCAGACCCTGACGGCCCCACAAATGCCACTGTTTCACCGGAGCGAACGTCCAGGGTCACGTCCTGGAGTGCGGGGGCGTCAGCGTCGTCGTACTGGAAAGTCACGTTCTCAAAGGACACTGCCCCGGCCACACTGTCCACGGTGCGTTTACCTTCGTTGCGTTCCAGTTCGTCAGCCACAAGGACTTCCCCCATGGAACGCACCGACTCCAGCCCTTTCGCGATCATCGGGGTCAACGTGAGCAACACTGTGACTGACCCAGTCAGTTGCATGAAGTAGGTGGACAACATGACGACGTCCCCAGCACTGACACCAAATAAGCCCGTGTATGCCGCATAGGCGGCACCCACCAGGCAGGCAACAGACAACAACTGGAACGTGATCCATGCCAGTGCTCCGAACCGGCCATTAAACACATCGAGTCGGATACCTGCTTCTCGCACAGAGACCAACGTCGAGTCGAGGCGGTCCAGTTCACGGCGTTCCAACGCATGCGCACGAGTGATGGGGATGAGGTGGGTCATCTCAGACACACGGGCAGACATAGATTCAATGTGGTGACGAAAAGCCCGGTTACGGGCAGACATGCGTTTGCGCATCGCCACAATAAGGACAGCCGATGCGGGCACCGCCAACAAGAAAATAGGCAGGAATTCTGGGGTTCGGATCCCGGTGATGATGAGCGCTCCCAGCATCGTGGTGACCGCACCCATTGCAGAATCAAAGGTTTGGCGCGTGGACTCCACCACGTTCTCCACGTCACGCACAATCTTGGCTTGCAACACGCCAGCACTCATCCGCCGGTGGTAGCCAATGGACAACTCCTGCAACCGGCGTGCCAATGCCATCCGCAACCCCGACTCAACGTTGCGCACAGACAGCGACAAAGCCTTGATATACAGGATCGACACGGGAAGGTTTTGCGCGATAATCACGACCAGCACAGCAGTGGCGACCCACAGTTCACGCAATGGACGTTGCTCCACCACAATGTCAATGATCATGGCGGTGAGCAGCGGCATCACCCACACCGGTGAGTGTTTGAACGCGTACGCAACAGCAGCGCCAGTCAGTTTGGCCCGTTCAGGGCGAAACAATCGCACCAGGGTGCGCATTGGCCGGTTTGGGTCGTACCACTCATCAAGGGGTGGCATAGGGCGTGGGGGGCGTGGAGCACGAGGCATGACCCCCATTATCCCGCCCATCAAATCGATTCGACAACGGGTTTATCAGGATTTTTCTGCGATCAATCCCTCATACAATTCCCGCCGCGACACCCCCGTCTCCTTCGCCACTGCACTTGCCGCGTCCTTGGTGCGTTCACCAGCAGCCACCCGCTCCCGGGCGACAGCCAACGCATCGTCAAATGACACCTGCCCACCCTTCTCCGCCCCGGCCACCACAAGGACAATCTCACCTTTGAACCGATCCTGCGCTGCCCGACTTGCCAACTCACCCAACGGGGCCCGCACCACTTCTTCGTACGTTTTGGTCAACTCCCGGCACAACGCCGCCCGCCTCGTGGGGCCAAATGCGGCAGCCGCATCGTCAAGCGAGGCAGCAACCCGGTGAGTCGCTTCAAAAAACACCATGGTTCGCTGCTCAGCGGCAAGCGCCGCGAACGTTTTCCGGCGCTCCGCAGGTTTTCGCGGCACAAACCCCTCAAAGGTGAACCGGTCTGTGGGTAGCCCCGCCACCGCGAGCGCGGTCACCACTGCTGAGGGTCCAGGTACCGCGGTCACCACGATGCCGCGTTCCAGGGCCCGCTCGACAATGCGATAACCGGGGTCTGACACAACAGGCATTCCGGCGTCGGTGACAACAACAACGTCCAGGCCGCTGTCCACATGGTCAAGGAGTTGGTCGGCGGTGTGGGTTTCGTTGTGTTCGTGGTGGGCTACCACTGTCCCGGTGACGGTCAGACCAAGACGAGTGGTGAGGTCACGGAGTTTTCGGGTGTCTTCGGCGGCGATCACGGGTGCGGTGGCAAGGAGTTCACGCAGGCGCGGTGAGGCGTCGTCGGTGTTGCCGATAGGTGTGGCTGCGAGAATGAGGCGTGCGGTCATGGCTCTACTGTGCCACGGTGTGGATCGATGTCGGGTACTGGACTCCCCGTCGTGGTTGGGGTGTCTTCCCCCTCACTTTCCCATACCATGGCACTCGTGGACGATTCACGCATTGCTTCCTCGACACCGCAGTCGCGAGGCCCGTACCCTGCCGGCTCCCCCTCCGGTGGGTTCGATGATGGTGGGTATCCGCCACCGCGCCCACGCTCAACTCAGGATGCACCCTCAGCGCGGACCCCGGTGATGCCTGATGATGACGTGAATCAGTCGGCTTTGTCCCCGGATGTGGCACCCGCTTCTGTGCCGGCTTCTTCTGAGAAGTCCCCGAGTGTGGAGCCTGCTTCTGAGGCGAGCATTTCGGTTGTGGATACCGTGGGTGAGGAATGGCGGCAGGCTCGTTTGTCACTGTTTTCTCCGCGGGAGTTATCGCTGTCGTCGTTGTCTCCTGGTGCACGCCTGTGGGGGTGGTTGGGTCCACTCCTCGTCGCGATTGTTGCCGGGGTGGCACGGTTTGTTCGGCTTGGCACTCCCCCGTCCTTGGTTTTTGACGAAACGTATTACGTCAAGGGCGCATTCACCCTGCGGATGTTCGGGGTGGAGCGAGACTGGCCCAAAGAGATTGATGAGTCGTGGAACGCGGGCATGCGGGACATGTTCTTACCGGACGCGGATTATGTGGTGCACCCACCGTTAGGTAAGTGGATGATCGCAGCTGGGATGTTTGATTCCTCGAACGCGTTCTTTTGGCGGTTGTCCGCTGCTGTGGTGGGAACGATCGCGGTGTTTGTCGTGGCACGCATTGTGCGGCGGATGGTGGGGTCGACGGGGTGGGGGATGGTCGCTGGCGGTTTGTTCGCCATTGATGGGGTTGCCATTGTGCATGCCCGCACCGGACTGTTGGACTCGTTTCTCATGTTTTTTGTGGTCGTGGCGTTGGCGTTCCTTGTCCATGACCGGTGGTTACGGCGGGAACGGTTGGCACGCATGGTTGCTGGTACCGATGACCGCGCTCTTGCCGCCTGGGGTGGTGCTGGTCCGTGGTTGGGGTGGTCACGGTGGCGCTGGGCTGCGGCTCTTACGTTGGGGTTGGCGTGCGGTGTGAAGTGGTCAGGCCTATATTTTGTGGCCGTGTTCTGCGTGATGATTGTGTTGTGGGACGCGGGTGCCCGCCGTTCGGTGGGGATCACACGGTGGTGGTGGGGAGCCATCGTTCGAGATGGTATTCCTGCCGCCTTGGTCATGTTACCGACCGTTGTTGTGGGTTACCTGCTGTCGTGGTCAGCGTGGTTTGCCAACACATCTTCGTATAACCGGTTGTGGCATGAGGCGAACCCTTCCTCATTGCCGGATTGGGTGCCGGGCCCGGTGGCGGCGGTGTGGGATGTGGGGCGTTCGTTCGTGCATTACCACCAGTCCATGCTCACGTTCCACACAGGGTTGTCGTCAGAGCACCGGTATGAGGCGCCTGCGTGGGGGTGGCTTCTCCAGTTACGTCCCACCTCGTTTTTTTGGGAACGTTTTGATGAGTCAGTCTCGTGCGGCGGAGATGAGTGTGTTGCTGCGGTGACGTCGGTGGGGAACCCGCTGATCTGGTGGCTTGGTGCGGCCTCTTTTGTGGTGTGTTTGTGGTGGCTGGTGCGCCGAGGTGATTGGCGCGCTGGTGTGGTTGTTGCTGGGTTTCTTGCCGGGTGGGTTCCGTGGTTGTTTTTCCCTGAGCGCACCATATTCACGTTCTATGTCATTGCGTTTGCGCCGTTTGTATACATTGGGGTGGCCTATGTGGCGTTCCGGTGGTGGACGTGGTCCACCACGGAGCGTGCGCACGCCTGGGTGCGACCGGTTATCGTGTTCATCGGGGTTCTTGTGGTCGCATTGTCCGTGTTCTTCTACCCGGTGTGGACAGCAATTCCGGTGCCGTATGACTTCTGGCGGCTCCACATGTGGTTCCCCACCTGGATTTGAGTCACACCATCACAGTCACCCGGTAGGGAGCGCGCTGTTACCGGGTGATGTGTTCAGCGAAGAATCCTCCTCAGCCAAGACAGCTTCTCACCACTGACCGGCGGGTACACCATCCGCATGGTGTCCGGTTGCAGCGGTTTGGACACAACGGGTTTGAGGTGAGAGAACGTCTCAAAAGAGTACCGGCCATGGTACGCGCCCATTCCTGACTCTCCTACCCCACCAAAGGGCAACTGATTGGCGGCTAGGTGGCCCACCGGCAACCCAAACGTCAGTGCCCCCGAACTGGTGTCGCGAACAAACGCACGGCGCACATCGGTACGCTCAGAGAACACATACAAGGCCAACGGTTTTTCTCGCTCATTAATGGCACTCATGGCGTGAGAGGGTGAATCCACGATCACAATAGGCAGGATCGGACCAAAAATCTCCTCCCCCATGACACTGGCGTCCCAGGGGACATCCACAGCGATGACAGGGTCCATATGCCGGGTCTCGCGGTCAATGTGTTCCCCACCCAGCACGGTCACACCCCGGTCACGCAGGTCAGCCAGGTGCGCTGTCAACCGGTCGTGATGCTTGGTGTTGATGATGCGCCCATACCGACCCCCGTGGGCTGGAGACGGACCAAACATGCGGTCAATGGACGCTCGCAAGTGAACAGCGAGTTCATCCGCCACCAACCGCGGCGCCAGAATGTAATCGGGGGCAACACAGGTTTGCCCAGCATTGGTGAACTTTCCCCACACGATACGATCGGCTGCAACAGACAGATCCACTGAATCATCAATGTACAGTGGTGATTTCCCGCCAAGTTCCAGGGTCACTGGTGTGAGGTGTTCGGCTGCCGCCTTCATGACAATGCGCCCCACCGTGGAGTTCCCGGTGTAAAAGATGTGGTCAAAACGTTGCGCAAGAAGCTCAGTTTTCGTGTCCACACCACCTTCCACAACACTAACGGCCACCGGATCCAGATAGCGTGGGATCAACCGGGCCATGAGGTGAGAGGACGCAGGTGCGACCTCACTGGGAGACAACACCACACAGTTGCCTGCAGCGAGCGCACCAACAGCTGGTGCCAGCAATAACTGGATGGGGTAATTCCACGGGGCCATGACAAGAACCACACCCAGCGGTTCGGCAATAACTGATGTTGTTGCAGGCAAGAGCGCTGCAGGTGGGGCCACGTGCCGCGCTTTTGCCCACCGGCGCAGGTGCCGGCGCGTGTGGCGAATTTCTGTGAGCAGGAACGATGTTTCTGTCAGGTACGCTTCCGCTTCGGGTTTCCCTAAGTCAGATGCGAGCGCCTCGGCGATCTCCTTCTCGTGCGAACTCACCAATTGTTCCAACGCATCAAGTTGGCGTAACCGCCACGCTAGTGGCTTGGTTGTTCCCGCACGAAACGTGTCGCGCAGACCGTGGACGGTGCCAGCAATGTCAGAAGTGTGGGTGCTCGTCATGCACCCTACGCTACGTTACACAGCGCGTCGGCGCGCGAGGATCGAATTGAGATCCACTCCCAGTGAATCTGGGCGTTCATCGTCGTGAACAGCGACCACGTGTGCTTCACGCACGGCAGCTTCGTCTGGGTCGATCTCGTTGGCGGAGTCCGCAGCGATCGCGGCGAGACGAGCTGCTGTGAGTGCTTGGAGTTCCTGGGTGATGGAGGGGGGCTCCCAGGTGGGGGCTGCCGCCTTCATGGTGTAGACAGGTGGTGGTACGGGGACAGCCTGCCATGGTGTTCCCTGCTGCGCATTATCGCGTTTGGGACCATCACTGTCGGCGGGCTGGTCCGTGGCGTTTGTCGCGTGGTGTTGGTGCTGAGATAGTTGCTCGGATGACCGATGCGCCACGGCTGCACCCTGGTCCTCGTGCATTGGTGCTGAGCCTGCGTGGGCAGGTGAGGTAGCGGACCTGCTGGGGCGCACATCGGCAGACACGGGAGTGCCGGTGCGGTGAGTGGAGGCAACATACGCCACTTCAGTTGGGGACAACACTGACGTGGACACATCCTCGTGGCTGTGGCGTCGTGCAGAGTTGTGCTGGGCAGAACGGGCCGCCAGTTTCGCTTCTGTGGGGGTTTGCTCTCGCCGTCGCGTCTGTCCGGTGGGGCGGGAACGTTCCCGGTTCCGGCGTTCCCAAGCACGGTCGGCGCGTTGTTGCGCGACAACTGCCCGGCGACCTAACACCATGACGGTCACGCACAACGAGGCCGGGATCAACGCAACCCACCACGGAACCGGGCTCACGGAACCAAGCACAGCGGTGAACACCGTTACGCTCAGAAGAACGGCAACCAGTACGCCTCGTCGGCGGGCGGCAGCGGCACGCCGCGCCAGCATCGCCGTGCGAGCAGGGTCAACGGGTGTGGGGGATCCCATGCCTGCTCCTTCCAGTTCCAAAGCGGACCGTGCGTGAATGGCACGGGACATGCTATGACTCGGTACGTCACCCGAGGGTGATCCACCGGTTGTGTGTCGAGCTGTATCGTTCACTACGGCAAGAATCCGCAGGTCTTGAGAATATCGGTCCTCAATGCGTGTGTCGCGGGCAGCGAGCCGACGCCGCATGGCGTGCGGCGCAAGATAGGCAGCCCACAGTCCGACCATAAGGACGATCACAATGACTGAGGCTGACTCCACAAGGCTCACGCTATGTCAATGGACACTCCGGCAAAGGTATCTGCTGCGGTGTGTCGCCGACGATTCAGAGCCCTCACCTACTATGATCCCTATTTTCGCTGGTCACAACGGCGTGGCTCGTGTGCGTAGTTGGTGAAGGAGTCCTAACGGAATGTCCTCACGGGTGAGCGCGAAGGTTCGGTGGTCTGCCCAGCGCCCATTGATGTGGAGATACCGTTCCCGGATCCCTTCGTCGCGGAATCCAAGTTTTTCCACAACACGCAGTGAGGCGTGGTTTTCGGGACGCACGTTAATTTCGATGCGGTGCAGGTGGCGCTCAAACAAGCAGTAGTCCACTGCCATGGCCACAGCGAGCGGCGCAATTCCGCGCCCAGCCACCTCTTGGGACACCCAGTAGCCGATACTCGCCCCCCGCAACGACCCCAGGGTGATGTTCATGACGGATAGTTGCCCACTGATTCGTCCTTCATACTCAATGACCCACGGGAGTGACTCACCGTTCAGGGCAGCACGGTCCAGGGAACGCACATACTGGCGAAACGTCAACCGTGCCTGGTCTTCTCCAGGGATCACTGGCGAACTCGCCTCCCACGGGCCTAACCAGGCGAAGTTCGCGTTGCGAACGCGCCGCCATTCCCGTTCATCCCTGGGGCGTACGGGACGCAGGAGTACAGAGCCGTGGGGAGGACCATCCCAGAAGTCTTCCGCCAGTTCCACTGGCCATCGTGAGCTGCGCACGGTCGTTAGTCTTCGAGGATGAGGCATGGCAGTGACGCCCCGGTCGCAACGTCTGTCATGTCTTCGGGGACAACAGCGAGCGCATTGGCGCTGGCGACAAGGGACAAGGTGAGGTTGTCGAGGTGTTCCGGGTCGCCCACAGGGGTAACTTCATACCCGCCGTCGGGGGTTCCGGTCACATGAGCGGGGAGGAATTGGCGGATTCCGTGGGGCGAACGCCACGATGTGGTGGTTGTCGCGGTGAGCGCTGGCCGGTAGAGCTCAGAGTACCCAGCCATGGCTCGAAGCGCGGGGCGGACGAACACTTCAAACGCGACGTGCGCTGCGGCAGGCGCACCGGGGAGCGCGTACACCGGAACGTGGTCTGCTTCGTCACCGGTGAACCCTTGGACTTTGAGCATTCCGAACCCTTGGTTGCGTCCTGGTTGCATGGCGATGTGGTCGAAGCGGACGTCCCCCAGGTGGAGGAGGACATCTTTCAGGGTGTCGTTTTCGCCTTCGGACAGCCCGCCGGTGGTCACGATCAGGTCGGCGCGGACCATTTGGTCTTCAATGGCTTCGGTGAGCGCGGAGGGGGTGTCTGGTAGCGGGGCGACTTGGATGGCCACGGCACCGACGTCTTGGATGGCGGTGCGTAGTGCTGGGCCGTTGGCGTCGTAGATGCCGTGGTGGGGTGATCCGGGTGGGACAAGTTCGTCACCAACGGGGACAACCACAACCCGGGGGCGGGGGTGCACGGTGATGCGTGGGTAGCCGAGACCGGCGGCGAGCGCGAGTTGCCGTGCACCGAGACGGGTTCCAGCGCGCAGCGCGATGTCCCCTTCGTGCATGTCTGCACCGGCGGGCAGGATGTGTTGGCCGCGGCGTCTGCTGTCGGTGATCGCGACTCGTACTGTGCCTCGGTCGGTGTCTGCGAGGGGGATGATGGTGTCCGCTCCGATGGGGAGCGCGGCCCCGGAAGACACTTTGATGGCTTGGAAGTCGACGAGTCGGATTGGGTCGGCAAGAGCGTTGGTGATGACGTGGGCGACGGGCAGGACTGCAGGGGCGGTGGGCCTGGCCCCTTCGACGTCTTTCGCGCGGACAGCGTACCCGTCGCAGGCGGCCAGTGCGGTGGGTGGGACGGCACTGCGGGCGATGACGTCAGCGGCCAATATGCACCCGGAGGCGTCTGCGAGCGCAACATCGAGGGGTGGTACCTGGGTGATGTGCGCGAGGAACTGGGTGAGTTGCTGTTGAACTGTTTTCATGTGCTCACTGTTCGTTGGTGCGTTCCTGCTCACTGCAGCACTCTCAGGCTAGTGCACAGATGGTGGGGTGTGGGAGTTCCTTGGCGGTTGTGTGGGCGTGTCGTGTGGTGAACCACCCATCACCCGGTGATGAAGACATCATGGTGATTTCTTTGAGATAATTTCACCATGAGCGGGATGAAGCAGCCCTACCCTATTGACACACGGTTTGAGATTGAGGACGCTAAAGCAGCGTTGCGGTCGGCGATCCGGTCGAACCGAGAGGCTCGTAGCGAGCGATTACGTCAGGAGGCTGGGGCTGATTTCGCGAAGACGTTGTTGACGGTCCCGCAGATCCGCGCGGCAAAGACGTTGGCGTTGTATGCGTCGCGGCCTGGTGAGCCTGATACTGGTCCAGCGTTGGATGCGTTAACGCATGTGGGTAAACGCATTATTTTGCCGGTCCTGGGTGCGGGCCTGACCCGAGATTGGGCGGTGTATCGCGGAGCGGAGGATTTGCAGCAGCGCGCCCCGGGCCGTCCTCCTGAACCGTCAGGTGACCCGTTGGGGCCAGAAGCGTTAGCGCAGGCTGATGTGATTATTGCTCCGGCATTGGCGGTGGATTCTGCCGGGTTACGATTGGGGCAGGGCGGTGGTTGGTATGACCGGGCTTTAGTGCATGCCCGCGCAGATGCGCGCACGATTGCGTTGGTGTATCCCGAGGAGTTGTATGACGCGCAGGAGCGTCCGTTGCCGCGTGAGGATCATGACCAGTTGGTTGATGGTGTTGCAACGACCACATCCTGGCAGTGGTTGGCACATAGCGGACTATAATTAGCACTCAGAAGATGAGAGTGCTGGTGACATGTGCCGCGCTCTTGGCCCGTTCTGTGTTGTGAGGGGATCATCCCATGCCGTCGTATGCCTACCGTTGTAAGGGCTGTGACCACAGCTTCGAGATCTATCAGTCGTTCTCCGAGGACGCATTGACGACCTGCCCGCAGTGTGAAGGTCCGTTGCGCAAGGTGTTTTCCACTCCTGGTGTGACGTTTAAAGGGTCGGGTTTTTACCGCACTGATTCTGCGAAGAAAGCGTCATCGTCGTCATCGTCGTGATGTTATCCGGCCGCCCTTCAGCGGGGCTGCCGTCGTGTGTGGCCTGCGCCGTGGAGTTGTCCACAGGGCGCAGGCCACACGTGTTTCGTGATGTGCACCGTCCGATGCGCCACGCTTCTTCCCCGGTATTCTCCTGCTGGCAAGGTGGGGGTATGTCTGTTTCAGCTCTTCCATTTCATCGGCGGTGTGCACTGTTGGTGTGGCGGTTTCGGTTCGTGGGTGTTGTGGGTGTGGGGTGTGTGGTGCTCCTTGTGGTGTCCCAAACGTTATCTCCGGCGACAACAGTGGTGGAGGTACCGGTTGCTACTCGGCCACTGGCCGCTGGTGAGGTGGTCATGGCGCAGGATGTGTCGTTCGTGTCGGTGGAGGTGTTGGGTTCGCCTGCTGTCAGTTTTGCAGGTGACGAGGTCGTGGGTGCGCATGTGCGGGTGGGCGTTGGTTTAGGTGAGGTGCTCAGTGGCGCTGTGTTGACCCAGTCTCCTGCACCGCCTGATGGGTTTGCCACTGTGTCGGTGAGCGTGGCAAACCCGTCTGTGTTGTCTGTTGTGGCGGTGGGTGACCATGTGGCAGTGGTTCCCCGTGATTCCGATGCAGCGCAGGCGTTAACCTCACATGCTGTGCTGCTCAGTGTGTCAGCACCCGGGGAGGGTTCTGGTGGCGCGTTGAGCGGTGTGGTGGGTTCGGCAGACACCTCAGCCCCTGTCACAGTACTTCTCGCTGTCCCTCACGAACAGGCCACTGAGGTTGCTCTTGCGGCACAATGGGCAGAGATGGCCATTGTCGTTCTGCCCGCACAAGGGAACCAGCCGATAATGTAAAGGCTGTTCGAGGCGCGCTCGAACCTACTCGAAAGGAACCACCGTGAAGGAAGCCCTATCCGGATTCAAAGAGTTTGTTGTTCGCGGGAACGCCATTGATTTGGCTGTTGGAGTTGTCATTGGTGGCGCATTCGGTGCCGTGGTCAATTCACTGGTCGACAACTTCATTAGCCCATTGATTGCCATGTTCTTTGGGAAACCCAACTTTGACAATGCGTTGATCCTGGTGATCAACAATGCAGAGTTCAAGTTTGGTGCTATTGTCACCACGATCATTACGCTGCTGTTAACGGCTGCCGCCCTCTACTTCTTCATTGTTCTACCGCTCAACAAGCTCCACGAACGTCGCAAGGAAGGCGTCGAACCGGAGCCGGAAGCACCTGCTGAAGATGTTCTCCTCCTCCAAGAAATTCGTGACCTGTTGAAAACCCGCAACGTCTAATACCACCACGAGGAACCCGCCACACGAGGGTTCGCGTTAGATCGTGCCAAAGTGGGGCGGAACATCAGCCAATATCTCCGCATCACGCCCTTGACGCTGCTGGTGTTCCCCCCAGCCATCGGCCCGTTCATCACGGGACACCCCACTGATCACCTCACGTTCGGTGCCTTGCCTGACCACACGACGATGACGGCGCTTCGGCGCCCCCTCGTCTTTTCTGTGGGCAGGCGGGGCACCATTGAGTTGTTCGTGGGCATCAGTGTGACCTGTGTGTGACGCCTGCTCGTGGTTGCGGGGATCACTCACGCGCGTAAGCCCGTCGAATCGCGTTCGCCACCACCGTGTCCACACGGTGTGAACGCCTGGTCACACCCAGCTCGCTACGCACCGCTGCCGCGAGTTCATCGTCAGACCGTGGCACACCATCAGAGCCGATCCACCGGACCAGATCCTCCAGTTGGTTGTCCCCATAAGCCGTGATCGGCAAACCGAAGGGAACATCTGGGCGAGGAAGCGTGGGCTCAGCCGGTTCCGGTGGGGAGAAACCTGACACTACCGGGCGGGCAGGCTCCGGGCTAGGCACGTGTGGCACGTCCGCATTGTCGTCAACAACAAGGTGATCGCCCGTCGCTGCAGAGACCGCTGACCCAGCAGACTGCGACGACACACCAGAACGCGCAGACACACCAGAACCGGCCTTCGGCTGCACCGCAGCAACCGCACCCGTACGAACATCAACAACATCAGAGTCGTCCATGTCCGCGAACTCAGCTGTCACATCAACAGTCACAGGCAGAGCCCCCGTCACCGGGGTCGTGTGCGAACGACGCTCCGCCTCCAGGCGGAACACCGCCTCACGGATACGGTGAGCTTGCGCCTCCGGGTTGAGGAACAACGCCACCGACCACACCTGGATGACATGCCACCCCAAACGCTGCAACCGGGCCAACCGCAACCGGTCACGAACCCGAATCGACTGCGTCGCAGCATACCGGCGGTCATCAATGACCACCGCAACAAAAAACTCCTCCGGGAAGTCCGGGTGACCCACCGCGAGCGGTACGTAATCGGAGCCTTCGAGCCCATAATTCGTTTCCACTGTGAGACCGGTCTTCCACAACCGTTCAGCCAAATCCACCAACAGTCGGTCCGGTTCATCACCAGGAACATCCAGCTGAGCGGAATCTGACGCGTCGTGTCCCGCCTCGGCTTCCTCACCGTGTTCACTGGCCTCTGCCTGACCTGCCGATGCGCCCCCATCAGCACCTGATCGCGCTGTCGTGTCGTCAGTGATCGGGTCACCAGGACCACCCGTCATCACATCAAGCAACGCCCCCAACAACCGGGCGCCACCCGTACGAAGACGAGTAACATCCAAATCCTTGGCAGTAAACGACGCAGTCATCGTCAAGCGGCGACGCGAGACACCCAACGCATTCAACAGCAACGCCCGACCACGAGGCTCCGAGATCACACCAAACCGGTGCAAGGTGCGCCCATGCGGGGTCCGCCCAAATCCCAGGGAGAAGATCACCGCGTCACGGGTTAACCCGGCAACACCCTCAAGATCAGAAATGACCACCGGCTCCAACCGGCGTGGATCAAAGAACCCACCCAACGCAGGGTTTGCCCGTACCTGCGCAACAATCGCATCGCGAATCCGATCCGCATGCACAGAAGAACCAGCAATAATGGCCAACGACTCCGACGGGTGATCCAATGCGTGCGCGATAGCAAGGTCGACGACCTTGTCGACCTCCTCCGAAGTCGACAACACCGCGCCACTAGCCGGGTCAGGCATCCCCGTGCCATAAACCTCCTCAAACCGCAGCGCCGAAGCAGGCGACGGCAACGGGGTCGGCACCAGTGCATCCTCATACCCGTGACGCTGCAAGAACCGGGTCAACACCGGGTCACGACGGCCAGCATCACCAGACAACGAGACATGCGGCAACACACGGGAAAGCTGGTCCACACCATCACCCGACGCGCACCGCGGATCACCAATAACCACAACCTGACGGCCACGCCCAATCGCCGACAACAACGCCGGCAACGACACGTGCTGCACCGAATCCAACACCACCAAATCCACCGTGCGGTGGGCAGGCAACAAATGCGGAATCATCGTTGGGGTGGCAATCACACACGGACGCAGCTTCCGCATAATGTCGCCATACTCTTCAAACGCGGCACGAACCGAGGTCAACCGTTCCTCAATGAGCTGACCAAACAACTCCTCACTTTGAGTACGGTACGACGACAACGCCCGCCGCAACTGACCAATCGCCGCCACCCGAACCGGGTACGACAACGAATCCACATGCGACACATCCACGTCACGGAACCGGCGCGCAAACGTCTCAAACGAATTCTCATCGATCCCCGCCAAATGCGGGTCACTCGCAATGATGTGCTCAAACACCGACGCCCACCACGCCAAATCAAGTTCCGCATCCATCAACGACGCATCAACCCGGCGGTCAGCAAAATCAAGAAGCAGGTCACCCAACCCAATGTTCTGCAACCGGCGCATCAACGCGCCACGCTCCGGCAACCCCACCAGCGACGCCGAATCATCACGCAACCGGCGCAACCGATCAACCACATCGACAAGCGGGGTTGACCGCAACCCACCACCCAACGGGGTCGACACCAACACAGGCTCCAACAAATCCACCAACTGCAACGCGTCATCACACGTGCGCTCAATGTCAGTAAGCCCCTGCGGCAACCGAGGCCAACCGCCCCCCGGGCAATGCTGCGCCCACACCTGGCGTTGCGCCTGAATCCGCACCAACGAACCATGCAGATCAGTGACCCGAACCCCCGGGCGCACCATGTCCTTCGCGCGGCGCACCAACCGGCGCCGAGCAATCCGCTTCATCTCCACACCATGCTCAGCACGCCACTGCTTCGTGGCCGTGGCCGCCACCAAATCATCCGCCGTGCGCTCAAAGACCATGGGCTGGAACACATCCAAGGTTTGGCGCATCCCATCCAGCATGTCGAGCTGTTCCACCCACTGCGTCAACGTGGTGGGCGCAGACAAACCTGTCTCCTCCGAGACCCGCTCAATATGCGCCATGACCTGCGGTAACACGGTGTCCAGCAACTCGTTGATGCGGTGCAACGTGAGGTGCGCTTCGTCATCTGTGGCCAACGTTGCGTTAAACCACGGAGTCGAGGCTGGGCGCACCGTGAAACCACCCAGTTCCGCGATGCGCTGCAGATCATCCGAGATCGACTCACGCAAACCGGACGCCACCCGCACCAACGTATCGCCATCAAACCGCACCATCGTGCTCGGGGCAGGACGCTCGGACGTCAACCGTGCCAACGCCTGCAACGCGTCATACGCAGAAATCCCCCACGGTTGGCGCGGAGAATGCATCCCCTCAACCATGCGGGTGAGATGGTCGCGGGTGTCAATGAGTTGAGTCCGCAAATCCGCGATTGCCTGCACATCCAACGCAGGCGCTTCCAACGTCATCGCAGACAACAACCGGCGTGACACCAAGGACCGCCAGTTCGGGCTCGGCACCACATCAAGAACAATGTCATCCAAACCCAGCTGCCGAAGCCGCGATGTCAACTCCTCAGCCGAACGCCGATGACCAGGTACATACAACACGTTGCGTCCAATAGCAGCAGCCTCAGCCACAATTGCCGCCGCGACCCCTGCAGTATCCGCCCCAATGGGAGCATCAATAAACATGTGCGCACCGGTCGCTAAGGCGTCCAACGCGCCACGCGCCTGCGGGTCTAAATCACCAACCCCACGCTCTAAATTCGGGTCAATATCACCGTGGCGAGGAGCCGGAACATGCACCTGCAACGCCTCACGGGTTTTCTCATCCCCGGCGAGAGCCGCCACCACCTCGTGGCGTTCCAACCCCACAGCCAAATCATCCAAATCATCGACCAGAACCTGGCCAGGGTGTACAAACGTGCCCACCAGTAGTTTGTCCGTCATGGTGAAATCAGGCAGAACAGCCTCACCCAACGAATTAATCCGATCCAACGCCGTAGACGGATCAAACCCGGCAGGAGTAAACGCGCCACGCGCAAGCGCCACCGGATCCAACAGCGCCCCGCGCGACCGCAACGCCCGCGCCAACACAGGGTTTACCTCAGCGGACGGCTCCAACGACAACTCAAAATCATCTTGCTGCCGAGTCGTGATCGTAATAGGCCGCAGCAACACGGGAGCGAAAATCCGTGTCGGACCCGACGGCTTCGGTGGGGACGCACCGTGATGAGTCACCACGCGGGCCAACGCCGCCACATCGTTGTCGCCCTCACCATCTGACACTTCCGTCCACGTGGCCACACCAATAGCCAAATACGTCGGCGAAATACCAAAACGTTCCGACTGTTCCTGCGCCCGTTGCGCAACAGCCCGAGTACGTTTGCGCGCAACCGGTAGCGAATCGCGGTCCCGGAAAATATTGGTCAGTCGGGTTGGCCGACCCGCGAAAAGTTGGGCAATACCTGAGGGATGCGCGGACGTTAACTCAACAAGCGCGTCGCCAAGCAACGAAATGTCCGCTAGCGAGGAACCGCCAGCCAACTCCACGAGGGTGTGCCGCCACCCAATCAGTGCGTCCTGAACAAGCTCGTCAGCTGACGGTGGTTTCACCAACCGCGGACGACCTGAATCCGGTGCAGACCCGGCACCAGCACTCGACGGGGTTTCCTCCACCGGGGCATGCTCGTGCGTGTCTAGTGCGTTCCCACCATCAGTGTGGGGTGCAGGTGACGACGATGACTGAGCATCACGGTGTTCGCTAGGCATGTGGACAAGCCCTCCGGCAACTGCGCAACTCAGGAGGTGGACCTCTCCCCCTTGTCACGCTGTTCTTCTGGCGATGTAGTTGGATGAGCGCTACTTCATCAGCTGCGCTCTTCGTACGCGACGCCGCGTAACCGCACCGCTCGCTCACAGACAGTGGGCGCGGGCACGTTCACACGACACAAAATCACGGTATCGCTTCAGCCCACGACTGGCGTGTTGGCGCGCCGATGCGCCGATTAATCGGTGAGGGTGGGCATAAAAAGATCAGTGCGAGCCACGCAGGGGGCAGGCGGCTCGCACTGACAAGTCAATTGTTGCCCACCGATGGGGGCACGTCAACGCAAAACTATCCACGTGGAAACTATTCGTTATCGAAGTGCAACGTAAAGCGCATAATTCCGCGACATTCTGCGGGTTGATGTAGTGAAGATCACATGTCCATGGGGAGTTCTCCCCATGGACATGTGGCGCAGTCGTTTCAGCGTGAAAAAAATAGGGCCACCTGGGGTAAAGCGCCACCGCCCACCACTATGGCTGCCAGTGCGCCCATTTTCCGCCACGGCACAACTACAGTGACCGGACGGCGGCCGTAGCGGTAACCCCTCACTGACAAAGCCTCTACACCACCGAATTCATGTGCTATCAAGAGGCCATGGAACCACTTGTGCTCATTGGAATGCTCGGAGTCATCATCGTGTGGCGTCTCAGGGGACGACACAAGAATTTCAATAAAAAAGTGGAGAATGTGGGGGTTCCGGCAGACAACTTTCCGAAGTTGAGCACTAAACAACATCACTTCCAAGACAACAAGCTCCACCCGGAAAATACTCTGGACACTCCAGATCTTGCACCAACGATTCCAGTGAAGATCTCTTTGAAAACTGGCTTCAGGACAGTGGATGGATACGCGCGTTCGATGGAACCTTCGACCGCGAAGTGTAGCGTCACAGAAGTTTCGCCTGGAATTCCCAACCTTGAAATTATTGAACATTCAGGGAACCACTATCCATCACTAACGATAAATGGTTTCGACGAAGTACTACCAAGCTCCTCTTCTACACTAGCAAAATTTGGAGTGTGGATTATTCCAATTCGAGGTCAGGCATTTTATGATCAGCCAAAGCTCGTGGTAGGACAGAGACTAATACCAGTGCCTGAACCAGAGAACATTCATGATTCTCATGCTACTTACCTCACAACCGAACACGGTCAGAAGATTGGCTATGTCAATCGCGGTACTGCCAAGAAAATCAAAAAATTGGTCGATGCTAGAGTGCGCCTTTCTGCCGTCGTTGTTTCTGAGCAGCAGGGCGGAGATGATTTTGGATGCTCAGTACTCTTGGGGAAAGAAAATGTTGTGAAAGCCATACTCACCCGCCATAATGTCTAAAAACTCAGCTTTCCTCACGCCGTCACTGAAAATACAGTAGGGGAAATACCGGGTTACAATATGCGGCCGCTAGCGTTCATTCGTTCAGTCCCTCAACAGGCTGGTTGGCACTGATCTAGATATGCATGAACGCTTCGTTGCTCATGTTTCCATCAGAAGATATGTCACCGACGCTTGTCGTCCATAGTTTTGAGATCGAGACAATCGCTGAAGGTTTGATGAATCTGTGCCTCCTGCGGTGTTGTGAATGATCAAGCGGGTACAGGCAACCCAAGACGGGTGGCATTCTCGATCAACGAGATACCCTCGTTGGAGATATAGAAGAAGATCGTTGCTGTGCGCAGCACCCCAGAACCACCCAGAGCATAGGCATCCAGCACGTGCGCGAAACACACAAACGTGAAGATAAGTATTTTGCGTGAGATACCACGAAACCCTGCAGAAGAACTGAGCCTGCGCTCACTAACCGCTGCAAGAACACCAGAAACATAGTCCGCGACAACAAAGGCGACGAGGGCATGAAACAACCCATCGAACCCGCCAAACCACCCTCCCACCCCGCTCATCACAAGGTCGGTGCTACCCAGTATCGTGTCGGTGCCCATGAATTTTCCTTACTGCTGTAGCTCCCAGCCATGTCAATCAGCGTGTAGTTGCGTGAAAAGAAGTAGTGGTTGTCCAGGTCACCACCAGACCCAAGCTCAGGAAACCCGCTGATGCCTCCTGGTAGTCACGAAAAACCGACAACAAGGACAAAGCCTTGTGCTCAGGTGTTCACGTGATGCGCCCATAAACCCCACATAAGACGCAGTCATGACGAAGGCGGTTTCTGTACCATGAAACCCTGAGGACAAGGACAACGAATGAACACCCCGGAACCACAAACACCCACACCCGTGTGGAAAACCATCATGTGGCCAGCAGCAGCCTTAGCGATCTCTCAATCGGCGTATTTCCTGATAGTGAACTCAGAATTGGTGTGGTACGTTCTACCGATCGTATTTATCGGACCGATCCTTATCCCACTAGGCGCATTCATACTGATGATCTGGAAATCGAAACCAGCACCACCGCTATACGCGTTGTTGGTTCTCCCCGTGGCGCTATATGCCGCAGGCATCGCGTCATGCATATTTGTGTGGCTGGCTGAGGGTGCGCCAGTTGGTGGGTTTCCCCTAGATTCTGGCATATGGACTTCGGTCAACCCGTACAGAACATATGGTGTGCAAGGCGTTACTGCTGGGATCGTGTGGGTGGGCTGCTTGCTTCGTACTTTGAAGTACACACTCACAGCCCACCACGCAAAAACCCGCACTGAGGGTTAGAACACGAATTTCGCCAGCGCCTTACAAGCAGCGTCAACGACTTCTTCTGTTGCGCCGCCGTCCAACATCTTACGGAATCCGTCATTCTTCAAACCCGTCACCTGGGAGAAAAATATGTCAGCCGCATCGCTTTCGTTCGTCGCTCCGACGCTCCACCCGATCTGCTTGAAGCGATCCGCCAGAGCAGCCGTGTCGTTGTAGTAGTTACGCAACGTTGACGACAGAAGGTGGCTATTAGTTCCATCGCCGTCTTCAAGCCGTTTCGCAAGGACAATGGCGTCACCATCACAGCACAGATCATCCCTGTTACAGGTGTTGCCAATGGTTTGCCACCGGCCATCGACTTCCTTGTCCAAGATAAGCCCGGAAATACCAGGGTGGGACCGGAAATTGTCATCTTGTCCAACCAGCGCTTCCGCAACATCCTCAAGATTCCCGCGCGTATTCCATTCCATCACCTTCTTGATGTTGGCCATCGCCGAGGCCAAATCTCCAGCCCAACCAGTCCACTTATCAGGAATCACGTTCCAGTCTGAGAAGAAACATCATCTTCTTCGAAAGCCTCAGTGTCCAGTGCATGAAAAACCTCCAGCTAACAATGCCCACACAGTAGTTTTTTGCTACCACCAACGCGGTGACAGTCTCTTGGAAAGCCAGTTCAAGATGCAGCGCCAGGTGGGCGCATCGATCCAACTACGAGGACCTCCGGACATATCTGGGATAAACTCTTGCCCAACTTTCCCATCAGCACGAAGCTCGTCAAATCGATTCTTAAGATCCCATCAGGCTTCTTACAGACGAGGATGTTCCGCAGATTTATACCCTCGGAATTTGAGTAGAGTCCATGCAATGTTGTAGACACGCTTTCGCCAGCTGCGCGCGAAGCCATGCGGGTGCACGAGCTAATCAAGGCGGCAGAACGTGCTCAAATATGGGCTAGTCAATGTAGAGCGCTACACGTGGAGGCAATTAGGGATAGCAAGCGTAAAGAAGTTCCATCACATGGGCTTCCTTGCTCGCCACCCAGACCTCTACGAACTCAGCCGACAACACCTCACGTATGGCGAATCTATAGCCGATCAGCTCACTGTTCAAAGCTGCATCATCTAACACACACAATAATAAACGACATACGCGTTTGCCTCCTCAGACCGATCCCACACGTAACGCAAAGGGAACATTGTTGATCGGGAGTATTGCTTCGACGCTATGACACCACCGAGCGCGACACTCTACTAGTGATTGAGACCGCTTCATTAAGCACAACTGCACTCAGGATCACCGTCCCGAATGCTGTTGTTGTGGTGGTGTACTCAGGCAAATTCGAACGGCCAGCAACCGCTTTAAGAGGTCAAATTGAGACCGGAGAAGAAGCTGACCTGAGGAACATAAGCCATGTTCGGAGCACATAATCCCCAGCTGGATCTAACGTGAGACCAAGCCTTCTGACGACAATTTGCGCTCTATCTGCGGACTAAAGGCCGTAGCGTTTCTTTAGCTCTCTCTTCCGCTGCTTAAGGATTTTCGTATAGTTCTTTGCCCACTCGTTCAAACCATCAAGATCATCTTGCGTAACCCATGTCGTAACGAACGGTCGTCTCCTGAGGGACCCCACAAAGGTGTTGGCGATCTTTGGAGCAGCACGCTCGAAGAACTCCATTAACTCGAGTTCTCCTCGTTCTTGAGTCAGTTCAATTGCGTCACGTGCAGACGCAGCCATTTCGAAAATCGGTAGTTCACCATCATTATTATCCTGCATTAGATTCATTGGAGTGCTCGTTATCGTCGGAATTTCAAACGCTGCTTGCTTCCGATCCTTGCTATCTTCTTCAAAGATTTGAACGTTGAGATCCCACAACAGTTCAGCAACACCAGCCTCCTTGTGTTCTTGAAAGAAGAATCTTAGCTCCATGCACCCTGTGGGAGCCGCTAATCTAGCCTTGAAAATCCGCCGGTTCCGATCCAATTCCGCAAGAACTCGTTCCTGGCTGCTTGAATAGTCGAACCGTTCATTACTTGCCCACTCTGATAGTTCTGTAAACAATGCGGCGACCTGTTCTGTAACCAAGTCTAGAAAACCGCATTCCCAGTAGAGAGGTTTGCTGCTGTAAGGGGATATAGGCTCCCTTATCGCACACTTCTCGCGCTGATGAGCGTCCAACAGAGCGGCGAGTTCATGAGGGAACATTATTTCCTCGCCACCCTCCGAACTATTGTTATTGACCATTGCTGCAACTGCCACTCCCTTGGGCAGCTCTTTCTTAAGCTTCACTAACTGACGAACATCTCTAGTTGATAGAACCTCCGACCCAAGGACGATGTTTGTCAAAGCCTTCCTAATGTCCACCTCAATACCATCTAAGAACGGCCCTGCGTCGTGCGTTTGGCAGTCGTCAATAATCGCAATCCTAAACTCGTCTTCGTAGGACCACGAATCGTGCTTCGTAAACAACGTTCTCACAGCGTGCCGCACATGAAACTCCCTTAGCACTCTCTCTGTAAGGTGAGCGTCATTTTCCATCCAGGGTATTTGCGGGTCTGTCGATCGATTCCATTCACGCTTCGTGTAGCGAACTCGACAAGATAGAACCTGTTGCACATCTGAAGCTTTTTCGAACGCATTGATCAGCTTCTCTTCATCAAAAACAAGTGCTACACCGTCACCTTGATTACCATAGTGAGACCAAAGAGTCGAAGAGTGAATCTTGCTCGCTTGCGAATCCCAAGACACGCTCGGTGATTCTCTTGAGAAGCACTTCATGTAGATGTGTTCAGTTCGAAAGTGGAGAAACGCTTCGCGAAGCCTTTCGTTATCATCAGAAAGTTCGTGAACATAGTTCGTGCCATCAAAGCCGATAGAGGGAATCGCTGGTTTGAACTCGCGTAAGTCGTTTGACGCTTTCCCAAGAGGACGAACCAATAGCTTTCCCGAAGTGATAACCAACTTTGCAGTCTCGAACCCTGTGAAGTGTAAGAGCGCTCTTCGTTGTTTTCCCATAAATCGCTGTCACCTTAGCTCGATGCGATGGGTTGGCACGCCCAGCCGCTGTTAGTTCTCCGCACTACGTCATAGCTGCTAGATGGTTACCACGTTCGCGGGATATTTCCTATGTCCATCAGGAACTATGTACCCTGTGAAGAGCCGAGGGCTCCTTCCACAGGCAAGCAGCAATGGCGCCCGCAAGGGTATCCTCATATGAGAAATACACTAAACATCGGAGATCAGGGCTCCGAAAGAATAATACTCCACTCTCTAAGCCACACGGCAGTGTCTATTGCCGTTACCTCTGGGGCTACGGTCAAGGCTATTCAGACATTTCTGGGACATGAGTCTGCAGCGATGACTTTGGACACGTATGCAGGGCTCTTTGATAAAGACTTGGACATCGTTTCTGATGCTATGTCTGAGAGAACTGCAAAATGCTTGCTCCTTAAACGGGAATCAGCCCACCAGCTTGGCACTGGCAGGCTGACTCTTTTTACCGTCTGATCTGCGGTTATGTACGTGCGCTCGGGCAGATTCGAACTGCCGACACCCGCTTTAGGAGAGCGGTGCTCTATCCCCTGAGCTACGAGCGCTTGGCTGTGAGGCCACACCAAGACTAGCCTGGGCGGGTTGCTGGCGCAAAAACCTGATGTCTGGTGGGGTTGTTTGCGTTAGTACCGGTTGCGCACGTCGACGATGGCGCCGTCAGCTTTGGTGTAGATGAAGGACCAATGGCGGGACACGGAGTAGGAGTCAAGGTAGTCACCGACCCGGCGGTCACACCCCATCATGACGTTGAATGACACGGACTCGGAGTCGATCGCGGTGACGCCTTGGTCTGACCAGGTGCTGCACTCCACTGTGTATTCAGGGTTTTCTAACTGTTCTGCGGTGAGGATCTCTGATTCCTTGAAGTAGGTATCTGTTTCGGAGATGAGGTCTTTCTCAAATGTGTCAATGAGTTCATCGAGTTTGTTGACCGCGGTGGGGGTGAGGGAGATTTTCCCGATCTGGGTGATGTCGTCATCCTCGACTTTCACGCCTTCGGCCATGGAGCTTTGCACGTAGCTGGGCAGTTTCCAGCTCAGTTCGTTTGCGGCTTGTTCAAGCACTGGGACGGGTGCGACTCGATCCAACGCCCGGTAGGGGGTGTTCGTGGAAATGAGGATATACCCGCCAACGGTCACGCCAATGTACACGATCGCGCCGATGATCAACTGGGTGCGCTTCATATCACTCCTCAAAGTCGCTGCCTGCTCGTCTGCAGGGAGCACATCATGATTGCCCCCTACTTTGCCAGTAGTAGGCAGGATGGCGCGTCCACCTAGAGGCGGATCTTGCGGGGCCGTCCATCAGCCGATGCGCCCACCCACCACGCCAGCCCGTCACGTCACGTCACGTCACGTCATGTCACGTCACGTCACGTCACGCCAGCCCGTCACGTCACGGTGCATGCTGTGCGCTGTGCGCTGTGCGCGGACAAGCGCTTGGTGTTGGGGGTGTGGGTGGGAGACTAGGGGCATGACTGATGAACTATTAACCCCTGGACAGGCTCCGGCTGATTCTGTGTGGGTCGAGCGTGTGGGTCCACGTGAGTATGTTGGCCATAATGACCGTGGCGCGACCGTGCGGTTCGCGGGCGCTGGCGTCGAGGGAGCTTTTACTCCTGGTGAGGTGCTGAAGCTTGCTGCCGCGGCGTGTACCGGTTTGGTGACGGATAAGGCGTTGGCTCGCCGTGTGGGTGATGATTACACCGCACAGGTGCAGGTGTCGACTGTCAAGGATGAGGAGAACAACAGGTACACCTCGGTGGATGAGCGGCTTGTGGTGGACTTGTCTGGGTTGGACCCAGAGGCGCGTGAGCGGCTTGTTGCGCTCCTTCACCGCACGATTGAGTCTCAATGCACGGTGGGGCGGACCATTGTTGCTGGCGCGGAGGTTCACGCCACGATCACTGAGTGATTGGTGGGGAAAGCAAAGACCGTGAATGCCTGCTGGCATTCACGGTCTGGTTTTCCGTCCCGGCTGTGGCCGTTACGCGGCTTGTTGCTCGTTGATGATGCGCATGGCGCCGCAGTCGTTGCAGCGTGCGATCACGAAGCCTTCGCTACGTCCACGCTCTAGGGTGTATCCCGGCATGGAGCAGCTGAAGCGATGTTCAACTCCGTTGATATCAAGCGTCACAGGGCGCTGGAGTAAAACTGTCATTGGCTTCTCCTTTCTTTACTGTGTACCACCACGTGGGTTGGTACGGGGGTGCAGGTACTGTGGGACAGCACCTGGAGTTCTGGTGTGGGCGGGTGCCCGTTTCGTTGCGGGGAGTGCCAGTCAGCTTCTCTGCCATCTCATGACATACCCACGCTAGGCGGTTGATGTTAGGTCTACGTGAACTCGCCGTTACCACCGGGCAATTTTCTGGGGTTGGCCTCGGTTCACGTTGTCTTCTCCAACATCGTAGTTCTTCAGCCTATTCCATCATTATGCGTTTGACTAGTTGATTTTCTGGACGTCACATTTTTGTCGTCTCGGGGTTGTCGCCCTGGACTTTGAGTTCCACGGCGACAAGCCCCCTGCCTGTCACACATTATCGGGGTGCTCATGTCAGGCGTGGCGGCTACGATGGTTCCCCACCGTGCCTTGTTGTGGGTGGTTGTTTTGGTGAATAGGAGTTGTGATGCCATATCCTCCGACCGCTGGTGGTCCACAGTCCCTTGTTGATTCTGCTGTTGCCCATGCCACGAAGATCCCTGCTCCGCGTATTGCCGCGCATGTGCGGTCGTTGCGGCGCCGGAATCCGAACGCTTCCCCGGAACGGATTATTGAGATTTTGGGCAGTGAACTCCACACCATCCTTGCGTCCACGGGTGGTGCGGTAGGGGCTACTGCTGCGGTTCCGGGTGTGGGTTCTGGGACAGCGTTGGCGTTGACGGCAGCGGATTTGGCGGCGTTTTTTGGTGCCGCTGGTTTTTATAGTCTTGCTGTTGCTGAGGTCCACGGGATCCACATTCACGATGCGCACCGCAGGAAGACTCTTGTTCTTGCGTCGGTCCTTGGTGAGGCTGGTGCGAAGACGGTGGTGGGGATGTCTGGTGGGTCGATGACTCACTGGGCGAAGGCGTTGTCCACAGCTGTTCCGTCGTCCAGTATTAAGCAGGTGAACCGGGTGTTGTCTTCCCGGTTTGTGAAGCGCTATTTCTTCCGCCAGGGGGGCGTTGTTGTTGGGCGTCTCATCCCGTTTGGGGTTGGTGCTGTGGTGGGCATTGTGGGGGGCCGTGCGCTTGCGCACACGGTGATTCATCAGAGCGCGAAGGCGTTTGGTCCGCCTCCTGCGAAGTTCACGAGCCCGTTGATTGAGGAAATTGAGGGGCAGTCGTCTTCTGCTCCTGCTGATGTTCCTTTGTTGGGGGTAGCATCACCGATGTGAGCCGGCTGTTGCCGCGTAGTCCTGGTTATTCGGGTTGTTGGTTCTGTGCTGGTGATACGTCCAGTGGTTCTGCCTGGTCGGCTTTTTTGTTGATGATCAGGACGGGGCATTGCGAGTGGTGAAGGACTGCTTGGCTGGTTGATCCCAGGAGGAGGCCGGCGAATCCGCCGCGTCCGCGCGAACCGACAACCAGGAGGTCGGCTGCCTGGGAGAACTCGGTGAGGAGTTCTGCGCCTGTTCCGTCGAGCACGATTCGGCGGATGGTCATGCCAGGGTTTTCGTCTTCAACCGCGTCAATGATGGTGTTGAGTCCACCTTCAATGTCTTTGAGGACTTGTTCGTGGTCCACGGCTGCAGGCAGCCATGCGAGGATCCCTGATCCGGAGGTCACGGGGACTCCAGTGACTGCAACGAGTTCTGCGTCAAAGAGTTGAGCAAAGTGGACTGCTTTGTGGAGTGCTCCGTGTGCTGAGTCTGACCCGTCCACTCCGACAATGATGCGGTTGACCGGTGTGATCGCTGGGAGGGGTTCGTCTTCTTTGAGGTCGCGTCCTGGGACGACGACCACTGGGCAGGCTGAGTGGGCGGGGAGGGCAGAGGACACGGTGCCAAGGATGCGTTCAGCGAACCCGGATCGTCCACGGGTGCCCACGACCACAAGGTTGTGTCCTTGGGAGAGTTCAACCAGGGCTCCTGCTGGGTCCCCTGAGGCGATCTGTGCGGAGACGGGGACACCGTGCGCGGTGACCCGTTCGGCGGCGCTGGAGAGCACCATACGCGCGCCTTCTTGGATGGTGCTGTCATCAAGAGCCGCATACCCGCCATCAAGGGAGGCTGCCGCGAATGTCGGAAGAGAATAGGAACACGCAATGGTGAGACTAGCCCCGCACTTTTTCGCGAGGGCGGTTGCCCAGTCAAGTGCGTGCAAACTAGCAAGTGAGCCATCAACTCCCACGAGGATGCTGGGGGTAGTGGTCATAGCGGCCTCCTTGAGCGTGGTGCGGTGAACGTGGCCCGTGTCACCACACGGTTCCTTTGCCTAAACCTTACCCCCCAATGGCCTGGTTATGCACGGTGTCCAGGCATAAGAAACGGGGGGTGCTGACCTTTCAGGTCAGCACCCCCCGTTTCTGTGAACGAGTGATCAATCAGGAAACGCGAATGAACACAGGGTTTGACTGCCAGATTTGGCGGAACTGGATTGTCTTGCCTGGTTGTGGTGCGTCGATTTGCATGTTGCCACCGGCGTAAATGGAGATGTGTCCCGGGCTCCACAGGAGGTCGCCTGGTTTTGCTTCTGCGCGGGACACCACGGTGCCGGCGTAGCGTTGCTGGGATGAGGTGCGTGGCAGGGAGATCCCGAGCTGTGCGTAGACGTAGGAGGTGAACCCCGAGCAGTCAAAACCAGCAGGCGTTGAGCCACCGGAGACGTAGGGAACTCCGACGTAGCGGGACGCAATCTCAAGGACTGCGTTCCCGTTCACTGACTGAGGGACAGCTGCCTTGGTGGTGGTCTGCTGTGTGGTGGAAGCAGTTGACGTCGATGCAGTGCTGCTGGTGAGTTCAGCGCGCTCGTTGGTGCGTGATGCGGCCTGAGTGACCTCACGGACTGGCTCTGGCTCTGGCTCTGGCGCCGGGGTGACCTTGATCTTGGATTTTTCCACAGACCATTTCGCGTCAACGTCAACGGTAACGGTTGGGGCAGCCCCCACAGCGGCTTGGGCCTGAGAGGTCAACGAGGAGATGTCAATGGTGCCCGCAATGTTCTGCGCCTCAAGAGGTGCAGCAGTTGCCGGGGTGGCCACTGTTCCCAGACCTACAACAAGACCTGAAGAAATCGCCACAATGGCTGAGCGTCGCCCGTAGTTGGCAACGTTCTGGCCTGCACTTGTGGCAAGTGCAGCAAGTGGCGCGAGAGCATTGCGCTCGTGGCGGTGTCGCGCCCGGTAAACAGCGTTAGTCACAGTCGTCTCTCCAGTTATGCCAGCGAGGTAAGCTGTCGGGTTCGAGTTGGAGTCACTCGGCGCTCCAGCTGTTGTGTACAGCTTTCACACTTCACCCCAAGGCTGTGCTTCCAGCCAATGTGTGGTTCCCCCGCCCCTGTCTCGGGTTGTCCAGGCTCCACGCGGTGACAGGGCTAGGCGGTCCGCATGAACACTTCATCAAAGGCAAGTTTGGTGAAGCAATCGCTACTCTACCCAACCATCCCCACGATTGTCACGCTTTGGTCACGCACAATTTTTCGCCCACAAATGGGGAGAGCTCCCCATGGCGGGGAGCTCTCTGTCAAATCCTTGGCATACCAGGTGCAACGCACTATCACCTCACGCGACAGCCACAAAAATGTGACGTGCGACATCCTGAGGAATATCTAGCAGGATCGGCGCACCAATCCCCTGCACCGCCACCACCCCATAATCTGAAGCAGTGAGCGTGACCTGCGCACCAGGGGTGACCCCCGCATCGTGAAGCCGCCCCAATAAATCACTATCGGTCTGAACAGGCTCACCCAACCGCACAATGGTCACCACCTGACCGGCCGCTGGTTCCCGCATGACCCGATCCGTCAGCGACACCACGCCATCAAGGAACGCTTCCGGCTCATCACCCACACCAATCTCAGCCAGACCAGGAATGGGGTTGCCGTATGGGGAATACCGTGGTGAGTTCAACAACTGCACCAGCCGCTCTTCAACGCGTTCTGACATGACATGCTCCCACCGGCACGCCTCGTCGTGAACGAACTCCCACTCCAGCCCAATAACATCGGTGAGTAGACGCTCCGCAAGCCGGTGCTTACGCATCACACGAGTTGCTTTGGCCTGCCCTAAGTCGGTGAGTTCTAGATGGCGGTCACCAGAGACATACAACAACCCATCACGTTCCATCCGAGCAACCGTTTGGGACACGGTTGGACCTGAGTGGCCTAAGCGCTCAGCAATCCGCGCCCGCAAGGGGACAATCCCCTCCTCCGCCAACTCATAAATCGTCCGCAGGTACATTTCCGTGGTGTCAATGAGATCGCTCACAACACTGTCCCTTCATCTGTCCGCTTATGCTCCTAAGCATGCCATGAAACCGTTTCACTTCCGCGAAAGACTGCCCGCATCCACCTCGACCAGTCCCCACCCCGCTGAATCCTGCATCACCATCCGAACAACAGTCCTTCCCCCACCTGACGCGCGATACAGTAGCCCTGTGACGCACACCATCAGCATCCCAGCGGCCCTTCTTCCCAGCGACGGCCGGTTTGGCTCTGGCCCATCGAAGGTTCGCAGTGAACAACTGGACGCCCTCAACACCACAGGGCGGCACATTCTAGGCACCTCACACAGGCAGTCTCCGGTAAAGAACCTCGTGGGACACATCCAGTCCGGTTTGCTGGAAATGTTCGATGCGCCGGAGGGGTACGAAGTTCTGCTCGGCAACGGCGGGTCCACTGCCCTCTGGGATGCGCTCACCTTCTCGTTCGTGCAAGACCGCGCTGCACACGCAGTGTTTGGAGAGTTTGGATCCAAGTTCGCCAACTCGACGAACAAAGCTCCCTTTCTCCAACCCTCAGCGATCACCACATATTCCCCAGGCGCGGCCGGGCTTCCAGAGGCCACACCGGATGCTGACGTGTACGCGTGGCCACACAACGAAACATCAACCGGTGCGATGGCCCCCATCCACCGGGTGAGTGACAACGGCCTCATGGTCGTTGACGCAACCTCCGCGGCTGGCGGACTCCCCGTCGACCTCACTGCGACCGACATGTACTACTTTGCGCCGCAGAAATCCTTCGCCGCAGATGGCGGTTTGTGGTTGTCCTTTGCGTCGCCTGCCGCTATTGAACGCATCGAGCGTGTTGCCGCCACCGAACGGTGGATTCCCGACTTCCTCTCCCTGAGCATCGCAGTCACCAACTCGCGCGCCCAGCAAACCCTCAACACTCCCGCACTGGCGACCCTTGTTCTCCTCGCAGAGCAAATCGACTGGTTTAACCGCAACGGGGGTCTTGCCTGGGCCACTGATCGGACAGCAACATCGGCGCGCATCATTGACCAATGGGTTGAATCACGCTCTTATACAACCCCTTTTGTCGCCGACCTCGCTCACCGGTCACGGGTCGTAGCAACCATCGACTTCTCGCAGGAGGTTGATGCCGCACGCGTCGCTCGAGTGCTCCGCGAACATGGGATCGTCGACATTGAGCCCTACCGCAAACTGGGCCGCAACCAGTTACGTGTTGCGTTGTTCCCCGCAATCGAACCCGCTGACGTTGAAGCACTCACCCAGTGCATCGACTACGTCGTCGAGGCCCTTGCCGACTAAGACACCTGCTTGTGTTGCAGCTGCTGCACACGCATCGCGTCTGCAGTCTGTTCACGCTGTTCACGGTCGCGTTCTAAGGTTCCGTCACGGTCCGCATCGTAGATCACTTCCAAATGCGGACGGCGATCCCAGGTGTATTCCACCCGGTAATTCCAATGACGTTTGGTCCACAGTGCTGCTGACAGTGACACGGCAATTGCCGTGATCGCCCCAACGCCCACACCCCAGCGGGCACCAAACACTTCGGCAATCCACCCCACAATGGGGGAGCCTACCGGAGTAGCCCCGACAAACACGACGAGGTACAAGGCCATGACTCGGCCACGCATCTCAGGTTCCACGGACATCTGGATCGTCGAGTTCGCGGCCGTCATCATGGTCAAGGAGAAGAACCCCACCGGGATCGACATGAGGGCATACAGTTCGTAGGTGGGCATCAGCGCCATCACCCCAGCGAACACACCAAACATGAAGGCTGCCCCGATCACAAGACGCACCCGCGGCCGGGTACGACGAGCGGCAACCAGAGCGCCGGACAGGGATCCGATCGCGAGGATGGACCCTAAAATCCCGTACCCGGCAGCGTCTTTCCCGAATACTTCCGTTGCCATCAGTGCTGACGTCAGTTGGAAATTCAGCCCAAAGGTCGACACCACACACGCAATCACCATAATGACAAGAATGTCTGAGCGGTGGCGCACGTAGCGGATTCCTTCCCGGATTTGCCCACGCGAGCGGGCTGCACGGGGTGTGCGTTGCAGTTCGCGTTGACGCATCCGAGACATCGCCCAAATAGTTGCAGCGAAGGACACCCCGTTGATAATGAACGCCCACCCGCTTCCCACAGCAGCAATAAGAAGACCAGCTACGCCTGGGCCAATGAGGCGGGCAGCGTTAAACGATGCGGAGTTCAAACCGACAGCATTGGCGAGTCGCTCCGCTGGCACCATTTCTGACACAAACACCTGGCGGGCAGGATTATCAAAGGCCGCCACACAACCCAGGAGGAACGCAAACACGTAGACGTGCCAGAGTTCGACAATCCCAGTGAGGGTGAAAACTCCCAGCAAGGTAGCCAACAACCCCATGAGCCCTTGGGTTGTCATCAGCAGCTTCCGGCGGTCGACTCGGTCGGCGAGGAGCCCTGCGTAGGGCGATAGAAAGAGAACGGGAAGGAACTGGAGTCCGGTGACAAAGCCGACCGCTGTTCCTGAGTTGTTGGTCAGTTCTGTCAGGACTAGCCAATCCTGAGCGATGCGCTGCATCCACGTTCCCACGTTGGCAACAAGGGCGGCAGCAAACCATATTCGATAGTTGTAGTACTTCAGTGACGCAAAAGTGGGGCTCATGTATGTCCAGATATTCGTGACAGCAGTTCGCTGGCTTGTGCGAGGATCTGCCGCTCATTGGGGGTGAGGGTGGCTAACTGTTGTGTGAGCCAGGCGTCCCGGCGTCTGCGGGTCACCGCAATTTCGTTGGCGCCTTGGTCCGTCAGTGCAACCACAACTTGCCGCCGGTCAATCTCGCTGCCGAGTTTCTCCGCAAAGCCCAGTTCACACAATGCGTTGACTGTGCGGGTCATTGATGGTGGTTTTACACCCTCAAGTTCCGCGAGCGCGCCTGGTGTCATGGGCCCAAATTTGTTGAGCGCGGTGAGGACAATGAACTGGTGTTCAGGTAGTTCGGCTTCTCCTCGTTCGCGGCGCAGGCGTCGGACGATGCGGCTGGCTGCGACGCGGATATCCCCAGCGAGGGTTGCGGGGCGGTGGTTTTTGGTTGGGCTCACAGATCTTTACTTTAACTCATTACCTTAAGTAAAGATACCGATTCATGGGATGACCCGTGTCACGCTCGGTTGCGGTTATGGAACGTAACTGACAGCCACCGACCCACCACCGCTCAACGCCACACTCCCCACCCCGTGTGGTACAAACGCTGATTGGCCAGCCGTCAATGTTCCCAACTCGCCCAGTGCGTGAGAGATCGTTACGCTCCCGTTCAAACACACAACGATGCGCGGCCCCGTATGGGTGATCAGAGCACCATGCGCAGCATCCCCATACACCAACCCGAACTCTGGGGTCCCCACCCGGTAGTCCGTGAGCCCACCGGGCACCGGCCGTAGCGAAGGGCGTACCGGAGGCTCGGCAGTGAAATCCGTGCACGCCATCAACTCGGGAACATCCACGTGTTTTGTTGTCAGCCCTGCACGCAACACATTGTCGGAGTTCGCCATGATCTCCACCCCCAACCCATGGAGGTAGGCGTGAATTTGACCAGCACGCAGGAACACTGCCTCACCTGGTTGCAGCGAAAACCGGTTGAGCAACAACGACATCAACATGCCCGGATCACCCGGATATGCTTTCGCCAATTCCAACGCCGTGACATGGCCACGCGACACGCGGCGCCCAGCGCCACGTTCCGCATCGACAAACCGTTGCAGCGACTCCGTGGCAACGGTCAATTCCTCCAACGCATCCGTGTCACGCAGTCCAGCTGCCAGCTCAAACGCCGCGCGCAGCCGGTCATCAGACAGACCAGGCCCCGCCAACACCTCACGCATCGCTTGAACAGTAGGGCCCTGGACTGGCTCCAACAGTTCTCCCGCACGCTGTGGCCGACGAAACCCGCTGAGCCCCTCAAATGGCGTCAACGCAACAATCAACTCCGGTTTATGCTGGTCATCCTTATACAGGCGCTCCGGCGCCAACCGATCCACCCCAGCACGATTCTCCCGAGCAAACCCCGCACGCGCCTGGTGCGGTTTCGGGTGAACCTGAAGCGACAACGGCCCCGCAGCAGCTAACACCTTCAACAAATACGGCAGCCGCGGACCAAAAACATCCGCAACATTCTCACCCACCATAAAATGCGGATCAGACGCGATGAGATCACCCAGTGCCACACCACTCGCGTCCGGCCCCACCCGCACAGACGCCGGAACCGCATCACGCCACGTCGGGGGAACCTGAGCAATACAACGCGCCACACTCGGAGCTGACTCGTGAGCCCCCAACCACAACTCAGCGGCCGGTCGCCCTGACGGCTGCCAACCAAAAGCATCAAAAATAGCGCGCTGCGACCCCCACGCATATTCCTGAAGCGTGTTCGTCAGCCGGTACACCGTATGTCTTGCCACGGTTCGATCTTAGGCGACTCCCCGTGAACACGAAGGGAATCTACGTAACGCCAATGTGTCGGCTAGCCAAACATTACCCTCCACTTTGCCGCCCGAACACTATCCACGTGGAAACCTTTCACCCCAACTCGCCGCCACATTTTGCTCACACTTTTTCCCAAAACGCCGATCAACAGGGCAGTGGACAGTGACGTATCACCGCCCGCCAACAACTGCATCGCCGCACACGTTCCTCGTGGGCACACTGCGGCACCAAGACCGGGTACCACCACCGCGATCACGCTACGCGTGTCCCCCTTCGACGGCGGTGATACCCAGCATGTGCGACGGTCACCCCCCTGCAGACCGTCGCACATGCACCCTGTCCTGGCCCAAGCAACAACCGTTGCCCCGCCACCCCCTCGACCCAATCGGAGTACCGATGAGCCAGACCTCAACCGTTGAGGACGCCCCACGCCAAGCGTGGACCGACCGCCCCATCTTCGTGAAGATCCTCACGGTCGTCTTCATCATGTTCCTCACCACCGTCGCCGTGACCATCATGGCTGTCTCTGTGATCACCAATCACGGCGGTTCCGCCAGCGAAACGATGAGCATCGTCCTGACAGCGCTCATCGGTGTTGTGATTGCCAGTATCTTCGCCCTCAAGATCGCCAAGAAAATTGAACAGCGACTCGCCAACGTCGGTGCCGCACTCGCTGCCGCAGGGGATGGCGACTTCACCGCCGCAACAAGCACCACTGGCCGCGATGAAATCGGACAGCTTGCAGCTGACCTTCGCCGCACCCAAGCAAACCTGCGCGACCTTGTCGCCGGCATCGCACACTCCGCGGAAACCATCGCCCAATCCACCCAAGGGCTCTCCGCCGGGTCCGACCAGGTGCGCTCCACATCACAAGACACCTCATCCCAAGCCGAGGTTGCCGCCTCCGCAGCAGAACAAGTGTCCCGCAACATCCAAACCGTGGCTGCAGGCGCAGAACAAATGGGGGCCAGTATCCGCGAAATCGCTCAAAGCTCCAGCGAAGCAGCCAACGTCGCCGCCAACGCACAAGGAGTTGCAGCATCCACCAATGAACGTGTCGCCCGCCTCGGACAATCGTCCGCAGAAATCGGCAACGTCATCAAACTCATCACCTCCATCGCCGAACAAACCAACCTTCTTGCCCTCAACGCCACCATCGAAGCGGCACGCGCAGGAGAAGCAGGAAAAGGGTTTGCAGTTGTGGCATCAGAGGTCAAAGACCTCGCTGGTGAATCAGCACGCGCCGCCGAAGACATCGCCCGCCGTATCGAAGCGATCCAAGCCGACACTCAAGACACCGTCGCAGCGATCAGCGAAATCTCGGGAATTGTCAATACCATCAACGACTACCAGCTGACCATCGCCTCCGCCGTGGAAGAGCAAACCTCCACCACAACGGAAATGTCACGCTCTGTCACCGACGCAGCAACTGGATCCACGGACATCGCAACCAACATTGCTCAAGTCGCCAGCGCATCGGCAAGCAACGCCGACACCGTCACTGACATGACCCAATCCGTCAGCGACCTCGTCCACCTGGCATCCGACCTACGAAACCAGGTTGCCCGCTTCACCGTCTAACGCCCACCGGTGTGCCGCACACGTCGGCCAGCGGCACACCAGGAAACAACCGCCAAGCACAAGCGGGCGGCAGGAGACACACAGTCCCTGCCGCCCGCTTGATGTCTGTGCAGATGCGCTAGCCCACCAGCAGATCCTGAATTGGTCCAAGCACGAAGTAAATGATGAACATCGCGGTGGTCACCCACATGAGTGGGTGGATCTCTCGACCCTTGCCCTTCACAATCTTGATGATGACCCACACCAGGAAGCCCATCCCAATGCCGTCGGTGATCGAGTAGGTGAACGGCATCACAATCATCGTGAGGAACGCTGGGACGGCGATCTCATAGTCACTCCACTTGATGCCTGTCACCTGGGTCATCATGAGGAACCCAACAAACACGAGCGCCGGTGTTGCCGCCTCATAGGGCACCAACTGAACCACCGGGGCAAACAGCGTCGACAGCAAGAACGCTAACCCGGTCACAATGGGGGCAAGCCCTGTTCGGGCACCCTCCCCCACGCCAGATGCTGACTCAATAAATGCCGTGTTCGACGACACCGACCCGGCACCACCAGCAATTGCGCCCAGAGAGTCGACAACCAGAATACGTTGAATGTTTGGCGGGTTGCCTTCCTTATCGAGCAACCCGGCTTCACCACCCACCGCGACCATCGTGCCCATGGTGTCAAAGAAGTCCGCAAGCAACAGAGAAAACACCAACAGAACGACCGCAACGATCCCGATCTTGCCGAACGACCCAAACAACGAGAACTGACCAAGTAATGAGAAGTCTGGAATCTGCACCCAGGAATCAGGAAGGGCAGGAGCATTGAGGTTCCAGCCTGCCGGGTTATCCCCAGCGCCAGTCCCTTGGTTCTTCGCACCAATCTCTAAGGTCTGCTCTAGCACGACAGCAAGAACCGTGGCCCCAAGGATCGACCACAGCATCGCCCCGCGAACCTTCCGCGCCGTCAAGATGATGATGGCCAAAAGCCCCAAGAAGAAGACCAGCATGGGCAATGAATCAATGGACTTGGATGTCCCCAACTGAACCGGGGTTCCCGGTTGGTTGCCCGGTACGTAGTCAAACATTGCCGGAGTAGTCACGACGCCCGCATTGACCAACCCGATGAACGCAATGAACAAACCAATGCCCACCGAGATAGCGGTCTTCAGCCCTGCTGGCACCGCGCGAAACACTGCCGTCCGGAACCCGGTCAAGACCAGGACAAGAATGACGATCCCCTCAAGGACCACCAAACCCATCCCGTCCACCCAGGTCATCCCCGGCATCTTCACGATCGTGTACGCAACCAAAGCGTTCAAACCAAGGCCAGCCGCCAAGGCGATGGGGAAGTTAGCAACCGCTCCCATGGTGATCGACAACACCCCCGCTATGAGCGCTGTGGCAGCTGCAATTAAGGGAATACCAGCGCCAGCAGCTGTTGGGTCACCGGTGGCCAGTTCAGCCCCCAAAAAAGCACCCGTTGAGTCAGGGGTAAGCCCCAGAATCAACGGGTTCAAAATAATGATGTAACTCATTGCGAAGAAGGTGACGAGCCCACCGCGGATTTCGCGGCCGAGCGTCGAGCCTCGCTCTGAGATGTGATAGGTGCGGTCAAGGAAGCCAGAGAAACCGGACGCAGGAGGTTTCTGCGTGGTCTGGGAGGAGGTGTTCGCCATGAGCATATATTCTGCCCGAAATTTCCACGACCTCTTAACAACGTCTCACCATGAGGGCAGGAAAAAGCCCCGTAACCCACTGGGTCACAGGGCTCTGACCTGCACACAAACGCAAAAATAACAGTTACAGCACAAGCACCGAAAGCGTCCCGCGACCATACCCGGACACATCAATATGCAAGTCCAAGCGAGGCACGTACGCCTTCACCCACGGCGCGAGGTCTCCTGGCAACGGAGTCTGCGCAGGGTGGATAGTCCCCAACCTCAAATGCGGGTATCCCTCACGGTTAAACAACGCAGCAGTGACATTGAGGACCTCACCCACGGTTTCAAAGATCATGTCGTTGAGTTCGCCCTCCTGCATGACCTCTTTCGAGACTGCAGCAGGCATCAACGCAAGAGCCGCACCCAAATTGGCGGCCGCACCAAGATCAAGCACCACCAGTGCGTTGAGCTGTAAGTTATCCGTCAAATACTCTGCAACGACCGCACCACCTGGACCTTCAGGGTCAACCATGGGGGCGCCCGTGCGTACGTCCACGGTCCGCCCCAGCAGGCCCTCAAAGAGTTCCCGCGTCTGCTGGGCAGACGGCAAGGGGGACTTCAGCTGCTGTGCGAACGGGTTTGTCATACGAGCACCGGACCTATCGCTTCCTGGAATGTTTCTGCGGTAAACGGCTTAGCAATGAGAAAAAGCGCACCAGCCTGATCAGCTTGTGCCCGCATCTCCGGGGACCCCTCAGAGGTGACAAAACCAAATGGCACCTGGTTTCCCGCCTGACGCAACGCAATGAGCGCTTCAAGGCCTGTTGCGTTGGGCATGTTCCAATCCGACAGTACCAAATCTGGGTTGTTGTCGAGGGTCATGTCATACAGTTCCTGACCATCGGTCGCCTCGAGAATGTCCCAGTCCTCATAGCCCGCTTGGCGCAGGGTGCGGATGACGATCTGACGCATGACGCGGCTGTCATCAGCAACAATAACACGCATAAGTCAACTCCACCTTCACTTATCGGTTGTGGGTAGTAGCCACAGAGTGACGACGAGGACGTGCTCCCGCCAATCAATAGCTAAGTCTTGAAGAAACTGGGCGTCAGCAAGCTCAGGAGCGTTATCTGCCACCTGAGGCAACGACAGTTTCGCCGTGGCGTCCAGGAGCGACTTCACGTTGCCCCCTACCACGTTCGCAATTTCGCCAAACGCATCAACCAGATCCTCGCGAGTAACTTCCTCACCCGCAGGGAGCATGAGCAGACCCGTGGTGATGTCGCGACCAGCGGCCATCGATGTGTTCACCACCGCACGCACGCTAATCTCACCAAAGTCAGTCACCGCGTGCATATCAACCCATGCGGCAAGGGGTTCCTCAAACGCAGGAACGGGTTCGAACCGCTCGAAAGCGAGTTCCTCACCCGCGTCAAGCATTGCTGCAAAGACGTCCTGGGTGATGGACAGAATCTGAACTCTGTCCACGGAGGTGGCTGTGCTGGTCATGCTGGCTCCTTTGCGGGCAGGACACCAAGGAAATCGAGCTTCTGCACGATCGCCTCAGGGGTAAAGGGTTTGATGAGGTATTCGTGAGCGCCGGCAGCAAGTGCCCGAACAATTTGTCCGTGTTCAGACTCCGTGGTGATCATCATGAGGGTGACGTCACGCCACTCGGCGCGGGCTCGCACTTCCTTCACGTAGGTCAGACCATCCATGACCGGCATGTTCCAGTCGATGCAGCACAGGGTAATGTCAGATTCGGACTCCATCACCTCAAGCGCTTCCTGCCCGTCACCGGCCTCCAGGGTTTCGAACCCGAGGTTCTTCAGGACCCCAGACACAATGCGCCGCATCGTACGGGAGTCGTCGATCACAAGTGCTTTCATGTCACTTCCCTACTGTGTTCTGGTAGATCGAGCTGCGCCCTACTTGGACTCGGGTCCACGAGTCATCGACGCCGACGGTCGTTTCTGCGGCCCCCAAAATGAGGTAGCCACCAGGCTTCAAGACTTTGCGCACCTTGGCGAGCACGTCGCGTTTCACCTGGACATCAAAGTAGATGAGCACATTGCGAAGGAACACCACATCAAACGGTCCACCCATGGGTGGGTGGTCCAACAGGTTGTGGCGGGTAAAGCGCACCATCGACCGGATGTCCTTGCTCAGCGCCCATTCCGCCCCGTCCCGTTCAAAGTGGCGTACCAGGTGTGTTGCTGGTAGACCGCGGTTCACTTCCAATTGGGAGTATCGGCCGCGTTGGGCTTTTCCTAGAACTTCCTGGTTGAGATCGGTGGCGATAATCTCCGTGATGGGTTTGGGCCCAGACTGAGCAGTGAACCAGTCAGTGAGAACCATGGCAATGGAATAAGGTTCCTGCCCCGTTGAACAGGCTGCGCTCCATACTTTGAGTGTGCCAAGCATCCCTCGTTGAGCTTTAAGGTCGGGAAGGATGTGGTCGGTCAGCGCAGTGAACGGTTGATTGTCACGGAACCACGACGTTTCATTGGTGGTCAACGCTTCGACAATGCGTTCGGCTTCAGAGTGTGACAGCCGTGAGCGTTGCTCGGCAAGGTACTGTTCCACGGTTTTGCCGTGGGAGCGAGCAATGGGTGTCAGTCGCGATTCGACGAGGTATTCCTTGCCTGGGGCAAGGTTGATGGCGCTTTTTGTGCGCACGAGCGTCGCGACGAAGGAGAAGCTCTCCTGGGTCAGCGTCATAGTGCTCCCCCTTTGTGTGGTGTGCTGGGCGCCTTTGTCCGGGCGAGGATCGCCTGGATCGCGGGCCCAATCTCAGCGATCGGGAGAATGCGGTGTGCATATCCGGCGGTCGCGGTTGCGCCGGGCATCCCCCAGACCACTGATGTCTGTTGATCCTGAACGATGACGGTTCCGCCTGCTTGGGCGATGTCACCAGCCCCATTTTTTCCGTCTGAGCCCATTCCGGTGAGGATGACAGAGAGGAGCTCGGGTCCATACACGGTGTGAGCGGAGCGGAACATCACGTCCACAGAGGGGCGGCAGAAGTTCACCGGAGGGCCTTGGGTGAGCCGGGTGTACACCCCGTTGTCGTGGTAGGACAGTTCAAGGTGGTAGTCACCCGGAGCGATGTAAATGTGCCCCGGGGCAAGTCGGGCACGGTCGGATGCTTCACTGACCGTGTTCGGGGTGAGGCGATCTAGTCGTGCGGCAAGCTGCCGCGTGAACACAGGCGGCATGTGTTGGGTGATGATCATTGGCACTGGCAGTGGCTGGCTCAGTGATTTGATCATGGTAGATAGCGCTTCTGGGCCACCGGTGGAGGACCCCACAACCACAGCCCGGATAGGGTGAGAGTGTTCGTCGGTGCGAGTGGTCACCGAGGATTGGCGGAAGCTCGCGTGAGCGGTTGCTTGCGCCAGTTGCCCCGGCGCAACTGGTGAACCAGGGCGTTTCGTGACGCCACCACGGCTCGTGCGGGTGGTGGCTTTGTGAGGGACGAGCGCCTTGATTTTGGGGATGAGCTGGTCGGCGACAACCTTGAGTGATTCATGGAGCGAGCCAACGTTGGAAGGCTTTGTCACATAGTCAGAGGCACCAGCGGTTAACGCATCAAGGGTGGCCGTGGCACCACGTTCCGTCAGCGTAGAGAACATGATGATGGGGGTACGGCTCCCCTTCTTGCGCAACTCACGCACCGCATCGACACCATTCATTTCGGGCATCTCAATGTCCATGGTGATGGCGTCGGGCTGGTGTTGTTCCACGCGGGCGATCCCCAGTTTTCCGTTCGCGCCGGTGGCAACGACTTCAATGTCTGGGTCGGTTTCGAGGGCTTGGACAACCAGCCGTCGGATCACGACGGAGTCGTCAATAACAACAACTCTGATGCTCAACGGAGTGTCCTTTTCCAGTCGTGGGCGGGGGTGGGGCGGGGGTGGGGCATAAGGGGATAGACGATGCGCTCAATGCGATTCGTCTGGTGGGGTGGTGGCCCAGCCGTGGTCGGCTGGGCCACCGGGTGGTTCGGTGGTTACGCGGCTGCTAAAGCGCGATCCACGTCCAGGGTGAGCAGGAGCCCAGTGTCAAGCTTGAACGCCCCGGTGATGAGTTCACGGATGTGCGGGTCTAGGGTGTCAGGGGGTGTTTCGAAGTCTTCTTGTTCAAGGGTGAGGACTTCACCGACTTCGTCGACCAGCAGGGACACTGATTCTCCGTGAGTGTCCACAACGATCATCATGGACTCAGTGTCTTGAGACAGGGGCTCCAACCCAAGTTTGGGGCGCAGGTCCACGGTCATGACAACTTGTCCACGCAGGTTGACGAGCCCGGCGATCCCTTGTGGTGCTAGAGGAACAGGAGTGCGTGCATGGTGACCGAGGGTTTCTTCGATGCGGAGTACTTCAAGTCCGTAGAGCGCATCGGCAATGCGGAATGTGACGTATTGGGTGGACATCAGACACCTGCCAACTGGTGCTCGTGGGTGGATGGGGCATCGTAGAACTGTGGGTCCGCTGCGGTGAGCGCTGAGGGCAGATCAAGGAGTTCAGTGACTCGTCCTGACAGGACGAGGGACCCCAGGAGTCCTGCGTCAGCCACTTCAGAGCGGACGGCACCAGTGTCGTTGAGAATTTCGAGGATCTCTTCGACGTGGATGGCAACGGTGCGGTTGTCGTGAGTGAAGATAACCAGTTGGATTTCTTCAGCAGCACCGTCGGAGTACACCCCCAGGTACCGGCCGAGCCGTAGGACTGGAACAATGGAGTCACGGTATTGCATGACTTCGCGTCCAGCCACAGATTCGATACGGTCGGGGCTGATCTGTTCGAGTCGGGTGACCGCGTCGAGCGGGATGGCGACCCGTCTTGCTTCACCGATTGACACAACAAGGTACTCGGTGGTGTCGCTTGAGGTGGTGGTTGCTTCCTCAATGATGCGTGCACCAAGGACGTCTGCGCCTTCTGCGTTCAAAGAACGTCGAGTAATCGCCTGGATGTCGAGGATGAGCGCCACTGCTCCGTCACCCATGAGGGTTGCACCAGCATAGATTCCAATGTTCTTCAGCGCCGTGGCCAGTGGTTTTACAACGATTTCTTCGTTGTTCATGACCTTGTCTACGACGAGACCAAAACGTTGGTTGTCGGCTTGGAGCACAGCGATGACGGCGGTTCCTTCGTTGTCGTCCGTTTTCCCAAGGACGCGTGAGAGGCGAACCAGTGGAAGTAGTGCCCCACGAAGTCGGTACACCTCAGCGGACCCGATGTGCTCGATCGCGGATTTCGTTTTTTCCGTGTCGAGCGCAACGAGTTCTTGGAGGTTCACTTGAGGGATCGCATAGATTTCGTTGCCTGATTGCACGGTGAGCGCCGGCATAATGGCCAGTGTCAGAGGGATGCGAAGACGCCAGGTGGTGCCGCGTCCTACTTCTGACTCAACTTCAACTGCTCCGCCGATTGCTTCAATATTGGAGCGAACAACGTCCATACCGACACCACGCCCGGAGACGTTGGTGACGTGTGCGGCGGTGGAGAACCCGGCGAGGAACACGAGGTTCTGGATTTCGCTGGGTGTCATTTGGTCGAGTTGTTCGGCGGTTTTCAGTCCCCGTTCGACTGCTTTGGCCGCAACTTTTTCCGGATCGATTCCGGCACCGTCATCGATGACTTCGACCATGACCTGACCAGATGCGTGGTAGGCGCGCAAGGTGAGGGCACCGGTGCGTGGTTTTCCTACCTCAACACGTCGTTCTGGTGCTTCGATTCCGTGGTCGATAGCGTTACGCACGAGGTGGGTGAGCGGATCTTTGACTGATTCGAGTAGAGACCGGTCAAGTTCGGTATCTCCACCGACCATGTCGAGTCGGACGTCTCGTTTGCAGGCGGCTGCGAGGTCGCGGACAACGCGAGGCATCTTGGACCAGATGTGCTCAATGGGCTGCATCCGGGTTTTCATAACCCCTTCTTGCAGTTCCGAAGCGATAAGTGACAACCGTTGAGAGGAGCGCAGGAGGTCACCGGAGTCGAATCCGGCGAGCTGAGAAATTTGGTTGCGGACCAGGACGAGCTCTCCCACTTGCCGCATGAGTTCATCGAGGAGATCAACGTCCACGCGGATGGAGGAGTCTGAGGTGACTCGCCGTTCGGTGAGGGTGGGGGTGGCCGGTGCCGTTTCTGGGCTGGCTGCTGTTTGTCGTGTCACGATGCCCGTCGCCTGGGGTGTGGGGTCGGTGAGAGTAACCGGTCCATCCTGCGCGTGTGCGACAACCGATGCGGGAGCTGGTTCCGGGGTGGGTGCAGCGGGCGGTTCGGTGGCGATCACGGGGGTGGGGTCCGGGGTGGGGGAAGCACTGTCCGTTGCCGGGATGGTGTCCGCACTGAGATCGACTGCGTCCGTGGGGGTGGGGCTGTCGGCGTCAGTGTTGTCTGCTTCTGGGGTCGCGGGGGCGGCTCCTGGCAGTGGCTTGTTGTCGAGGGTTGCTTGGATGGCGGCAACCGTGTCGGTCGTGTCGAGGCCGGCTTCGGTGCCTGTCTCTTCAAGTTGAGTGAGCAGTGCCCGAATGGTGTCGACCATCATGAGGAGGACGTCAGCGGTTTGCTTGTCCATGTCTCGTTTGCCGTCACGTAGTTCGACGAGGAGGTTCTCGCCAACGTGTGCGACTGCTTCGAGGTTTGACAGGGCGAGGAAGCCACTTGTCCCTTTGATGGTGTGAATGGTCCGGAACACGGAGCTCAGCAGCTCACGTGATCCTGGTTCACTTTCGAGTGCTACGAGATCTTGATCCAGTTGATCGAGGTTTTCGTTGCTCTCGATCAGGAATTCCCGGACAATCTCATCCATGCCGTCCAATGGCAACCTCCTCAATCGGGTCGGGCATTCATTGCCCGACACCAAAGGAGATCGGCTAGATTGACAACATCATGAGTGAAAGATCAACGATCAGTTGTGGCCTTCACCCGCCTGGGGGCGCGGCGTGGGCGGTGGGGTTCCTAGGGCCTGGAGAAGTTTGTCGCGTGCGTCATCTGCTTGCGCTGCGCTGACGGCTGCGGACTCGTTGGATGCGGTGACCGCTTCGACGACTTCTGCCCGGTGGATGCTGGTGGAACGGGGGGCTTCGATCCCTAACCGGACGCCGTCGCCACGTGTGTCAATGACGGTGATGACAATGTCATCACCGATGAGGAGTTTCTCTCCGACGCGTCGACTCAAAACCAGCATGCTTCTGAGGTTACCCTGAAACTGCCCGTTCATCCCACAGCACTGGTGGGAGCGCTTGGCTCAACGCCGCACCCCAGACCACCGAATCTGCTGGATATCCGTCAATTCGGGCGACGGGGATTCTGAGGTGGAGAATCGCTCCTGGCGTGGCTGCTTGCCGCATGTGCCAGACGTGCAGCGCATCGATACTCACTTCTTGTGTGATCTCTTCCACCCACCGGCGTGTTCCCGCGATGTCTTGATCTGCGAGCGCGACAGCACACGTGTAGTCAGGATCGAAGGCTTCGAGGATTTTTTTGGCTCGGTACCAGTCGGTGGCGTCGTTGCCGATTCCTACTGCGACAACGACGGGGGTTTCGTCGACGCGTGCGTGGGCACGCAGGTCACGGGCTGATTTTGCGGTGAGTACGAGGGGGCCGAAGCGGACAACGGATTCGTGGCGTCCTGCCGTTGCGATGTCTTTGTCGTCGAGGCCGAGGTCACGCGCAAGTTCTTGGGCGACGCGAATGCACTGGTGTGATGGGCCGACCACGGCGATGATGGCGTCGTTGTCGTATGGGGGTGGTGGCGCGGTGGGCACTGTTTCCAACAGGGTGGACATGGTGAGAGTGGGGACGTTGATGGTTCCGTCGCGCTGGCGGGTGACCCCAGTGTGTCCGGCAAGGGTGAGGGCTGCTGACACGTGGGTGTCGGGAATACCGATGCGCAGGAATTCGTCGGCGGGCAGTGCTTGGGCGCGGGCGGTGACTGCGGGGCGCCCGTTGAGTGTGGTGGGTGCGGGCGGTGTCGTGGGCGATGCGGCGGGTGTGGGTGCACTGGTGGGCGGGGCGTAAGCGGCAGCCCATGCGCCGCGTTGAGCGGCGTGGTGATCGTGTGCCGATGCGGGTGGGATGATTGTGCCCTGGTCGGTGAGCCGTGGTGGTGCTGGTGCCGCGGAGGACACGGTGGGGGCGGAGTTGGCGGTCCCGGGTTGTGCTGGTGGTGTGCCGGGGTGGAATGGTGTGAATCGGGAGTCGTCGTCAAGGACGCGTCCGGCAGGTTCGGTGAGTCCCACTGCGTGGTGGAGTGATTCCATGACAGCCGAGAAGTGCGGGGATTCCACGCCACGTGTGGGGGGCTGGTTGGTTGACCCCGGCTGGTGGTTCACTGCCTGGGCGGGGCTGCCACTGGCGGGAGCGTTGCGGGTGAGGATGGGCGGGAGAATGGGGTCGTCATCTGAGGCTTGCGCAAGCCGTTGGGCTAGGGTGTTTCCCGCATCGTACGTTGTTCCTGGGGTGAAGGTCACCCGGAACACTTCGCGGGCGAAAAACCCGCCCACTCCTCCGGTTCGCACCCGTTCCACGTTATTGACGTGCACATCTCCATATTCTGCGTATATCTCACGCATGAGGTCATCAAGTTGAGTGCCTTCACGCTGCAATGGCGTCGACATCTCTGACCACCCCTACTGTTTCGATGCGGATTCCCGATCCTGTGACCTCAGGGTAGGACATCACGGCCGCTTCAGCATGCTGCAACGTCACCAGGTGGTACAACGCGGGACGGATGGAGGGCGCGCAGACGAGGACCACTTGTGCGCCAGATGCTTCACCTTGGGTGCGTGCGGTGGTGTAGGACCGCAGAAATGCGTCAAGGCGGCGCTGTTCAAGGAGGATTTGTGATCCTTCATCTGAGGTGCGTAGTCCTTCAAGGAGTGCTTGTTCAAAGACCGGGTCGATGGTGATGACCCGCAAAATCCCATCACGCACGTAGCGTGCTGTGATGGACGGCGAAATTGCGAGGCGTGCAGTTTCGATGAGCACTTCAGGGTTTGTGGTGGCTTTTGCTTTGAGAGAGAGCGCCTCGTAAATGCGACCCAGGTCGCGGATGGGGACTTGCTCGGTCAGGAGTCCTTGCAGGACTCGTTGTATTTCACCCAGAGACATGGACCCGGGGGTGAGTTCTTCAACAACTGATGGGTTAATCGCTTTGACGCCTTCAGTAAGGAGGCGCACGTCTTCACGGGAAAGCAACCGCGATGCGTTTTGTGAAATCAGGGCTGACATGTGCGTGATCAAGACAGACACCCGGTCGATCACGGTTGCGCCAGCCATTTCGGCAGCGAAGCGCATTTGTTCTGGCACCCATTTCCCGGTCAGACCAAAGACGGGTTCGACCACGGTGTCACCGGGAAGCGAGTCAAGTTCGTCACCTAACGCAAGGACTCTCCCCTGGGGAAGCTCACCGCGGGCAACTTCCACCCCGGACACTTTCAACACATAGTGCGAGGGCGGTAGTTCGACGGAGTCACGGGTACGTACCGGGGGCACAACGATCCCCAGGTCGAATGCGATTTTACGCCGCAGCCCGCGGATTCGGGCCAGGAGGTCGTCGTCACGTGAGGAGTTCACGAGGTCCACAAGGTCAGTTGCCAGCTGGATCTCTAAGGTAGGCACCCGCATGTCTTCAATGAGTTTTTCCGGGGTGTCTTGAGCTGGTCCGCCTTGCGACTGCGCCTGAATTTCTTCCAACAGTGCGGCTTCTTTGTCTTTGCGTTCTTTATTTTTCACTTGCTGTGCCGCGATAAGCAGGAGTGCCCCAATGACGAAGAAAGGGAGCTTAGGCATGCCCGGTAGAATACCCAACGCAATGGCAGCGATCCCGGTAATCATCAAAGCAGGACGGGATTGTGATAACTGCCCTGATGTTGCTGAGGACAAGTCACCTTCTGCCGTGGAGCGGGTGACGATAATACCGGTGGATACCGACATCAGTAGCGCAGGAATTTGGGTGACAAGACCATCACCAATGGTCAGTAGTGAGTAGGTCTCGACTGCTTCTCCGGCAGACAAGCCACGTTGAGCTATTCCGATGATGATCCCACCGATGAGGTTGATCAGCGTGATCACAATCCCGGCGATCGCGTCACCTTTCACAAACTTTGAAGCACCATCCATTGCCCCGTAAAAATCAGCTTCAGCAGCGATTTCTTTCCGTCGGACCCGGGCTTGTTCGTCAGTAATGAGCCCCGCGTTCAAGTCCGCGTCAATGGCCATCTGCTTACCGGGCATTGCGTCCAAGGTGAAGCGGGCAGCAACCTCCGAGACACGCCCTGACCCGTTGGTAATCACCACAAACTGGATGACGACAAGGATTAAGAAAATCACTAACCCGATGACCAGTGAGGACCCCACGACAAAGTGCCCAAAAGCATCGATGACTTCCCCGGCATACCCATCACGCAGCACCAGTCGAGTGGACGCAACATTGAGCCCCAACCGGAACAGGGTTGCGATGAGCAGCAGCGACGGAAACACCGAAAAATCGAGGGGTTTCTTCACGTACATGGCGGTCAGCAAAATGACCAACCCCACCGTAATGTTCGTGACAATGAGGAAGTCAAGCAGTGGTGCCGGAATGGGCACAACCAACAACATGATGATGCCCACCACCCCGAGGGGAACTGCGAACTTCGCGAAATCACGGCTCTTCATCGGTGTCACTCCTAGGGTCATACATGTCGAGGGGGACGTCTGTGGGGGCGGGCATCGTTTTCACCGTGGCCATGGCCGCACCCCGCTGGCGCAGCAACATGACGAACGCGAGGACTTGAGCGACCGCAGTAAAAAGTGCAGGGGGGATCGGGTGGCCAATCTCGCAGTGTGCGTTCAGCGCACGCGCGAGGGGGATGTCACGCACTAGAGGAACGTCGTGGGCTTCTGCTTCCTCACGGATCCGTTGAGCAACCAGGTTCTTACCCTTCGCGACCAGTTTGGGTGCGCCCTCCCCCGCCACGTAGGTTAACGCCACTGCCACGTGCGTCGGGTTGACCACCACCACATCGGCGTCCGCAACTGAAGCGATCATGCGGTTGCGGGACATCGCTAGCTGGCGTGACCGGATCGCACCTTTCAACAGGGGGTCGCCTTCAGTGTTTTTGTTCTCGTCTTTGATTTCTTTTTTTGTCATTTTGGTTTTCTTGCGGTTACGTTTCATGACCACAACAACGTCGAGAATCGCTAACGCAATACCAGCAGCAACTGCTGTCCACATCAGTTGCATAAACTTCTCCGACGCATACCCCAAAACGGCACGCATCGTCAGAGCACCAGATTGTTGAATGACCGGGATCATCCCCTGGATGAGCAGGTACAACACCGCACCGATCACCACTGTTTTCAGGAGAGCTTTCACACCTTGCCACAGTGCCTGCATCCCAAACTTTTGCTTCATCCCCTTGATAAGGTTGAACTGTTTGAACGTTGGTTTCAGTTTTTTCGTCGCAATGTAATAGCCACCGACACCGTTTGCCAAAATTGCCGCAATAAACACCACGGCAAGCAGTGGCGCTAACGCCGGAAGAATACCAGCAAGCGCATCGCCTAACATGGGAACGACCAGCAACGGGTCCGGTGTTGACGCAATCGTAGAAATATTCATCAGCACGTCTTCGATGTGCTTTTCCACATTGCCAAAAACAAATGGCAACACTGCGGTTCCTGCCCCGATACCCGCCCAGGCAGACAAGTCTTGGGACTTTTGCAAACTGCCATCCTTGCGGACGTCCTTCATCCGCTTCGGGGTGGCTTCCTCAGTCCGTTCCTGGGACTGGTCATCGCTCACCGGATCACCTCCCATAAGCGTTCAATGGACGTGTTCGTTAACGCCTCAATGATGCGTGGGAAGGTCAAATACACCACCGACACAAGCGTAATCGTGAGGAATATTTTCAGTGGGAACGACAACACAAACACGTTCAATGCTGGCGCAACCCGGGAGAGCAACCCCATCCCCACATCAGCAAGTACCAACACGACAATGAGCGGACCCGCAATCTGGATGGCCGCCAAAAACAGATCCGTCAACCCGGTGGCAACGCTTTGGCCCATTCGGTCCATGTTGATTCCCCCAGCTAAGGGAGCAAACTCAAAGGACCGGATAAACCCACCCACAATGAGGTGATGCCCGTTGGAGGCAAAGAGCAACGCAAGAGCCGTCATTTGGAAAAGCCGGTACATTTGTGCGCCGTTGACCTGGTTCAACGGGTCAAACCCCTGAGCCATGGCAAACCCACCGGTCATGTCAATCATTCCACCAGCCGATTCCACAGCAGCAAACACCAGGTACACAATGAAGCCCAAACTTGCACCAATAACCACTTGTAGCCCCAGCGCAAGCATGTAAGTGCCAAAATTCTGCGCCGGAACCGCAGGGGTGATCGTGGGCGCAACAGCAAGGGCCATACCCAACGCGAGCATCATTTTCACGGTTGCCGGAAAAGACCGTGCAGAAAAAGGTGGGGCAATGACAAAAAACGCGATGAACCGAACCGACACGAGCATGACGGTTTCGATCGTGGCAGCTGACAAAGTAAGTGTCATATCAGCCTGCCAGCAGAGTCGGTATCCGGTTGAACATTTCGTTGGTAAAGGCGACGGTTTCCTCGATCATCCAGTGCCCAGAAATGTAAATCACAATGGCCACACCCAACGCCTTGGGTACAAAGGACAAGGTCACTTCTTGAACTTGTGTGATCGATTGCAAGAGAGAGATCGCAAATCCTACTGCCAGCGCAGTAATCAAAATAGGGGCGCACAGCTTCGCAGTGAGCCACAACGCTTGAAGCCCAATGTCTAAGACTGCGGTGGTATCCATCGTGCCCCCTTACCGGTAACTGCCTATGAGCGCGGTCACGATCAGCGACCAGCCATCGACAAGGACAAACAGTAGGAGCTTGAACGGCAACGAAATGATGATCGGTGGGAGCATCATCATTCCCAGAGACATCAGTGATGCGGAGATCACCAGGTCAATCACAAGAAAGGGCAGGAAGATGACAAACCCAATGATGAATGCGGCACGCAACTCAGACAGAAGGAACGCGGGAATGAGCGTCATCAGCGGAACAGACTGGGGGTCGGCGGGGTTTTCCGCCTCGGCAGCCCTCGTGATTAACGCAATATCAGATTCTCGCGTGTGCGCGAGCATGAAATCTCGCAGTGGTCCTGACCCTTGGTCCAGTGCACCAGCAAAGTCAAGGTCACCGGCGAGGAATGGTTGCACCGCAATGTCATTGATCGAGGTCAGGACCGGCCCCATGATGAAAATCGAGAGGAACAACGCGATTCCGGCGAGTACTTGGTTGGGCGGTACGGACTGGAGGCCCAGCGCGTTGCGGGTAATGGACAGCACAACAAGGATCTTCGTGAAACTTGTCATGAGCAGCAGCAGCGAAGGCGCCACTGACAGCAACGTGATACCCAGGAGCACAACAATAGAGGAGGTAGGACCATCGCCGCCTCCACCAATGTCAATGGAAATACCGTCATCAACTGGCGCAGCTGGGTCAGCCGGATCGACAAGGTCCGCGTGCGCGCCGGTGGCAGTCAAGACAAGGTGTGTGAGGGCGAGCGCAAGAACAACTGCGGTGAGCAGAAGCGCGCGGCCGATCCACCGACGTGCGGGGGAAACCGCAGTGTCGTGTGTGTGCTGCATGGATGTTACCGCCGAGGTGGTGTGAGCTGTGTGTGGGTTGCGGGACGACCAACACGAGCTGCCTTCATGGCGGCTTTGGCTTGACGCCAAGTATTGGGAGACAGGATAGATCCATCTATCCGTGATCGGGTGGGGTTGGTGTTCTTCACGAGTTGGTCGTGAAGTTCACGGTCAAAGTCGTCAGTCATGGTGACGTCTGGTGCAGCCTGCTCTGGTTGAGGCGTGACAGCAGAGTCTGTGGCGACTTCTTCAGAGGCTGTTGGGGCAGTGTCGTCTGCAGGGTGCGCACTGGTATGAAGGACTGTGGCGCCGCTGTCCGCAACGGACAGCACCAGGCGTTGCCCGTCGATGTCAACCACGACGAGTTGGACCTTGTTGGACAGCATGTGGCGTCCTGCAACCTGGATGGGTGACGGGCTGGCGGGCTTCCCTGGGGTGAACAATGTCCGTGCCCAACGGCGTGGAGACAGTAAGGAAGCACCTGCCGATGCGGCGCCTGGTGCGGGGGTGCCGCGCCGTATTCCTGGGTTGCGTTCGGCGTCTGCGAAGCGGCGGGACAACCACATAATGAGTCCCACAACGACAACGAGTGATGCGATGGCGCGAAGCACAACCTGGAGGGTGTCCATCAGGAGAAGACCTCTGTGGTGTCGATGATTTCTGTAACGCGTAGGCCGTAGTCTTCGTCGACGACAACAACTTCACCACGGGCAACGAGGTGACCATTGACGAGGAGGTCTGCGGGTGCACCCGCGACTCGGTCAAGTTCAACAATGGAACCGGGGGTCAGGTCAAGCACTTGCCGTACGGGGAGTTTTGCTCGCCCAATTTCAACGGTCAGAGTCATTTCGACGTCGTACAGGAGCCGAAGTTTGTCATCCCCTGTCCCACTTCCCATCATGGGTGGGGTGAAGGGGCGGATCTCAGGTTCGGTGGGGCTGGGTGCGCTTGGCTCTGCTTGTGCTGTGCGGGCGGAGGCTGCCGGAGATGGTTTCTCCACGGGTACATCCTCACGGTTATGGAAGGTGATCCACCCAACTGTGCTGTCCCCTGACTTGAGGGTGAAAGACACCGGGGCAATACCTTCAGTCAATGATGGCGCCTCGTCAAGGTCATTGATGATTCCTTGACCAAAATGCTGGGCGGCTGCCTCAAGAGCGGGACGCACAGCGGCACGAGTATTGATCTGTTCAGAGCTGTCACTCAACGCGTCGATGATGCCTTGGCCGAGGTAGAGGCCAAATGCGTAGTGTGTTGACCCGACTAGCTGGTAACCGTAAGTCACCATGCCTTCGGTCGCATCGGCAGCCGGTGGGACCGGGCTGAGAGCTGCGTGAAGTGGGGTTGCGTGTGGGATCAGTTCAACGAGGGCGTTGGCGCTGTCTTGGAATGTTTGCAGGGTGACCATCAGGACTCTCGGTGGGTGTCGGTGACCTTCACGGCCAGTTGTTTACCGTTATTACCAGGGACGCCGTGACCGATCGTGCGGCCTTCGACGACAATTCGGAGGGGCTTTGACGCGGCATGCCGCAGTTCGATGACGTCGCCCACAGCCATGTCGATAATGTCGCGCGGGCGCACGGTGATGGAGTTGAACCGCACCCCCACATCGACGGGGACATCGTTCATGGACAGTCGTAACCGTTCGAAGGACACACGCTGCTCTTCGCGTTGCGCGGCACTGGGGTCAGCTTCACCTTCGCCAACTTTCAGCGGGTTGAGCAGGGCATCGGCTGCGAACATCATGGTTGCAGCGCTCACTCGGTCACCGACGGTCAGGGAGTAGTTCGCCACAAGGACCGCTTCGGAAGCCGGGACCGCCTGAACAAATTGCGGGTTGTACTGCAGACCGCGGATTTTCGGGTTCATCGGGGTGATCGAGGAGAACGCATACCTCATGTCCGCAAGAGATGAATCAAGCAGCGACCGGAACAGCGCAGTCTCAATCTCAGTGAGTTCGCGAGGGTTTTCTTGCCGTTCGAGCCCCGGCCCACCAAGGAGATAGTCGAGCCACAGCATGGTGGTGTTACTAGGAATCTGTAACAGCGCTGTGGAGCGAGTTTCGTCTGCGGTAAACAGCACGAGTGTCGTGTGTGGATCGAGGGTCGCGATGTACTCGTCATAGGTGACCATTTCGAGTTTGTCTAACTCAATGGACGCCATGACCCGCAACCGTGACGTCAATTGGGTTGCCCATTGCCGGGCAAATGTTTCGCACGCCATCTCAACGATCCTCGCGTGTTCACGCGCGATCGTCATGGGCCGCCGGAAGTCATACCGTTCCGGGGGCCCTTTTCGGTGGCGTCGTGCCGTCGAGGTGTCAGATGCTGTCACGACTTGCCTGATCGGCCGCTACGGTGCGGCGTTTAGCATTTGGGTAGCACTGATTTCCGCGCTACCTGCGTTCAGCAGTCAGCGTGCCTGAGTTGACCAGCAATTCTTCACTTATTGAGCGACATAGTCAGTGAGATAGACATCCATAACTTCACCCTCATACAGTTCATCAAGATGGCCGGCGTATTGCACGCGCAGTGCTTCACGGGTGACTGGGTCCATGATGTCTGAGAACGACTGACCGGAGTACACCTCGATCGCTGCGTTGCGTGCTTTCGCTGGGTCGAAGTGGTCCACATCAGCGCCTTCAATGAATTGCAGCCCAAACCCCACCCGCAGGTAGCGTCCTTCGGCAAGGTTGATGTTCATCGATTCGATGGTGTAGACCTCCCCCGCGATCGGCCCTTCTGGTTCTGCGTCGTCCTCACCGCTTGGGGCCAGAACAAAAAACCATGCGGCTGCCCCGACGGCCCCGGCAACAACCAGGGCGATGAGGGTGATCATCAGGCCCTTTTTTGGGCTTGGTGAATCCGCGGGAGCCGCCTCAGTTTTTTTCGCGGCAGCTGTAGGACGTGGGGCGCTTACTTGGGGGCGCCCACCAGCAACAACGCGTTGTTCAATCGGCATTGCGGTCTCCGTTGGTGTCGTTCTTGGCGATCATAGGGATAAGGTCTCTGACCCGTTCGGGTTGTGAGGACAAAATGACGATGTCAACTCGACGGTTGATTTTGAGTCCACGTTTTGTGTCGTTGTCTGCCAGTGGCCGGGTATCTCCAAAACCCACGGCGGCGATCCGCGTGCCGGAGATTTTGCCTTTTTCCACGTATCGGCGCAGCACTTGGGTCGCGCGGTCGGAGGACAGTTCCCAGTTGGATTTGTAGTTCACTGACTGTAGTGAGTTCGCGTGCCCTTCGATGGAGAGCTCGTTGTCAAGTTCTCGCAGGATCCGCGCAGTGGTGTCCACGACTCGTTCAGTGGTTTTGGTGAGACGTGCGGTGTCGGCTTGGAAGAACAGTTCATCGGAAACGAGGCCCACAATGAGACCGCGTTCGTTGATGCGGTACTCCACCGATCCCTCTAACCCACGCTTCCTCAGGGCAGCGTCGATCCGGTCAGCCAGTGATTGCAGGTTCTCGTACTCAGCTTGAGCTGCTGCCATGTCCTTGGGGTCGATGGCTTCTTCTTCTGCGTCTCCTGCTTGTCCTGAGTCCTCGTCAGACCCGGAGTTGTCGTTGCGCAGGGCTGCGGCGAGGAATTCATCTGGTGGTTCCACGCTGGTGGGGGTGATCGCTGTGTTGGCGTCGATGATGGAGGACCCGTCAGAGAGAATGGAGCTTCCTGAACCGCCAAAGGACACTGACAATGATGCTGCGAGTTGCTCAAATTTCGCTTGGTCCACCTGTGACATTGCGTAGAGCACAATAAAGAGACCCACGAGCACTGTGAGCATGTCAGCGTAGGACACAAGCCACCGTTCGTGATTGGCGTGTTCTTCTTCGTGGCCCTTTTTCCGGGCTGAGCGTGGCTTACTCATGCCGCTTCCTTCGCCACTTTGGGTGCTGGTGGTGCGCTCGTTGAGGGAATCAGTGAGCGCAGGCGTTCACCCACAAGACGCGGGTTGGACCCTGCTTGAACGGCGAGAAGACCTTCGAGGATGATTTCCATTTCGTCACACTCAAGGTTAGAGATCCGCTTCAGGCGGCTCCCGATCGGCAACCACATGACGTTCGCGGTGAAGATTCCCCAGAATGTTGCCAGGAACGCTGCGGCGATCATGTGCCCCAGTTCGGAGGGGTCCGCGAGGTTTTCTAGCACGTGGACCAGGGAGACAACCGTTCCGACGATACCGATAGTTGGCGCGTAACCGCCCATGTCGTCGTAGAACTTGTATCCCACTTTGTCTTCGGCGCGTTTTGCGGCGATTTTGTCTTCGAGGATGTCTCGCAAGTCTTCTGGGTCTGTTCCGTCAATAGCGGATCTCAGACCATCACGCAGGAAGTCGTTCTCAATGTCTTTTGCCGCGTCTTCGAGCGCCAGGAGACCTTCACGCCTGGCTTGTTCTGCCAGTGACACGATGGTGTCCACTGAGGCGGCGGCGTTCGAGGGTTTGCGAGTGAAGGCCGCGGGAAGCTGTTTTAGTGCGTAGATCGTGTCACGCAAGGTCCCCCCTGCCATGGCCACACCAAAGGTTGCGAGGAACACAAGAACCATCGGTGCGGGGAGGAACACAGACATCGGGGAGGCGCCCTCAAGGAGGATCGCCATGATGATGGCACCAAAACCAATGGCAAGTCCGATGAGTGATGCGGGGTCCATTATTTCTCCTCCTCGGCGATGGGAGTGACGAGGGTGAGGTCAGGAAGGCTGCTGGTGCCGTCGTTCGCCATTTGTTGGGCGCGGGCAATGACGGTGGCGCGCTGTGCGTTAATCAGGTCGATCACCTCAGTCATGCTTTCTTTGACGAGGTATTTTGTTCCGTCGACCAGTGTCAGGATCGTGTCAGGTACGGAGTCAATCCGTTGCACGAGGTCGGGGTTGAGCGCAAAACGCTCCCCGTTCAGTCTGGTTACGATGACCACAGTGTGTCCGTCCTTGGTGAAAAAGAGTCCGTCCGTGTCCTCCGCCGAACTCATCGGCGGGGCACGGACGGACTTGAGGGTTTCGGCGGCGTGGAGTGGTGTTAGCGCTTGAGGTTGACGAGCTCTTGGAGGACCTCGTCGGAGGTTGTGATGACACGGGAGTTCGCTTGGAATCCGCGCTGCGCAATGATGAGGTTGGTGAACTCTTGGGAGAGGTCCACGTTGGACATTTCCAGTGCTCCGCCGACGAGGCCACCACGGCCACCCATGCCGGGTTCGCCGACTTGTGCGTCTCCTGAGTTCACGGAGGTTCCGTAGAGGTTTCCGCCTTGTTTTTCCAACCCAGCAGGGTTAGCAAAGGTGGCGAGAGAAATCTTGCCCACTGCTTGTTTGAGCCCGTTAGAGAAGGCGCCAAGTACGGTACCGTCCGCGGTGATTTGGAAGGATTGAAGGCTTCCCGCTTGTTGCCCGTCGCGGCTTGAGGCTTGAACGGTGGTGAGGTTGGCGTACCCGGTGATGGTGGCAAGGTCTACGGTGATCCCGCCCACGGTCACCGCGGTCCCTGCGGTGGTTTGCCCATTGGCGTCAAACTCGAGAGTGGAGGTGCCGGTTGAACCGTTTTCGTCCGTAGCGGTTACTGTCCATTGCATGGCTCCTGGGCCAGGTGCGGTCACTTTGGCGAAGCTGAGAGTGACAGTTCGCGCATTGCCCAGGGAGTCGTAGACAACGACATCCCTGTCAAGGTTCGTTCCGGTGGCCGCATCGGAGGGGAGGTTCCCGTCAAAGGAAATCGCCGTGGTTTCCTCTGACCCCAGCAAGGCAGTCATGGGCAAGCGCAGTGGGCCAATTTGCCCATTGACGTCGATGGCGCCGTTCGTAGCTGGCCACCCCATGACGTAGGCGCCTTCAGGGGTGACAAAGTTTCCGTTGGAGTCGAAATCGAATGCACCTGCACGGGTGTAGAACTGTTGACCGTCTTTTTGAACAACGAAGAAGCCATCACCGGAGATCATCATGTCGGTGGAGCGACCTGTTGTTTGTGCAGCACCCTGGGTGAAGTTCGTGGTGATGCCAGAGACTTGGACACCCAACCCGACCTGGGCGGGGTTGGTCCCACCGACGCCACCTTGAGCGGCCCCTGCGTTTTGCACCATCTGGGAGAGCGTGTCTTTGAACTGGGTTTGTGATGCTTTGTAACCGGTGGTGTTCACGTTCGCGATGTTGTTACCGGTGACATCGAGCATGGTTTGGTGGGATCGCATACCTGAGATCCCGGAGAAGAGTGAACGGAGCATGAGATGTCCTTTCTTGCGGGTCCTGGTCAGGCCTGCGTGGTCTGGTTGGGGGTGGATGGGTCTGGGGTGGTACCTGGGGTGACCGCTGTGATGCCGGCAATAGAGTTGAGCGGCACGTGTTCGTCACCGATGATGACGGTGGGCACTTCACCGTCGTAGCGGATGGAATCGACCCGCCCCGTGGTGGTGTCTCCGTGGGAGTTGGTGAAGGTGACGTCCTGCCCGATTAACGCTGCCGATGCGACGCGCATCTGCAAAGCGAAGCTTTCTTGGTTGACCTTAGTCAGCGCGGTGAGCTGTTCCATGGAGGCGAGTTGCGTGGTTTGCGCCATCATCTCGGTGGTGTCCATGGGGCTGGACGGGTCTTGGTATTTCAGTTGCGTGACCAGCAGGTTGAGGAACATTTCCCCATCCATTTCCTGTTTGGGGGTGCGGGTCACTGCCGGGGTTGTGTGCACTCCGGCTTGCGGAGTGGTGGGCATGATCGGGACTTGTGAGGTGTCGATCGTCATGGGTGTCCTTACGCGATGACGTCCACGCCGGTTGTGGCAGTGGTGTCAGGTGTGGGGGCGGGCAGGGGGTCGGGTGTGGCCACGCCAGGTCCGCGTGGTGTGGTGGTGCCACGCCAGGGTCCTGTGGGTGTGTGGCCGGTGTCGCTGTGACCGCTCTGACGTCCATGTCCGAGGTTGAGGTCGGTGCTGAGACCAGCGCCTTGAAGGTCCCTCTTCAAGTCGTTCATCAGTGGCCGGATCGCATCTCGCGCTGTGTCGTTGACGCAGGTGATTTCAATCCGGACGGTGTCCCCGCTGACAATGGCCCGGATGGAGACTGGGCCAAGGTTCTCGGGGGTGACGCGCACAGAGAAGCTGTGTTCTCCTGGTGCGGCTTGTTTCAGGTGGATCAGTGGGCCGCGGAGCTGGTCCACAAGTTGTTGGCCAACGTCACTGGTGGGTGCTGCGGCGGGTAGTGATGGAGCGGGAGCTGTGGGGGTGGTGACCTGGGGTGTTGCGGGAAGCGCGGTGGGTGTGGCGTCGTTCCGGGGGGTTGTTGTGGTCACTGCGTCAGTTCCGGGTATCCCAACTGTGTTCGCACCAGCTGTTTGTCCGTCTCGAACGATGCGCAAGGATTGTGGTGGTGATGCGAGCGCTTCTGCCGGGTTGGGGGCTTGTGTCCCGTGGCCGCTTTGTGGCGCGCCGGCTTTTGTGGTGGTGACCTCGGGGCGGCCCTCACCAGTTGGGGTGCCCGCTGGGGCATTGGGTGTCGCGGGAGCCGCGGTGACCGCAGTCGCTGTGATGGCCTGTGCAGTCTGGTCAGGGTTGGCCGATGCGCTAGGGGCAGCCGTGGGCGAGGCCGCTGTGGTGACTGCTTGCGCTGTGAGGGTGGTGACAGGCTGTGTTTCTTTGCCGCCCACACCTGGTGCGTGTGCATTCTCGTTTGGGGCGCCGGACGTCCCTGGCATGGGAGCATGTTCGGCGGTGTCGATTGTGCCGGGGACCATGCTGCTCTCTGCCCACTGGTCACCAGGAGCACCAGTGGGTTTCTCACCCTCAATGGTGTCAGAGGCCTCCGGGGTAGGGTCCACTGGTATCGGAGGGGTCACATCGGCAGGTCGTTGCATCCCGTCAACTTCTTGGGGGATGTCAGTTGCGTCTCCTGGGACCTGGTCGACTGGTTGCCCGTGGTCACGGGCTGGTGTGGTGGTGCTTGTGTCGCCTGCCTGCTCAGCGCGATTGGTCCCACTGGGACGCGCCTCGTCAGATGGACGAGCGGGACGGTTTGCCTCGGTTGCAGCAGACAACGCTTCATCAAATCCACCCGTTGAACCACTTGCCTGGCCGCCTCCCGACCCGGGGGCACGCTGTGGTGCAGGTGGCGCTGACGCCAGCACAGTCACACTCATCGAGTTACTCCCAGTCGGTCAAGGGCAGCGCGCTGCACTGCCTGTGTGGCTCTCTCATCGGCAGTCACAGGTGACTGTTGAGTATTCATGGGGGTCGCATCAGGAATCACCCGGCGAATCGCGGTCGGAGTCTCATAGATCGCCCGTTCCGTGACGGCTCGCCCACGGTATGGGGCGTCAATCATGCGACCCTCACTGACGTAAATCCCGATGTGTGTGCCGCCATCAAAAACGAGAAGGTCGCCAGGTTGCGCGTCCGCCAGCGAACTCACCGCACGTCCTTGACCCATTTGCTGTCGGGCAACACGAGGCATATCAATTCCATACTCAGACAACACGTTCTTGACCAAGCCAGAACAATCCACACCGGCTTTCGTGTTGCCGCCCCATTGGTAGGGGGTCCCAATCCAGGTTCGTGCCTCATTAACGATGCGCTGCCCCAGATCCCGGTCCGTGTGCGTTCCAGCCGGCGTCAAAGACTGTGCTGCCGCCGTCGACGCGGCAGGGGCGATGGATGAGGTAGCCACGGCTGCGGAGAGAAGCGATCCAAAGTCTTGGGTCGGGTTCGTCACCGTGGTGCGCGTGGTGTCCGCCGACACCATCGCTGTTGCCATGGTGTTGCCACCCATGACCCCGCCCACAGCACCCGGTGCCACCGACGCAGCGGTTGCCCCCATCGCGGAGCGGATCTCTGTGATCCGTGACATGACCGCATCAATCGCCATCAGGCACCTCCGGTGACCGGGTTAAGTTCCGCCGCATGTGTGCTTGTGCACCCAACTCGTCAAGAACGTTCTGCTCTGCTTTCGCTTCCTCGACCGCTTCCCGTTCTTCATGCCGGTCCCGCAGCTTCTCCACCCCCGCGACCTGCTGTTTTGCAACAGCCCAGTGCGCGTGGGTGACATCTGCTTCGTGCTCAGCAAGCTCACGGGCCGCCTTCGACTCGGCGAGCAGCCCCTGCAGTGAGGCACGCGAGGCCAACGCCGAACGCCATTGTGTTTCCGTCAATAACTGATCAAATTCATGGTCACCGAGGCTCTGCGTGGCCCGCACTTCGCGCGCACGCTCCCGCGCAGCACGCTCCCGCGCCCGCGCTAACTCCTGAGCCGCTTTCTGCTCAGCTGTCTCCCGCATCCGCAAGAGAGGCATAAGAGGAAAACGTTTGGCCATGTCACACCTCCGATCTGGCATGCGTCACGCCGACGAAGAACCCACGTGCGCTTCCAACGCACTGGCCAAGTCAGCTAACCGATTCCACGATTCGGCAAGGGGGGCTGGTTCCCCCATGCGTTGACACAGGAACGAGGTGATGTCCTGTGCTTGTGCGAGCGCCGCATCAACAGTCGGATTCGACCCTGCCGCGTACGCCCCAATATCAATCAAGTCCTGCACGCCGGCCTTCGCCGCCATAAACCGACGCAACGTGTCGGCATGCGCCTGGTTGGCCGGGTCATTCACTTTCGATGCGACACGGGAAATTGACGCCAACGCATCAATAGCCGGGTAGTGGCCCCGCACCGCAAGCTTGCGATCCAACACAACGTGCCCGTCAAGGATCGACCGAGCCGCATCAGCAATCGGCTCATTGTGGTCATCACCATCAACAAGAACGGTATACAGTCCCGTGACTGTGCCCTGCTCAGCAGAACCAGCACGCTCCAACAGGTTCGCGAGCACCGAAAACGTTGACGGCGGATACCCTCGAGTCGCTGGTGGCTCCCCCACCGACAACCCAATCTCACGCTGCGCCATCGCCACCCGCGTCAACGAATCCATCATGAGGACAACATCGTTGCCCATCTGCGCCAACCACTGCGCAATACGGGTCGCAGTAAACGCTGCACGCTGCCGCATCAACGCCGGTTGATCCGACGTCGCAATCACGACAATCGACCGGGCAAGACCCTCCGGGCCCAGATCATCTTCCAAAAATTCACGGACTTCACGACCACGCTCACCAATGAGAGCGATCACCGACACTTGGGCGTCTGTCCCGCGAGCAATCATCGACAACAGCGTCGACTTTCCCACCCCGGACCCCGCAAACAATCCCATCCGTTGCCCGCGCCCCACCGACGTGAGAGTATCCATGACTCGCACACCCAACGCCAACGGCTCACTGACCCGCTGCCGGGCGAGCGGGTGCGGGGCAGCGGCATCCACATCAACAAAATCCACGTGGGTCAACGGACCAAGACCGTCAATAGGCTCACCCAGCGGGTCAATCACCCTGCCCAACAAGCCACTCCCCACTGGCACACGGATACCACCCCCCGTGTGTCGCACCTGCGCACCTGCACGCAATGCCGGGATCGCGGTCAACGGCATACAGGTGGCAAACCCATCATGAACAGCAACAACTTCAGCGCGAGCAGGCGTCCCCGACTCACCCACCGCAACAACGTCACCGACAGCGCAATCAAGCCCACGCACATCGAGAGACAAACCCACCGCACGACTCACCACACCCACCCGCTCCGGACGAGCAGCCAAGCGTGCCTTGTCCCACACTGGGGCAAACGCCAACGACGTCATCGTGCCCCCTCCCCCAGATGTGCATCCCCCACGGGGACGCCCGCATGAGCCAACTCGTCCCGAGCACGTTGCGCGGCAGCAGCCAGACGCGCATCAAGGAAACCATGCGGCAACACCGCGACCGCGTCACCGGACGCCAACCCATGATCAGCTTCCAAATGAAGACGTGACGCATCACGGCCAAGAACAGAGACCACCCGGTCCCAATGCGCCTGCAACGCAGCCACATCAACCGGGTGCATCCGCACCGTTAACTCCGGTGCCTCAATAGGCTCAGCAAGAACTCGCTCCAACGCCCACAAAGCTCCCTGGCGCACCGGAACATCCGCAGACGGGGAAGCAATTTCCGTACCCACAATCGCACTGGCTAAATCAAACGCCAACGCATACAACGTTGTTTGAGCGTCCGCGATCACCGGAACTACCCGGTCATCAGCCGCCCGCATTGCTGCGTGCAGCGCAGAAATCACACCCTCAAGGCGCGCGTCACGCTGAGCACGGTCCGCATCAGCTTGAGCGAGCAACGTCTCGCGCAACTGCTTGCCTTCACCAGCAGCCACTCGTGCACCCGCCGCATACCCAGCCGCGTACCCACGAGCCTCCGCATCCTGGCGTGCCTGACGGACTGACTCGTCGTTGATCGCAACAAGTCGTGTCTGCGTAAACGTCGCAGGACGGATCTCAGGAGACGTACTCATCTTCACCCTCACGGCGAATGGTGATCTGGCCAGAATCCTCCAGGCGACGAATAACCTGAACAATGCTCGACCGGGCTTCCTCAACCTGCGACATGCGCACGGCACCAAGCAGATCGATTTCTTCGGTGAGGTTCTCGCGGGCACGCTCGGACAGGTTCCGCATGACAGCGTCCTTCTCGGGAACCCCAGCACCCTTGAGCGCCAGTGCAAGAGAAACAGTTTCCACGCCACGGAGTACAAGCTGCAACGCTTTGTCTTCCAGCAACGTGATGTCGGAGAAGACAAACATTTGCGACCGCACTTCCTCAGCCAACTCTGCGTCGCGCGCTTCCAGGCCTTCGAGGATCAACTTTTCGGTTCCTGGGTCTGCGCGGTTGATGATTTCCACCAGCGGAGCCACACCACCAATAGCAGCAGTCTCACGCGGAGTGAGGACTGTGGTCGCTTTCCGGTTCAGTGCTTCAGCAACAATTTGCACCACGTCAGGGGCGGCACGTTCCATCATGGCGATGCGGTGGGCAACCTCAGCCTGCAGCTCAGGGCGCAAACCAGCCATGATCGCTGACGCGTGCTCTGGGCGCAGGTGCGCCATCACAAGCGCCATGGTTTGAGGGTGTTCACCGTGAAGCAACGCCAACACTTGGCGCGCATCCGCCTGCTGCAAAAACTCAAAGGTTTGTCCCGCCATGGATGCGGTGAGACGGTCAATGAGTTCCTCAGCCTTTTCCGCTCCAAACGATGCTTCCAACAGTTGCTGAGCAACAGTCATCCCACCGTTAGACACAAGGGAGACACCACCTAATGTCACCTGGTGAAACTGTTCAATCACCTGGTCTGCGAGGTCACGGTCAACCCGCTCCATGCGCACAATCTCAGCGGTCAGTGCTTCAATGACTGGTTCATCAAGGTTCGCCATGACGCGGGCTGCCCGGTCACGACCAATCTGCATGAGAACAAGGGCAGCTTTTTGCGTCCCTGTCAGTTGATCTGCACTAAAGGACGTGATCATGACCGACCTCCCGTGCTAATCCACTCGTTGAGGATTTCCGCCATTTGCTTGGGGTCTTCATCCGCGAGGGTCACCACGTCTTGGCGCTTCTTTTCGGCGCGCAACGCTTTGTCATCGGGGGCGGCAGGAAGTTCCGGCATTTCTGGGAACTCTAGTTGTTCCAGTTCCGCAGCTGCGTTGTACGCTGGGACCGGAGCTAGCTCCACTTCACCAAGGTCTAGTGCCTCTTGTTCCACCTGTTGCGGCATCCGGTTGCGGCGACGACGGGCAGCAGCAACAATACTCAACGCGATGATGGAAACCAGAGCGATCGCAGCGATTCCCAGGTTGCGGTACATCTCCATCTGGGCAGCTTCAGCGGCTTCTGCTTCTGCTGCGGTCAGTGCTTCGGCAGCAGCTTGCGCTGTGGTGTCATCAAAGGCCATCCGGGTCACCGTGACGGTGTCCCCTCGTTCCTCATCGATCCCGGCAGCTGCAGTCACCATGGCTTGCAGGTCATTGATGTTGATCGTGGCTGCAGCTTGCTGGTCAACTGCTACTGACACCGACTGGCGGCGCACTGTTCCTGGAGCTGTGACAATACGTTCGGTGGTTTTGTCCACGGCATTGTTGCGCTCGCTGGACGTGTTCGTGTAGTTACCGTCGGTTTGTCCTTCGGGAACTGCAATGTTGTCTGGGCCGAGAACACCAGCGGCGTTTCCTGTCCCGGTGTATTCCTCAGTGGTTTCTCGTTCAGTGAGGGGCAGGGCGTCCTCGTTAGAATCATAGGACTCACTCACACGCTCAGTCGCGTCGAAGTCAAGTTCGGCGGTCACTGAGACCACTGCCATCCCGTTACCCAAGATTCGGTCGAGCATCCCTTGCAGGGAGGCGGCAATACGCTGTTCGTACTGTTGGGTTTCTTTGAGGTTCGTTCCGTGAGTTCCTGATCCGCCCATTGCGGAGAGCACTTGCCCGTCGGAGTCGATCACCGCGACATTCTCCACTTTCATGCCCTCTACTGCGGCGGAGACAAACTGGGTGATGGCAGCGACTTGGTCATCTGCAAGGGTGACCCCTGCTTTGGGTTTCACAAAGACTGATGCTGTGGGGTCTGCGCTTTGGGAGACAAACACAGTGTCTTCGGGCATGGCTAGTTGCACAGATGCGACCTCAATGCCGTTCATCGCGGTAATGGTCTTCGCGATTTCACCCTCAAGTGCACGCTTATAGGTGACGTTTTGTTGGAAGTCCGAGGAGGTCATTCCCATGTTGTCCAACAGCGAGTAGCCTCCTTCCGCTGAGGGACTGATCCCTGAGGACGCAACCTTGAGGCGCTGGTCATACACCTGTCCAGAAGGAACAAGAATGGTGGACCCACCGTTGGTGAGCTGGTATTGCACCCCATTCGCGGCGAGTTGGTCAACGATCGCAGCTGCATCGGCTGGGGCGAGGTCGGTGTACAGCGGTTGCATTTGTGGCCGCGTGGCCCACATGGCAAGCGCCACTAACGCGACGATGACACCGGCAAGTCCAATGAGTGCCAGGGTGCGCTGAGCGACCGTAAACTCTCGGATCGCGGAGAACAGTCGCGTAAAAACGTTGGTGATCTGCTGCGGCATTACGCTTGCATCCTCATGATCTCGTTGAATGCGTCAACGGCTTTGTTCCGGATTGCGGCGGTCAGTTCGAGTGTCACTTTCGCTTCTGTCGAGGCGATGGTGTAGTCGTGAATGTCATCCAAATCTCCGGTGACCGCTTGGACGGCGAGTCCTTGAGATTTTTCTTGCAACCCTTGGAGGTTGTCGATCGAGTTGGTCAACATCTGCCCGAACGTAGAGTCAGATACAGTTCCCCCACCGGCGGGCGGGGTGATAAGGCCGGTCGATGTGACCGCCATGAGTGCGTTGGGGTCGGTTGCGCTTGTCAGTGCGCCGATCGCTGGGATGCTCATCAGTTTCGTCCAATCGACAGTGCTTGTTCATAGGTGGCGCGTGCGCGTTCCACAACAGCGGTGCTTGCTTGGTAGCCGCGTTGCGCCATGATGAGCTGGCTCATTTGGGAGGACAGGTCAATGTCGGGGTAGCGCACATACCCGCCTTCGTCCGCGAGGGGGTGGTCGGGTTCGTAGACGAGTCGTCCTTCAGCGCTTCCGAGTTCGATGCCTGCGACTTGGGTTCCTGCGGTGTCTCGTGGTCCGCCTGCTGCTTGCGCGATGACGTAGCGTGCTTGGAATGCTTCTTCGTCTGTGGGGCGCACCGTGTTGACGTTGGCCAGGTTGTCCGAGACGGCGTCAAGCCATTTCCGGTTGACGGTGAGGCCTGTGCTGGCAATGCCAATGGCTCCGAAGGTGGTCATCAGTTTGTCCTCATAGCGGCGCGAAGGGATGAGTAGGTTCCGTCGATGGCTTGGGTGGCCAACTGGTATCGCAGCACCGTGTCGATGTTGAGCAACGTTTCGGTGTCGAGGTTGACGTTATTCCCGTCAAGACGTGTGGGTTCGAGTGACCGTTGCACGGTGGGCGTGACGGCGCCGTTGCCGCGTTGCACCTGCCGTGACAGTTCGTCTTCAAATTGCACGCGTTGCGCGTGGAAATTGGGTGTGTTGATGTTCGCGACGTTGTTCGCGATGACACGTTGCCGTTGCGCAAGCCCGTCGAGGGCACTGTTGAGTGCCACATAGGTCACTGAGTCAAACACGGGTTACCTCGTGGTTGGCGGTGGTGGCCTGTCCGTGGCCGGTGGTGGCATTCCTTTGCTCCATCTGACCTATCGGTCGATCGGAGAAAAGGTAAAGAAAAAAGTGGGGACCAGTCCCCACTTTTTTTTCATCGTCGGATTTATGTTGCAGCGGCTGCTCCCGCCCCACTCCTGTTATCCCTGCGTATCAAGGTAGACCGGCCCACTCGAGGGCGTCGCCTGACGCCGTGACATTGTGTCCAGTTCACCGGCAATCTTGTGTTGCTGCTCAGACAGTGTGCGTGCAGCACGCTGTTGGCGCTGCGCAATATCACGGGCGTAGTCGACCAGGGCGTCCGGAATTGCCTCACCCGCTGGGGGACGCGGCGATGTGGGGCGCGTGTGAGCTCCTGAGACAATACTTTCCGATGCGCGACCTGCTTGTGCGTAGTCACCAGACGCAGCGGCATCCTGAACGTGCGCGGCAAGTTCCTCTGCCTGCGCCAACGCAATATCAAGGTCCACAAGATAGCGTTGCCACGCGTCGTGGTCAGCCAACGCCCAGTTCTCCAAACGAGCCGGCTCCTGTGCTGACCGGCTGCCGCACTGGAGCAGCCGAACGCGCGGGGGCATTGTGCGTTGCCACCGCGTTCGCAGCTTCATGCCAGGTCTGGCGTAGTGGTTCCACAATGTCACGGCAATCACGAATCTCATCCACGGATTTGTTCATGTTCGCAGCGACAAGCGCAGAGTACAGGTGAAGGTAAAGCGCCTGAAGTTGCTTGCCCCCTTCCCACACCTCCACGTTGAGGGTGTTCGTCAACTCGGTGACAATGTCTTGAGCATGAAGCAAATGCGGGGTCGCCTCCAGTGGCACACCACCGGTGATTGCTTTCTCTGCACGCTCCAGGTCAAGGACCAACCGGTCAAAAAGCATGGTGAGGAGCCTCGCTGGACTTGCAGAAAAGACCGCATCCTGGAGGTAGGCGTCACGGGTGTTCGTGTAGTTCATGACCAAAAGTCCTTACGAGCTTGTGGAGGGCAATGACGACAGCTGACTGGAGAGCCATGTTCCTTGGCTCTGCAAGTTCGACAGTGCCGATTCGAGAGCCGTATAGATTTGGACGTAGTTCGCTCGACGCTGTTCCAGACGGCGATCCCACGACTCGATTTGGGTCCCATAGTCCCGCACCAATGACTGTTGGGATTGCACTCGAAGCGTTAACGACCCGTCATACTTATCGGAGGTTGCTTTTCCGACGTTCTCGACCCGAGTGGCCACCGCTGTGAGGAACGCTTGAGTTCCGGCAGGGTCGGCAGCGAACGCTTCTTGGAACTTCTCCTCGTTAAAGGTGAACGTTCCATCACGCGTAATCTCGATCCCAATTTCACTGGGGGAACGACCATCCACAGCGTAGGAACCTGCTTCGGTCAACCGAGACACCAGTTGCCGTGTCGCAGAGTCTCCGGTGAAGAGACCACCGGTGGTCGTTTGTTGTCCTGACGATCCAGTTGAGGTCGTGACCTTGGACCGTGAAGCCACCTCATTAATCACTTGGTTGAGCTGGGCCACCAGATTGTTGGCAAGTTTTGACACGGCCTCCGTGTCTTTGGCAACGTCCACGGTGATGGGGTCATCGGTGGGGGCGCTGACCTTCGTCACAGTGACGTTCACGCCCGCCATCACGTCGGAAAACGTGTTGGACGCGCTGGTGACGGTGCTGCCAGGTAACCCCAACGAGGGCCACAGGGTGATTTGCGCATCTTGCGCACCACGGATGCTACTGAATCCGGCCTCTGCCGTTCCTGACGTGATCGTGAAAGCACCGTCAGTTGCACCCGTTTTTGTGGCGGTCAGTTGCAGGCGTGAACCATCAGTCGTGTTGACAATAGTTGCTTTCACACCGGACTCGGCGTCACTGTTGATCGCAGAAGCAAGGTCAGCGAGCGAACTGGAAACGGGGGTGATCGTATGAGTTGATCCGTCCCCCTTGGTGATCGTGAAATCGCCACCCGTCAACAGTGACGATGCGTCAGCCAGAACACCAGACAACGTGGACTTGCCTTGGGCGAGAGCATCAACCCGGAACTCTAAGGTACCGGCTGCAGCCCCTGTCCCTGTAGACACAGTGACACTGTCCGAACTTGCCGTCCCCTTCCACACATCGAAACTCGCCGACTTCATCGCTTTGGCAGCATTTTCCGTCAGTGACGACACTTTGGTGTTGAGCGCTTGCAGCGCGGCAACGAACGTTTCCGTGGTCTTCTGCTTGGTCTGGAGCTGTGTGCGTGGGATCGCTTCGACCTGCATAAACTGATCGATGATCGATGCCGTGTCAAGACCGGACGCAATGCCGCCAATGGACATGCTCATGGACGTTCATCCTCATCTGTGTGGGGCTGGTACTGCTGTACTCATCGGCACAGTCCCCAGACTTTTTAGTGTTCAGGTGCACTTGCTGTGCAAAGCAGTGATGGCGTGACCCGGGTGTGGGTCACGCCATCACTGTCGATGCGCTGAATGGTGGGAGGGGTGGCCCCACCTGGTATTAGCGCAGGAGGGAGAGAACGCCCTGAGGGATCTGGTTTGCTTGAGCAAGCATCGCAGTACCCGCCTGAGACAGGATCTGGGCACGAGTGAACTGCACCATCTCCTGAGCCATGTCCGTGTCACGAATACGGCTCTCAGAAGCAGACAGGTTCTCCACAGCCACGTTAATGTTCTTAATCGTGTGCTCAAACCGGTTCTGGTACGCACCAAGCTCCGCACGAGCAGTCGACACAGACTCAATCTGGGCGTTGACTGCGGTGATGGTGGCCTGTGAGGAGGCGTGGTCGGTGACATCAAATGCGGTGGCGTTGACGTTACCGGTTGCGGTGTCGTATCCCAGTGCGGTCGCCACACCAACGACGTTGGCATTGGCGAGGTTCACAGTGATGCGTGAGTTCGCGTCACCGTCTGCACCCACCTGGAAGTTCAGTGTTGTTTGTGCGCCAGTGGTGCCTGAGTCGACGTCGCCTGAGAGAAGTTTGGTGCCGTTGAAGTTGGTGGATTCACCAATTCGGCCCAGTTCCTTGATGAGTGAATCGGCTTCAGTTTTGATGTTGTCGCGTGCTTCGGTGTTGTTGGAGTCGTTCGCACCCTGTACGGCAAGGTCACGAAGACGCTGCAAGATCGCGTGGGTTTCGGTCAGCGCACCTTCAGCAGTCTGCACAACCGAAATACCATCTTGCGCGTTACGGGCAGCAACCTTCAGGCCACCAACCTGTGAACGAAGACCTTCAGAGATCGCCAACCCAGCAGCGTCATCAGCTGCACGGTTGATCCGGAACCCAGAGGACAACTTCTCCAGTGATTTGGAGAGGTCATTCTGAGTGTTCGCAAGGTTGCGGTAGGAGTTTACTGCCGCAATGTTCTGGTTAATAGAAAGACCCATGATGTCATCCTCCGTGATTCGAGCGGGCCAACAAGACAACGCCATCCATGGCGCTTACCTACGTTATCGGCAGTGTTCGTGGCGGGATAAGAAAAAAGTGCGGCCCTTCTTCAATGTGAGAAGGGCCGCACAGTGATCGTGCTGGTAAATCAGATTAGCGCAGGAGGGAGAGAACACCCTGAGGGATCTGGTTTGCTTGAGCAAGCATCGCAGTACCAGCCTGAGACAGGATCTGCGCACGAGTGAACTGCACCATCTCCTGAGCCATGTCCGTGTCACGAATACGGCTCTCAGAAGCAGACAGGTTCTCCACAGCCACGTTAATGTTCTTAATCGTGTGCTCAAACCGGTTCTGGTACGCCCCAAGCTCCGCACGAGCAGTCGACACAGACTCAATCTGGGCGTTGATCGCAGTGATCGATGCCTGCGCTGCGGTGTGGGTGGAGAAGTCCAGTTCAGCGCCGGCAGCAGCTGCCCAGTCATCAGCACCGCCATCCCATTGACGGACAGTCAGAGCCTCTGCCACACCAATGACGTGAGCGTTCTTCAAGTCCACAGTGATGGCAGAGTTGGTGTTACCGTCTGCGCCAACCTGGAAGTTCAGCTCGTAGGCGTCGGTTCCTGGAGTCGCCACGCCGGCTGCTGCACCACCGTCAAGAAGTTTGGTGCCGTTGAAGTTGGTGGATTCACCAATACGGGTGAGCTCGGAAACAAGCTGGGTCGCTTCGGTGACAATGTTCTTGCGGGCTTCGGTGTTGTTGGAGTCGTTCGCACCCTGCACGGCAAGGTCACGAAGACGCTGCAAGATCGCGTGGGTTTCCGTCAGCGCACCTTCAGCAGTCTGCACAACCGAAATACCATCTTGCGCGTTACGGGCAGCAACCTTCAGGCCACCAACCTGCGAACGAAGACCTTCAGAGATCGCCAACCCAGCAGCATCGTCAGCTGCACGGTTGATCCGGAACCCAGAGGACAACTTCTCCAGTGATTTGGAGAGGTCATTCTGAGTGTTCGCAAGGTTGCGGTAGGAGTTTACTGCCGCAATGTTCTGGTTAATAGAAAGACCCATGATGTCATCCTCCGTGATTCGAAAGGGCCGAGATGACGCCGTCCGTGGCGTTCTCCTTAGTTATCGGCACCACTGGCGGGGGCATAAGAAAAATGTGTGGCTCTCCTTTCGGGTGAAAGGAGAGCCACACCACTGATCACAAGAATCAGAAAAGTACCCGCTGGCGATTAGCGCAGGAGGGAGAGAACACCCTGAGGGATCTGGTTTGCTTGAGCAAGCATCGCAGTACCCGCCTGAGACAGGATCTGCGCGCGAGTGAACTGCACCATCTCCTGAGCCATGTCCGTGTCACGAATACGGCTCTCAGAAGCAGACAGGTTCTCCACAGCCACGTTAATGTTCTTAATCGTGTGCTCAAACCGGTTCTGGTACGCACCAAGCTCCGCACGAGCAGTCGACACAGACTCAATCTGGGCGTTGATACGCTCGATGGATGACTGTGCTGCGGTGTGGGTGTCAAACCCGATACCAGCAACAGTGCCGTCGTTGACGGTGGTGTCGCCCATGCCGGCCTCGTTGGACACAGCCAGGTTGGTTGCCACTGTCGCGACGTTTGCGCTAGCCAGGCTCACGGTGATACGTGAGTTCGCGTCACCATCAGCGCCAACCTGGAAGTTCAGGTCAGCAGCACCGTTGAGGAGCGTGGTGCCGTTGAAGTTGGTGGACTGGGCGATGCGACCAAGTTCAGACACGAGGCTTTTTGCTTCGGTCGTGATGTTGGCGCGTGCTTCGGTGTTGTTGGAGTCGTTCGCACCCTGCACGGCAAGGTCACGAAGACGCTGCAAGATCGCGTGGGTTTCGGTCAGCGCACCTTCAGCAGTCTGCACAACCGAAATACCATCTTGCGCGTTACGGGCAGCAACCTTCAGGCCACCAACCTGTGAACGAAGACCTTCAGAGATCGCCAACCCAGCAGCGTCATCAGCTGCACGGTTGATCCGGAACCCAGAGGACAACTTCTCCAGTGATTTGGAGAGGTCATTCTGAGTGTTCGCAAGGTTGCGGTAGGAGTTTACTGCCGCAATGTTCTGGTTAATAGAAAGACCCATGATGTCATCCTCCGTGATTCGAGCGGGCCAACAAGACAACGCCATCCATGGCGCTTACCTACGTTATCGGCAGTGTTCGTGGCGGGATAAGAAAAAAGTGCGGCCCTTCTTCAATGTGAGAAGGGCCGCACAGTGATCGTGCTGGTAAATCAGATTAGCGCAGGAGGGAGAGAACACCCTGAGGGATCTGGTTTGCTTGAGCAAGCATCGCAGTACCAGCCTGAGACAGGATCTGCGCACGAGTGAACTGCACCATCTCCTGAGCCATGTCGGTGTCACGAATACGGCTCTCAGAAGCAGACAGGTTCTCCACAGCCACGTTAATGTTCTTAATCGTGTGCTCAAACCGGTTCTGGTACGCCCCAAGCTCCGCACGAGCAGTCGACACGTTTCCGATTTGCACATCAATACGCTCAATCGATGCCTGCGCAACGGTGTGGTTGTCGAAGCTGATGCCAGCAAGAGTTCCGTCGTTTACACCTGTTACCGTGCCAGCAGCACCAACGGCGAGTTTGGCTGCCACTGTCGCGACGTCTGCGCGGGCGAGGTCAACGGTGATGGCGGAGTTGGTGTTACCGTCTGCACCAACCTGGAAGTTCAGCGCGGTAGCCCCAGTCTTTGTTCCATCAAGCAGTGTGGTGCCGTTGAAGTTGGTGGACTGGGCGATGCGACCAAGTTCAGACACGAGGCTTTTTGCTTCGGTCGTGATGTTGGCGCGTGCTTCGGTGTTGTTGGAGTCGTTCGCACCCTGCACGGCAAGGTCACGAAGACGCTGCAAGATCGCGTGGGTTTCCGTGAGCGCACCTTCAGCGGTTTGCACCATGGAGATACCGTCTTGCGCGTTACGGGCAGCGACCTTCAGGCCACCAACCTGTGAACGAAGACCTTCAGAGATCGCCAACCCAGCAGCATCATCTGCTGCACGGTTGATCCGGAACCCAGAGGACAACTTCTCCAACGACTTGGAAAGGTCGTTCTGAGTGTTCGCAAGGTTGCGGTAGGAGTTTACTGCCGCAATGTTCTGGTTAATAGAAAGACCCATGATGTCATCCTCCGTGATTCGTTCGGGTCGGGCTGGCGCCATCCGTGGCGCTTACCTACAGTGATCGGCGGGTGCCGACTAGACATGAATGTTTATGGTGAAAGTTTTTACGCTGTGGTGGCGAACGTTGGCTCTGCGTGTGGAGTGCCGCCGTTGAGCGCGTCCACGACAGCTGCCTCGGCGGCGCGCACAGACTGTGCCACCTTTGATGCGGTAATTGTTGCTTGGACTCGTTCACCGATCTCAGCGAAGTACTTTTCGCGGCGGCGGTGGACAACACCACCTTCACGTTCTGGGGTTGGCACACGGTCGGGGTTCAGGTGTGCGTTCATCCCGTCGCGCAGAAGCACCATGGCTTCAGCACGCAGCTGTGAGACACGTGACTGCGTGACACCCAAGGATTCGGCGATCTCTGTGACAGACTTTTCCTCGAAGAAAATTTGCTCCACAATGGCGCGGAGGCGTTCGGGGAGAGCAGAGACAGCTGACTTGAGGTAGACGATTTGTTCGGAAGCGATGAGCGCCGCTTCTGGACCAACCTCACGGGTGGGGAGAACCTCGGCGAGCGCACCGTCGTACCCTTCGAAGCTGAGCACCTTCGTGGCTGCCTGGTCGCGAGCATCGTCAATGTCGCTGAGGGGGACACCGAGTGCGGTAGCAAGCTCTTGGCGGGTGGGGGTTCGGCCAAGGGTTGCGGTCAGTGTGTCAGACACCTGGTTGAGGTCGCGGATTTTTTTGCGAACTCCGCGTGATACCCAATCCATGGATCGCAGTTCATCGACGAGGGCGCCCTTGATTCGGATCGCTGCGAACCGCGCGAACGGGACCCCGCTTGAGGGGTCGAAGTTGCGGGCTGCTTGCACGAGAGCGAATTGTCCGGCTGAGGACAGTTCGTCACGTGTGACGTGGCTGGGCAGGCGCACGAGCATATCGTTGACGTGGTAGCCAACAAGATGCAAGTTCTCGGTCACGAGGCGCTCTTGGGTGTCTGTCATGGTGCTCATGCGTTTCAGTCTGGAGGCTTGAGGACACATTTCCAAGACCTTCACACCAACTCGGGGTGCACAGGTGATTCGAATAAGCGATGGGGAGAGGTCCCCATCCCCGGAATCTCGCGGTTTCTTGACCAAAGCAATTATTACTGTGATTTGCATCACACTAACCGCGTGGAAAGTATTTCTTCACCCGTGAAACAAAGTATTTGTGATCGATCACATCCAAAACGGACACGCATTCGCGCTGGTGAGGTTAGCCTTCACAAAAACTCCCTAACCAGGGCCGTGGAAGCGCTCCCGTTAAGAAAATGTGATGAAACAGTGGATCATTTCACCCGCCCAGTCCCTTCCCAAAGCCGTCTCCACTGTTTTTCCTAAAGATTTCCCCATCCCTCCGATGAGCACAGTGGGACACTACAAACAGAAGATGTTCCACCACCACGGAGAGAAGCGAGAACCATGGACCTGTCCACACTCAACAGCTTGCTGTGGAACGAACGGCAGTTGCTTGAGCTGTTGCTCTTCAAGCTCGAAGAGGAACAACTCCTCCTTGCAGCTGGAAAGTCCCGTTGGTTGTCCCACGCAACACGTGAAGTGGAAAATGTCCTCGAACAAATTCGTGGGGCAGAACTCGCACGTGAAGTCGAAACCACCCACGTCGCTGCGCAACTCGGTCTCCCCACACACGCCACGCTCCTGGACATCTGCGAACGCGCAGAAGACCCATGGGGGGAACTCCTCACCTCCCACCGGCAGGCACTGCTCACTCTCGTGTCCGAGATTGATGCGCTATCCACAGGCAACAAAGAACTTCTCACCACCGCACAGCGTGCGATCTCCGAAACGATCGCCCACTACCAGCGCGACGAAAAAACCTACGACCACACCGGTGCGACACGGTCGACCACCGACTCCCCAGCACAGATCTTTGATCAGAGCCTCTAAAGGAAATCATGAGCACCTTCTCGGGACTGTCTACTGCCCTCTCCTCCCTCAACGCACAACGCGCTGCAATGGAGATCACTGGGCAGAACATCGCGAATGTCAACACGCCCGGTTACACTCGGCAACGTGCTGACATGACCCCTGTGTCTGCAGGTCAAACGGCTTCCCTCTTTTCACAGGGCGCAAAGATCGGGAACGGTGTGCGGATCACAGACATTTCACGGCTAGGCGACATCTTCCTCGACGCCCGCGTACGCACCACCACCTCATCGGCGAGTTACCTCACTGCACGAGCGGAGGTGTATGAACGTCTCGAATCCACCATCAACGAACCTTCGGACGACGGAATCTCAGCGCAACTCAACAAGTTGTGGACATCGTTTCAAGACTTATCGAACAACCCTCAAACTCTGGCAACCAAACAAGTCGTGTTGGAAAACGCCAAGCAAGTTCAACAAGGCATTGCCTCCGGTTACTCGGCGGTGTCAACCCAATGGAACCAAGTGCGCGCTGAAGTGGAAGCACACGTCACCGAGGTCAACACCACTGCAACCGCCGTCGCGGAACTCAACGGACAAATCCGCCAGACGCTCGTCTCCGGCGGCAACCCCAACGAACTCATTGACCAACGAGGCCAGTTACTGAACTCCTTGAGCGCGTTGACCGGCTCAACAGTTCGCTTTCAAGACGACGGCACCGCCGACGTCTACGTCGGTGGGAACCCCCTGGTCCAAGCCAACGCCTCTCGCACACTGACCGTTGCTGGTGCTACCGCCATCACCGGCGCCACGGACGCCGCATCAGCAGTCAAGGTTGTGTGGGATCGCCCCGGTAACCCTGCCGTCAGCTTCGACGGCGGGCAAATTGCCGGGAAACTCAGCGCCCTCGCACCCGCCACTGACGGCGGTATCCTCACAACCGCAGCGAACCACTACAACACCATTGCCGAATCCCTGGCAGACAAAGTCAACGCACTACACAACGCCCCTCCCCTGTTTGACCTGGGGGCTGGGCCATACGCGGCAACGTTGAGCGTTGCCATCACCAACCCTGCTGACATCCAAGCTGGTGCAGTGGGCGCCGGTGACTTTGATGGCTCTGTTGCCGATGCGCTGTCCCAGTTGGGGATCGCCACCGACGGACCAGATGCGTTGTGGCAAACCGCGGCGATCGCAACAGGTGTGGCAGCAAAAGCCACCGCAGACTCAGCAACAGTGGCCTACGCAGCACAATCCACCGCTGAGGGTCTGCACATCGCAGCGACATCGGTGGACACGGACGAGGAAACCGTCAACCTCCTCAGCTACCAGCGCGCCTATCAAGCAGCGGCACGTGTCATGACGACCGTGGACGAAATGCTTGACCAGCTCATCAACCGGACAGGAGTGGTGGGACGATGATCTCTCGCGTCACCCAGCAGTCAGCGCAACGCAGTGTGCTGGCCAACATGCAGAAGAACCTTTCCGCGATGGCCAAACTCCAAGAGCAAGCCTCCTCAGGGAAGAAAATCGCGAAGGTCTCCGATGACCCAGCACGCGCATCGGACTCGATGTCGTTACGTGCGGAACGTGCCGCCACTCAGCAGTACACTCGTAACGCTCAGGATGGGTTGTCGTGGTTGAACGTCATTGACTCCTCGCTCACGTCCACTGCGTCCATGTTGCGTCGTGCCCGTGACCTCACCGTCCAAGGGTCAAACTTGGGAACAATGTCAGCACAAGCCCGCGAGGCAGTTGCCGCAGAAATTGACGGCATCAAAGCCGGCATCATGGAGCAGGCGAACACCCAGTATTTGGGCCGTTCCGTGTTTGCTGGTACCTCAAGTGCTGGTCACGCGTTCGAAGACACGGGGACCGGGTACGCATTCACAGGTGCTGCCGGCACCAGTGTGGAGCGTCGGATCGCCGCTGACGTCACTGTCCGGGTCGACGCTGATGGCGCAAGCGTTTTTGGTGACCCCACCGAAACTGACCCAGCCTCCCCCAACTACAACGTCTTTGTGCTCCTTGACGACATTGCGAACACGCTACGCACCGGTGGTGACCCGCAATCAGCGCTCAACCAACTGGATACACGCATCGACGCTGTTCTCAACACGGCCACGACAGTTGGTGCCCGCACCAACCAGGTGGAGTCAGCAATTTCGCTGACCAGCTACAAATCCGAAACGTTGCGCACAGACATTTCCTCAGTTGAGGACATTGACCTGGCACAAACAATCATGGACCTCAAACTCCAAGAAGTTGCCTACCAAAGCTCCCTCAACGCCTCAGCACGCGTGCTGCAGCCGACCCTTTTGGACTTCCTGCGATGACCATTCCTCACACGCTGACGTTCCTTGCGCCCCTGCCCGGCATTGGGGTCATGAACGAGGTCACTGTTGAACCTCTTGACGATGCGGGGCTGCTTTTCGCGGCCCGTGACCAGTCGGATCGCCGGTTGTTCCTCTTGGATCCGGCGCCCTATTTTCAGGATTACACCCCCACTCTCACCGGTGAAACTCTCAGCGAATTGGGAACCGACACCCCAGATATTTATGTCATTGTCACTCCTGGTGGGGAGCATTCTGGTCCATCTGCGAATTTGCTTGCCCCGATCGCGGTGAACCCGGTCAGTCACGCCGCGCTGCAAGTCATTCTTGCTGACGAATGGCCAGTACGTGCTCCGCTGACAGCGGCATAACCACACCCCCACTCCACCTTGCCCGTTGGCCGCGGGTGTATCTTTTGAGGACATTCATGGATGAGACTCTGACTGCCCCGGCGCACCGTGCTTCGCTCAACCGGTTGGGCATTTTTTCACAGGATGGGGCCGTGTTAGGTTACGTGCTTCTTCCTGTTCCGGGAGACCCGGCACGGATGATTGGCACCCCTGAGGCAAACACACGACTTGAGCGAGCCTACGAGGCACTGGCGTTGACGGACATTCTTGGTCCGCGTGCCCGAGCGTTTGTGTGGGCCACGGAAAAGATGTTCACAGACCCGGCGGAGTTCACTGAGGTTCCCAACCTTGCCGGGCTCATTATTAGCCCGTGGCATGCTGGTCGCCCTGATGCATCCGACCGGGCCATGCTCATGCGGGAACTCCACCTGGGGTGTCTCCTGGCGGACTTCACCGGCACACCAGGACAACTCGCTCTGCTCCCCTTCGCGCACTACGTCATTATCGATTTTTCCCGCGACGACGCTGAAGAACTCACCGAACGAGCTCGCAACGCGAACGTCTCTGTCATCGCCTCATACGCGTATGACCGCACACGCCTGAAGTCGGCGTGGAAATCGGGAGCCCAGTTCGCTATTGGGACGGTGTACCGGGCGAAGGGCCCAGACTCCACAAAACCCATGACTCCCGGCGAGCTGCAGTGCCTCTCGGCGATCCGTATCCTCGGTGAAGACGACCCAGACCTCAACCAAGTTGCCGATATTTTGTCGACTGACCCCGAAATTATGCTCCGCATTTTGCACATGGTGAACTCCGCAAGCACCGGGATCACCCAGCGCGTTGATTCCATACACCGGGCTGCTGTCCTGCTTGGACCAACCCGCATTATGCCGCTGGTGATGGCATCCCTCATCTCAGCGCGTGTCCACGACATGGATGGCCTGTGGTTCCTGCTCACACGGGCCGCCGCAGTGCGCGAACTCTCCGGGGCGGAAGCCGGCTACACAACCGGTCTTATCTCTGCGCTCGCCTACGAGTCTGGGGTTGATGCCGAAACATTGGTGTCCACCACACGGGTGTCACCTGATGTCACAGCTGCCGTGCTCCATGGGGAAGGCCCCTTAGGTCAGGCCCTGCGGGCAATTGTTGCCCACGAAATCGGGAATTACGACGCAGTGCGTGCAACCGGTTACGACATCGCGAGCGTTGCTGACGCTTACCTCACTGCACTGCCCTGGGCGTTGGCTACCCTGCGCGCTCTGTACTCTCAGTAGCAGGACTCTCGCGCGCAGCACCCACCCCCATCGGGTCCTCATCCATGGACTGATAACGTGACACTGCCTGAACCATGTGTGCGTCAGCCAACGACGCCGTCGCGGTGGTCGTCGTGAACGCAGGGGCAGTCACTCGGGGGACATCGTCATCGTCGTCAGACAACAACGGGTTCTGTGGTAGCGCAGGCAACTCCTCATCAAGGATGTCCTCACCACGCTCACGTGCTTCGTGGGCTGACTGGCGCAGTTCCACCCGCAACCCGTCCAAACCCATCTTCAGCGCATCGTCAATTTCATGCACCAACTGTGCCAACGATTCCCGCTCAATGGTCAAGTGCCGTTTCCGGGGATTAATCATGGACAGCAATGCCTTATGAGCATTGCGGACAAGCTCATGAAGTGCCGTCAATTTGCGCTGCACCACGTGAACCTCGTAAGGGTCAGCTCCCTGTGCGTTCAGTTCCTTGAGATCGTCGCTGATGCGCTGGTAGAACGCTGCGAGTTCATAAGCCCGCCACATGGCCTGGTGGGCTTCTGCCCCACGCCGCTCATCACGTTCCGCAACCCGGTTGATCTGCGCATACTCAAGCGCTGTGATCCGGTGAAACATCCGCTCCGAGGACTCTTCCTCGATCGCTGCCACATCGAACGGTTCACGAAGGTCCTGGGCACAATCGTTGTAAAGAAACTGGTGCCCCACAAATAACATGGCAGGAACTAACAGCAACCACAGCGGAAACTGCTGAACCACAATAATGATGAGCAACGCCGCAGTCACAATGGTGACCGGTGTTTGCGCCGCATCAAGTGACCGGTACGTCTTTTCAAGCCGGTCACGCTGAAGCCAAGACTGCGCAAGACGCTGCGCGTCGTACGTCGACAGATGCGGTGACACAACATAATGCCGAGTACGCGACGGGTCGACGGTTTCAGCCCCGACCCGTTGATCTTTCACCTCGATCCATCGAGGAACAGAAACAACGACGCGACCGGCTCCGCCAATCGACGCCGTAGATTGTGGAGATGACGCGGATTCCATTCCAGCCTCACATACTCGCTCACGGCACAAGCTCTTCATCCCTATATCGGCAGGGCCGCACAAAATATGAGGAACCCACGTGACGAGGGGGGAGACGGTTAGGAGGTTGTCACCTGTTCGATGGACTCCTCATCGATGAGGGGCGCGTTCGCCGGCCATTCAGAGACCCGGTGCGGCACATCGGTTTCAGAATGGGCGCCACAGCCATGACCTAACGCAACAACACGACCGTCATCAGGTGACCATTCGTTCGCGCACACCCCAAATACCTGCCCCAGGGTCCCTTGCAATGGGATGAGGAAACCACACGAGCCGCATCCTGCCGCAGACTGAAGCGAACCAGCCGACCGTGGCCCCTGTTCCCCGCGATACCACCGCTCAGCAGCTTGTGCGCGCCCGTCTTCAGACAGCACACGAGCCCGGGCAAGAGCAAGTTCCTCAATCGCAACCCGGTCTTCGTCCTCGTTCCCGGTAGGTGTGTACCCCGGCGTTAGCCGAGGGTCACCCTCAACGAAGGGAAGGACATCTCCTGGTCCGATGTCACCAGGTTGCAACCGATCAGCCCACGGCAACCACGCTGGAGGTAGCAGTGCTCCCTCTCCAGGAAGAAGGGTCACCTCGCACACTGTCGCGGTCCTCGCTCGCGGTGCGCGCGCGAGGACCACTGTCCAGTTCCAGCCCACATATCCGCGCATTGTCGCCGCGAACTGTAACGCGGCGAGTCGTTCGCCTTCCATAACAAGTCCTGCAAAGTCACCCACATCATCAGGGTGATCTGCCGCGTGAACAGCGGCGTCGCGGGCGAGCTCAACGGATTGGGCAAGGATTGCGTCCTGGCGCGGAGCCCGCGGTTTACGGGGAGCAGGAGGAGGTGTCATGTGGTATTAAGCCTCAAGAGAGTCAGCGATGGCACGGAGCACGTTCGCGGTTTTCGTGGCAGATGCTTTGTCGGGGTACCGTCCACGACGGAGTTGGTTTCCCACCGCATCAAGAAGTTTGATGACGTCTTCAACAACGACAGCCATTTCGTCGGCTGGTTTCCGTGTTGCACGAACCACAGAGGGCGGTGGATCCAGGTAACGCACGGACAAGGCCTGGGGGCCTTTACGACCGTCGGCAACACCGTACTCGACTCGCGCACCTGGTTTCGGAGCGGGCGCGTCAGTGGGCAGTGCTGTGGTGTGGAGGAACACCTGGTGACCATCGTCGCCTGTGATGAATCCAAACCCACGCTCTGCGTCGAAGAACTTGACCTTACCGGTTGGCACGTCTACCTCTGTGTGGTGATTGGCGGAGGGTGTCTCCGCACTGGTCTGTCAAAACTACAGGATACCCCGTCCCTTGGATCACGTCGCTTGAGTTGTGCGTGGTTCGCTCACGGCGTGGACAAGTGGGAGAGTGTTTACCACATCTGTACAGTAGATGCGATGGTGAGTTTTATCGATGTGGTGCGCGGGATGGATCATGACGCCCTGGCCCGGCTATTCCATGCCCGCCCGGATGTCGCCTCTCCCTCCCCCGGAACCCTCACCTCGCTTGCCGCACGTGTCACCAGCCCAGGCAGCATTCGTCTGTGTTTATCCACGCTCTCACGCCCCTACCTTGACGTGCTCGAAGCAGTCGCAATTCTCCAATCCCTGCACGTGTCGACCGACGACGACACCATCGCCCACGCCCTCGACTCCCATGACGTCATCGGACCACGTGGACCGCTCACCCTTCGCACACTTCTTGACACTCTTGATGCACTCGCCCTCACCTACCCACACAATGCCCGTGGTGAGCGCCGCCTCGCACCAGGAGTTGCGGACGCACTAGGCCCCTTCCCCGCCGGATTCGGCCCTGCCGCCCCTGAAGGCTACAGCGGCCCCACCACCAAGAACGATCTCATCAGCGCGCTCAGTCCCGCTGTCCAGGATGATGCACTCACCGTGATTACCACGTTGACGTGGGGGCCGCCTATTGCCCGAGTCCCCCGGGATCTGATGACACGCACCACCCTGACCCCCACCCATGCGGCGTTACGTGAACTTGTCGCCTGTGGGGCGCTCCTCACCCCCGAACCAGGAACTGTTGTCCTCGTCCGCGACCTCGCATTTGCTCTTCGTGATCACCGCACCCACCGTGGTTTGACGCCCTGGCCGGCCCACGCATCGTCAAGCCTGACACCCCACCCCCACACTCCTGCCGTCACGGCACCCCACACCGCGCTCACCTGTGCCACCCACGCACTTGACACCATCCGCCATCTCGAACATCTCCTCACTGAGCTGGCGCACCGCCCTGCCGCAACGGTTCGCTCAGGCGCGCTGGCAGCGCGCGAGCTGAAACGGCTGAGTGAAGCCCTCGCCCAGCCCCCTGTCACCATTGCGCGGCTCCTTGAGGTGGGCTACGCGGCCCGGCTCCTTCGCCGCGATGACAATGAACCCCACGACATTCGCCCGACCCTTGCCGCCAAATCCTGGCTTGGACATGACACCCCCACCCGGTTCGCTGAGCTTGTGACCTGGTGGTTGGCCAGTTCGCGCACCACGTGGACAATGATCGACGATGACGGGAAAGTCACCAGCGTCGTGGATCCTACCCGGCACGACCCGTGGGTGAGCACCACCAAGCAGCATCTTCTGACTGTCATGGACGCGGCAGGCAATGGCGCCACCCGTGGCCTCGTGGACGCCTGTTTGACGTGGTGCACACCGCGCCACACTGCACCGAGTGACATCATCACAGGGATCCTCGATGAAGCCCGTTTCCTCGGTGTGGTCACAGACCACGTTCTTCTCCCGGGTCTTGCTGAACACGGGCCTGCGCAAGCCCTGACGGACGCGTTACCCCAGCCCGTCACCCAGTGCATTATTCAAGGTGACCTCACTGTTCTTGTTCCCGGGTTACCGGACCCAAGTTTGGACGATCTGCTCACTGCCTGCGCCGACATTGACTCACGTGCCAACGCAACCACTGGGCGATTCACCTCCGAGTCCATTGCCCGTGCGTTTGATCGCGGCTGGTCAAGCGAGTCACTACTCGCCCAGTTGACTCAGGTGTCCGTCACCGGGATTCCCCAACCGTTGGATTACCTGGTGCGGGATGTGGCGCGCCGCCATGGCAGTATCCGGGTGGGAGGGTTGGCCAGTTACGTGCGTTTAGCTGACGATGCGCTTGTTGCTGCAGTGCGTGCGTCACCGGCGTTACGCACAGCAGGGTTGTTCGAGTTGGCGCCCCGAGTTCTTGGCAGCGCGTTGCCGGTTGCTCACTTGGTGGGTTCGTTGCGTGATGCCGGGTTTTCCGTGGTGGTCGAGGACCATGCTGGCGCGATTGTGGTGGCGGACGATGTGCCTGTTCGCGGGTTCATTCCGGTGCGTGCTGTTGCTCGCCGTGGAGAGGCTCCCGAGGGGTTGCACGGGGTGGGGTCCGAACCGGTTGCTGCGGTGGCGTGGGCACCAGTTACGGAGATCACCGACGGCCAAGTGGAGCAGCATACTCAGCTTGCGCGTGCTGTTCGGGCGGCGGAAGACGCGTCACTATCTCACGGGTACGGGGATTCGCCTCGCCCAGAGGACCAGGAAGGCCCTGGGGTGAGTTCAGAGTCCTCATCGGACCCGGTCGATGGGAACACCGGGGGAGGCCGGTCGCCTCACGCGCACGGTCGCGACGGCACCAAGCACCTACATGAGGGTGCTGCGGTCGTGGGCGACCACGTGTTGCGGTTACGGGACGCGATCGACTCCGGAATGAATGTGGACATTGATCTTGTTGATTCACACGGGCAGATCACAACCCGCACTGTTCGCCCGTTGACCCTCGATTCTGGTCGGCTTCGTGTTCTTGACCCTGCCCGCGATGTGGAACTGATCATCGCGGTTCACCGAATCGTTCATGTTCAGGAGACCTCATGACTGATGGCCCCCTCATTGTCCAAAGTGATAAGTCACTCTTGTTGGATGTGGCGCATCCGCTGGCTGATGACGCTCGCCGCGCGATCGCCCCGTTCGCAGAGTTGGAGCGGGCGCCTGAGCATATCCACACGTATCGGCTGACACCATTGGGGTTGTGGAACGCGCGGGCTGCTGGCATGGACGCGGAGTCGGCTGTCAATGTCCTCATCACCTACTCGCGTTTTCCAGTCCCTCACAGCGTGTTGGTGGACATCGCGGAAACGATGGCCAGGTACGGTCGCCTTACCTTGATGCACCATCCCACCCATGGGTTAGTTCTTCGGTCCACTGATCCTGCAGTGTTGGCAGAAATTACTGCTGCGGCTCGGACAAAAAAGTACTTGGGTCAGCGTGTGGATGACGACACGGTGGTTGTGCACCCTTCAGACCGGGGAAATGTGAAGCAGGCACTGATCAAACTGGGATGGCCTGCTGATGATCAGGCCGGCTACGTGAACGGTGAAGCACACCCCATCACGTTGACCCGTGATGATCCGCGTACCCACACGTCATGGGATTTACGCCCGTACCAGCAGCATGCGACTGATGCGTTTACCTCTGGTGGTTCGGGGGTTGTGGTGTTGCCGTGCGGGGCGGGGAAAACCCTCGTGGGTGCCGCAGCGATGGCGAACATTTCCACAACAACACTCATTTTGGTGACCAATACTGTCTCAGCCCGGCAGTGGCGGACTGAACTCCTTGCCCGTACGAGCCTCACTGAGGACGAAATTGGGGAGTATTCGGGAACAACAAAAGAGATTCGCCCAGTCACGATTGCGACTTATCAAGTCCTGACTTCGCGACGCAAGGGTGCTTACACTCACCTGGATCTGTTTGGGGCTCGCGACTGGGGTCTGATCATTTACGACGAGGTCCACCTATTGCCGGCACCTGTGTTCCGGATGACTGCGGACCTCCAAGCGCGTAGGCGCCTTGGTCTGACCGCTACCCTGGTGCGCGAGGACGGTCGGGAAGACGAAGTGTTCTCCCTCATTGGCCCCAAACGGTATGACGCACCGTGGAAAGACATTGAAGCGCAAGGGTATATCGCCCCGGCTGATTGCACAGAGATCAGATTCACGTTGTCCAACGCGGAACGGCTGACGTACGCCACTGCTGAACCGGATGACAAGTATCGGTTTGCTGCGAGCGCCCCGGCAAAAACACACATTGTGGAGCACATTGTGGCTCAGCATGCGGGGGAACCCACTCTTGTCATCGGGCAATATTTGGACCAGTTAGAGGATATTGCTCAGCGGCTTGACGCACCGCTCATCACAGGGAAAACACCGGTCAAGGAACGACAGCGGCTTTTCGATGCGTTTCGTGCTGGGGAGTTGACCACTCTTGTCGTGTCGAAGGTGGCGAACTTTTCCTTGGATCTGCCTGAGGCGACGATTGCCGTACAGGTGTCGGGGTCGTTTGGTTCCCGGCAGGAAGAAGCTCAGCGGTTGGGGCGCATTATGCGCCCGAAAGCTGATGGACGACGCGCCCATTTCTACACGATTGTGGCCCGGGACACGGTGGACCAAGATTTTGCAGCGCATCGGCAGCGGTTCTTGGCGGAACAGGGGTATGCGTACACGATTGTTGATGCGGACATTGACTCGCAGGAGTCCGCGTCGGACACGTAACGTCCCTTGTCAGGTGCCGCAGGTTGCGAAGCTTCTGGTGTGGTTCAGGCGAGGCACCCCCACAAGTGGGGGTGTTCGCCGTAGACTCGCAGTATGTCAAGTACATATATTCACGGTGAGCGGCCAACCTACCTCCTTGTTGATGGGGAGAATATTGACGCGACTCTCGGCATGAACGTGCTGGGGCACCGCCCAAATCCTGATGAACGTCCCCGGTGGGACCGTATCTCTGAATTTGCCCGCGAATTGTGGGGGCAATCTGTCACAAAACTATTTTTCCTGAACGCCTCTTCTGGGCAAATGCCGATGCCTTTTGTTCAGGCACTGCTTGCCATGGATTACCGGCCGATCCCGTTGTCTGGTGAGAACCACGAAAAAGTTGTGGACATGGGTATTCAGCGGACTCTCGATGCGATTCGTGACCGTGACGCTGATGTTCTTCTGGCCAGTCATGACGGTGATTTCATCCCCCAAATTGAGGCCCTACTTGACGGCACCCGCAAGGTGGGTTTGCTGTGCTTCCGCGAGTTTGTCAATGCGCAGATGGCGCAACTTGAGGACAAAGGGTTGACGTTCTACGACCTGGAAGACGCAGTGGGTGCGTTCAACACCCCGCTTCCACGAGTTCGGATCATCCCAATCAGCGAGTTCAACCCAGAACGTTTCATCTAACACCACCGTATTGCCTTCACTGGGCGGGATGCTTGACAGAGCAACCCGCCCATCGGTGTCTTATCAGAACCCTCCCAGGCGATCCACAGCCACAGGGTGCATGCTAGAGACATGAGTGAAGCGCGCCTGGTCGTTGTTGATGACGAACCGAACATCCGAGAGCTACTCGCAACCTCTTTGCGGTTCGCGGGGTTTGAAGTGTTCGCCGCAGCCGACGGATTATCAGCCATCCAACTCATCACCGACACAACCCCTGACCTCGTCGTCCTTGACGTGATGCTGCCCGACCTCGATGGTTTCGAAGTCACTCGGCGCCTTCGGAGCAAAGACATACACAGTCCCGTGCTCTTCCTCACCGCCAAAGATGACACCCAAGACAAAGTGATGGGCTTAACCGTCGGCGGCGACGACTACGTGACAAAACCCTTCAGCCTCGAAGAAGTTGTTGCCCGCATCCGTGCGATCCTTCGACGCACCAACCACCAAATCGACGACAACGACGCTGTCTTGTCCTACGCAGACCTTGACATGGACGAAGACTCACATGAAGTCCGCAGGGCGGGGGTTGTGGTTGACCTCTCTCCTACCGAATTTAAGCTCCTGCGCTACCTGATGTTGAACTCAGGGCGCGTTCTGTCAAAACAGCAAATCCTCGACCACGTGTGGGACTACGACTGGGGTGGCGACGCGAACATCGTCGAGTCCTACATTTCTTACCTGCGCCGCAAAATTGATGCCGTCACCCAACCAGACGGCTCCCCCGTCCAGCCTCTCATCCACACCAAACGTGGAGTTGGCTACATGCTGCGCAAACCCCGGTAACTGGGCGGCACACAATGACCACCCCCACCCCACCACCTCCGCCCCCAACCCCTGAAGACAACGCACCCACCGGTGCGAGACGTCTCCACCCAGTGCGTGCCTGGTTTGAACGACGATCCCTCAATGCACGGCTCACCGCACTTGTCATGCTCATCCTCACCGCAGGCCTGATGTCAGCGACCTTGCTCACCACCACCATCGTGCGCAACTACCTCATCCAGTCCATCGACGACGACCTCACCACGACCTACTCCAACATCGCCAGTCAGATCATCACCGATCAATCAGGAACCTCCATCCTTCCCTCGGACTACTATCTCGCCGTCGGTAACAGCAACGGGCTCCTGAACTACTGGGTCCAACCCGAAACTGCCAATAGCCTCGGCGTCCCCGACCTCAACACCTACCTACGACGCGACTTCCCCCACACGCAAATCCCTTACGACGAGCCCTTCACCACCGACGCTGTCATGACCTCCGCCCAGTGGCGGGTCCTCATCCAACGATTTCACTCCAACGTCGGACCCATCGACATTTACGTAGCACTCCCTCTCACAGAAACTGAACAACTCGTTGACCATGTGCAACGCATCCTCATGCTCACCGGTCTGTCAATCATCGCAATCGGCGGGGCCATCGGATCGCTCGCCGTGTCCCGCTCCCTGAAACCACTGGCTGGAATCGAACGAACCGCCGCAGCCATCGCCCAAGGTGACCTCTCCCGGCGTATCCCGCAGTCTCCCGCAAGCACTGAAGTTGGTTCCCTCGCCCGCTCCCTCAACACCATGCTCGCCACCATCGAACGAGCCTTCGCCGCCCAAGAAGCGTCGGAAGCGAAAATGCGGCGCTTCGTGTCAGATGCATCCCACGAACTGCGCACCCCACTAGCCACAATCCGCGGCTACGGTGAGCTCTACCGCATGGGCGCACTCACCGACACCGACGCCCTCAACGACACCATGCGTCGCATCGAAGACTCCGCAACCCGCATGGGATCCCTCGTCGACGATCTCCTTGCCCTCGCCCGCCTCGACGAAGGACGCCCACTCCACCACGACGACGTTGACGTGACCGTTCTTAGTCTTGACGCGCTCGCAGACTTACGGGCACTAGACCCCAGCCGCACAGTCACCCTCACGCGACTTGACGGGCGAGCAGGGAGCCCGCCACCACTACACGTCATTGGTGACGACGCCAAACTCCGCCAAGTGTTCGCGAACCTTGTGGGCAACGCCATTCGTTACACCCCCGCAGGAAGCCCCGTAGAAATCGCGTTAGGCCCCCACCCCACCCAACCCGACCACGTCCGCATCGAGTTCCGAGACCACGGCCCAGGAGTAGCAGACGAGCACCGGGAAAAGATCTTTGAACGCTTCTACCGTATTGATACCTCCCGCACCCGCGACCTGGGCGGATCTGGACTTGGCCTGGCTATTGTCAGTGCCATCGTCCATGCCCACAACGGGCGCACCCACGTGAGCGACCCCCCCGGCGGGGGCCTGACCATCACCCTGGACCTCAAGGCCGCGCCAACCAGCAACACCAGCAACACCGGAACAACTGACACAGAACTGTGATCCACGAGCGCAGAAACTCACTGCCGTTCGGCACCTAAGAGGGCTACTATGGGCGATGAGGTGGCACCGGACGCCGCGCCCCAGCGCACGCCCCACCGGTTCTACCTTCTGGAGTGACACCCCCGTCACTGCCAGAACCAGTGTGTCTCACCAGAGCAGAGGGTCCACATGTTCACCGAGACTACTGAGATACCTCAGTGGCTCCTTTCCTCGTGGTTGCGCAGCTGTCAAGCTGCCGGCGCGACCGCCAATGACGCAGAACTGATCGCGGTGTGTCGTGATCTGATCGACCGATGGAACGGCGAGGATCGCTGCTACCACGGTGTCAAACACCTCGTCGACGTCCTCACACACGTTGACGAACTCGCTGCAGAAGCTCAAGACCCCGATCTTGTTCGACTTGCCGCCTGGTACCACGGTGCAGTGTTTTCTGCAGAAGCGCACAGGGCTTACGCGAACGAAGCTGGCGAAGACGAAGTCGCCTCCGGTGTACTCGCACGCACACAACTCGCGTCTTTAGGAGTACCAGAGGACAACGCCGAAAAAGTGTCGCGTCTCGTCACGAACCTCGTGCGACACAAAGGAAGCGGTTCAAGCACTGACGGGGCTGTGTTGTGCGACGCCGACCTCGCAGTCCTTAAGTCAGACCCGCAACACTACAAGCACTACCTTGCAGCGATCCGTGAGGAATACTCCCACATCCCTGTTATCGATTTCGTGCGGGCCCGACTACGTATTGTCACCCGGCTGTTGGAGCGGGAAAACCTTTTCTCCACAGCTGGGGCGCAAGGATGGGAAGAAGCTGCCCGCCAAAACCTCATCGCAGAACAAGCTCGCCTGACCAAAGAACTCAAGAAACTCTCTCAGGCAGACGAACCAGTCGCCCACAGCGCCTGACACCACTGATCTCCACAACATGACCGGTGGTGGATCGTGCACTCGCTTCACTGGCGTCCACTGTGTTCTACCCTTCCAGGTGTCATGACACGCAGCCAAAACTGCGTGTCGAATCCCACCTTGGAGGTTGCCATGTCATCTTTTGCGGTCGATACCGCCGCTGTCACCCACGCGGCATCAAATGTGTCCCGATCCATTTCCTCAATCCGCGCCGACGTCCACACACTGATGCGTCACCTCCAAGAGCTGCAAAACTCCTGGCGTGGTGAAGCGTCCGCCGAGTTTCAAGCAGCATCAGCACAATGGCACAGCACCCAAGCACAAGTTGAGGTGTCGCTCGAGTCGTTGGGGCATGCACTAGGACGCACTGCGGATGTCTACCTCGAAGCAGAACACAACATTCGCAGCGCCTTTCGGCGCTAGTGTCACGTGCATGTGTCCTTCACATACAAAGGGTGGCCCCCACACGTGTGGGAGCCACCCTTTGTGACGCTTCGTGGCGCTACCAGTGAGCGCTACGCATCATGGGATTAGAAGCCCATGTCGCCCATGCCAGCACCTTCTGGCATTGCAGGAGCCTTCTCAGGCTTGTCTGCAACGACTGCCTCAGTGGTGAGGAACAGTGCAGCGATCGATGCAGCGTTCTGCAGCGCGGACCGGGTGACCTTCACTGGGTCGTTGACACCAGCAGCGAGCAGGTCCTCGTATACGCCAGTTGCGGCGTTAAGTCCCTGGCCGGCAGGAAGGTTGCGGACCTTCTCAGCAACAACTCCACCCTCAAGACCAGCGTTGATCGCGATCTGCTTCAGTGGGGCGTCGATTGCGGAGCGCACAATTGCTGCACCGGTTGCTTCGTCCCCTTCGAGCGAGGACAGTGCGTCCTTGTCGAATGCGGCTTTACCAGCCTGGATCAGTGCAACACCACCACCGGCAACAATGCCTTCTTCGACAGCGGCCTTTGCGTTACGCACAGCATCTTCGATGCGGTGCTTACGTTCCTTCAACTCAACCTCAGTTGCGGCGCCAGCCTTGATGACAGCGACACCACCGGCGAGCTTCGCGAGACGCTCCTGAAGCTTTTCACGGTCGTAGTCGGAGTCAGACTTGTCGATTTCCGCGCGGATCTGCTTGACGCGACCAGCGATCTGGTCTTGGTCGCCTGAACCTTCAACGATGGTGGTCTCGTCCTTGGTGACAACAACCTTGCGTGCCTGACCAAGAAGGTCCAAGGTCGCAGTTTCGAGCTTGAGGCCCACAGTTTCGGAGATGACCTGTCCACCGGTAAGAATCGCGATGTCCTGCAAGATCGCCTTGCGGCGGTCACCGAAGCCAGGTGCCTTGACAGCAACGGACTTGAAGGTGCCACGGATCTTGTTCAACACGAGGGTGGCAAGTGCTTCACCTTCGACGTCTTCAGCGATGATGAGCAAGGAACGGCCTTGCTTCATGATCTGGTCAAGAAGTGGCAGCAGGTCCTTAACGTTGGAGATCTTGGATTCAACGAGAAGGATGTATGGGTCTTCGAGGACTGCTTCCTGACGCTCTGGGTCTGTCTCGAAGTAGCGGGCAAGGAATCCCTTGTCAAACCGCATACCTTCGGTCAGTTCCAGTTCGAGACCAAAAGTGTTGGACTCTTCAACGGTGATGACGCCTTCTTTACCAACCTTGTCGAGGGCTTCAGCGATCAGTTCACCAATTGCTGGGTCACCAGCAGAGATAGCAGCTGTTGCAGCGATCTCTTCTTTGGTTTCGATGTCTTTCGCGGCAGTGAGGAGTTCCTCAGTGACTGCGTTAACAGCCTTTTCGATTCCACGCTTCAAAGCAATGGGGTTCGAACCGGCAGCGACGTTGCGCAGCCCTTCACGCACAAGCGCCTGAGCGAGGACAGTCGCGGTGGTTGTTCCGTCACCGGCGACGTCATCAGTCTTCTTGGCGACCTCTTTGACGAGTTCTGCACCAATTTTCTCGTAAGGCTCTTCGAGTTCGATCTCCTTAGCGATGGACACACCATCGTTAGTGATCGTTGGGGCGCCCCACTTCTTGTCGAGCACAACGTTACGGCCCTTGGGACCGAGGGTGACCTTGACGGTGTCGGCGAGGATGTTGAGCCCGCGCTCCATACCGCGCCGGGCTTCCTCATTGAATGCAATGAGCTTTGCCATGGTGGATTATTCCTCCGCTGGTGGCTGTGTGGATGGCTGGCGATGCCCGCGACGGACGATTCACAACCTCACAGTTCACGTCACTGAGTCAGTGCGAATCTCATCGGTCAGCCGACGTTTTATCACTCTCCATGCGAGAGTGCCAATTCCATCTTGGCACTCTCGCATGGAGAGTGCAAGATCGGGTTAGGCGATCGGCCAGGAGAGTTCTGTGACACACGCACGCTGATCGCCGTGTTCATCTGGCAGCCGAATGTAACTGGCCCAGGACACAGGACCCGGACCATAGCCGTTTTCACCTAACCACGCACGCAAATGGTCATAGCCATCAGCTAAGTATTCGTGGCTCCCCTGCACAATGAGTGAGGCAACTGGCCCACCGGGCAGCGTCCCCATGGTGATGCGTTGTGTTGTGGGAACCTTCACCGTGACCGGGTAAGCCGCAGCAACCTCCATCATGGTGGACGATGCGATGTGGGACAACGTCACTGGAGGGCCACTAACCGGGATCCTATTGAGATTCAACCACGACGCTAGCTCCGGAAAAGCCGTGGCATAAAACGCTGACACATGGGCTGGATTCAACGTGCCACGGATGAGAACAACCGGTTGCGGTTGGCGCATCGTCACACGCGGGTCCGAGAACGCGTTGCCCACTCGAAAACTCATGCCGACCACGCCTCCTCACCCGATGTCCTGTGGCGACGGCCTTTCTTAGTGGTGGCCGCACCGCCGCTATTTCTGCTAGGAGTCTGCCATGCATCGGACGAACGCGACACTCAGGCGATTCCTGCTCTCGATGGTGTATCGACGCGGGCAGGCAGAAAGATAATGGTCATCACACAAACAAGGGGCGTAACTGACATCACAGTGTGTCAGATCATCAGCGTGACGGGGCCAGCGAAGGAGGCGTCATCACCCCGAAATCCTGGGCAAGAACCCGCTGCGCCGCAAACCATCCGCCCAGCCCGTGCACGCCTGGGCCCGGCGGGGTCGAGGACGAACATAACCACATTCTTGCCACCCCCAACGAATACGGATCCCGCGACAAGGAAGGGCGAGCAATAATCTGCCACATCGTGGCAGCCCCCGCTGCAATATCTCCACCCACATAGTTGGCATTATGGGCCGACATCTGTGATGCAGGGATCGCCTGCGATGCAACAATCGTGTCCCGGAACCCCGGCGCAAAACGTTCGATCTGCGCGATCACCAGGTCCGTCGGATCAACCTCACTATCACGCGGCACATGCGCATACGACCATACTGGTCGGTGGCCCGCCACCGCACGGGACGGATCAGCAACCGCAGGGTCAGAAACTAACACCATCGGCGAAGCTGGAACCACACCCCGATCCACGGCAGCCTCAGCGGCAACCATCTCACCACGGGTACCCCCCACATGCACAGTCCCTGCCCCCCGCATCCGCGAGTCCCCCCAAGGGATTGGCTCACTCACCACAAAATCAACCTTCGCTGCAGCATTTCCATACCGAAACCGTTCCAATGCGCGCCGCAACCGAGCAGGGACAGCATCCCCCACAATCGACAACGCCGCATGCGGGGTCGTATCAAACACCACAGACCGCGCCCTCGGTAGATCGCCACGCTCCACCACCCGGCACCCAGTGACCACCCTGCCACCGTGCGCCACAAGATCAGCAACAAGCGCATCGACAATCACCTGGGACCCACCCTGAGGGATCACCCACCCATGACTGTGTGCCAACGCCCCCAACATCAGAGCAGTACCAGCACCTGCAAACGACGGCAGCGGAGAAATCGCGTGCGACGCCACCCCGGTCAATAACGCAGGAGCAGCATCACCGTGAAACCGCGCATTCCACAGTGGACTTCCCTGTTCCACGACAGCAGCCCCAAACGAGGCCATCCCCCACGCACGGGACAACAGGTGTGCGGGAAGAGACCGTTTATCACTGAGCGCAGCAGCAATCACCGCATCTGGGCGGGAGGCAAGAGGCTCCATCAACGCCCGCCACGCGCCGTCATCACCGCCCAACTCGCGAGCAGTACGATCAAGGCTGCGATAGGCAACGGCAGCGCGACGTGCATCAAGTGGTTGGGCGTACTGAACCTCTGGTTCATGCAGGACCACACCGCGAGCTGCTAAATCAAACTCGACAAAAAACGGGGACGCAACAGCCATTGGGTGCACGGCGGAACACAGGTCATGTCGCATCCCCGACATCAGTCCAAGATCGACGGTGCGGGCCCCGCCACCAACTGTGTCGTTGGCTTCCAGCACCACAACGGACAACCCCGCCCGTGCGCAGGTCACTGCGGCAGCGAGCCCGTTGGGGCCGCTGCCCACAACAACCACGTCCACTGCGTCACTCATGGGCGACGCCCGTTACCTAATGACAACCGAGATATTCGCCCGGAGGGACTCTACTTCAACAAGTTGCGTGATCCCGAGGACCTCTCCCACCCGTTCAGCCGTTCCGCGGTTGTCAGCACCAAGGTAGTAAATCAGCGACGAAGTGGGGGGTTCACCCTCAAAGTTGGCAGCTTCAACGGCGGTAAAACCGTCTGCCGTGAGTTTGTCGGCGAACTGCCCTGCTTGCCCAGCAACCGACCCGGCGTTAAGAACTCGAACCGACGCTGTCCGATCTACTGTCGCTGCTGGTGTTTCTTCCGGCTCTTCTGAGTCCGTTCCTTCACCAGTGTCGCCCCCGTCATCGGTGGTGTTGTCGGCCGGTTCTTCGTTGTCTTCCGTCTGCCCGTCGCCTTCTGCACCGTCCCCCTCACCGTCAGTAGCGGTGTCCTGTGTGTCTGCTGGAGTCTGTTCCCCAGCGACGTCGGTGATGGCTTCAGAGACTTTAGAATCAGGGTTTTGTGTCAGGAACCAGATGGCACCCGCACCCAACATGGCACACAAAACGGCGGTCATGACATAGGGCCATAACCGTTGCCACGCAGTACGTGGAGTGCGGTGGACTCCGGGGTGAGGGATGTCGCCTGGGGCGAGATCGAACTCATCCCGCGGGTAGTTCGGTGCTCTCTTGCTCACGGCCCAAGACTACCGGCTCCATCTGAGATGACAAGGTCCTCCTCTCCCCTTCTCGGACCACCTCCCCGGGAGATCCGCGTCATTGTGCGGTTTCTTCGGTGCTTGACGATGCGCGTCACGTGCGGCGTGTTTCGATGAGCGCAGCGCTGTGGACTAGGCGGTGCGGCGGGTTAGGACGGCAGGAACCGTGCTGCGGTACGGCCGTTTTTCTCGGTCATTGTTCGGATTCGTCGAACGACTGCTGGCGCGTGGTGTGCGGCGCAGGGCTTAGTGACCACATAGGCAAGGAGTTGGTAGTAGCTGGTCACAGACAGGCCCAGCTCTTCGGCGATAGCGCGTTCTTTCGATGCGGTCCGGGTCCACGTGCGCGATTCGAGGTCGAGGACCGCTCGTTCCTGCTCAGTGAGGTAATCCGCAGGGCGGCGAGTAGCGGGGACTGGTTCGGGGGCATCGTGATTCGTCACCCCTTAACGATAAGGTGAGAGTCTGACATGAATCTCGGGCGGCCACGCGTTGACCCCAGGTGGAAAAACGCCTGACAACGGAGAAGAATACACACGTGAACCACGCATCGACACCACAATCCTCCGCTGACCACTCCTCTGCTCCTCATGACCACATGAACTCATCAGGCCAGTTCGAGGCCCGCTCAACGCCGACTGTTGAACTATCCTCTGAGCCTCCCCAGTGGCGTTCGTATGTGGCTATTGGCGACTCCTTCAGCGAAGGACTGTGGGATGTGGCCCCAGAAAACCCGGACGTGTGTCGAGGGTGGGCAGACATGCTGGCGCTTACACTGTCGAGTCGGCGTCAAGCGGCTGGGCTTTCGCCGTTGTCATACGCGAACCTTGCCATTCGTGGACGACTTCTTCGGCCGATCATTTCTGAGCAGTTGCCTCGCGCATTGGATATGTCACCTGATCTTATTTCCATCATTGGTGGCGGTAATGACATTTTGCGGCCCGCTGTCGACGTTGACCTGATTGCCGCTCACTTGGATCATGCTGTGGCGCAAGCACGCGCAACGGGCGCTGATGTGCTCCTCGCCACAGGAACAGACTTTTCTGGACGGGGTTCGTTAGCTTTTACGCGGTCTCGCACAGCAATCTTTAACTCCCACATTTGGTCAATTGCTCAGCGTCATGGCGCCTATGTGGCAAACATGTGGGGGCACCGCACAATCAGCGACCCGCGGATGTGGGCAGAAGACCGCATCCATCTCACCACACAGGGGCATCGCCGCGTTGCGGATATGGCGTTGGTGGGGTTGGGGCTCCAGCCTGAAGATCCTGGGTTTGATGCTCCTCTTGATGACCCACAACCGAAAAACCCTCGCGTGCGTGCACGCGAGAACATTGTGTGGGCTCGGGAACATGTTGGTCCTTGGATCAAGCGTCGCTTAACTGGGACGTCAACAGGGGATACCCGGGTGGCGAAGTACCCGACGTTAGAGCCCATCGATTAATGATCAGCATCAGGTGCCTCGCACACGAAGTAAGCCCCACCACATGGTCATGTGGTGGGGCTTACTTCGTGGAGCCGCTTGTCGGATTTGAACCGACGACCGCTCGCTTACAAGGCGAGTGCTCTACCACTGAGCTAAAGCGGCTTTCGCACGCAGGCGTGCTGTGTGCGAGTAATAGACTACAACAGAGGTGTCACGGACGCGAAATCGTGTCTGTCACTCATGGTGTGGACTGTCATTCCTCACTGGTGTCTTCACCGGTGGTGTTCGATGTTCCAGCGTTGAGGACTGCGTCTTTGAGTAGTTGCGGGTCGGTCCAGTTGACGTTTGACCGTTCACCGTTGATGTAGAGCGCTGGGGTTCCGAATCGTCCTTCTTCGTCACGCAGGGATTCATCGTTGAGGGTGATGGCCGATGCGGATTGGATGTACCGGACGTAGTCACCTTCCAGCATGCCATCGATGTGTTCGCTGGGAACACCGGCTGCTTGTGCGTAGGAACGCAGTTCTTCCTCGCTTTGTCCGGTGTTCTTGAAGTTTGCGAACGTCATCTTGGCGAACTCCAGGGCGTGTTCTGGGGAGTTTTCTACCAGGTAGGCGAATGCTGACCCCATGGTGTCGGAGTATTGGGATTGCAAGACACCTACGGGGTGCAAGCGCCATACCAGTTCCCCGTTGTCTGCTGATTCCTTGAGCCAGTCACCGTTGGTCATTTCGAAGTCAGCGCAGTGGGTGCACATGAAGTCGAGGTAGACATCAAGAACTGGTACGTCAGTGGGTGCCTCAGCTTGGAAGTTCCCGTTGTAGTAGGTGATGCCGCCATCTTCAGGGCTTGCGGCGGTGGGGATAGTGACATCCTCGGGGAATTCGGTCATGTCGGAGCTGAGTTGGCTGGGTTGTTGCTGCAAGATGAACCATCCCACACCAACAACTGCAAGAACTCCGATGAGGAGTGAGGCGAACAGCACGATTCGGGATCGGCGTTCCCGGCGCGCCTGTTCCTGCTGGAGAGCTTGTGCTTTCAGTCGTGCTTCTTCACGGCGGCTGAGGCCGTGTGAGGTGGGTGACGATGCCATAGTGTCGTGCTTTCCGTGTGGACGGCGTGTGGATACCGTCGTGGTTATGTGCGCTTGGTCGCATGCTAACGACCCTATCTGGAGGTTGCCTGAACGCAGCGCCTCGCGAACTCACATGTGACTATTTAGCGGAAGGATGGCGGGGTGGGAAGTGGCGCCCAATGAGGGTCGGCGCCTTGCGCCAGTAACGCCAGTGCATACCCGGCAATCACAATGACGATCAGCACAAAGACGGTGGTACCAAAAAGCTGTGGAATGAGACCACGGAATATTTCCCGCTGACCAGCCCGAGTCAACCTCGATACTGGCCCCCACCAGGTCAGCGCCAAAATCAGCGCCCCAGCCCCGACAAGGATCACCGAGTACACCCACGCTGGTGGAACATCCCAGTCACCAAACTGGACTGTTTGAGAATCCACCGCCCACCACACTCCCCCAGCGATAACCAGAGCGCAACTGACTGCGACCGCAACATTAGGGATGAGGCCCAATGCTGCCCGAACAACCAGGAGCGGAGATTTCGCGACAAGGACGGCCCGCTCACGCCGTGTCACCCCTTTCACTTCACGCCGGAACTGGAAGGAATCCCACATGACCCCAACCGTGCGGGCCACAAGAAGCGCGAGAATCAACACCACGAGCGTCCACCCGGGACGTACGCTCCCCCACGCAATGAACGCGAGGCTCACCGCTATTGTCACGAAGGGGCGCGGTGCTGGGCTCGGGCGGGTGTACAGGTCCGGGGGTTGCGGCGGCGCAACAGGCGCATCGTTTGTTCCATAGACCTGCGGGTATCCACCCAAGGGTGGACCCGGAGGTTCCGGGCTCATTGGGGTGGCGGGGGTTGACCCAGGAGCAAATGACGGCGGTGCCTGCTGGTATGCGGGCTCCGTTGCGATGACTTGCGTGGGTTCCTCAAGGGGTTCTGGAGCAGGTGACGGGACGGTGAATGCGCGAGTATGACCGTCGTTGCTTGTCGATGTGTCGATCACCTCCGTGCGGGTACCGCCGCTGCCTGCTGTCCGCGGATCCCACGTGTCCGGTCCGTGACCTACCCCGATTTTGTCGGTATATCCGGTCGGTCCTGCGGCAAAGGCTGCAAGTTGGTCAGAGTCGAGAACCTCGGTCGCTTCCACATCAGGGTGTGAGTCGTGGAAGATTTCTTCGGTGGGGCTGAGTGCCGCGTTGTGCAGTTCGTCGAGTACTTCTTGGGGTGTCCACCGGTGGTGTGGATCGACGGCGAGCGCCCCTCGCAGCGCCCAGGCAACGCGTTGGTCGAGCCCGTTGACGTCTGCTTTCCCTGCCATGGCTCGGGCGATCACTGATTGGAAGCTTCCTTCACCAAAGGGAAGTCTGCCGGTGGCAGCGAAGGCGAGGACGGCACCCCACCCCCACAAGTCTGAGCTTTGGGAGGGGGCTTGCCCGTTAACCAGTTCTGGGGCGAGGTAGCCGGGGGTTCCCATGACTAACCCGGTGCGGGTGAGGCGGTGGTCTTCGAGCCCGTGGGCCAGGCCAAAGTCGATGAGGACGGGGCCGTGATCAGACATGATGATGTTGTTGGGTTTCATGTCTCGGTGGATGACGCCTGCCTCATGGACAGCCGCGAGAGCGTCATAGAGGTCCGTGGCGGTGTCGGCGAGTTGTTGGGAGGACAACGGCCCGTTGTCAGCGACCCAGGTGTCGAGGGTGGGGCCCTCGATGAGTTCATAGACGATGAACATTTCGTCGTCGTCAATCTCGAGGTCGAGCATGGCAGCGACGCTGGGGTGGTTGATTTTGCGTAGTGACGCGGCTTCTCGTTCGACTCGGGCTCGAAGTTCATCTTTTGGTAAAGAGTCAGTGCGCAGGAGTTTGAACGCGACGGGGTGCCCACCATCGTCGATGGCGCGGTACACCACACCCATTGCGCCCGCTCCCAGCGGATGCACGATGGTATATCCGCCTATTTGTGTGCCTGGTTCCAAGCCGATTCGTTCCATGCCTCAACGTTATGCGTTCGAATGTGAAATTTCCCTGCTCGACAAGCAAAAGAGCTGCGTTCTCGGTACAGTACAGGTGGATTGAGGAGTTGGTAAAACATGAGTACAACTGGATTTGACCTTGTTGTGGTGTCTAACCGCCTACCTGTGGACATGCAGCAAGATGCCTCTGGTGCTATCTCGTGGACCCGGTCCCCTGGGGGGCTTGTGACCGCGCTGGATCCCATTATGAAGGGTGCGGAGGGCGCGTGGGTGGGGTGGAGTGGTGCACCAGATTTTGCGCCTGAACCTTTCGATGCGGACGGAACTTTTTTGGTTCCTGTTCCGCTCAGCGAGGGCGAGATTCAGCGGTATTACGAGGGTTTCTCTAACGACACATTATGGCCTCTTTACCACGATGTGATTACGCCTCCGGCCTATCACCGAACGTGGTGGGACTCATATCGGGCTGTTAATGAACGATTCGCGGAAGCTGCGGTTGCGCAGGCTGCCGAGGGTGCAACGATTTGGGTTCATGACTATCAGTTGCAACTTGTTCCAGCACTGATCCGTCAGCTCCGACCCGATGTGCGTATTGGTTATTTCCATCACATTCCGTTCCCTCCGTTTGAACTGTTCCAGCAACTTCCGTGGCGGCGCCAGGTCATCGATGGTTTGTTGGGTGCTGATGTTGTTGGTTTCCAACGCCGCTCTGACGCCACGAACTTCATGAACTGCGTCCGCCGCCTCACCGCTGTCAAACCACGCACTAACATTTTCTCTGTCCATTCCGACAACGGGGCGCGCCGCCTTGTCAAAGCCGCCGCGTTCCCCATCTCCATCGATTCCCACTCTTTTGACCGTCTCGCACACACTGATGCGGTGAAGAAACGCGCGGAGGAAATCCGCAGCGACCTAGGGGACCCCGACGTCATCATGCTTGGGGTAGACCGTCTGGACTACACCAAGGGCATTCGTCACCGCATCAAGGCGTATGGGGAAATCCTTGAAGACGGACGCATCGATGCGGCAAGCACCACCCTTATCCAGGTAGCAAGCCCGTCCAGAGAGAACGTCAAAGCGTACCGCGACCTGCGCCAACAGGTAGAGATTCTGGTGGGCAGGATTAACGGTGAGTACGGTGAAATAGGTCATTCCACTATTCATTACCTTCACCATTCCTACCCCCAAGACGAAATGGCGGCCCTTTACTTGGCCGCTGACGTCATGCTTGTCACCTCACTACGAGACGGCATGAACCTCGTCGCGAAGGAATATGTGGCAGCTCGTCACGACCTCGGTGGTGCGCTGGTCCTGTCAGAATTCACGGGCGCAGCAGACGAACTCGGCGGCGCAATCCTTGTCAACCCACATGACATTGACGGAATGAAGGACGCGATCGTCCACGCAGCGAACATGCCATCCGCCGAAGCACGGCGCCGTATGCGCCGCTTGCGCAGAAAAGTCATGCACGACGACGTCAACAAGTGGGCACATAACTTCCTTGCGTCCCTCGAGGACATCGGGCAACGCAACGAGCACAACGGAGCGTACGCACCCACTGTCACCTCCGCCGCTGAACCTGTTCCCGCTGGCAGCACCGCAGGAGGCGCATCGTGAGTCACACTGACCACTTTGTCACCCTCAACCCAACCCTCACCGCCGCTCTTGACAGCTTCAGCAGCACGCGTCCGCTTCTACTCGCGTCAGACTTCGACGGCGTCCTCGCCCCACTGGTGGACAACCCCAAAGACTCGCGCATGCAAGAAGAGTCAGCGGCAGCACTCGCCCGGATCACCGGGCAGGACGGCATCACCGTTGCCCTTGTCTCTGGACGAGCAATTGCTGACCTCCATGCACTCGCCCACCCGCAGCCCGGTACCATCCTCATCGGGTCACACGGGGCAGAACGCGGTCACGTCAACGCTGATGGCAGTCTCCACCATGACGAAACACCGTTGCCTGACAGTGCCCAAGAACGTCTGGAAGCGCTCGAAGACTACGCGGAGGCCCTCGCCGCAACAACACGCGGAGCATGGATCGAACACAAACCCACCGCAGTGGTCCTCCATACCCGCCTCGCCGACCCTGACGAAGCACAACGAGTGAACCAAGCCCTCCACAGTTGGGCACACGACTCTCGCTTGCACGTCATGACCGGTCACAATGTCGTCGAAGTCTCCGTTCTCAAAGCAACAAAAGGTGATGCAGTGACCGCGCTTCGCCACGAGCTTCAGGCGCGCAGTGTCCTCTACCTTGGTGATGACGTCACCGATGAAACAGTGTTTGCCACCCTTGGTTCCTCAGACGTCTCCATTAAAGTCGGATCCGGGGACACACGCGCTGTCCATCGGGTGAACTCCCCACAGGAAGTCTCATTCACACTCACCCACATTGCTGATAGAGTGAACGCGGATCACTAACTGTGGGACATTACACAGCATCACGCTGATGTGAATCACAGTGTGGCCACACAACTCAAGAAGAGTGTCAACGCGGACACGTCCTCACACAGTGTGCGGACAACGCGTGCGCACCCATCACAACGGATCGTCCGGCACGTACCTGCCGGTGAAGGGATGTAGCACATCATGGCTACCGTTACATACGACCACGCCAGCCGGATCTACCCCGGGACCGAACGTCCCGCAGTAGACCAACTCAACCTCCACATCGAAGACGGCGAGTTTCTTGTTCTCGTGGGTCCTTCCGGGTGTGGTAAGTCCACCTCGCTGCGTATGCTCGCAGGTCTCGAAGACGTCAACCAAGGTCGCATCCTCATTGGTGACCGCGACGTCACCGACGTTCAGCCCAAAGACCGTGACATCGCCATGGTGTTCCAGAACTACGCGCTGTACCCACACATGACCGTGGCTGACAACATGGGCTTCGCTCTCAAAATCGCTGGCACCCCCAAAGACGAAATCCGCAAGCGCGTTGAGGAAGCAGCAAAGATCCTCGACCTCACTGAGTACCTTGACCGCAAGCCCAAGGCACTCTCAGGTGGTCAGCGTCAGCGTGTCGCTATGGGCCGCGCCATCGTGCGTCAGCCTCAGGTGTTCCTCATGGACGAGCCGCTGTCCAACCTGGACGCCAAGCTGCGTGTTCAAACCCGTACGCAGATCGCATCGCTGCAGCGTCGTCTGGGTGTCACCACCGTGTACGTGACCCACGACCAGACTGAAGCTCTCACCATGGGTGACCGCATCGCAGTGCTCAAAGACGGTGTGCTCCAGCAAGTTGGTACCCCCCGAGAAATGTACGACACTCCTAACAACGTGTTCGTTGCTGGCTTCATCGGCTCCCCAGCCATGAACCTGGGCACCTACCGCGTCGACAACGGTGTTGCACAAATCGGTGACGCACGCCTGCCCATCACCCGTGATGCTGTTGCTGGTCTCACCGACGCTGACAAGGGCGAAGTCACGATCGGGTTCCGTCCCGAATCACTTGAGCTCGTGTCACCATCGGACCCATCCGCTCTTGCCATCCAGGTGAACATCGTCGAAGAACTCGGTTCCGACGCGTACGTCTACGGCACACTGAAGACCGGCAACGGCGACCAAGACGTCATCATCCGTGTCAACCCACGCACCGCACCTGACAAGGGCGAATTCATCCACGCTGCGATCAAGCCTGGAAACGAACACGTCTTCTCACCAAGCTCCGGTGCACGCCTCGCAACCATCTGATCGACTGCACACCACGCACCACTAACTGTGGGCAGGCTCCTCATGTGAGGGCCTGCCCACAGTCGCATTCCACACAGTCACTGTGCCGCCAGCCGTGTCCTCGATGAGCAGCCGTAGAATGACAGTGGACACCAACCCCAGGAGACACCCGTGCCACAATCCCTCCAAATCACTGCAGCCAAACCAGACCCGGCGTTGCTCTCGCTGCCGTGGGACATCCCCCTCGAAGACTGGCCCACTGATGTCCTTGCTGCACTCCCCCGAGGGATTTCCCGACACGTCGTCCGATTCGTGCGCCTTCGAGACCAGGTCATCGCCATCAAAGAGATCGGTGAGACAGTCGCCTTCAATGAATACGAACTCTTACGTCAGTTGTCCCGTACCGACGTGCCCTCCGTTGAGCCCGTCGGTGTCATCACTGGGCGCACCGACAAAAACGGAGAACGGCTTGAAGCGTGCCTCATCACCAAACACCTCGCGTTTTCCCTGCCCTACCGGTCCCTGTTCAGCCAGAACCTTCAACCCGACACGGCGACGCGACTCATCGACGCACTGACTGTCCTCATGGTGCGCCTCCACCTCATCGGCTTCTACTGGGGCGACGTCTCCCTGTCGAACACGCTGTTCCGGCGGGACGCGGAGACATTCGCCGCATGGCTAGTCGACGCCGAAACCGGGCAGTTGCACCCCAAACTCTCTGACGGTCAACGCAACTACGACATCGACCTGGCACGCACCAACATCATTGGTGAACTCATGGACCTTCAAGCCGGTGAGTTCCTCGACGAAGACGAAGACGTCATCGAAATCGGTAACCAACTGCACCGCAGGTACCACGAACTATGGGCAGCATTGCACGACGTCGAAACATTTGATGCGGACGAAACCTGGCGCGTTGAAGCACACATCGAATACTTGAACTCCCTTGGGTTTGACGTTGATGAGCTAGAGATGACCACTGATATTGACGGGACCACTGTCATGATCCAACCCAAAGTCGTTGACGCAGGTCACCATTCGCGCCGCCTCATGCACCTCACTGGGCTTGACGTACAAGAAAACCAGGCGCGACGGCTCCTCAACGATCTTGAGTCATTCCGAGCAGCAACAGAACGCCAAAATGACGACATTGAATTCGTCGCACACGACTGGCTGGCCACCGTCTTCGAGCCCACCATTCAAGCTGTTCCTAAAGATCTCCGCAAAAAACTTGAGCCCGCGCAGCTTTTCCACGAAATTCTCGACCACCGGTGGTTCATCTCCGAGCAACAACACCGTGATGTCCCCATGCCCGAAGTTGTGGACTCCTACGTCACGAACGTCCTGCACAATCGGCCTGATGAACTCGCGGTCCTTGGACTCGACCCTCAAGACGCCGACCTCCAAGACTAAGTCGAGGTGTCCACAACTTCACCAATTATGCTGACGCGTCTTCGCTCCGCGCAGCTGCAACCTCATATAACGTGATGCCTGCCGCCACAGCAGCGTTCAAGGACTCAACGGTTGTTGAGATAGGGATCGCAGCAATAGCATCACAGGTTTCGCGTACCAAACGCGATAGCCCTTTGCCTTCTGAACCCACAACAAGAACCAGCGGGTCAGCAGCGAAGGGAAGGTCACGAACCGAGGAATCAGCATCCCCATCCAACCCGACCACAAAACACCCTGACTTCTTCAAAGCTTCCAACGACCGCACCAGGTTCGTCACCCGAGCAACCGGGACACGGGCGGCAGCGCCCGCGGATACTTTCCACGCAGACGCGGTCATCCCAGCGGCTCGGCGCTCAGGAACAATCACACCGTGCGCGCCAAAAGCACCTCCCGCTCGCAGGATCGCACCAAGGTTTCGTGGGTCGGTCACTGAATCAAGAGCGATCAACAACGGCGCCTGCCCCTTTGAAGCCGCAGCATCAAGAAGGTCATCAACCTCGAGATACTCATAGGCAGGCACACCCATCGCAACGCCTTGGTGAACGGACCCATCCGTGAGTTCATCAAGTTCCGGACGGGTCGCCTCGACCACAGCAATACCGCGCTCTGTAGCGATCTCAAGGATCTCTTTCGTGCGGTCATCATGGTCAAGCCGCGAAGCCACATACAAACGGTCTGCTGGCATATCTGAACGCAACGCCTCAACGATAGCGTTACGTCCCGCAATCACCTCAACCGCGCGAGACCCTGACCTGTTCGTCCGGCGTTGCGCATGCTTTTCTTGCGCAGCCTCAAGCTTCTCACGGGCCTCTTTACGTTTCCCTGCGGGGTGCCAGGACCTATCCTCCGCACGCGGGGTTGCACCACGACCTGCTAACCCACGCCGACGATTTCCTCCACTTCCTTTAACCTGTGCTTTTTTGTTGTCTTTACGCACCGCACCGCGGCGCTGTGAGTTTCCAGCCATATCAGGCACTCTTCTTTCGTGACGTTCATGGATAAAGGGTTACGCAAGTGACCAGCGCGCGCCATGTGGTGAATCCTCAACCACGATCCCCGCCGCTGCTAAGGCATCGCGAATCGCGTCGGAAGTGGCCCAATCTTTGTCGGCTCGAGCCTGAGCACGACGGTCAAGTTGTCCTTGGACGAGTGAAGCCAGTGCAGAATCTGCCCGGCTGTCAGTATCTGGTGCAGCCCATTGCGCAGGGTCGAGACCCAACACGTCAAGCATTGCACGCACCTGTAAGACCGCATGGGTTGCTTCAGGAAGGTTGTTGTTCGCCAATGCGGTATTCGCGGTTTTCACACTGTCATACAAGACCGCCAGCCCTTGTGCGACATTGAGGTCATCATTGAGTGCGTCTGTGAATGCTTGCGGAAGTTCCACAGTGGTCACGGGGACAGTGACCTTGTCCCCCACGGTTTCCACTGCACGCCTATACACACCGGTGAAGCGGTCCCACGCCACTCCCGCATCGATCAGTGACTGTTGAGTCCATTCAACCATGGACCGGTAGTGTACGGACGCTAATGCGAACCGAAGCACAGGCGCTGGGGCCTGCTTAAGGACCTCCGTCACCAGCAAGCCGTTGCCCAGCGACTTGGACATTTTCGCGCCACCTTGGGTCACCCACGCGGAGTGCATCCACACTCGTGCGAACCCATCACCAGCGGCATGCGATTGTGCTTGCTCGTTTTCGTGGTGCGGGAACCGTAAGTCGAGTCCACCACCATGGATATCAAATTCGCTTCCCAAGTATCGTCGTGCCATCGCTGAGCACTCAAGATGCCACCCGGGACGACCAGTCCCATAGGGGGTTGGCCACGATGCTGTTGACGGTTCGCCCTCTTTGGGGGCTTTCCACAACGCAAAATCCCGTGGGTCACGTTTGTTGGGGTCGCTCACATCCGCGGTTGATAAGACTCGTTCGTCGATGTGTTGATTCGTTAAGGCCCCGTATTGAGGCCACGATTGGGTGTCGAAGTACACGTTCCCCGGGGAACTTACATACGCGTGTCCGCGCTCGATGAGGGTTCCCATGAGGTCGATCATGTCGAGCATGTGCCCCGTGGCGCGCGGTTCGTAGGTGGGGCGCAGATTCCCCAACGCATCATAAGCTTCGGTAAATGCCTGTTCGTTGAGCGACGCCCACGCCCACCATGCCATCTTCGCGTCTGCAGATTTCGCCAAGATTTTGTCGTCGATGTCGGTGACGTTGCGGATGTAGGTGACATCAAGTCCGGCACGCTGCAACCATCTGACCAGCACATCGAAAGCGACAGCTGAACGCATGTGACCGATGTGAGGTGCTGCTTGCACAGTGGCACCACACACGTACACACCCACCTTCCCCGCCTCGCGAGGCTCGAAAGGGTCAACGGTCCGGGTAGCGGTGTTAAAAAGCCGAAGAGTCACACAGGCAAGTTTACCGGTTGATTGGCGTCAATTCGTATGAGACAAAGATCAAGCCCGGATGCGTGTGCGGCGCATCCGGGCTTGAGCGGTGGTGCTATCCAGTGACCCAACTGGATATCAGCGGTACTCCACAGACACCGAGGTGGTGAGCGTTGCATTCGGTGCTACTTCGTAGACATCACCCGTCACAGTAACGGTTGCGCTGATGTCACCGCTGCCTGCACTGTGTCCAGTCCAGAACACAAACTGCCCTGGCTCGACAACGCGCGTGTACTGCGCGTTCGTGAACGACAGGCGATGCGGCGGTACGGTGAACGTGACCGTTGCGCTCTGTCCCGGTGCGAGGGACACTCGTTGGAAACCCATGAGTTGAGCAACAGGTCGAGTAATCGACCCGAACACGTCCTGAACGTACAACTGCACGACCTCGTCGCCGTCACGGTCCCCAGTGTTGGTGACTACAACACTGACGCCAACAGGCGCATCGGTTGACGTTGCCGACACGGTGAGATCACTGTAGGTGAACGTCGTGTACGACAACCCGAAACCGAACGGACGAACGGGCTGTGAGGACAGGTTGGTGACGTCAGAGTCGCCACCGAGGCGGGGGTGCAGGTATGTGTAAGGTTGCGCACCGGTCGACCGTGGTAGTGAAACCGGGAGCTTCCCTGATGGGTTGACGCGCCCCGAAAGCACGCCCGCGACAGCTTGTGCTCCTTCTTCCCCGGGGAAGAAAGCTTGCACAACTGCCGACGCTTGATCCAGCGCCCACCCCAGAACGTAGGGACGTCCCGTGAGGAGCACAATAACAACCGGTCGTCCGGTCGCAAGAACACGTTCAGCAAGTTGACGTTGCACACCGGGCAACTCGAGATCGTCACGGTCACAACCTTCTCCGACCGTGCCTCGGCCAAACAATCCAGCCTGGTCACCCAGGACGAGGATCGTCAGGTCGCTGTCGCTAGCGATCTCTGCGGCGTGGTCAAAACGGGAGGTGTCATCACTTTCGATGTCACACCCTTCGGCATAGTTCACAATCGCGTCCGTGAACTCTTCCGAAATCGCCTCACGCATTGTCGGAACGTCGATACCAGTGTCGTATCCCTCTTGCACCGCAAGAACGTGGTTGACGAACGAGTAGCACCCGAACATCGCAGAAATTCGGTCGGCATTTGGTCCGATAACCGCGATCTTCGATGGTGACGCAGCAACAGGTAGTGTGCCGTCATTGGACAGCAGAACAACTGCTTCTTCAGCGAGCTGTCGGGCAACCGCCCGGTGCTCTGGTGAATCCAAGTCGATCTGGCTCGGGGGTTCGTCCTCGAAAGTGTTGTCCAACAATCCAAGCTCAGCTTTTTGCGTTAACGCGCGAAGCACTGCTCGATCCACCAAGGATTCGTCGATGCGTCCAGCTTCCACCCCTTGGCGCAGCGGGGTCAGGTACGCGTCACCCGTGGGCAACTCGATGTCGACACCAGCTTCCAGAGCCTGACCTGCAGCATCTTCGAGGTTCTCTGCGACCTGGTGAAGTTTCTCAAGGAACGCCACACCAAAGTAGTCAGCTACCACAACCCCGTCGAATTCCCACTGGTTTCGCAAAAGGTCAGTGAGGTATTCGGCGCTGGCTGCGACAGGCACACCATCAATTTCGGAGTAGGCGTGCATCACTGACCGCACGCCACCGTCACGGATAGCCATTTCAAACGGCGGAAGGAGCACATCGGCTATTTCCCGTTTGCCTGCGTGAACTGGACCGAAGTTCCGCCCAGACTGCGATGCAGAGTACCCAACAAAGTGCTTCAGTGTCGCATGGACACCTTGGGACTGTACGCCCTTGACGTAGGAGGTCCCGATCACACTGACTGCGTAAGGGTCCTCAGAAATGCACTCTTCGACCCGACCCCAGCGTGGGTCCCGGATGACATCGAGCACAGGTGCGAGGCCTTGGTGAATGCCCAGTGTGCGCATTGACTCGCCAATGAGGGAGCCCATTTTTTCGACGAGTTCTGGGTTAAACGACGCACCCCAGGACAACGGGGTGGGGAATGTTGCGGCCTTCCATGCTGAAAGACCCGTCAGGCATTCCTCGTGGACGAGCATCGGAATTCCCAGGCGGGTTTCCTTGATGATGCGGCGCTGTTCGTTCCACAACCAGGCGGCCCGTTCAATGGGGTCCACGGGGCGTGTTCCATACGCACGGGTAATGTGCCCAAGTCCATGGCGTGTAGCACCGGTAAACGTGGTGGCTTCCTGGAACTCCCCCTGGAGAGGAGCAACAGCTTCACCATCACCTTTATCCCAGAATCCAACGATTTGAGCGAGTTTCTCGTCCAGGGTCATCTGGTCAAGAATTGCCTGCGCACGTGCTTGGTGCTGCGCGGCAAGGGTGTTGTCATTCATGTTTTTTCCTTCATCATGTGCGTTGGGGGCCGCACTGATTAACCCTTCACTGCGCCCTGGAGACCGTTGACGATCTTGTTTTGCATAGCAAGGAAGAAGATCAACGCGGGGATCATGGACAACGTCGTGAACGCGAAGACACCGGCTTGGTCTGAGGAGTATTGCGACGAGAAGTCAGCGACACCCAACGGCAGCGTTTTCATGTCGCCCTGGAGCAGCAGGAGCGGGAGAAGGTATGCGTTCCACGAACCAACAAACGCCAGCACACCTGTCGTCACCATGCCTGGGCCCGACAGAGGAAGAACAATGCGCCAGAAGAACCCGATGCGTCCAGTGCCGTCGAGGTTTGCCGCTTCTTCAAGCTCGTTCGGGATCGCTTGGAGGAATGGCCGCAAAATCACGATCGTCATGGGAAGCGCGAACGCTGCTTGTGGAAGCGCAAGGCCCATCCATGAGTTCCCAAGACCCAAGTCTTTGGTGATCAAAATGAAGAGCGGAATCACAGCAACTGTTGCGGGGAACAACAGGCCAGCCACAAAGATCATGAAGATCTGTTCCCGGTACTTGAACTTGAAGCGCGCGAGGGGGTAGGCGGCCATCATCCCGAAGATGACAACCATTGCCGTGGTCAAGACTGCAACGATGGTGGAGTTCATCGTGTAGATCCAGAAGTTCTCTGAGGTGATCACACGAATGTAGTTGTCCAGCACCCACGGATCAGGCAAGCCTGCAGGGGATTCAGCGAGCTGCGCGTTCGTCCGGAACCCGCCGAGCACTGCGAACATCACTGGTCCAAGCGTCACGCAGACCAGCAGGATTGCCATGAAGTAAACGAAAGGACCTGCCGCGTGCCCGTCACGTTTTCCGCGACGCCGCTTGGGTGTCACTGCTTTGTCGGGATTGGGGCGCGGGGTCGTGGTGACGGCGCTCATCGGGTCACCTTCTTTCGCTGAGGTTCGATGTCAGGGTTGTCTCGCCGCAAGACGAAGCGCTGGTAGACGAGCGCGAAGACCAGGGCAATGATGAAGAGGACAACGGAGGCGGCAGAAGCGATCCCGTAGTTTGACCGCTTCGTTCCTTCATTGATGAGGAACGTGACCATCGTTGTTGTTGCGTTCGCTGGTCCACCCTTGGTGAGGATCCACACCATGTCAAAGAGCTGGAGTGATCCGACCATGGAAAGGAACGCCCAGGTGCGAAGGGTAGGGCCAATCAAAGGAATGGTGATTTTCACCTGAGTCTGCCACCATGAAGCACCATCGATCTGTGCTGCTTCATGCAGTTCTTCAGGGACTCCTTGCAGCCCGGCAAGGAACAAGATGATAGCGAACCCAAGAAACTTCCAGGTCAACACAACCATCAAGGTGGGAAGTGCAAGCTCAACGGTGCCAAGGAACCCTTGAGGTGGACCTTGGATACCTACTGCATCGAGAACCACCGCGATCGCGCCGTAGTTCGGTTGGAGCATCTGGAACCAGATGACACCAACGATCACTTCAGCAAGAACATAGGGGACGAACACAATGGTTCGCAGTGCTGCGCGGCCCCACATCTTCCGGTTGAGAAGAAGGGCAATCAGCAACCCGAGAGGAAGCTGGATGGCGATCGACGCAACAATGATGATGAGGTTGTGAGTGAGCGATCCAATGAAGACATCATTTTGGAGAACGCGAATGTAGTTGTCGAGCCCCACAAAGTCGACGAGCGGGCCAAACCCTTTCCATCTGTAGAGGGAGAACTGTACAGCCTTAATCATGGGCCATACGACGAAGAACGCGAAGAGCGCCAGCGCTGGTGCGATGAAGATCCCGGCTTCGATTGCCTGACGGTAGTTTGGCTTTGCCTTGCGACGTGCGGGTTCAGACCCGGCTGCTGAAGGTGTGCGACCTCCAGCAGCCGGAGTCTGTGATCCGTGAGTCGCAGACAGGCCTGCATCGACGGCCGATGCTTGAGTCTTGTCTGCCACGGTGTTATCTCACTTTTCCAGGTCAGCAGCTGCCTGCGTTGCGTCGACAATGCCCTGTGCAGAGGATTGGCCGGCGAACACAAGTGCGATTTCGTCGTTCATAGCGCCACCAACGGAGGTGCCGAACGAGGTGTCGAAGTACAACTGGATGAATGGTGATGCGTCACGAACTGCGAGGAGGTCAGCAAGTGCTGGGTCAGCAACGTACTGGGAAGCAGTGGGGTTGGTGGGCAGACCCATGTCGAGTTCTGCGAAGCCCTTTTGCACCTCATCGGAGAGGAGATATTCCACGAAGTCCACGGCAACATCTGGTGCGTCCTGAGCAACGGCCCATGCGTCACCACCACCGAGCTGCGCGGCTGGGTCACCAGCTCCGCCTTCAACAGCGGGGAATGGGAACCATCCGGTGTCTTCACCAAGACCTTGCTCGTCCTCGGTGAGTCCCTGCATCACGCCTGGTTCCCAGTGCCCTGCAAGTTCCATGGCGACCTTGTCGGTAGCGAGGAGACCAGATGCGGAGGTGGGACCGGACTGTGCAGGAGTCTGGAGGAACCCAGCGTTGAAGGGCTCAGTTGCCACCAAGTCTTCGAGCGACTCTCCAGCCTTAACGAAGCATTCGTCTTGGAAGTCAAGAGAGACAACAGCGGACTGAAGAACGTCCTGCGAGCACTGACGCAGTGCGAAGTAGTACCAGTAGTGAGCTGCTGGCCACTTGTCACCGGCACCAACAGAGATGGGCTCGATGCCTGCGTCCTTGAGCTTCTGAACAGCGTCATTCAGCTCGGCCATGGTGGTCGGCGCTGACTCAATGCCTGCTTGCTCAAAGAGAGCTTTGTTGTACCAGAAACCAACAACACCAATGGAGAAAGGCAAACTGTAGACGCGGTCATCCACGGTCCAACCACCGACGTTACCGCCGAGCTTGGCGATTGTTCCGGCAGCATCTTCGGTGAGGTCGCGGGTCAGGCCTGCTTCCACGTGGTCCGCGAGTTCACCACCACCACGTTCCATGTAGATGTCGGGCATTTCACCGGACTGGAAGGCTGCTTCCAGCTTGGTGGTCATGTCTTCGTGTTGAAGTGCTTCAACCTTGACCTCGACGCCTTCGTTGGCTGCTTCGAAGTCTGCCGCGATCTGGTCGTAGTAGTCCTTACCACTACCGGTGTTGGAGTTGTGCCACCAGGTGATGACGGTGTCACCATCGGCGTTTGTGTTCTCCTCGTCGCTGCCACCTGAACAGGCGGTTGCGAGCATGGAGATCGCTGCTGCGGCCGCAAGGAACCGCATGGTTTTCGTGTTTCTCATTAGAGAGTCTCCTCGTCATTGAGTGATGTGCATAACCATGGTGACCGGTCGCACAGTCTCGTGTCAATCGTTAACGACATCGTTTTCGATAACGGTATCGTAACGCATGATGAACGCCTATACTGAATAGTGTGAATACTGCCCCCCGCGTCACTATGGCCGATGTCGCCCGTCAAGCAGGCGTTTCTGTTGCCACCGTGTCCAAGGTCGTCAATAACAAAGACGGGATTTCTCCCTCGCGCGTCGCCCACGTACGCCAGGTCATCGCCGACCTCGGATATGAGGCGAGTTTAGGCGCCCAATCGTTGCGAAGCGGTCGTAGTGGGGTGGTGGGCATGCTTGTCGCGGAGTTCGAACCGTTTTCCACGGAACTCCTTAAAGGTGCAGCTCTTGCTATCCGCGCCCACGAGTACGAACTTCTTGCCTACTCCGGCAAAGGGATGTCTGGGGATCGGCTTGGGTGGGAACGCAGACACATTTCGCGGCTTTCGGGAACCCTCATTGATGGTGCGATCATTGTGACCCCCTCAGGCGTGGACGATCGATTCCCCACTCCCGTTGTCGCAATCGACCCTCACCTGGGCACATCCACGTTGCCCACGGTGAAATGTGACAGTTACGGGGGCGCGCTGGAGGCCACCGCGTACCTCTTGTCGCTTGGTCACCGACGTATTGGCTTCCTTGGCGGGCGCGCAGACCTTCAGTCCTCAAAAGATCGGGAAGCAGGCTTCCGGGCTGCTATGGCTGATGCGGGCATCTCTGTGGACGCTGACCTCATTGATGAAGGCGGTTATCAACCTGACCTATCAATTAGTCCAACACGGAAAATCCTGACGCTCCCGGCAGACAAGCGGCCCACGGCAATCTTTGCCGCAAACGACCTGTCGGCGATCAAAGTGATCGAGGTCGCCGAATCCCTCGGGTTACGTGTTCCTGACGACATCTCTGTCATTGGGTTCGACAACGTCCCGGAGGCCGCCCTGTTCCGTATCCCACTCACAACAATGGCGCAGCCTTTGCAGGAAATGGGCGCCCGCGCCATGGACATGTTGTGTGACCTGCTCGCTGGGAACGATGTGGTCAAGAACGTGACAATGCCAACGACCTTGGTGGAACGCGCCTCGTGCGCGCCCCCGGCTGGTCACATCCCTGAGGATGACTCGTAAGACCTCACCCGCATGTTGTCCGCTCACCCAGTACTTATCGTCTGGGCGAGTCCGTAAGCAGCTCGTCGTCGCGGTACACAAGTGCCGTTGCCAGTGCTGCCAGGCCTTCGTTTCGGCCAGTGAATCCCAGACCGTCAGTAGTTGTCGCCGACACACGAACTGGCGCTCCTGCTGCCTGGGACATGGCCTGTTCCATGGCGGAACGGTACGGTCCTACTTTCGGCCTCGTCCCAATGAGTTGGACGGCAACATTCCCGATGCGGTAGCCAGCCTCGTTGACTCGGCGCGCTGCTTCAGCAAGGAGTCGCGCACCCGACGCTCCTGCCCACTGCGGTTCCGAAGTGCCAAAGTTGGTGCCAAGATCGCCCATGCCAGCAGCTGAAAAGAGCGCATCTGCCGCAGCGTGTGCAATAACGTCGGCATCGGAATGCCCATCTAATCCAGGTTCGCCAGGGAAGAGGATACCGCCAAGCCATAGTTCACGACTCGTTGGCTGAGGCGCCCAGGCGTGTACATCTGTTCCAATGCCCACGCTGGGGATCACAGGGGACGTCATCGGGAATTCTCCACGGTGTGTAAGTGGCGGGCATAACTCAGGTCGTGAGGTGTCGTGATCTTGACGGCGTACTCAGACCCGTCAATGGCAGCAATAGCGTGTCCTGCAGCGGCAACCACACTGGAGTCGTCAGTGTACGAATGCAACTCATCGTGGGCACATGTTGATGCACGCTCATGGGCATCCACAAGGACGTTCCAAAGAAAAGCTTGCGGGGTTTGAACCCGGCGCATCGACGAACGAGGTACTACACCCGTCACCTGAGCGAACTCATGTGTCGCATCCGTAGTCACTGACACCAGCGAATCTGTCACTGGCAACACGGGAATCACCCCGACGTGCCCGGTAAGGACTGTGGTCACAAGCTCATCCATCACACGAGTCGGCGTCAATGGCCGGGCCGCATCATGAACGAGCACAACACGCTCAGTGCCCGCATCACCAGGTGGGTGATGTGCGGCTAACGCCGCCAAACCAGCCGCCACGGACGCTTGCCGAGTTGTGCTCCCTGACACCACATCGACAGTCACATGGTGTGGACCATGCTGACACAGCAGTTGCTTCACCTGCCTGACGTGAGTATCGGGCGCTGTCACCACAACACGCTGCATTCCTGTTACCTGCGCGATCCGGTTCACTGCCATAACAACTAACGCCGTGTCCGCCTGCCCTGGCACCAACTCAACCAGTGCTTTAGGGATGTCGTAACCCAGGCGCTGACCAGACCCGGCTGCAGTCACCACACCAACCACGTGGCGGCGTGACCCTACGTCCAGCTTACTCACGCGATCTCAACCGCTGACGTGGAGATGATTGTGGCACGGTACCCGCGTTTCTTGACGATGATCCGCGCCCACAACCACTGCCCTTGATCCTGCGGCGTGACCGTGTAATCCCACCCATGTGCCTTGGGAATGATCCGTTGCCCGCGCATCCACTGAATCTCGATGTCGCTAGGGCGTCGATCCAGGAATCCTGGGTCAAACCCGCTCACCGACAACGTGTGCCCCACCACGGGTTCACCGTCGATATCAAGGTCAGGGCCGTGGTACTCCATGGCGTCCCCGGGCAACGCGACACCCAGGTTCACTTCGACAAGGGTGTGAAGGTAACCTTCGCGCTGTGCAAGCACCGCCACGCTGATGACCCGCCCGCGGTCCTTAGGGCGCACCTTGTATCGTGACGTGGTTGCCCCCTTGACGGGCCGTGAATCAACCAGCCACTGCCACGACAACTCTTCTGCCTGCGGAGTGAAATCGTCAAGACGGACCTTCACAGACGACTTGCGCCCAACCCGGGGCTCCTTGAATGTCACCCCACGTTCTGTGTGCAGCGCCAACGTCCGGCCAGCACCAATGACACCCACAGTGATGCGAGCTGACCCTTCCTCACTGCCAGCAGAGCTTCCTCGCACATCAATGGCCGCAACGGAACCTTCAGAGCCTGCCGGCGGAGTCAGTTCCGCGCGGTACACATCAATATCCGTGCCGTCCTCAGCGAGGAGATACACGCCGTCTTTTCCCGAGCCAAGCCGCTCAGGGGCGATGTTCTCCACGCGTTGCATGATCACGCCGTTAATCACAAGCGCGATATCGACACGGTCCACTGGCTGTGAGAAAGCGTCCGCATCCACGGCAACAAGTAAGGGAACGAGTTCTTGTGCCGCAAAAGTCTGTGGGCTGAGCGCGTGGACCGCAGGATGATCCCCGAGGGCTTCTTTCAATGCCTCCTCGATGACGCTGGAGGCATCACTGGAGTCCGGGTCTGCCTCAGTGAGGCTCGGAGCAACAGAAATCAAAGACCGATCAATGCTGGGAGCAGGCGCCGGGATCACACTGGCTCTTTCCACCTCAACGTGGAGCGGCTCCACATCATGGGATGCAAAGATCGCTACTGCGCGCAACGTAGTCCCTACGTCCTCAGGTTGCACCCGGTAGGTGGGGCCGACGTGTCCATTCTCCCACCGCACCTGAATGTCATCGGCAGCTGGTGTCACATCCAGTGCGCTCACATCAATGCGGAGTTCTTCTCCCACCGACACGACACGTTCGCGGGGAGCGAATGGTGGCGTGCCTTCGACCGTGAACTGAATCGCCGATGGTGTGTTGGAAACGGTCTCTTGTGCCGGGTGCGCCTCGAAGAGGGGCTCAGATTCATAACCGTCATGGCGGGTGGTCATGTCACTCACTCCTCATGTCAGATCTCTCTTGGTTGCACAACAACAGCCGCCCTGCCAACATTCCCATCAAGGAACGTGAGGCGGCTGTTGGTCATGTAGGAATGGGGATGGTCGCATCAGGAGGACGCAAGAACCTCATCCAAAATAGCTTCAGCTTTGTCCTCTTCAGTGCGCTCTGCGAGCGCCAGTTCAGACACGAGGATTTGGCGAGCACGGGAAAGCATGCGCTTCTCTCCTGCTGACAGTCCGCGGTCTGTGTCGCGCCGGGAAAGGTCACGAACAACCTCAGCGACTTTAATGACGTCACCGGAGGCGATCTTTTCGACGTTCGCTTTGTAACGGCGTGACCAGTTCGTTGGCTCTTCGGTGTAGGGTGCTCGAAGAACCTCGAACACTTCGTCGAGCCCTTCTTTGCCAACAACATCGCGAACCCCGACGAGGTCGATGTTTTCCGCTGGCACCTCGATCACGAGGTCACCCTGGGCAACTCTTAGTTTTAAGTAGGTTTTGTCCTCGCCTCGAATGGTGCGAGTTTTGATCTCCTCGATCAGTGCAGCTCCGTGGTGCGGGTAGACAACTGTCTCCCCTACTGTGAACGACATCAGCGGTAGTCCCCTTTCGCGGATGTCCATCTTATCACGGGCACTTGAACCCGAGTAGGCGAATCTTGCACTGTGTTTTGACCCACGTCAAGTGACCAGGCGGTTTCGGGTGTGACAAGTGGTTGAGGTCATAGACGCTTTCCGACCTGCGAGCGGTGAGAATCGGTAGACTATGGCGTGATCTGCCCGCGATCACCGTGTGATCCTCATGCCATTTTCTGGAGCTCCCCATGGTCAGAACGTCCTCCCCCATCCGCGTCGGTGTCACAGGTGCCCTGGCTGCTGCCCTTGTGTTCGGGGCGTCCGCGTGCGCGTCCACCCAAACCCAGCACTACTACGGGGCGTCAGATGGCACCCGTATCACCTTGGATTCAGGAACCATCGAGGTGGTCAACCTGATGGTTGTCGTCGACGACGACAACACAGGCTACCTTCTTGGCGCTGTGCACAATGACTCGCGGGGTGCAGAAACCGCGACTCTCACCGCTGCTGACAGTGGTTTATCGCTCCAAGTTGACCTCGGGCCTGGGGCAACCACCAACTTCACCACAGATACCGAGCCCCCCACATTACCCACTGTCGCGGTCCCAGCGGGCGGCAACCTCATCGTCACGGTGAGCGATGCGCAAGGCGTATCTGCCGATGTTGCAGTACCTGTCGTTGATGGGTCTCTGCCCGAATATGCCGACTTCCTCGCAACCGTCAGCGACGCCTAGTCACCGCCGGCGCAGAGGCACGGAACAAACGATGCGGGCTGCATCTGGGAGATCCAGGTGCAGCCCGCATCGGCTATTGGCACACGAGGTTACCCGAACCGGCCTGAGATGTAGTCCTCAGTTGCTTGTTCCTTGGGGGAAGAGAACATGACAGCCGTGTCGTCCATTTCAATGAGTTTGCCGGGTTTCCCGGTTCCCGCGATGTTGAAGAACGCGGTGCGGTCAGACACACGCGCAGCCTGCTGCATGTTGTGGGTCACGATGACAATGGTGTAGTCCGACTTGAGCTCGTGCATGAGGTCTTCGATCGCGAGGGTCGAGATCGGGTCCAGTGCAGAGCATGGCTCATCCATCAGGAGCACATCAGGCTTCACCGCAATCGCACGGGCGATGCACAAGCGTTGCTGCTGTCCACCAGACAGCGACGATCCTGGCCGGTCGAGTCGATCCTTGACTTCGTTCCACAGGTTCGCGCCTCGAAGTGAGGATTCCACGATTTCTTCAGCCGCTGATTTTGACAACCGTTTGGAGTTAAGTTTCACTCCCGCAAGAACGTTGTCAGCAATGGACATTGTGGGAAACGGGTTGGGGCGTTGAAACACCATCCCAATGTGACGGCGAACCGCGACTGGGTCCACTTGTGCCCCGTAGAGGTCTTCACCGTCAAGCAGTGCTCGCCCTTCGACGCGTGCACCAGGGATTACCTCGTGCATGCGGTTCAAGGTGCGCAGGAAGGTTGACTTCCCACAGCCGGACGGTCCGATCAGCGCCGTAATGGACTTCGGTTCGATGTTCATGGTGACGCCTTCAACGGCGAGGAAATCCCCGTAATAGACGTTGAGGTCTTCAACATCGATTCGTTTAGACATAGTGTGTGGCAACCTTTCCACGCCGGCGGTCAGCGTGCAGTTTTCGGGGCGTAGTACTTCGCGATGAGTCGGGCAATAATGTTGAGCAGCATCACGATGACGATGAGTGTGAGCGCGGCCCCCCACGCACGGTCCACACCGATACCACCTTGCTGATACTGACGGTAAGCAAAGACTGGGAGGGTCGCTATTCGGCCGTCAAATAAGTCCCAGTTGACGTCTGCTGCCAGCCCGATGGTCAGGAGCAGAGGTGCGGTTTCCCCGATCACGCGCGCGATTGCCAACATGACACCGGTGACGATTCCACCGATTGCGGTCCGGAGAACCACTTTGAAGATGGTGCGCGCTTTGGACACACCGAGCGCATATGAGGCTTCACGCAGTTCGTTAGGCACCAAGCGGAGCATCTCTTCAACGGATCGAATCACCACGGGGGTCATGAGGACTGCGAGTGCGGTTGCCCCCATGATGCCTGCACGGTAGGCGGGCCCAAACAGGAGTGTGAACAGCGAGAACGCGAAAAGACCTGCGACGATCGACGGGATTCCGGTCATGACATCCACGAAAAACGTGACGCCTCGGGCAAGCGCCCCACGCCCGTACTCGACCAGATAAATGGCAGTGAGAATTCCGATGGGGACGGAGATGACGGTGGCGGCGAGGGTGACCAAAATGGTGCCCCAGATTGCGTGGAAGATACCGCCTGCTGTCATCTCTCCGTACACACCGACCATGTTGGTGTTGAGAAACGTGAAGGTAACAACGCGTGCACCATTGTCGATGACGGTCCACAGCAGAGACACCAAGGGGATGAGCGCTAGCCCAAAAGCAACGGTGACCACTGTGGTCGCTGTACGGTCAGCAGCGTATCGCGATCCTTCCACACGCAGTGACCACACGGTGATCGCGACCGCGTAGATGACCACGCTGAGCGCGACCAATGCCGTGGCGGACAGCGCTCCAGAAAGGGCAAGGATAGCGCCGGAAAGGATCGCAGCGAATCCGAGGGTGGCGTAGGGCGCCCACCGCGGGAGCCGGGGTCGTGAGGTGAGAACACCAGGTTGGGTGGCCAGGGTGGGTTCAAGGGGTGTTGAGGTAGCCATCAGTTAGCTCCTGAGAAGTCTTTGCGGCGGGAGACAATCCAGCGGGCAAACATGTTGACCACCAGGGTGATGACGAAGAGCGCAAGTCCGGTTGCAATGAGAACTGACACGGACAGGCCGGAGGCTTCGGGGAACTTCGACGCAATGTTCGCGGCGATTGTTTGGTGCTGTCCTGGTTGCAGCAAGAAGAAGGAGTAGAGGAACCCAGGAGACAGGATCATGAGCACCGCCATGGTTTCACCCAGTGCGCGTCCGAGCCCGAGCATCGCTGCGGAGATCACCCCGGAGCGGCCAAAGGGGAACACGGCCATCTGGACGACTTCCCACCGTGTTGCACCAAGCGCAAGGGCTGCTTCTTCATGAAGGCGGGGGGTTTGGAGGAACACTTCGCGTGCTACTGCAGTGATGATGGGCAGGATCATCACGGCGAGGACAATCGATGCGGTCAGAATGTTCTTCGCGGGGGGCTGATAATCAGCGAACAGGGGGATAAATCCGAGCGCTGACGTGAACCAGCGGAAGGCCGGGTCGACAATTGGCGCGAGCCATAGCGCCCCCCATAATCCGTAGACAACGGAGGGGATGGCGGCAAGCAGGTCAATGACGTACCCGAGGGGCCCGGATAGCTTACGTGGAGCATAATGCGAGATGAAGAGTGCGATTCCCACGGCGAGCGGGACAGCAAGAAGAAGCGCGATGAGTGAGGCTAGGAGGGTCCCAAAAATCAGTGGCCCGACGTACCCGATGACAGAGTCCGCGTAGAACCAGGAGATCTTCTGGAGCTCTTCAGTGTCTGCGGTCAGAGCTGGCATCGCTTCGCTCACGAGGAATGCTGCAACCGCCGCGAGGATGATGAGGATAAACAGGCCCATCCCGGTGGACAGGAACTCAAACCAGCGTGCACTCAGTGCCGATGCGACAGCGCCGCGCCGCTTCACGGTGAGTTGCCCGGTCCCGCGTGAGGATGGGGTCTGTGGTGGTGAGCCGTGGGTGGCTGTGCTGTTGTGATCGTTCGTCACGGTAGATGTGGCCTCACGCGTGGTTCGGTTTGGTGTGGGCATCGTGCGGTTTTCTCACTCACTGGTTGGGTGAATCAGGTCAGTGGTGAACACTGGTGCGGGCCGGTGTGTTGAGACACCGGCCCGCTGTCAGTGCGCACGTGTCGTCTTATTTGACAACGCTAATGGAGTCGATCGCGGACTGCACTTCTGAACGCAGGTTTGCGGAGATTGGTGCGGATCCTGCGACGTCTGGTTGCGCAGCAACGGCTTGTCCTTCTTCTGACGCCACGTAGGTGAGGAACGCCTTGACGTTGGTGGCGTCTGCTTCGGTTTCGTAGACCGAGCACGCCACAGAGTAGGAGATGAGGACGAGCGGGTAGGCTCCAGCTGCCGTGGTGTTGCGGTCGAGTTCGACAACAATGTTGCTGGCTGTTGCATCCTCGGCACGTGGTGAGGCATCTACAACGGCGGCTGCTGCTTCCGCGGAGAAAGGAACGTATTCTTCGCCGACCTTGAGGGCTACTGTTCCCAGCCCTTCGGCGCGTGAGGCGTCAGCGTAAGTGATGGCACCTTCAGTTTGGTTCACGGTGTCGATGACACCTGAGGTTCCGTTTCCGGACTGGGTTCCAGAGCGTGGCCAGTCACCGGAGGGGTCGTGCGGCCAGGCATCGCCTGCGGCAGCGTGCAGGTATTCGGTGAAGTTTTCTGTGGTTCCCGACTCATCGGACCGGTTCACGGGAATGATGTCAAGGTCAGGAAGGTCGATACCGTCGTTTTCGGCGGCGATCGCGTCATCGTTCCACTTGGTGATGTCACCGTTGAAGATCTTCGCGATTGTTTCAGCAGACATGTTGAGGTGGTCTGCGTCCACGGAGGGAAGGTTGTAGGCCACCGCGATGGGGCTGATGTAGAGGGGAAGCTGGATAGCTTCTCCGCCGTAGCAGCGCTCGACTGCGGCTTCTTTTTCTTCGGGCTTGAGTGCTGCGTCAGTACCTGCGAACTGGACACCGCCGCCAAGGAACTGTTCCCGGCCTCCGCCGGAGCCGACTGCCTCGTATGTCACGGTGAGGTCGGGAAGTGTGCTGGTTGCTGTCGCAATCCAGCCGTTCATGGCCTTCTCCTGGGAGGAGGCACCTGCGCCGGCGAGGGTTCCCGATGCGCTTGCTGGGGCCTCGCTGGCGCCGTCACCTGATGCGGGGGTTTCCTCGGACTGTACTGCGTCAGCACCGCAGGCACTGAGGGCGAGTGCGAGGACACCGGCGAATGCGCCGGCAGCCAGGTGGCGGGAGTTGAGGTTCTTCACTGTTGTCACCAATCTGGGAAGTGTTGGTCTCAGTTATCGGAAGCGGCAGGCTTCTGCCACCACTGATGACGGTAAGAGTCTCAAGTGACGTCAACCTAGTGCGTTCATGAACCGAAAGTGAACTCTCGCCCTTGGATGACTTGGTCAGGTGTCTTCCAAGTGAACGACATAACGGCCATTTCAGCTCACATCGGCAAATTTATAGCCAAGTCCCCGGACGGTAAGGATGAGTTGCGGGCTACCCGGGTCTTCTTCGATCTTGGCTCTGATCCGTTTAATGTGCACGTCGAGGGTTTTGGTGTCACCCACGTAGTCGCTCCCCCAGACGCGGTCAATGAGTTGCCCTCGAGTGAGGACGCGACCAGCGTTACGGAGCAGGTATTCCAGGAGATCAAACTCCTTCAATGGAAACGCCACGCTGTCCCCCCGAACAGTGACAACGTGCCGTTCGACATCCATCGCTACAGGGCCAGCGTGAAGAACTTGATCGTCGTCGTCATCACGGAAGTCAGTGGATTCGGATGCGCTTGCACTGGTGTGGCGTCGAAGCACCGCTCGCATCCGTGCCAGTAATTCACGGAACGAGTAGGGCTTTGTCACGTAGTCGTCTGCACCAAGTTCCAACCCCACAACCTTGTCAATCTCGCCGTCCTTTGCCGTCAACATAATGACAGGGACATCACCGCGTGACCGTAGCTCCCGGCACACCTCCGTTCCGGACAAACCCGGCAACATCAGGTCAAGAAGGACAAGGTCAGGTTGTTCATCGTCGTAGGCACTCAGGGCTTCAGTTCCTGTTGCTACCGCCACAACGTCGTACCCTTCCCGGGTCAGTTGGTAAGTCAACGGCTCACGGTATGACTCTTCATCTTCGACAACAAGGATGCGGGTCACTGTGGAGTCTCCTTCAGGTCAATGGTCGGCGGGTCTGCTGGCTTGACTGGGATTGTCCCTTCAGCCACGGCAGGGATACGGAGAGTAAAAGTTGAGCCTTGTCCGGGTCGTGACCACAAGGACACGTCGCCACCATGATCTGCGGCAACATGCTTGACGATCGACAACCCCAGTCCGGTCCCGCCAGTGGCTCGTGAACGGGCGGGGTCCACTCGATAAAAACGTTCAAAAATGCGCTGCTGGTGATCCGGAGAAATCCCGATGCCTTGATCCACAACGGATATTTCCACCAAGTCTTCCCGGCGCTTCACCCCCACACCCACAGTGGTGTGCTCAGGCGAGTAAGCGACCGCGTTATCCACCAAGTTACGGACCGCGGTGACAAGAAGGTTGTGATCCCCATACACGTACACACCGGTGTTCGTGGCAACATTGATCTCAATGTGTCGCCCTGAGGCAACAACCTTCGCCCGGTCTGTGGCTTCTGTCAGCACCGCATCGATAGGAATAACCCGAAGCGGTTGCGCAGAGGACTGCAACTGCAAACGGGACAGTTCAATAATTTCTTGGACGAGCGCCCCCAGGCGCTCAGACTCTTGCTGCATACGCCCCGCAAAATGGCGCACGGCGTCCGGGTCATCAGCAGCATCTTGAAGGGTTTCCGCTAACAGACCAATGGCCCCCACCGGAGTTTTTAGTTCATGAGAGACGTTGACGGTGAAGTCGCGGCGAATCATTTCCACTCGACGAGCTTCTGTGCGGTCTTCAGCAAGGATGACAATATGTTCGCCGTCAAGATGAGCCACCCGCACTTGAAGCATCACACGTCCGCGCCCAACCGGGCCGCGCGGCAGTTCCAATTCCTCATCCAAAATGAGGCCAGTTTTCCGAGCCTCATCGATCATGTCCTGAATTGCAGCATGAGCGATCCGCTCACCCCGGACGATCCCCAACGCATAGGCAGGCGCCGATGCACGCACCACTGCGTCATCATGGCGCACCACAATGGCGGCTGACCGTAAAATCGCTAACACCCGAATCACGCCGTCATCAAGATCCCGATGACGGCGCTGGGGTAAACGCCGTTGTTGGCGTTCACTGTATTGAAATGCGAGTGTTGCAAAGACCCCGGTCATCAAACCGACCGCACCGGCGACTATCAACGCGAAACCTTCCACGCCCCAAGCCTACGATGGGATACGCAACAACGAGACCTCACACCCCCAATGCGTCACAATGAAATGGCGTGTTCTCAAGAAACATGCGACTGAGCGTGCCCAAGAGTTCATGGACATGACACCAGGCGTTCACGTGAAGGCCGCGCCCCCCACACCCGGTGTTGGCAGTCTATGACACAGTCAGGTGACTATTGTCAGGATCAAGGAGAGATATGCGCAAGATTTTCAAGGCCGAGCTTCAAGCGCTTGGTGACGACCTCACGCAGATGGCTGAACTCGTCAACAAAGCGATCACTGGGGCAAGCCACGCTTTGCTCAATGGAGACCTCGACACAGCACAGCAAGTAATCGTTGATGACCAACAGATCGATGATCTGGAACGCTCGTTGGATGAGCGGTGCGTGCTTCTCCTCGCTCAGCAGCAACCTGTTGCCACTGACCTTCGGTTAGTTGTCACTGCACTGCGAATGAGCGCCACACTGGAGCGGATGGGTGATCTGGCTCGGCACATCGCTCAAGTCGCTCGACGCGCCTACCCGACAACTGCTGTCCCTGCCCAGTGCACCCCCATTTTTGAGGGGATGGCCGGTGCCGCTCAGCGTGTCGCCACCCGGATCCACGGACTCCTCGACTCCCACGATTTGGACATGGCGCAAACCATCGAGGAAGACGACGAGATCCTCGACAACTTCCACACCGATGTGTTCTCCACTCTTCTGGGGGGCGAGTGGGAAGGCACACCGCAGCAAACTATCGATGTGACCCTTCTTTCCCGCTACTTCGAACGGTTTGGTGACCATGGAGTGTCCGTCGCACGACGCATGACGTTTGTTGTCACTGGTGACTTCCACCGTGCTGCCACAAACGACGCTGTGTCGTAACCCAGAAGCCTCACCGCTGAGGAGGCAAGGCACCACATCAAGCGCCAACGAAGTGGGGGCCAGTCACACCATGTGTGACTGGCCCCGACTACTTATCCTGCGGTGTGTCAGGTACTGCTGACTCGCGAGGTTACTTCTTGCCCTGAGCAGCAACTGCCGCTGCAGCTTCTGCTGCAGCTTCTGGGTCGAGGTAACGGCCGCCCTTGGTCACGGGAACAAAGTTCTCGTCCAGTTCGTATACCAACGGCATGCCCGTAGGAATGTTGAGCCCAGCAATGTCTTCATCAGAGATGCCATCAAGCAGTTTGACAAGCGCACGCAGAGAGTTTCCGTGTGCTGCCACAAGAACAGTCTTGCCGTCCTTGAGGTCCGCTTTGATGTCGTTTTCCCAGTAAGGGATTTCGCGTTCCAGAACGTCTTTGAGGCACTCGGTGCGCACGTCGCTTGCACCGTCAGTTGCGTACCGTGGGTCCGCATCTTGCGAGAACTCTGAGCCAGCGTCGATGGCAGGTGGCGGCGTGTCGTAGGAACGACGCCACAACATGAACTGCTCTTCACCGTACTCGGCAAGAGTTTGTGCCTTGTCCTTTCCTTGCAACGCACCGTAGTGGCGTTCATTGAGGCGCCAGTTCCGTTTCACTGGGATCCAGTGGCGGCCTGCAGCCTCCAAGGCAAGGTTCGCGGTGGTGATCGCGCGAAGCAACAATGAGGTGTGCACAACGTCGGGGAGGAGATCTGCTTCTTTCAGCATCTCGCCGCCGCGACGCGCTTCCTCGCGGCCCTTGTCGGAAAGCTGGACATCAACCCAGCCAGTGAAGAGGTTCTTCGCGTTCCATTCGCTCTCGCCGTGACGGAGTAGTACGAGGGTGTATGTCATATAACCTATCCTGCCGTATCTCGTTGATGGTCGTGGGGGCCTTTCGTCCGCTGGACACAGAATGTCATCCAGTGTTCACCGAGGCAGCGACCCGCGTTCGTTCGTACACTGCGAGCATATCGGTTGCCGTATGATCCCAGGTGAACTGTTGTGCATGCCGACGCGCACCAGCGCGAAGCGACTCACGTAATTGCGTGTCGCCCAATGCCACCTGGAGCACCCCTGCCCACGTTTGCGGGCGATGATCGGGCACGAGGAGGCCTGACTTTTTGTGGGCAACCGCGGTGGTGAGCCCGCCCACATCGGCGGCAATCACCGGAGTCCCACACGCCTGTGCCTCAATGGCGACAAGCCCAAAACTTTCATTGCGAGACGGCATCGCCACATAGTCAGCCACCCGCATCCACTGCGCCAACGTCGGGCGGTCGGCAGGAGGAACAAAACGCACGTGTTGCGCAACCCCCCGCTGAAAGACTCGAGCCCGCAGTTCTCCTAGCGCAGCAGGACGACCTGAGGGGCCCCCAATGATGACGAGGGTCGGCATGGGGCGGTCAGGCTGTTGAGAACGAAGAAGCGCCAACGCGTCGACCAACACATCAGGACCCTTGAGCGGCTGGATACGTCCCGCGAACACGATGACATCGCCCTCGGGGGCAAGCCCCAACGCGACTCTCTCCGCCTGCCGCTGGTGGTCATCGATAGGCGGAGTGAACGCAGCAAGGTCCACTCCGGGCGCGACCACGTGAACTTTTTCAGGATCAGCTGCATACAACGTGTGTAACTCGTGTGCCTCTTTGTCCGTATTAGCGACAAGCGCCGCTGACTGCTCCACCACCTGTTCCTCACCGATGATGCGTGCACGAGGTTCGGGGGCGTCCCCCGGGGCGAGTTGCGCGTTCTTGACCCGCGCCATCGTGTGCATTGTGTGCACAAGTGGAACGTTCCACCTGTCTGCAGCCAACCATCCTGCCTGCCCCGACAACCAATAGTGGGAATGAACGATGTCATACCACCCAGGTTGTCGGGCAGCTTCTGTGCGAAGCACCCCTTGCGTGAAATAGCATAACTGACCCGGTAAGTCGTTCTTATCAAGCCCTTCATACGGTCCGGCAGTCACATGACGAACCAGAACACCGTCATCCACTTCCACAACGTCAGGCTGATTCGCTGTAGTCCGACGGGTGAAAATCTCCACCTCTGTGCCCTGAGCCGCCATAGCACGTGCAAGCTCAACAACATACACATTCATGCCACCAGCATCGCCGGTCCCTGGCTGGGCCAGCGGCGACGTGTGCACACAGAGCATCGCGACGCGGTGCGCCGGGTGAGAGACAGTCATGAGCCACCTTTATCTTGTGCCGCCCCTATTTTCCCACGGCAACGTAGCGTAACAAATTGCGGACAAATCGGGGCCGTAGGTCCCATAGTCCTGCGCACAGAACACGACATGATGAGGTCATGGAGAATACTGCCGACCCATTTGCAGCAATCCGCGATCTCATCGGTGGGGACAACGACACCCCAGCGGAGATCATTCCCGCGAGCCCGGAAGACTGCGCCACTTTCACCGATGACGCCATGGTCTGCACCTGTAACAACGTCAACGCAGGCGAGATCCGTTCCCTCATTCGGTCCGGCGAGTGCAACTCCTTCGACGACATCCAAGTCCGAACCCGCGCTGGCGGTGGTTGTGGTGCGTGCATCCCATTCGTAGCTGGCATTGTTCAAGTCGAACTCACCGCAAAGCCTCACAGCATTAGTTAACAACCGAACCTCTCAACAACATGGGAGGGGCCATCACTGATGGCCCCTCCCATGTTCATGCCGTGCGTCAGTCCACCACGACAACACACGCAGGGGCAGGAATCGGTGCGCTCTGCCGTTGCGTCACTACCCCGTCGGTGGCCACATGAAGGACTTCAATCTCGTGGGATCCCTGCTGAGCAATCAGAAGGAAATCGCCACCGTCGTCCGCCGCGACCACAGCAAAATGGCGAGGCCAATGACCTGCCAGCCGGTACGTCCCTCGCAGACACGGAATGACGTCTGCATTCTCACCATCCGCCTCGTCCATGGCTTCACCGAGCTCAGGCAGATCCCAGAACAACAGCATGTCTCGACCGCGCACAGTCGTGTAAATTCTGCGTCCTGATGTGCTCATCGCAATATGTGAGGGAAGAGACTCGCTCTCCTCTTCGCGCCCTGTGTCCCAATCACCGCATGGGAAGCGGCCAAGAATTGTCCCTGACCCGTCACTCAAATGTGGGCGAACCACAGTGATATGGCGGTCAAGTTCACCGACAATATACGCCAATCCACGGTCGTCCCACGCCACATGGCGTGGCCCAGTACCCGCTGGCAAGTCCACCGCAATTCCCCGAGCTGCAAACCCGCGGGTTCCATCCGGTTTGACGATTCCCTCATACAAGAACACTGCGTCGCTCCCGAGATCAACCGCCCACATGTATTGGGTAGCAGGAACAGAAGTCACGTAGTGTGCATGGGGGCCTTCCTGACGATCAGGACGGGGGCCACTACCCGAATGCTGAAAAAGAGCAACCGGCGTCTCCTTCGTCAGGTGCTCACCAACCGGGAACGTTGCCACCGATCCGGTTCCATAGTTCGCCACCAACACCCCGTCACCGTCAACAACAACGTGACACGGTTGTGACCCCATTGTGTCGACAACACCCCGCTGCTCGACGCCGCCCTCACGCAGAGCAAAACCGTGCACCTGCCCAGTGGGAACCTCAGACACCGCGTACACCATGCGTGTATTAGACACCACAGTCGTGGCCAAGAACGACGGCGCAGCAACCTGAGCGACCTGGCGGAGATCGCTGATAGTACCTGTCACTCGATCAAACCGAGCAGACCACATCCCCTCGCCTGATCCTGGTTCTGCATCCTTCGGATAGGTTCCCAGAACAACATCGACACTGCGCGCCGCTGTGGCTTGTTCCATCACATCCCCATTTCCTTACGCTTCGAGGCCCCACCACACGCTCTATCGGCACAACACTCTATGGGTTCACCCGTGTGCAACCTATAGTTCCGAAGAAACATCACATCAAAGAACGCTTCCTGCATAGCAAAAGTGGAGTGCAGTCCCCATGAGGACCGCACTCCACTGTGCACTGCACCTTACTTGTTCGCGGCGTCGTAAGCCTCGCGGATTTCAGAGGAAATACGACCACGCATGTTGACGTCGAACCCATTGGCACGCGCCCACTCACGAATAACATTTGCTGACGGGCCCGACTGCGAGCGGGCAGCGGAGCGGCGACCACGAGAAACACGCTGAGCTTTGCGTGCAACCTGGAGGTAACGATCAAAAGCACCACGCAACTCTTGTGCGTGCTCGTTACTCAAGTCAATCTCGTAATCCGTACCATCGAGCGAAAAAGCGACAGTCTCGTCTGCCTGACCGCCATCGAGGTCATCAACAAGAATGACCTGAACCTTCTGAGCCATGTGCGCTCCCAATTATCTCGGCGTGAAATACCTTCAGTTCGATATTACCCGAGACAACTCATGCGTCAAATGAATCCGCTATCAATCAGAATTTTTTGATGGGGAATTCTCCTCATGATGCTCAGCAGCACGATCTAATTCTGCTAACTGGGCACGCTCATTTCGGTCAGCACGAACAACAGCACGCATCGCAAAGAAAAAGAGGATTCCCACACCAATTGAGGGAATGAGAGCTCCCACCCCAACAAGAAAACCGTTCATGACTTGACCCTTCGTCGAACCTCGAACGTGCCCCTAACTGACCTTACTGTGCCGGTTTGACCAGTGGGAACAAAATAGTCTCTCGAATACCCAACCCGGTCAAAGCCATGAGCAGTCGGTCGAGCCCCATTCCCATACCCCCGCTCGGCGGCATGGCATATTCCATTGCCGTGAGGAAATCCTCATCAAGGACCATTGCCTCATCGTCGCCTGCGGCAGCAAGGACTGCTTGTGCCTCAAAGCGTTGGCGCTGAATCACAGGATCAACAAGTTCCGAGTATGCGGTTGCGAGCTCAAAGCCACGCACATACAAGTCCCACTTCTCCACAACACCGGGAATTGACCGGTGATCCCTGGTCAATGGTGACGTCTCCACGGGGAAATCACGCACAAACGTGGGCGCCCATAAGTCATGACCCACAAAGTGTTCCCACAGCTCTTCCACAAGCTTTCCGTGGCTCACCTTCTTCGGATCCAATGAAATCTCTACAGATTGTGCCAGGGTCATTAATTCAGCAACCGAAGTTTGTGGAGTGATCTCCACCCCGGCGGCTTCCGAAAGAGAGTGGTACATGGATAGTTGAGCCCATTCACCACCCAATTCATATTCAGAACCATCAGCAAGAGTGACTAGCGTTTCCCCATCAAATGCATCACGGGCAGCGGTTTGCACGAGATCCTGAGTTAACACCGCCATTGTGTTGTAATCGCCATAGGCTTCATACGCCTCAAGCATCGCAAATTCTGGTGAGTGTGACGAGTCTACGCCTTCATTGCGGAAGTTTCGGTTGATCTCAAAGACACGTTCCAACCCACCAACAACAGCACGCTTCAGGAATAGTTCGGGCGCAATACGCAGATACAAGTCCATATCAAACGCATTCATATGCGTCACAAACGGGCGAGCCGCAGCGCCACCATGAATTGTTTGCAGCATGGGGGTTTCAATTTCCATAAAGTCACGCGCATGGAAGTTATCTCGCAATGACCGTACAACTTGTGACCGCAACCGTGCCGCGTCCCGGGCCGCGGGCCGAGCAATCAAATCAACGTAGCGCTGACGGACACGCGCCTCTTCCGACAACTCCGCGGTCGTCCCATCTTCGCGGGCATACAAGTTTGGCAATGGACGCAACGACTTCGCCGCCAGCGACCACTGTGAAGCAAACACGGACAGTTCGCCGCGACGCGAAGAAATGACACGCCCCTTGGCGAACAAGTGATCACCCAGATCAACAGTTGCCTTGAAGTCTGCAAGTGACTGCGCACCCACTTCACCTTGAGACAACATCACCTGAAGTCGCTGCCCGTCACCATCCTGGATCGCCACAAAGCACAGCTTGCCGGTGTTACGCAAAAAGACAACTCGCCCAGCGACACCAACGACGTCCTCAGTTTCCTCACCAAGTTCCAGGTGAGCGTACCCAGCACGAATCTGCCCAATTGTGTGAGTGCGGTCCACAGTAACTGGGTAAGCTTCCTTCCCCTGGTCAAGGAGACGGGCACGTTTCTCCCGGCGAACCTTTAGCTGTTCAGGGAGGTCGTTCCCCGTGTCGGATGAGAGGGCTTGGGTGTTTTCCTGTGACGTCACACCGTTTATTCTAACCGTCTAGCACCACTCACAGAGGTGGTCCCGCTCACGTCCATAGACACCTATGGTCTGTACTAAGCACACACCCACGCACGGCTCCACGCCTTCATTCCACAAGATCGAGGGCAAGGTCAAGAATCGCTGCCGAGTGCGTGAGCGCACCTACCGACATGTAATCAACCCCAGTAGCAGCGACACTCGCTGCCCGGTCCACCGTCAAATTACCCGTCGCCTCGAGTTCAATACGCCCAGTGCTGTCTTCCCCAGCGCGCACCGCCGCGACCACTTCAGTCATGAGCTCATTTGACATGTTGTCGAGCAACAAAAACTTTGCCCCTGCTGCCACAGCTTCCACCGCTTGCTCACGAGTGTCCGCCTCCACCTGAATATCAACATCAGGAAAAGCGCGGCGGATGGCTGACACAGCAGCCGTGATTGACCCTGCAGCCACCACATGATTGTCCTTGACCATCGCAACGTCATAGAGGCCCATACGTTTATTGGTCCCACCCCCGCAACGAACCGCATACTTATCAAGTTCACGGAGGCCAGGAGTCGTTTTTCGGGTGTCCAACACGGTTGTTCCCGTTCCAGTTAGCACCCGCGACCACGCAGCAGTAGCGGTCGCCACCCCCGATGCACGGGACGCAAGATTCAACAAGGTACGTTCTGCGATGAGGAGCACCCGGGTAGGACCCTGCAACGTTGCAAGCACAGTTCCTGGTGTGACCGTTGTGCCATCACTGACCGCAAACTCCACCGACACCCCGGAAGTCTCTAATCGTCGCGCCACCTGATCGACAACCACAGGAACAAGAGGAAGCCCGGCAACAACCCCGTCTTCCCTGGCTACCAAGTGAGCTGTTGCCTGCGCTTGCGACGACACAGTGGCCAGCGTGGTGACATCACGACCAGGCCGCGGCCCAAGATCCTCATCAAGAGCAACTTCCACAATCCGCCGCATCCACGACGAGCGCAAACCAGCATCTCCCTCGCGCGTGGGCGACACACCATACACCGTGACAGACATACCTAACTCTCCTCATGAGGTGGGGACGGGATGGGGGGCTCATTGCGTGACAACGGCGCAACATCAGCCTGAAGACAGCCACGCGCATCAAGGCGGATCACCACCCGACGCAGCCACGCATCGTCAGTCTCGGGGAAATCACTACGCACATGACCGCCACGAGTTTCCGTGCGAGTGCGGGCAGCAAGGGCAAGAGCACTCGCCATCGAATGAATATTCGTCGTTTCCCACTCCGCAGCTTGCGGCAACACTGACTGATCCCCAGGCACTGGTTCCGGGACGTCAGCGTCAGTGCGGATCTTCCGCAACACATCAAGGGTTGTCGTCAACGACTCATGCGTCCGCACCACGCCCGCACCTTTTGTCATCGCCCGCTGAATACGGGTCCTCGTTGCCGCCATCACCAGACCACTATGCCCACCACGCACCTCAGGGGTACGCTGCGGGAGTTCTCCTGCGCTCATCCGGGCAGCGATATCCGCTGCAGCCCGATGCGCAAAAACGATCCCTTCGAGTAAGGAATTAGACGCCAACCGGTTCGCTCCATGCACTCCAGTGCACGCCGCCTCACCAATGGCGTACAACCCCCGCAACGTTGTCCGGCCCTCAGCATTTGTTCGAATACCACCGGAATGATAGTGCTGAGCTGGGGCAACAGGTACAGGTTCTTGCGTCATATCAAACCCATGCTCCAACAAGCGCGCATGAATGGTGGGAAACCGCGACATGAGGAACTCTTTTCCAAGATGGCGCGCGTCAAGAAGAACATGATCCTCGCCCGTCGCCTCCATTTGCCGAACAATTGCCCGAGCCACCACATCACGTGGCGCCAACTCAGCCATCTCATGGACCGAGGGCATAAACCGGTTACCCTCCACATCAATGAGATACGCACCCTCACCACGGACCGCCTCAGAAATAAGCGTAAGCTGCCCGCGAGCGCCAGAACCCAACCACAACACAGTGGGATGGAACTGAACAAACTCCACATCAGCGAGGTCGGCGCCAGCGCGCAACGCGGCTGCGGCACCATCGCCGGTGGTTTGAGATGGGTTCGTTGACGACACAAACAGTTGCCCAATACCCCCGGTGGCCAAGACAACGGCGCGGGCAAGCGCCGCACCGATACCGTCACGGCTCCCTTCACCCCGCACATGAAGGGTCACACCGCACGCGACACGACGTTCATCGTCATGTTTCTGAGGTGGGACGTCACCGGAGGACGTGAGAATATCAATCACCTGGGCGTGTTCGATCACCTCAATGCCAGGGTCGTCGCGCACCTGCTCAAGTTGGGCAACTAACGCCCGAGAAATTTCAGCCCCGGTCGCGTCTCCACCTGCATGTGCAATACGGTCAGCATGGTGGCCGCCTTCTCTTGTCAACGAGACAGACCCGTCGGTTGAGCGGTCAAACTGAGCACCACGCTTCATGAGGTCACGTACTCGCCGTGGTCCTTCAGTAACAAGGACCTCTACTGCGGCCGGGTCGCACAGCCCTACGCCAGCAGTGAGGGTGTCGGCAAGGTGCGCTGCGGGAGTGTCAGCTGGGTCAAGAGCTGCGGCAATTCCGCCCTGTGCCCACACTGTTGAACCAGATGACAGTGAATCCTTCGTCACAAGGAGAACCCGCCCCACCCGCGAACGCATGTCCAATGCGGCGGTGAGGCCAGCAATCCCTGAGCCAACAACGATGACATCTGCCTCCACAGTCCACCCAGGTTCGGGGGCAGCGAGCTGGGTGGGCAGGGTGGATACCTGCTCGTGGTTCACAGTTGGAATTGAGAGATGGGTAACCCGGACGGCTCAAGACCGTACCCGTCAGGGACCTGACCAGGTTCGTGAGAGTGGTCAACAATCCGGTTGTGATCATCAACGAACACGACGTTGGGGAGGTAATGCCGGGCTTCAGTGTCCGCCATCATGCCATAAGCAATGATGATGACCACATCGTCTGGGTGAACGAGGTGTGCGGCAGCTCCGTTGATACAGATCTGCCCAGACCCGCGTTCACCGGGGATGACGTAGGTCGTGAGTCGAGCACCATTGGTCACATCCACAACATCAACCTGCTGACCAGGGTAAAGATCCGCGGCTTCCAGCAGATCAAGATCAACCGTGATGGACCCCACATAGTGGAGGTCCGCTTGAGTCACAGTTGCGCGGTGAATCTTTCCGATCATCATCGGACGAAGCAGGGAGGTCACAAGTTTTCCTTTGTGGGACAACAGGTCTTCCCATGTGTTCGTGTCACTGTTTCTGGGTGATCACGAAGGACATGTTATCTATCAGTCTAGTGCGCCCAACGCGGGCGGCAACGAGCGCGAGAGCCACGCCACAGTAGTCATCAGCAAGAGGCGCCATGGTGTCTGGATCCACCAGGGCGAAATAGTCCACGTCAACACGCGAATAGTTGGCGAACACGGCACGCCCGGCGGCAAGGATTTCCGGTGCGCGACCACCAGCTGCAGCAACCTGAGATGCGGCGAGCAACGCGCGGGATAGGGCAAGCGCCTCGGAACGCTCCGTTGGACTGAGATAGGCGTTGCGTGAGGACAACGCAAGCCCGCTGTCTTCCCGTACCAGCGGAACAGGTGCTATCTCCACATCGAGTGAGAGGTCCTTCACCATCCGCTTGATAAGAAGCAACTGCTGGGCATCCTTTTCCCCAAAAAAAGCAACATCAGGTGCAGTCAACACAAGAAGTTTCGCAACAACGGTGAGCATCCCATCAAAGTGACCTGGGCGCGCAGCACCCTCATAGATGCGCCCCAGTTCTCCCGCTGTGACCCGAACAAGAGGGTCTCCACCGGGATACATGTCAGCCACAGATGGCACAAACACTGCGTCCACCTGTTCTCGCGCCAGTAACGCCACATCTGCGTCTTCCGTCCGAGGGTAGGCATCAAAATCCTCACCCGGACCAAACTGCAGCGGGTTCACAAAAATCGTCACAATGACTTCATCAGCGCGTTGACGGGCAGCCCGGACGAGAGCCATATGCCCCTCATGCAACGCGCCCATTGTCATGACAACTGCGCGCGACACGCGCCCCGAGGGTACATCGGTGACCGATACGTCTGCCACAAAGGGTCGCTGTCTCCTCGCCCACTGCCTCACCTCTGCAACAGTGCGAATAATCTGCGGACCTGACATCATTCACCATCTCCTTGCGGGGTTCCAGCGACACCGTCACCACAAGGGGCCGACCGGTGAAGAACATCGAGCAGGCGTTGTGCATCGGACTGAGATAAACGCCCTGCCATCAGAGCACGCGACGTGGCAGCGCGCGCCAACACCCGGTAGCTCTCCACAGAATCTTGAGCATGAGACACCACAGCTGCCTGCACCAACTCCCCTAAGTGCCGGGCCACAGTACCGGAATCACCACGCACCACAGGTCCAGTCAAGGCCGTCAACGGGTCGCTCCCCGGCTCTGCCCCCCGTAACGCTCCCTCAACGGCAGCGTGCATCAACGGTCCTAACACCGATCCCGGCTGCTCAACCCCTGCCTGAGCAAGCAACTGGGCTGCCTGCGCAATCAACACGACAACATGGTTAGCACCATGAGCAAGCGCGGCGTGATAAAGCCCCCGATGCTCCTCAGCAACCACCACAGGTTCAGCCCCAAGTTCTACTGCAAGAGCCAACCCAATCGGTTCACACGCAGGAGGGGCAGTCACCGCGCACGCCATCGTTGACAACCGTTGCAGATCAAGCGACGTTCCCGTGAACGTCATTGCTGGGTGTAACGCCACGGGTAGCGCCCCCGCACGGACCGCCGGTTCCAACACTGCCACCCCATGAGCCCCCGAAGTATGCACCACAATATGCCGCGGCTGCCATAAACCTAACGCCGCGACACCTGAGACAACCCCGGACAGCGCATCGTCAGGAACAGCAACGATGACCACGTCAGCAAGATTGACCACATCGTGGGGGTCCCGGATGGGAACTCCAGGTAACAGGGCACGAACCCGCTCCTGTGTTTCCTGGCTTGCCCCACTCACCGCAACAATGGTGTGCCCAACAGCACGTAAGGCTGCACCGAGCACCGCACCAACCCGACCAGCACCAATGATCCCAATGTGCAACCGGCCTGGACGTTGCGGCTGAGTCCCTGGATCGTTCACCGTCACAGTGCGCCCCCGGTCACCGGTCCACCTGAGCGTCAGCCGCAGCACGCGCCTGCCGCGCCCGAACACTTTGCGTCTCAATCAACACGCGGGCATCTTCTTCTGCAAGGTGTGGAACATTGGGGGCAATGTCACCGGGCGTTGAGTGCAACTGCACCGACGCAATCGCTGCGCGCCGCTGCAATGGCCCCTGCTTCAACGCCATCGACTGGATGCGTTCATGGGGAACAACCACCACTCTCCGGATAAAGAATCCGGAGCGGATGAGCACTGCACGGTCTGTCACAACATAACCATTACGCCGCCACGACCACGGATCCAACCACCGGGCAGAACGTGGTGAGGTCACAAAACCACGCTCACTACCGCGACCAGTCAACGCTGTATCAATCAACGCGATCGGATCTGACGTGCCAAGGTCAGGTAACACCAACCACAACGCGTCCATGGCCTCAACCCGCGTCCCCACCGGGAGAATAGTTGATGTATCTTTGGTCATCGTGTCAAACGTCATTTGACCAGCGACGTTAAGGCTGGCACGCCACCAACCAAACTTGCGCCACAACAACGGTTGGGTGAACTGCACCGCCTGAACGCGCCCTGTCGGGATCGTTTGAGCGTTCGTTTCAAGCAGCCCTTTACGAACCCGAACCCCATCATGTGCCACAGCTGCGGTGAACCCATACTCCCCCACAAGCCGCTGCCACACAAAAGGACCAAAACCCAAGAGAAGAGGCAAAAACGAAAAAGCGAGGCCTGCGTTGCCCACTGCGAAAGCCACAACCATCACCACAACAATGATCACGGTAATAAAGGCAGCAAACGACAATAACGCGGCAGCAATAATTCGCTGTGCGGGAACCTCATACACAACCTTCTCAGGCATCCGATGCGCCGCCAACGGCACCCCCTGCCCCTCAGGAAGCGCCACATCACTCTGAACAGCGGGAGGCACCACCGCACCACCAGCAGGCACCGGGTTATCAACACCCGACATATCAGAGCTCTGACCAGCAGGTACTCCCCCCGCAAGTTCACCGCCCGCACCCGGAAAGTCCACCTGCCCACCAGGACCCGGCTCAACTATCTGTTCTGGCGCATCGGCAGGCGAACCCACATAACGACCCGTCGCTGCCGCTACCTCATCAAGTAACTCATCGCGCAGCCGACCAGCCGCATCTTCGGACAGGAACCCCAACTTCACATTCGAATCCCCACCAGCAGCCGAGGTGATATCCAACTCAGACAGCCCCACAAACCGGGCAAGCAACGGCCTCGTAATGTGAATCGTTTGGATCCGATCCAACCGCACTTTCCGTTCCTGACGGAACAGCACACCAGAATTCATGAACACAGCTTCACGGTTCCACGCATAACGCATCCGACGCCACGCCAACCAGCCATACCCCATCCACACCAACGCTGCACCACCAGCAATCGCCAGCGGAATGAGGAACTCACTGATCTCGAACCCATCCGTGAGCACTTCTTCAGGGGCGCTCTGGATCACCGAATAAAGGACCGCCACAATCACAATCCACCCGCGGATGAACGGGGTCGCACGGTGCACGCGGTACCACGTCAACTCATCAGGAGAACCAGAATGTGCCTGCGGGTCCACCACAGATGGTGGTTGCACTACCTGATGAGTATCAACCTGAAAGTCGCCGTCGCTCGGGTCTTGAGGAGTCATATCGCCCATACTCACAGCCCAGCCAACCGTGACTCACCTCGTGACGCCAGCCGGTCACGAAGCCGCGCAGCTTCCTCAGGGACCAAGCCAGGAACCTCCGCATCAGTCCCCATCGACGCGGTATGGAGCGTCACCTTCGCAATACCAAACTTTCGATCCAGCGGGCCAGCCTCAACGTCAACCAACTGCATCCGCCCATAAGGCACAACCGTTAAGGATCGGAACATGATTCCTGAACGAATGAGCAGGTCATCATCTCGTTCCGCGTACCCCATCGCCGGGACTTGACGTCGGATCACCCACGCCACCCACACATACACTCCAACAAGCACAGCAAGAATGGCAAACAACCACCACTGCGGCCAGATCACGCTCACAACGGCACCACCCACCACCGGGACCACCATAGTGAATGTCCAGGTCAACAACCGCACCTTCACTAATTGCGGCGACACCCGAGTCCACTCAACGTCATCAGGGTCAAACAGGTGGGACATGCTGTCAGGCATTGCGTCTCCTCAGATCACTCGGGCGACACACTCTCAGGCAAGCCGCCTCACACCTCGGGAACTGAACCACGAGGCAGTCGTTGTTCCTTCTCGCCATCATCCGGGGGAAGCTGGCAGTGTCCTTCAGCAATATAGCCACAGATCGTCAAAACAATCGACGCAATAACTGCGCCACCAGCCCACCAGGCACGATCAGCCTGAGACTCAATAGCCACATTCTCTAGTGCAAGGACAACCTGTGCACCATACCACCCAGTAAACAGGGCGCCACCTAAACAACTCGCCTTCGCAAACACTGCGATCCGGGCTGCCGCAGTCCCAGACAGTGTGGGACGCCGACCACGCAAGTAAGCGCGAACCGTCAGCCCAGCCCACGTGACTCCCACGGCCAGCGCAGCAATCACGAGGATTTGCGCCACGTGCACAGGGGGAAGGTGCACCCCCTGGCGGCGCAGCAGCAACAGCATCCCCCAACTGCCGCCAAGGCTGAACACAGCAACAGCGAGGATCTGAGAGAGGCGAGTTCGGGTCATCAGGTCAGTTCTCGCCGGTGACCCAATCAAGCGCCAACCAGCGCACACCTGCACGGTCCGGGGCAGTGTCAGCAAGGTCGGCCACAGGCCCTCCCCCGAGCCCAGGTAACACCGCATCTGGGTCAATTTGTGCCCACGGCACGAGAACAAAAGCACGTTCGTGCGCTCGAGGGTGTGGAATTTCCAGTTCCGCACTCGCCACATTGACTCCCTCATAGGTGATGATGTCAATGTCAAGAGTGCGCGGACCCCACCGTTCCTCTCGGGTGCGTCCATGAGCGTTCTCGATCGCCTGGGTAGCACGCAATAGTTCTCGCGGTGACAGCTCCGTTTCCCCAACGATCACCGTGTTGAGGTAGTCCGGTTGGTCTGGCCCACCGACAGCACCTGTGCGGGCGAGGGGGCCAATATCGAGGACTGTGAACCCGAATGTGTCTTTCAAAGCATGCACTGCGCCGGACAACGCCCGTTGGGCATCCCCAAGGTTAGCTCCCAACGCAAGGACGACACGAGCCGGTTGCCCCGGGGCTCGATCCATGATTTCGTCAGCGTCGCTGTCCCCACTCGCAACTTCAGCTTCTTTGAGGATGGAGTCACGCAGCGCCTTGAGGTGTTCCTGCGACGAGGCACGGGGGGTCTCGTCCGGGCGCACTTCACTGGTCCCAGCAGGGGCGTTGACGGCTGTCTGTTGAGGTTCAGACGCACCGTGATCACCTGTGTGTGCGGGTGAAGCAGAGTTGTTCTGCGCTGGCGCACTGTATTCGTCCGGGCGAGCCGGTGCGAACCGTGACACGGGAGGAACTGCACGTTGCACAACATCGTCCGGTGTTAATCCGGTGGGTGTCACTGGGTCGGTCACCGGCGGTGTCACTGCGACATTCTGCTGTGGTTCGCTGGACACGCTGATGGGTGCTGGGCTCTGCGGTGATGGTTGTGACCGTTGCCGGTCAAATCCCGGTAACGGTTGGTAGGCGAACACCGGTTGATACGGGGCGTCGTCTTCCTCGGTGAGGGCTGGTGAGTGTGTGAGCGACTGGAGGCGCTCCTGGGCAACGTTGTGTTGTTCCTCAACAGCTAGTGGCGGCTGGGCGGTGGTGTCTGCTTGTCGATGCGAGTCCTGCGGTTGTTCTGATAGTTGCGGAGTTGCCGTGGGTTCAGCTAGGGGGGCGCTGCTGGCACCTGCAGGGCTGTCAGCTGGTACGGGTTGTTCGTCTGTTGCGGTGGTTGTTTCAGTGAGCGCTGTCAGCTGCGGCTCACTGTCGTCATGGTTGAGTGGTTCCTCTGGTTGCGGTGTTGACTGTGCTGCACCTGAGGCTGCCGGTGTTGGTGTTTGTTCTGGTGCCGGTGTTGGTGCGGACTCGAAGAACGGCTTGGGCAACGGTGGCAAGTCGGATTCTGGCAGTTGCGTCATGGCGAACAGTGGCTTGGACATGTCCAGTGGCGTGTCAGCATCACCGCCAAGGAGTTCTGACAGGGTCGGAGTACGACGAGGTTCAGCTGGTGTAGCAGCAACCACGGGGATTGTTCCCGTCATGGCAACACCGGAGAAGAAGTCAGAGGACACCCGTGCAGCTGTGGGGTTCGGTGACTCTTGTGATGGCGGGTGCGAACCGTTGATGTCTTGTTCGTCGGGTTCCAGAACCGGGATGATGACGTCGCGATCCTGTGGCAAGTCAACGTGTGGGAACTGGGGGGTTTGCTCATCTGCGACCGTAGGGACCACGGTGTGCAATGCGGCAGAGTCAGTTGGTTCGTGCTCGTCTTGTGCGTCCAAGGACTCTGCCATCGCTGACACAATCGGAGTCATTGTTGTAGCTGTGCTCGGTTCCGCGGCCGACACAACCGGGACGAAACCCGTATGTCCTGGTGTGGGCAGGAACGGTTCGTCAGCCTCATTGTGCGAGTCAGGGGAACTGGTGTCCTGCGCCGAGTCGGATGTTGAGGGGATGCCACCGGCAGGGGTCTCCACCCCAAGAACGAACTCGTCAAAGCTAGGGAGGTTCCCCTGGGCGGACACTGCCGACGGAGCGAGCGTGTCCACGACTGGTTCCTCCCCTGCAACGGGGGCACCAGGTGAAGCCGGTTCCTCATGCACCGGCGCGGAGGCGTAGACGCCACCAGCGACAAGATCATCTTGGGTGCGTGAGATCGTCACAGCAACATCACCAAAGGCCACACTGATAGGTGCCTGTGGTTTATGGACAGTCACGGTGCACGCACTGACCTGAGCGTAGGACAGGACGGTCTCTGCAATCTTTTGCGCCAGGGTCTCAATGAGGTTGACCGGTTCACCCGTGATCACACCATGGATGTCCTCCGCGAGCAGTGCATAGTTCACAGTTTCAGTCAGGTCATCTGTGCGTGCAGCTACCTGAGTGTCGAGGGCAAGGGTGACATCCACAATGAACGTTTGGCCATTGTCCCGTTCACTGGACAACACGCCGTGGTACCCGGTCGCTTGAAGACCGGTCAGTGTGATCGTGTCGTTGTCATCCAGTGCGGCTCGGCTCCGAGTCTCACCAGCGTTCATTACGTACCCTTCGTCGTGGCGGATGCACCTGTTGTGGTGAACACCCCTGCGCCCGCAATCTTAGTGGTTGTTCAGTAGGTCGAACCAGCCGGTAGCGTAAGAAGACCGGTTGGGCGACTCTTCTCACTCATCGGCACTGGCCCTGAGATCCATGACACTTTCACGATGGGCACTGCTCCCCACTGGTCGTGGTGTTGTTACGATGCCGCCCACGCGTCCCCCACCCGTGCCGCTGCCACCGACTTTGCCACATCGTGGACTCGCACGCACCAAGCGCCGTGCGCCGCGACGAGTGCCGTCACCGCTGCGGTCGCATCGTCACGCGCCGACGGCGGCACTGGTTGACCGTCGGGACCAGCAAGAAGACGCCCCAAAAAGCGCTTCCGGGACGCCCCAATGAGGAGGGGATACCCCAGTTCGTTGAGTTGAGCGACATGCCGCAGCAACGGCCAATTGTTCGCACCAGTTTTCGAAAATCCCAATCCTGGATCTACCACAATATTGTCTGGACTCACACCCGCATCACGCAGGTTCTCTACCCGGGTAAGGAGTTCCATAGACACGTCTGATACAACATCGACATAGCGGTCGTGATCGTCCATCACCTGCGCGTGGCCACGCCAATGCATGGCCACATAGACTGCGCCGGTTTCGGCAGCGACACCGGCCATGTCAGAGTCAGCAAGCCCACCTGACACATCATTGATCATGACCGCACCCGCCTGAACTGCTGCCTGCGCCACTGAGGCGCGGGTTGTGTCCACTGACACAACCACTCCTTGCTGTGCCAGCTCTTCCACGACGGGAAGAACACGGCGCAGTTCCTCATCCTGTGCAACTCGGGGAGCCCCTGGTCGAGTCGATTCTCCCCCCACGTCAACGATGTCTGCCCCCTGGGCCACCAGGGCGAGGCCATGGGCCACTCCCGCATGCGCATCAAAGTGGCGCCCACCATCAGAGAAGGAATCAGGAGTGACATTCACCACACCCATAATGAGCGTTCGATCAAGTGCCCGCAGGTGCGGGGGAAGTGCGAGAGGGTGCCGGCGATTCACAATGATTCGGTCCTTGCGTTACTTTCCAACGATCAAACTCATAGCTTCCGCGCGGGTCGCCGGATCGCGCAACTGCCCACGGACCGCGGACGTGATCGTGCGAGCACCTGGTTTGCGCACACCACGCATGGTCATGCAGAGGTGCTCACACTCCACCACAACAATGACACCGCGTGGGTGGAGCACGTCCACCAGTGAATCGGCGATTTGGGTCGTCAGGCGCTCTTGAACTTGGGGGCGTTTAGCGTAGACGTCAACAAGACGTGCAAGCTTTGACAGACCGGTAACCCGACCATCTTCACCGGGGATGTACCCCACGTGGGCAACCCCATGAAAGGGAACAAGGTGATGCTCGCACGTCGAATACACGTCGATGTCTCGAACGAGAATCATCTCGTCGTGCCCGATGTCGAACACTGTGTTGAGAACATCTGTGGGGTTTTGACGCAATCCTGCAAACACTTCAGCGTACGCTTTCGCGACCCGACGAGGCGTGTCGCGAAGTCCTTCACGGTCAGGGTCCTCCCCCACCGCTGTCAGTAGTTCACGGACAGCGGCTGCAGCCCGATCTAGGTCAACCTCCCCTGGTACGCCTGCCAGGGGATCACGTGGTGATGTCACAGTGGGCCTCATGGAGTGTCGCGGGGGTTTGATGTGTCCCCCGGTTGTGGATCGGTGGGTGGTTCGTCATCTGTGTGTGGGCCAACAACGATGCCCTCACCGCTCACATCCGGTTGTGCTGAAGCTTGTGCAGGTGTGTCAACAGGCCCGGGTGCGTCATGGAGAGGACGATCAGGTGACGAATGCCAGACTGGTCGTTCTGGTCGTTTTTGCACTGGTGCGAAGATGTCAGCGAGTTCTGCTTCGTTGAGGGTTTCCTTCTCAAGCAGTTCTACGACAAGGTGGTCCAGTACGTCACGGTATTGTGTGAGCACTTCCCACGCTTCTTTGTTCGCGGCGTCAAGAAGTTCACGTACTTCAGCGTCAATGGTGTTAGCAACCTGTGGTGATGGTGTGCGCCCACCCTGGCCCTGTTGGTACCCATATAGTGGTTCACCGCCGCCTTGTCCCAGGTCTATGGTGCCCACTCGTGAGCTCATCCCGTACTTCGTCACCATCTTGTAGGCGGTCTGAGTCGCTTTCTCAATGTCGTTGGACGCGCCTGTTGTGGGGTCCTTAAACACGAGCTCTTCCGCCACTCGTCCACCCATGGCGTAGGCCATGTCGTCAAGAAGCTCGTTGCGTGTCTTGGAGTATCGGTCCTCTGATGGCATGACCATGGTGTAACCAAGAGCACGACCACGGGGCAGGATTGTCACTTTCGTGACAGGGTCGGTGTGACGCATCGCAGCAGCCACCAGCGCGTGTCCACCTTCGTGGTAGGCGGTGTTCTTGAGTTCGTGGGCGTTCATCACCCGGGTGCGTTTTTGCGGTCCGGCGATCACGCGGTCAATTGCTTCGTCAAGCGCACGATCATCGATCAGTTGAGCTCCTGAACGTGCCGTAAGCAGGGCCGCTTCATTCAGAACGTTAGCGAGGTCAGCACCGGAGAATCCAGGGGTCCGCTTCGCTACCGAGTGGAGGTCAACGGAATCCACCACAGGTTTTCCTTGCGCGTGGACTTTGAGGATTGCCTCGCGGCCTTTGAGGTCTGGGGGGTCGACCGAAATTTGGCGGTCAAAACGTCCTGGACGCAGTAAGGCCGGATCCAAAATGTCTGGACGGTTGGTGGCCGCAATGAGAATCACGTTGGTTTTGACGTCGAACCCGTCCATCTCAACGAGCAGTTGGTTCAGTGTTTGTTCACGTTCATCGTGTCCGCCACCCATACCGGCGCCACGGTGGCGTCCCACTGCATCAATTTCATCAACGAAGATAATGGCGGGAGAGTTCTCTTTAGCTTGTTGGAAGAGGTCGCGCACACGGGACGCACCCACACCAACAAACATTTCGACAAAGTCCGACCCTGAGATCGAGAAGAAGGGAACGCCCGCCTCACCGGCTACTGCTCGCGCAAGGAGGGTTTTCCCGGTTCCCGGAGGGCCGTAGAGTAAAACACCTTTGGGGATTTTTGCGCCCACTGCTTGGAATTTCGCAGGTTCGGAGAGGAACTCTTTGATTTCGCGCAGTTCTTCCACAGCTTCATCGGCACCTGCTACATCCGAGAAGGTGACCTGTGGCATGTCTTTGTTGGCCAGTTTCGCTTTGGATCGGCCAAACCCCATGGCCCCACGCCCACCCTGCATCCGCGAAATGAGGAAGAAGAACAAAATCCCAATGATGAGGAAGGGAATAATGATGGAGAGCATGGACACCAGGAAGTTCGCACGTGCAATCTCCGAGTTGTAACCATCCTTGAGGTCTGCATTTTCTACGGCCTCAACGACACCTGGTCCTTGGGGGGCAACGTAGTAGAACTCAACGAGTTTTCCGTAGTCGTCTTCCCCTTCTGTGAAGGGTTCACTGAGGGTCAGGCGGACACGCTGGTCACCGTCCACAATGAGCGCTTGCGTGACGGTATCACCCTTGAGCAGTTCCATCCCTTGGGAGGTGTCAATGCGACCGACACGCTCCCCAAAGAACATGGTGCCCGCAATGGCGAGCAGCACAACGGCAAGCACGATCCAGATGATCGGCCCACTAAGGATTCGCTTCTTATTCATCGGCGGCCGGGGTACCCCGATTCCTTCCACTCAGTTGACGCACGTGCGGATATGAGAAAACTACACGCTGTGGTCGAGTTTTCGCGCCTGTTTGCACGCTTGTTCGCCACGGGCGCGAAGATCTGGTGTGTGATCTTGCACCGCGAGGTGTTTTTGAGGTTATCGGGTGTCACTGACAGTTGTCTGGGTGCGACCTAGGAGTACAGATGTGGTGCGAGCGTGGCAACATACGGCAGTGTGCGGTACTTTTCCGCCCAGTCGAGGCCATACCCCACAAGAAACTCGTTAGGCAGGTCAAAACCTACATACCGCACATCGACATCAGCTTGGGCGGCCTCTGGTTTGCGGAACATCGTGGCGACTTCCAGGGACGCAGGCCCACGGGACTTGAGGTTGGAGATCAACCAGGACAAGGTCAGTCCAGAGTCAATAATGTCCTCCACGATAAGCACGTGGCGGCCTTCGAGGTCGGTGTCTAGGTCTTTGAGGATACGCACCACACCGGAGGAACGAGTGCCAGAACCGTAGGAGGACACCGCCATCCAGTCCATGGCGACAGTCTCGTGCTGTAACGCACGTGACAGGTCAGCCATCACCATGACCGCGCCTTTGAGGACACCGACAAGGAGGAGGTCGCGTCCCTGATAGTCTCGATCGACGTCTGCTGCCATCTCGCCGAGTCGGGTGGCGATTTGCTCCTCGGTGAGGAGGACCTTGGCGATATCTGAGGGTTGTGCTGAACCCACGGGGCATTCTCCTTGCAAGTCAGGGTGAGGGGTCGTGCTTCTTCATACAGTAGGCGGTTCAAAGACGAGGGTGCCACTTTGCCGTCTCACTGAGATGGCCCCAGGCAAGTACGTTGGCCCTTGCCCGTGCCACTGGGTGATGAGGTGATCTAGTGCGTGGATGTGCCGTAATGACACTGCCGATGCGGGGGCGCCCACTGCCAGGGCGGTAGCACGCAGTACCCGGTGCCGAATGGCGGTTGGGAGGGCAGCGAGCGCGGTGAGGTCAAGGTGCACCTGCCCCTCAGCCGTGTTGGTGGTGGTGATTGTCACATCGGCTTGTGCGGTACGGGCCCATTGCTCAAGCGCTTCAGCGTCAGCATGGAGGAGGTCCGCAGTGCGTGCGAGAGCATCAGCGACACCTGGCCCCAACACGTTCTCCATGAGGGGGATCACAACTCCGCGCACCTGGGAGCGCAGCGGTCCTTGAGGGGTGATATCGGTGTTTGTGGGGTCATGCCAGACGTTGACCTCATGCAGAGAACAGATCTCTTCTGTGGCGGCGCGAGTCAGGGAGAGAAAGGGACGTACATAGTGGCCGGTGCGAGGTCTGATCCCGGATAAGGAGCGTGCCCCGGAACCGCGGGCCAAACCAAGCAGGACGGACTCTGCTTGGTCATCGCGGGTGTGGCCGAGAAGGATGACGTCCACGCCGTGTTGGGTGCGAAGTCGATCCAGTGCGGCGTAGCGCGCTGTGCGGGCAGCCGCTTCTGGGCCGCCATGGCCAGGTCCGTGCGCAACCGTGACCCGGGTGATGGTCACGTGGGGAAACCCCAGGTCAATCAGTTGCCGTGCGGCCACCACGCTCACCTGAGCAGAATCTGGATGCAGGTCGTGGTCCACAATGAAGGCGCTGATCTGCCATCCGCGGCGTGGTCCAACATGCGCAAGGGTCGCAGCAACGGCCAGGGAGTCAGCGCCACCGGAGCAGGCCACTGCAACGCGGGTACCGGGAGGCGCATCGGCCATCATGGAGGTGAGCGCGGTCCGCGCCTGCGCGAGCGCGGGAGGGAGGTATGCCATGGTGACTAGTGTGCGATCCGGGCGATCCAGGTATCGGGTTCGTCGAGTTCCGTGGTGGTGGGCATGTGGTCGGGTGAGCGCCAAATCTGGTGGAAGGTGTCAGGTCCAGCGGTGGACATGACATGGCGGACGAACCGGGCACCAACCCGGTACTGGTCCGATTTGAGGTGCGCCCCCAGGAGCCGACCAATGATTTCTTGACGTCTGGTCAGAGCATTGCGGCGGGCGTCGAAGCGGCGGCGAAGGGCTCGCGCGCTGGGAATATCACGGTGGGACACATTGTCCATGACAGTGTCGGCGTGACCTTCCAAGACCGACATGACAGCAAGTACTGAGCTCAGTGTGTTGCGTTGCGCCGTGTCGAGGACGTGGTCAAAGACTGATGGGCCACCACGAAGCACTGAGGCGACTGCCCGCACCCAGTCGAAAAGGGACGACTCGGTGGGGAACCCGTTAATGAGTTCACCGGCTTTGTCTTTCATGTAGGTGGCAAGCCACGGTGCGTGGTGGAACTGAAGTGCGTGGGTTTGTTCGTGGAGGGCGATCCACAGTGCGAAGTCGTCAAAGTCGACGACCATGGCCCGTTGAGTGGCAAGAACATTGGGGGCAACAAGGACAAGATTTCCTGGTGGCGTACTCGATGTGGCCTGTGCCGAAGCGTTGGCGGGCTGAGGGTCAGCAACTGACGTATCAGCGGGGGGCGGCGAAGTGGCCAGTGAGGGCCCGAACGGGTCAAATTGTCCAAGGATGCGTTGGGAGAGAAACGTTAAGGTCGCCATGACTTCGACACCTGAGGTGACGTCAGTAGGGTCCGGTTTACCCTCAACCGCGTGGGCAGTGGACAAACCTAATAGGTGATCCATGGACCGGGCAGCTGTGATCGTCCACCCCCGCCGGTCAACAACGCTGACATGTGAGAGAAGCCCGGTGGGGGCTGGGAGTCCAGCAAGTTCTGGAACAAGTTCAGCGGCACGGTGGCCTGCTGCTCTCAACCCTTCAACAACGTCGTACGCTTTCGCGGGTGAGACCTGTGGTCCAGGTCGTACGATCCGTGCGGCGAGCCGTGCGGATCTCATCCATTCTTGGGAGGGGGTTCGTTGTGTCATGAGCACCCGCATTCAGAAAGTTGCTCAACGAAGGCGTCCATTGCCTGACGGGCTGCCCACGGCCCCCCATCGGGGAGGTCGTCAGCGATGATCGTGAAGGTGAGGGTGCGGTCATCAAGGGTGAGAAGAGTTCCTGCGAGTGCGGTCACTCCGGGTAAGGAACCAGTTTTGGCGCGGACAAGTCCTCTGCCGTTGCGGTTGGTGTACCGGTCGTTGAGGGTTCCGTCGTAGGCAGCGACTGCCATGCCGCGCACGGCTTGGCGGTAGGCGGGGGCTTGGGCCATGGTGTTGATGGCCTCGTTGATGAGGCTTGCGGTGACTGTGGAGGTGTCGCCGAGTCCGGAGCAGTCAACGAGGTCGACTCCGGTCGTGTCGAGTCCCATGGTTGTTAGGGCTTGGATCACGGCGGTGGTGGCACCGTCGAAGGTACCTGGTAGTCCGCGTTCGACAGCGACGAGTCGGCCCATGACTTCAGTGATGGTGTTGTCAGAGGTTTTCAGGAAGTAGTCGACGATTTCCCCGACGGTCGCTGATTGCACACTGGCAATGACACGTTCGTCGTCGATTGTGGCGGCATACCCATCGCGGTCTAAGACACGGCGACTGGGGGTGTTGGTGACGGTGATGCCCAGTTCAGTGAGGTGGTCAGCAAATGTGGTGAGCGCGTGGGTTGCAGGGTCTGCGTACCTCGGCGCGTAGGTCCCTTCGCGTTGACGACCTACATCGACACCGATGGCGTGGACGGCTGCAGCGTAACCCAATGGGGGGATGTCGTCTGCCCAGGGGCCGGTGGGTGATCCGGTGAATAGCGAGTCGTCAAGGTAGAGGTTGATGGTGGTGCGGCCGGTGAGTTTCAGCGACGCTGCGGTGTCTTCGGCGAGGTTGCGCATCCCGGCATGACCATTGACCGCGTCAGGGTCACCAGTGTTGGCGGCGAGCATCATGTCTCCACCGCCTACTAAGTACAAGGTGTTGTTCCCTGCTTGGACGACGGTGGTGGAGATGCGGGAGTTCGGGTCGAGGACGTCCATGGCAGCAAGGCCGGTGAGGATTTTTTGGACGCTGGCAGCAACAATGGGGGTGTCTGCGTTGACAGCGGTGATGGGGTCACCAGTGAACGTGTCGGAGACAACAACGGCAACTGAGGGACCCAACGTGTCTTTATTCTTAGCGAGCTTCGCAGCAAGAGTTGCGATGGTATCCCCGGTGATGGGGGCGCCTTTCCCGTCAAGAATGGGCAGGGGATCTGCTGGGCTGGTGGCGGGGTCTGGTCCCGTCACGGTGGGGAAGGGGAGTGCTGGTGGGATGGGTTCTGCGTTGGTGAGGAAACCGGGTACCAGATCGTTGATATCGGCCCACACGTAACCGCCCGTCACGAGGAGCGCAGCAGTGAGCGTCCCTGCGACGATTTTTGACATTAACCCCACGTCATCCTGCTTCCACACTGCGTTCAGCACCGAGCCCGCACGCCTGATGCTCAGACCCCAAGCGTACCGTGCGTCACATAGGACCGTTGACCCTCGACACGGATCACAGTTCTCTGGTGAGCCGCGGAGGGTCAACGTCGTTTACTCTTGAAAGTGGTCAAACCGACCAGATACCAGTCTAGGGAAATCACCTCCTGGGCGCGTAACCCGCCAAGGCAAAGGTGCGATGGAGGAACCAGTGGAGTTCGACGTCACTATCGAGATTCCAAAAGGTCAACGAAACAAGTACGAAGTTGACCATGGAAGCGGACGGATCCGACTTGACCGTATGCTCTTTACCTCGACCCGGTATCCGGACGACTATGGCTTCATTGAGGGAACTCTTGGTGAAGACGGAGACCCGTTAGATGCACTGGTGTTGCTCGAGGAACCTACGTTCCCTGGCTGCTTGATCCGGTGCCGTGCTCTGGGGATGTTCCGCATGGCTGATGAGGCTGGCGGCGATGACAAGGTGTTGTGTGTGCCGTTGGGTGACCAACGTGCTGCATGGCGTCAAGACATTGATGATGTGTCTGACTTCCACCGGCTTGAAGTTCAACACTTCTTTGAGGTGTATAAGGACTTGGAACCTGGGAAGTCAGTTGAGGGAGCACACTGGGTTGGTCGGAAGGAAGCCGAAGAGGAGATTATGCGGTCGTTCCAGCGGGCAAAAGACGCTGGGTATGACTATGAACTTCCTGAGGCACACTGAAGTTTGTTGTGCAGGAATGGGGCCACGCAATGTCGCGTGGCCCCATCTTTTGTGTCACGAAGTTCCCACTGCGAGCGTCCAGTGCGCATACTGTTGCTGCGATCAGGGGCGTCCAGCGTAGGGGAATAGTTGGGTGTCGTAGCGCACGGACGTGATTTTGACCGGGATACCAGGGCGGGCCGCTTCAATCATTTGTCCCCCTCCGACATACATGGCAACGTGGTAGATCGTTGAGGGGTTAGAGGTATTGGACCCCCAGAACAGCAGGTCACCGGGACGCATGTTGGACATGGAGATTTTTTTGACGCGTTGGTATTGCGACCGTGATGTGCGGGTGATGCTCACTCCAGCTTCGGCCCAGGCGGTTGAGGTGAGTCCGGAGCAGTCAAAGTAGGTGGGGCCGGATCCGCCGAGTTTGTAGGGCTTCCCGATGCGCTTTTTTGCTGCCGCAACGGCAGCACGCCCCTGTGCCGCGCTTCCCACTGAGGTGCCTTTGCCCAGGTCTGAGCTGGGTGGTGCAGGTTCTGGGGCTTTGGTGGGTTCAGGATCTGGGTTGCGCGTGGGGGTGGGGTCCGGTGTGGGCGTCCGGGTTGGGGTGGGGTCAGGTGTAGGCGTACGGGTGGGCTGAGGGTCTGGGTCCTGCGTCCGGGTGGGGGCCGGGTCAGGTGTGGGTGTCCGAGTGGGTTGAGGGTCTGGGTCCTGCGTCCGTGTTGGGGTCGGATCTGGGGTGTTGGGGGCATCGTTGTCCCCTGGGCGCGGCACTTCACCCACGGTGACACCGTCACGGTCTTGTTCTTCGCGTTCGATGCGATCTCGGGCTTCTTGCGCTTCGCGTTCCGCTCGTTCTTGTGCGAGTCGTTCTTGGCGTGCCTGCTCTTGTGCGATGGAGGTTTGGCGTGCTTCTGCGAGTTGGGCAAGAAGGTCTTCGCGCTGGGTTTGAGCTTGCGCGGCTTGGGCTTCTGCCTGGGTTTGCAGGACCTGTGAGTGTTGGAGCGCTTCGGATGCTGCATCCCGTTTGGCTCGTGCTTCTTGCGTTGCGTCATTGGCTGCGCGTTCCAGGACATCGGCGACGACTTGGTCGGCTTGGAACTGTTGAATGCGCTGGTCTGCTTTGTCAGTGACGGCCTCAAGCGCGTTGGCTTCGGTGATGGCTTGGTCAAGTCCGTTGGAGGTGAGGAGTGCGCTGAGGGTATCAAGTACGTAACTGGATCGTGATGATTCACGGGCCATGCGGGCGACAAAGATCCGTGATGCGTCGGCGCGTTCGCGCGCTTCGAGGGCCCGTTGGCGAGCACTGTCAGCGAACTGTTCTTGTTCGTGAAATTCTTGTTCCGCTACCAGGTAGTCTTCGCCTGCGGAGATGACGGCCGTGTACGCGTCGTCGACTTGTTGTTCGAGTTGTGCGATTTCTACGTCAAGTGCTGCAACGTCGTGTGCTCGCGTTGTGATCGATTCTGACGGTGACGGGTCGTCAGTGGGGTCGGCGCCGGCTGGTGTGGCAACAGTGGCTGTCAGCGCGCACACGAGGGCTGCGGTGATGGCTCTACGCCGACGGTGTGGGGTGCCTGGTGACGTCATGGTCTGCTTCCTGCGGGCTGATGCGGTAGGTCCAGACTACCTGCGAGATGGGGAGTTCTCACGGACCTTGCACTCCCCATGGTGAGGCGTTGTCTTCAGCGGATCGACACGATCGCCCACGGAACAAAGAAAAACCACGGAAATACCGCATCGTGAAACAAGATGTTTCACATGGTGTCCGCGGAGTGAGAAAACCACCCGCCTGATCTTCTCAGCACGCACAACCCATGCCATCGTTAAACCATGATCAGGCGAATGTGTTGTCCCACCGACCACTGCTGAGCACCCACGTGCCCACGTTCGCCTCGTAGTCCCCGCCGCCGCACACCCGCGTACCGGCGCAGCGGTCCTTACCGCCCGGGGCGAGCACGCACCGACGCACAGCACCCCACACTCGCTGCCCGTACCCGCCCGCACTCCCCCGGAGAACCCCATGTCATCAGCACAATGGTCTTTTGAAACCCGCCAAATCCACGTCGGCCAAACCCCCGATGAGCAAACCGGTGCCCGCGCCCTGCCCATCTACCAAACCACATCATTCGTGTTCCCCACCGCAGAGGTCGCCGCCGACCGATTCGCCCTCAAAGACCTTGGACCGATCTACACTCGGATCGGTAACCCCACCCAAAGCGCCGTCGAAGACCGCATCGCCTCACTTGAAGGAGGTGTCGGTGCCCTCCTCCTTTCCTCAGGGCAAGCAGCAACCACCTTCGCAATCCTCAACATCGCAGAAGCCGGCGACCACATTGTCGCCTCCCCCTCCCTTTACGGTGGCACCTACAACCTCCTCGCCCACACCCTGCGCAAACTCGGCGTCGAGGTGACTTTCGTGTCCGACCCCCATGACACCAACCAGTGGCAGGCTGCGGTCAAGGACAACACGAAACTCTTCTTCGCCGAAACAATCCCCAACCCTCAAGCTGACATCCTCGACATTGAAGCCGTGGCCACTGCTGCCCATGACAGCGGGCTTCCCCTCATCGTGGATAACACGGTCGCCACCCCCTACCTCATCCGTCCTATCGAATGGGGCGCCGACATTGTTATCCACTCAGCCACCAAATACCTCGGTGGGCACGGTGCAGCAATCGGCGGGGTCATCGTCGACTCCGGGAACTTCGACTTCGCCCAACACCCCGAACGTTTCCCCAACTACAACCAACCCGACCCCAGCTACAACGGCTTGGTCTATGCACGCGATCTCGGCGTGGGCGGAATTCTTGGGGCTAACCTCGCATTCATCCTCAAAGCCCGCGTCCAACTCCTGCGCGACCTCGGCGCAGCAATCTCGCCCTTCAACGCGTTCCTCATCGCACAAGGTCTAGAAACCCTGTCCCTGCGCGTGGAACGCCACGTCGACAACGCCACCAAAGTCGCCCAATGGCTGGAACAGCGACACGACGTGGGCGCCATCCACTACGCAGGCCTGGAATCCTCCCCATGGCATGCCCGCGCACAAAAGTACGCTCCCCGAGGTGCCGGCGCTATCATCGCGTTCGACCTCACTGGTGGAACCGAAGCAGGACAAGCCTTCGTGTCAGCACTTGAACTGCACTCCAACGTGGCCAACATTGGCGATGTGCGGTCATTGGTCATCCACCCTGCGTCGACCACCCACTCCCAACTCACCACAGACGAACTCGCCAAGTCAGGAATCACACCAGGCATGGTCCGGCTGTCCGTGGGTATCGAACACATTGATGACATTCTCGCCGACCTCGAACGAGGCTTCGAGGCAGTGAAAAACCTGAGCTAAGCCCCCACTGCCACAGGTGCGCGCTGTGTCTCACATGCAAGGCACAGCGCGCACACCCCACCAACATCAGGCAAGATCAAAACACCATGACGCACACGCCCCACTCCCCGACCTCGTCGTGGACGCGACTGGACACCCCAGTGCGCCCACCGTCGCGGCGCGCCAAAGACGTTGTGGCATCAGCTGCATGGCGCAGCGACGACGACCCCGGTCAACGCACTCTCGTGGAGATCGGCGACCTCACCCTCGAAACCGGGCACGTCCTTCCCACTGTCACCATGGCCTACCAAACCTGGGGCACCCTCAACGAACGTGGCGACAACGCGATCCTTGTCCTGCACGCCCTCACCGGCGACACCCACGTCACCCGGAACCTTTCCCCTCGTGACCCTGCATCTACCCGTGCCACCCCCACCAGAGGGACAACGCGCACCGCAGCACCCTCTGCGACCCCGCTCGACCCGGCAGCACCAGGCTGGTGGGAAGCAATGGTCGGCCCAGGCGCCCCCATCGACACCACAAAGTACTTTGTTGTTGCCCCCAACGTGCTTGGCGGCTGCCAAGGAACCACCGGCCCTTCCTCACCTGCACCAGATGGCCGCCCCTACGGGTCCCAATTCCCTGTCATTACCATCCGTGACCAAGTCGCCGCCGAGATAGCCCTCACCCACCACCTAGGGATCACCCAATGGCGGTTCGTCGTTGGTGGATCCATGGGTGGACTACGCGCCTTGGAATGGGCCATCATGGGCCCCGAATCGAACATCACGGTCCACTCCACCGGTATTGTCGCCGCATCGGCACAAACCACAGGAGACCAAATCGCCTGGGCACACCCACAAATCGCAGCCATTGAAGCCGACCCCAACTTCCATGATGGTGACTACTACGACCAACCCGATGGGCACGGCCCCCACCGTGGGCTTGGCATAGCCCGGCAGATCGCCCACACCACGTATCGCAGCGCCAAAGAACTCGACAAACGCTTTGGCCGTATCCCCCAACACGCCGAAGACCCCATGTTCGGTGGCCGATTCGCCATTCAGTCCTACCTTGACCACCACGCTGACAAACTCGCGCGACGGTTCGACGCAAACTCCTACATTGTGCTCACCCAAGCAATGCTCACCCATGACCTGGGTCGCGACCGCGGTGGAGTGGCCACCGCACTGCGGTCCATCACCAGCCCCATGCTCGTTGTCGCAGTCGACTCCGACCGGCTATTCCTTCCCCGGGAATCCCAACGAATCTGCGCGCACGTCCCCGGTGCTGAACCGCTAGAAACCGTGTACTCCGACTACGGACACGACGGGTTCCTCATCGAATTTGACCAGCTCGCCCCCATGATCACCCGCTTTTTGCGCACCAGACCCACCCCACGTCCAACCCCATAACCGCCCCTTTCATGTTCGCCGTGGAGGACACCATGACACACGACATAGCCGCGCTCACCGCACACCTGACCACCGCAACCAGTCGTGTCCTGACGTGGCTCACCCCATTAGGTGACTCCCTCCTCCACCACGCACACAAACCCTCCTCACTGCCCACGTGGACCAACCGGGAACTCGTCACGCACATCGGCAAATCCATGGACGCTGTTATTCTCGCCGAGGTTGCCCCACCCGGAATCGCACCCCTGACTCTCGCCGAATATTTGGGGACCTACCCAGAACGCGCGCAACAGATCGCACAGTCGGCGCGACTGCAAGCCCACGAACTCGACGGTTCTCTCCTGGCCTACCTTCGTACTCAGTTCACCTCTGCGCTGGCAGCTCTTGAGGCGTTTCCGCAGGACAGTCACACCGTTGTCGCGGCCCGACGTGGCCCAATCACCCTGCGTGACCTCATCGTTTCCCGGCTCATTGAAGTCGTCGTGCACGCACGTGACCTGGAAAAGTCCTTCCACGGCATTGTTGACATGACCGCAGGGAACACTCCCGTTGACCCAGCGGCACAACGGCTTGTCGCGGTAGAGCTCCTCGCCATCATTGTGACCCGTGGAGGCTTCTCCCTGGAGGTCACGGATCCTGGACTGTGGATCGACCTTGCCACGGGTCGGCGAGACTACAACACTGCGGACCTCGCAGCGGCGTTACGTCCCGCGCACACAGCTGGCGGGATCCCTGACCTTGGTCGCATGTTGCCCGTGTTGTAACTGGTTCATGCGCTTTCCCACCTCGTTGCCGGCGCTGAACCGGCGATGCAGGTGACGAAGTGGCCCCAGTACGCATAGATTGGACCCATGCGTGCAGCCCAGGTCACATCGTTTCACCCATCTGACCCCGTTCGCGGTCTTGAAGTCCGTGACGTCGAGCCTCCCACCGCGCCCAAGCACTGGAGCGTTGTCAACATCCACGCGGCATCTCTCAACCACCATGATGTGTGGTCGCTGAAAGGGGTGGGGCTTGGTGACGAGCAACTTCCCATGACGTTGGGAACTGACGCAGCTGGCGTTGATGATCAAGGTCGTCGAGTCCTCGTCCATGCGGTCATTGGCGCTGACGGACATGGGGTTGGGCCAACTGAGCGCCGGTCCATTTTATCGGAACGTTACCCAGGAACCCTCGCTGAGCAGGTTGCAGTCCCCACCGCGAACCTTGTTCCGATCCCTGACGGCATGCCGATGGATGTGGCTGCCTGTTTACCCACGGCGTGGCTCACCGCGTACGCACTGTTGTTCCGGGGCGCGGTTTTAGTTCCTGGACAGAGTGTTCTGATCCAAGGTGCTGGCGGTGGCGTGTCTTCTGCGGCTATCGCACTGGCAGTCGCGTGTGGACTTGATGTCCATGTGACCTCTCGTGATGCGAGGAAGCGTGCCCGCGCTCAGGCGATGGGGGCGAGCGTCTGGGAGCCGGGTGCTCGGCTCCCCTACCGTGTTGATGCGGTCATTGAAACGGTGGGTAAGGCCACCTGGGCGCATTCGGTGCGGTCAGTGAAACCCGGTGGGGTGATTGCGATTGCGGGGGCGACCACCGGTGACCCTGATGTTGCGGAATTGACTCGCGTGTTTTTCCAGGAGATCCGTATTCAGGGGGTCACCATGGGATCCCGGCAGGACTTGGCTGCACTCGTCGATGTGGTGCACCGATCCCAGATCCCGGTTCCGATTGATTCGCACTTCTCGCTTGCTCATACTGCCGATGCGGTGAGCAGGTTTGTGCGTGGGGAGCACTTTGGCAAGATTGTTCTCGATGTGGCGGGTTCGAGTGGGACCCACTGACGGGTGGGCTCCGGACGTTCTTGGTCAGGGGTTTTCTCAGCTCACGATGACTCTGCCCTCAGATGATGAGGGTGATGTTGTTGCGACCTTGGTGGCCTACCGGCCTGATGGCTGGGAACGACGGGCCCGTGCTGTGGTCTACCTACACGGGTGGAGCGACTATTTTTTCCACACGGAGACCGCACAGTTTTGGCACGATCAGGGTGCCGCATTTTATGCTGTTGATCTGCGCAAATATGGGCGGAGTTTACGGGAGTGGCAAACCCCGGGCTATACAGATTCGTTGGCTGCGTATGCGGCTGATATTCAAGCGGCTCTCGATGTGGTTCATGCTGAACATGGTGCGCACACCTCGGTCATGATCATGGCTCATTCCACGGGCGGGTTAGTGGCGAGTTTGTGGGCCCACTACAATCCGGGAAAGATCAGCGGGTTGATTCTCAATTCGCCATGGTTGGAACTTCAGGGGTCTTCGGTGGTGCGCACGCTGTCCACTCCGGCCCTTCAGCAGTTGGCACGATTCCAGCCCAAAGCACCGTTGCCGAACCTTGATCCAGGGTTTTACGCCCGTGTGATCAACAAAGAGCTTGGTGGGGAGTGGGAACCAGACGCATCGTGGCGCCCGGTCCCTTCATTCCCGGTGCGAGCAGGATGGCTCAGTGCAGTGATTGCCGGTCATGCCCGTGTTGCCCGCAGACTTGATGTCACGGTTCCTGTCCTCATGCTCATTTCCACCAGGTCCACGATCCTGCCACGGTGGAGTGAAGAGATGCGCTCCAGCGACAGTGTTCTGGACGTGGATGTTCTCGCTCGCCGCGCCCCCTACTTGGGTAACAATGTCACTATTAACCGCATTGAGGGCGGCATTCATGACCTAGCCCTGTCCCGCCGCGATGTGCGCACCCACTACTACGACTGTATCCGGCAGTGGACCATCGGGTATGGCTGGTTCGGGGCTCTTTAAGACGCATCCAGTGCGCGGTGCACCCGCTCCACTTTGCCTTCCAATTCACCGCTGTGACCGGGGCGAATGTCCGCTTTGATGACAAGTGAGACGCGACCGTGGTCGACACCGATGGCGTCCGTGGCTCGCTTGATGACGTCCATGCATTCGTCCCACTCGCCCTCGATGGTCGTGAACATGGCGTCTGTGCGGTGGGGTAGCCCAGAGTCACGCACGACTTTAATGGCTCGTGCCACTGGTTCAGTCACGGATTCTCCAGCTCCCAGTGGCGCAACGGAGAAAGCAAACAGTGCCATGGTGTTCCCTTTTCTGTGGTGTAACGATGTGATGCTGTCCTGCCGGTGACCATTTACAGATGGTCGGCGATCACCTCAGACAGTGACCGGCCGCGAATATCCATAAGGTCGTTGACTTGGGTGCGGCAGGAGAAACCGTCCGTCATGAAAATATCGTCTTCTCCTGCTTCCCGCAGTGCAGGCAAAAGCATATTCTCTGCCACAGCAACGGACACCTCGTAGTGGCCTTTTTCCATGCCGAAGTTCCCGGCGAGTCCGCAACACCCGGACATGGTACGGATGGTTGCGCCTGCCTTGGTGAGGAGGTCTTTGTCTGCGGTGAATCCCATGACGGAGTGTTGGTGACAGTGTGGTTGCACGACAGCTGTCACATCGGAGAGGTCAGGGATGTGCCAGTCCTGCGGTTTGGTGTCCTCGTTGGTGAGGAGTTCCGCCATGGTGTTGGTTGCGGCGGCAACTGCGTGGGCGCGGGGGTCGTTGGGGAAGAGGTCGACCAGGTCGGAGCGCAGCACGGCGGTGCAGCTGGGTTCTAGTCCCACAATGGGGATCCCGTTGACAGCGAATGGACCGAGCACATCAAGGAGGTTGGACAGTTGTTTTTTGGCCCCATCAAGTTGACCTGTGGTGATCCACGTCAACCCGCAGCATGCTTCGTCTTCGGGGATGACCACATTGTACCCGGCGGTTGTGAGCACCTTGAGTGCAGCTTTGGGGACGGCGGGGGCAAGCGCATCGGAAAATGAATCCGTCCACAACACAACGGTAGGGCCGCCGCGTTCCTTGAGGGTCTGAGGGCCTTTCGCTTGGGTGACAGCGTCAGCGAGTTGTTCCCGGCCTTCTTTGCGCCACCAGGCGGTGAAGGGTTGATCCGCGAAGCTCGGGAACGACCGGCGGGCGTCCATCCCCCCAGTGAACGCGGCTAAGCGTGCAAACAGCGGCACCTTCAGAACGGCGTTAGCCAGACGCGGCATTCGTTTGATGAGGCGCAGCCACCTGGGTAGCCACCCCAGAATGTAGTGACTGCGGGGGCGAACCCGCCCCTTGTAGGACCGGTAGAGGACCTCAGATTTAAACTGAGCCATGTCCACCCCAGCAGGGCAGTCACTGGAGCACGCTTTGCACGACAAACACAGGTCGAGTGCTTCATGGACTTCTGGTGACCGCCAGCCGCCTGTCACTAACGTGCCATTCGCCATCTCCTGCAGAACTCGGGCGCGCCCACGTGTGGAGTCTTTTTCGTCCTTGGTGGCCTGGTAGGACGGGCACATGAACCCAGCTCCGGTCGACATATTGTCCGCGCGGCATTTGCCCACCCCGACACACCGGTGAACCGCGGTGGACATGTCACCGTCATCGTGAAGGAACGAGAACCCATTCGCCGCCGGCAACGGCTTCGCTGCCGGGCGCCGCAGGTTCGCGTCCAGTGGGTCAGGGTCCACCAGCACACCCGGGTTGAGCAACCCCTTCGGGTCAAACAGGTCTTTCACGCCCCGGAACAACGCAATCGTGTCGGCCGAATACATGACATCGAGTAGCTGCGAGCGAGCGCGCCCATCTCCGTGCTCTCCAGATAGGGAGCCGCCGTATTGGGCGACCAGCTGTGCTGCGTCGGTCATGAAGTGGGTAAGTACTGATCCGTCACGTTCGAGTGGGATGTTGATGCGCAGGTGGACGCATCCGTCCCCGAAGTGGCCGTAGGGCATGCCGTCGACGTTGTGGCTTTTCATGAGTTCGTCGAGGTCACGGAGATAGGCGCCGAGTTTCTCGGGGGGCACTGCGGAGTCTTCCCAGCCGGGCCATGCTTGGTCCCCCGATGCGGTGCGCCCCGCTAGCCCGGCACCGTCAGCACGGATTTGCCACATTTTGGTTGCTTCTGGGCCTGCCGGGTACACCTTGTAGTGAGTTGTTCCGGAGTCTTTCGCTAGCGTATGGGCGCGCTCCATCGCTTCGGCGGCGTTGTCGCCCCCAACTTCGACCATCATCCAACCGCCGCCTGGGGGTAGATCGGGGACGTTCTGCGCTCCTTTTGCGCGCCGGACAACCTCAACAAGGCGAGCGTCAAGCCCTTCAACTGCCAACGGCCGATGCGCGAGCAACCCAGGGACCGCATCGGCAGCTGAGGCCATATCGGGGTAACCCAGCACGACGAGGGTGGGGGCGTCTGCGATGGGGACAAGGGAGACAGTGGCCTCAAGAATGGACACCAGTGTGCCTTCTGTGCCGGTGAGCATCCGGGCGAGGTTGCGGCCATTTTCGGGCAGAAGGTGCTCGAGGGAGTAGCCGGATACCTGCCGGGAGAACCGGCCAAATTCGGTACGGATCTGGGCAAGGTTCGCGGTCACAAGCTGGTCAAGACCGGGGACCCGCTCGATTCCCTGACCGTCAGCCCCTGCGGTGAAACGTTCGCCGCGACCGTCAATGACATCCAAACTGACGACGTTATCGGCCGTGCGCCCGTAGGCGACTGCGTGCGGGCCGCACGCATTGTTACCGATCATTCCGCCCAAGGTCGCCCGGTTTTGGGTGGAGGGGTCTGGTCCGAACCGTAACCCGTAGGGGCGCGCTGCGGCTTGAAGTGATCCCATGATCACGCCTGGTTCTACTCGCGCGATCCGTTCGGTGGGGTCGATGTCAAGGACGCGGTTGACGTGGCGGGAGAAGTCGATGACAACACCGGGACCAATGGAGTTCCCGGCGCAGGAGGTTCCGGCGCCGCGTGTTGTTAAGGGAACACCGAACTGGTGGGTTACCTCGATCGCTGCACGGGCGTCATCAATAGTCTTCGGTATGACGACAACTTGTGGAACAACACGATAGTTTGAAGCGTCGGTGGAATACTCAGCACGACGCAACGAGGAATCTGACACCTCGCCGTCGACTGCACGCCGGAGTTGGTCAACCAACTCTGCGCGCGCCTCGACGCTGGGATGAGACGAAGACGAACCTGACTGTTGGGAATCCACCACGTTTGTCACCCTTGCATTGTCCCACTGGTTTCCTAGGACTTTGGGACGTCTTCCACGCACCGGAACGCTGCCAGCACTGACCAGCCCCGATGGTGACACCACGCAGTTCAGGGTCCACTCAGGGTCCAATCAGGGTTCAGCCCTCACGACGTGCAGGAACACGTTGTGAGATCGTAAACCTGTTACCCACGAACTTCATCATGAAAGAGCGACACCATGGCGACAGCAACACTTGACCACACCCCTGTGGACGCGGACGTGATCGCCCGCGCCAGGAACCTGACCAAGGTCTATGGGCGCGGTAGCACAACCGTGCGCGCCCTTGATGACGTGTCCGTTGATTTCGCGCGCGGGAAATTCACCGCCATCATGGGCCCTTCCGGCTCAGGGAAGTCCACATTGATGCACTGCATGGCAGGGCTAGACACAGTGACCTCAGGGGAGGTCATTGTGGATGGAGATCCCGTGTCTTCCATGAATCAACGCCAACTCACAAAACTTCGCCGCACCCGATTGGGCTTTATTTTCCAGTCATTTAACCTTGTCCCCACGTTAACCGCGCGGGAGAACATTACTCTGCCGCTCGACATTGCCCGCCAGCCCGTCGATGAGGAGTTCTTCGAGCAGGTTGTGTCCACTGTGGGGTTGGGAAACCGGTTGAAGCACCGCCCCGCCGAGCTATCTGGTGGCCAACAACAACGTGTTGCGTGCGCCCGTGCGTTAGTGTCCAAACCGTCGGTAGTTTTCGCTGACGAACCGACAGGGAACCTCGATTCTACGTCGTCGCGGGAAGTTCTCACCTTCCTGCGTGAGTCAGTAGACACCCTGGGGCAGTCCGTTGTCATGGTGACGCACGACCCGGTCGCTGCGTCCTACGCCCACCGGGTGTTGTTCCTCGCTGACGGGAAAATTGTCACCGAAATCACCGACCCCACCCCGGACTCAATCCTCACCGTGCTGTCCGAGCTCACTCAAGCGGTAGGAGAGTCCAACTGATGCTTCGCGTCGCTTTGCGCAATGCGCGCGCTGGCTTATTGAAGTTGGCGATGTCCATCATCGCCGTGGCTCTGGGCACCTCATTTATCGTGGGCACGTTCGCTCTGCGTGACATGCTGTCCTCCACGTTCAACGACATTGTCGATACCGGCCTCAACGGGGCTGCCTACGTGCGCCCCACCGGTGATCAAGGTGACATGGTCACCGGAAGCAGTGGGGAAAGAATCATCCCCGACGACCTCGCCGAGGATATTTCCGTGGTTGAGGGCGTCGCCGCAGCAATCCCGGACCACTCCGGAACCTTGGTTCTTGTAGGCAGTGACGGAACAGCGGTGGGCGGCTCTGGTGGGGCACCCACGTTAGGTTTCGGTTATCACACTGACGACCCTGCGTTACGTATCTCCCAAGGCAGCGGCCCCCGCAACGACACCGAGATCGCCCTTGACCAAGAAACAGCAGAACGTGCGGGACTCGACGTGGGGGACACCACCACGGTCATCCTCGCGGGCAACATCCACGAAGTCACTGTGTCCGGGGTTGTGACTTTCGATGCGTCCCTTGCAGGCGCATCGCTGGTCCTCCTTGACCTGGACACTGCCAAGCAAGCGTTCGCCCCAGATGGTTTGGTGTCCTCTATCGCTGTGTATGCCGAAGGCGCCGGTGGCGCTCCAGCCACCTACCCAGACGTGACCGCCGACGCTGAAGAAGACCTCGTTGCTGCCATCAAGTCTGCGCTTCCTGATTCCGCTGAGTGGGACGTGGTCACCGGAACGCAGATGCGCGACGACTCCCAAGCTCAAATCGACTCTATGCTGGGATTTTTGTCGACATTCCTGCTGATCTTCGCGCTCATTGCTTTGTTTGTTGGCGGGTTTGTGATCGCCAACACGTTCACCATGACCGTGCGGCAAAAACAACGCGAGTTCGCGATGCTCCGTGCCGTGGGCGCATCGCCAGGTCAGGTGTTTATGTCTGTCACCATTCAAGCGATCCTTGTGGGCCTCATTGGTGGGGTGCTGGGTGTCTTTGGTGGGTGGGGCTTGGTTGCCGCGCTTCAGGTGGTTTTTGAAGCCATGGGAATGGACTTCGCGTCAACAATCCCGCTGACCCCGTTCATCATCACCTTAGGCATCGCCACCGGTGTTCTCGTGTCAGCGGTGTCCGCAGCACTCCCGGCCCGCAAAGCGGCCCTCACTGCACCTGTCGAAGCGATGCGCGATGACGCGGCCCCGGTGATTCGGCCTTCCTGGTGGCGGATCGCCATTGGCGCGCTCCTCACCCTGGGGGGTGCCGCGATGGTCACCGCAGCGGTGCTTGTTGCACGCGCAGACGAAGACGCTTCCATGGGAGCGCTCCTCGGCTATGGTGCCGCCCTCCTTATCCTTGGGTTGCTCATCATTTCCCCAATCATTGCCAAACCCATCGTGTACCTGGCAGGGGCACCTTTCGCCGCGTTCATCAAACCACTGGGTGGTATGGCCCGGGGCAACGTCATCCGAAACCCGCGCCGAACCGCGAACACAGCCAGTGCTCTCATGATTGGGATGGCGCTGGTGTCTGCAGCGTCAGTTCTTGCGTCCTCGGTCACCGTGGCGATGAAAGCTGTCGTTGCTGAGGAGATGGTGTCCGATTTCATTGTGCAATCACAAAGCTTTGAGATCTCACCGCAGGCCGCCACTGACATCGAAGCTCTCCCGGAAGTTGGGGAGGTGTCACACTTTGTTGTCGCTCCCGCGTCGTTGACATGGGATGAGGCAGCGGACACTGACGAGGATGTGACTGGCCCACCAGCAGACATTCAACTCGCCGCCGCCTCGCCTGGAACGTTCCCCGACCTGTGGTTCACTGAGCCCGTCTCTGGTTCCATGGATGTCCTTGATGACGGCGAACTGGTCATCCAGGAAGCCACCGCGGAGATGTACGGATGGACCATTGGTGACATCATCACCATCACTGGAACCCAGGGCACAGTGGATGCGCCCATCGGCGCGATCATGAACTCACAAGCGTTAGGAGTGTCAGTCCTCGCGTCGACGGATGTTCTGGAAAACATCGCATCCGACACGGAGAGTGTCATCGTGAACATGCTGGTCAATGCAGCTGACGGGGTAAGTAGTGACCAACTTCGTGATGCACTTGCGGATGCAGCAGCCCCGTACTACGTGTTGAGCATCTACGACCAGGAAGACTTCACCTCGATGCTTGCCTCGCAGGTGAACCAGGTCCTCACGATCTTGTACGCGCTTCTCGGATTGTCTATTGTGATTGCGGTCCTTGGGATCGTGAACACGTTGGCGTTGTCCGTCATTGAGCGGACCCGCGAAATCGGTCTCATGCGTGCGGTGGGTCTGGGTAAGGGACAACTGTCAGCAACGATCATCATTGAATCGATCTTGACAGCCTTGTTTGGAACTCTCCTCGGTTTAGGAGCTGGGGTCGCGGTCGCTGCTGCGATGCCGTCAGTGTTCGCGAATCAGGGATTCACTGAACTGTCGATCCCCTGGAGCGCACTGGGCGCCATGGTAGGGCTAGCGATCATTGTGGGTGTGTTGGCTGCTGTGTGGCCAGCGTGGCGGGCCACCCGTATGCCAGTTCTCGATGCGATCGCTGCAGTTGAGTAATCATCGCACCCGGGTGTGACAGGACGAATGTGGGGGTGGGTGTCAGCGCGCGCTGACACCCACCCCCACATCGTTATGGTCTCGTGACCTCGCGCGATGCGCGATTTTCCGCGCATTTGAGCCAGGGCAGTTGTCCACGGGCAGAACTAGCCACTGCCGGTGGGCGTGGCGACCTTGAACCACGTCACAATCACCTCAAGAATGGAAGACATGACGTGACCAGCGACGATCACCGTTCATGCACTACACACCACACCCCCACCAAACGTCAACCGTGTGGTAGGGAAACTCACATTGACGACCTGACAGGCCGATAAACGAACCATGTATGAACTGCAGTACCCAGCCGAACAGGAGGCCGCTCCCGACCGGCCCCTGACCCGGCGAGCACTGCACCGTCACCACCGCGAATCCGCAGCGTCCGCAACCACCGGAGTTAGTGCATCGTCTGCCCCGTCCGTCAGCACTCCCACCAGCATTGACGCACATCGGCCAACGACAACCCCAACCCTGCCTGCTGGCGCCCGACCAGCCCAGGTCCCTCTCACGCGAGCACAGTTACGTGCCCAACGGATGTCCGATGCGCGCACCGCGGCGTCGAGTCTGTCTGCCCCCTCTGCCGCGAGCGCTCTCAGCGCCACCGGCACAGCGGCAACCGCCGCCACAGCGCACTCTGCGCCGTCTGTCTCGTCGACACACAGTTCAGCAAGCGCATTCACGGCAGGCACTGCCCCCTCAGTTTCTTCTGCACTGACTGGCACCTTCCCGATGCTCTTCAACATTGAAGAGCACGGGCCGCTGTCCCCTGAATCTGGCGATATCACCGCGCTCGACGCGGTCACCCCGCTCAAGCTCCGGGAACTCGACATTCACGAACGCATGTGGCTTCAAGAAATGCGCCACCACTTACGCAACCCCACCGACCCGCAAGTGGACACCGACACGTTGTCCGCACTCTACGACAAATATTGCACGGCCTGGCATACTCACTCCCGGCGAAACAAGTGGAGCCACACCTATGTGACCAATGCACTGGGGGTGGCTCTTGGGGACCTGCTGATCACCTATGGTGATGACTCAGCGTGGATGATCTCAGAGGACTCAGAAGTCCCGACGTTTGCTGTGCGTGACAATGGGCGTAGCGCCACGTTTTTCCCCATCGATGCGGTGACCAGACGGTGGCTCAAAGGGTATCTTGGGTGGGTTCCCGCGTTTTTGGAGAATGTGTCGGAGAACTTCAGCGGTCCTCAAGATCAAGGTGCCGCTCAGCCACAGCGATAACGGAGTATTCGCGTCCAGATTCTGCGGTGAGTGTCCACACGGGCGCAATCACATAGCTTCCATCGTCAAGGGTGAGTGGTGCGGAGGTCAGTTCTGCTGCCACAATCGTTTGCACGGTCACTGGCCAAGGCAGCACAGCCCCTGGTGCTAGTGCCCCGACGCCTTCAGGCGGGGTATCCCTGTCCAACGGTGTTGATTGCGCCGACGTTCCTACGGGCGCATCGGGAGACGATGCGTCTCCGGTGCTCTCCGCGTGAGATTGGTTGTCGCGTGAGTTCAGTTGCCCTGATTCGGTCTGCGGACCACTGAGGTGTCGTTCGATCATGGGCATGATTCCCGTTGCTGTCACGGAGAATCGAGAATCACCGAGGCGGGAAACTGCGTCACGTGCGCTCACCAGGTCATAGTCCCCGAGCGCCACGATGTCCCCGAGTGTGCCGGACGCGGAATACACCTGATCGCCGTTGACGACAAAGCTCCACGACAACGCGTCTTGGGTGGCGTTGTCTGAGAGCGTTGCTTCCACAACGACCACGTCCCGTTCGTTGTTCTCAGAGAAATAGGTGCTGGTTGACGTCGTCATAGACAGCGTGGCGGGGTCAATGTTGAGGTCGTTGAGGATACCAGTTGCGACATTGATGGCTGTATCTGTGTCTGGGGTGCCGTCAGCATCCAGGACAGCTGTGTCCTGGAAGTAGAAGAAGGCTGGTGCGCCACCACTGAGTGAGAGGGTGAGGTCTGCACCATCCCCGGTGACGTAAGAACCCCATTCAGTGCGTGTGTCCCCTTGAACCTGGAACACCTGTTTCAGGGTGTCAAACATGGCAGGGGTCACGACATCTGTGGTGTCCACTGACGACACGACACCTGTGGATGTCGTGGTGGACAGTCCGTCGCCAGCCCGATATACCTCACGTGCGGAGGGTACCGGCCACATCTCCGGGGTCAGCTGTTCGGTTCCACTGTGGGGAGGGGCTGGTTGGATATCTGGTGTGCCCGAGGCTGTCGGGTCTCCCACCGTTGAGTAGTGGTTGTCGGTGAAGGGTTTTTGGGCTCCAATGACATACCCTCCCCCACCCATGATGAGGCCGAAGGCGGCGGCACCGGCGAGAAACGGGAGGACCCGTGTGACGCGGCGACGTGACGACAACGGGATGACATTGGAAACTCCTGGAGCTTCGCCATGAGCCGCATCCGGAGTGTTGTCGTTGTAGTTGGCGCTGTCATCGCGAGCGATTTTCTCTCGGGTCAGCGCAAGAAGAGCCTCAAGGTCAGGTGGTGAGCTATGGCGTGCGGGATCGGCAGCGCGAAACTGCTCCCACCGTGTGTTGTCGTCCATTTCTCCTCCAATGACCCGCAGTGCGCCCTCTACCCCCTGTATGTCGGCTAATCTCTTATTCTTACAGTCTTACCTGGGTGACGATGTGTCACTCACGTCACCGTCGAGCGCGTGAAGCAGGCGGCTTCGTGCCCGAGATAACGCCACTGAGGCGGCATTTGATGAAATGTTGAGCACCCCAGCATTGTCACTTGCCCCTAAACCTTCCCACGCTGAGAGCAGAAGGACTTCTCTGTCCCGGTCACTGAGCTGACGAAACGCCTGCTTGAGTCCTTCATCGTCGATGACATCGTGCATCGGGTCAATGGTTGTGTCCCGTTCCGGAAGTTCTTCCACGGGAGTGGCACGTTTTTTCCGGTGGTGGTTTGAGACAAGGAACCCTGCGGTACGAAACAGCCACTGCAATTCAAACCCGTGAGGAATGTCATCTCTACGCCGCCAGGCCACCGCGAATGTTTCGGCGGTGAGATCCTCAACGTCATCAGTATGTGCTCGCCGGAGCAGGTAGCGGTGAACAGATGTGGCGTGCTCATGGAAGAGAGCCGTGAACCACGCATCGTCCCGTGGGGCGTCGGGGTCGGCTGTGACCGGCTCCGCTGGCGATGACGACATGATGATCCTTTGGCTGGACAACTCTCCACGCCCATTATGCGTCGAGGTGGTGACATTTCCCCACACCACTCAGCGTACTTCTACGATTCCTTCGCTCTTCTTTGAGAAAACAGGTATGGGCCTGGTGTTTTCACACCAAGCCCACACATTGTTCTGACAGGTGGTTGTCACATCGTTGCGGCGCTGATCGTCTGGTTGTCAGCGAAGTCCTTGAGGCCTCTTACGCTCGACGGGCAATCCGGAAGATCGCGAACCCTGCACCCAGGAGGGACAGCGACAACACAATGACAGCGATGAGGGTTGCTGACGCTCCGGTCTCCGCGAGCGTCGGGTCTTGCGGCCCGGCGACCGCTCCGGCCACTGATTCATCGTCTGCGTCATCTGTGGCGGCCACGGTCACCCCGTCTCCATCGGTGACAACACTTGCGGGGTTGTCTTGCACTGTCCCTGCAACACCTTCATCGGGGGTCAGCCCGGGTTCGGAACTGTCTGGTGATGCGCCGGTTGGGTCTGCAGGTGTGCCTGGATCATTGCTGGGGTCAGTTGTTTCCCCTGGCGCAGGGTCGGTGGGGTCTGTTGACGGTTCCGACACTGGGGTGTCGTCAGGGTCGGTGGGGTCTGCGGTGGGATCAGTGGGGTCCGGGGTGGGGTCCTCGTCAGAGGCCACCGGAGGTGCAGTTGGAGTCGTCAGTTGAGGGGTGTCTGTGGTGGTGAAAGGTCCGCAGACTTTCTTCCCAGCCGTTTTTCCTTCACCAAAGTGGTCGTTGTAGGAGTTCACTTGCACCCAGGACACACAGGTACGACCATCAAGGTCGAGCCCTAGATCCTCCCATGACACAAATTTCTCCCCGATGAGGTCTGCTGCTTGCGCCCTGGTCATGGGTGATCCGTCTGAGCATTCGGGGTGGCGATCAGGGTTGCTGCATTTTCCTTCGATGTGGAACCCCGTGGACGAAGGGGTTGCTGTCCGCTGGGTCGATGAGGTGTAGCGAACATTGACGTGCCAGTGATCACCGAAGGTTTGGCCGTCAGTGAGGTGGATACCCGTGGTGGTCACGGTGTATCCGTCAAGCGTGTAGAGCACAGAACCAGTGTCAGGCGTGTCGCCGGAGGATGCGAAGACGGGAAGCGCTGTTGCCCCCATGAGAGCGGCGGCGAGCGCGCCGACGCCTACCATTCGTTGTACCCGTGACATTGTGATCGCCATTGTTGACACCAATCCGCACTGGCGGCCGTTGCGGTCCGCCTTGACTCATCCGACTGCACATTTATGCAGTCGCGATCTCCCCCGAGATCGCTCCATACATACGGCGCTTTGGCGCAGTCAACAATGGTGACTACAGCACATCCTTGCTGATGGGGAGAGGTACACACCTATGCGTTACTGTGAGCTACAAAGAAAGCAGGTGAAATTGGCGGGTGAAATCATGAATGATCCGAGAATGCTCGCACTGCGAGATACTTAGCGCCCCATAACGGGCATAGTGAACTTCCCCAAGATGCTTGTTCGCAATTTTGGCAAGGTGTTTCACATGGTGAGTTCTGCATCGACATCGGCATGGACAACATGGGCGGTGTCTTATCAGCCGAGACGACCGTCACTGACGCTCGTCACAATAATGCGCATATTATGCATGGCACTGCATAGATTTTGTGGTGCGCCCAGTGGTTCCTCAGGAAAGCGCTTTAGCGTACAAAACGTGCGTGCAACTGCACGTTGACGTGTGCACTGATTCCACACCCGCGAAAGGATCACCATGAGCACCACGCCATCCAACCCCCAACAGTCGTCACGACGCCGGGGCATCATCATCACCATCGCCGTCCTTGTTGTCCTTGGCCTGCTCCTGGCCTTTGTCGGCCCCATCATTTACCGCGACTACATTGTTGGTGAAGCCCCAGCCGCGCCCACGGTCACAGCAAGGACTACCGAGCCAGGCAATGGCACGGGCAGTGGCACCAAACAAGCCCAACTCACTGACGCATCGGGAAGCTGGACAGTAGGAACAGGCTCCTACGCAGGGTACCGAGTTGACGAAGTCCTCAACGGCACCGACGTCACAGTTGTAGGCCGCACCAACAACGTGACCGGAACATTAACAGTCACTGACCACACCCTCGACTCAGGCAGCATCACCGTCGATACCGCATCCATCGCCACGGACGAGGAACGTCGTGATGACTACTTCCGGGAAAACACTCTCAAGACAGCCGATTTTCCCACGGCCGTGTTTACCCTCACTGAACCCGTTGACGTCACCGAACTCCTCACCAACGGCGAGATATCCGCCATGCCTGTCGCTGGCGAACTCACCATCGCGGGAGAAACACAACCAGTCACAGCCGAACTTCAAGCAGCCGTCGACGGGAACAGCATACAAGTTGCCGGGAACATCCCCATCACCTTTGCCGACTTCGGGGTCCAGGCACCAAACCTAGGGTTTGTCAGCGTCGAGCCAAGCGGGTCAGTGGAGTTCCTCCTTCAACTCACCCAATAGGTCAATCCACGACACGCGTACACATGCACACTGGGAGCGGGCACAGTTGCGTGCACGGTAGGCCCCCGCTGATAACAGCGTGCCCATGACAGAGAGCACAGAGAAGGCTAGATTAGTCTGTGACCGGTCACAGACGATCGGCGTTCTCAACGGAGAGGAACACCATGCACGCAACGACGCGAGCAGTCACCACCACACGCCAACCGCGACAACGCGCCACACTGGCAGTCATACTCACAGTGCTCATTGCCCTGACCTTCGCGGTCACCAGTCCACACGCCACACCCCCAGCCCACGCCGCCCCACCATTCGCCAAAGGCGCTGACATATCCTGGATCCCCGGGATGGAAGCCCAGGGACACACCTGGAAAGACAAGTGGGGAACCACCCGCGACGTCCTTGACATTCTGCGCACGGATTACGGAATCGAGTCCGCCCGCATCCGCGTGTGGGTCAACCCATCCACGGATTACGCAAACGGCTACCTCAACACCGAACAAGCGGCGCGGCTCGCCCAACGAGCAAAAAACAAAGGCATGCGCGTCATGCTCACCCTCCACTACTCCGACTCCTGGGCTGACCCCGGCCAACAAACCAAACCAGCGGCATGGGCCCGACTCACAGATCAACAACTCATGGACACCATCTGGACCTACACGCGGTCAGTGCTCACAACAATGCGCAGCTACGGTGTCACACCTACGTGGGTACAAATCGGAAACGAAACAAACGACGGCATGCTGTGGCCCAACGGCCGCGCATCCGCATCCACCACAGCGATGCGGAACTATGCCTACTTCGTCACCACCGGTCACAACGCCGTGAAATCCATTGACCCCTCGATCACAACTATCGTGCACCTCGCCAACGGGGACAACGCCTCCCTCTACACCTGGAACATTGGTGGCATCATCGCCCACGGCGCCCAGTTCGACGCGATCGGCATGTCGCTCTACCCCACAGCGTCAACCTGGTCCGGTGCAGTCGACAGCGCAACAGCGAACATGCGCAACCTGAAGTCACAGTACGGAAAAGATGTGATCGTGTCAGAAATTGGCCTACCATACAACCAGCCTGCGGCCACACGAAGCTTCATCACGAAGATCATTCAATCCACAAGTAGCGCGGGTGGACTTGGGGTTTTCTATTGGGAACCAGCGGCCACGCCCGGTTACAACGGCGGGTACGACAAAGGCGCCTGGGGGACCAACGGTCGCCCCACATCGGCTCTTGAAGGTTTTTGGGCCACAGTGTCCTGACCACGCTTGACGATGCGCCGCCACTCGGCCACAGTGACGTGAAAAGCCCCGAAACCAGACAAGGTTTCGGGGCTTTTCAGACGTTACTGATTCTTGGTAAACCACTGGTGCTGCTGGAGCCGCCTACGAGAATCGAACTCGTGACCTTTTCATTACGAGTGAAAAGGTTATACCCTGGAAGTGGCCCAAGAACCGCAGAAACACGCCACTCCGCTACGCTGACGATCGCTAGATACCGTAGGCTATGGCTACCGACATGGCTACCACGAAAAGGAGGCCCCACGATGGCGACCAGACCAAAGGGCGCAGGCTCCCTCTACTACTCCGCCGACGGCAGATGGCGCGGCACCATCGAAGCCGGATGGACCGCAACCGGCACCCGGCGAAGAATCACAGTCTCCGCAAAAACCAAAGCCGAAGCCCAACGCAAGATGCGCGACCGCGAAAGAGAAATCGCCCGCAACGGCATCCCCACCGAAGGATCACGACGAGCCACCACAGTCAAAGCATGGGCAGAAGAATGGCTACCCCTACAAGAACGCACACTACGCCCACAGTCATACGCCTCCACCCGATCAGCCGTCACCAAGTGGATAATCCCCACCATCGGCCACGTCAAACTCGCCACCCTCAACCCCGGGCACATCAGGTCCGTACACAACGCCGTGCGGGACGCGGGACTCAAACCATCATCCGCTGTCCGCACACACGCAGTCCTCATGGCCCTACTCAACGACGCCCTCACCGAAGGAGGCCACACAGTCCCCGACGCACCCCTGAAGGTCTCCGGCCCAAAGGCAGGGAAATCCACACGCGACGCTATCCCACTAGAACACGCACTCATCGTCCTACAAGCCGCACTAGCCCGCCCGGACGCCTCCAGGTGGGTCGCAGCCCTCCTGCAAGCCCTGCGCCCTGCCGAAGCGCGCGGCCTCACATGGGCGCACATCGACTTCGACGCTGACACCATTGACATCTCCTGGCAGCTCAAACCCGTCCCCTACAAGACACCGCGTGATCGCACGTCAGGCTTCCGCGTCCCAGACGACTACGAAGCCACGCACTTGGTGGACTCTTACCACCTCGTGCGACCTAAAACCGATTCAGGGCAGCGCATCATACCAATGGTGCCATGGATGAAAGCAGCCCTGCTCGCCTGGCGGGAGGCCCAAGGGGGTTCACCCTACGACCTTGTATGGTGCCGCGCGGACGGTAGACCTCTCACGGATAAGCAGGACGTGGCAGCATGGCGCACCCTCTGCGAAACGGCGGGCGTACCAGCCTACGACCTCTACGAAGCCCGCCACACGGCAGCGACCCTACTACGCAAAGCAGGCGTGGACGACGAAACGATTATCGCGATCATGGGACACGCCACCATCCTCTCCACAAAGGCTTATCTCCACTCTGATACTGAGCGGGCACGTGAAGCCCTCCAAAAAGTCGCCCAAGCCCTACAACTCGAAGCATAAACAAAGCCCCCACCCATCATCGGGTGGGGGCCTTTTTGTGTTCTCATCACTCCTGCACGCTCACCCTTCCTCTGAATGTGTCACCGTCAAGATAGATTGAGCACGTCCACTCGTTGCGGATCATGGCACCAAAAGAATTTTCAGAGTCGACTGCTCCAGTAACTTCCCACTTGAGCACTCCAGTGCTCTTCACAACTTGATCAGAGTATTTCGCAGTTGACGGGGCTTTCAGTTGTTTGTCGACCCATTGCTCACACATGCTTGTGACTTCCCAGTCTCTGACCTCGTCATCTTTCGCGTCATCGTCTCCGAGTGACCCAAAGAAGGCAAGGGCAGCAACGATGCCTATTGGCCACACAATCCATTTCCAAGTGCTGTTTGGTTTTTCATCGCCTGGCAGCGTAGTGGCGACTATCTCCGGGGTTGCCGCTTCCAACTTTTCCTTCTCACGCTTAAATTCTTCCAGCGTGATTGCCCCAGACTGGTAGAGAGCAATGAGGGCCGACAGCTTGTCAGGCGGTTCCTTCTGGTCACTCATGCCGCTTTGCCTTTCATCCACTGAAGCCAGATTTTTAGCATCTTCCTTGATACTCGCAGTTCACCCGCTATCGATGGGTGGCACCCATCGTGTAGGGATTCTGCTATTGCATACTCTATCGGCTCGATAAGTAGGCGCGCGGCGTACATGTCGGCCCGTGTTTCGTCGCGTGGACTGTCGTGCCGTGTGCGCAGGTCGTGGCCGTAGTGGACGTGGCCTAGCTCGTGGGCTAAGACTTCCCGCTGGAAGCCTTCCGGTAGCCGGGAGTTGATTACCACGTCCTGCCCGGTGGCGAGATACCCGTACATGCCCTCATGTAAGGGGAGGAAGTACACGCGGCACCCCAAGAGTGCCGCGTGCTCCATGAGTTTCTGCATTGTCCTCCTTAGTCATCCCACTGGGACTCGTCAAACTCCCGGTGCGTCCCGTCATTCTTATAGGCCGCGACATTATCCGGGACCACTGACAAGTGCGGTGGCAAGTCTGAGTCGATAGGGCCAGTGATCGCTTCACCCGCTTGCCCTCCCACAAGACGCCGCCAAACCTCCTCCGCGATCTCCTCATCCGAAGCCTCCGTGAGCGACTTTGATTGCGCACTAGATGCAATATCGTCCGCAGTGACAAGCCCTGAGATCACTAGCGCTTCAAGCACGTCTCGCTTGTAAGCGCGCGCTATCTTCACCATTTCTGGGGGGCTTAGGTATCCGCGCTCGATCTGCCGGTTGAGAGTCGAGGGGGTGACCCCGGCGCGTGTGCAGAGGGCGTTGTATGTGGCTTCCCCACGCACTTCTTCAAGCCAAGTGATTGTGTCCATGCCTCTACTGTACACAAGATTTGCGCTCCGCAAAAGAAGTTTTGCGATAACGCTTGACAAGGGTTGCGGAGTGCGGATAGTGTCTTGCATATCGCAAAGAAAGCATTGCGAACCGCAACGATTGGAGAATCCAGTGGGCCAGCCCCAAGCGCAACTCACCAAAGAGTTTCTAGACAGAGTCGCAAGCACAGGACTCACAGACTCAGCAATTGCAGCAGCAATCGGAGTCACCCGCCAGTACTACAGCCAAGTAAAACTCGGCAAAACTTCCCCGTCAGTCGCCTTCATTGTTGGCGCAATCCGAGCGGGCCTCGCTAAGAACTTCAGCGAAGTAGCTGAACCAGCGCAAAGCATCGCCGCCTAACCCCCCTCCCCCTGTTTCACCAAGACCGTCGTACGGCGGCACCCACACTGTGTGGGCCTTGAACTGAAAGGCACTTCCATGTCTGAAACGAGTTTCGTCAAGCTTCGTCGCATCATCCGTGCTGAGTCCCTGCAAATGGGCATCAAAATGTCCAGCCGGGCAGCTGACCGTATCGCAGGGCAGCTTCTCGAGGCGGAAGCTTTCAAAGCCTGGTGCGCGGACATTGACGCACGCGACGTAGAACTTTTCGGGTCGATCAGTGAACCGCACTCGGACCCCACGGCACGCACAGCAATCCAGCGCATCCTCCGCAAGCAATTCCAATTAGAAAGGCAAGCAGCATGAACACCGACAAGTACACTCCGCGTCACGCGAAGCCCGGCTGGAATGTGGAGCACACGATCTACCAGCGGGCATTCCATGAAGGGATCGCAGCACGACGCCTAAAACAAGGCATCACACCACGACACGCAAGGGACGAAGGCCCCGTGAATCCTGATGTGGTTACTGCGGCTTGAGCGGAGATGATTTTTTTCGCTGTATCCCGCTAGAGATAGCACCCCGATAAACCAAAGCCCACCAGTGGTCGCTGGTGGGCTTCGACATTCCCAAAAGGAAACAGTAATGACCAGTTTACAGCCGTTCGTGTACGGCACTCAAGAAATACGAACCATCATGGTCAACGATGAGCCAGCCTTCATCACCCGGGACTTACTAGAGGCGCTAGATCTCAACCGCTCATCCATCGCCCTACTCGATGATGACGAAAAGGGAGTACACACTGTGTACACCCCCGGAGGCATGCAAGAAATGGGGTACGTGACCGAGGCAGGCATGTACTCACTAGTGCTTAAGTCCCGCAAACCCGAAGCCAAAGCCTTCAAGCGGTGGATCACTCACGAAGTCCTCCCCCAAATCCGGCGCACTGGCGGCTACACAATGGCACCACGGTCATACGCCGAGGCTCTACGCGCACTTGCTGACGTCGAAGAACGGAAAGAGCTTCTAGAGAGCGAGGCGAAAGCAAACGCCCCGAAGGTCCTTTTCGCTGATTCGGTGGCTGCATCACAGTCCACGATCTTGATTGGCGAGCTGGCGAAGATTCTCCGCGGTAATGGGGTGGATATCGGCCAGAACCGCTTGTATGAGCAGCTTCGTGAGGATGGTTTCCTAATCAATCGACGTGGCAGTGATTGGAACATGCCCACACAGAAAGCGATGGACTTAGAACTTTTCCGCATCAAAGAAACCGCCATCAGCCACTCTGACGGTCATATCTCAATCAACAAAACAACAAAAGTTACCGGCAAAGGACAAGAGTACTTCATCAACCGGTACCTGAAGGAGGCCACGGCGTGAGTAAGCAAGTTTACAGCGTGAAGGAAGCCGCTGAGGCCTTTGGTGTGTCGCGGGATGTCATCACGCGGGCCATTAACGCCGGTGACCTCGAAACTTTGGATCCGCGTGTGCATGGGAAGCCTGTGAGTGTGCGTCTTGTCGCAGCTGACGAGCTTTGGCGGTGGATGCGCAATGAACCGCGATCTTAAGGGGGCCTGATGGGTAACCCGTATGAGTCTTGGTTGGCGAACGAGGTGGACCGCCGCTGGGAGAGAACACAATCTGAAAACGAAATCGAATCTGAGGAATCATGAGAACCCAAATTGTTGGGGCCGCAACAGCGGCCCTTTTTCTTTGCCCAATTCCTGCGCTCGCGGGCGGCAGCGATAGCCCTACCCCGTACACGGTTGGTGTGGAGGGGATCACCTTCCCTGCACCGTTGGAAGCGCACGGGCACGTGAACATCCGCACCGAGCAGGGCAACTTTGGTGTGCATTTTGACCCGAATAACGGTCACCCGGGCGGGCAATGGATCGGCGAGAGCTTTATGCCGTGGAGTGCTTTCAGTGACCAGCCTTTGTGCGTCGAGTGGGTGCAGGTGGCGGAGTTCAATGAGCACTTCGGTGAGGGCGGACAGTCACCCGTTGGGCCTGGGTGCGTGCCTTCCGTCGAGGAGCCGCTGCCAGAACCAACACCTGAACCAGAGCCAGAACCAACAGAGGAACCGACTGAGGAACCCACACAAGAACCGACACCTGAGCCGGAACCTACTCCCGAACCAACCCCGGAGCCGGAACCCACACCGGAGCCCACCCCAGAGCCTGAGCCGGAAGAACCCACTGAGGACCCCGCCCATGAACCAGAACCAGACCCCCAACCAGACCCCGAACCCGAGCCCGAACCCGAGCCCGAACCCGAGCCTACGCGTCCGGAGAAACCAGCCCCGCAATGGTACGGCGACAAGTCATACGACTGTGAATCCGGGTTGGTCACGGTCCACGATTACAAGGCTGACTGGGTGTGGGACGACGGTGAATGGGTCCTCGGTGAGTTTGAGTATGTCTCCGAGACAACCGGGCCAATCGACCAACCCGTCTGCGACGACAGCAGCGAGGACCCGGTTGATGAAGGGGTGGGAGAGGCCATCGTGGTCGACCGCCCACACCCCGTGGACCCTGACCCATCACCTGCACCAAGCGCGCCTGCATCAGACCAGCAGGGTGATGACCATAAGCCTGCACCTGCACCATCAGCTGAGACTGGCCGGACTGTCCTAGCCGAAACCGGCGTAGAGGACAAGCTAGTCGCCGCCGCCGCACTGCTCTTCCTCGGTGGTCTCGCGCTCCTCACATTCCGGGGACGCAAATGAAACGCCACCTCCCAGCGATCTTCACCATCCTACTCATCGTCGCGACCCTACTCATCTGGGCAGGACTCGCACACGTCCTACAAATCCCCCTCTGCGACCCCGCACTCACCCTGGAGGAATGCACATGACTAGGCCATTCGGACACGCATTCCTGACCGAACTAGCGCACCTCCTCGACGTCCACATCGACGGTACCCAAGACGCCGACGACGTAGAACGCCACATCGCTCAAGCCCTTTACCTACACATCCAGAACGGACCCAACCATCATGACCGACTTTGACCAGAACCTACGCGACAAAGGCCTCACAGACGCCGAAATCTGGGCAGGCTACACACGACTAATCGACGCACTCAAGGAGATGGCATGAGCATCAAGAGAATCGCCGCGCACCTGGCCCCAATCGGGGAGGCGTACGACACCACGATCACAGGGCAAACTTTTCGCGTAACTGACATCGCGTACGAAGCCATGGCTCACTACGACGGTGTGCAAACAGCGTGCTTCGCCATTGGCATCACCCACGCCGGTGAGTACAAAACCACCGAGATCGACCTGACAGAACCACCCGCATGGTGTCCACCAACGCCGGTGTGGTTCGCAGAAATCGCCTCCGACATGGAAAACCAGGTGAAACACAATGCCGCTTAAAACCTACACCGACCTCGTGCAAGGCACACAAGAATGGCTGGACGCAAGGTGCGGCATCATCACCGCGTCCGTCGTGGGCAAGCTCATCACCCCGTCCACCCTGAAACCGGCGTCAAATGACACGGCGCGCGGGGTGATGAAAACCCTCATCGCCGAGCGCCTCACCGACTATGTGGAGCCAATCCGCCCGACCGCTGACATGGAGCGAGGCACTTTTGACGAGCCAATCGCACGCAGCATTTACGCCGAGCATCACGCACCAGTGCAGGAGGTCGGCTTCATGGTCCGCGACGAATGGGGAACAAAAATCGGGTACTCACCTGATGGCCTCGTGGGTGATGACGGGCTGATCGAGGTGAAGTCCCGGAAGCAGCGCTACCAGCTCGACACGATCCTCACGGGTGAAGTGCCGAGCGTGCACATGGCTCAAATTCAGTGCGGGTTACTCGTGTCTGGGCGGGATTGGCTGGACTACATCTCCTACCGCGATGGCATGCCGCTGTGGACTAAGAGAGTCCATCCTGACCCGCGCTGGCACGAAGCGATTATCACCGCCGCGCAGGCTTTCGAGTCCCTGGCGACAAGCATCACTGACCAATACCTACGCGCCATCGAGGGCCTACCGCCGACGGAGCGCATCGACTACGACATGATGGAGATTTTCTGATGGACCTGACAGAGACCATTACACCGAAGTCCGACCAGCTGGATGCGGTGGACCTGCAAGTGTCCGGGCCTCGTACTTTCACGATCGAGAGCGTGAGCAAGGGGAACCGTGAGCAGCCCGTGAACATCCGCCTTGTGGGTCTTGACCGGGTGTGGCGACCGTCTAAGTCTATGCGCCGCGTCCTGGTGTCCGGGTGGGGGCCAGACGGGTCAAAATACGCCGGCAAGCGGCTGACTCTTTTCTGCGACGAGAAAGTGAAGTACGCGGGTGAAGAAGTCGGCGGTATCCGCATCTCGCACATGTCTGACCTCGCTAAAGCGCCTTTGACGACAGTGCTGATCGTGTCCCGCGGGAAATCTACGGTGTACACGGTGCAGCGGCTTACGGAAGCCCCACAGGTCACGGCGGACATGATCGCCGCGTGCACAGACGAGGCGACCTTAAAGCAGTGGTGGGGGTCAGCTTCACCAGACCTGCAACCCGCCATTGTCGCCCGCGTCGAAGCCCTACGTGCTGGAGGTGAAGCGGGGTGAGGCTGATTTATACGTGGCCGATCATCGATGATTCGCTGTCTCGGCGGGATCTTCGACGTGAAGGCCTTGATGAGTATAAGCACTTCGCGCATGCGGCTGGTTTCCGGGTCATCGGGAGGCCAGCCGTTCTTTTTTCCCAGACAGCCGATGGCCCAAGGCTGCGGATCAGTGCGGAGGTGGCGCGTGGACGCGACAGAAAAGTGGCTTGAACGAAACCAGGACCGCGTATGGCTCCTCACCGTACTCGCAAGAGGCATCGAGAAGCGATTCGGTGACACACCCGCACTACAAGCAAAAAGAAGGGCAGAAATCGCATGACCGTCATCCTCTACACCCAACCGGGGTGTGGGCCTTGTGTCGCCCAAGCACGGGCACTGACTAAGCACGGCATCACTTTTGAGACCGTGAATATCCGCGAAACCCCTGAAGCAGCCGAGCGTATCGCTGCCCTGGGCGCGACCTCCACACCCGTCATCGAAGTCACCACACCCCTCGGCTCCTGGTACTGGGCTGGCTTCAGCCTTGACAAGACCAAACACCTACAACAACTACAGAACGGACAATGAAATGGCACAGATCAGCTTTCAAGGCCGCATCATCGGGCAACCCGAACTCAAATTTTCGCAGGCAGGCAAACCCCTACTGCGCTTCCGCACGGTGGAAAACTCACACCGCCAAATCGACGGCGAATGGAAAGACGTAGGTGCCGCGTGGCGTGACGTAACCGTCTTCGGGAAGCAGGCTGAGCACCTTGCCGAGCACCTCGCAGATAAGCAAATCGTCGCTATCTCAGGCCGCTTGGATGCCCGTGAGTGGGAGAAGCAGGACGGGACGAAGCAAACCTCTTTCGAGGTCCTAGCCGACGTCGTGGGCATCGTCCCCGCCCGACAACAAGCCCCAACCCAGCCGCCCACTCCCTCCCCCGCACCTGACCCGTGGGGCGCACAAAACGGCGGCTTCCCAGAGAAAGCACCCTTCTGATGAAAGCCATACCTCTCACCTGCGGGGTGTGCGGCCTCGATATCCAATACTCACCCATGCCACGCACACAGCAAAAGCTGGTGTACCGGCACCAACAAAAGTGCAAAGGACGGAAAAATGCCTGACCTCGAAAGCCCACTAAGCGGCCACTTCTACTGCTCACCAGAAGTAAAGGAAGGTACGCGAGGATGGCGAGAAGTCGTCGCACTCGGGGACGCGATCTACGAATGGGGTCTTATCAGCGTCTACTGGAGTCCCCAAAACCGCCGCTATTTCTGGCACGCAGACACCGGGTGCTCTTGCAACGGGTGGGGTGAGAACCTCACGAGCATGGCGGACTTCAACGACGGAGACAGAAACGCTGTCAGGTCCGCCCTTCGCGGCTTCGCGCAAGAGCACCCATACTACGCATCCGAAAGCCAACTGGCCGAAGCACTCAACACACTCGCCAACTTCAAGGAGGACCAGTGAGCGACTTCAAACCAGGCGACCGAGTGCGGGTGAAGGCAAACCACACCGTACATGGAGGCAGAGAGGCATGGATCAGAGAGAGCTCAGATAGCTGCTGTGGCTATGAGGTCCTTTTGGAAGGCGCGAAGGAAACCGTTTGGATTCCTCCTTCATATCTCATATCGCTAGCTACAACCACACCCCCTGTCCGTGAGGTCACTTTGACGACAGCGGCTTCCCTGATTTCTGGGGACCGCGCCAAAGACTACGGTGATGCGGCTGAGTCTTTCACGAGACTAGCCGCACTCTGGACCCCCATCCTCGGCGTGGATGTGACCCCGGAGCAGGTTGCCCTGTGCCTTACCCAGCTGAAAATCTCCCGCCTTGTCGGCACCCCCGGTCACACAGACTCGTGGGTGGACGCGGCCGGATACATCGCACTCGGCAGCGAAATCGCAGCACGGGGGCGTGATGAAGGTTGATTTCCTGATCCCACAAGCGATGATCCTCACATCGAATCAAAGACTGAATCCGCATGTGAAGGCAAAGAAAACGAAGGCCCTGAGACAACTCGCTGAGAGTGAATCTCGGGGCCTTCGTGGTCCCACCCCATGCCGCGTCATCGCCTGGCTTGGGTTCCAGGACAGACGCCGACGGGACGCCCCAAATTGGTGGCCAACGATCAAAGCGCTCATTGACGGGATGGTCGACGCCGGGGTGTGGGAAGACGACAACTCAACGATCATTCAAGGCCCTGACCACAGAATCCTTGACTACCGGTGCCAGAAAGGACACGTCTACGTGTCCATTGAAATAGGGCCACCTGAACCTGCGCGTTCAAGTTTTCTTGAACACGCAAAAAGTTGAACACCCCTTTTCTGGGTTGATCTTGCACCCCCACTTTTTGGGGGTGCTTGGCGTATCCAGAAAACCCGATCCCCGGAGCGCATCCGGAAAAACCGATACCAGATAAGGAGAACCCCCAATGACCCGCAACCGTGAATCCTGGGCACACCACGCAACGCAACCCGCAGCAGTAGACACGATGCTCACCGACATCCCCCGCACCCGAAACACGCCCGAAGAACTACGCCTCGCCGCAGCGTGCGTGCACCGGCACGCACCCGCCACCGCCCGCCTACAAATCCTCAAAACCCTAGGACTCTCATGACCGCCTACGACTGGCAGACAGACGCGATCTGCGCACAAACAGACCCCGAACTCTTCTTCTCACCAGACCCGAAAGAACTCCAGGCGGCAATGAATCTCTGCGGCACATGCCCCGTCATCAAACAATGCGCCGACCTCCGCAAACAAGAAAACCACCGCTACGGCATATGGGCCGGCCAATACTACTCAGACTCCAGCACACCACGGACACCCAAAAAACGGGGTCTAACACCATCCTTCGACCACGAATACGCCCGCGACCTCGCAGCACAAGGCATCCCCCGTAAGCAAATCGCCCAGCAACTCGGCTGCACAAAAGCGGCCCTCGACTACGCCCTGAACCCAAAAAGGAAAACGAAATGACCACCTTCCAACAAAAACACGGACGACCAAAACCACCCAAAATCTGGGGCGGCTTGGGACGCCTTCAGTACGAGATCGCCCGCCCCCACGTCCTCACGATATTCAAAGCCCGCAAATCTTCACTGTGGGCGGTCAGCTCCAAAGGCTACGAAATCCACGCCTTCGACACGCGCGCTGAAGCAATCACCTGGGCACAAAAACACGCCCACAACCGCAATGAATCAGGAGGTGAGGTAAGTGGCGCGTGAATACGCGAAAGTGAAAGCCGGGATCTGGCAAGACGACGACTTCCGGGCACTGCCACCCCACGCACAACACCTGTACTTCGTGATCCTCACAGACCCGAAACTCTCCTACTGCGGCGTCACCGACTGGCGACCCAAAAGATTGCTCCCCCGGTCTGCCGGGTGGGAAATGCAAGCCTTAGAAGAAGCCGCTGCAATCCTCATGGATCGACGGTTGCTAATCATTGACGAGGACACTGAAGAAGTACTTGTGAAATCGTTTCTCCGCCACGACGGGGTAATGGCCCACAATAAACTGTGCGTGTCCGCGATGCTGGCTTATGGAGAAGTCGCTTCAAATACTATTCGGGGCATTATTGTCCACGAATTAAATCGCCTTGCAGAAGAGTTTCCAGCGTGGCCGACGTGGGAGCGAGAGCAGGTGAAGGAGGTGCTGAAGCGGCAACCTTTGGACCCGTGGAGCGAACAGTTAGGGAACCCATTTGGGTGTGCGTTAGACCCTAACTTAGCCACCCCATTAGCCCCTAGGTTAGCCCCTAACGCCTCGAGCGGTTTGGGAGTGCCCTACAACAACAACAGCAACAGCAACATAACAACAACAACATATGGGCACGACACAGCCGCACCCAAGCGCGCACGGAAGGCACCGGCTACGCCCATCCCTGCCGGGTGGGCACCCACCGAAGCCCACGGCGTCAAGGCTCAAGAGCTAGGGGTGGATCTTCATACAGAGAAAGAGAAATTCATTGCACACGCACAAGCGAACGACAGGAGGCAAGTGAAATGGGATGCCGCTTTTAATCAATGGCTTATTAAGTCGGCTGAATACAAACAGACCCGCACGCCAAACGGTGGCGGGTTTTCTTATGCCCGGAATCCTTCACAAGACGCGATTGATCTTGCGAGGGAACTTTACGAGCGCGAAACAAGATTGGAGATTGAATCATGAGTGGGAAATTACCTGAGAGTGTCGTGGCAATGCTTTTCGCACGGATCGCGGCTTTGGATTCCAGGAAGACGACGATTGAGGCGGTGCAGGCGTTTGCGGCTGCACTGGTGCCGATGACGGCGGAGGACGCGGTGAAAGCGATTGACTTTCATCGGGAGACTTCCAGCGAGTGGCTGATGCCCGTGCACATCAATCGCATCGTGAAGGCGTGGCGTGAGGAGCGTGTACGGCAGGCAGGGCAACTGATCCCACCGCCAGAGCTTGCGGACGACCCGGTCGCTGAAATCAAGTGGCGGCGTCAGATGGTGGAGGCCATCGCGGACGGGACACGCACACTGAGGGAGGTGACGGCATGACCCTGGCAAACCCCGAAGCAGAAGCAGGCATCATCTGCGGTGTGCTGCACGGGCGGCCAGAAGAGCAAGACCGCATCCTGAAAGCCCTTACCCCCCGTGACTTTCACACCCCAGCACACGAAGACATCTGGGCAACCCTCAAAGCCATGCAGGCTGAGGGGCGTGTCATCGACGGAATCACTGTCATGTCCGGGCTGGCAAAACACGGCCACCAAAACCACCAGGCTTTGATCCCGGACATTATGACGATGGGCACCCCAGCAGTGAGCGCTTTGGCGTATGCGAAGGACGTGAAAGACCTCGCAGTGCGCCGGAACCTGCAAGCCATGGGCACTAGGGTGCAGCAACTCGCGGAAGCACCCGACGCGACCCCCGCCGAGCTCGCCGCAATCGCACAGCAAGAACTCGACGCCGCTTACACAGCGGAGGAGGAAACCAAAACACACGCACAGGATCACGTAACAGCGGTTCTCAGCGACTTAGAGGACCCAACCCCACCCCAGGGCATCCAATGGCCATATCGTGACGCACAACGGATTCTCGCGCCGATGCAAGGCGGGCAGTACATCGTGATCGGTGCTAGACCAGCCGTCGGTAAATCCGTCGCTTTGGCGGACATCGCACGGGACGCCGCAATCCGACAAAGGAAAACCGTCGTCATCTTCTCCCTAGAAATGTCCTCACAGGAATACACCCGACGCATGATCGCAGCCGAAGCCGGTGTGCGCTTCAAAAACATGCAATCCAAAACCCTCACCCCAGCGGACTGGGACAAAATCACCCCAGCCGCAGAAAGGATCGCCCAAGCGCCACTCCACATTATCGATGACGTGTCCTGCACAACCGCCGACATACGCTCCCGTGTCCGCGAGCTGAAAGCTGACCTGATCGTGCTCGATTACATCCAAATCGGGACTATGGACCCCGCTGACAAAGACCGCAGACAAGCCCTCGAAAAGTATTCGCGGTCCCTGAAAATCATCGCCAAATCATTCAACATCCCACTGTGTACGGCTGCGCAACTCAACCGAAACGCCGCCAGTCCTGACACGCCCCCGCGCATGTCAGACCTCCGCGAAACAGGGGCCCTAGAGCAAGACGCCGATGTGATCATCCTCCTCCACCGCCCAGACCAAGAACAACCAGAATCACCCCGCGCAGGCGAAGTCGACTACATCGTCGCGAAACACAGAAACGGACCCACCGGCACCATCACCCTCGCCGCCCAGCTCCACTACACACGATTCACCAACCTCGCACACCAAGGAGAACCGAAATGACCCGCGCTCACGTTAAGCGCCCTGTGTGGGCGTGGCACTGCGACAGATGCGGCGTAGCAAGCGGCGACTTCGCCTACAACCAGCAGTACCTTCCAACCCCCGACGAGATGCGGGCACGCGGTTGGTACATCGCAGAAAAATGGGGCGACCTATGCGCCCACTGCTCACAAACCCCACCCATCGAAGAGCCCCCATCATGAACAGCTTCGTCCGCATGTGTGGTATCTGCACATGGGAAACCCCACCCCAACACGCATACGACACAGCCCACTCAGCCCTCTGGGGCCACTACCACACGGCACACCCCTACACACGCACTCACGCAGGAAAACTGAGGAGAAAACCATGACCGACCACGCACAAGAAGCCCTCCAGAGGGTACTCAACCTGCACAGGCGTTCTAGTGCAGTATTTTCGTGGCGAGACGGACCCCGCTACGAGGACCCTTGCCCTGAATGTGACGGGAGGCCAGGTGTTCATGAGTGCGGATGTTGGGCACCCCGACAAATTGAGTACGTGTGTGCCGAATGTCACCGACTAGGCAGTGGGTCGCGGGGAATCTATGACTACACATGGCCCTGCCCAACCATCCAAGCCCTCGAAGGAGAACCCACATGACCGACTACACGCCAACCACCGAGGAAGTACGCCAAGACTTCGCTTACCCATGGGAAGGCTTCAAGCAGGACAAGCAAGGACGACTCGAAGCCTTCGACCGGTGGATCAACCGGCGCGACCGGAAAGTCAAAGCGAAAGCGCTACGTGACGCCGCCGACGCCATTGAAAGATTGGCACGGGAAACAACCCACGTCCGCGTGACCGAGCACGTACTAGTAGACGTCGGCGCACCTGGTGTGCTCCGGGAATATGCCCGACTTTTCACGGAGGAATCATGACCATCCCACAACGCGTCCAGCGCCGCCGCACAAAGGGGTGGCGTATGCCAGACAACACCATCTACGTGGGACGCGGCTCAAAGTGGGGAAACCCATACACCCTCGAAATCATGCAGAAAAAGATAGATGAATTGGCCGGATTATTTGAAACGGAGTCATCTATCAGCGCCCGAGAAATGGCTGTTGAAGCGTTCCGATGCGACATGAAGTACGGGCCAGAGTCGGCTTGGTGGTGGTACGGCCCACACATGAAAATCTTGACTGCGCTCAAGCACTTGCACGATCTACGCGGCAAGAACCTCGCTTGCTGGTGTCCACTCGACCAGCCCTGCCATGCAGACGTTTTACTCGAACTCGCCAACACGGAGGGATCATGACTTCGACGCCAACCGGTGTGCCCATCATCCAATGCGGCACCTGCAACCGCACTCACCCCCAAGGCCGGGCACACTGCACCCAATGCGGCAGGGCATCACTATTCCTCGCCCACGGAAAATGCCGCAACTGCCAATAACCACCACACCGCAAACCCAACCCGCCCCACACGGCGGGTTTTTTCACACCCAAAACCAAGGAGACACCATGACCGCACAACTCCAAGCCATGTGGGCCACCATCACCGAAGCCCACCCATACGCCCAACTCATCATCCACACCAAAAAATCCATGTCCTACGTAACCATGGGCGGCCCACCCCGCGACAACCACAAACCCCCATGCAACCTCATCGCACTCTCATGGACAGAAACCGTCGAACGCACCTGCAAACAATGGGACCAAACAATCCACACCATGCCCACCAACATCACCAACATCTACGCGAACCTCGGACCAGCCGACCAACTCGACCTACAAACCACCACCCACACACTCCACAACACCAGCCTCCAATACCTACCCGGACACGTCCGCACCAAACGACTCACCAACACCCAACGCGACCACCTCGCACAGGACTACCACTGCGACACACTCGACGACGTACGCCTAGCCCTCGCAGCACTAGGCCACCAAGTCCCACTCGACACAATCAAAACCTGGTCTAAACGCGGACACCTCACCAAAACCCCCGACGGCTGGCCACTCGCCCAAGCCCTAGAAAGAACACGCTCACGCACACCCTTGACAACCCAATGAACCCTGATATAGTTCATAGTGGCACTACTACACGCAACTGCCACACAGACTAAAGGTCACCCACACGGTGGCCTTATTTTTATGCCCACACACAGGGCAAGCCCAGACCCCAGAAGGCACCCGGGAGCAAGACCCGGCTGGGCACCACACACACGCAGCCCGCCACGCGGGCACGCACACTTCCCTCACCCGCCACAAACAATCGCGCGGAAACGCACGGCGCAGAGTGAGGGAACACAACCACAAGGAGGACGGCATGGCAGGACGACGCTGCACCACATGCCCAACCATCCTCACCCACAGGCAAGCGTCATGAGCTGGACAACCAGCGACCGACGCAAACGCCTACCCAACAACTGGCCGCACCTCATAACCCAAACCCGCAACCGCGCAAAAGGCCAATGCCAAGCAACACGGCACCACCCCAAATGCGACGGCCAAGGCTCAGAATGCGACCACATCACCCCCGGCGACAACCACACACTGAGCAACCTCCAATGGCTCAACCACCACTGCCACAAGATGAAAACGCAAGCCGAAGTAGCCGCCAACAACACGCGACGTGCCACGATGCGCAAACGGCCTGAAGAAAAACATCCCGGCCAAACCAAATAGAACACCGGCCTAATTAACCGGTACAGAAACCCCTGACGCACTCCAGAGCGTCGGGGGTTTCGCTATGTCTGGAGACACAATGAAGACCTGCACCATCCAAGGATGCGAACGCAAACACCAAGCCAAAGGCTACTGCGGCTCCCACTACAACCAAATCCTCAAACCAAACCGCCACCGCAAAGAAGCAGTGGCATGCGACTGGTGCGGGACAACCTGCTACAAAGAACCAAGCAGACACAACAAATACCAACACGTCTACTGCACACTCCAATGCCGCGACACGCACCGCACAGCATTATCGAGGCTGCAAGCAGGACCACCACTAAACTTCCTCGGATACTGGTTCAACTGTGAACACTGCGGGTCCGAGTTCCATACCAAGGCAATCAACGGCAAGTACTGCAGCACCCCTTGCTCATCCCGCGCCCACGCCAGAGCACGAGTGAAGACCCAAACCGAGGACGAATGGTTGGCCTTCAACAGGAAATGCATGGAGTGCGGGCAAGCATACAGGCACAAGAGGCAAAACCGGCTGCACTGTAGCGACAGATGCAGGGACATTGCGGCTGATAAGCGCGGCGCAGTTCTACATCGCGGATGGATTCGAGATGGAATACGCAAGGCTATCTACGAGCGAGATGGTTATGTATGCTGGATCTGCAACAAACTATGCGACACCAGCGTGGACCCGCAAACTCACAACGATGCACCGACTCTTGATCACATAATTCCACGATCTAAAGGCGGAACCCACGAGGAAAGCAACCTAAAGACAGCACACCGCATCTGCAATTCTTTGCGCGGCGACGGAGGGGTTGAAGTTCTCTTCTAAGGGTGGGGCTCCCCTCCGATTACCAGGACCGCTTCACCGACGGTTAGCAACTCCGATTGAGCGAGCGGCTTGTGTCTCGTTTTTTACCTGTTTATAAGGCTCTCAGGTTTGCTCCTGGGGGGTTTTTTTGGTGTGGGGTGGGGTGTTTTGGCGTCTGTGGTGATAATGGTGTCTTAGATTCGCCCGGTTTTTAGTTTCGTGACAAACCGCTGGTCAAGGCGTGTTTTGTGGTAGACTTGGGGTATGAGTAAAGCGTGTGAGTCGTGCGGGAAGCGCATTGAGCTGGCTGGGACTGGACGCCCGAAGCGGTTCTGTGGTCAAACGTGCCGTAAGCGTGCTTCTCGTGCCCCTAAGACTGGCCTGCCGGTGGAGCTTACGTCTCGTGCCCGGTGGGTGCGTCGGCAGGGTAAGCGTCCTTTGACGGCGAAGGGTTGGTTTGCTTCTGTGACTGACCCTAGGACGTGGGCTACTCACGATGAAGTGAAGGCTTCCACGAAGGGCGATGGTATTGGTTTCGTGCTTGGTGATGGGGTTGGGTGTATCGACCTTGACCACTGCATCGTGAATGGTGAACTACAGGGTTGGGCGCGTGACATTTTGGATCGCTGCCCCCCAACGTTCGTGGAAGTGTCTCAGTCGGGTACTGGGTTACACATTTTCGGTCTACTCCGTGAGGGGAAGGGCCGTGGTCAGCGTGGCGGTGATGGTGTCGAGTTTTACTCCACTGGCCGTTATATCGCGGTGACTGGTGATGCTTTTGAGAAGTCAGTTCTTCGTCTTGGTGATCTGACTGAGGTCGTTTCCACGCTGTAAGCGGCTCCCAGGTGGGGCGCTGCGGTGTCCTACCCCAGGAGGGTGATTATGGTGAAGAAGAAGCCTGCCGTCCCTGTGGGGATGGATGATGCCGGGACTGCCCTGTGGGAGCAGATGTGCGGTAAGTATGAGTTTCGTTTTGATGAGCTGGTGTGGTTGGAGTCGGCTTGCCGGTCTGCTGATCGTCTAGTGATTATGCGCGATGAGCTGAAAGCTCTTGGGTACATGCTCACTGGGTCAACTGGTCAGGATGTTGTGAATCCGCTTGTGGCGGAGATTCGTTCTACTGAAGCGCACATGAATAACGCCCTCGCTAAACTGAAGGTTCCTGATGAGGGTGGTGGCGCGGTTGAGGTGAACCAGAACCGCGCGGCTGGTCAATCGCGTTGGGCGAAGTCTTATGGCAAGGGTGCGTGACGCAAGCGGGCCTGCTCTTATAACTTCCCATGAGGCTGAGAAACGCGAGATTATCGCGTGGTATAGGGGTTTCCTTGAGGACGCTCTGCCGCCTATTGGTCTTGAGTGGGAACCAGTCAAGATTGGTCCTACTTGGCAATGGGACGATGGATGGTCTTTGCCTGATCGGACACTTGGGTGGGAAGTTCTTGCCTGGTGTGGGTTATGGCTGAAGGGGAAGCGCGATAAGCCGTGGCAGTACACGGCGGAGCAGGCCCGGTTTATTCTGTGGTTTTATGCGCTTGACGAGGCTGGGCAGTTTGCTTACCACTCGGCGGTTTTGCAACGCCTGAAAGGGTGGGGCAAGGACCCGCTTGCTGCCACTTTGGCTTTGGCGTCGATGCTCGCGCCTATCGACTTTGATCACTGGGACGAGGACGGCGAACCGGTTGGGCGTGATTCTGAGAATGCTTGGGTGCAGCTTGTGGCTGTTTCGCAGGAGCAGACGAAGAACACGATGAAGTTGATGCCGGGGTTGATTACGGCTGAGGCTCGTGAGTTTTACGGTATTCAGCCGTCGCGGTTGAATGTGTGGGCTTTGGGGGATACCCGCCAGATCGAGGCCGTGACCAATAGTGTCATGGCGATTGAGGGTGGGCGTCCGACTCTGGTTGTGCGGAACGAAACGCAAAACTGGAACTCAAGTAATGGTGGCCATGATATGGCTGGGGCGCTTGAGGGGAACGCGGCTAAGCGGGATATTGATTCACCGGCGCGGATGCTTGATATTTGTAACGCGTACCGGCCTGGTGAGGATTCAGTGGGTCAGCGGATGCGTGAAGCGTATGAATCCACGTTGGGTGATGTGGATGACCCTGATTCTGCGCCTAAAGCAATGGATTTCGGGGTCCTCTACGATTCCTTGGAAGCTCCACCTGAAGCGCCGCTGACTGCTGAGGCCGCACCGAGTGTGGTTGAGGCTATCCGTGGTGACGCGGTTTGGCTTGATGCTAAGGGTCGAATCTTGAAGTCGATTCTGAACCCCGCGAACCCGCCAAGCGAATCACGGCGTAAGTGGTACAACCAAATCACAGCCCGTGAAGACGCCTATTTGTCGCCGCAGGAGATTGATCCTTTGAAGGATGAATCAAAGGTCGTCAGACAGGGCGAAGAAATCGTAATGTTCTTCGACGGCGCTAAAACCGACGACGCCACAGGGCTTGTCGGGTGTCGTGTCTCTGACGGTCATGTTTTCGTGATCGGGATGTGGCAGAGACCGCCCGGTGAGCGCGGCAAAGACTGGGTTGTCCCCAGGAACAAAGTTGATTACGCGGTAGACCGAGCTTTTTCGGACTATCGCGTTTCTGCTTTCTGGGGTGACCCGTCGCACGTCCTTGATGACGAATCGAAAGACCGCTTCTGGGATGGCCTGTTTGACCAGTGGCACCGCAAGTACGGGCGACGGCTCAAACTCTGGGCGGACGGGAAGAAACACTCCGTCATGTTCGACATGGCCGACTTCCCCAAGCAAAAGGATTTCGTGGGCGCGGTCGAGGCTTTCCTCGCTGATGTGGAGGATGAAAACTTCACATGGGACGGGGATATCCGGCTGCGTCAGCACTTCCTGAATGCCGTGCGGATGCCAACCCGTGCAGGCCTGTCTATTGGGAAAGAGCACCGCGAAAGCAAACGCAAAATCGACCTCGCCGTGTGCGCCATCGGTGCGCGAATGGTCCGGCGAGCATACCTAAACAATGCGAAAAAGAGAGGGGGCAAGGCCTGGTGAAGAAAAATGACGTACTAGAGCTTGTCTCACAAGAATTGCTTCCCGCTCTTGATAAGGAGATTCAACGGACCCGCGAGCTGGAAAAGTGGTCTCAGCATGGCGGTAGGAAACCTGTTTTGCCGAGCAATGCGGAGCGTGAACATAAGGCCCTTGCTGATCTGGCGATGACCCCGTGGTTGGGTTTGATTCCGAGGGTTTCGGCTCAGCAGTTGAAGGTTGATGGCGTGTATTCGCCTGACCGTTCTGATGAATCGCTTGCCCTGTTTTGGGGTCCGTGGCAGACGAACAACATGGGGACTTTGCAGCACACGGTTCACCGTTCTGCTTTGAGTTTCGGGATGGGGTTTGTGTCTGCGGTGCCTGGTGACCGTGGGGCGGTTTTCCGTGCGTATTCAACCGCTCAGATGCTCCCGGTTTATCAAGACCCGGTGCATGACGAGTTCCCAATGTTTGCTTTGCGCATGGAAACCTTGCCTAACGGTGACCGGATGCTTTTTCTTTTGGATGAGACCACGGAGCACATTTTGTCGGTGGAGAAACGCACTGACAAGTGGGCTTACATCACTTTGAGTGATCACAACGTGGGCGTGTGTCCGGTGGTGCGGTATGCGGAGGAGATTGACACTGAGGGGCGGTCACCTGGGGAGATTGAACGCCTGGTGACTGTCGGATCACGTATCAACAAAACGGTGTATGACCGTCTTTTGACTCAGCACTACAACTCATGGAAGGTCCGCACGGCCACGGGCTTGGACGACACCATGAGTGATTCTGAGGCTGAGCAGCTGAAGATGAAGCTTCGGCAGAATGACATTCTCACTGGTGGTGAAGGTGTCAGTTTTGGGACTCTTGCCGAGACGGCTCTTGATCCTTTTGTGAAAGCGAAAGAGTCAGACCTTGAGGACATTTCGGCGGTGTCTCAAACCCCGATGAGCGCTTTGGGGAAGATGGTCAACGTCGGGAACGACGGGGTCGCTGAAACGAAGTCTGGGCTGCGCGCTAAGACTCGGTTGCGGCAAGATTCCTTCGGCGCATCCCATGTCCAACTGCTGCGGCTCGCTTCTCACATTGAGGGGCGTAAAGCAGATTCAGAGGACTTCACTATTGAAGCTCACTGGAAAACCTTGGACATTGACCTGCTCGCTCAGGAAGCGGACGCTTACGGGAAGATGGCGGGGATGCTGGGCGTCCCGGTTGAGAAGCTGTGGGAGAAGTTCTCTACGATCTCGAAACCCGAAGCCCAATCGTGGGCAAGGTACCGGGAAGACCACCCCACGGCGGACGAGATTACGGCGCGGTCAATTGCTGGTCAGCTTGAAAGTGCTTTGTGATGAATTGGCGTGAGCGACAAACCCTGGATCGGTTTCGGCGGCGTCAAATCTTGCGGGCCTCTCAGGTGGATTCTTTGATCCGCCGCGAATGGGCGACCCTGGATATTAGCGACATCGACCGGGGTCGTGAGCGCGTCCTTGATGGTATCGAAGCCCGGGTGATCGGGCTGAGGACTCTTGAAGCGCGTGAGGCGGATGTTTTCGTGTCAAAGATGCGGGAACTACAGCGGGTGGGGTCAGGCAGTATTGTCCTGGCCCCAGCGAACCCCGGCACTGGTTTGCGTGAATCACTTGAGATCAGCGGACCGGTCAGCTTTAAGCAGCGTGTCGGTGCCGGTGCTCTTGATGAGGTCGCTTTCTTGGCGGCGCGTGATCAGATGATGGCCGAAGCCCGGAAACTGATCATGGATGCGGGGCGGGAGACTGTGCGCCTGTCTGCTGAGGCTAACCGCCGCTCTATCGGTTGGCGGCGAGTGTCTGACGGTAATCCGTGTGCTTTTTGCGCGATGCTCGTCGGTCGCGGACCCGCTTACAAATCTGAGGGCACCGCTCTAGGGGTGATGAAGTCATATCACAAGCATTGCGGCTGCACAGCAGTGGAAGTCTTCACCGACTGGGAACCCACTGAGCGGGAGCAAAAGTACGTGGACGCTTACCAAGCCGCTGCGGAATACGCAGACGCACAAGGTGTGCGCCGTGGGTGGGAAACGGTTCTCCCCCACATGCGCGCCAACGGGGACTTCAAAGACTCCCCCAAACGCAAGAAATAACTAATCAACTTCAGGTCCACCCGCACTTAGCTGGTGGCCCTTTCGCATACCCGGAATGCCACAGGAGGGCACCCACATGTCAGACGAAGCAGCAGTAGCACAGCCCACGGCGCAGGACGCCCCGGCTCAGGACGCACCAACACCCACTGAACCCGCACCCACCCCGCCTTGGGGTAGCGATGAGGATTTCAACCCTGAAAAGGCGTGGAAACTCATTGAGAATCTGCGGGCCGAGAGCAAAGACGCGAAATCGAAGGTGAAGGCTTTCGAGGATGCGCAGCTCACGGCGGCGGAGAAAGCGGAGCGTGACCTCCAAGAACTGCGGTCAAACTACGAGACCGCGCAACTCACAAACGCCCGCCTTCAAGCGCTGGTGGATAACCCCAGTTTGAAGGCGGAAGACCTGGAACTTATTGCGGGAAGTACCGCTGAGGAGATCCAGGCGAACGCCGCGAAACTCGCGGAAAGGTTGGGGTCAGGTATCCCAGCCGCTCCCCCCACCAACAAGCCGCAACCAGTTTTGCGGGGTGGGGCTGACCCCGTCACAAACACCGCTGAGCCTGTCGACTGGCTCCGCGCTGCACTGTCTAAATCTAAGGAGTAAACATGGCTGGATACGCAAACGTTGTTGGTCGCGCCGATGTCGGGGATGCGCTCATCCCAGATCAGGTGATCAACGAGATTATTCAAGAGGCACCAAAGTCATCTGTGGTGCTTGACCGTGCTAAGCAGGTGCGGCTTTCTGCGAAGAAAGCGAAGCAACCGGTGCTGGCGACCTTGCCCGAGGCTTACTGGGTGGATGGTGATACTGGGCTGAAGCAGACCTCGAAGAGCCAGTGGGAATCGCTCACTATTACTGCTGAAGAGCTCGCGGTGATTGTGCCTATCCCGGACGCTCTCGTGGATGACGCGAACATCCCACTGTGGGATGAGATCAAGCCTTTGCTTGCTGAAGCCATTGGTAAGAAGGTGGACCAGGCTGCGCTTTTCGGTGTGGACTCCCCCGCTTCTTGGCCAACCGGCATCGTCCCTGGTGCTGTGGCTGCTGGGAACTTTGTGGAAGAGGGCACCGGCGCTGACCTTGGTGTGGACGTGGCGCTTCTTGGTGAGCAAATCGCCAAGCAAGGTTACGGCATCAATGGTTTCGCTTCCCGCCCCGGCTTGCAATGGCAGCTGATTGGTCTGCGTTCAACGCAGGGAACCCCGATCTACACGCCTTCATTGTCCGCTGGCACCCCCGCTGGTCTTTACGGGTACCCGTTGAATGAGGTCATGAACGGGTCATGGGATGCAGACGAAGCGACCTTGCTCGCTGCTGACTGGACGAAGTTTGTTGTGGGTGTCCGTCAGGACATCACCTATGACCTTTTCTCTGAGGGTGTCATTTCTGACGCTGATGGCAAGGTCATCCTGAACCTCATGCAGCAGGACTCAAAGGCACTGCGTGTGGTTTTCCGTGTCGGTTTCCAGGTCGCTAAGCCAATCACCCGTGTGGCTGGTGCTACTGGCTACCCTGCCGGTGTCATCGTGCCTGCCGAGGTCGAGCCTGAAGAGCCTGAAACCCCTTGATCCGGGAAGGAGGTGAGTAGTCATGGCTTATGCCACGACGGATGATTTGCAAGATTTCCTAGGCAATGAATGGGAAGTCGCGTCTGATTCGACTAGGGCTACTCGCCTCCTGCGGATGGCGTCCGGTCTCGTAGATGCTGAGGCCGGACGCTCGTGGGTGCCGGGTGAGGTACCTGATCAGATTGTGGATGTGGTTTGTGCGGTTGCGGGCCGGGGTTTCACGAATCCGGGGGCGCAGAAGTCCGAGCAGTTGGATGATTATTCTTCGTCCTCTGTGGTGTCTGAGGCGGGACTGTATCTCACGGATTCTGAGCTGCGGATCGTCGCTCGTCTCGCGAAACCACGTTTTGGCGGTTTGGGGACTGTGGCTACGGAGCGTGGGGATATTCGCACGAAGTCTGATGATCAGGCTTGGTGGGTCAATGGGCCGAATGGGTGGGTTGACTGATGGGTGTTTCTCAGGCTGTGCGTAGGTCGCGTGCGTCTTTTAAGCGGAAGCGGTTGCGGGCGCGGTGTGTGATTGAGGTGGTGGATGCGTCTGTGGAGGTGACTGACCCTGACACTGGGGAGGTCACCCCTGGGCGTGTCCTGCTTTATGAGGATGTGCCGTGCTATGCCCGGTATCCGGGTTTGGCTTTTGAGACCGACCGGCAAGTCGGCGGGGTGCAGATCGTGGATTCGCGGATCGTGGTGCGTATCCCGCATGAGTATAAGGACGAAGCTGGGGTGTGGCACCCATTTGTGGTGCCGGTGAATGCGCTGATTACTTTCACGTCTGATCCTGATAATCCGAAGATGCCGGGAACAACGTTTTTGGTGAAGTCTTTGGATGACCAGTCACAGGCCACCGCGCAGAGAATTCTTTGTGAGGATCAGCAGAGGGGGCCGAGCGTATGAGCGAGCTTCGTGCTTTCGCCGCTGAGCTTCGTGCAGCGGGTGATGTGCGCCCCGAAGTGGAGAAGGTCCTTTTCAAGGGTGCCATGAATATCAAGAAAGACATGCAAGCCAAGATGCGCGGTTCGGGGTCTTTCGGGGCGCTGGCTAACTCGATCACCTTCGACATTGAGGGCCTTGCTGCTGAGATCGGACCTGTGAAGGGGAGTGGTGGTGGCGGTCTTGATTTCGGTGCGAATATCGCGTATTTCGGTGGTACCGGGTGGGGTGGAAAACATTCCGGTGGGACCGTGGAGGACCCCGAAGAAGCGTTGCTGCGTGAGGTGCCTGCTTTTGAGAAGTACCTGACGGAGATCGCGGTGAGGAGCCTCGAATGATCCCTGTGCTGGAAGCTTTGAAGGCCGCTCTTGCTGGTGTGGCGGTGGGTGGTGTGCATCTTTTGCAGAATAATGATGCGGCCCCGAAACTGCCGTATCTGCTGGTGGAGCCGGTGAATATGGACCCGTTTTTTGAGGCTTCACTACATGCTGATGATGGGGCCGAGGTGCTGCGGGTGCGGTTGAAGGGTGTGGGTGCTAATCCTACGTCTGCGCTGATTGCCCTGCGGAATGCTCGTACAGCCCTGGTGGGTGGGAAGAAGTACGGGACGCTCACGATGGATGGTAGGTCTGCGGCTGTGCAGTATGTGCGGCACGAGGCCGACTTCGGGGACCCGCAAACCTTGATCCCCGGCACGACGAAGCCTATGTGCTTGTCTGTGGATTCATACACGGTTTTCGACCAGTAACCATTTCCTACTCGAACCCCCGGCCAAAAGGCAAGGGGGTGTTTTGGTGTGCCCTGATGGGGCCGAAAAAATTGGAGGGCGATTATGCCTAGAAGTCTTGCTGATGGGAAGAAGAAGTTCACGATTCTGCCGGATGCTCCGGCAGACATTAACGCGATAACAGTTACGGAGGCGAACGCGGGTAAGGATTACTCGTGTGCAGTCCTGTCCTCGGATTTTGATCTTGGGTTCGCTGCCTCGGACATGATCGATGAAAAGGCGTTGTGCGTGGAGGGGAACGCACAGGCGCTCGGTAACTCAAACTTCCAGGGCGGTTTCACTGCTTTTCGTGAGTTCCTTGCCGATACTGGTTTGCCTGACCCTGCCGCTCTCGCTGAAGAGTTGTGGGATCTGGTCAAGGAGAAGGGCAACACTCTTCACATCATGATTCGGCATTCGGCTAAGAAGTCGGGTGACGTTTGGGTTGTCGGCGATGAGTACGTGTATGTGGAGTGGGTGAATGACCTGCCGCAAGGCACGACTCTTGAAGGCTACATTAAGCACCGTGTTGAGGGTGCTCCGCAGAACTTCAGTTCTGGTTACCAGACCGTGGTGGCGGACCCTAGTCCGTGACCTTAGTTTTGGTGTGAAGCGTGGCGCCTTAAGGGGCGCTTTTTTCATGCCTAAATCGGGGTGGCCTGCGCGTGTTAAGGGTCCGCGCAGGCCGCCCGTCCCATAGACCCTTTGACCCTTGGACCCTTTACTTTTGGAGTTTTTCTGATGTCTGACATGGATTTTGATGCTTGGCTTGAGGGTGCTTCCCCACTGGAATCATCGGTGGATGTGTACCCTGACGGCAAGGTTTTTGGGGAGTTTCAGGCGTGGGAGCGCGAGTATGAGCGGCTGACGGCACACGCTGAGCGCACTAGTGGTGAACGGTCTGCGGGTGAAGTTGACCCTGTGGCTGAGTGTGAGGCTCGTGGCGAGGCTTTACTTGAGCGGATGAAAGCGTCGCGTACAACGGTGTTCTTGCGGGGTATTTCGATGGCTGATGAGGAAGCCGTCAATGCACAGTACCCGCTTCCTGACCCGGTTCCTGGTCGCCCGAAGCTGGAGACACCGAGCTTGCCTGATCGTCCGTCGAGTGTGCAGGCTGATGCTTTCCTGGCGCGTGTGCAGCAGCAGCAGGCGCTTATTTCTGGGTGGGAGCAGGAGCACGCAAAAGAGTTGGAAGAGTACGCGATAGCGGTGTCGAAGGTGCTGCTTGCCCGGGGTGTGGAGAAGCTGCAGCGTGCGTTTGTGCGTATGGAGCAGGGCGGGCGGGTTTTAACTGAGTCCATGAGCGTGGAGCAGCTAAAGAAGTTTGCTGCCCGCATTGGTGAGGTGCAGTTGGGTGAGTTGATTTCGGCGGTTGATTTCGCGTCGAAGGCTCGCGCTGAGGTGCCTGGTGATTCGGATTTTTTATCTCGTCGCTTCGGGAGCGGCCAAGACTCGTAAGGGCTTTGAGGGCGGCGAGGGCGTGGGGTGCTAAGCCGACCGAGTTTTTGGAGGATTGGTCGGAGCGTGACCGTGCCCTCGCTGTCGGCTTGACCGCTTTGGAGGAGGCCACCACGCAGCATGGCAACCCCGTCGATTTGGCGATGGATTCTGATTCTGAGGGCTGGTGGGCGGTGAAGCAGGTCATGGATCAGGAAGCTGCAGCGGAGGAAAGGTACCGTGAGCGGCACCCTGACTTGCCACCGGGGACACGCCTGATTGTGAAATATGCGAAGGGTGACCCGGAGCTAGAAGAGCTCCTGGACGACTAGGACGTGAGGCCGACCAGGATACCAGTGGCTAAGCCCAGTAGGCGTGCCTCAGTTTTATACCAGGTTAATTCTTTATCGCTGGTTGTGCGCTGAATCGCGCCGATTATTAGCGGCAGAATCACCACGAGTGAACCAAGTTTCGGGCCGCCACCATAGGTCGGCTCCACGAAAAAACTCTTAACCGCTACTGCCGCGAATATGCCTATAACCGCGAATCCGGCGAACGAAAACATTGTCGCCCCTGCGGGTTTCTTTTCTTTTTCAACATTTTTTTCGGTGTCAGTCATGACGCCTATTTTCGCATGCCCTTTGGGAGGTAGCAATGGCTGATCGGTCTATCAAAGTAAGGCTCGAAGCCGAGGTGGGTGGATACAAGCGGGGCATGTCTGATGCTGCTCGTGCCACTGACAACCTAGCTAAATCTCAGAAGGGTGCCTTGGAGCGGACCAGTGCGTTTTGGCAGGCCAACCGTGCGGACATTGACCAGGTTGGGTCTTCTTTGGCTGTGATGGGGGCTGCTGGGACTGCTGCGCTGGCCGGGGTGACGAAGCTGGCGATGGATTGGGAATCTGCGTGGGCCGGGGTCACGAAGACCGTTGATGGGACAGCTGAAGAAATGGCTTCCCTGGAAAAAGGTTTGCGTGGTTTAGCGAAGGTCCTGCCTGCTTCTCACACTGAGATCGCGGCGGTGGCGGAGGCTGCTGGGCAGCTTGGTGTGGAGACGAAGAATGTGCAGGGATTTACCCGCACAATGATTGATCTCGGGGAGACCACAAACCTCTCTGCGAATGATGCCGCCACACAGCTTTCCCGGTTTATGAATATCATGGGGTCCTCGCAAAGTGACGTGGACCGCCTGGGGTCATCCGTGGTCGGCTTGGGTAATAACTTTGCGACTACTGAGGCTGAAATTGTTGAGCTTGGTATGCGTCTTGCCGGTGCAGGGAAGCAGGCTGGCCTGTCTGAGTCCGATGTGCTGGGTTTTGCTACCGCGATGTCGTCGGTGGGTATCGAGGCTGAGGCTGGTGGTACGGCACTGTCGATGACGATGAAGCGGATTGGGTCTGAGGTTGAGACTAATGGTGCGCTTTTGGGGACGTTCGCGCAGGTAGCGGGCATGTCGGCGGAGCAATTTAAGACTGCTTGGGGCCAGGATGCTGCCGGGGCTTTGTCTGCTTTCATCGCTGGGCTTGGGCAGACGGAATCTTTGGGTATGTCAGCGAACGCTGTTTTGTCTGAGCTTGGCATCACCGGTATTCGTGAGTCTGACTCCCTGCTGCGTTTGTCGAGTGCGCAGGGTCTTGTGAATGAGGCTTTGGCTACTGGTGCGACCGCTTATGCGGAGAATACTGCTTTGTCTGATGAGGCTGCGAAGCGTTATGAGACGACTGCGGCTAAGGCTGAGATGGCTTGGAACGCCATGAAGGACGCGGGGATCGAGTTTGGGTCTTACGTCCTGCCGGTTTTGGCTCAAGCGGCGGAGGGCGTCGCTGATTTGGCTGGCTGGTTTGCTCAGTTGCCGGAGCCGGTGAAGCAGGTAGTCACTGGGCTGGGTGGGTTGGCTTCGGTGGCGGCTTTGGCTGCTGGTGGTGCGTTACGCCTGGCCGGGTCCGTCTCTGACTCTTACCTTGCAATGAAGCGGCTATCAGCGGAAGCGCCGCGTCTTGCGTCTGGGTTGAAGCGTGTGGGTATCGCTGCTGGTGTGGCTGGTGCCGCTTTGACTGCGTTTGCTATTGGTCAAGCGTATGACGGTGGTGAGGCTACCCAGGGGTTGCAGGAGATTGAGGACGGTCTTAAGCGTGTCGCTAAAGGTGCGTCCGCTGCGGACACGGTTTTCAAGAATTTTGATGAGCGGAAGATCTGGGAATCTGATGTTCAGGGGCTGCGTGATGCGGAGGAGATTCTTGATCGTATAAGCCAGAACACTCTTTTTGGTGACGCTCAGCGCGGCCTTCTAAGTGGGATTAATGGGCTGACTGATCTGTTCGGGTATGACTCGCGTACGGATTTGCAGAAGCAAGAGCAGGATTTGCGTGCGTATTTGGACACGCTCGCCACGCAGGTGCCGTCTGCGACGGCTGATGCTATTGCTGCTTTCCAGGGCTTGAACGAGCAGGTGGGCGGCACGGATGACTCTGCCCAGAAGCTGATTAATGCGTCACCAGCTTTAAAGGACGCTCTTATCGGCGTGGCGTCTGAGGCCGGGTACACGACTGATGATGCTTCACTTTTGGCGATTGCTTTGGGTGAGGTCGAGATCGCGGCTGATGAGGTTGATTCGTCTACTCGTGGGGCTGCGTCTGCTGCTGTGGCTGCTGCTGAGGCGATGCAGGCTGAGGCTGATGCGGCTAATGCTGCTGCTGAGGCGGTTTTGGCGAAGGCTCGGGCTAATGCTGATGGGATTTCCGCGGAGATTCGTTTTGAGGAGGCTACTGATCGGGCGCGGGCGACGATTGAGGAGAATGGTAAAGCGACTGATTTGAGTACTGAGAAGGGCCGCCAGAATATGGAGGCTTTGCTTGGTATGGCTGATGCGACTTTGGGTGCTGCTGAGCAGATGAGTGCTTTGGGTGCGTCGCAGGAGGCTGTGGACGGGAAGATCGAGGCTGGCCGTAAGCGTTTTGAGTCTTTGGCTCGTGCGGCTGGTTTTTCTAGGGAGCAGGTTGCTTCTATGTCTCGGGAGCTTGGGTTGGTGCCTGGGACGGTGACGACTCAGGTTCAGGTTTTGAATGTTGGTGGCGCGATTTCGCAGGTCCAGGCGCTGAATTCCACTCTTAATTCGATTAATGGGAAGACGGTTACTGCTGCTGTTGCTATTAAGCAGTATGGGCAGGCGGCGATGGCGGATGGTGGTGTGCGTGAGCGTGCTGCTGGTGCTTTGGATGAGCCGCAGATCCGTCCGGGTTCTGGTGCAGGTGTCACGCAGGTTTCACGTTTTGGTCCGGTGACTTGGGCTGAGGGTGAGACTGAGTGGGAGGCTTTTATTCCTGGTGCGCGGTCGAAGCGTGGTCGGGCGTTGGCGATTTGGCGTGAGGCCGGTCAGCGTTTGGGGGCGTTTGAGGCGCTTGGTGCTGAGTCTTTCGCGGCTGGTGGTTTACGGTCGTCTGCGTCTTTGCGTACTGCGGAGCGCAGGGTGAAGCGTCTGGTGTCTCAGGTGCGGTCTTCTCGCCGGTCTGGGAATGACAAGCGGACCAGGAAACTGGAGGATCAGCTGCGGGACGCACGGTCGGCTTTGGCTGATTTGCGTGACGCACGGGTCGATTTGGCTTTGGATGCGCGGCGTGGGCGTTTGTCTGAGCAGGCGTCGGGCGGTTTGTCGTCGGCTTATTCGCTGGTGGATCAGGTGCGTGACGCTGCCGGGGATTCCGCTCTCACGAAGGGCACACGTAAGAGCCTGTCGTCGGCTGCTAAGTCATCTGAGGTGGCTTTCCGGAAGCTGTATGCGACTGCTGAGCGGGTCGAGGTCGCGCTTGAGAAGGCGCGGGATCACTTGCAGGAGATGCAGCAGATTTCGGATGGTCTGAAATCGTCGCTGTCGGGCGGTTTCCAGCTGACGGACGCTTACACGCAGTGGTCGGACGGTCTCGGGAATGTGGCGGGAAAGAGTATTACCGCTGCTGGGATGGTTGCGGGCGGTAAATCGTATGCGGACAAGCTGAAGAAGTTTGGGGCGTCGATTAAGAAGCTCGCGGACTTTGGGCTGTCATCCGTGGTGCTCCAGGAGATCGCGGCTTTGGGTCCTGATGAGGGGCTTGAGGTCGCTAATCAGCTGTTGGCCGGGGGTAAGAAATCGGTCCAAGAACTCAACGGGGTTTACACCTCGATTGCGTCTGCGTCCGGTTTCATCGGCGACCAGGCCACCCGGAATTACCGTACAGCCGATGGCACTTTCTACGCGGGCGGCGTCGGGCAGGCTCAAGGCCGTGTGGATTCCCTGGAGAAGTCGATGAGCAAGATTGAGGCTTCTATCGGGAAGTGGGGTGACAAGATTGCCCGGATTTTGGGTAAGGCGTATGGGGTGAAGATGGCGTCTGGCGGCTGGGTGACTGGCGGCATTAAGGGCGTCGATTCGGTGCCTATCACTGCGATGCCAGATGAGTATGTGGTCAACGCCAAGGCCGCTTCACAGTATGGGCCTTTGCTTGAGTCGATTAACTCTGGACGCGGGTTGCCTGTCCTGTCTGCTGCTTACCCTGCACAAACCAACGTCAACGTCGCCCTTGATAAAGGGTCTTTGGCGGGTGCTTTGGATGGCGTCGGCGTGACGATGCTGGTTGATGGGAAGCCTATGAAAGCGACGATCCGCACGGAAATGAACGCCGCTTTTAGTGCGGCTGGGAGGGGTTACTGATGCAGATTGATTTTGATGAGCGGCTTGCGGCGTCCACGGTGATCGTGGATGGCCGTGAGTGGTGTCAGGGCACCCTCACGAACCTTGCCTTGAACCCCTCGTTTGAGGCGGCGGGGTCCACGGTCGAGGTGGCGCGAAACCGTATCCCGAACCCACGCGCAGTGAGCGCAGGTAGCGCTATCCCGTGGACGACGGTCAATGGCACTGCGACGTGGGAAACCGGGTCCGGTCTAACGGGCGGTTTGCCGGACACTTTCCGTCGCCTCGTCGCTACAGCGTCCATGGCTGGATGGTATGGAGTAGTCACAGGACTGGTTTCATCAGGGGAAACGCTGACGCTTCGGCGGTTAGTGCGGACCTCGCGCGCATGCACTGTGCGGCTAGGTCTTGAAGGCGCGGGCATGCCAACGCCAATGTATTCGCCATATATTCCCGTTCCTGCCGGTGAGTGGACTTGGGTGACATTTACGCTGACTTTGCCGACGCTTGTCAGTGGGTCGCCAGTCGTCCTTATGTGCTATGCCTACGGTCTGGAGGGCGGGGATGTGCTTGACCAGACTGCCGCGAGCATCGACCAGCACACAACCTACCTCGACTTCTCCTATTCCCCCGATCCTGACCTAACGCCGTCATCGGTAGGGGCCGCAAATAATAGCGCGTCGATTCTTTCAGCGCCTGCACCTGCCGGTATCGGCCAGCAGCCGGGAAGGTACTGTATCCAATCCGGTGCGTGGGCGAACAGCGGGGGGAAGAGTCTACGAATCACCCGCACGGGGTTCGCAGAGCAGGCGGCGGCTGGTGCTATCATCTGGACCCCTGCGGGTGGTGACGTGGGTAAAACCTTCACAGCCGCCGTGTGGTGCAGGCCGCAAGACGGGTATGACAGCTCTCAGGATATAGTCCTGGGCGACCGGGTAAGTCGTGGGCTGTACGTCCTCCTTAACGCGGGGACATACCGGACGCAGGCTGAGCCAGTGGGGGAGGCGCAACTTCTACGGCTGACCTTCACCGTGGAGGACGTAAGCCACACGCTGCGCGTCGGGGGCGGCGGCACGGTGGGGCAAACGATCAGGTACGACGACTTCACCATCGTCCAGGGTGAGCACCCCGATTTGATGCCTTTCCACGGGTCTACCGTGAACCCGGAGTGGCCGGGAGTCGCCTACGCATGGACAGGGACACCCGACGCTTCCACCAGCACCCGCACAACCCCCACCATCGACCGCATCGAGGTTGATCGTGACCCCGGCACCGGGTGGGTACCCGTACGCGGCGGCAGGCGTGAAGTCATCAACGGTTTCGTCGCGCTCACGGACCATGAAATGCCGCTTCACCAGGACGTCCGCTACCGTGTCGCCGGATACTCAGGGGACATGTACGTGGGAGCTTTCACCGGGACCGTGAACACGTCGATCCCAGGGTGGTGTGGGGTTTTCGTGAAGATCCCGGCGAACCCCAACGCAACCGTGATGGTCGACCCCACAAACAGCGTCGACATTGATTCCAGTACACAAGGCGGTTCATACGACATCGCAGCAGGGTCAAGCATCGCCGTCGCAGCATGGTCCGGGGTAAACGCATCACGCTTCACCCTCAACGCTTTGACCAAGACCGATGGGGACTCTGCGCAAATGCGGGCGCTCCTGCAAAAAAACCGGGTCGTCCTGCTACAAGGACCAGACTGGGCACCATTCCCACCCGGCTGGTACTACGTCGAATCGGTAAGCGAAGGGCTTCGCGGTGACGGGGCGATCAAGCAGGGCAGGAAATGGTCACTCAGCCTCGTGTCCACAGGTGTCCCGTCAGGGGATACGGCAGGGGTGGCTGGGGCTTCATGGAATCAAATCCGTGCGAAATACGCCACCTGGGACGAACTCAAGACGGCGAATGCCACGTGGTTTGACGTGCTACAAGGAGGGAACTAATGGTGTACCCAGTCAGTGAGGGTTTCCTCCATGCAATCACGACCCCGCACCGGGTCAGGGTGCAAGCGTCCCTGATCCGTGCGGGGGCCACGGTGATTAATGAGCTGCCGATTATTGACGGCAATATCACCGTGGACTCCAACGCTTTCGTACGCCGGTCCCTATCGCTCACTCTGCCGCCCGAGATCCCCACCAGCACCTACACCAGTGGGCGCACCGACCAGGTCATTTTGACGACCGGGGATGAGATCAGGGTGAAATGGGGACTAGTCTTCTACGACGAAACCACCGAATGGGTGCCAGTCGGGACCTTCCGCGTCGACACCGTACCCTACTCAGCCACCCTAGACAGCGCGGTGACAATCCGCGGCGTCGACCGATGCGCAGACATTGTGGACGATGATTTCCCTCAGCCTCGCACTTTTGAGGCCGGGTCCACGACCGCGCTTATCGCACAGCTCATCCAGGAGACCCTGCCGACCGCGAGCGTGTACAACCGGACCACGGTCAGGGATGAGCGTGTGCCCACGCTGCAGTATGACGGGTCAAGGGCAGACCTTATCCAAAACCTTGCCACATCAATCGGCGCGGTCGTCCACTGTGACGGGTTCGGCGATTTCATTATCCGCGATGCACCGACTTTGGATGATGAAGCGGCCATGATTCTACGCACTGGCGACGGCGGTGTCATCGTCAGTGCGGACACCGATTACACGCGCGATGGGGTTTTCAACCGCGTCGTCGTGCGCGGTGAATCACCAGCCGGGGACTTCTCCCCCGTGCAGGGCACAATCACTGATGATGACGAAAACTCACCCACACAATTCGGAGACAGGTTGGACGGTTATTACGGGAAGATAACCAAGTTTTTCACCTTCCCCAATATAACCTCCATTCTGCAGGCGCAGACTGTGGGGAAAGCGTTGCTGGCGAAATATGTGGGCCTATCAGCGGCGATGCGAGTGTCATCAATCCCTCTCCCTCACCTGGAGGCAGGAGATTCAATCATTGTGGTCCCGGATGACGCGCCGGCTGGTGTGTCCGCACGGAAGCACATTGTGGACTCATACACGCTTCCGCTATTGGCTGGCGGGGATTTCACTATGGCGACCCGTGACGTGCGAGAAACCTTTAAAGAAGCCGAATGGGAAGACCTAGGAGAATGGGCATGAGCACCAAAAACAGTTTAGGGATGACGCTCCAGGATTCAATTACCACGATTTTCGGGAGGCAAAGCCAAACCCTTTCACGCCTGGGCACAATCACCGATATTGATTATGACGCGGCGAATCTGCATGTTGATATTGGTGGTGACAATGGACCCTTAACCGGTGTAAGATGGATTAACACTTATACGCCCATAATCAATGATTATGTTGTGTTGTTGCAGGTGGGGAATGGTTGGTGGGTCCTCGGCGGGAACTCGAAGGACCAGCGGTCGTACACGAAACGGTATGAAACAGCGCGGTTACTCCCCACCCGGTACTGGCAAGGCGTTTATCACCCGGGCACGGAGACGTGGGACTGGTACAGCGAGCCGAATCAGCGTGTAGGTATAGAAGACCTCGGCGGCGGAAACGCATCCATCTACCAGTACAACGCTTTGTGGCGATTCGATTTCAGTGAGATCCCGTCAGGCGCTGAGATTCTATCATCGACCTTTGACGTGTCCGTGGGGATCGGCCCGGACGCGATGCAAACCGACGCTGTCCTGCACATGCACGCGAATGAGACTCTGCCGTCTGGTGTGCCCGCGTCGTGGATACCAGGGGAAATCGACGTGTCCCTCAACGGCAACGTCACCCAACGCTTCGCCCTGCCCGAAATGTGGTTGAACTCGCTCATCACCGGGTCCGCGAAAGGCGTCGGCCTATCCCCACCACCATCAGCCTACGGGACCGTATACGTCTCCCCCGTGATCACCGTAGGCTACGCCATTCAGGAGGCCGCAGGATGACAAACGAGCAGGTCAAACCCTCAAAAGTGTTACTTGACCTTATCTGTGAAGAGTACGGGTGGGAACGTGAAAAAACGTCCACGATCCTCCTCACGGATGAGAAGGCAATCGCAATATCAAAAACATACCCCGACGTGAAGGTGGTTAATGATGGCAGCTGAACCTATCCAAGGACTGAGGTATCCGGCTGGTGGTGACGAACCGGACGGGCCGGCAGGGGTAAAGAATTTAGCGGATGACGTGGTAAAACTCACCAACATGCGTTTCGCGTCCGTCGCGGCCAGGGACGCCACCCTAGTCGGAGGGTCCGCGCCCGTTGATGGCATGGAGTGCTTCACCGGGTCTGGGACAACTGAAGTCAAGTGGCTGCGACACAACGGCCAATGGGTGCGATTGTACGAATCTAGCGCCTGGGTAGACATCTCAATCACAGGATTCACCGGGTCATTAGGATACCGGAAATACGGGAATCTCGTGCAGGTGCAGGGCGAAATTACTGGCACTTTCTCCACGGGAAGCACCAACCTTGGGCAAATGCCCAGCGAACTTATCCCATCTCGTGGGAACGCCCGTGGTGCGGCCATCTTCGGGGGAGGCTACCCTGGGGCGTCTTTCGTCACCACAAGCGGCGCGATCGGCGTCACCCACCAAACTGGGGCCTCGCGAAATAATCCTTCCTTCACGATTATCTACATGGTCGGGTGATGGCCATGCCTGAGACTGAAGCGACTTTAGCGGTGGTGGTGGCGCGATTGGATGATTTAAGAGCTGATATGCAATCTCTACGTGAGGAAGTCCGTAAATCCTCGGAGAATTCCGTGACCCGTGGCGAGTGGGGGCAGCGGAACCAGCACGTCGACACACGCATCAACACCCTCGGCCGCGAAATCGGTGACCTGCGCACAGACGTGAACTCCCGCCGCGCACCCTGGTGGAGCGTGTGGGCCGTCGCCCTAGCAGCAGGAGGATTCGCCTGGTCAATCATCGGACCAGTAATCACCCGCTAACCACCGGAAAACCCAAGCACCCCACAGTGGGTGCTTTTTTCATACCAAAAAACAGGAGTACATGATGGGAATTGTGAATGGTCGCATAGCTGCGGCGTCACTGAAGTCAGCGGTAATCGGGGTGCGGCTGCAGGCCGGGGCCGCGAACTCCGCAAACCGGCTTGCCAAAGCTTTTGAAGCGCATTTCGGTAAACCGCTGCGGGCAACGGATGGGTATAGGACGTACGCGCTGCAGAAGAAAATCTTCCAGGAGCGGTATGACCGCATGAGCATTGGGCGTGGACCGTACGGCGATGTCCGCTGGTGGAATGGTGGCCGGTGGGTGCGGATGCGTGGTGCTGCAGCAGCGGTTCCCGGCACATCAAATCACGGGCTGGGTTTGGCGGTTGATTTCGCGTCCGGGATCAACACCTCTTTCACGTCCCGTGAGTACAAATGGATGTCCGCGAACGCACCCGCGTACGGGTGGACCAACAGCGAGGGTGCGTCGGTGAATGAGCCGTGGCATTGGGTTTATGACTCTCACAAGGACACCCGCAAACCTAAACGCGCCGTGAAGCTGGTGGTGGATGGGCGGGTTGGGCCACGCACCTATAAGGAATGGCAAACCCAACTGGGTGGCCTGGTCACGGATGGGATTTTCGGTGCACGGTCGATCCGTCGCCTGCAAACCCGCATCAACGGGAAAGACGGTAAGGGCGGTTTCAAATTGTCGTCCGGGCCGCTGAAAGTTGACGGGGTAATGGGCGCGCGAACGGTGAAGGCCGTGCAGAAGCTCATCAACGTTTGGGCTGCACGGAAAGCCGTACGCCTCACCGCTGGGCCGCTGAAAGTCGACGGCATCCTTGGCCCACGCACCGTGAAAGCCCTGCAAAAGACCTTGAACGAAAACCTTTGGAACTAGGAGAAGCCATCATGGAGAAGATTGAGAACCTGCTGCGGCCTGCGGCTGTGCGGGCTGTGCGCACTTTCCTGCAAGTACTGATCCCAGCTTTGGGTGCGGGTGCGATCACCGAACTCGACTACCTCGGCGCGGTCAGCATCGCAGCCGGTGCCACCCTAATCGCCTTCCTCCAAGGCATCCTAGGTGGACTCCCCGAAGCGGAAGGCCAGGGTGATGGGACTCTCTGACGCGCTCAAAGCGCAAAAAGCGCCCGTGGGTGGCCCACGCTGCCAGGTCGGGCGACTGCTGCACACCTTGCCCGCCGATGACGTCGACGCTTTGGCGGAGGCTTTGGACTCGGACATGACGCACGCGTCAATTAGTCGTGCGCTCATCGAAGAAGGTCATCGGGTAACCGCTATCACGGTCGGGCGGCACCGTAGAGAGGAATGCTCTTGTGGCACTTTCTGACCGGCTAGCGGAGAAAACAGCGAAGTCACGGGCGCACATTGAGGTGGATTCCACGGGTGCGGATGTCACTGACGTGCCCGTGGAGGGCGCCCTTGATGGGGATTGGGGTGCGCTAATCCGCCATTTTGGCCTTGATCCTGATGCTTTTGAGGTCGTGGATGACACGGTGCGAATGTCGATGCGGGAGCACCCAACAGGCGACAAGGGGTGGCTTTCGTCATACTCGGCGCGCTTCCGGAAGATTCGCCACGAGATGATCCGCCCCGAAGTCCTACAAAGGTGGCGTGACGACCTGACGGACTGGGAGCCGGACCCGGTGAGTCATGTGGAGCAGGACCACACGTATTTGGTGCTGGTCGCTGATCCGCAGCTCGGGAAAAAGGGCACGCAGGAGGCTGTGGAAAACTGGCGGCGCGGCATATCGTCGCACGTCAGGCAGATACGTGCTTTGAAGCCTGCGCGGGTGCATGTCGCTTTCATGGGCGATGAGACGGAAGGGGCCTGCAACAACTACACGAATCAGCCCCACACGATCGAGCTGAATCAGTCCCAGCAGCTGGAATTGGACTTCGATATGCGCGTGTGGACGATCAAGCAACTTCTCGCGACTGGTCTGCCTGTATCCGCATCGTCTGTGATATCCAACCACGGCGAATGGACCAGGAACGGCTCGAAAGACCCCGTGACCAGCAGCAACGACAACGCTAGTACCCACATCGCCCGCATGACGCAACGGCTTTTCCATGAGCTAGGCCACGAAATTGAGTGGACTATCGGGGAAACGCACCCCGGCATCACCCTCACTTTGGGTGGTGTGGAGTGCTATTTCTCCCACGGATACAAGGAAAAGGGCAGGGGTGCGACCGTGGAAGCGCGCATGAGGGCGGCGATTGAGCGGCAAATCCTTGGCCGCACAGAAGAACTCGGCACCACGAAACTGTGGTTCATGGCGCACTACCACCACTTCTACACCCAAGAATTCGAGGGCAGGACACTCTTTGGGTGCCCTGCTCTTGAGGCGGAAAGGTCAAGCGAGTACATGCTCGACCAGTACGGTGTGTGGTCACCGCCCGGGATGCTCGGGATGCTAGTTGGTGGCAGTGGGAGGGGGTGGCAAAATGCCAACGTCTTTTGAGTGCCCAGAGTGCCTGACGCCTTTCCCGTCTCAGGCGGCTGCTGACCGGTGTGCCATGTGGTGCGGGGGAAGCGAACCCGACCACGAGAAGTATCGTCCACGCCGCTGGGATGATTACGACGAATAAACAAGCGCCCCCACCATAACCGGTGGGGGCGCTATTCGCGTTTACGGGGCCTATTCGCTGGCCTTGCCCTTGCGGACGATCTGCTGAATCGCTTGCTGGCTCATGCCCTTGTCCCCAAAGACCCCGGTGAGGTCTTTACTGATCGAGTACATTGACTGCCCTGACGCTTCCAGTGCGCAGATCAGTTTGTCACGTGCGACCCGCGCCTTGGTGAGGGCTTCCTCGGCTTGGAGGACTTGTGCGTGCGCGGCTGTGAGGTTGTTCGCGGGGATGAAGCGTTCGTAGACTGCCGCGCCGTCGTCGGTGCTGATTTCTTCGACGCGCGCCCCGACTTGTTCCAGGTAGTCTTCACCGGTCCCGGTGTTGAAGGCTTCCACGTAGGCTTTGGCTTCTGGGTGGTCCGAAGAAGTGGACGCTTGTCCTGCGGTGTAGGTGATGATTTCGTAGGCGTGGGCCATGACGATTTCCCAGAAGCGGTCGGTGTCAACCGATGCGCGGAAAAGGTATTCGCCGTTGTCAGTGGTGAAACCCTCGATGGTTTGGTCGGCGATTGCATCGCCGTCGAAGAACGCCGTGTCCTCACCGGAGTCCTCAAGTGGGGTGACGATTAGGGCTTCGATTGCTTCGGTGATGGTGGTGTAGGTGTCCATGGTCTTTGCCTTTCAAGTGCGGGGTGGTGGTGTGGGTCAGGCTGCGTCGAAGATGCTGAGGTCCACTCCGAGGAAAGCTGCTGCTTCTTCTTCGTCCATGGTCTCGCCGCCCATCGCTTCGGCGAATGCGAGGCCGTCTTCGGTGCATCCCCATGCTGGTACGTGGTAGATGGTGTGGGTGGCGGTGGCTGCTTCGTAGAGTGCGCGTGCGTGGCCTTCGCCTTGACGGTCTTCGTTGACTGAGATGTTCATGATGAGGCCGTTTGCTGCTGCGACGTAAAGTTCTGCGATGACCTGGCCGTCTTCGATGACTTCCCAGATGAGGTTTTGTGTGCCGTCTCCGTAGTAGTCGCCGGTGCGGTGCTGGATCATCGTCTTGCCTTTCGCTTGTGGTGTCCCTTGCTGATACCTCTACTATACGCAAGCTGAGTTGGGTACGCAACCCCGCTTGTGTAGGATGGGCGGGTGAAAACAAAGTCAACCCAAAAACCCTGACACCACACAATCAACCCACACACCTTGACACCCGAGTTCAGGGCAAGTTTTTCCGAGTCAACTCTCGAAATGGCCTGTACCAGCAGTAACGCTAAAAATGAGAATGGCTACAATGATGGCTACCAACGGCCAGGAAATCGGGCGATGCGAGGATAAGCAAAAACCCCCGGAATCGGCGAGATTCCAGGGGCTTTGCGGTGGAGCCGCCTACGAGAATCGAACTCGTGACCTTTTCATTACGAGTGAAACGCTCTACCGACTGAGCTAAGGCGGCCGGCTTCTCTCACACCCGGAGCGAATCACTGATGCGAGCGAAGAACCTCCCTCACTTTACCGACGCATACCGGTTCAGCGCAAAACTCGTGTCAGTGATCACGAACACATTGGGTCAGTGTCAGGCACTGTTCCGTCAACGAAGTAGTCATCCACCGTATTGAGGATGCAGCTGTTGGATTGCCCGTAGGCCCCGTGACCGTCGCCTTCGTTGGTGATGAGCACACCAGACTCCAGTGTGTCAGCAAGACCCTCAGACCACTTGTATGGGGTAGCCGGGTCATGCGTAGTTCCGATGACGAGAATGGGGGCCGCCCCGGGGGCGCTGGTGTCATAGTCAGGTGTGACCGCATCGTAAGGCCAGTTCGCGCACCCGATCCCACCGTAGGTGAAGGACTCTCCCATCACAGGTGCTGCTGCGATGATCTGTTGCGCTTCTTTCTCCATGGTGGCAAGGTCTGAGGCGCTTCGTGAGTCAAGGCAGTTAATGGCGGTGAACGCTTCCGTTTGGTTGTCAGTGTATTGCCCGCCTTCACGCCCGAAGTAGGCGTCTGACAGGTCAAGTAGTTCAGAGCCATCACGGGAATGGAGCGCCAAGTTCAGGGCACTGGAGAGATCTGGCCAAATAATGGGCGCGTACATGGGGTAGGCGAGACCGTAGAACGCCAGTGACCGGGTGAGGACGCGCCCTTCTGGGTCGTCGGTTTGCATGGGGTTCGCTGTCAGGGATTCAAGAAGGTCAGCGATCTCGCCCATCGCATCATCCACGTCACCGCTCAGAGGGCAGGAGTCCGGGGTGGACAGGCAGTCTTCCACGTACCGGCGCATGACATGTTCAAACCCTTGGGCTTGTTCCAAACTTTGCTCAAACGGAGTCAACCGCGGGTCAATGGCCCCGTCGAGCGCCATACGTCCCACGTTCTCGGGGAACAATCCAGCATAGGTCGCCCCCAGTTGGGTGCCGTAGGAGTACCCAAAATAATGGAGTTTCTCGTCTCCCATCAGCGCCCGCAGCAGGTCCATGTCGCGTGCAGAGTTGATGGTGTCCACATGACCAAGAAGATCACCAGTGTTGTCTTTGCACGCTTCAGCGAACCGGTCTGCTTCTTCCTGGTACACGGGCAACGTTTTGTCAGTCACGTTCGTGATCGTCAACGCAAGGTAACGGTCCATCTCGGTGGTGTCATAGCACGCCACCGCACTGGACTGACCGACACCACGAGGGTCAAACCCCAACAGGTTGTAATTATCGAGAAGTTTGCTGCCAAAAATCATGGGGGCGTACCCGACAAGCTCAATACCCGACCCACCGGGACCTCCCGGGTTAAGGATCACGGTTCCTTGCGCATCGCCACGCGCCCTATACAACTGAAGCGCGAGAGAGATGGACTCCGAATCAGGGTCGTCCCAATCCATGGGGGCACTCACCTCCGCGCACTCATAGGTTCCCCCTCCACACGACTCCCAGCTGACGTCCTGCGTGTAATAGGTGTCAAACCCCTCAGGGATAGGGCCAGCAACGTCAGAAGACGTCGTCGTCCCAGTCGGCGTTTTGTCCGGTTCCTCTTGAGCACACCCTGCGAGCGCAATGGTCACAGCAAGGGCGGTGGCGGCAAAGGCGGTGAAGGGGGTGGGCCGTCGTCGGGGGGCGGTCATGCGGTTCTCCTGGCGTGCGTGGTGGGTGTGCGGATGTCAAGAAACATGGCTTCAAGGACAAGGAGGGGGGCGACGTTCGCGGCGAGGCGGCGGCGAGCGCGTTGAATGGCGTCGATTGCAGTGAGGGTGTGTTCGGGGGTGGTGCGGTGAGCGATGTCGTCGATGGTGGTGGTGAGGTCTGTATTGATGGGGGTGGCGGTAGCCCCGGTTTGGGTGAGGAGGATATCGCGGTACAGGGAAATGATGTCAGTCATGCACCGGTCGAGGACGTCGCGTTGGTGGCGGGTTGCGCGGCGTTTTTGGTCGTCTTCGAGGGTTTTGATGTGACTGCGTAGTGCCGGTGGCAGGGTTCTGGCTTCGCTTGCGCCCAGGGTGCGCAGGAGTTCTTCTTTTTCTTGGGCGTCGCGTTCTGCGGTGGCTTGTTGGGCGTCGTGTTGGGCGGTGTCGAGGAGTTCAGCGGCAGCGTAGATGGCATCGGCGACAGTGCTGATACGAGCGGTCAGAGCAAGGACGTGGGTGCGGCGTTGCCGAGTCTCAGGGTGGGTTGCGTAGCGTCGTGCCATGCCGATGTGTGATTGGGCGGCGGCCGCGCTCGCGTGGGCGGTGGCTGGGTCAATTCCGTCACGTGTGATGAGGAGTTGGGCCACATCGTCGATGGGTGGGATGCGCAGCGCAAGGTTTCGGCACCGTGAGCGGATGGTCACCATGACGTCCTGGGGGCTGGGTGCGCACAACAACCAGATGGTCCGTGGTGGGGGTTCTTCAATGGCTTTGAGCAGGACATTTGTGGTGCGTTCCATCATGCGATCAGCGTCTTCGATAATGATGATGCGCCAGCGTCCTTGAGAAGGGCTGCGAGTTGCTTCGCTGATGAGACCGCGCACGTCATCGATGGCGATGGTGACTTTGTCGGTCGCGACAACAGTGACATCAGGATGTTGTCCCTTGAGGACCGTCGTGCACGATGCGCAGTGCCCGCACCCACCGTTGAGGCATTGAAGGGCAGCCGCGAAAGCGCGGGCCGCAACGGAACGGCCCGATCCGGGTGGCCCAGTGATCAACCATGCGTGTGTCATGGACTCAGGGTGAGTGATCGCCTGAGTGAGAGTATTGACCGCATAGGGTTGCCCAACAAGTTCTTCCCACACACTCATGAGCGCCCCTGTGCACGGGTGGTCACACGCGCCCCAAGCCGGTCAACTAAAGCGGCACGAACACGGCCTGCCACCTCATCGATGGTCCCGATCCCGTCAACAATGACCCACCGCTCGGGTTCTTGCTCCGCCAAATGGCGATACGTCGCGTGCGTCGTGTCATGAAAATCGTCACCCGCCCGCTCCAACCGGTCAGGTTCCCCTTCACGCCGAGCAGCCCCTACCCGCGCGGGAACATCAATCAACACAGTCAGATCAGGGATCAGCCCATCAACCGCCCACAACGACAAATCACGAATGGTCTTCGGGGTCAGTGTCCTGCCCCCACCCTGGTACGCGATCGACGAATCAAAGTACCGGTCACACACCACAGTACGACCCAGTGACAACGCAGGACGGATCACCGTATGCACATGGTGAGACCGATCAGCGGCGTACAACAACGCCTCCGCACGCGGACCCATGTCATCACCATGAAGCAACAACTGGCGAATATGCTGACCCAACTCAGTCCCCCCAGGCTCCCTGGTCAACAGGGCATCATGAGCGTAGGTATCAGAAAGCCATTGCGCGGCCAAACGCGCCTGCGTCGTCTTCCCACTGCCATCTCCCCCCTCAAAGGTGAGAAAGAGACCAGCGTGGGGTTGAGGGTTCTCGTGCACACCCCAACCCTATCGGTTGGGCCAGGGGTGGCGCCGCATCGTAAGGTCATACTCGTGGATACTTCTTCTGCTTCTTCACTCACCCCCCTCCTCAACCGCCACTTTGACGCCGTCCTTTGGGACATGGACGGAACGCTCATCTCTTCTATTCACGTCACCGAACGCTGCTGGGGACAATGGATGGAACACTACGGATACCCCGCCGAGCACTACCACCAATTCCACGGCACACCCGCACGAACAATCGTCGAAACCCTCCTCCCCGCGCACCTACACGACGAGGGATTTCACCGCATCGTCGACCTCGAAATGAACGACACCACCGGCATCACACTGCTCCCAGGAGCACACCAGGCGCTAGCAGCGCTCCCCACACAACGCCGGGCGATCGTTACCTCGTCCACTCGAGACCTTGCCCTGCGACGTCTTGAAGTCACCGGAATCGCCATGGACACCCTCGTCACTGCGGATGATGTCACCCACGGGAAACCCCATCCCGACCCCTACCTGCGCGCCGCCCACCTCCTTGGGGTGGACCCAACCCGGTGTGTTGTGTTTGAAGATGCGCCCTCCGGTCTGGCTGCAGGCCGCGCTGCAGGGTGTGTCACAGTGGGACTCCCCGGCACTCACGCGCTCGCTGACCTCACCGCGGACGTCCTGTTGCCGTCCCTTGAGGCCATCCAGGTGGTGAGTACCGAGGAGGGGGTTGTGTTTAGCGCTGCCTTGTAGGGCGCACAGGGCCAAGCTCACACGCGACAAAGCCTCCGGTGCGCGCTGTCTCGCATACCGGAGGCTTTGTCATGTCAAGAGTTACTCGTTGGGGTAACGCACACCAATCTGTGCCCGCACCTCATCCATAATCTCCATCACCTCAATGGAGGACTGCCACGGCATCCGGTCGCTCGCGGTACGCCCTTCGCTGACGCATCGCGCGACCTCAGCAGCCTCAAATTCCAGCCCGAGCACATCGTCTTGTTCGTAGGTGGCAGTTGACACCCCATAGGTGGTGTGAACAAACGAGGTCGGGCGGTAAAACGCCTCAGCAATATCGATGCGCCCCTTAGTTCCCACAATGGACGCCACTGTGGGCGTCTGCCCCCACTGTGTTGTGTGCAGGAGTGCCTGCGTGCGCCCAGGGTAATCAAAGATCATGGACACTTGCCCATCAACGCCCGTGTCCGTAAGAACACCGCGAGCCGTTATTGCCTCTGGGTGACCTAAGAGGTCGTGCGCAAACGCAATCGGGTATACACCCAGGTCAAGCAGCGCCCCTCCAGCAAGGTCAGGGTTAAGGAGACGGTGTTCCGGCCCAACGGTGAATGCTTGTCCGTGATCAGCAGACACCACAATGATGTCCCCGAGCACTCGGGATTCAAGAATGTGACGGACCTGAGCGATGTGGGGCAAGAACCGTGTCCACATGGCCTCAAGAACAAACACTCCCGCTTCTTTCGCAGCATCAAACACCTCACGTGCCTCTGCTGCGTTACGGGTAAAGGCTTTTTCCACTAGGACGTGTTTTCCAGCGCGAATCGCAAGCAACGCATGGTCACGGTGGTGGGAGTGGGGGGTACCAATGTAGATCGCATCTAACGACTCGTCGCCCACCAACTCCTCGTAACTCCCATACGCGGTGGCTGGGGAATCCTTGGGAAGGTGGGAGTCAATAAATGTCTGAGCTTTTGCACTGTCGCGTGACGCAACGGCAGCGATCGTTGATGCTGTCCGTTCGGTGACTGCTTGCGCGAACGACTCAGAAATCCAACCTGCACCCAGGATGCCCCATCGAATGGCGGGGGCGTCTTGGGGGCGGGGTGCAACGCCGGTGGTCAGAGCAGAGGGGATCGTGATGTGTCTCATGTTCCGACTCTACCGGTGTCACTTCCCTGTGTCTCAGGATTGAGTCTTCTTTGTCGCTGTCGTTTTCTTGGCTGGCGTCTTTTTTGCGGCAGTTGTTGTGGTTTTCTTGGTCGCGGTGCTTTTCTTCGCGGTCGTGCGGGTCGCCCGCTTGACTGGCGCTTTCGCGCGCTTTTCCGCGAGAAGTTCGACGGCTTGCTCAAAGGTCACGGACTCAACGGTGGCATCTTTGGGCAGAGTACGGTTTGTTTTTCCGTCGGTGACGTAAGGACCAAACCGGCCATCTTTAATGACAATGGGCTTCTCACTGGTCGGGTCCACGCCCAACTCGCGCAACGGCGCGGACGCTGTTGCCCCACGTCCTCGCTTGGGTTGCTTGTAGATCTCTAGTGCTTCATCAAGCGTGATCGTGAGCAGTTGCTCCTCGGACGTGATCGTCCGTGAGTCTGTTCCCTTCTTGAGATAGGGGCCGTAGCGACCATTGTTCGCCGTGATCTCTGTTCCGGTGTCCGGGTCCACACCAACCACACGCGGCAACGACAACAGTTGGAGCGCCTCATCCAGTGTGATCGTTGTCAGCGAATGAGATTTGAACAGTGATGCCGTGCGCGGCTTGGGTAGCGCGGCCTTCGCTTTTTTCTTTGCCGCAGCGGACATCGACTCATCGAGTTCCGGTTCTGGGATGATCTCGGTGACGTAGGGGCCAAACCGTCCAGACTTCGCGACAATCATGTGCCCACTAACTGGGTCTGACCCAAGTTCAATGTCGCCGTCTTTCTGGTTTTCCAACAAGTCGCGAGCAACGTCAAGTGTCAGTTCATCTGGTGCAATGTCGTCTGGGACGGACGCACGCGGCGGGTTCTCACCTTCCGCGGTGTCTGCCGTCAAGTGCTCGATATACGGCCCATAACGCCCCACCCGAAGAACAATGCCCTCACCCAGTGACACGGTGTTGATCTCTCGGGCATCAATGTCCCCGAGCCCTTCCACCAGTTCCTTCAAGCCAGCCTTGTCGCCTCCGGCTCCCCCAAAATAGAACTGCGTAAGCCAATTGACCCGGTCTCCCTGACCAGCAGCGATCTCATCGAGGTCCGATTCCATTTGGGCCGTAAAGTCATAGTCAATGAGTTGACTGAAGTGCTCTTCCAGTAGTCGGATCACAGAGAATGCCAACCACGAGGGGACAAGCGCCTGCCCTCGATTGTTCACATAGCCACGGTCCTGGATGGTGGAAATAGTCGATGCGTAGGTCGAGGGGCGTCCAATACCCCGTTCTTCCAGTGCTTTCACCAAGGACGCTTCGGTAAACCGCGGTGGTGGGGTTGTCGTGTGACCGTCAGCAGAAACGTCACGTGACGCCAACGGGTCACCTTCCACCATGTGAGGAAGACGCCCATCAGATTGCGACCCGTCATCATAACGGTCAACATCGCGACCTTCCTCGTAGGCTGCAAGGAACCCACGGAAGGTGATGACCGTACCCGATGCGGAAAATGTGGCGGTGGTTGTTTGTCCATCAACCTGCCCCGGCACATCAATACGCACAGACGCAGTCGAACCACGCGCATCAGCCATCTGGGAGGCCACCGTGCGCTTCCAAATGAGTTCATAGAGCCGGAACTGGTCTCCACTCAACACATTGGCCACCTGGGCTGGCGTGCGGAACGTGTCCCCCGCAGGGCGGATCGCTTCGTGCGCTTCCTGAGCACCTTTAGACTTTGACGCATAGTGGCGTGGTTTTTCGGGCACAAACTCAGTACCGTACAAGTCTGCTGCTTGGCTTCGCGCAGCACTGATCGCTTGAGCTGATAACGCCGGCGAGTCGGTACGCATGTAGGTGATATACCCGTTTTCGTACAGCGTTTGTGCCACCCGCATCGCTGTTTTTGAGGACATTCGCAGTTTTCGCGACGCTTCCTGCTGCAACGTTGACGTGGTGAAGGGAGCCGCTGGGCGGCGGGTATAGGGTTTCGTGTCCAGTGACGCAACGGTCGCTGGAGCGTCAGTCAGCGACTGAGCCAACGTCGTGGCAGCATCTTCCGTCAGGTGCACCACGTCACGCGCCTTGAGTTCACCGCGGTCAGTGAAGTCACGGCCGGTGGCGACCCGTGTCCCATCCACATGGGTCAGCCGAGCCTGGAAGGTACCTCCTGCGTCTTGCCCTTGGGTCGCTTCGAACTGCGCAGTCACATCCCAATAGCTCGCAGGTACAAACGCCATCCGCTCGCGTTCCCGCTCCACGACCAGGCGAGTAGCCACCGACTGTACGCGCCCGGCGGACAACCCTTGCCGAACTTTACGCCACAACACCGGAGATACTTCATACCCGTACAACCGGTCCAAAATACGGCGTGTTTCTTGCGCATCGACAAGCCGCTCATCAAGGTCACGGGTCGTTGTCAACGCACGCTGGATTGCCTCCCGGGTGATTTCGTGAAACACCATACGTTTGACCGGCACCTTCGGTTTCAACGCCTCAAGAAGGTGCCACGCAATCGCTTCACCTTCCCGGTCCTCATCGGTAGCAAGATACAGTTCATCCGCATCTTTGAGCAGCCGGCGCAGTTCCGTGACTTTCTTCTTTTTATCCGGATACACCTCGTAATAAGGGGCGAACCCATTGTCCACATCAACAGCGAACTTGCCATACCCCGACTTCTTCATCTCAGCAGGAAGTTCACTAGGCTGTGGCAGGTCGCGAATATGCCCCACACTCGCTTCAACATCAAAATCAGCACCCAGATAGGCGGAAATAGTGCGCGCCTTCGCTGGTGACTCCACGATGACGAGTTTTCGTCCTTGGGACATGTACGATCCTGCTTCCACTCGCGTGCTCCGCCCGTAGGCGTGGGACATCTCTTTGCCAAATATATAGTGCCTTCACGGCTGCGCATGGCGAGGCAACCGTCACTCCATGTCAGCGAACTGGCGCAGTCACGGGTTTCAGAGCGCGCATCGTTGTTTGGCGTAATACCAGAAGTAAAGCGAAAACAAGAGAACTGACCGTGACAACGCCTGCCACACTACCAACATACGCTCGACGTTCAAGTTGGTCTGTGGCGGTGTCCCCCGCCCAAATCGCGGCGGCAGCATCCCCATACAACCACACTGTCACCGCCCCGAACGCCACGGCAGCAACCGCGAGCATGGCCACTGCGGCTATCGTCCATGGGGCAGAGTGCACCTCGTGTTGGTCACGAGCTGTGCGACCAGGAAAGGCAGATACCAACGCACACCATGCACCAGCGACGAGCACACCAGCAACAACGTCACTTGCCCGATGCCAGTTCCCTACGAGCGTGGAGACCCCCATCGTTGCGGTGTACACCGCACCAAGAAGCGCAACAATAGGGCGGAATCGGCGCGGCACCGCAATGAGGAGAGCCATCGACGCTGACGCAGCCACCGTTGTATGCCCAGATGGAAGTGAATTGCCGTAGTTCCAAGGAATCCCAAAATCTGGTCGATCTAAGAGAAGGTGCTTGATGACCTGTGTCGACACATTTGCGCCACCAATGAGCACAATGACTTGCACCGCCAAACTCCACCGGCGCCGAAACAAAGTAATGATGACGGTGACAGCGAGCGCCACCACGACGTACACGGCGGACACAGCTTCGAGAAGGGGTTGCCCAAAAACCCACAGGTGTGTGCGCCCGTAGTCGGCCCCGTCAAAGGCGACTTGTTCTAGTTGTTGCCCTGGGGCTGTGGCGACGAAGATTCGCCACAGGAACCACACTCCTGCCATGAGGAGTGCGGCGATGATGACGGCTGCGGTATGAAACCACCGGCTTGTTCGCAACGCTTGCACATCCCCCACCGTAGAACATGACCTTGGGCGTCTTTGACAAGGTCAACGAGATTCCCGTGGTGTCTTCACGAAGGGAACACATCACGGCCCGGACAGTATACGTGTGGGGTCGCTAGTGGGACACGTTGAGTCGGTAGCCGCGTTTGATGACGGTGGAGATGAGCCGTGAGTCCGGGAGGGCGGTGCGCAGGCGTGAGATCGCAACGTCGAGGGCGTGGTCGGTGTGCCCAACGCCGAGGAGAGTGCCGAGGTGTGCTCGGGTGACCACGTTCCCTGGGGTGTGGGTGAGGGCACGCATGACCACGCGTTGGGAGTCAGTGAGGGTCACACATGTGGTGTTGTCTGTGGTGGTCAGTGTGAGGCGGTTGCCTTGGAGGGTGAGGTGCCCGTGGGGTGTGGGGATGGTGGTGCGGGCGTCGGTGGTCATGTGGTCGACGATGAGTTTGATCATGGCGCCCATGCGGAATCGGTCGGGGATGAGGGGGGTGATGCCGTGGGCGATCAGTGGGGCTGCGGTCACGGGGCCGACGGTGGCCACTGTGGTGACGGTGCGTAGTTGGTGGAGGATGTGGGAGGTGCAGGATTGTTCGGCGACGTAGGAGAAGAATGCGTCGACGACGGGGGCCGCGGTGAAGGTGAGGACGTCAATGGAACCGTTGAGGAGCGCGGTGAGGAGTTGTTCGCGTTTGTCGCCGGTGTCGGTGGCTGGTGTCCACCGGTAGGGGGTGACTGTGGTGACGTCAGCTCCGGCGAGGGTGAGTCGGGCGAGGGCTGTGAGGTCGTCGTGTCCGTGGAGTTGGACGGCGATGCGGGTGCCGGTGAGGGGGTGTTCGGCCAGTTGGGTGGCGAGAGTGATGAGGCGTTCATCGGGTGAGACGCCGCAGTCGTCGAATCCGAGGGCGCGCACGGCTCCGCGCGCTTTGGGGCCGCGCACGTAGATGCGGGTGGCGTTGAGGACGCGTTCGAGCTCGTCACCGAGTCCGGCGGCGTCGGCGGTTTCGATCCATCGGCGAAATCCGTAGGCGGTGGTGACGATGAGGATGTCTGGTGCCTGATTGATGATGCGGCGGGTTTCGTTGATGAGTTCTTCGTCGTGTTCTTTGGGTGCGATTTTCAGCAGTGGTGCGTGGATGACGTGGGCGCCGCGCCGTTCGAAGGCGTCGATGAGGTCTGCTGAGCGCCGGTCGGAGGTGACGGCGATGCGGTATCCGGCCAGTGGTGTGCTGGTCACGCGACTCCTCGTGCGGGTGTTGGTGGTGTCAGTGGGGCGAGCAGTGGCGGGTCGATGGTGGTGACCCAGTCGGTGAGTGCGGTGACGACGTCTCCGATGACGATGGTGGCGGGTGAGGTGCATCGTCTGAGGTGGGCTTGTTCTATGAGTGTATCGAGTGGGGCGCGGGTGGTGCGTTGGGAGGTGTGGAATCCGCGTTCGATGATCGCGGTAGGGGTGGTGGGGGCCATGCCGTGAGCGAGGAGCCCGGTGACTGTGGTGGCGAGGGTGGACATGCCCATGAGGATGATGAGGGTGGTGTTGAGGTGGGCGAGGTGGTGGAGTTGGTCGTTGTCGGGTGGGTTGTGTCCGGAGAGTACGGTGAAGGCGTGACTGATTCCTCGGTGGGTGACGGGGATTCCTACGGATTGTGGGACAGCTATTGCTGATGTGATACCTGGGATGATGCTGACGGGTATTCCGGCGTGGGTGAGGGCGTTGATTTCTTCGCCGCCACGTCCGAAGACGAAGGGGTCTCCGCCTTTGAGTCGGGCGACATGGAGTCCGGTGCGTGCTTTGGTGATGAGGAGGTTGTTGATGGCGTCTTGGGGGACGCGGTGGTGACCGGGGAGTTTCCCGACGTCGATGAGCTCTGCCTGGGGGGCAAGGTCGGGGAGGTCGTTGGTTGGTCCGAGTCGGTCGTAGCAGACGACGTCTGCGGTGTTCAGTGCGCGTGCTGCACGCAGGGTGATGAGATCGCTGGGGCCTGGTCCTCCGCCGATGAGGGTGACGTGTCCGGTCATGGGGTGGTCTCCTCTGGTTGGGTGGTGGGTGCACCGGTGGGGATGGTGGCACCGAGTGGGATGGGCGATGCGGGTCTGCGTTGGCCTCGTTCGGTGTCGTAGGTCAGTGTTGGGTCGGGGGTGGTGGTGTTGACGAAGGAGGTGAAGCGGCGGAGCCGGTCGGGGTCGTTGAGGACTGCGGCCCATTCGTCTTCGTAGGCGGCGACGTGGTCGTTCATTGCTGTTTCGAGTTCTTCGCCGAGTTCGAGGCAGTCGTTGACGACGACGTCTTTGACTCGGTCGATCCCACCGTCGAGGTCTTCGAGCCATCGGGCGGTGCGCTGGAGTCGGTCGGCGGTGCGAATGTAGTACATGAGGAAGCGGTCGATGTAGCGGATGAGGGTGGTGTCGTCGATTTCTTTGGCGAGGAGTTGGGCGTGGGCTGGGGTGGCTCCACCGTTACCGCCGACGTAGAGGTTCCATCCGTTGGCTGTGGCGATGACTCCGACATCTTTTCCTCGGGCTTCTGCGCATTCGCGTGCGCATCCGGAGACACCCATTTTGAGTTTGTGGGGGGCGCGTAGCCCTCGGTAGCGTAGTTCGAGGGAGATCCCCATGGCCACTGAGTCGAGCATTCCGTAGCGGCACCAGGTGGATCCGACACAGGTTTTGACGTTGCGCAGGGATTTTCCGTAGGCGTGCCCTGATTCGAATCCTGCGTTGACGAGTTCGCGCCAAATGTCGGGGAGTTGGTCGAGGCGGGCTCCGAACATGTCGATGCGCAGCCCTCCGGTGAGTTTGGTGTAGAGGTTGTATTTGCGGGCGACGGCGGCGATGACGGCGAGTTTCTCAGGGGTGATTTCTCCGCCGGGGACACGCGGGACAACGGAGTAGGTGCCGTCTTTTTGCATGTTTGCTAGGGCCCGGTCGTTGGTGTCTTGGAATCCGCCGAGTCCGCCGTCGAGTGGGTGAGTGTGGGTGATGGTGGCGAGGATGGACGCGATCGCTGGTTTGCAGATGTCGCATCCGGTGCCGGTGCCGAAGCGGTCCATGACGTCGTTCCAGGTGCGGGTGTCGCTGAGGCGGACGGCTTCGAAGAGTTGGGCGCGGGACATGGCAATGTGTTCACACATGGCGGTGGACACGTCGATGCCTGCTTTAGTGAGTTCTTTTTCAAGCAGTTTTTTCAGCATGGGGACGCAGGAACCGCATTGGGTTCCTGCTTTGGTGCAGGCTTTGAGGGGGGTGAGTTCGCGGACGGGGTCCTGTCCGGCGCAGGTTCCGCATCCGCCGATGGCATCTCGGATTGTGCCTGCGGTGACGTTGTTGCAGGAGCAGAGGATGGCATCGTCTGGTAGTTCGGTGTCGGGGAGGTCTGCGCTGCTGGCTGCGGTGAGGTAGGCGCCTGGTTCGGCGGGCAGTTCACGGCCGAGGAGTGGGCGCAGGACGGTGTAGGGTTCTGCGTCACCGACGAAGACTCCCCCGAGGAGGGTGGTGGCGTCCCCGGAGACAACAATTTTTTGGTAAACACCGCGGGCTGGGTCAGCGTAGACGACTTCGAGCGCACCGGGGGTGGTGGCGAAAGCGTCTCCGAAGCTTGCCACGTCGACGCCGGAGAGTTTGAGTTTGGTGGCGGTGTCGAATCCGTCGAAGGTGGCGGTGCCGCCTGCGAGTTGGTCGGCGACGATTTCTGCCATGGCGTTGGCGGGGGCAACAAGTCCGACACAGCGCCCGTCGACGCAGGCGACTTCACCGATGGCCCACACGTGGGGGGCGGTGGTGTGGCAGGTGGCGTCAACGACGATACCGCCGCGTTCACCTAATGCGAACACCTCGTGTGCTGTGGTGTGGTTCGTGTGGCGGGCGAGTTCGTCGCGGGGGCGAATCCCGATCGCGGTGATGACGATGTCGGCGGGGATGTGTGATCCGTCTGCCATGTCGATGCCGGTGACGTGGTGTGTACCAGTGGCGTGTGTTGTGGTGGTCACCGCTTGGGGGTAGACCCCTGAGTGCACGGTGATGTCATTTTCTGCGATAAGGCGCCCTAAGGCTTGGCCAGCCCCTTCATCGAGTTGGTTGGACATGAGCCAGCGACCACCATCAATCACGTGTGCTTGTGCTCCCAGTGTCCGGGCCCCGGCGGCGGCTTCCAACCCGAGGAGCCCACCACCGATTGTCACGACTCGTGGGGTGATGCCCTCATCTCGGAATCGAGTGATGTCACGGTGGATCGTCCACACGTCGTCAAGGGTGCGGTACACCAATGAATGCTCAGCTCCGGGGATGGGGAGGGTTGCCGCGTTGGATCCGGTGGCGAGCACCAGTTCGTCATACTGACAGACGGAACCATCGGAGAGGACCACCTGGCGGTGGTTCACATCGATTGATTCTGCCCGCACCCCGGTCCGTAACGTGACGGTGGGGTGGTCCCACACGTGGTCAGCGAGTGTGAGGTCGGCGTCGGGGGCCAGGAGCGCTTTGGTCAGGGCAACCCGGTCATAGGGGTGATGCGGTTCTTCGGTCACCACCGTGAGCGTCACGCCGTGCGGTGCGCGCTGTGTCATTGCTTCGGTGAACCGGTGGGCTGCTGGTCCACCTCCAAGAACAACGATGTGTGTCGTGCTGGCCATAGGTCACTCCCCCGTCGCGCCGGCGGGGCTCACCGGCTGATTCGGTTGCTGTTATCGCCAGCGTAGGGGTGCGGATTTGCTTGGTCGTTGCGTCATCGTTTCGCTGAGGCAACGTCTAACCTAGGGGCGTGCGTGCGTGGATGTGAGACCCCCGAAACACCTGGTTTACATCTCACGGATGTCACGTTGTCATGTGAGCGACCTGTGACACAACGTTCACTGTGCTGACCGTTCACTGGAAACACCGCACCGATAGCGTGGGGTCATCAAAGAGCACCGGCCGACTCGGCCACCTCGTGAAAGGACCCAACCATGTCACTCGTTCTGGATACCCCGTTGTTGTCAGAGACCGCCACCGTGTGCCGGGTGAGCGATCTTGAACCTGGGTGGGGGGTTGCTGCGCTTCTTGACTGGGGTTCCGTGGCGTTGTTCCGCACCGTCACAGGGGAGGTGTTTGCTGTGGATCACCGATGCGCCTGTTGTGGGGCGTCGGTGGTCGCACGTGGGATCGTGGGGGATCGGCTCGTCGCGGGTGTGCGTGTCCCTACTGTTGCGTGCCCGTTGCACAAGCATGTGTTTCGCCTTGACACAGGCGAATGCCTGACCGGTGCACCTGCCGCACTACCCACGGTCACAGTGTCAGTGGACGGCGACGACATCACCATCCACCGCCCATCATCGGTTTAGTGGGACACCTCTAACTCGTTGTCGAGCCGTTCCTCGCGGGGTTTCTTTGCGATGAACGCGGCAGGCTGGTCGGGGCCGTCCCACACTTGCAGGATCCCCCATGCCACAGCGGCGATCGGGACGGACAGCACAGCCCCGACGATCCCGCCAATAATCGTTCCTGCTGTCAACCCAATCAAGATCACGAGCGGGTGCAAGCTCAGTGTTTTGCCCATGATCTTGGGTTGGAGGAAGTTTCCTTCCAGCTGGTTCACAACAATGACAATGCCCACCACGGCGAGCGCAGGCCAGATTCCGCCATCCACTAAGGCAACAAGCGCCGCGAGGAACCCAGCTAATGTTGCTCCTACCAAGGGGATGAACGCGGTGAGGAACACGATGACTGCGAGCGGCAACGCCAACGGAACTTGAAGGAAAGCCAACCCAAGGCCGATACCCAACGCGTCGACGGCCGCTACTGTTGCGGTTCCGCGAATGTAGTCGCCCATGGTTCGCACGGAGCGGTCACCAATGCGGCGTGCGCGATCGTAGTACTGCCCGTCTAGTGGGCGCAGCAGGAACTCCCAGATTGCGGGACCGTCCTTCATGAAGAAGAACGTGATGATGAGCGTGAGGAAAAACCCGGTGAAGAATGTGCCGGTGGCAGAGAGCCCGGCTACTGCACCTGAACCGAATTGGCTTGAGGTGACAAAATCAATGGCTGATTGTTTCGCATCGTCTAGCTGGGCAGGGTCCACCTCGAATGGCAGGTCTTCCAGGAGCACTAACAGTTCGTCAAAGCCATCTTGGGCGGAGGAGACCAGGTCGCTCCATTGGCTTCGAACTGCCTGCACAATAGCTGTGAGGAGTCCTCCCACCACAGCGAACGCACTGAACAGCACCAGCCAGGTGGCAAGTAGGGAGGACATTCCGCGGGCGCGTAGCCACCGCATCAGTGGGAACACTGCTGAGGAAATGATGAGGGCCAACACCACGGGAATAAACACCACCCCGAGGTATGCCATCGCCCACAGCGTCAACCCCACCACGAGCAGCACAGCGATTGTTTGCACTGCGCGCGTCGCAAGACGCCCAAACGCATCCGACCACTGGCGGACGACCGCGGACTGCTCCGGATGAGGGTGGTCTGTCACCTGGGGCACGGTGGCCTTTTCGCCCGTGCGCTGACCACATAACCACGACCACATCATGGTGAATCCTCTCCGTTGTCGGCTGTCCGCCTCGCAGACATTATGCCGTAAAAGTGAGGATCCCATCGGTGATGAGTCCCCGAATCGTTGGGAGTGTCGCAGCGAGAGTGTCGTCCACAGGCAAATCCATCAGCGCACAAATCGCTGACATGATCTGCCCAGCGGTCAGTTCGCCGTCGCACGCACTGACAAACCCCGCAAGGACGGTGTCTGCCTGGACTGCTCGCCGTAGGCCGCCGCCTTGCCTGATGATGATGACACTGGGCTCCCCCACCCCTGGGGTGATGTACCGTTCCTCTGTGACATCCGCTGCTGTGCGGAGCCGTTGCTCAAGTAACTCGTGATCGGTCATCTCCTTAAGCACATCAACACCCGCTAATGTCGCCGCTATGGTGGGTCCAAGGGGTTGAGACACGTCGCCGGTGATCTCTTCACAACGTGTCCACGCCGCCCGTGCCTGCACGGGTCGACGGATCACGATGATGCCGAACCCCACACCTTCCACCGTGCGAGACGCAAAATCATCAAGCCATGCACGATAGGCCGACTCCCACAACTCACGGTCGCGGTCCTGCGTCATCCCGCCATCACGGAGCCAAGTCTCTGCGTAATGTGCTGGGTCGAGAAACTCTCGCTGAATAACCCACGCATCAAGGTCCCCGTGAAGTGCTCGAGCCTGTTCAATCCACGCACGTGGCCCTTCATCCCACCGCGAACCGGCAGTGACTTCCCAGTTCCCCAACATGACTGCACACCCTCCAGCAGCTAGGTATTGAGGAACGTCAGTCACCATCTGCGCGACCACCCGATCGCCGGCAGCGCCACCATCCCGGTACTCATATAGTGCCAGGTCAGTACCGGTGCGGGGTGTAATCACAAACGGCGGGTTCGACACGACAAGGTCAAAAGTCTCGCCGTGAACCGGCTCAAAGAATGACCCCTCTCGAATCTCCACATCACTGTCATTGAGGGCCGCATTAAACCGAGCAAAAGCTACCGCGCGGGGAGAAATATCGGTAGCCATCACCTGCCTCGCATGACGGGTGGCCGCCAACGCTTGGACCCCACACCCCGTGCCAATATCCAGGACACGCCCCACATTCGTGCGCGGGGTGACCTGGGCCAAGGTGAATGACGCACCTCCAGCACCCAACACGTGATCGGGGTGAAGAGCCCTACCGGTCGCGGTTTCTCCGAGGTCGGAGGCCAACCACCAGGTCACCTCGCCGCCAGTGTCGGTCAGGACAACAGGTCGCACATTCACCAACGCACGATAGGTGACCGCCCCTTCTTCGCTTTCCTGGGCCGCGACCCCCATCTCGATCAGCGCCTGCGCACTGGTTCGAGGAAACGCCAGGTCACGCTCATCAGCGCTGATAGGCAAACCCACTACAAAGAACCGCACCAACACGGCCAGCGGCGACATGACAGATTCCACGGCTCGCAGGGCAGGCAACCGCTGCTCTCGGTGGAGTGCATCGTTTGCCACCTCACCCACAAGCTCCCGGATACGATCCACGGTGTATTCAGCGGACTCAAGGTCAGCACGCAAGGTCGTCACAGTGTCAGTGACAGTAGGTGCGGGGGTCGACGGCAACGCATTCATCCCTCTATTGTCACTGATCCCGCCAATGCTCGCGCTCAGCGGCACCTCACTCCACCGGCACGTCCACCTCAATAACGACCGGCCTGTGGTCAGAAGCAGCAGACACCGCCGCCCCCGCCCTCACCTCAAAGGACCACACCACGGCACGCGACGGAACGAAAATACTGTCGATGCGCCGCCTAGCCCGGTGCGACGGAAACGTGACCGCCACATCAGGTGAGGCGGACAAGGCGCGAGGTCGCGCATCGGGAAGCAACGAATCACACAGCTCCCACACCGGCCCACCAGGTTCCTCATTGAGGTCCCCTGCCACAATTGTGCGTTCGCTCCCCCACTCATTGACCGCGTCCATGATGATACGACCATGTCGCACACGTTCTGCTGGGTTCAATCCCAGGTGCGCACTGACGACCACAACATTGCCCACATCAACCCAGGAGAACCCGCGTCGAGACGGCCACGACGGCCGGTCGACCAGTTGCGGCCACCACTGAGGCAACCCCCAGGGCAGGACGCGGGCACCGGCCGCAACCACGCTACTACTGATCCGGTCTGCAACAAGTAGTGCGGTGGTCACTCCGCCGAAAGGGTACCCACCTGGCACCACACACTCCATGTGGAGGCTATGCGCCAACGCCCTCAATCGGGCTGGTCCTTGGAACGACCGAGGTGGCTCCTGTAGGGCAAGCACGTCAGCATCTAGGTTCTTCAGTACCTGCCACAACGCCCGACGGTCGGCAGCGAACCCCTTCACGTTGTAGCTCGCTACCCGGAGTCGCTGGCTGGTGTCGTGTTCTTGCCCCATGGACAGAGCGTACCGGGCTGTCACCCAAACGGCACGATGGTTTCCACCCCGTTTGCTGTGTGTCGACGGTACTGCGTCAGTGCTTGTGCATACTCTGGGTTTGTACCGTCTGGACGCACCCGTTGCACCACATAGTCAGTGACCCCAAGTGCGGTGACCTCGTCACGGATAGTGACAATGTCGTCCTCCGTTAAGGTCAGCGGGTCAAGTGTGGTGCGTACCTGGACATCCACCCCCGCGTCAAGCAGCATGCGTAACGTGCGCATCGGGTTGTCGTGGTTTTTGGCACGCCCGGTCACTGCCTCATATTTCTCGCTCGGCGCTTTGATGTCGAGTCCCACCCAATCTAGCAGTGGCAGCAGCGATTCGATCCGTTTCGGGTATTGGCCGCCGGTGTGAAAACCGACCGCAAAACCCATCTCTTTCACACGGCGGGCAGCGTCAACAACGGCAATTTGCCGGGTAGGTTCACCGCCAGAGAAAACCACCCCATCGAGCAGCCCCTGACGTTGCGTCAACGTGTGCACCACCTGCTCCCAGGGGATGACCCCCGGTTTTTTTGCGTCAATGATGGAGTAATTGTGGCAGTACGTGCACCGCCACGGGCACCCTTGGAGAAAGAGGACCGCAGCAAATTTCCCTGGCCAGTCACACGCCGAGAACGGCTCGAAACCTGCGATTTCGAGCCGTTCAGCGGGCATCGTGATGTCGGTTGTCATACCAACGCCGGGACGACTGTTGATGCGCGGGCAGCGCCTTCTTCGAACATCTTGCGTTCTTGGTGTTCACCCTTTTTCCCAATGTTGAACGAGGACACAGGGCGGTGGTATCCCATGACTCGGGTCCACACTTCACACTCAACGGCAGGGGCATCTGGGTTTTCCAGTTGGCACTTCCAGCACGTGTGGTGTTCGCCTTGTAAGTACCCGTGGCTTGGGCAAATGGAGAACGTCGGGGTGATCGTGATGTATGGCAACCGGAAGTTGAACAGCGCCCGTTTCACGATCTCTTTGCAGGATTGTGCAGAAGAGATCTGTTCCTGCATGTACAGGTGGAGGACAGTGCCGCCGGTGTACTTCATTTGGAGTTCTTCTTGACGCATGAGCGCTTCAAACGGGTCTGCGGTGAAACCTACAGGTAATTGAGAGGAGTTCGTGTAGTACGGGTTGTCATCTGTCCCAGCATGGAGGATATCGGGGTAGCGGGCGATATCTTCTTTGGCGAACCGGTAGGTGGTGCCCTCTGCTGGCGTTGCCTCGAGGTTGTACAAGTGCCCGGTTTCTTCCTGGAACTGGACCATGGTGGCGCGCACATAGTCAAGAACCCGGAGAGCCATCTCGTGGCCACGTGGGTCAGTGATGTCGTACTCATCACCGCTAAAGTTCCGGATCATCTCGTTGAGACCATTGACCCCGAGCGTGGAGAAATGGTTGTCAAGGTTCCCCAGGTACCGCTTGGTGTAGGGGAACAGACCGTTGTCAATGTAGTGCTGGACGGTGGTGCGCTTGACCTCAAGTGAGTCTTTCCCCAGGGCGAGAAGCCGGCCAAGTTCGCTGATGAGACCGTCTTCGTTGCCGGCGAACTGGTAACCCAGGCGGGCACAGTTCACAGTGACCACACCAATGGAGCCAGTTTGTTCTGCTGACCCGAACAACCCGTTCCCGCGTTTCAGTAGTTCACGGAGATCGAGTTGTAGGCGGCAGCACATGGACCGAATTTGGCCCGGTTCCAGTTCTGAGTTGATGAAGTTTTGGAAGTAAGGGAGTCCGTACTTCGCGGTCATTTCAAACAAGAGGTCAGCGTTAGCTGATTCCCACGGGAAGTCCTCTGTGATGTTGTATGTGGGAATGGGGAAGGTGAACACACGACCCGATGCGTCTCCTTCGGTCATGATCTCCATGTAGGCGCGGTTGATGATGTCCATTTCTTCTTGGAGATCACCGTAGGTGTAATCCATGACCTGTTCGCCCACAATAGGGTGCTCATCCTTGAGGTCTTCTGGACAGGTCCAGTCGAACGTCAAGTTAGTGAATGGCGTTTGGGTACCCCACCGTGAGGGAACATTGAGGTTGTACACGAGTTCTTGGATGCACTGTTTGACTTGCCGGTAGGTCATGTCGTCGTTGCGCACGAATGGGGCCATGTATGTATCGAAGCTGGAGAATGCTTGCGCACCAGCCCATTCGTTTTGCATGGTGCCGAGGAAGTTGACAACCTGGCTGACTGCTGAAGACAGGTGACGTGGCGGGTTGGACTCCACTTTCCCGGGAACACCATTGAACCCTTGTTGGAGCAGCATTTTCAGCGACCAGCCTGCGCAGTAGCCACCGAACACGTCGAGATCGTGGATGTGGAGGGCACCTTCACGGTGCGCGAGACCGATCTCGGGTGAGTAGACATGTGAGAGCCAGTAGTTGGCCGTGATTTTTCCTGCAGTGTTGAGGATGAGACCGCCAAGGGAGTAACCCTGGTTTGCGTTGGCGTTGACCCGCCAGTCGCTACGGTCCAGATATTCTTCCATCGACTGGACAACGTCGACGGTGACCGCGTCGCGCTGGGGGGCGTCACGGGTCGGGCGCTTGGTGTCTGCCACTATTTGTCCAGCGTCCGTTGAGCTGTGTGACACGTCGTTCTCCTTCTACGTGGGGTGGGTGTGCGGGCTTCCCCCGTCATCCTCGGGCTACTACATCTTGTGGTTGATGCATTATTCATCCACTAGATAGTCCATTCTTGCCCTGTCGAGCCCATACCCCCGGGGGACCTTGGTCCCAGGCGAATGTGACCCAAGGCACAGCAGTTTCTGACGGGATCTTCCCCTTCTGAAACGCTCCCGATACCCACCCGCACAATCGCCACGTACCCCCCACTTTTTCGGCTACAGGTTTCTGACACTGCACCAGTCACTAGCGTCGCAACACGCTGCGAAACGACACCAGGTGAAATCCCACACCCGGCGAGTCGCACCCCCTCACCACCCCAGGCATCCCGTTGTCGCAACGATTCGACAACGGTCGTGAATTTCCCGCTTGACGCCCCCACAACGGCACAAACACCGGGTACGATAGAAGTGGGAAAACCATGGAACGACCCATGGGTTAATTTCCCCCGAGAAGTTGCCAAGAAACTCCCAGATTCGTACCGTCAAAGTATCGAAGGGGGATCAGGAAGCTTCGCACAACTCAATCTTTCGTTCTGCGGCGCAGGGGTCCGACCTTGGCGGGGGTGCGGGCACCACGATGTATTAGTCGCAGAACACGCGGGGCAGGAACCAACGTGACTCCCTGGTTCCACTCCCTAATCCCCGCGTCCTTCTGAGGGCCCGTGCTTCGCGCAGCACGGGCCCTCCACTATGTCTTCCCCCCTCCGGGCATAACTGTCAGCGCACGACCCGCGCACTGCCACCACGAGCAAGCACTTCAACTTCAGCGGCACTCACCATAGACGTATCTCCTGGAGTCGTCATCGCCAACGCACCATGCGCCGCACCGAACTCCACCGCCTCCGACAATTGCCGCCCCTGCAACAAACCATGGATCAGCCCCGAAGCAAACGAGTCACCCCCGCCAACCCGGTCAAAAATTTCCATCCGAGGACGCAATGCCGCCATCTCCACGCCCGTCTCACGAGACCACGCCAAGGCGCCCCAATCATTGCTTGATGCTGAATGCACTGTACGGAGCGTTGTCGCAATCACCTGGAAATTATCAAACTCCCTCGACACCTCACGCATCATGGCAGCGTAGGCGTTCGGATCCAACTCAGACAGCGCATCGTCAACCCCGTCCACCGCGCACCCCAAACTCGCAATAAAATCCTCTTCATTGCCAATCATCACATCAACATGCCGCGCAATATCACGGTTCACCTCTTGCGCACGCGCCTGCCCACCAATGGACTGCCACAACGAAGGGCGGTAGTTCAAGTCATACGACACAACCGTGCCATGGCGCCGAGCCGCCTTGACTGCCGCCAGTACAGTGTCTGCGCTGCGCTCCGACAGCGCAGCGCAAATCCCACCCGTGTGGAACCAGCGCACCCCACGCTCACCAAAAAGCTCGTCCCAGTCCACATCATGGGGTGCCATCTGAGACATCGCAGTGATGCCCCGGTCAGAGACCCCTACTGCCCCGCGCACACCAAACCCACGCTCCGTGAAGTTCAAACCGTTACGCACCGTGCGGCCGATGCCGTCACTGGCCACCCACTGCACGAACCGAGTATCCACACCGCCTTGCAGCATGAGATCCTCCACCAAACGCCCCACCTCGTTATCCACTAACGCGGTGACAATCGCGGTGCGATACCCAAACACGCGCCGCAATCCACGTGCCACGTTGTATTCGCCGCCCCCTTCCCACACGGAAAAGCTTCGCGCCGTCCGGATGCGGCCTGCCCCAGGGTCAAACCGCAGCATGACCTCCCCTAAGGACACCGCGTCATACTCGCATTGTGATGCTGGGCGTAGGGTCACACTCATGCTGCGTTCTCCTTCTCATAGGCACGAACGATGCGTAACGCATCAGTTGTTCGTTGAGTCATGGCGTTGACGTTGCGGGTCGCAATGAGCGAGCGCTCCACCATCCACGACCCTCCAACAGCGACAACACTGGGCAGCGCAAGATAGTCAGCAAGGTTCATCGCAGTGACGCCACCGGTGGGAATGAACGACACTGCCGGGAAAGGTGCACTTAACGCCCGGATCGCGGCGATGCCCCCTGATGTCTCGGCGGGAAAGAACTTGATCGTTCTCACCCCCCACTCCACAGCACGCTGCACTTCAGTGGCGGTGACCGCCCCTGGAATGAGGAGGATGTTGTGTTCTGCGGCTCGTTCCACCACCGCTTGACTCAACCCCGGTGACACCAGAAACGATGCGCCTGCTTGGACGGCAGCATCAACATCGGACACGGACGTAATCGTGCCCGCCCCCACAATGAGATCCCCCCGATCAGCCAGGGTTGAGATGGTGTCAGGTGCTGCGGAGGTTCGGAAGGTGATCTCCGCCAAGGGAAGACCGCCGTCAACAAGAGCGTCACCGAGCGTTGCTGCGGTGGCAGCGTCGTCAATGACGACGACAGGGATGATGCGGTGGTCGGTGATGTGGTCGAGTGGACTCGTCATTGCGCCCAATTCCTCCATAAGTTTCGCTGTGCGAAACGTAGTGTTCGCTACGCGAAACTATCATGGCACAGTTCTCTGCCCCACAAAAGAGACACACAACAAACCAGCAGTCACAACCCCACAGACAGCGGGGCGCTCACACCATCACCCACCACGGAACGCAACAACACCCCCACCTCAGCCCGACGCACATCATCAAACCGAACTGACGGAGCCGTCACACTCACCGCAGCCACAGGAACACCACCACGCATCACAGGGACCGCAACACACGAAATCCCCGCCTCATTCTCCTCAACCTCAGAAGCAAAGCCACACGCCCGAGCCGCCCGGACCGCCTCCCACGCCACCTGTACCCCGTCGTACCCCGCAGCCTGCGCATACACCCCAACATGACGTTCTTCCACCGGCAACGCCGCAATCATCGCCCGCCCCATCGCCGTCCGCGCCGCAGGAACCCGCGCACCCACAGCAGAAAACACCCGCACCGCCCGCTCGGGCTCAACCTTGTCCACATACACCACCGACGTCCCCTCAACAACGCCCACATGGACAAGCTCACCGACCTCACGGCACACCGCAGTCAATACCGGCCGCAACACAGACACAAGTCGGTCAGCACTCAACAACGCGGCCCCCACCTGAGCCGCAGCCGCCCCCAACACATAACGCCCCGACACCACATCCTGGGACGCGAAACCACGAAACCGAAGCGCAGACAACACCCGATGCACCGACCCCTTCGTCAACTGCATCTGGGCCGCAAGGTCAGTCAACGACAACCCTTGCGGCCCAGCATCCGCGAGCAACAACACCATCACCAAAGCGCGGTCCACGCTCTCCACCGGCGGCTTCATACCATCCTTGCCAGACACACGAGGCAACGATCCGCCACCAACACCACGAGCACCACGAGAAAAATCACCAGGCATACCCTGACTTTACCCGCGGCACCTCACCACGCCGGCGCGCCAGCCTGCGCCACCATAAAACCAGGTGCAGCGAAACCACGCGCCCCAAAAGCAGTCGCCACCGCATCGGCAATCTCCTGCACGTGCGCATGGGGAACCAACGCAATAGCAGAACCACCAAAACCGCCACCCACCATGCGAGCACCCAACGCACCCGCATCACAGGCAGCATCCACGGCCACATCAAGCTCAGGGCACGACACCTCATAGTCATCACGAAGTGACACATGCGCAGACGTCAACAGTGGACCCACCTCAGCAGTGCGCCCCTCCTCAAGTAGTGACGCCACCCGACGCACCCGCTCAATATCGCCCAACACATGCCGCACCCGACGCACCGCAACCTGCGGTTCCACCCCTGGCACTAACGCACCAGGAACCGACAGCGCTTGCGCTATCACCTCCATCGTGTCCCCACGGTCGGCAATCACACGTAACGAAGGCACACCCAGTGCAACCGCAGCCGCCTCACACGTCGCACGACGCTGCGCATACTGGCCATCCACCAACTGATGCGGGGCACGCGTATCGATAACAAGAAGCTCAAGCCCAGCCGCAGACAGCGCAAACGGAACATGTGTCACATCGTTTGTCACGCAATCCAACAGCAACAAGTGACCCTCACGCGCCCGCAACGCCGCAGCCTGATCCATGCCCCCAGTATTCGCGCCAGCAATCTCATTCTCCGCACGAATACACGCGTCAACCAACACGCGCCGCCCCTCATCATTGGGGGCATCCACACCACCAGCTAGCCCAAGACCAGACACAGCATCCACCGCAACTGCAGTGGCAGCTTCCAACGCCGCTGAGGACGACAACCCGGCACCATAAGGAACACACGACGCCACCGCCGCATCAAAGCCGTGCACCGTATACCCTGCCTCACGAAGCGCCCAGGCAACCCCCACAACATATGTCCCCCACCCCGACAGGGAACCAGGGGCGACATCAGCGAGGTCAACTTCCCACGCCGTATCCTCCTGCGCCGACACCACCCGAACAAGAGAGTCCTCACGCGGCGTCAACGCCACAAACGTCCGGTGTAACAACGCAAAGGGAAACACCAAACCACCGTTGTAGTCTGTGTGTTCACCAATCAAATTGGCGCGCCCAGGTGCAGACCACACACCCGCTGGAGCGTGCCCAAATCGGTCCTGGAACAGGCGTGACACACGGTCGCGCCCCTCGTCAATGCTCCAGGCATCGATCCACTGTGTGTCGCTCATGCGCCAGCCTCTTCCTGGGTTCCCGCACCACCGGCAACACCATTCGTGTGCGCGACAGATTCGCCGCCCACCTGTGCAGCCACCTCACGCAAACGGTCCGCGATCCGTTCCGGGGTCGTGTCAGAAATCCACGCCCCCATCCCAGATTCTGACCCCGCCAAATACTTCAGCTTGCCCGGCGCCCGCAAAATCGAGAACAACTGCAGGTGCAACCGTCCATCCTCACGCCCTTGCCCCACAGGAGCCTGGTGCCAGGCTGCAATATACGGGGTTTTCGTCAGTGACCCGTCCTCTTGAGTTGGGAAAAACCGATCCACAATCTCCAGCATCCGCAAGTAGGCCAATGCCAGGTCATCACGTTCATCCGCAGTCAACGCCGGCAAATCCGGCACATCACGGCGCGGTGCCAGGTGGATTTCCATCGGCCAGCGTGCCGCAAACGGCACGTACGCCACCCAATGCTCCGTCTCAAAAACGATCCGGCGACCCGACCGCAGTTCCGCGGCCAGCACATCGGCAAGCAAGTTCCGTCCTGTTTCCTGCCGATGCGCCCCCGCCTGACGCAGCATCTGCGCCGTTCGGGGGGTGACATAGGGGTAGGCATAAATCTGACCATGCGGGTGGTGCAGAGTCACCCCAATTTCTTCGCCGCGGTTCTCAAAGCAGAACACTTGCTCGATACCTGGTAGCGCACTGAGTTCTTCAGTGCGGTTCGCCCATGCTTCCACAATGGTGCGCATACGCGTGACGCTGACTTCGCGCAACGACTTCGTGGCGTCCGGGGAGAAACAAATGACTTCACAACGGCCTGCAGCGGGACGCTGGTGCCACAAGTCTTCACCATCGATGGTGGTGTCAACGTCCTCAACACCAGGCACTCGCATCAGCGAAGGGAACCGGTTCTCAAACACCACGACGTCATAGTCTGTGTCCGGGATTTCCCCATCAGAGTATGCAGCGCCGGGCTTCGCAGGAGCGAGCGGGTTCGCATCCGCGGGAGGAAGGAAAGTGCGGTTCATCCGGTGTGCGGCATGAGGGATCCACTCGCCTGTGAGCACATCCATGCGCATAGTTGGGCCAGTCATCTCGTGGAGATTGCCCTGCCCGTCAGGCACAGGTGCGTACCGATCAGCTAACGGGCGCGGGTCATCCGAACGCCGACTTTTCTGGCCTGACACATACTCGGGGGTGTCATCAAAGTAGAACAGGTCGCGGCCGTCGGCAAGAGTGATACGGGTGCGGCGAACTTGAGGCGTGAGCTGTGACATGGCGTCCTCACTGACGTGTCGGGTGCGATGGGGGGTTCCCGGAGGAACGACTGGGAAGGTTGAGGTCTCCCCAAGGAACTTCTCCTATTATTTTTACGCTGAAAATTATTATGTTGTCAAGGGTTTCCGTAGAAAAACCAACACCCTTCCCATCCCCTTTTGCTCACAATCGGCTCTACACTGAGAACATCATGAACCCGCCACGCACAACCTCACACGGCAACGACGCCAACGAGCCACTCCTCCCACTGTCCGGGCACCAGCGCGCCATCGTCGCTACCTTGCTGCTGAACGGTCCCTCCAGTCGCACCGACCTCGTTCACAACCTCAACCTCTCTGCCGGGTCACTGACGCGCCTCACTCGCCCCCTCATCGACGCAGGCATTCTTCAGGAACAATCCACGAACCCCACCCAGGCAAGTATCGGCCGCCCCTCTGTCCCGCTCACCCTCAACGCTGACCGCCACCGATTTATCGGAATCAAGTTGACCGCCACCGATTCACATGCGGCACTCACAACAACCCACGCCGAGATCGAACACACAATCAACACCCCACTGTCGGTCACCGATGCAACCACTGTGCTCGACCTCATGGCCGACCAAATCCTCACCCTCGCAGCACACACACCACACCCCATTTTGGGAGTCGGTGTCACCCTCGGTGGGCACGTCGCCCACTACAGTGTGGTCACACGAGCGGACTACCACGGGTGGGAAAACCTCGACGTCGCACACGAGCTTCAGGCGCGCACTGGCTTCACTATCGTCGTGGACAATGACATCGTCGCGCACACCGAATACTCCAGCTGGTTTGGTCAAGGTCGCGGAGCTGAACGGTTCGCACTGTTCACCCTGGGCGCGGGGATTGGGTTCGGTGTTGTCGTTCACGGACATGCGGTCTCCACCCCGGAAGCAGGATTCTCACTCCTGTCCCATCATCGACTCCTCACCGAAGAGCTCCTCACCCGCGTTCCCGACCCGGAATACGTGCGCGGGAGTTGCGGTCACCTCGCTTGTGCTCGTACATTATTCACCAGCGGCGAGATCTCACGTCGCGCCTCCCTCCTGTTGGGTCGGGACGTCTCCGCCCCCGAGGTGCTCACTCTCGCCAAAGCAGGCGCGCCGCTCGCACGGCAGCTGATCAATGTTTCCGGGTACGCCCTTGGACAATTCCTTGCCGACGTCGCCAATATGGTCCTGCCCGAGCGCATCATCCTGGGCGGCGAAATGTGCGAAATCGCGGACGTGGCACGCGATGCCCTTAACGATGGACTCCGTCACTTCCGCGACTCGCGCACCACACCGCCCGCACTGTTCCTCGACAACCCCGACATTTCCTCATGGGCGCGTAGTGCTGCCACCCTCGCTATTCATAACCTCTTTATCGGGCGCGGCGCACTGCCCGTAGGTGGTGACAACTCCCGATGCGCGACACCAGACAACCCCACAAATCCACGGTAGAGTTCCCTACTGTTACCATTCCGTAATCTTCGGAGTGGTTGTAGGCACGTCACCCCCACCTCGTCTGGCACCTGCCGCCCCGAGAGCTCTTTGCACCACAGTGTGTGAGCTGCAGATCCCGGAGAAAGACGAGGTCACTTCATGCACATGAGGCACGCACGCCCCACAGGTCCATCGTGGATCGCAGTTGCACTTCCCCTCGCACTGAGCACCCTGCTCATCAGTGGCGCTGCAGTTGTCGCCACCGGGGTCCTTGACGCCCCTTCAGGGCAGGCACAAGCACCAGACCTTATCGTGCCACCAGGTCGCATCCCCCAGCACTACACAGACCCGGAACTCATCAGCGCCGGTGAAGACCTCGCCGCGGCAGAACGTGATGCTCGCGAAGATGCTGCACAACGCCTAGCGGAAGAAAAGGCTAAGGAAAAGAAAGCAGCGAAACAGACTGAGGCAAAGAAGAAGGCAGCTGCCGAAAAGAAACGTGCCGCCGAAGAACAACATGCCGCAAACAACAGTGCAGAGACCCCAACAACAGGCAGTGTCGCAGCGGGGACACGTGACGCCCGCGCGACAATTCTTCCCGAAACTGGGGTCCTTGACACCGCAAGCCGCTCCGCTGTTCGTGACGCTTTCCGTACCCGCGTGGCTCAACACCTTGTCGACGAACCCCAACCGCAGGTTAGTGGTTGCACTGTCGCCCCCACCAGTAACGCCACCCGTGAACGCGCGTTGTCTGCCGTCAACTTTTCCCGCGCTCTCGTTGGGTTGTCGCCAGTGACGTTTAGCGCTGACTACAACGAGCGTTCCGAACAGGCTGCTCTCGTGCAACACATTCAAGGTTTCCTCAGCCACAGCCCCACTGACGGTGACTGTGATTTGCCCGTGGGAGTGCGCACCTCTGGTGAAGCGAACCTGTCCATGGGGACACATGGCGCTCGAAACATCCTTGCCTATCTAGAGGACTCCGGCGATAACAACGCCCCCGTTGGCCACCGAAAACACATTCTCAACCCTGGCCAACAAGAAATGGGGATTGGCTTCGCGGGGCAATATGGCGCCCTGTACGTGTTCGGGGAGACCTCCTCAAACAATCCCACACCAGAGTGGATTCCCTGGCCTTCCGCAGGCTATTTCCCCACCGATATGGAGCCTCAGGGACGATGGTCCATCACAACAACTCAACGGGATGTCGACTTCTCCGCAGCAACTGTTACTGTCACGCAGGGTTCCACATCACGCACCGCTGACATCATCTACCGAGACGCTGGAAATGCGCGCTATGGCGACCAAGCGGGAGTCACATTCACTGTTCCCGAGTCGATGCGAACTGTGACGGCTGACGGGGAAGCGCGTATCACTGTCACGCTCAGCGGCGTGAGATCCCAAAGCGGGACATTACCCGAGGAGACCTACACGGTGGTGTTGTTCAACGCTCACTAGCGATGACCATGTGCGGAGACTATCCAACAACGCAAAAAGCCCTCCGTGAGGAGGGCCTTGCAAAGTTTGTGGTGCGGCTGTGTCCTACTCTCCCACACCCTTCCGAGTGCAGTACCATCGGCGCTGGCAGGCTTAGCTTCCGGGTTCGGGATGGGACCGGGCGTTTCCCCGCCGCTGTGACAGCCGCAAGTACTATTATGCCGAGTTCGACAGTGCGTTGCAACCAGCTAGACAATGGTCTACGCCACACTTTGTAAGCGTGGCGAGCCGATTGGCAGTGTGGCTAGGTCAGCGGCACCTCGAAGAACACTGACTGGTCACTGCGCTCTCCGTACCCGGACATACGTTCGTAGCCCAACTTTTCATAGAGAGCGATCGCTTCAGGTTGTTCTGTTCCTGTTTCCAAGACAAGACGCAATCCTCGTTTGTCTGGGCGTTGCGCGTACGCACGGGCTTGCCGTTCAATCTCTTCAAGGAGCATTTTCGAATAACCGTTTCCGCGGAATGATTCACGGACGAATACTCGCTTCACTTCGACGACTGGGCCTTCGAACTGTGCGTACTTTCCTGTCACGTCGATAATGGAGGCAGCGCCAACGTCGACGCGCTGCCCTTCAACGAGCGCTGATAACACGATCATAGCGACGGCAACATCGGGTTCCGGGTCTGGGTCGACTGCGGGAACGTTATATCGTCGGCACAGTTCGTCCGCGGCTTCTTGGCGCAATGCTACTGCGGCTGGCGCCATCCACTGGGTGAGGCGCATAGTCGCGGCGGAGGCGTGCGGTCGGACGGTGTCCTGGAGGAGTTCTGTCACGCTGAATCAGTGTTTCTGTGAGTACGGAATCTTCCGGATACCCATAAACTAACGCAGTTTCGCGCGGCGTGACGTTGTAAGTGACCCACAGAACATGTGACGCGATACGTCACGTTTTCGCTAGTAGCGGCATCCCTGGTCAGCGTGCCGCGGGGTTGTCATGGTGTTTATTGTATGAGGGGTGTTGGGGTGGTGTTCTTGTTACACGCTGGGTGGTGTGGTGTTGTTGTGGGTATGGGAAAAGGGTGGGGTACTGGCAAGGTTTCCTTGCGAGTACCCCACCCTTTTTGTGGTGGTGTTGCGGTCGTGTCCTACTCTCCCACACCCTGTCGGGTGCAGTACCATCGGCGCTGGTAGGCTTAGCTTCCGGGTTCGGGATGGGACCGGGCGTTTCCCTGCCGCTATGACGACCGCGAGTTGTGTGGGCCACTGAACCATGTGGTTGTGGTGTGGTGGTTGGTGGTTTGTGGGTGGTGAACCGGGTAGTGGACGTGGTGTGCAGGTGTGTTTGTGTGGTGTGTTAGTGGTTGGCGTATTAGTACCGGTCAGCTCCGCGCATTACTGCGTGTCCACGTCCGGCCTATCAACCCACTGGTCTGGTGGGTGCCTTCACAACCAAGTGGTTGTTGGAAACGTTATCTTGAAGCAGGCTTCCCGCTTAGATGCTTTCAGCGGTTATCCCTTCCGAACGTAGCTAACCAGCCGTGCACCTGGCGGTACAACTGGCACACCAGAGGTTCGTCCGTCCCGGTCCTCTCGTACTAGGGACAGGTCTTCTCACGTTTCCTGCGCGCGCAGCGGATAGGGACCGAACTGTCTCACGACGTTCTAAACCCAGCTCGCGTACCGCTTTAATGGGCGAACAGCCCAACCCTTGGGACCTACTCCAGCCCCAGGATGCGACGAGCCGACATCGAGGTGCCAAACCATGCCGTCGATATGGACTCTTGGGCAAGATCAGCCTGTTATCCCCGGGGTACCTTTTATCCGTTGAGCGACCACGCTTCCACAAGCCATGGCCGGATCACTAGTTCCGACTTTCGTCCCTGCTTGACCTGTCAGTCTCGCAGTCAAGCTCCCTTGTGCACTTACACTCGCCACCTGATTGCCAACCAGGTTGAGGGAACCTTTGAGCGCCTCCGTTACTCTTTAGGAGGCAACCGCCCCAGTTAAACTACCCACCAGGCACTGTCCCTGGACCCGATCAGGGTCCGAGGTTAAGGTATCCGATTCAATCAGAGTGGTATTTCAACGTTGACTCCACCCACGCTGGCGCGCGGGTTTCCTAGTCTCCCACCTATCCTACACAAACTGAAGCGAACACCAATACCAAGCTATAGTAAAGGTCCCGGGGTCTTTCCGTCCTGCTGCGCGTAACGAGCATCTTTACTCGTAATGCAATTTCGCCGAGTTCATGGTTGAGACAGCAGAGAAGTCGTTACGCCATTCGTGCAGGTCGGAACTTACCCGACAAGGAATTTCGCTACCTTAGGATGGTTATAGTTACCACCGCCGTTTACTGGGGCTTAAATTCTCAGCGTCACCACCAAAGGTGGTTAACCGATCCTCTTAACCTTCCAGCACCGGGCAGGCGTCAGTCCGTATACATCGACTTACGTCTTCGCACGGACCTGTGTTTTTAGTAAACAGTCGCTTCTCTCTGGTCTCTGCGGCCTACACCCGCTTACACCAACCGCACGGGCTGGCAACGGGGCAGGCCCCCCTTCTCCCGAAGTTACGGGGGCATTTTGCCGAGTTCCTTAACCATGATTCTCTCGTCGCCTTAGTATTCTCTACCTGATCACCTGTGTCGGTTTCGGGTACGGGCGGCTAACACCTCGCGTCGAGGTTTTTCTAGGCAGCAGAGGATCACCAACTTAACCCCATCAACTCTCACACCTTCATGGGTACCGGATTTACCTAATACCCGTGCTACAGTCTTGGCCGTCGTCAACCATCGCGACGGTTTGGCTACCTTCCTGCGTCACCCCTGTTAATACGCTCACGCCACCACACTCACGTCCCAGCACAACACACCAACACCATAGAACCCCCACAAGGGGAATCCCACAGCATCAATGCCCGTGGTGCAACGATCATTATGGTTTTGTGTTGGGCGGTGCTTCGCCGGTACGGGAATATCAACCCGTTATCCATCGACTACGCCTGTCGGCCTCGCCTTAGGTCCCGACTAACCCAGGGCAGATAAGCTTGACCCTGGAACCCTTGATCATTCGGCGGACGGGTTTCTCACCCGCCTTTCGCTACTCATGCCTGCATTCTCACTCGTGTAGTCTCCACCACTCGGTCACCCGGCAGCTTCACCATCTACACGACGCTCCCCTACCCACAACACCCACAAAGGGATGTCATGCCACAGCTTCGGCGGTGTACTTGAGCCCCGCTACATTGTCGGCGCGCGATCACTTGACCAGTGAGCTATTACGCACTCTTTCAAGGGTGGCTGCTTCTAAGCCAACCTCCTGGTTGTCTGGGCAATCACACATCCTTTCCCACTTAGCACACGCTTAGGGGCCTTAGCTGGTGGTCTGGGCTGTTTCCCTCTCGACTACGAAGCTTATCCCCCGCAGTCTCACTCCTACGCTTACACTTACCGGCATTCGGAGTTTGGCTAACGTCAGTAACCCGGTGGGGCCCATCGGCTATCCAGTAGCTCTACCTCCGGCAAGCAACACGTAAGGCTGCACCTAAATGCATTTCGGGGAGAACCAGCTATCACGAAGTTTGATTGGCCTTTCACCCCTACCCACAGGTCATCCCCCCAGTTTTCAACCTAGGTGGGTTCGGTCCTCCACACGGTCTTACCCGCGCTTCAACCTGCCCATGGGTAGATCACTTCGCTTCGGGTCTAGACCCAGCGACTAAAAACGCCCTATTCAGACTCGCTTTCGCTACGGCTACCCTCCAACAGGTTAACCTCGCCACTGAGCACTAACTCGCAGGCTCATTCTTCAAAAGGCACGCCGTCACCCCAACCAAGGAGGCTCCGACGGATTGTAAGCACATGGTTTCAGGTACTATTTCACTGCCCTCCCGGGCTACTTTTCACCATTCCCTCACGGTACTATCCGCTATCGGTCATCAGGGAGTATTTAGGCTTAGCAAGTGGTCTTGCCAGATTCACACGAGATTCCTCGAGCCCCGTGCTACTTGGGAACACTTCACACAAAGGCCACCATGTTTCAGTTACGGGGGTCTCACCCTCTACGCCGCTGTTTCCCACCAGCTTCACCTACACAATGACTTTCTCACTTTGCAACTAGCCGGCAGACTAGAAACGAAAGGTCCCACAACCCCGATACGCGCAACCCCTGCCGGGTATCACACACGCACGGTTTAGCCTCATCCGCTTTCTCTCGCCAATACTCACGGAATATCTCTTCCTGTCGGTACTAAGATGTTTCACTTCCCGACGTTCCCACCCATCGTCCTATACATTCAAACGACGGCACCTGAACATAACTCCAGGTAGGTTTCCCCATTCGGACACCCTCGGATCACAGCTTGTTTGCCAACTCCCCGAGGCTTAACGCAGGCTACCACGTCCTTCATCGGCTCCTGATGCCAAGGCATCCACCATGTGCTCTAAAACACTAACAACAACAAAAAAACATTACAGACACACAAAGATGCATCATCACGTCCACTATCCAGTTCACAACCAACAAACCCACCCCACACAGCCACACCACAAAGCGCAACCACACAAGGCAGACAACCAACCACAAACCAACCCCCACCCACACCCAACCACAATCACATCAAACAACAAGACATGACATGACATGAAGCCAGGCAAAGCAGGGAACAACCAGGTTTGCGACCCGATAACCCAACAGTGTGTCTCATAGCCATCACAAAAATGTTTGCTTTCCACAACCACAAACCCCCGTGCCCAGCCCCCTTCACAACAAAGGGAACCCATCACACAAAAAAGGGGAACGTGTTACTCCTTAGAAAGGAGGTGATCCAGCCGCACCTTCCGGTACGGCTACCTTGTTACGACTTAGTCCCAATCGCCAGTCCCACCTTCGACAACTCCCTCCCCAAAAAAGGGGTTAGGCCGCCGGCTTCGGGTGTTACCAACTTTCGTGACTTGACGGGCGGTGTGTACAAGGCCCGGGAACGTATTCACCGCAGCGTTGCTGATCTGCGATTACTAGCGACTCCGACTTCATGGGGTCGAGTTGCAGACCCCAATCCGAACTGAGACCGGCTTTTAGGGATTCGCTCCACCTCACAGTATCGCAACCCATTGTACCGGCCATTGTAGCATGCGTGAAGCCCAAGACATAAGGGGCATGATGATTTGACGTCGTCCCCACCTTCCTCCGAGTTGACCCCGGCAGTCTCCCATGAGTCCCCACCATTACGTGCTGGCAACATAGAACAAGGGTTGCGCTCGTTGCGGGACTTAACCCAACATCTCACGACACGAGCTGACGACAACCATGCACCACCTGTACACCAGTCCAAAGGAAAACCCCATCTCTGGAGCGATCTAGCGTATGTCAAGCCTTGGTAAGGTTCTTCGCGTTGCATCGAATTAATCCGCATGCTCCGCCGCTTGTGCGGGCCCCCGTCAATTCCTTTGAGTTTTAGCCTTGCGGCCGTACTCCCCAGGCGGGGCACTTAATGCGTTAGCTACGGTACAGGAATCGTGGAACAATCCCCACACCTAGTGCCCAACGTTTACGGCATGGACTACCAGGGTATCTAATCCTGTTCGCTCCCCATGCTTTCGCTCCTCAGCGTCAGTAACGGCCCAGTGACCTGCCTTCGCCATCGGTGTTCCTCCTGATATCTGCGCATTCCACCGCTACACCAGGAATTCCAGTCACCCCTACCGCACTCCAGCCTGCCCGTACCCACCGCAAGCCCGACGTTAAGCATCGGGATTTCACGACAGACGCGACAAACCGCCTACGAGCTCTTTACGCCCAATAATTCCGGACAACGCTTGCGCCCTACGTATTACCGCGGCTGCTGGCACGTAGTTAGCCGGCGCTTCTTCTGCAAGTACCCTCAACCACAACAACAATCATGGCCTTGTTCCTTACTGAAAGGGGTTTACAACCCGAAGGCCTTCATCCCCCACGCGGCGTCGCTGCATCAGGGTTTCCCCCATTGTGCAATATTCCCCACTGCTGCCTCCCGTAGGAGTCTGGGCCGTGTCTCAGTCCCAGTGTGGCCGGTCGCCCTCTCAGGCCGGCTACCCGTCAAAGCCTTGGTAGGCCATCACCCCACCAACAAGCTGATAGGCCGCGAGCCCATCCCCCACCAGAAAAAACCTTTCCACACCAAACCATGCGATCTGATGTCATACCCGGTATTAGCCACCGTTTCCAATGGTTATCCCGAAGAAGGGGGCAGGTTACTCACGTGTTACTCACCCGTTCGCCACTAATCCAACCAAAGCAAGCTCCGGTCATCATCGTTCGACTTGCATGTGTTAAGCACGCCGCCAGCGTTCGTCCTGAGCCAGGATCAAACTCTCCATAAAAACCAAACAAAAACCAACCACCAAACAAGGCAGCCAGCCCTCATCCATACAAAGAAAATCCCAACCCCACAACAACCACCCAAACAGGCAGCCATCGCAAAATTGACTAAAAAAATCCAACCACCAAACAAGGCAGCCAGACAACAAACAAAACAACTACAAAACACACTATTGAGATAACAAACCACAAACCCACAACCAGGAACAACCACCCAGAAAACCAGGCGCCATCCCCTCGGAGGCAACTTCTCAACCTTACCAGACCAACCCCACCCCCGCAACCATCCGCCCCAGGCAACACCCGAAGCACACAACCACGAAGAAAAAGAGGAAAGACCAACCGGTCAAGAACACCCGCTCAGCGGGCCGAGAAACAACACTACAACACCCCAACCCCCCAACGCAACAACCGCATCATTAAGCGGAAAAACTGCCCGTTGACGGCACGAAGTTCTCGAGCCGGAAAGTCGTAACCACCAGATTAAGCCAACAACAAAGCGGGCCATCGTCCGTCCGAGGACAATGACCCGCAATGCTGGAACGTGACGGAGGTCACGGTAACGTGGGGGGCTTATGCATGCCCTCCGCTTGCGAGGAAGATAACTCCCGCAGCAATCGCAACAATGCACACAGCAAAACATAAGAAGCCAGCAGCCTTACGCATCGGCGTGACCGCAACATGATCCCCAGAAGGAGTTGTCTGCGGCGTCAACGCCCGCACACCCAGTGCGAACAAAGCAGGCAACCCAGCACCCACAACTAAACCAGCCAGGACAACAGCAAATAATGCGTCCCATTCAATGAAACTACTCATCACTGACCGTCCTTAACAGTCGAACTCTCGTCATCACCTGACGCGAAATCACCAGCAGTACCAACCGCCACAAGAACCTCGGCCTCAGCCGGATCCTGAGAGGTCGTCACCGCTTGCGCATCAACATCCGACGCCACAGCGTCAGCGGTACGACGTGACCGGATGTCGATCGGCTCGTTGTTGTCGTCCCATTCCTCGTTCACATTGTCCGGGTTCACTGGTTTGCGGCGCGACTCAAGGAACAGCCACGTTGACACTGCAATGAGGAGAGCAAAAACAGTGATCGAACCAGCAGCTCCGCCAATCAGGTGCTGCAGGCCAAAGCACAGCCCACCCACAAGACCTGCCGCAGGCAGCGTGATCATCCACGCCAGGAACATGCGCTTGGCAACACCCCAGCGCACCTTCGCCCCAGGCATACCCACACCCGACCCCATGACGGAACCAGTGGCCACGTGCGTCGTGGACAGTGAATACCCAAAGTGGGAAGACATGAGAATGACCGCCGCAGACGAGGTCTCCGCAGCCATTCCCTGACGGGAGTCAATCTCCACCAAGCCCTTACCCAAAGTGCGAATGACCCGCCATCCACCGGTGTAGGTGCCAAGCGCCATGAACGAGGCACACGCAATGATGACCCACAGCGGGACAGAGGAATCTGCAGGCACAGCCCCCGCTGCGATCAGGGCGAGCAAGATGATACCCATACTCTTTTGCGCATCGTTTGTTCCATGCGCCAAAGAAACAAGCGATGCGGACCCAATTTGGCCCCAACGGAACGTTTTATCTTGGGTTTCTTTCGGGACACTCGCGGTCACGCGAGCAACGGTCCAGGTTCCTACTGCTGCAACAAAGATGGCGAGGACCGGAGCGATCAACGCAGGCAAGAGAACCTTGGCGATCACCCCTTCCCACAACACGCCAGAGGTGCCTGCTGCCGCAAGAACAGCCCCCACCATTCCTCCAACAAGCGCATGGGAGGACGACGACGGGATGCCGTACAGCCAGGTAATGAGGTTCCACACGATCCCGCCGACAAGCCCGGCAAGAACAACTTCGAGGGTAATGACGTTGGCGTCAACAATTCCCTTCGCGATCGTTGCAGCCACTGCGAGGGAGAGGAACGCTCCCACGAAGTTCAACACTGCAGACAGTGCGACCGCAATTTTGGGGCGCAAGGCCCGGGTGGCAATGGATGTGGCCATGGCGTTGCCCGTGTCGTGGAAGCCGTTCGTGAAATCGAAGGCGAGCGCTGTTGCTACGACAAGGACGAGGAGTGTCATCTCGTTCACGGGTTCTATGGTGCCCGAGGGTGTCCGGTTGGCAAACGGTCTTTAGTCACCCTTCCCCGTCTGTTCATTTTGTGTTCACTTTGACACGGCGTGTCGGCACATTTTTTCGTGTGGCGTGTCGCATCAGGTGAACACTATGTGACCTCTGGCACGGCTTGTGCGTGTACGGAGCGCACAACAGACAATGGTGAGATGCCTCGACTTGATGAACTAGTGGATGCGCTCACCGCTGGTGGGCGTCGAACAGACCGCATGTGTCATGTGGAGCATCGTGCTGCCCGTCCGGCGCAGCACTCAGCGTGGCCCCAGTGGGTTCATCCTGCGGTTCGTCAGGCGCTCACTGTGCGCGGAGCATCTTCCGCATGGACGCATCAGGCAACAGCTGCCCAAGCAATTCACGACGGGCATCACGTTGCGCTTGCCACCTCCACTGGGTCCGGGAAGTCGCTGGCTTTTTGGGTTCCTGCCCTCACATCGATTATGTCGACCAGGAGCGGCGGGTCGATTTCCCGGCACCGGGATAGGGCTACCGCCTTGTACCTCGCTCCAACGAAGGCGCTGGCTCACGACCAGCTCGCTGCGTTGCAGAAGCTTCTGTCAGCGGGGGGTCTTGATTCGGTGCGGGTCGATGCGGTAGATGGTGATACGTCCTTTGATGAGCGACGTTGGGTTCAAGCGCACGGGGACATTATCCTGACGAATCCCGATTTCCTTCATTACGCACTACTGCCAGGGCATGAGCGATGGTCGCGTTTTTTGCGTGGGTTGGAGTTCCTCATTATTGATGAGGGCCACACTTATCGCGGGGTGTTTGGCGCGCATGTGTCGTTGATTGTGCGGCGGTTGCAACGACTCGTTGCGCACTATCGCGGCGGTCGCATGCCTGTTGTGGTGGTGGCATCAGCGACGTCTGCCCACCCGCAGCAGTCGGCAGCACGGCTCATTGGGGTCAGTGAGGATGAGGTTGTTGCGGTCACCGAGGATGGGTCACCTTCGGGGCGTCAAACGATTGTGTTGTGGCAACCACCGCAGCGAGAATCTGGGTTCACCCAGGCACCCTCGGATGTGGTTCCCGGCGTGGTTGACGAGTTAACGGGTGGGTGGGATCACAGCGTCGATGATGACCTTACTGGCGGGGCTGATGACCTGTCGGGGGTGATTACCGATGCGCCTGTCCCGTCCCAGCCTCGGCGTCCGGCCACTGCGGAGGCCGTTGACCTGTTGGCGGATCTCACCGCGCATGGCGCTCGGACGTTGGCGTTCACCCGGTCGCGCCGGGCGGCGGAGTATCTCGCTGTTCATACTCGGGATGAGTTGTTGATGTCGGTCCCTCAGCTGGCGGACAGTGTTGCTGCGTATCGGGGTGGGTTTCTTCCTGAGGAACGTCGTGCGCTTGAGGCGGGGGTGCGTTCGGGGTCGATTCGGGCGTTAGCTTCCACGAATGCGCTGGAGATGGGGATTGATATCTCTGGGCTTGATGTGGTGCTCATTGTGGGATGGCCGGGGACTCGGATGTCGTTGTGGCAGCAGGCTGGGCGGGCAGGGCGTGCTGGTAGTGATGGTTTGGTTGTGTTCATTGCACGTGAGGATCCGTTGGATACGTATGTGGTGTCACATCCGGAGGCAATTTTTGGCGCACCGTTAGAGGCGACGGTTTTTGACCCCACAAACCCGTATGTGTTGGGAGGGCATCTATGTGCTGCGGCAGCTGAGTTGCCGGTGACGGAGGCGGATCTGACGCTGTTTGGTGGATGTCGAGCCCGGGAGGTTCTTGATCAGTTGGTGGATCGGGGTACGCTTCGACGCCGCCCGCGAGGTTGGTACTGGGTTCATGATGAGCCTGCGGCGCAGTTCACGTCGATTCGTGGGGATGGTCAGCATGTGGTGCAGGTGGTGGAACGTTCCACCGGGCGATTGTTGGGCACTGTTGATGCGGGGGCTGCTGATGGGCAGGTGCATGACGGCGCCGTGTATACGCATGGTGGGAGCACTTTTGTGGTGGCGCACTACGACGTGGACAACCATGTGGCGTTGGTGGATCAGGAGGTTGTGGCTTATTCGACGTGGTCGCGTGATGTCACCTCGATTGAGATTGTGAGCACGGCCAGTGAACGTGTGGTTCCAGCCGAGGTGGCGGGTGACCCGGCGCTCGTTGAGTGGGGTTTTGGTCAGGTGAATGTGCATGGGCAGGTGACTGGGTTCACTCGCAGACGTGTTCCCAGCGGTGAGGTGTTGGGGCATGAGTCGTTGGATTTGCCGGTGCGAACATTGCCGACTGCGGCCGTGTGGTGGTCAGTGAGCACGGCTGTGTTGGAGCGGGCAGGGCTTGCTGTTGAGGAGGTCCCTGGTGCGTTGCATGCTGCTGAGCATGCGGCGATTGGGTTGTTGCCGTTGTTGGTGACGTGTGACCGGTGGGATTTGGGTGGGGTTTCCACTGCGATTCACCCTGATACGGAGCGGGCAACCGTGTTTGTGTATGACGCGCTTCCTGGTGGGGCGGGTTTTGCTGAGCAGGGGTTCGCGCGGGGGCGTGAGTGGTTGTTGGCGACGCGTGATGCGGTGGCGCGTTGTCAGTGTGTGGATGGGTGCCCAAGTTGTGTGCAGTCACCGAAGTGTGGGAATGGGAATAGCCCCCTCAGTAAGGAGGGGGCTATTCGGTTGCTGACTGTGTTACTTGAGGTTGACGTCGGTGAGTTGTCGCCTGCCGATGCGCCATTTGCGTGACGGCGCCGGGTTACTCGGGGATGTCGGTCGCGGTGTGTGTGGCGAGGGCATGTTCCGCTGCAGCGAGTAGTACACAGGTTGCAACACCATCCATGGCTTCACGGACGGCGTCCAGGGTTGGGTAGGACGGTGCGAGCCGGATGTTGGTGTCTTGTGGGTCGTTGCCACCGGGGAAGGCTGATCCTGCTGCGGTCAGGGCGATCCCGGCCTGTGCGGCGAGTTGGATGACGCGACGTGCGGTGCCGGGGACAACGTCGAGGGAGATGAAGTATCCGCCTTCAGGTTGGCTCCAGGTGGCGACGTTCAGTGTGCCAAGGCGTTCGTTGAGGATGGATAAGACAGCGTCGAACTTGGGGGCGAGGATGTCGCGGTGTTTGGCCATGAGGTCGCGTACGCCCTGGGCGTCTTTGAGGAACAGTAGGTGGCGTAGCTGGTTGACTTTGTCTGGGCCGATGCTGCGCTTCCCTGTGTGCCCGAGATACCAGGTGAGGTTCGCTTGGGAGGTTCCGAGGAATGCAACGCCAGCTCCAGCGAACGTAATTTTTGAGGTGGAGGCGATGACGTAGGGCCGGTTGGGGTGGCCTGCGTCGGCGGCGAGGGTGAGGATGTCGATGGCTTTGGGCGCTTCGTCGACCAGGGTGTGAACAGCGTAGGCGTTGTCCCACCAGATCCGAAAGTCGGGCGCAGCTGTCGGCATGCTCACCAGCGCGTTGACGACGTCTTCGGAGTAGGTGACCCCGGTGGGGTTGGAGTAGGTGGGGACGCACCAGATCCCTTTAATGGATGGGTCTTGGGCAACGAGTGATCGGATGGTGTCTACGTCAGGGCCGTCTTCACCCAGCGGGACGGGGATGAGGTCGATTCCAAGGTGTGCGCACACCGCGAAGTGGCGGTCGTACCCGGGTACTGGTGCAAGGAAACGAATACGTTCCTCACGGACCCACGGTGTCGCGGAGTCGTTGTTTCCATGGAGCATGGAGAACAAGACGAGGTCGTGCATGACTTCCAGGGAAGAGTTCCCTTGTGCGATGAGGGTGTCCACATGGGTGTTGAGCAGGTCCGCAAAGATTGCACGGAGGGCGGGGAGCCCTTTATTTCCACCATAGTTTCGGGTGTCTGTTCCGTCGGGTGAGGTGTAGGTGTCCCCGGGCAGGCTGAGCAGTTCGTTGGAGAGGTCGAGTTGTTCGGGGGCAGGTTTACCACGGGTCAGGTCGAGCGACAGTCCACGAGCGACAAGTGTTTCGTATTGAGTGGTGTATTCAGCGTGCCGGTCGCGTAGGTCGGCGATGGGCAGGGCTGCAAGACCTGACTGTGTGGGCATGACGCACCTCTTCACCATGGGTGGCGCGCACGGCTGCTCCAGGCGCGCCTTGTTGGATGTGTCACCCGCTTACCTGTCGTGGTGCGGGTCACGTCCTATCCTACGGTGATGCGTCATCACGTGCGCGGCTGCGTCACCGCTCGGACATGGCTGTTTTCTGTCACCCAGCCGTTGCTCGTTGGGTGAGAGTGACCCCAAGAACTGTTGTCTGCACAGTGACGGTCACACTGGCACGACCTCTGTGTTCCCCTGCCTTGCACTCCACACTGTGGGGCGTTTCGCTCATGTTCTGGGCGGCAACATCAGCTGCGAGCGCGCAGGGGTTACTGATGGGCGTGGTCGTGGTGAGCCCGGTTGTGAGGTAGGTGCTGTTGGTGTGGGCGTTTGCTCCGGCGAGTGCGGCGAGGTCGGCGGCGGTGCGCAATTGGGTGTGGGTGACGGTGATGGTGTGGGCGCCCAGGAGGGCGGTAAGGCTGAGCCCCCAGATGGCGACGATGCCGATCATGAGTGGGGTGATTGATCCTGTTTCTTTGTGGTGGTGCTGTGGTGTGGACGGCGCAGTGAGCGGGTGTTGAGGTGTGGTCATTGGGGTGCTCCCAGGGCGACTTCGTCGAGGGTGGTTGCGGTCGCATCGACGCTCAGTGCGGGAAGCGGGATGCCAGCGAAGGTGATGTGGCGTTGTGCGTGGACGGTGACCCACCCGCCGTGGCGGGTGATGTGGGTGGTGGTGTGGGGGGTGGCTGGTGGGTCGAGGCCCACGGATACTGCTCGGGCTGTGGTTCGGGCTGCGGTGTGGACGGAGATGTCTGCGCGGCTGATGAGGGCAGCGGCGAGCACGATAAGGATGAGGAGGACAACGGCTGGGAGGAGGACCGCGAATTCGGCGGTCACTGATCCTGTTTCTCGATGTGCATTGTGCGGTGGTTGGTGGGGCATGTGGGTCACGGTTTCGTTGTTGCGGGTTACGGTGGCTGAGATGGGGGCGCGGGGTAAAGTGCGCGGGTGGAGGCTTGTCCTGAGGAACACCCCCACCCGCATGTCTGGGTCAGCGGGCATGTGGGTCAGCCGCCAGTAGCAAGTGCCCCTTCAACGATTCCGGTGAGCAGGGCCCGCACAGAGTCGGACCGCAATATGAGGACGAGGACGCCAGCGAATGCTGCAGCCGCGACCATGACGATGGCGTATTCGGTGGTGGCCATCCCTTGTTCTTTGGTGGTAGCAAGGCGGGTGCGGGCGCGAGTGATGAGGGTCGCGGGCAGGTGGATGAGACGGTGGGACATGGTGTCACCTTTCTGTTGGCCCCTACGGGGGCGGTCATCAAGACACCGTCACTGTGCCTGGTTTCGCTGGTGCCGTGCACAGGTCGTTATCCGCAGGAGGCCCGTTTCGGGGATGGCGGGATGTGGGCGCGGTGTGGACAACACCCCTTACCCACCAAAGAAGGTGGCGACACCCAACGACACTGCTGTGGGAACCACACCCACCAGAACAAACGCAGGCAGGTAACACACCCCCACCGGGACCACGATCATGCTGGATAATCGCTGAGCACGCTGGTGTGCATCGGCTTGCTCCTGTGCAATCCACGCATCACGGGTCGCAATGAGCGTGGGAATCACCGAACTCCCCCGCTGCCACCCGTCAGCGAGCGCCTCACCAAGAAACGCATACCGTGCAGGAGCGTTCGCCCAGGCACGCTGCCAGCTTGCGCCAAGGAGCAGGAGGCGCGCCACGACACCAAGCTGAGCCACCTCGAGATCAGGCACGTGGGTTGCCACGGTATCCAGTGCCGAGTCAATGGAATGACCTGCGCTCATCACAGTGGTGAGCAGGTCTAGTGTGATGGTGACATCGATGGGTGGGGGTGATGGTGGCGGGTTGGCCACGGCGCGTGCTCGGGTCCGGCTCCCCCGGGACGTGGGTCCTCGGGACGTGGGTGCCCGCTCCGTGGTGGTCGCGCTCGCAAGGAGCCGGGCCACCCATGCTCGCCCGGCCAGGAGGAACACGATCGCTGCGATCAGGCTGCCCCAGCCAAGCGGTGTGCGGGTGAGCCAGGTCAGGGGTTGTGCACCCAGCGCATACCCCATGAGAAGACCAAACAGGGGCAGAAACAGTAAGAGGCGGGCAGTCGCTTCAGCGCCTGCTGTGGCAGTGGTCCGGGCGCTGCGGGCGTCTGTGGCGCGACGGAGCGCTGCAGCGGTTGTGTCAAGAACGGTGGCGAGCGACAGTCCTGTGACAGAACTCAGGCGGCAGGCAGCGACAACCGCGCGGGCTGCCTGCTCGGCTGACGCATCTGCAGGCTGGAAACTGTGGCAGCGGTCACGGGGCGGGACGCGAACGGTTCGCTGGGCAGTGTCGTCCTCTGCAAGCCGATGTGCCAGAGCCTGGACCACCGGGATTCCTGCCACGGTGAGCACCCCATGAGAGTCCCACACAGTTCTAGGCAGTTGGCCGCTGCGCAAATGCGACACAACACGCGGCAGTAGCGGCACCCGCGGGGCGTTCCCCCGTGGCCCCAACCAGGTGGGAAATACCCGCACCAACAGAGGGTGGGGGCGAGAAGTACCGGCGTGCACAGCCCCCACAGCGACCACCCGTACCCGGCGGTGCACACCATGCCGGTTCCCCCACCACGCCGCGACACCAATGACCCCACCAAGAAGGAGTATCACCACCACGCGGGTCGCTCCACGCCCGCTGGTAGCGGCACGTCTTTAGGGGTGGTGTCACCATCCCACCGGGCAAACGGGGCGACGGTGAGCAGTGAATCATGCCCCACCCTTAACACACCCCACTCCTTGATGTACCGGTGCCCGGCCGGTGTACGGGCTACGTGAACAATGGCGTTCACAGCAGACACTGCCTGTAAAGACGTGGTGACTGGGTCCATGCCGGCGAGCGCACCTAGTGCTATGAGGCGGGCAGGGACATCGGTGACACTATTCGCGTGGATGGTTGCGGCACCTCCACTGTGCCCGGTGTTAAAGGCCATGAGCAGATCGCGCACTTCTGGTCCGCGGCATTCTCCGAGCATGAGCCGATCGGGGCGCATCCGCAGGGAAGCGTGCACGAGGTTGGACAGGGTGACAGCTCCGGCACCTTCCACGTTGGCGGGTTTGGCTTGCAGGGCCACTACGTGGGGATGGTTGGTGGCGATCTCACGGGAGTCTTCCAGGGTGATGATGCGTTCTGTGTGGGGCACGTGGGACAGCAGCGCGGAGAGAAGGGTCGTTTTCCCCGCCCCTGTGCCACCAGAAATGAGAAGCGATGCGCGGTGGGTGACGGCCTGAGCACACGCCCTGGCCCACTGGCGGGGAATCATCCCGGTGCGGGTGAGGTCATGGAGTGTTGCGTGGCGGGTGCGGAACACTCTGATCGACATGGTGGCATCAGCGTCGCTGACCGGGCTAAGGACAGCGTGGAACCGGGACCCATCTGGTAGTTGAGCGTCGGTGATGGGGTGAGCGTCGTCAAGACGGGTCCCGGCGCGGGCAGCCAGACGTACCGCCCATTCACGCGATTGCCCCTGGCCCAGTGGAGACTGCGCGATTTCCTGCGGGCCATGTCCTTGGTCAACCCACAGCCGGTCACCATGGACAAGAACATCTGTCACGGTGGGGTCATCAAGGAATTGTTGGAGCGGGCCGGCACCATACAAGTCATTGCGCAGGTGGGTGGCAGTCTCGTGTTGGGTTTGGTCACCAAAGACCTGTCCTGAGGTTCGCACCCAGGTGGGGATATCCCACGCGGGTGTAGCACTGTCGACTGGATGGCGGGTTGCGTACTCGCGGGCGTCATCCCACAACGCCTTGTGGGCAGCAGGTGTCACTGGTCACCACCTGGTCGGGTGGTGTTTAACCGGTGAAGTGCCTCATCAAGTCCACCGACCACACTAATGCGTGCACCTGCCTTCACCAGGCGTGAGGGCAACCCCGATGCTAGTGCCCCGTGTTCCACGGCGTGCCCAATCTGGCTGACCCACGGCCACTCTCCTGCCAGTGACACCCCGACATGGGAAGCTACCTGCCCTGGAGTCAGTGACTGCCCGGAGGCTGTCACCGCCACCAACGACACAACCGGACTGGGGCCCGGCCCGCCCCACTGCCACCCGCGGCCAGAGTGGCGGGTCCACCCCATGGCAGCCAGCACACTTACCGCCCCTGCCACACCCCGAACTGTGCGTGGCACCACCACCACATGGTGGGTCACGACCTCACCAAGGTGGCGGACAATTGCGGGTGGCGCATCGACAATGAGCACATGACCACTGCGGGCTGCGCCAGCAGCGATACCAGCAAACGCTGCGCTCGGGACCTCCACAGGGTTCGTGCGGTCAACCGACACCAAAGGAACCCCCAGCCATGCAGGGAGCACCGTGACCAGGTGCGACCAATCCACCTCACCGTGAGCGTTAGCCAACTGCGGCCACCGCACACCTGGGGCTTCTTCCATTCCGAGCAGCACGTCCAACCCGGCTCCCCAGATGTTGGCATCAACCAACCCCACCTGCGCACGACCCAACCCGCGCAGTACATGAGCTGCATGAACAGCGAGAGAAGCAGCAAGCAACGATGCCCCGCAGCCGCCCACAGCGCCTGTCACTGCAAGGACAATCCCTGCCATGTCACCCCACCTCGTTTGACTGTTACGTTGCACCCAACGTTGTTGATGCCGACACCGTAGCAACGTCCCATAGATGCCTTGTCAGGTGCCCCCCTGGGGGACCTGGTTTCTGGGGAGCGCCCTGGATTGCGGCATTGTGGACAACCCATGGCCCACCACCAGCACGCAAACTCCGATAGGCTCATCACGTGGCCGAGACAACACCGACCCCGCACCCAGCAACAACCCCGCCGCATGCCCGTGGCCGAGCACGCACCGCCGCGTTCTTCGACCTAGACAAAACGATCATTGCAACCAGTTCCGCTGCCGCCTTTTCTGCCCCCTTTTACCGGGGCGGGCTTATCTCTCGCACTGCAGCCCTGCGCAGCGCCTACGCCCACTTCCTCTTCATGATGGGTGGTGCCAGCGAAAGCCAAACTGAGCGGCTGCGCGCAAACCTGTCCACCCTGGTCACCGGATGGCCAGTTGAACAGGTCACTGCGATAGTCGCCGACACACTCCACCAGTACATTGACCCCGTTGTCTACGCGGAAGCGCTCGACCTCATTGACGCCCACCGGTCCGCTGGGCGCGACGTCATCATTGTGTCCGCCTCGGGAAGCGAACTTGTGGCCCCCATCGCTTCGCTTCTTGGCGCGGACGATTACATCGCCACCCACATGCAGATCGTTGACGGCCACTACACCGGCCTCATCGACTTTTACGCATATGGACCACACAAAGCCACAGCAATCGAGGAACTCGCCCAGGTGTGCGGCTATGACCTGACCGCAAGCTACGCGTACTCAGACTCCATCACCGACGCCCCCATGCTCACCACCGTGGGCCACGCCTACACCGTCAACCCTGACCGCGCCCTGCGGAAACTCGCGCAAGAGAACCATTGGGGGATCCTCACGTTCCGCCGCCCAGTGGCGTTACGGCGGCGCGGGCGCCGTTCGGCGCTGCTCGGCGGCATGCTGTTGGCGGCAGGTATCACTGCGTTATTCCTTGCGATGCGCGCACGGAGACGGGCACGACAATCACGTTCTGCATGACAGGAGTTTCACCCTCGCCAAATAATGTGATCTAGGGCATACTGAAGTCATAACAGAACAGCGTCCGGAACCCACGCGCGATCGGTCCACGCATAGGACCTCTCGGTCGGACCACGAGCCGATACGATGACACTTGTGCACGCCTGATACCCGGACGCATTCGACCTGATGGCATCCACTGCGTGGGTGCCATCAGTGTGTGTAAACCCTCCATTAAACACCACGATGAGATGCGAAAACACCACATCACATGGTGAGAAGTCACGATTGCGCATCTCACGGAAATAAGGAAGTCTTAAGACATCGGGCAACCATGTTGTCCGCCAGCTGTCGGGAACGCCGTGGGGGTGGGGCTCGACAGCCCGGAACGTGAGTTCCAGATACCGCGTCAACGGTCCGCCGTTGACGCGGTTTTCGTTTCCCCAGACACACCCCGCAACACTCCTGCAGCCCGGTGCTTCACACCACCGACCACACTCACACTGAGTTCCGCAGAGAGCTCCCTCGAATTGTTGCAAAAGAAAGCTCGGTCGAAAGTCCCCCATAAATCGTGGGATGACCTGAGACAGTAGAACCATGCTCAGCTACCCCGACGCCCTCGCATACCAGGTTGTTGCCGCACAAAAGAAAACCACAGCGGCCACGCGCATCGGCAGTTACACCATTGCCAGCATGCTAGGAGGCGCCTACATCGGGGTCGCCGTGGTCCTCATGCTCACCGCAGCTGGACCTTTTTTTGACAACAATTCACCAGCAACCAAACTTGTTAGCGGCCTCGTCTTTGGGGTCGCACTCTCCCTGGTCACAGTAGCTGGCGGCGAACTGGTCACATCAAACATGATGACCCTCACCCAAGGACTCAGCCAAAAAGCCATCACCATCAACGTGTGGGGGCGAACCCTCACCGTCAACTTCCTGGGCAACCTCCTCGGCGGCATCGCCTTCGGAACCCTTGTCTGGCTCTCCGGAGTCACCCACAAAGGCACACCTGCCTACGCCTACATGGAATCTATCCTCACCGCCAAAGCCACAGAATCCATCGCTGAACTCTTCTTCCGGGCGGTGTTGTGTAACATCCTGGTGTGCCTGGCCATCTGGAGCGGCATCCGCCTCAAAAGCGAAGTTGCCCGCCTCGTCATGATCTTCTGGTGCCTCCTCGCCTTCATCACCTCCGGGTTCGAACACGTCGTCGCGAACATGACCACATTCACCGTTGGTCTCCTATCCGGAGTCACCAGCGTGACCATCGCTGACTTCGCCACCAACATGGTCGTTGTCGGGGCCGGGAACCTCGTGGGTGGTGGAGCTATCCTGGGCATGGCCTACGTCGTCCTCGCCCGGGCCGAAGGTCGTGCTGCGAACGAGGGCACCCACACCTCGCACCCATCAGTACTCTCACCAAACGAAGCGGCCGCACACAGCCAGGCAGCAGCGAAGCAGAACTAACACCACCTTGTGGGATCGCCTCCCCAGGTAGCCCGCACCATCCACTGCCCCACACGCACACGTGCGCACATCGTTGCTGGTCAACGCCAAAAGCAGCAACACCGGCCGCCCGCGCCAACAAGTGACCTCACTCACACAATTTCCCACCACTTATTTCAACCCAAAACCTAAACGTTTCACCAGGTTCGAAGTGCACCGTTAACCTTGCTACTCCTTGATCGCCGCGCTACACATCCCGTGCACCGACAAGGAGACACCATGAGATCTGCACGAGCAATCGCCGCCGCACTCGCACTCGCGAGCACGGCAGCATTCACCGCCCCCGTCAGTGCCGCATCGGCAGCCACACCCGACGGAATCCACGTCAAAGACGGGCGCATCTACGAAGCTGACGGCACCGAACTCATCCTGCGTGGCGTCAACCACGCCCACGCCTGGTACAACAACGAAACAGGTGCCTACGCCGACATTGCCCACGCCGGTGCCAACTCCGTGCGAACCGTCCTCTCCAACGGAGTGACCTGGTCACGCACCAGCAGCGCAGACGTCGCCCAACTCATCAGCTTGTCCGAAGACGCCCAACTCATCAACATGCTCGAAGTCCACGACACCACCGGCTACGGCGACTCATCCCTGGACTCCCCCCGATCCACCCTCGCCCAAGCAGCGGACTACTGGATCAGCCTCAAAGATGTCCTGGTCGGTACCGAAGACCACGTCATCATTAACCTGGGCAACGAACCATTCGGGAACAACGACACCACCAATGCACGATACGTCAACGACACCACCACCGCGATCACACGACTACGCAACGCCGGTCTCACCCACACCATCGTGGTGGACGCCCCCGGCTGGGGCCAAGACTGGCAACACATCATGCGCGACAACGCCGCCACCATCCTCAACGCTGACCCACTGAAGAACGTGGTGTTCTCCGTCCACATGTACGAGGTCTACTCCTCCCCGCAAACCGTCAAGGACTACATCAACTCCTACCGGTCCCGCGAGCTCCCCCTCATCATTGGAGAGTTCGCCTCCACCCACTTTGGTAAACCCGTCGCCTGGGAAACCATCCTGAACGAATCAACAAACAAAGGAATCGGATACTACGGGTGGTCCTGGTCAGGCAACGGCCCCGGTCTTGAAGCACTCGACATCGTCAACAACTTCAACGGATCCTCACTAACCACCTGGGGCAAACAACTGTTCACCTCGCCCCACGGCATCGCAAAAACAGCCACAACTGCGTCCTACTTCACCGGCTCAACCGGTGGAAACAACGGCGAGTACCCCACCTGCGCCAGCGCGTCATCAGACCCCGACGGGGACGGCTGGGGCTGGGAAAACAACCAGTCCTGCATTGTGCCCACCCCAACGACCTACCCCACCTGCGCCAGCGCATCATCAGACCCCGACGGGGACGGCTGGGGCTGGGAAAACAACCAGTCCTGCATCGTGAAACCGTAGGACTGATGCCGCGGACGGCCCAGTCCTCAGTGTGAGGGCTGGGCCGTCCGCACGCCCGGCGTCGGGCGGACGCGCAGACACTGCACAGCGAGAAACTTTCTCAAGTGAACGAACTAATCGTTTCAGGTGCTGTGCCCACCACCACACACCCTGATACCTCTTAATTGCCGCGCAGAATCATCACCCACCAGCAACAAGCAAGGAGTGATCAATGAAGATACGACACGCAGTTGCTGCTGCCACCGCGCTCGCCGCAACCGCAGCACTCACCCTCCCCGTCACCGTCGCACACGCCGACCCTGAACCTGTCGGAATCCACGTGAAAGACGGGCGCATCTACGAAGCTGACGGCACCGAACTCATCATGCGAGGAGTCAACCACGCTCACACCTGGTACACGGGTCAAACCCAATCGTTCGCCGACATCGGATCACTCGGTGCGAACACCGTGCGAACTGTCCTCTCCAACGGTGTGAAATGGCAACGCAACGACGCCGCTGACGTCGCCAACGTCATCGACCTCGCCAAAGACGCCAAACTCATCAGCATGCTCGAGGTCCACGACACAACCGGATACGGCGACCAGTACGCCGACCCACCACGCTCAACACTCAGCGAAGCAGCCGACTACTGGGTTGACCTCAAAGATGTCCTCATCGGACAAGAAGACTATGTCATGATCAATATCGGCAACGAACCCTACGGGAACGACGCTGCCACCAACGCCAGCTACGTAGCTGAAACCAAAGCTGCCATCGCCACGATGCGTGACGCCGGACTTGAGCACACCATCGTCGTTGATGCCCCCAGCTGGGGACAAGACTGGCAATACCTCATGCGTGACAACGCACAAGAAATCTATGATGCAGACCCCACCGGAAACACCGTGTTTTCCGTCCACATGTATCAAGTATTTGGTACACCTGCGTCAGTGACGAACTACCTCGAATACTTCCTCGACCGCGATTTGCCGATCATCGTTGGTGAATTCGGGTGGGAACACCAAAACGAGGTAGTCGCATGGGAGGCGATCCTGTCCGAGTCAGAACGTCTTCGTACCGGATACCTGGGGTGGTCCTGGTCAGGAAACACCGAACCCTACCTTGACTTGGCGCTGAACTTTGACAAGAACAACCTCAGCCAATGGGGTGAGGACCTGTTCTTTGGCCCCAATGGGATTCAAGAAACCGCCACCGTAGCAAGCATCTTTGGTGGCGACCCAGGCGAAGATCCAACCGACCCAGGCGAGGAACCAACCGACCCAGGCGAAGAGCCAACCGACCCAGGCGAGGAACCAACCGACCCAGGCGAGGAACCAACCGACCCAAGTACGGGGGTCTGCACGGCTGAGTACCGCACTGTTGGTCAGTGGCAGGGCGGCTTCCAGGGAGAACTCACCGTGACTGCCGCATCGGCACTGTCTTCCTGGACGCTCACGTGGGACGCGCCGGGTGTGACAGTGACGAACAGTTGGGGTGGACAAACAACGGCATCTGGTTCCACGTTGACCACGGTCAATGAAGCGTGGAATGGGACGTTGAGCGCCGGTGCAACCGCAACTGTGGGGTTCATCGGGCAAGGGACGCCACCAGCGGCCCTTGAGGTGGCCTGCCACTAAGCCCCACCGGCCTGCCAGTGTCACCTCTGGCGGCCTTGTGATGCCCGTTGTGCCATTCCCCCGGCGCAACGGGCATCATTTGCACATTGTGGCACGCACCACACTACAATCGTCGGTGGGACTAAGGTCCTTGCGCCAATGATGATGCAACCGGAGGTTCTCGTGCCCGAACATACCCAGCCCGCGACGCTGGACAACCTGCTCCAAGAAACCCGAACGTTTCCCCCGCCGGCCCAGTTTGCTGCTCAAGCGAATGCCACCGCTGTCCTCTACGATCAAGCCGCCAGCGACCGGGAGGGGTTTTGGGCGGACCAAGCCCGCACACACGTGACCTGGAAAACTCCGTTTTCCACAACGTTGGATTGGTCGGATGCACCGGTTGCCAAGTGGTTTGCTGACGGCACCCTCAACGCCGCATATAACGCAGTGGATCGGCATGTTCTTGCCGGCAACGGGGACCGGGTGGCGTTCTTCTTCGAAGGGGAGCCCGGCGACACCCGCACCATCACTTACAACGACCTGCAGCGCGAAACATCTCGGGCGGCAAATGCGCTGGCTGCGTTAGGTGTCACACGTGGGGACCGGGTGGTGATCTACCTCCCTTTGATCCCGGAGGCTGTCATTGCCATGCTCGCCTGCGCGCGGGTGGGCGCAATCCATTCGGTGGTGTTCGGCGGCTTTTCCGCAGAAGCACTTCGTTCTCGTATTGCCGATGCGCAAGCCACCGTGGTCATTACTGCTGACGGTGGGTTCCGGCGGGGTTCCGCCTCCGCGTTAAAGCCTGCCGTTGATGAAGCGTTGAGTGGGCATGGGTCAAGCGTTGAGCATGTTCTTGTGGTGCGCCGCACTGGGCAGGACACAACCATGGTTGAGCACCGTGACCTGTGGTGGCACGATGCGTTGGCGGATGCTAACACGGCGCATGAGCCGGCATGGGTTGACGCGGAGCACCCGTTGTTCATTTTGTATACCTCGGGGACAACGGGCGCACCCAAGGGTATTGTCCACACCACGGGTGGTTATCTCACCCAAACCGCGTTTACTCACCACCATGTGTTTGATCTCAAACCAGAGCAGGACGTGTACTGGTGTACCGCTGATATTGGGTGGGTTACAGGTCATTCTTATGTTGTGTATGGTCCGCTGGTCAACGGGGCCACCCAGGTGCTGTATGAAGGGACACCTGACACTCCTCACCAAGGTCGTTGGTGGGAGATCGTGGAAAAGTATGGGGTGTCAATCCTGTACACCGCCCCGACAGCGATTCGAACATTCATGAAGTGGGGCGAAGACATTCCTTCGTCGTACAACCTGAGTTCCTTACGGGTGCTGGGATCTGTGGGGGAGTCGATTAACCCTGAAGCGTGGATGTGGTACCGGCGGGTCATCGGCGGGGATCAGGCACCCATTGTGGACACGTGGTGGCAAACAGAAACCGGTGCCATCATGATTTCCCCGTTGCCGGGGGTTACTGCCGCAAAGCCCGGTTCGGCACAAATCCCGTTGCCTGGGATCCGAGCTGATGTGGTCAACGACTTTGGGGAACCCGTGGGTCCTGGCGCCGGAGGTTATTTGGTGCTGTCTGAACCGTGGCCTGCGATGTTGCGTGGCATTTGGGGTGACCGGCAACGTTTTGTTGACACGTACTGGTCCCGCTTTTCAGGCATCTATTTCGCCGGTGATGGTGCAAAACGCGACGACGATGGTGACATCTGGTTGTTGGGTCGGGTCGATGACGTGATGAATATTTCTGGGCACCGGCTGTCCACAATGGAAATTGAGTCAGCGCTAGTGTCGCACCCCGACGTCGCGGAAGCGGCGGTTGTTGGCGCATCGGACGATACAACAGGGCAAGCTGTTGTTGCGTTCGTGATTTTGCGCGGGCACGCAACAGAACGCATTGGTGAACAAGGACATGAGGAGGTGGTGGCAGCGCTCCGGGCTCATGTGGCCAAGGAAATTGGACCGATCGCAAAACCTCGGGACATTCTTGTGGTTCCGGAACTTCCCAAGACTCGCTCTGGGAAAATTATGCGTCGCCTACTGCGGGATGTGGCCGAGCACCGGGTGGTGGGAGACGCCACAACGCTGGCTGATTCCAGTGTGATGGACCTGATTTCAGCCAAACTCGCCATGCCGGGGTCACGTGCCCCCTCAACAACCAAGGAACGGTCACGTTAGAGTAAGGGGAAGGCCACAAGGCCTTCCCCTTACTTGTGACTCTCACCAGGAGACCTGCATGTCAGACCACGAAAACACCACGTTCGCTCAACGCATCGACACCCTTTCTCACACGGCAAAGGAGTCAGAGGGGGACATCAAAGTCACTGCGTGGCGAGAACTGTGGCGGATCGTGCTGCCCTTAGAACGCTGGTTCTTCATTAAAGATGAGTCGGAGACGTTGTCCCCCATCTTCTTGAAAGACGGGGACAACGTCATTTTGCCGATCTTCACGGATGCGGCCCGTGCCACCCAGTTCGCTGACGACTTTGGTGGGCCTGACCGGGTCTATGCGTCGGCTCCAGGATCCATGCTGACCGCTGCTCGACAACTGACAAAGAACGGCGTAACTCTGTGCGTGTTTAACCCACAAAATGAACCGTTTGCGGTGAGCCCGGCAACGTTGGAGCAGCTCGCTGAAGGGTACATTTCTTCTGGTGAGGGTCAGATTGTTGGGGTTCAGGGCAACACACCGGAAAGCCAAATCGATGTGCTCGCTGATTTTGCGCGCAAGAACCCCGATGACATTAAAGCCCGGGGGGCGTTGTGGATCCACGCGCTTCTTTTGGACTCGTGGTACCTCGTGCCACGTGGTGAAGGCGAAGCCATGCAACCGTTTGCTGTCACTGGGCCAGACGGGCCCATCCTCATGGCGTTTACGGAGGCGAAGCGGGCCGCGGAGTATGCAACACTGCGCGGGCTCGGAGACCTTGATGCGGTCATCGCGATGACTCCCACAGAGATTGTTGAGGTGTTCACCCGGGACAGTTCAGTGGTCACTGCCGTCCATATTGACCCGCAACATGGTTCGTTCTTCACCCAGGTTGATCAGCTTCCGCAGATGCTCAAGATCGCCAATGATGTGGCTGCGAATCAACCTGACGCTGAGGGCGTGTAGTGCCTATTCGAGTTCGGTGAGGAATCGGCGCACTTCAGCGTTGAGGGTGTGGGTGGAGGACATCAGTGATGTGTCCGCACCAGCGACTTTGTGTTCGAGTTGACGCGCGTCGGTGTCGATGCGGTCAATGGTTGCGTCAAGGTCGGTCAGTGCCCCGGCAACGGATGTGATTTGTTCGCGTGATTCAGTGAGGCGTTCCTCGATACCGTGGGACGCCTTACTTGTTTGGTCCGCGAGTTTACGGATTTCGTCAGCCACAACAGCGAACCCTGCGCCTTGTTCTCCCACACGTTTGGATTCAATGGTGGCGTTGAGGGCGAGTAGTCGTGTTTGTTTTGCGATTTGTTGGATGAGGGAGTTGATGTCACGCATGGCCTCGGAGTGTTGTGTGAGGTTGTCTGCTTGCGCTGCGGTGGCGCCAATGCGTTCGGCAACGTCACGGGTGTCTTGTGAGAGGTGGGAAGACACGGTTTGAAGTTCATTGGCCACGGTGGACAGGTTCTCCGCGTGGGTGAGGACTTCTTGTTCAAAGTGGGCTGCGAGCGCGGTGCGTGCGTGGGTTGATGCGGTGAGTTGGGTGTGAGCGTCGGCCAGTTCACGGGTGGTGGTGTCGACTCGGGTGGCTTGTCGGGCGAATGCTCCGCGCATTCCGGTGTGGAGGAAGCGGCGTTCGAAGCGGTTGCTCATGGCTGCTGCGAGTGCGCCGTCTGATTCGCGAAGGTAGACATCGACCATGTCGAGGAAGTGGTTGAACTGGGCGCGGAGGGTGTCTGCGTTGGGTAGGGTGGCGGCGTTGGGGGTGGTGTTCCAGCGTTGTTCGAGGTCGCCGTCGTTGAGGTGGTGGGTGACTCGGTTGATTTCGGCGAAGAGTTCTCGGTAGGCGGCGAGTTCGACGCGTTCGCTTGTGGTGAGTTGGTTGCGTGTCATGGGGTGTCTCCGTGCGTGAGGGACCAGACCCATTGGCTGTAGGTGTGGCCGGTGCGCTCGAGGGTGGTGGTGAGGACGTCGAGTGATGCGTGGGCGCGGGCTCGACCGGTGAGTCCGTGTTCGGCGTTTTTCATGGCGTTGTAGACCTGTTCGACGCGTGTGATGGCGTCGCGGGTGACGGCCCGGCGGGAGGAGTGGTAGCCGATATGGGTGCCGCGGGTGTCGTAGCTGGGGGTGACGTAGGCATACACCCAGTAGTAGTCACCGGTGGTTGCTCGGTTTTTCACGTATGCGAAGATTTCTTGGCCGGCTTGGATGGTGTCCCACATGTATTGGTAGACCCCGGCGGGCATGTCGGGGTGGCGGATGATGTTGTGGGGTTGTCCGAGTGCGGTGTCTTCGGTGAGGTCGGAGATGGTGAGAAAGACGTCGTTGGCGTAGGTGATGCGTCCTTGGAGGTCTGTTTTGGACACGATGATGTCGTTGGGTGCGAGGACACGTTCGGCGCTTTGGCCTCGGGTGTCGGTCATGGTGGGGCTCCTTCGTGGTACTGCCCCTTCTATTCGGCAATGTGTCAGAAAGGTTGATTGTTTCGGGGAAGTTCACTCGTTCGCAGGGTGAACCGTGGTGTCTGTACTGCTGGTGATGGCAGTGTGTGATGGGATAGGACTATGACCACGGTGCTCCTTACTTCCACGTCAGGTCCGCTCAGTGACGATGCGGCGCGGAGCGTGCGCGAGTTGGTTGCTCTGGAAACTGAACGGTTGGGTGTGCCACCGTTGTCAGAGCAACCGCTATTGAATTTACGGGATCCTCGGGCTCGGGTTGTGCACATTATGGACACCCAGGGGGGCGATGTGACGGGGTACGCGCAGCTTGATGTGTCGCGTGAGGGTGGGTCGTTGGAGTTGACCGCTCGATGCGCGGACCGCACCCAGTGTGTGGGCGCGTTACTCAATGAGGCGGAGTTGATTGCCCAGGATCATGATGTGGTAGTCAGGCCGTGGGTTCATGGTGATGATCCTGATGTGACCCGGGTGCTGGCTCAGCGTGGTTATGTTCCAGCGCGCACGTTGTTGGTGCTGTCTCGTGACTTGTCGTTGGCGGACACCCAAGCCCTGGCCACACCGGTTGTTCCGGAGGGGTTTGTTTGTCGGAGGTTTGATCCTATCTCGGATGCAGACTCGCTTCTGGCAGCGAACTCCGATGCATTTTCGTGGCACCCTGAGCAGGGGCGCCTCACCCACCATGACTTGTCGATGCGCATGAAGGAACCGTGGTTCACTCCTGACCACCTTCATGTGGTGACCCCGGTTTCCGAGAGTGCTCGGATCGTTGGTTTTGTGTGGTTGAAAGCAGAACCTCACTCACGCAGCATCGAACTGTATGTGTTGGGGGTTACTGAGGCTGCCCAGGGTCAGGGGGTGGGGCGTTTCCTCACGGAGTTAGCAACGGTGACTGCCCTCAATCAGGGTTACCCACGTCTTCACCTTTATGTGGAAGCGGACAACACCCGTGCCTTAGCGCTGTACACCCAGCACGGGTTCGCTCCGATGGAACGGCACGTGAACTTTACGCAACCCACCGGTGAACTTGGGCACGAACCACCTAGTTAATGGCACCATGGTGTCATGACTGAACGCGATGACCGTGGGCCACAACTCGACACCGAACTGCCTGGCATTGAGGATCTCGAAACCGATCTTGACGCGGCCATTGCAGAGCACATCGCTGAGGAGCCTGAGGCGAACCTCCCACCAGCCGAACCTGCACCGTTGCCTGAGGGCCGGTTTGTCGACCGTGAGTTGTCGTGGCTTGCCTTTAACCAACGTGTTCTCGAACTCGCAGAAGATCCGGGGGTCCCACTCTTGGAGCGGGTGCGATTCGCCGCGATTTTCGCGTCAAACCTTGACGAATATTTCATGGTGCGGGTTGCTGGGTTAAAACGACGCATCGCCACGGGTCTTGCCGTCACCTCTGCTTCTGGCCTCACCCCCAGGCAAACCCTTGATGCGATTTCTACTCGCGCCACTAAACTGATGCAACGACACGCCAACGTGTTCCACAATGATTTACAACCGGCGCTGGCGGATGAAGGGATCACTCTGGTCACGTGGGATGACCTGTCCTCGCAGGAACAAGATCGGTTGCATAAGTTCTTCCGGAAACAGATCTTCCCGGTCCTTACTCCCCTTGCCGTGGACCCGGCCCACCCGTTCCCCTACATTTCTGGGTTGTCGCTCAACCTGGCGGTGTTGCTGCGAAACCCCACCACCGATAAGGAACACTTCGCGCGGGTGAAAGTTCCGCCGCTGTTGCCACGCTTCATTGCTGTGGATGCCAAGGGGCGTCCGTCCGCACCGGACACTCACACGGTGGATCCCACCTCGTTTGTTCCGCTTGAGGACATCATTGCCCACCACCTGCATTACTTGTTCCCTGGCATGGAGGTGGTGGAGTATCACACGTTCCGCGTGACCCGTAACGAGGACGTTGAAGTCGAAGAAGACGACGCCGAAAACCTGTTGAAGGCCATGGAGAAGGAACTCCTGCGCCGCAGGTTTGGTCCTCCAGTGCGCCTTGAGGTTGCGAAGGGAATCACCGGCCGTATCCGTGATCTTTTGGTACGTGAGCTACGCATCACCCACGACGAGGTGTACACGTTGCAGGCGCCACTTGATCTGACTGGGTTGAATCTCATTGCTGACCTCGACCGGGCTGACCTTCATTACCCCGCGTTTGTGCCTACAACCTCCCGGCAACTCGCAGACGTGGAGTCTGCGACACCCTCCGATATTTTTGGGGCAATCCGCCGCAGTGACGTGCTCTTGCACCACCCGTACGACTCGTTTTCCACGTCAGTGCAAACCTTCCTGGAACAAGCAGCTGCGGACCCTCATGTTCTTGCGATCAAGCAAACCCTGTACCGCACCTCTGGGGACTCCCCTATTGTTGATGCGCTCATTGACGCCGCAGAAGCGGGAAAACAAGTGTTGGCGCTCGTGGAAATTAAGGCGCGCTTTGATGAACAAAACAATATTTCCTGGGCCCGCAAACTTGAGCGTGCTGGGGTCCATGTGGTCTACGGGATTGTCGGCCTCAAAACACACTGCAAACTCTCTCTTGTGGTTCGCCAAGAAGCAGATGGGCTTCGCCGTTACTGCCATGTCGGCACAGGGAACTACAACCCCAAGACTGCCCGCCTGTACACCGACCTGGGGCTCCTCACCTGTGACCCTGACGTGGGTCAGGACTTGACCCGGTTGTTTAACCAACTGTCTGGCTACGCCCCACAGTCCAAGTTCCACCGCCTCCTGGTAGCCCCCCGTACGGTGCGCACTGGGCTGATTGCGCGCATCGACCGGGAAACACAGGCAGCACAGCAGGGTTTGCCAGCCTGGATCAAAATCAAGGTCAACTCCATTGTTGATGAACAGACCATTGACGCGTTGTACCGTGCCTCCCAGGCAGGGGTGAGCGTGGACTTGGTGGTGCGCGGTATTTGCGCATTGCGGCCGGGAGTACCTGGACTCTCAGAGAATATTCGGGTTCGCTCTATTTTGGGACGCTTCCTCGAGCATGCCCGCATCTATGCGTTTGCGAATTCCCTTGGCGCGGACCCAAACACCCCTGTCCTCCCTGGATCAGCGGGAATCCCCGGGCTACCTGACGTATTCATTGGGTCTGCTGACCTCATGCACCGCAATCTGATCCGCCGGGTTGAGGCATTGGTCTCCATCACACACGAACGGCACGTCAACGGACTGATCACCCTCATTGACCGATCCATGTCCGATGAGGTTTCCACGTGGCATCTGGAACCCGACGACACATGGACTCGACGCCACCGCGGCAACAACGACATCCCACTGTCTGATATCCAACAAGAACTGATCACCCGGCAACGGCAACGACTCACCCTCGGACATTAACTCGTGGCATCACATCATTCACCCGCAGCACCTGCCGGGAAAGTCAGCGGTGGGCGCATCCATGGCGCTCTTGGCGTGGCTGCTGAACCGAAAACGACCGCACCAGTCATTGAGTGTGCTGGAGCCTTGGTGTGGCGCATCAAAGACGAAGATCTTCAGGTTCTACTGATTCACCGTCCCCGATACAACGACTGGTCATGGCCCAAAGGCAAACGCGACCCCGGCGAAGCTCTACCGTGCACCGCGGTACGGGAGGTAAAAGAAGAAACCGGAAAAGACATCATCTTGGGGATTCCGCTGCCTGGTTTGCAGTACATCACCCCTGAAGGTGACCTCAAACGGGTCCATTACTGGGCGGCCCACACCACAAAAAAATCACACGGTGCGCTGGCTGCCCGTGCCCCCATCGGCGAGGTCAACCCTGATGAAGTGGATGACACGCAGTGGATGTCAGTCAAGGACGCCGCGAAAGCATTGACCCGCGCCGCGGACCGGGCCCCCTTAGACGCCCTGATTCATGCCCACACCGAAGGGCGCCTCGATTCTCACGTGGTCGCCATTGCACGGCACGGCAAAGCCGTGTCCCGCGCATCGTGGGGTGGGAAAGAAGGAGACCGACCGTTAACACCACTGGGGCAAGGACAGTCATGGGCTCTTGTTCCCGTGTTGTCGGCTTTTGGTGTGATCAGTGTGGTGACCAGCAGGTGGGCTCGATGCGCCCAAACAATGCGCCCCTACGAGCAGGCAGCCCGCGTGCACGCGAAGGAGCTTGACACTCTCACTGAAGCGAGCCACGAGCGTGACCCTGACCTGGTGGTGCGGGCCATGACGGAAATCATCACGGACAACCGGCCCACGGTGCTGTGCTCTCACCGACCGGTGCTCCCCACGGTGTTTGCTGCCATGAAGAAAGCTTCTGCCACAAAGGGCATTGGCAACGCATTCCCGGAGTCTGACCCCTACCTCACCACTGGTGAGGTCCTCATCGCCCATGTGGTCCCCCGTGTGGATGGGAAAGGAAAAATGGGGGGCACCATCGTGGGAGTGGAGCGGGTAAGACCAGAGGTGATGTAGTACGTCCGCGAATCAGCCGAAGACCGCGTGGAATATCAGGTAGAACACCGAGGCGACCGCGGCAGCTGCTGGCAGGGTGAGCACCCAGGCCACCGCGATGGACTTGGCAACGCCCCACCGCACTGCTGACAGGCGTCGGGTTGCCCCAACCCCCATGATGGCGGTGGTGATGGTGTGGGTGGTGGACACTGGTGCGTGCAGAACAAACGCGTTGAAGTACAGCACCACAGCAGACACTGATTCGGCCACGAACCCGCGGGCGGGGTCAAGTTCGATGATGCGACGGCCTAGGGTTCGCATAATGCGCCACCCACCTGAGTAGGTGCCCAACGAGATTGCGGTTGCTGCGGCGAGCTTCACCCACAGAGGGATACCTTCGTCTGCGCTGGCCCACCCCACAGTTAACAGCGCCATGTAGATCACACCCATTGTTTTTTGGGCGTCTTGGAGTCCGTGGCCCAGCGCCATAGCCGCTGCCGAGGCGGTTTGCGCAAGCCGGAACCGGCGTGTTGTTTTTGATGGGGCGGCACGCCGGAAAATCCACATGACCCCCACCATGACGAAGAACGCGAGGGTGAACCCGATCAGGGGGGACAAGAACATCGGCAACACAACTTTGTCGATGACAGCGTCCCAGTGCACACCGGCGGATGCGGCGACACCTGCACCCACGAGCCCACCGATGAGTGCGTGTGTTGATGAGGATGGGAGCCCAAACCACCAGGTGATGAGGTTCCAGGTGATCGCCCCGATCAGCCCAGCCATGATGACCAAAAGTGCCAGGTGGTTGTCGGATCCTTGGAGGTCAACGATTTCGTTGGCGATTGTTTCAGCAACTTCAGTTCCGAGCAGCGCCCCCACAAAGTTCATGACTGCTGCCATGATGAGTGCTGCCCGGGGGGGTGAGTGCCCGGGTGGACACGGACGTCGCAATGGCGTTCGCGGCGTCATGGAAACCATTGGTGTAGTCGAAACTCAACGCGAGCACGACTACGAGGACGACAAGAGCGAACTCCACGTGACTCAGGACTCCTTGAGCGCGATGGTCTCCACCATGTTCGCGACTTTTTCAAACGCGTCTGCGGCGGTTTCGAGTGTTTCGACGACCTCTTTGATTTTCATCAGTTGGATGGGGTCTTGGACTTCGTCGAACATTTGCGCCAGGAGTTTGCGGTGGGCTTTGTCTGCCTGGTTTTCGAGGCGGTTAATCTCCACCCAGTACTCTGACAGGTCGTTCATTTGCCGCAAATGTGGCATCGCTTCGGCGGTGAGTTCAGAACAACGTTGCAACACCGAAACCTGGTCAGAAACTTTACGCGGGATCTCTTCGAGTTTGTACAACACGATGAGGTCAGCCGCTTCTTCCATGTGGTCCATGCAGTCATCAAGCGCTGAAGCCAGACCAGCAATGTCATCACGGTCAAGGGGGGTAACGAACGTGGAGTTCAGTTGCCGCATGATGGTGTGCGTGACGTCATCGGCGGCGTTTTCAGCTTCGCTGATTTTTTTGCCGATCGCTTTGCGGTCGGCCTTGGATGCTCCGAGGATTTCGCCGAGGAGTTGAGAACCGACCACAAGGTGGCTGGCGAGCTCGGCAAGAAGATCGAAGAAGGATGTATCGCGCGGTGTGATGCGCAGGCGCACGGCTGACTCCGTTTACATGGGACTGTGTGTGAAGGGCGGTGTGCGTGTCCACTGCGGTGGGCATTGACCGTCCTTGATCAAGATTAGGGCAGGAAACTCGATCCGTCACAGACTGAAGTCATGGATTGTTTACCGTGTGTCTGTTTGTTGAGTAACTGGCGGTGAGGTGGTGTCTGTCAGGTGACGTGCCAGAACCCCGCGTTTAACCAGGTCAGATGACCGATGCGACCCGCGCGTGTCGTGTTTGTGTCCCGTGGAGCAGGTCACCGGCTGGGGAGAAGTGTGATGTTGTGGACTCTCGCCTTTGGCCTTGGAAATGAAGAACGCCGGACTGGGAGCGCCTCTCGGCGCGTGGCCGCTCGTAGCGGCTAAAGTTGGAGCCCGGGGCTACCGCAGCCCGGCGTTCGACCCCCTACTGTACTCGGGTGAGGTGACGGACGCTAGCCGGGTGGGGGCACATCGGCCATGGGATACATCACGTGCCCACGGTGTCCCCGCGAGACGGCTCGCAACCAGACTGTCAATCTAGCAAACCAGCCCTGGCCAGTGACGATGCTTCCTGGAAATCGGTGAACAACTCATGGAAACGTCGCGCAATGTGGGTGAGTTGCCTGCTCGTTGCCCCTGTGTCCAACCGCCCACTGGAATCAGAGCTGTCTGCGCCAAGGCTGGCCCCCACACTAACCACCTGACAAAACGCCGACGCACGAGCTAACGCCACATCAAGCGCCCCGGTAAACGCCCCCGACAAAACAGTGTCCGCGAGCGCAGCAATGTCCGTTGGGGTGGGCGGGTCGATGGGTCCAGCAATGGCATGGGACACGTGCGCGGTGTCGCGGCCAAGCCGGTAATGGGTGGTGGTGAGGTCTGGGCTGTCGCGCACCCACTCGCGCAACAGGTACAGACGCCACAAAGCACCAGGCAGGGTGTTGGGTGGGGAGGTGGACCACAAGGCAGCGACCGTGTCGATCCCTTCCCGTTCCACCAGGCGCACCAACCGGTCAATAATGTCCGGGGTGGCGTCCGCGTGCGCTTGGGTAACAATGACGTTCGCGGTCATGTGCGCAACCTCACCGTAGTTCCCGGGGTCTTCACCGCCTGGAATGGACGCAGTGTGGGTGTGGTCAAACAGGACGGGGCGGCGTGGTTGCCCACCGCGAGGCTGCCAACTGTCACTCATGCGCATCGGCTCCCACGTGACCAGTAGCGCCACTGTCAGGACGGAACGTGAGACTGACTGAGTTCATGCAGTACCGCTGACCGGTCGGAGTCCACGGCGCATCATCAAAAACATGCCCCAGGTGGGACCCGCACGCTGCACACACCACCTCAGTGCGGGTCATCCCCAAGGTGAGGTCGTCTTTGAGCACCACCGCGCTGTTGTTGGCCGGATCAAAGAAACTTGGCCACCCGCAGTGCGCATCAAACTTCGTGGCCGCATCAAATAAGACACTGTCACACCCTTTACAGTGATACGTGCCCGTGCGTGTTTCACCCAGCAGGTCACCGGTGAACGGACGCTCTGTGGCCGCATGCCGCAGCACAGCATATTCCAGGTCGTTCAACTCATCTCGCCATTGCTGATCGCTTTTTGTGACAGGGTAAGTCATCGTTCCTCCGTAGATGCGGGCCGGTGGTGATGTGCGTTCTTCATGCAACACTCATGGCACGATGGTTATGCCCGGTGTGCGCCGGGGTGTTCGGTGCACTGACAAATGACGCGCGGATAGCGCGGATTGGACGACCCATCTTATGTCGTTTCTCAACGATGTGCTGAGCCCTGTCGAGTCACTGTCCTCACGGGACGTCACGATCCTTGTTGTCGGTATCGTCGTCGTGCTGTCCCTTCCTGGGGTGTGGCGCACCCTGCGACACGTGGTCACCATCGTCCACGAAGGCGGGCACGCGTTCATCGCGCTCGCTGCCGGCCGCCAACTCTCCGGAATCCGCCTTCACTCTGACACCTCCGGGCTCACTGTTTCTCGCGGGAGACCGCGTGGATTTGGCATGATCATGACCGCTGCAGCGGGGTACACCGCTCCCGCTCTTGTTGGTCTCCTTGGTGCTTGGCTTGTTTCTTTGGGATACACACTCGCTTGGGTGTGGGGTTTTGTTGCTGTCCTTGTGGTCATGCTCATGAAGATCCGCAACTGGTTCGGCGCGTGGGTCCTGCTTGCTACTGGCGGCATCATTGGTGTCATTATGTGGTTTGGCCCCACAACTATTCATGTGTGGGCTGGTACTGCTCTGGCAATCCTTCTCCTTGTCGGGTCGATGCGCGCTGTTGTTGAGTTGGGGCGTTCCCGGTCGCGCGGTGCCCGCACAACAGACGCGGACATGTTGGCACGTATCACCGTGTTGCCAGCCGTGGTGTGGGTGGCAGGTTTCTTCCTTGTCACCGGGGCGTGCACGGCGGGTGGTGTGTGGCTTCTGCTTGGTTGACCTGTGCGTGTCGGCCAGGTGACGGCGTGAATTTTCGCCACTGACTGCCCAGCCTGTTGTTGAACACTTGACTAACGTTCCCCGAAATCGGTCTCGACCTCTGTTTTCACCCTCTGTGACGCCCCTAGTCTGTGGACGTCATCGCTTTTACGCGCACCCTTGTGGGAAGAGAACTTCACGATGTCGACGCACGATTTGGCGCAGACCACCCCCGCGACACGGTCTCGCGCTTCGCTTCACCGGTGGCGGTTGTGGCGTCAGTACGCAGCGTTTGTTGCGTTAGCTGGTCCGAACGTTGCCCTGCTGGTGGTGTTTACGTACAAACCGTTAGTGGAGAGTTTCCGGTACTCCACATTGCAGTGGAACATTGGGTCCCCAACCGCACGTTTTGTGGGCTTGGACAACTATGTTCAGTTCTTTTCAAGCCCCACCACTGCACAGGTACTGACGACCACTGCTGTGTTCACGGTGACCACTGTCGGTGGCGCATTGGTTGCTGGTTTGGGATTGGCGCTACTCCTCAACCAGCGGCTCCTCGGCCGGGGCATCGCCCGCACTTTGTCGTTTGCGCCGTACGTGTTGTCCGGGATCGCTGTCGGCATTTTGTGGTTGTACATTTTTGATCCCCGCTACGGACTGTTGGGCACCGTCCTTGGGTGGGTTGGCGTGAGTTCCCCCGACTGGTACAACACCTCCCCGTGGGCGCTGATCATGATCATCATCGTGTACCTGTGGAAACACATAGGGTATGTCGCTCTCATCTATTTGGCTGGGTTGCAGGCAATCCCCCAGGAAGTGCGGGACGCCGCCGCACTTGATGGTGCGGGCCGGTGGCGCACTCTGCGCTCCATTGTGTTGCCATTACTTGGCCCCACCACATTCTTCTTACTGGTCACCACGCTTCTTGCCTCGTTGCAGTCCTTTGACCTCATTCACGCGATGACCCAAGGTGGCCCGCTTGGGTCCACGACGACGCTCATGTATCAGATCTACCAAGAGTCCTTTGTCAACGGCCGGGCTGGGTACGCGTCCGCTGTTGCGACCGTGTTGTTCGTCTTGCTGCTCGTGGTCACCCTCATCCAACTGAAGTTTGTCGAAAAGAAGGTGCACTACTGATGGCCATCCTCACCCCACCTCAGCAATCAGCAGCACCGACCACCCCACCGGCCGCTCCTTCGAACCACACACCGATGCGCGCCAGCTCCCGCCCCCATAAGCGCCTGTCTGGTCTGGACATTGCCGGGTGGATCACCCTGATCATTGTCACCGTCATCATGGCAGTACCACTGGTGTGGATGGCCGCAGCAAGCCTGAAATCACCGTCCGAGCTGTACTCGGTTCCGTTGCAGTGGCTGCCGGAAACCCTCAACGCCGACAACTACGCGACCGTGGGTGACCGACTCCCCCTGGGGCGACTGTTCCTCAACTCGCTCCTCATTACCGCGCTCGGTGCAGGACTCAAACTTCTCCTCGGTTTGACGTGCGCTTACGCACTGGTGTTCCTGCCCTTCCCCTTCAAAAAAGCCATGTTCGCGCTCGTGCTGTTCACACTGCTCGTCCCCCAACAAATCACGATCATCCCCAACTACACACTCGTAGCGTCCCTGGGGTGGCTCAACACCTACCAAGGGATCCTCGTCCCCGGGCTGGCCAGCGCATTTGGGACCTTCCTGTTCCGCCAACACTTCCTCACCGTCCCCATATCAATCCTTGAGGCCGCCCAACTTGACGGGGCCGGGCACTGGCGGCGCCTATGGCAATTCGTCATCCCCATGTCCTGGCCCACCATCTCAGCGGTCGCACTCGTGTCCATCGTCGCCGAATGGAACGACTACCTGTGGCCGTTCCTCGTCATCGACGACGCCGACATGATGACCCTTCCCCTTGGACTCACCCTCCTCCAAGACATTGACGGCATGACGAACTGGGGCGTGCTCATGGCCGCCACTGTCCTCGTCACCGTCCCTGTCCTCCTCATGTTCCTCGTCCTGCAACGCCGACTCGTTGCAGGCCTCACCGCCGGTGCCGTCACCGGTTAACCCCCGTACCGATGCACACCGCACCACACGCTGGTTCGGTCACGCGCATCGGTCATCCACACCGTCGGTGGGCGACAACGCCCACCGGACACCCCACTAAGGAGAAACTGTGTCTCGTTCTGCGTTCGGAAAGGTTGTGGACACCCAAGTGTCACGCCGCACCATCCTCCAAGCATCAGGTCTTGGCGCACTCGGTTTCGCGTTAGCAGCCTGCTCAGGGCCCGCAACCGGTGAAGAATTAACGAACACCCAAACAGACGACGTGGACTGGTCCACAATTACCCCCGCCACAGAAATCACCTGGTGGTCCAACCACCCAGGATCCTCCAAAGACGCCGAAGACGAACTGATCCGCCAGTTCACGGAGAAGACCGGGATCGCCGTCAAACTCGTCACCGCCGGCGCATCCTACGACGAGGTCGCCCAACGGTTCCAAGCCGCATCAGGCACAGACTCCCTACCAGACCTCGTGATCGCCTCCGACGTGTGGTGGTTCCGTTACTTCCTCAACGGCCAAATCATGCCACTCGACGGGGTGTTCACACACCTCAAGGTCGACACCAGCGACTACAACCCCACCCTGTACGGTGACTACGAATTCGACGGCGCCCACTACGCAGCCCCCTACGCGCGCTCCACACCGCTGTTCTACTACAACAAGGACGTCTTCAAGAAAGCGGGGCTGCCCGACCGTGGCCCCCGCACCTGGGACGAATTTGAGCAGTGGGCCCCCAAACTCCAAGAAGTCCTCCCCGCTGACGGGGCACCCCTGGGACTAGGCGTTGGCACCTCCTGGTCCGCATGGTGGATGCTCAACGTCCTGTGGGGACGCGGAGCCACCTACTCCAACGAATGGGACATCACCCTCAACACCCCCGAAGCAATCGCCGCTGGGGAATGGGTACGCGAGCTCTACCACGACAAAAAGTTCGCCTCCATCGGCAACGACACCAACGCCGACTTCGCCGCCGGATACTTCGGCTGCCTCATTGGCTCCACCGGGTCACTCACCGGACTCCTCGACGCCGCCACCTTCAACCTCGGTGCCTCCTTCCTCCCCGAAGGACCCGAAGGACCAGGAGTACCTACCGGCGGCACCGGCCTTGCCATCCCCTCATCACGCTCCCCCGAACAACAACTCGCCGCCGCCATGTTCCTCGACTTCCTCACCAACGCAGAAAGCACCGCGTTCTTCTCCAAATCCACCGGGTACATGCCCGTGCGCACCTCAGCAACAACTGGCCCCACCATGACCGCCCTCTACGACGAGATCCCCCTCTACCGGGTCGCAATCGACCAACTCGCCATCACCCGGTCACAAGACTGGGTCCGCGTATTCGTCCCCTCCGGCGACCAAATCCTCTCCGAAGGCATCGAACAGATAGTGTTAAAGAACACCCCAGCACAGCAAGCATGGGAATCAATCACCCCACGCCTTGACCGCGCCTTCACCGAGAACGTGGAACCCTACCTGTGACAACACCACAACCCCGTGACAGTGCCCCCACCCACCCGGTGGGGGCCACCACCGCCCCGCAGATCATCGCGCACCGGGGCAACAAATCCGTTGCCCCCGAAAACACACTCGCCGCGTTCGTGTCCGCAATCAAAGCAGGCGCACACAGCATCGAAATGGACATCGTTCCCTCCAAAGACGGTGTCCCCATGGTCATCCACGACACAACTCTCGATGCGACCACCACCGGCACCGGCCACGTCACCGACTACACCGCCACCGACATCGCCCAACTCGATGCAGGCAGCTGGTTTGACCCCGCCTACACCGGGCAACGCGTTCCCACCTTCGACCAATTCGCAGCACTCATTGCCCGCCACCCAGGGGTCGAAGTTCTCCTCGAATTCAAAGGAGATTGGGACACCACCGCCTGCGCGCCAGTCCTCGAAACCATCGACACACACGGGATCAGCGACCGCACCATCGTGCAGTCCTTCAACCGCACCACCATCGAATCGCTGCATACCCTCGCCCCCACCAGGCGGCGCGGAGTCCTCACCGTCACCGACATCGACGGACTCATCGCCCAATGCCAAGCCGCCAACATCTGGACCATCAACCCACACGTTGACCACGTCCTTGCCAACCCCAGCCTCATCGAACGCATCCACAACGCAGGAATGCGCACAATGATCTGGACTGCAAACACCCCCAACCAGTGGGCCACACTCGTGGAACTCGGCGTCGACGCGATCATCACCGACCGCCCCGACGCACTCGCCGGATGGTACGAAGCCCACGGGCTCACCCACCAGACCAGCACCAACACCACACCCGATGCGGAACAACACACAACATAGTCAAGATCACGTCACCCGGATTACACGTTTTGCGATTCGTTGCGTATCCTAGATAACTGGTGACGGTCACCGTCACTCAGTGCTGACGCGTGCGTCAGCGTGGGCCTGTAGCTCAGTTGGCAGAGCATCGGACTTTTAATCCGCGGGTCGAGGGTTCGAGCCCCTCCGGGCCCACCATTGATCCCGGAGTAAAACCGCTGGCGTGAAAAATGCCGGTGAGGGTTTGCTCCTGGTTCTCAGGTTCGTGAGCGAGAGGCTCGCCCTTCGGGGTGAGCCTCTTCGCGTCGGTGGGGATGGTGCGCTGGCTGGCGGCGTGGAGGCGCAGTGCAGGGTTGAGGATCTGGTTGAACGGTTCTGCCAGTTCGCCCTGGGCGTGGAGCTGACCGTGCACGTCGGGGTTGATGCGCACGACATCGTAGAAGACCTGGTTGAGTTGTCGCTTGATGTGCTCTGGGGCTGACTTGTAGAGCTGGTCGCAGTCCTCCGCCAGGGTGAGTGCGTCGGAGAGGTTGGTCAGGACGCTGTCGTGGTTGGCGGTAGCACGCTCGAGCTCTCGCTTGATCCGTGCCAGTTCCGCGCCGAGGCGGTCTTGCTCTTCCTTGAGCAGATCGGCGGGGATGGCGTCCTGGTAGTGGAGCTGGAGGAGTTTGCGCTGCTGGTTCTTCAGGTCGTCAGCGGTTGCCTTGAGCTGCGTGACGCGCTGCCGCTGCTCGGTGGACGCGAGGGCGATTTCCTCGCGCAGGTACTGCTCGAGCTGGACACGCTCGTCGTGGCTGAGCCGGATGTTCTGGTAGAGGTGTTCGACTTGCTTCTCGACTTCGTGGATGAGGACGGCTTTGAGGTCGCAGTCGGTGCGCTTGGAGCGTCTGCCGACGCAGACGAAGTACGGGTAGAGGTCGCCGGAGCGGGAGGTGGTCATCTGCACGATGAGGCGGGAGCCGCAGCGGCCGCAGACGACGGTGGACTTGAGGAAGTGCTTGTGGACGCGGTTGTACTCGCCGTGGCGGCGTGAGGCCATGACGGATTGCACCTTGAACCAGGTGCCGTCGTCGACGAGGGGCTCGTGGTTGCCGGGGTGCTCTGCTCCCTTCCAGGTGACGATGCCGCGGTAGTACGGGTTGGTGAGTGTCGCGCCGATGATCTTCGCGGTGACGGGCTTGGCGGGGCGCTTCGGCGTGGGCCGGGTCGTCAGTCCGCGTGCGGCGAGGTGTTCGGCGAGGGAGTCGGTTGTCCATTCTCCGGTGGCGTACAGGTCGAATGCTTTGCGGATGAGGTCGGCGCGGTCGGGTGATGCATCTGCGTTCATCGGCCGTGTGACGGATGCCGAGGTGATCCGTATGTCGTCATCGCCCAGCTCGAGGACGACTCCACGGCGCATCGGTGGCCACATTGGATGCAGCACACCCTCCGGGAGCACCTGATCGACGTGCGCGGCGAGCTGTCCGAAGCGCTCGCTCTCCGTCCCTACGACGGAGCGACGGTCGCCGCGTTCCTCGACGGCACCGGGCTCCGACCACGTCATACGTGGGATCAGACGACGCGACAGGCTGTGCAGATCGTGACTGACCAAGCGGTGCTCGTCGACCTGTGGCTGCGCTACCGGATGGCGACGCTGGCGCCGTGGCCGAAGCAGGTATGGCGGGCAGCTCTTCACGAAAAGCGCCGGTCATGAGATAATTGGCGTAGATCGTGACGCTCGGTTGAGCCCGTCCGGCTCCCCGTCGCGAGACTCCTCTCGGCACCGCATCCGGCGCGGCACCTTAGCAGTGTCAGTGGCCGTCGGTAGCGTAGGACACGCCCCGAGAGCACAACTTAAGACGCGCCCTGCGGCGCAGAGGAGACCCACAGCATGGCACGCGCCGCGAAGCCGAAACCGACGAAGACACTCGAGCAGACCCTCTGGGAAGCTGCAGACAAGCTGCGCGGCAACCAGGAGCCGAGCGAGTACAAGCATGTCGTGCTCGGCCTGGTGTTCCTCAAGTACATCTCCGATCGCTTCGAGGAGCGACGTGCGACGCTCGAGGCAGAGCTTGCTGCGGAGGGCATCAAGCCGGAGCGACTGCCGGACTTCCTCGAAGACCGCGACGAATACACCAGTCACAACGTGTTCTGGGTGCCGGAGCTGGCGCGCTGGGGCTACATCCAGTCGGTCGCGAAGCAGCCCGAGATCGGGCAACAGATCGACCAGGCGATGGATCTCATCGAGAAGGAGAACCCAACGCTAAGGGGTGTGCTGCCACGCAACTATGGACGCGATGGCCTCGACAAGCGCCGTCTGGGCGAGCTGGTAGACCTGATCGGCTCCATCGGGTTCACCGAGACCGACGACCACGGTGCCGACGACGTGCTGGGCCGGGTGTACGAGTACTTCCTCGGTCAGTTCGCCGGCAAGGAGACCGGCAAAGACGCCGGAGCGTTCTACACGCCGCGTTCGGTAGTCAAGACGCTGGTCGAGATGCTGGAGCCCTACCAGGGGCGCGTCTATGACCCTGCGGCGGGTTCCGGCGGCATGTTTGTGCAGTCGGCTGAGTTCGTGAAAGCTCACGGCGGCAAGCGCACCGACATCTCCGTCTACGGGCAGGAGTTCACGGACACGACCTGGAAGCTCTCCAAGATGAACCTCGCACTGCGAGGTATCGAAGCCGACATGGGGCCGCGTTCGGCTGACTCATTCACCGATGACCTGCACCCGGATCTGCGGGCCGACTTCGTGATTGCCAACCCTCCGTTCAACGTCTCTGACTGGTGGGATGCGAAGCTCGAGGGCGACCCGCGCTGGCAGTACGGCACCCCGCCGCAGGGCAACGCGAACTTTGCGTGGGTGCAGCACTTCATCTACCACTTGAGCCCGAAGGGCACGGCGGGGTTCGTGCTTGCGAACGGATCCCTGTCGTCGAAGAGCGGTGGTGAGGGCGAGATGCGTCGCAAGCTTGTCGAGGCCGACCTGGTCGACTGCATCGTGGCGATGCCCGACAAGCTGTTCTTCAACACCGGCATCCCCGTCGCGCTCTGGTTCGTCTCCAAGGCCCGGCACGGCAACGGGCACCGCGAACGCCGCAGCGAGGTGCTCTTCATCGACGCCCGAAAGCTCGGCACGATGGAGTCACGCCGTCTGCGCGTGCTGACGGACGACGACATCGCGAAGATTGCCGATACCTACCACGCCTGGCGCAACCACGACGGAGGCTACGAGGACGTGCCGGGCTTCGCGAAGGCCGCCTCACTAGAAGAGATTGCCAAGCACGACTACGTGCTCACCCCAGGCCGCTACGTCGGCGCTGCCGAGGCTGAGGTTGACGACGAGCCGATCGACGAGAAGATCGAGCGATTGACGAAGGAGCTGTTCGCCGAGTTCGAGCGCGGGCGCGAGCTGGAGGATGAAGTGCGACAGCGTTTGAGTGGGGTGCAGCCGTGAACGCTGTGCCCCTCAAATGTATTGCGGTGGAGAAAGGTCTCATCGGAGGCCCATTCGGCTCCTCGCTGGTAAGTCGGGACTATGCGCGTTCGGGGGTGCCCGTGATCCGGGGTGCCAACATGAGTCATGGGCGCTTCGTATCCGGAGATTTTGTCTACGTCAGCCAGGAAAAGTTCGAGGCCGACCTTTCCCGAAATTCTGCGCAGGGCGGCGATCTGATCTACACGCAGCGCGGCACATTAGGGCAAGTTGCACTTCTTCCACCCGGGAAGGAGCTTCACGTTATTTCGCAGAGTCAGATGCGGCTTCGTATCGACGAAGCGAAGGCAGATCCGCTTTACGTCTACTACGCATCGACATCCCCGCACTTTCTATGGCAGATCGATAATCGCGCCATTTCGACAGGCGTTCCGCATATCAATCTCGGTATCTTAGGCGACCTAGAAATTCCCCTGCCGTCTATCGCCGAGCAGCGTGCCATCGCCGCGACGCTCGGCGCGCTGGACGACAAGATCGAGTCGAACCGGCGAGCAGTAACGATTGCTGAGCAGCTAGGAGATGCGCTGTTCGCAGCTGCCGCGAGCGAGTCACGGCTGCTCTCGGACGTCGCGGACATCACGATGGGAAGCTCGCCGAAGGGGGCAGATCTCAACGAGGACGGCGATGGCTTGCCCTTTTACCAGGGCACGCGCGACTTCGGCGTCCGATTCCCGTCGCTGCGTGTCTGGACAACCGCCCCCGTCCGCACAGCTGCAAAGAGCGACACGCTCATGTCGGTGCGCGCCCCGGTCGGGGAGCTGAACCGAGCGAGCGCCGACTGCTGCATCGGGCGTGGTGTGGCGGCTATCCATAGTGATACTCACCCCAGCACGCTCTATTACGCCATGCGGAGCTCGTCGAGCGCCTGGGAAAAGTTCCAAGGCGAGGGGACCGTGTTCGCCTCGGTGAATAAGACCGATGTGCACGGTGCCGAGATCCGTTGGGTCGGCGATGGCGCGCTTCTCGAGCTCGAGGACAAGCTCCGTGCGATCGATGCTCGTATCGAGTCGCTCGAGAGCGAAACCCAGCGTCTGACCGCCCTCCGCGACGCCCTCCTCCCCGAACTCCTCTCCGGTCGCATGCGCGTCCCCGCTGAAGGAGTCGCAGCATGACAGGGATCAATGTCGAGTGGGCTCTTGGTGAGCTGGACAAGTTCATCCAGCAGACGGTGATGACCAACGATAGCTTCGCCGGTAATGGTGTTGCATACTTCTCCAACAAGTCCAGCACTGCGGCCGCGGATGCTGAGGTGGCGCAGCAGGCACAGGTCGTGGAGAAGATCTTTGACCGGGTCGTGCCGAGCTGGCGTACTGACATCGAGCTACGTAAGAGCAACCGTTGGACGCGGCATCGTGAGGCGGCTATTCGCGCGAAGGCAGAGCTGGAGCGTCAGGAGGAGATCCGCAAGAACCTCGGTGACGATGCTCCCGAGCTGTCGGCTGCGAAGCTGCATCCGTGGGTCTGGGACGGCGCGTCGTCGCTGTGGCAGTCAGGACACTTCCGTGAGGCTGTCGAGGGAGCGATCCGCAAGCTGAATGCCGAGACGCAGAACAAGCTCGGTCGTCGCAACGTCAGCGAGACGGATCTCTTCAACCAGGCATTCAGCGAGCAGGCACCTGCGGCGGGTAAGCCCCGTCTCTACCGGATGAAGAACGATGGCAGCAGCACGTTCAAGTCAGTGCAGCGCGGCGCTCGGACGTTTGCCGAGGGTGTGTTTGCTGGTATCCGTAACCCGCTTGCTCATGAGGTCGTCCAGGAGATGCCGGAGCAGCAAGCTCTGGAGTACTTGGCTGCACTGAGTGTGCTGGCGCGCTGGGTGGATGAATCGACGTTAGAGGTTGCATCGTGAGCGTGTTCAACGAGAACACTGTCGAGCTGGCGGCGTTGGAGTACTTCGCGGAGCTGGGCTACCGCACGCTGCATGGGCCGGATATCGCTCCTGGTGAGCCGGGAGCGGAGCGCGACTCCTATGAGGAGGTGTTCTTGTGGGGGCGTCTGCGTGATGCGATCAGGCGGATCAATCCGGGGACTTCTCCTGCCCTTGTCGATGAGGCGATCAAGCGGGTGCGTCGGGCGGAATCGCAAAGCCCGATCGACGAGAACTACCGGCTGCACCAGCTCATCACGGAGGGTGTGCCTGTCGAGCATCGGGATGCAGACGGTGCGCTGCGGACGACGCGGTTGTGGCTGGTCGACTTCGAGCGCCCCGAGAACAACGACTGGGTGGCGATTAATCAGTTCACGATCGTCGAGAACGGCAAGAACCGTCGGCCGGACGTGCTGGTGCTGGTCAACGGTCTCCCACTGGCCCTGCTGGAGTTGAAGAACCCGACGGCGGAGCACGCGACGCTGAAGTCGGCGTGGAACCAGGTGCAGACGTACCGGCAGGACATCCCGTCGGTGTTCGTGCCGAATGCCGTGACGGTGATCACGGACGGCACCTCGGCGGCGATGAGCAGCTACGCAGGCGCGTTCGAGCACTACGCCCCGTGGAAGACCATCGAGGGCCGCGAGGTGGTCAGCGACGGCCCGGCGCTTGAGGTGCTTATCAAGGGGGTGTTCGAGCCGAAGCGGTTCCTCGATCTGTTGCAGAACTTCATCGTCTTCAGCGACGAGACCGCGACCGACAAGGCCACCGGGCAGCCGACGCGGTTGCTCGTGAAGCGTGTGGCGAAGTACCACCAGTACTGGGCGGTGAACGCGGCGGTCGAGTCGACCGTGCAGGCGTCCCGTCCGGACGGCGATCGTCGTGGTGGTGTGGTCTGGCATACCCAAGGTTCGGGCAAGAGCTTCGAGATGGTCTTCTATGCCGCGAAGATCATGCGCGATTCCCGGATGGCGAATCCGACGCTGGTGTTCATCACTGACCGCAACGACCTGGACGACCAGCTCTTCGGGGAGACGTTCGCCCCGGCACGCATCCTGCCGGAGACCCCGGTGCAGGCCACAACGCGTACTGACCTGCGCTCGAAGTTGAAGCGTGCATCGGGTGGCATCGTCTTCACGACGCTGCAGAAGTTCGCTCCCGGTGAGGACGGCGATGCCAACCCGGTGCTGACGGATCGTTGCAACGTCGTCGTCGTGGCCGATGAGGCGCATCGCAGCCAGTACGGCTTCGGCGAGACGCTGGACCGTCATGGCCGCTTGCGCGCAGGTCTGGCGAAGCACATGCGAGATGCTTTGCCTGGTGCTACCTACCTCGGCTTCACCGGTACACCGATCGAGTCAGGTGACAAGTCCACCCGCTCGGTGTTCGGTGACTACGTCGACGTCTATGACCTCACGCGTGCGGTCGAGGACGGAGCGACGGTGAAGATATTCTATGAGTCACGTCTCGCCAAGATCGACCTGTCTGACGATGACCTTGCCGCGCTCGACGAACTGGCGGACGAGATCACCGAGACCGTCGAGGAGGACGCAGCGACGGCGGCGAAGTCCCGTTGGTCGCGTCTGGAAGCCATCGTCGGCGCCGACTCACGCCTCGACCTCATCGCCCGGGACATCGTCGAGCACTGGGAGAAGCGGCGCGAGGCGCTGTTCGGCAAGGGCATGATCGTCACGATGAGCCGCCGGATCGCGGTGCGGCTCTACGAGAAGATCGTCGCGCTTCGCCCTGACTGGCATTCGGACGATCCCGCCAAGGGCAAGATAAAAGTCGTCATGACCGGCTCGGCAGCGGACCCCGCCGAGTTCCAGCCACACATCTATCCCAAGGACGTCCGCAAGGATCTCAAGCTCCGGGCGAAGAACCCCGATGACGAGCTCGAACTCGTCATCGTCCGCGACATGTGGCTGACCGGCTTCGACGCGCCGTCCATGCACACGATGTACGTCGACAAGACCATGCAGGGTGCCGGGCTCATGCAGGCCATCGCCCGCGTCAATCGCACCTTCCGGGACAAGCCCGGCGGGCTCATCGTCGACTACATCGGCGTGTTCGCGAACCTCCAGGCGGCGCTCCAGGAGTACTCGCCCTCCGACCGTGACCAGGCCGGCGTACCGATCGACGAGATGGTCGCCGTCATGCTGGAGAAGCACGACATCATCCGGGGACTGCTGCACGGCGTCGACTACGACTCCTCGCCGACACTCACTGCTTCCCAGCGCCTGGCGGAGTACGCCAAGGTGCTCGACTTCGTCATGGCCGACCCCGACCGCACGAAGCGCTTCAACGACCAGGTGCTGGCGCTAGCCAAGGCGTTCGCGCTGGCTGGAGCGCGCGACGAGGCCGCGGCTATCCGCGACGATGTGCGGCTATTCACCGACGTGCGTGCAGCCATCTTGAAGATCCAGAACCCCGACTCCGGTCGTGGCGGCTCCGGCGCTGTCGAGATCGACACCGCGCTGGGGCAGCTGCTCAACGAGGCGGTAGCCGCCAACCAGGTCGTCGACATCTACAAGCTCGCCGGTGTTGAGACACCAGAGCTGTCGATCCTGAGCGACGAGTTCCTCGACTCGCTCGCGGACAAGGACAAGCCCAACCTGCAGATGGGGTTGCTGCGTCGGCTCCTCAACGACCAGATCCGTACTGTACAGCGCACCAACCTTGTGCAGGCACGGAAGTTCTCCGAACTGCTCGACGAGGCGATCAATCGGTATACGAACCGGTCGCTGACGACTGCGGAGATCATCGCTGAACTGGTGAAGCTTGCCAAGCAGATGCGCGACGACCAGAAGCGTAACGAGGAGCTGGGGCTTTCTGCCGCGGAGGTCGCGCTGTACGACGCGATCGCCCAGAACGACGCCGCGGTCATGCACATGGGCGATGAGACATTGAAGAAGATCGCTGTCGACCTCGTCTGGGCTGTCCGTACCAGCGTTGTCATCGACTGGGATCAGAAGGAGAGCGTCCGCGCCGCGATGCGCTCGAAGGTGCGACGCCTGCTTGCCAAGTACGACTACCCACCTGATGCCGAGAAGAAGGCCATCGAGTTGGTGCTCGAACAAGCCGAACTGTTCGCGCGTGGAGGAGCAGAGTAATGCCTGTGCGGTTATTGGAAATCGAAAACCGCAAGCCGGTGATCGACAAGATCAAGTCCGCCATGGGTCACCTCGAAGCCATCGGTATCGATGACTACGCGCGTGCCGCACCGGGAGTGTGGAGGATCTAATGGCTGGCGAGGAAAACGGCGGAGAGTTCGAGTCCAGGATGGATGGAATCTTCATCAAGGTGATCGACGTCGTCGAGGACGGCCACGTCTTCTTTTGTCGCCTTCCCAATGGCGGCAGCAGTCGGTTTTCTTTCCCGCAGCCGGTCGATCTGAACCGTGGGGACGTCATTTTTGTGAATGAAGATCAGCAATGGTTTCCGGCCCCAAACACGGCGTGGCCCGACGACAGCAGTGTCGGTGTAGTTAGGAAGATTCTCTACGACAGGAATAAGATCGTTGTCGAAACGAGTGGTGGTGGCATGCGCATCCTGAGCGGGCCGCAGGCCATCGAGGTCGAACCTGGCAATACGATTCAATATACGGAAATTGACGGGGTCGTGGATGTCGTCTCAAAAACTCCCATCCGCTACCGAGAAACAGGAGTGGATGAGGATCTCGCAGCGTACATCGTCAAGCCCGGAGAGCCGCCCCTTACCTTCGACGCCCTCGGCGGATACGACGAAGTTAAGGCGCGGGCGAAGGAACTGATCGAGACACAGCTTGGTCGAGCTGGCGAGTTGAAGGCAATCGGCGCAAAGCCCGTGAAAGGAGTTCTGTTCACAGGTGCACCCGGCACGGGGAAGACACACCTTGCGCGAATCATCGCGGATGTATCAGGGGCAGTGTTCTACCAAGTGAGTGGTCCGTCTATCGTGAGCAAGTGGGTCGGCGACAGCGAGGAGACGCTCCGGCGGCTCTTTGAGGACGCTGCTAAACGAGAGTGCGCCATCATCTTCTTTGACGAGATCGACAGTATCGCCGCGCGTCGGAGCTCGGATTCCAATGGTGAGTCGAAACGAGTGGTTGCCCAGCTCCTGACGCTGCTTGACGGATTCAAGCCTGACAGCAACGTGATCGTTATCGCCGCGACGAACCGAGTAGAGGATATTGACGAGGCACTCCTACGCCCTGGCCGTTTTGACTGGGAGATTGCGTTCGACCTCCCCACAGAGCGCGACCGCCTTGAGATCCTCAAGATGAAGGCCGGTGAGCTTCAGGTGGGAGATGAGCTTCCGATCGACGACCTCGCTCGCGCGACTGACGGTTGGTCGGGTGCGATGTTGACCGCGATCTGGACTGAGGCGGCACTCCTTGCGGCTGGCGATCAGCGTTCAAAGATCGCGGACGAGGATCTCGCGATCGCCTTCGAGCGCGTGCGCTCTCGTCCTATGCACGCCAGAACGGATGGTACGAATGGCTCTTAACAACTGGCTGCGGCATCCAGTGAAGTCCTTCCGAGGCTGGCGATCACATCGTAGGCGGAAGAATGATGCCGAGCAGATGAAGAAGAAGCTTCCGCTTCGGGAGTTCGTGTACCTGGATGCAGTGAGTCTTCATAGTCTACTTGTGTCTCAAGCAGAAACGATCCCAGAAGCAATCACTCAGACAATATCTCGAGCAGACGAAGCGGAACTGATCGGCAGCGCAAGCACCTCGGTAGGAAGCGACCTTATCGGCAAAGCGGAGGCCCAAACGAGCGCACGTTACAAGACTGGTAACAGTGACAGCACACAAAGCTCCCGCAAGGCCGTAATCCAGACCCTGTTCAAGCAGCTGAGAGAGCAACCGCTTGAATTCAAACTGTCAGCACCGGAGCAGGTCGATGCACTCAAGGACGCGATCGACATTAAGGGCGTCTCGGAGAATGTGGCCTCAGCTGCGTCGTCTTTCGTGCGTGGAGACCTGATAGAGGTTGAGGTGGTACTCGCGGTCGATCCTGTGTTCAAGCTCAAGGCGATGATGAACGAGTGGTCTGTGATGGCGAGTGACTATCCAGAAATGTTCTCATCTAGCGGCGCACTGGGATTCTTGCGTGATTCGGAGCCGATCATGAAAGTTCTTGATCAGTTCCTCGCGGGCCTCATTCCTGTCAGGGCTAAGGCTGTAAACTATGTCGTGGTAATCCTAGACGGTGTTGATTATATTGTGCATAAGAACGCAGTGGATGACCTTGATCTAGAGGTTCAGCCCCTATTCGTGACAGGAGTCACAGAGCACCTAGGCTTCTGGAAGGATATTCGGCGAGTGCTGTTTTCCGACGCGCGCTTCACGATGCTGTGCCGTGTCGCTCGGGACGGCCTACATGATACGTGGACGCCTGTGAAGCTTGCTGACCTGTTTAGTGAGGTTGCCCCGGACTTTGTCGACCACATCAATGCGATACGCATCCCAACTGCCGAGGACGGCTTCGCAGCAACAGCGAGCAGTCACAATGTTGCGCTTGAAAGAGCCTTGACGCAGTACAGGTCAACAATCGCACCAGTGGGTACGTCGTGGAGCAGTGAACAGCAACGGGAGTTTGTCGCGCTCGTCGAACGCGTATCAGCTGGGGCAACGGACGCGGTTGCTCAGCGGGAGGCGTTTGACCTTGTGAGAGAGCAGGTTGTCGCTCAATTGGGTATGGAGGAACCCCCGCCTGACGACGACCTCAAGGCTCGCCAAGAGGCTCGATCGGCGAAAGGGCTCGGGCTTCTGCCAAGCAGCGAGGAGCTCCTAGTGCCTACAAGTGCCGTGTCACCCGTTGTCGCAGATGACATGGAGACCTCTGGGCGAATACTCGACACAGAGGTGATTGCAATCTACTGGTGACGTAGTGGTGTCCTGCACTGAGTGCTCTTTGAGACCTCAGCCACCGCTCGCTTGCTTCCCCTTCCCGCCGCGCGCTGGACGCATTTCGATGCCGACTGCCATCAGCGCCGTGCGGATGGTTGTTGGAGTCGAGCCGAACTCCTTCGCGACTGTCGCGAGCGACGCACCCTGGACATACCGGAGCGCGGCGCCCTGTACCTGCTCCCGTGTCAGTCCTCGGCTCTCGTTGCGGGGCGGAACGCACCTGCGCTTGCAGATCTCGCTGACCGTGGCGCGGTGGATGTGGAAGCGCTCAGCGATCTCCTTGACCGAGACGCCAGCCTTGTACAGCTCAACAACTTCGAGCTGCTGCTCGATCGGCAGGTGCAGCTGGGGCGGGCAGCCCGCTCTGTAGGCCAACAGAGGCCGCCATTCTTTGTAATGGTCGCTGCCGAGGCCCACCACACATAAAGCGGGGCTGACATGGGAACATGTCAGCCCCGCTTCGTGTTTCCACGCATTCACAAGTAGACGGAGATCACAGGCGGGTGAGCGCATCGGTCAGCGCTTGCACCCGGGTGGCAATGTCGTCACGCACCAGGTCCATTCGTTCACGCCCGTCAATGCCACGTTCTGAGGGTTCGTCGGTGATCCACCGTTCCACCGTGACACCATCCACTTGGGGAAGCTGCGCTTCCTCGCCAAGGACAATCATCCGGTCAGCCGCTTGCATCATGCCCTCTGTCAAGAGCTTCGGGCGCTCCCCCTCAACTGAAGCTCCCACGGCCTCCAATGACTCCACGGCCAACCCGTTGAGCGTGTCACCAGGCTTAGTGCCCGCAGAGGCCACTGACACCGAATCACCGGCAACCTGACGCATGAGCGCAGCCGCCATAGGGTTCGAGCCCTCAATGAGGGAATACACTAACTTCCTACCGCCGCAGAGAACCTTACTCAGCGTATTCGTCGAGCGTGTCCGTGCGGAAGTGTTCGGCAACGATCGCAAGTTCGTCCCAGTCGGGGCGCACCACAGACTGGGCGCCTTCGCGGCCCGTACCCAACGTTGGGGACGTGAAGAACGAAATGTTGTCGCCGCGGACGTCGCGCATCGACAATCCCAGCTTCGCGATATACCCAGTATCCATACCTGCATCAATAGTGAGGTACGGTGCGATCTCATCAACAACGTCAGCGATCTTGCCTGGGCTGGTCAACGTATCCCTGGACATCAACTTCGACACCACACCCTTGATGTACAACTGTTGGTTCGCCACACGCGTGTAATCCCCGTCCGCAAACGAATACCGGTCGCGCACAAATTTCAACGCATCATCACCGTTGAGGGTGATCTCCCCCTCCGGGAACGTGGCACCACGGCTGGAAAAGGCGCGCGGATTATTGATCGTGACGCCCCCCAACGCGTCCGTCATCCCCTTGAACCCTTCAAAGTCAACGATCGCCACGTGGTCAATACGCACATCGATGATTCCCTCCACGGTTTGCACAAGGAGCGGAACCCCACCCAAGGACATCGCCGCATTGATTTTATTCATGCCATGCCCTGGGATCTCCACCCAGTTGTCACGCATAATCGACATGACCTGCACGTTGTCCCGGTCAGCAGGGATGTGGACCACCATGATGGTGTCTGAACGTTGGCCGCGAATGTCTTCCAGGTCATCACCGACCTCGCCTCGCGTGTCAGACCCAAGAAGCAGAATATTTTGTGCGTCATCACTCGCACCCTCAGGGCGTTCCACCTCAGCAGGACGGTCTGTTTCTTCAGGGAAGATCTCCTCCGGGGCGATCTTTTCCGCCTTATTGAAGGAGTTGTTCAGTGTGAACCCATACCAGGCTGCCGCTCCCCCACCAATAAGGATCACCGCAACAACCGTCCACAGCAGCACCAGCGGCCACCGGCGGCGGTTGTTCGTTGGAGCGTGTGCAAATCGCCGCCCGCCCCCACGAGACGAGTCGCCCGAGGTAGCGGAACCCTCGGAATTGGCATTGGACTGGGGGAAGGGGAAGTTCTCACTCACGGCGTTATTGTTCCACAGCAGTTCCCCAGTTTTTGTGTCTTGTCACACGATCCACACACGCGTCGCCTGCACGAACACCCCACACTCAAGCATCCTCGCCGCCTGACAATCATTGTTTGTGCAGGTGATCGCACCACAAACCCTCACCACCGTTGGCTCCACCCCCGTGAAGACCCCCCAATTTCACCCGATGCTGTTCCTGTTGCAGGCCAGTGCAAGTTCGTGAACGCTGGTATCACACCATCTTGCGAGGTAACCGACCTGATGATCACTTTCACTGATGTGACAAAACGCTACCCGGGCGGTACCTTCGCCGCGCACAACGTCACCTTCACTGTCCCCGCTGGCAGCACCACAGCGCTTGTTGGGCCCTCTGGTGCCGGAAAAACAACTCTGCTCCGCATGGTCAACCGTATGGTGGACCCTGACTCCGGCACCATCACCGTCAACGGACGGAACATTCACGACTCGGACCCAGTCCGATTGCGGCGGTCCATCGGGTACGTGTTGCAAGAAGGGGGCCTACTGCCGCACCGTAACGTCCTGGACAACGTGGCGCTTGTGGCGAAGTTGGGTGGCGCATCGACAAAAGAATCCAAGGAACGGGCGCTGCACCACCTGGGATTAGTGGGAATTGAAGGTGCGATGGTTCGCCGGTACCCCCACCAGCTCTCGGGTGGTCAGCAGCAGCGTGTGGGGGTGGCCCGGGCGCTGGTCGGAGGCGCTGATGTGTTGTTGATGGATGAACCATTTGGTGCGGTTGACCCCATGATTCGCCGTGATTTGCAATCCGAAACCCGCCGCTTACAGCGGGATTTGGGGAAAACTGTTTTGCTGGTCACGCACGACATTGACGAGGCATTTGTGCTCGCTGACCAGATCATTGTGTTGCGGCAAGGTGGGGTGGTCGCACAGCAGGGCTCGCCAGCTGAGTTGCTGGGGCAACCAGCTGACGATTTTGTTGCGGACCTTGTTGGTCTGACCTCAGGCCAGCGGGACCTTCACGTGGTGGAGGAACACGGGGTGCGGCTTGTGCGGGATTCGCATGGCCGGTTCTTGGGTCGGGTTCACGCGTGACGTGGCTGTCCCAGTCGTGGGGCCTCATTGGTGACCTCACGCTCGCGCACGTGTGGATGACTGTGCAGGTCACCGTGTTCACTGTGGTCATTGCGGTGCCTCTTGCTCGGTTGAGCATTATGAACCGGTGGGCTCGTGGTGGTGGGGTTGCTGCGGCGAGTGCGTTGTATGCGGTGCCATCGTTGGCGTTGTTCATGATTATTCCGGTGGTTGTGGGTATTCCGTTGCGGTCACCGGCCAATGTGGTCATTGTGCTCACATTGTATGGGGTCGCGGTGATGTGGCGTTCGTGTGTGGATGCGTTGACCACGTTGCCTGGGCATATTGTCGATGCGTCGCGTGCGGTGGGTTTCACCGGGTGGCAGATTTTTTGGCGGGTGGAGTTGCCGTTGGCGGCGCCGGTGTTGCTTGCCGCGTTGCGTGTTGTGTTGGCGTCGACGATGTCGCTGATCACGGTGGGTGCAGTGTTGGGTGTGCCGTCGTTGGGGTTGTTGTTTACGGATGGTTTTCAGCGGGGCATTGTTGCTGAGGTCCTCACGGGCATTGTGGTGGTTCTTGGTGTCGCGTGGGTGTTAGATCGTGCGGTGGTGGCGTTGGGTGGCTGGTTGATGCCGTGGCATGCAGCGGAGAGGGGGCATGCTGGTGGACATTCTCGGTGATGCGTGGGGGTGGTTGTCGACTGCGGACCATTGGGTGGGGCCGTCGGGTATTGGTGCCCGGTTGGGTGAGCATCTTGTGGTGACGTGTGTTGTTGTGGTGTTGGCTGCGGTGGTGTCTGTTCCGTTGGGGTTGTGGGCGGGGCATTCGGGGCGTGGTGGCGATGTGATTGTGGGGTTGGCGGGGTCTGCTCGGGCGTTGCCGACGTTGGGTTTGTTGACGTTGGCGGCGTTGTTGTTGGGGATTGGGTTGGTGGCTCCGGTTATTGCGTTGACGGTGTTGGCGATTCCGCCGTTGTTGAACGCCACGTATGCGGGTGTGGTGTCGATTCGTCCGTCTGTGACGGGGGCTGCGCGTGCGGTGGGGATGAGCGGGCGCCAGTTGTTGGCTTTTGTCGAGATCCCGTTGGCGGCCCCGCATATTGTGGGGGGTTTTCGTTCGGCGACATTGCAGGTGATTGCGACGGCGACGCTTGCCGCGTACACGTCGAACACGGGTCTTGGTCGGTACATTTTTTCGGGTTTGAAAACGCAGGATTATGGGCTGCTTGTGGCTGGTTCTGTGTTGGTGATTGCGTTGGCGTTGCTTGTCGATGCGGTGTTTGTGTGGGTCCACCGGTTGTCGGCCCGTCATATGGCGGGGTCCGTTGAGAGAAGGAGTTGAGGGGTTATGAAGCGGTCGTTGTTGTCTGTGGTGGCTCTTGTTGGTGTGGGTGTGTTGGGGGCGTGTGGCAGTAGTGACACGTTCGATGTTGACCCGACGCAGGCGTCAGGGTCGGGGTCTTCTGAGGCGATTGTCATTGGGTCTCAGGATTACTATTCGTCGGAGATCATTGCGGAGACGTATGCTCAGGCGTTGGAGTCTCACGGGTATGAGGTTCAGCGTGATTTCCGTATTGGTCAGCGTGAGATTTATATGAGTGATGTGGAAAGCGGGAAGCTAGATTTGTTCCCTGAGTACACGGGGCCGTTGTTGCAGTATTGGCAGCCTGATACTGAGGCGCGGTTAAGTGAGGATGTGTATGAGGCGTTGGTTGCTGCGGCTCCTGAGAGTATTTCGGTGTTGGACCAGTCCCCAGCCACAGATCAGGATTCGTATGTGGTGACGCAGGAGTTTGCGCAAGAGTATGGCTTGACGACAATCGCTGATTTGGCGAAGGTTGACGAACCGTTGGTGCTGGGGGGAAACAGTGAGTTGGAGACGCGCCCTAATGGTCCTTCTGGGTTGAAGGAGTTTTATGGCGTGGAGGTGTCGTTCACGCCTATTGAAGATGGTGGTGGCCCGTTAACGGTCAAGGCGTTGCAGGATGGCGACGTGCAGTTGGCTGTGATTTACACTGCTGATCCATCCATTGATCGCAACAATTTGGTGACGTTGGAGGACCCGGAGGGGTTGTTCCTTGCTTCGCATGTGGTGCCGTTGGCGTCGGACAACGTGGATGCGGATGCGCGGGCGGTGATTAACGAGATTTCTGCGGCGATGTCTCCGGAGATTCTGCGGGAACTCAATGACCGGTCCATTACGGATCAGGCTCCGGCGGAGACGATTGCCCGTGATTGGTTGACACAGACAGGTTTGCTCGCGGAATAACCGTCAGCCTTGTTGCGTGATGTGCTGTGTCACATCACGTGGGTACCTTCCCAGCAGATGAACACATCGTGTACTGTTGATGAATCTGGGAAGTGCGGTTTTGACTGCACACAGGAAGGCCCGTCTGGTTGAGCAGACGGGCCTTCTTGTTTCTTGAGGGGATCTCACATGCTTCTTCCCACTGTTGCTGTTGTTGCCGGTTTGGCCGCTCTGGTGTGGAGCGCCGACCGTTTTGTTGATGGCGCATCGACCACTGCCCGCCACTTGGGGATGCCAGCCCTGCTTATTGGGATGGTCATTGTTGGTTTTGGGACGTCAGCCCCTGAGGTTGTGGTCTCTGTGTTTGCTGCTCTTGATGGCAGTTCAGGCATTGCGTTAGGTAATGCGTATGGCTCAAACATTACGAACATCGCGTTGATCCTTGGGGTCACGGCGATCATCAGTCCCATTGCCGTGAAGTCACAGATTTTGCGTCGTGAGTTGCCGCTGCTTGTTGTGGTGACCGCGCTTACTGCATGGCAGTTGTCTGACGGGTCGTTGTCTCGGATTGATGCGGTTGTTCTTCTTGTGGTGTTCGCGGCGTTCATGGTGTGGAGTGTGGTGAGCGCGCTGCGGGGCACTGATGACGCGTTGACTGGTGATTTCACGCAGGAGCTTGCTTCTCACCGGATGCCGTTGCGGACTGCAGTGTTGTGGTTGGTGGTGGGTTTTGTCGTTCTTGTTGTGTCGTCGCGGACGCTGGTGTGGGGTGCGGTCAATATTGCGCAGAGCTTTGGGGTCAGTGACCTCTTCATTGGTTTGACCATTGTGGCTGTTGGGACCTCTCTTCCCGAGTTGGCGTCGTCCATTGTTGCGGCCCGTCGCGGTGAGCATGACATTGCGATTGGCAATGTGATCGGGTCCAACCTGTTCAATACTTTGCTTGTTGTGGGGGTGGCTGGGGTCATTGAACCGCTGAAGGTGGAGAGTACGGTCATGACCCGTGACATGACGACCATGGGCGCGTTGACGGTGTCGTTGTTTCTGCTGGGGTATGGCTTCCAGCGCAACCGCCCGCGCGGCGGGCGCATCAATAGGATTGAAGGAACTGTCCTGGTCGTGGTGTATGTGGCGTATCTCAGCTACTTGGTGGCGACGGCACGTTCTGGCGTGTAGTTTCCTGGGTTTCTCGCGCTGGGATTGCGCCGATGCGCCTGCGCTTTCCAGCGTCTCGAACCGCTGCTTGCGCCATTTTTTTGAGCCAGCTGGCGCGCACATCGTCAGGTGAATGCCGGACTGGGGTCAGCCGGGTCACTGCGGCAACAGAGATCCCCACGAACCACAGGACGGCGTTTTTGAGGGATGTTTCTGCCGCGTTGCGGTACCACAACCGGTTCCACCAGCGTGGGGAGTCCATGGTCATGACGAGGCGTGCTGTGCGCCCTTTCCACAGTTTGATGGGGACTTTGTTGCCATAGAGGTATGCGCGCCCGGAGAGGAAGGTGACGTCGAGGAACGCTTTGAGAACTCCCGGGTAGGTGCCCCACCATTGGGGGAAGAAGATGACGATGTGGTGGGCACGTTCGAGCGTTTCAATCCATTCTTGCTGTTCTAACGGTAAATGGTCGATGTGTCCGTTGGGGGCACGCAGATGGGTGACGTCCGGGTGCAGCGCGGGGCGGGCAACAGCAAGGTCGATGATGTCAATGGCGTCCCGATCAATGCCGTGAGCTACGAGCGCGTCACTGTAGGCGTGAGCGAGCGCATGGTTGAGTGACCCTGGGCGTGGGTGTCCGATGATGATGGCGAACTGGGTGGGTGTGGTCAGTTGTTGCGTCATGAGTGTTCCCCCTGAGGTGTCATGGTGCGTTCCAAGATGGCAATGAGCCGGGTGAGGTCAGTGTTGAGATGCGTGAGGTCAACGCCGCTGTCTGCGAGCGTGTTGTGGAACTCAGCTTCGAGTTGCGGGGCGGCTTGAGCCACGATGGCTCTGGCTTGGTCGGTGAGGGTGATGAGGATGCGTCGCCCATGGTCGGGGTCCGGGTTCGTGGTGACAAGACCTGATCGCACCAGTGATGGGAGGCGCTTGGACACGGCCGCCTTGGAGATCCCAAGGCAGGAGGCGAGGCCGGTGACGTCGGTGGGTTCTTCGTCGAAGAGGACTGCGATGACGTGGTACTCGCTGAAGCTGACACCAAAATCGGCGGTCAGTCGCGCATCGGCGTAGGCATCGATGAGCGCGACAATGTGGTGAAGCGACACGGTGACATGTGCGTGTTGGGTGGTTGACTGGGGGCGGGCTCGCTCATTCACACAATGATGTTAACCAGTTAACATGAGGGGTTGTCAACCTGTTAACACTTCTCATCATTGATGACGCCCTCTTCAGATCTCACGATCTGGTATTTCCCAGGACGAGTTTTTCCGCAAGAACCAGCAGCGGGGACTGTAGTCCCCTGTAGACCTGCGACATTCACGATACAAAGAGAACGAAGAAATCCGCCACACACAGGGAGCAAGCCCGTGCGTATAGGTGTACCCCGCGAGGTGTCGCCCGACCAGAGACTCGTCGCCGCGACCCCACTCACCGTCCAACAACTCATCAAACTCGGCTACGACGTCGCCATCGAAACCGGTGCCGGCCTCGGAGCAAATATCCCCGACACCGCCTACAGCGACGTCGGAGCAGCCATCACCGGAAAAGACGAAGCCTGGGCGTCAGACATCGTCATCACCGTGGACCAACCCGACGCCACCCACCGCGCCCTCCTCGCAGACGGCGCAACCCTCATCACCCGCATGCAACCCGATGACGAACCCGACGTCGTCACCGAACTGCAAGCACGCGGCGTGACCGCACTGAACCTTCTCTCGGTCCCACGCATCTCCCGCGCCCAAGCACTCGACGTACTTTCCACCATGTCGAACGTGTCCGGATACCGCGGAATCATTGAGGCCGCCGAAGAATACCCCGGGATGTTCGCCGGACAAGTCACCGCAGCCGGGTCCACCAAACCCGCCCGCGTCTTTGTCATCGGCGCCGGCGTTGCCGGACTCGCCGCACTCGGCGCAGCCGGAAGCCTCGGAGCTGACGTCCACGCCTACGACGTCCGCGCTGACGCAGCCGAACAAATCGAATCCATGGGCGCAACCTTCGTGCGCATCGACACCGAAGCACAAGAATCAGCCGACGGTTACGCCAAAGAACTCACCGACGACCAAGCCGCCGCCACCGCACGCGTCTACGCCGAGCAAAGCGCACTCGCTGACATCGTCGTCACCACCGCACTCATCCGCGGCAAAGCCCCCATCACCATCACCAAAGAGATGGTCGAAGCGATGCGCCCCGGATCTGTGATCGTCGACCTCGCAGCCCAAGGCGGCGGGAACTGCGAACTGACTGTCCCCGGTGAAAAAATCGTCACAGCCAACGGGGTGACAATCCTTGGGTACACCGACCTTCCCGGTCGCATGCCCAAGCACACCTCACAGCTGTACGGGACGAACATCGTCAACCTCATGAAGCTCCTCACCCCAGGGAAAGACGGAGCACTCGTCCTCGACCTTGACGACGTCATCCTGCGGGGCATCACCGTCACCCATGACGGTGAGATTTACTGGCCACCCCCACCCATCCAGGTCTCAGCGGCGCCAGCACCTGCACCTGCATCGGTTGACGCCACACCTGACACTGCCGTCACCGAGCAGCCAGCGGCACCAGGTCTATCCAAGAAAACAAAGAACCTCTTGGGTGCACTTGCTGGAGCGCTCATCCTCATCGGGATCATCACCGTGTCACCGGCCGCATTCACCGGGCACATGACGGTGTTTGTCCTCGCCGTGGTTGTCGGGTTCTATGTGATCCTTGGGGTCACCCACTCACTCCACACCCCACTGATGGCGCAAACCAACGCGATCTCCGGGATCATCCTCGTGGGATCCCTGCTGCAAATTGGCAGTGACAACATTGTCATCACGATCATCGCGATGATCGCTGCGGCCGTGGCCTCCATCAACATCTTTGGTGGATTCCACGTAGCGTCCCGCATGCTCGCCATGTTCCAAAAGGAGTCCTGACCGTGGACACACTGACACAATTTGTTGCCGGGGCCTACGTTGTCGCCGGAGTATGCTTCATCGGGTCACTGGCAGGGCTAGCCCGCCAAGACACCGCACGGGCGGGAAACCTGGCCGGGAAAGTCGGGATGACACTCGCCCTTGTCGCAACCGTTGTCCTCGCGCTGATCGAATCGGAACGACCAGCGGTCGTCACTGCGCTCCTCATTGCGCTTGCCTTGGGAACAGGGGCTGTCATTGGTCTCACCCGGGCACGTAAAGTTGAGATGACGCAGATGCCAGAAATGATTGCGATCCTGCACTCCTTTGTGGGTCTCGCAGCCGTTCTCGTCGGGTTCAACTCCTACCTCGCTGACACGACACATGACGCCGTCCACATGGTCGAAGTGTTCCTCGGTGTCTTCATCGGTGCCATCACCTTCACCGGATCAGTTGTCGCCTACCTCAAACTGTCCGCCAAAGTGAAGTCCGCACCCGTCATGCTGCCCGGACGCCACTTCATCAACCTCGCAGCCGTCCTTTCCTCACTGGGACTCATGGTGTGGTTCATGGTTGCCCCCAGCATCTGGCCGCTGCTCATCATGACCGCAATCGCCCTGTTCGTTGGGTGGCACATGGTCGTCGCAATCGGCGGCGGAGACATGCCTGTTGTTGTGTCCATGCTCAACTCCTACTCAGGGTGGGCTGCAGCAGCCGCCGGGTTCATGCTCTCCAACGACCTGCTCATCATCACCGGTGCGCTCGTTGGGTCCTCCGGTGCGATCCTGTCCTACATCATGTGCAAAGCGATGAACCGGAAGTTCCTGTCCGTCATTGCCGGGGGATTTGGTGACACCGGTTCCGGTGCAAGTGCGGCAGTGGTGGAAGGAGAACACCAAGAAATCCTCGCTGCTGATGCCGCGCAACTCCTCAAGGAAGCCAAAAGCGTCATCATCACCCCCGGTTACGGAATGGCGGTGGCACGCGCCCAGTACCCAGTCGCTGAACTGACCGCGAAACTGCGTGCACAAGGCATTGACGTCCGCTTCGGGGTCCACCCCGTAGCAGGACGCCTGCCCGGACACATGAACGTCCTGCTCGCAGAAGCGAAAGTACCCTACGACATCGTTGAAGAGCTCGAAGAAGTGAATGAACGGCTCGACACCACTGACGTTGTCCTTGTCATTGGAGCAAATGACACAGTCAACCCTGCCGCTCAAGATGACCCAGGCTCACCCATCGCAGGAATGCCCGTCATTGAGGTGTGGAACGCACAACACGTCATCGTGTTCAAACGGTCCATGGCAGTTGGGTACGCCGGGGTACAAAACCCGCTGTTCTTCAAGGAGAACACCTCCATGCTCTTTGGTGATGCCAAAGAACGCGTGGATGACATTGTCAAAGCACTGTAACAACCTCTGAGTGAGCGTGTGGGTCCCCCCGTGACGGGCAGGGACCCACACGCTTTTTCACACCCTGAAACGGCTAATCACAGATCAACCCACCTGACAATGTGCAGGTCAGTACGGATACTTCACCCCGTCCACCCGGTGAGACCTTAAACGTTTCAGATCTTCTGGTTACACGCCCAGAGGCATAGCCTAACTCCATGCGAACTTCACGACACACGACAGTCACCCGCACAATGACCGCCATCGTTGCGGTGACGCTGATTGCCGCAACCGCTGCCTGTTCCTCCGACTCCGCCCCCTCAGAAAACACACAAGGAGGGGACTCCGCCCAGTCAGACACAACTGGAACCGAGGACGCAGTCAAAGGCGCCCAAGCCGACGCCGAAGCAACAGCCACAGACATCGCCGGCAGTGAACAAAAGCTCGCCATCAGTGGGTCCGCCGCGCACATCACTATCTCCCCGCTTGAAGACGCTGGCGACACCGCCCTCAAAGTCACCTCCGACAACGACAAAGCCGCCGTACCCGCCGTCGAGGAGACAGACAGCGGCTACTCTGTGAGCTTCGACCTCCTTGAACAGGCCGCCACCTCAGCTGTCACCGTGTACATCCACCCAGACGCACAATGGACCATCACCGTCGATGCCCCCGGCGACTCCCTCACCGCAGACTTCTCCGCCCTCCAGGTCAACGAACTCACCCTCAACGAGGGGTACGCTACCGCCGCAGTGACCACCCCCACCGACTCAGACATCACCATCAACCAAGACGGATCAGTCGGCGACTTCACCGTCACCACCCCGGCAAACGCATTCGTTGACCTCAGCATCAGCGCCGGATTCGGTGCCGCCGACATCAACGGTGAAACCATCGAAGGATCCGACACCTACAGCACCACAACAGGTGAAAAAGACGGTACCCCGAAAGTCATCGTGACCAACACTGCAGGCCTTGGGGAGTTCACGCTCGCATCCAACTAACACCTCACGATGCGCGACCCGGCCACACAACCTGGGTCGCGCATCGGCAAGCCCACAAACCACCTTGCCACAGGCAGGTGCGAGGGGACGTCGAGCCAGAGCAGGGGGCTGGCTCGGCACACGCATGCGCGCCAGGTTTGCGCATGCGAAAGGCCCGGTGCCACCTACCAGGAGGTGGCACCGGGCCTTCACAGTACGTGTGTGGTTACGGCACGTCGATGCGGCGCGGACCAGCCTGCCACGCCGACCACGCGGACGCGAGAATGTCGTCGAGGTTATGGCTAGCCGTCCACTTCAGCGCCGAATTGATGCGCTCAGGGGACCCAACAAGGTGTGGTGGGTCACCGGCGCGACGCTCAAAGATCTCCGGAGTGATGTTCAGGCCAGACACTCGCGCGAGCCCGTCAATGACCTCACGCACTGATGAGCCGGTTCCGGTACCCACGTTGAACACGTCAAAATCGCGTTGGTCCTTGGTGAGGTAAGCCAGCGTGTCGATGTGCGCCTGAGCCAGGTCAAGAACGTGAATGTAATCACGGACACAGGTGCCATCTGGGGTGTCGTAGTCATCACCGAAAATCAGCGGGTTTTGCCCCTTCGCGATCCGGTCCAACACCATGGGGACCAGGTTCAACACAGCCGGGTCACCGAGGTCATCCCACCCCGCACCCGCCACATTGAAGTAGCGCAACGCAGCGAACCGCATCCCCCACGCGGTTGACGCCGCACGCCCTAACCACTCACCCACCAGTTTAGTTTCACCATAGGGGTTGATTGGTCGAGGGTCGACTGTCTCAGAGACCACGGGGACATCAGGCATACCGTATGTTGCCGCTGATGAGGAGAACACGAGGTCACGCACCTGCGCACGTTCCATCGCAGCAATCACATTCGACATACCACCCACATTCTGGTGGTAGTAAAACGCGGGACGAGCAACCGACTCCCCCACCTGCTTCTGCGCCGCGAAATGGATGACAGCAGTCACAGCGTGCTCACGCATGGCGTCAGCCATGAGGTCCACGGCAGCATCGGTGGCAATGTCCACCTCAATGATGGGGGCATCCCCCACCCGGTCGCGGCGTCCCGTGCTCAGGTTGTCCACAACAACAACCTGGTCACCCTGCTGCTGCAGCAGCCGGACAACGTGCGCGCCAATGTACCCTGCTCCACCTGTCACAAGAATCGTCATGCTCCCAGCCTACCCGCGCCGCCTGACAACTGATGCGGCCCAGAGTCCCGGAAGGCGTGTACTGAGGCAGATGGCAGGTGTTTTATCCCCACCCCAGTTCGTGCAGACGCGCATCATCAATACCGAAGAAATGCCCCACCTCATGAAGCACTGTGATGCGCACCTCAGATATGACCTGCGCCTCATCCTCACACATCGCTAATAGGGGATTTCGGAAAATTGTGATCGCATCCGGAAGGGTCCCCATCCCCCAATCTGCACCACGCTCCGTGAGCGGAATCCCCTCATACACACCCAACAAATCCGGTGTTTGCGCAGGTGGATCAGCCTCGACAAGGACAACAACATTGTCCATCAGCACCTGAATCTCCGCCGGAATCAGATCAAGCGCACGCGAGACCGCATCGTCAAACTCCTCCACGCTCATCTCCACCATGCCCCCATCGTGGCACATTCTGTTTTGCCAAAACCCCACCCGACACCATATGCTTTTTCAGCAACGTTCGTTCGCCCCACACAGGGCAAACAAACAGCGCAGGCCCCCATCGTCTAGTGGCCTAGGACGCCGCCCTTTCACGGCGGTAGCACGGGTTCGAATCCCGTTGGGGGTACGGTTTGCGAAGAGGCAACTCTTCACCACGCACCACAGAATGGCCCTGTAGCGCAGTTGGTTAGCGCGCCGCCCTGTCACGGCGGAGGTCGCGGGTTCAAGTCCCGTCAGGGTCGCACTCGGAAGGTCACACCAACCGGGACACATAATTTCACAGCAAGGCCCTGTAGCGCAGTTGGTTAGCGCGCCGCCCTGTCACGGCGGAGGTCGCGGGTTCAAGTCCCGTCAGGGTCGCAGTTGCCTCGGCAACGCGATGGCTCTGTAGCTCAGTTGGTAGAGCGTTCGACTGAAAATCGAAAGGTCACCGGATCGATGCCGGTCGGAGCCACCACCCCGGGAGCCGCTAGAAATAGCGGCTCCCATTCTTTTTGCCCTGAGGTCGTCACGACCCAAAAGAAGGCCATTACCTCCATTACTACCCACATTCAAAGTCAATTGCGCACCCACGCTACATAGGCGTAATCCCCGCGATAGATTTCACAAATCAGGCCCCACCTCGGTTGAGGTGGGGCCTTTTTCCGTTTTCAGGCTTTCGCAGACGCTCGCCATATGTCAAGAATCGACTCGGGCAAGCTAAGCGCCGCAGCGACCGCCCCAGGACTCTCATAAAGCATCTCTGCCTCCATGAGCTCTACAGGGTCCACAAGTAACTCCGCCGCAAACCTGTTCGCCTGCCGCTCGTCCCGCTCCCGGCTGTGAGGATTAACCCGCCAGTCATGCCCATGATGGATATGTCCAAGCTCATGCGCCAACGCCACCCGTTGCGTCATGATCGAGCGATGCTGATTGATCAGGATCCTGTCGTCCAGCAGTAGGCCGGTGTAGCGGGACATTGACACCCACTCCACCTTGTAGCCCGCAGCTTGGGCCATCTCGATCAGGGCATCCATGCATCCTCCATCAGGGTTGGGTTTCTTGAGCTTCGGACTCTTTATCATGGTCAGCCTCGCTTGCTGCCAGGACGAAGTCTTTTATATCCGCTCCCACTGACAGCGCCAGGTAGTGCATCGTAGAGTCCATGGCTTTCTGCCGTCGTTGCGCGGGGATTCGTTCCACGAGAGTGCCGACCATGACAAGCCACTTTTCAGTTGCCGCGTCAAACTCTGGGGCGTCTGAGACGCCTAGAGCCTCGAAAATCTTCTCAAGAGACTTGCTGTTCGGCCTTGTTGCGCCACGCTCGATGTTTGAGATGGTTTGCCGACTGATCCCGGTCGCATCTGACAGTTCTTGCTGGCTGATTCCTAGGCGCTCACGAATGTCCGCGATGGTCGCAGCCGCCTCGACACGCTCCGCCTGAGTCATGTCGGCGATCTTTTTTCTTGACATTGTGAACCCCTGGTTACTAGTAGTGAATACGCCAAAATAGTACCTCACAATTTGACATTCCGTCAATTGTAGCGGGTGAAAGATGACATTAATGCTTGCGTCCATGTCAAAAGTTAGGCAGGATATTTGACATGGCACAGCAAACAAACAACACCGGCACATCACTGAGGAGCCTACGTCGCCTCGCCGGACTCACACTCGAAGACGTAGCCGCCCAAGCAGACACATCAGTCTCCTACCTTTCCAAAGTAGAAACCGGCAGGTACGAACCCACAAGGGTTTACGTCGCCAAAGTCACCGCGATCATCGCAGACGCCCTCGCCAAGACTGCCGCCTAACACACTCCCCCTCCCCCTTGTTTCACCAAGACCGTCGTACGGCGGCACCCACACCAAGTGGGCCTAGAACAGAAGGACACTTCCATGTCTGAAACGAGTTTTGTCATGCTTCGTCGCATCATCCGTGCTGAGTCCCTGCAAATGGGCATCAAAATGTCCAGCCGGGCAGCTGACCGTATCGCAGGGCAGCTTCTCGAGGCGGAAGCTTTCAAAGCCTGGTGCGCGGACATCGACGCACAGGACGTAGAGCTATTCGGGTCGATCAGTGAACCGCACTCGGACCCCACCGCACGCACAGCAATCCAGCGCATCCTCCGCAAGCAATTCCAATTAGAAAGGCAAGCAGCATGAACACCGACAAGTACACTCCGCGTCACGCGAAACCCGGCTGGAATGTGGAGCACACCATCTACCAACGCGCATTCCACGAAGGAATCGCCGCCCGACGCAAAAAACTTGGTATCACACCACGACACGCAAGGGACGAAGGCCCCGTGAATCCTGATGTAGTTACTGCCGCTTGAGCGGAGATGATTTTTTTCGCTGTATCCCGCTAGAGATAGCACCCCGATAAACCAAAGCCCACCAGCGACCACTGGTGGGCTTCGACATTCCCGAAAGGAAACCGTAATGAATCTGTCCATTGTACCAACGATTGAGCGCTCAGACGATGGTGCTCTTGTCGTTTCATCCGAGCAAATCGCCGAGGGGTCAGGCGTCCAACACAAGAACGTGCTGGAGCTCGCAGCGACCCACATGGCGAGTCTTCAACGATTTGGGACGGTCGCGTTTGAAACGCGACCGTTGCCAGGCGGCGGAAACCCAGTCCGAATCGCTCTGCTGAATGAGCAGCAAGCAACCCTACTCATGACCTTTATGCGGAACACCGAGCAAGTCGTCGCTTTCAAAGTCGCTTTGGTGGATGCCTTCTACCAGATGGCTAAAACCCTGAGGCCGACTGTCCCGCAAACCTACGCCGAAGCCCTACGCGCCGCAGCCGACGCAGCCGACGCAGCCGACGCACTATCCCAGAAAGAGCAAGTCATCGCACTACTGGAGCCGAAAGCAGCGTCGTGGGATTCGGTCGTGTCATCTGCCGGGTCGTGGTCCTTCAATGATGCCGCGAAAGTGCTGCATGAGTCGGGGCAGATCGACATTGGCGAGAAGCGCCTAGTCCGCGCACTCGTGGACTGGGGGTACCTGTACCGAGACCACAAAAAGCGCCCTCACGTGTACCAGCGCTTTGTAGAGCAGGGACTTTTCGTCGCTAAAGCCCGCACCTACAAAGATCTAAAAACCGGCATCGAAATGGCGTCATCAGCCCCACAAGTACGCATCACCGGTAAAGGCCTAGACATGATCCGCACCCGCATCACCGCAAACAAGGAGGTCACAGCATGAGTACGCCTCTGATGATGAGCGTCGCTGAATTCGCTCAGCTGCACCGGATCAGTGAAACGACGGTGCGGGATTGTATCCGTGGCGAGTCGGCGACGTATCCGCCTTTGCAGTGTAAGCGGGTGGGGTCGTCGCGGAAGTCACGGATTTATATCACTGCTGAGCAGGCTGCTGAGTGGCGTGCAGCTTTGCCGGATGCGTGAGGGGGCCTGATGGTTGACCGTTATGAGTCCTGGTTGGCGAACGAGGTTGATCGCCGCTGGGAGAGAACACAATCCGAAAACGAAATCGAGAACGAGGAATCATGAGAACCCAAATCGTTGGGGCCGCTACGGTGGCCCTTTTTCTTTGCCCAATTCCTGCGCTCGCGGGCGGCAGCGACAGTCCTACCCCGTACACGGTGGGGGTGGAGGGGATTAGCTTCCCGAAGCCGTTGGAAGCGCACGGGCACGTGAACATTCGCACCGAGCAGGGACCCTTTGGTATCCACTTTGACCCGAATAACAACCACCCTGGCGGCGCGTGGATTGGCGAGACCTTTATGCCCTGGTCGGCCTTTAGTGATGCTCCCCTGTGCGTCGAGTGGGTGCAGGTCCACGGGTACAACGCTCACTTCGGTGAAGCAGGTCAGGCTCCTGTGGGTCCTGGTTGCGGGCCTTCCGTCGAGGATGCGCAGCCAGAACCCACCGAGGAACCTACGCCGGACCCAACAGAGGAACCGTCTGAGGAACCCACTCCCGAACCAACCCCAGAGCCGGAACCCACTCCCGAACCAACCCCGGACCCGGAGCTGGAAGAACCGACTGAGGACCCGACCCCTGACCCGGAGCCAACCGATGAACCAGAACCCCAACCAGACCCCGAACCCGAACCTACGCGCCCGGAGAAGCCAGCCCCGCAGTGGTATGGGGACAAGTCATACGACTGTGAATCCGGGCTGGTCACGGTCCACGACTACCGCGCTGACTGGGTGTGGGACGACGGCGAATGGGTCCTCGGCGATTTCGAGTACGCCTCTGAATCGTTCGGTCCCATCGACCAACCCGTCTGCGACGACGACAGCGAGGACCCGGTTGATGAAGGGGTGGGAGAGGCCATCGTGGTCGACCGCCCTGACCCCGTGGACACTGACCCATCACCTGCACCAAGCGCGCCTGCACCAGACCAGCCAGAGGGTGATGACCCTCAGCCTGCATCTACACCATCGGCTGAGACTGGCCGGGCTGTCCTAGCCGAAACCGGCATCGAAGACAAGCTAGTCGCCGCCGCGGCTTTGCTGTTCCTCGGGGGTCTCGCACTCCTCACATTCAGGGGACGCAAATGAAACGCCACCTACCAGCCCTACTAACCATCCTGCTCATCATCGCGACCCTACTCATCTGGGCAGGCCTCGCACACGTCCTACAAATCCCCCTCTGCGACCCCGCCTTACCACTGGAGGAATGCACACCATGACCGACTTTGACCAAAACCTACGCGACAAGGGCCTGACAGATGCCGAAATCTGGGCAGGCTACACACGCCTAATCGACGCACTCAAGGAGATGGCATGAGCATCAAGAGAATCGCCGCGCACCTGGCCCCAATCGGCGAGGCGCACGACACCACGATCACAGGGCAAACCTTCCGCGTCACCGACATCGCATACGAAGCCCGCACCTACCACGACGGTGTACAAACCGCGTGCTTCGCCATCGGCATCACCAACGCCGGTGAGTACAAAACAACCGAGATCGACCTCACGGACCCACCAAAATGGTGCCCACCAACCCCGGTGTGGTTCGCGGAAATCGCCTCCGACATGGAAAACCAGGTGAAACACAATGCCTAGAAAACCGGGCGTCTACTACGACGTGCCTAACGGTGAGTATCACCGGGGCTTGATCGAGGTCGCTGATAAGAATGGCGTCAAGGTCAAGCCTTTGTCGTCTACCGGTGCGAAAGTGCTGGTGAAGGAATCCCCAGCCGATTACCTGTGGTCTTTGCAGAATCGGGTGGAGAAGAAAGCCTTCGACCTGGGATCAGCTGCGCATGAGCTGATCCTTGAGGGTGGCCTCATGACGGTCGAGGTTTACCAATTCGACTCGTGGCGCACGAAGGAGGCCCGCGCTGCCCGTGACGAGTGCTACGCCGCTGGCGGTGTCCCGATGCTTAAGCATGAGCTTGACGTGGCGTACAAGATGGCGGACGCGGTCAAAGCACACAAGCTGGCGTCAGCGCTGCTCACTGAGGGTCGCCCCGAGGTGTCGGCGCTGGTATGGGACGAGGAATACCAAGTGTACTTCCAAGTCCGTTTCGACTGGCTACGCAGTGACGGTTTGATCGTGGACTTGAAAACCGCGAGGGACGCCAACCCCCGCGAATTCAACCGCAGCATCGCCGCACTCTCCTACCACCTGCAAGCATCCCTGTACCTAAGAGCCGCTGACCTGCTCGGCCTACAGCCGCCCGGGTATGGGTGGATCGTCGTCCAAAACGAAGCCCCTTACCACGTCGCGGTCATCGAATACTCCGAGATCGACCGCACCTACGGTGACCTACTCATGCACACCGCCCTACGCAAATACGCAGACGGCATCCATCAGGGGCACTGGCCAGCCTACGACGGCATCTACACGTCAGAGCTACCCAAATACGCAGAACACGAAGCAGAAGGACTTTCCAATGAATGAAATCACCGTGCGTCATGACCCTGGCGCTGAGATCGCCGCAAGCAAAGAATGGGCCACAACAATGGCCACCTCATCTTTGCTCCCAGCGGCTTTCAAGGGCAACCCCGCGAACCTTTTCTACGCGGTGGAACTCGCAGACGCCCTCACGATCCCCCGGATCAACGCGGTCACCAACATCCACGTCATCTCAGGGAAACCAACCATGTCAGCTGACCTCATGGTCGCCCTGGCACGCAACGCCGGACACAAGGTACGTTTCCACACCGCACCGGACGGCAAAGCCGTGAAAGCAGAACTCATCCGCGCCGACGACCCCGACTTCGTTTTCGAGTCCGTATGGACGTGGGACCGCGCAGTCGCAGCGAAACTCACCGCCAAAGACACGTGGAAGAACTTCCCACAAGCGATGCTCCGGGCGCGCGCAGCATCCGAGGTCATCCGGCAAGGCGCATCCGAAGTCCTCGTCGGCGTGATCTACACACCAGACGAACTCGGCGCGGAGGTCGACAAAACCGGCGCACCAGTGCAGGACCGCACACGCTCCGCTTTCGCGATGGCGGCAGAACCCGCACCCGAACCCGCCGAGGAGCCTTTCGAACTCGGCGAGATCGAATACACCGAGGAGGTGTCGTGAGGCTCATTTACACGTGGCCGATCATCGATGATTCGCTGTCTCGGCGGGATCTTCGACGTGAAGGCCTTGATGAGTATAAGCACTTCGCGCATGCGGCTGGTTTCCGGGTCATCGGGAGGCCAGCCGTTCTTTTTTCCCAGACAGCTGAGGGTCCAAGGCTGCGAATATCGGCGGAGGTGGCGCGTGGACGCGACAGAAAAGTGGCTTGAACGAAACCAGGACCGCGTATGGCTCCTCACCGTACTCGCAAGAGGCATCGAGAAGCGATTCGGTGACACACCCGCACTACAAGCAAAAAGAAGGGCAGAAATCGCATGACCGTCATCCTCTACACCCAACCGGGGTGTGGGCCTTGTGTCGCCCAAGCACGGGCACTGACTAAGCACGGCATCACTTTTGAGACCGTGAATATCCGCGAAACCCCTGAAGCAGCCGAGCGTATCGCTGCCCTGGGCGCGACCTCCACACCCGTCATCGAAGTCACCACACCCCTCGGCTCCTGGTACTGGGCTGGCTTCAGCCTTGACAAGACCAAACACCTACAACAACTACAGAACGGACAATGAAATGGCACAGATCAGCTTTCAAGGCCGCATCATCGGGCAACCCGAACTCAAATTTTCGCAGGCAGGCAAACCCCTACTGCGCTTCCGCACGGTGGAAAACTCACACCGCCAAATCGACGGCGAATGGAAAGACGTAGGTGCCGCGTGGCGTGACGTAACCGTCTTCGGGAAGCAGGCTGAGCACCTTGCCGAGCACCTCGCAGATAAGCAAATCGTCGCTATCTCAGGCCGCTTGGATGCCCGTGAGTGGGAGAAGCAGGACGGGACGAAGCAAACCTCTTTCGAGGTCCTAGCCGACGTCGTGGGCATCGTCCCCGCCCGACAACAAGCCCCAACCCAGCCGCCCACTCCCTCCCCCGCACCTGACCCGTGGGGCGCACAAAACGGCGGCTTCCCAGAGAAAGCACCCTTCTGATGAAAGCCATACCTCTCACCTGCGGGGTGTGCGGCCTCGATATCCAATACTCACCCATGCCACGCACACAGCAAAAGCTGGTGTACCGGCACCAACAAAAGTGCAAAGGACGGAAAAATGCCTGACCTCGAAAGCCCACTAAGCGGCCACTTCTACTGCTCACCAGAAGTAAAGGAAGGTACGCGAGGATGGCGAGAAGTCGTCGCACTCGGGGACGCGATCTACGAATGGGGTCTTATCAGCGTCTACTGGAGTCCCCAAAACCGCCGCTATTTCTGGCACGCAGACACCGGGTGCTCTTGCAACGGGTGGGGTGAGAACCTCACGAGCATGGCGGACTTCAACGACGGAGACAGAAACGCTGTCAGGTCCGCCCTTCGCGGCTTCGCGCAAGAGCACCCATACTACGCATCCGAAAGCCAACTGGCCGAAGCACTCAACACACTCGCCAACTTCAAGGAGGACCAGTGAGCGACTTCAAACCAGGCGACCGAGTGCGGGTGAAGGCAAACCACACCGTACATGGAGGCAGAGAGGCATGGATCAGAGAGAGCTCAGATAGCTGCTGTGGCTATGAGGTCCTTTTGGAAGGCGCGAAGGAAACCGTTTGGATTCCTCCTTCATATCTCATATCGCTAGCTACAACCACACCCCCTGTCCGTGAGGTCACTTTGACGACAGCGGCTTCCCTGATTTCTGGGGACCGCGCCAAAGACTACGGTGATGCGGCTGAGTCTTTCACGAGACTAGCCGCACTCTGGACCCCCATCCTCGGCGTGGATGTGACCCCGGAGCAGGTTGCCCTGTGCCTTACCCAGCTGAAAATCTCCCGCCTTGTCGGCACCCCCGGTCACACAGACTCGTGGGTGGACGCGGCCGGATACATCGCACTCGGCAGCGAAATCGCAGCACGGGGGCGTGATGAAGGTTGATTTCCTGATCCCACAAGCGATGATCCTCACATCGAATCAAAGACTGAATCCGCATGTGAAGGCAAAGAAAACGAAGGCCCTGAGACAACTCGCTGAGAGTGAATCTCGGGGCCTTCGTGGTCCCACCCCATGCCGCGTCATCGCCTGGCTTGGGTTCCAGGACAGACGCCGACGGGACGCCCCAAATTGGTGGCCAACGATCAAAGCGCTCATTGACGGGATGGTCGACGCCGGGGTGTGGGAAGACGACAACTCAACGATCATTCAAGGCCCTGACCACAGAATCCTTGACTACCGGTGCCAGAAAGGACACGTCTACGTGTCCATTGAAATAGGGCCACCTGAACCTGCGCGTTCAAGTTTTCTTGAACACGCAAAAAGTTGAACACCCCTTTTCTGGGTTGATCTTGCACCCCCACTTTTTGGGGGTGCTTGGCGTATCCAGAAAACCCGATCCCCGGAGCGCATCCGGAAAAACCGATACCAGATAAGGAGAACCCCCAATGACCCGCAACCGTGAATCCTGGGCACACCACGCAACGCAACCCGCAGCAGTAGACACGATGCTCACCGACATCCCCCGCACCCGAAACACGCCCGAAGAACTACGCCTCGCCGCAGCGTGCGTGCACCGGCACGCACCCGCCACCGCCCGCCTACAAATCCTCAAAACCCTAGGACTCTCATGACCGCCTACGACTGGCAGACAGACGCGATCTGCGCACAAACAGACCCCGAACTCTTCTTCTCACCAGACCCGAAAGAACTCCAGGCGGCAATGAATCTCTGCGGCACATGCCCCGTCATCAAACAATGCGCCGACCTCCGCAAACAAGAAAACCACCGCTACGGCATATGGGCCGGCCAATACTACTCAGACTCCAGCACACCACGGACACCCAAAAAACGGGGTCTAACACCATCCTTCGACCACGAATACGCCCGCGACCTCGCAGCACAAGGCATCCCCCGTAAGCAAATCGCCCAGCAACTCGGCTGCACAAAAGCGGCCCTCGACTACGCCCTGAACCCAAAAAGGAAAACGAAATGACCACCTTCCAACAAAAACACGGACGACCAAAACCACCCAAAATCTGGGGCGGCTTGGGACGCCTTCAGTACGAGATCGCCCGCCCCCACGTCCTCACGATATTCAAAGCCCGCAAATCTTCACTGTGGGCGGTCAGCTCCAAAGGCTACGAAATCCACGCCTTCGACACGCGCGCTGAAGCAATCACCTGGGCACAAAAACACGCCCACAACCGCAATGAATCAGGAGGTGAGGTAAGTGGCGCGTGAATACGCGAAAGTGAAAGCCGGGATCTGGCAAGACGACGACTTCCGGGCACTGCCACCCCACGCACAACACCTGTACTTCGTGATCCTCACAGACCCGAAACTCTCCTACTGCGGCGTCACCGACTGGCGACCCAAAAGATTGCTCCCCCGGTCTGCCGGGTGGGAAATGCAAGCCTTAGAAGAAGCCGCTGCAATCCTCATGGATCGACGGTTGCTAATCATTGACGAGGACACTGAAGAAGTACTTGTGAAATCGTTTCTCCGCCACGACGGGGTAATGGCCCACAATAAACTGTGCGTGTCCGCGATGCTGGCTTATGGAGAAGTCGCTTCAAATACTATTCGGGGCATTATTGTCCACGAATTAAATCGCCTTGCAGAAGAGTTTCCAGCGTGGCCGACGTGGGAGCGAGAGCAGGTGAAGGAGGTGCTGAAGCGGCAACCTTTGGACCCGTGGAGCGAACAGTTAGGGAACCCATTTGGGTGTGCGTTAGACCCTAACTTAGCCACCCCATTAGCCCCTAGGTTAGCCCCTAACGCCTCGAGCGGTTTGGGAGTGCCCTACAACAACAACAGCAACAGCAACATAACAACAACAACATATGGGCACGACACAGCCGCACCCAAGCGCGCACGGAAGGCACCGGCTACGCCCATCCCTGCCGGGTGGGCACCCACCGAAGCCCACGGCGTCAAGGCTCAAGAGCTAGGGGTGGATCTTCATACAGAGAAAGAGAAATTCATTGCACACGCACAAGCGAACGACAGGAGGCAAGTGAAATGGGATGCCGCTTTTAATCAATGGCTTATTAAGTCGGCTGAATACAAACAGACCCGCACGCCAAACGGTGGCGGGTTTTCTTATGCCCGGAATCCTTCACAAGACGCGATTGATCTTGCGAGGGAACTTTACGAGCGCGAAACAAGATTGGAGATTGAATCATGAGTGGGAAATTACCTGAGAGTGTCGTGGCAATGCTTTTCGCACGGATCGCGGCTTTGGATTCCAGGAAGACGACGATTGAGGCGGTGCAGGCGTTTGCGGCTGCACTGGTGCCGATGACGGCGGAGGACGCGGTGAAAGCGATTGACTTTCATCGGGAGACTTCCAGCGAGTGGCTGATGCCCGTGCACATCAATCGCATCGTGAAGGCGTGGCGTGAGGAGCGTGTACGGCAGGCAGGGCAACTGATCCCACCGCCAGAGCTTGCGGACGACCCGGTCGCTGAAATCAAGTGGCGGCGTCAGATGGTGGAGGCCATCGCGGACGGGACACGCACACTGAGGGAGGTGACGGCATGACCCTGGCAAACCCCGAAGCAGAAGCAGGCATCATCTGCGGTGTGCTGCACGGGCGGCCAGAAGAGCAAGACCGCATCCTGAAAGCCCTTACCCCCCGTGACTTTCACACCCCAGCACACGAAGACATCTGGGCAACCCTCAAAGCCATGCAGGCTGAGGGGCGTGTCATCGACGGAATCACTGTCATGTCCGGGCTGGCAAAACACGGCCACCAAAACCACCAGGCTTTGATCCCGGACATTATGACGATGGGCACCCCAGCAGTGAGCGCTTTGGCGTATGCGAAGGACGTGAAAGACCTCGCAGTGCGCCGGAACCTGCAAGCCATGGGCACTAGGGTGCAGCAACTCGCGGAAGCACCCGACGCGACCCCCGCCGAGCTCGCCGCAATCGCACAGCAAGAACTCGACGCCGCTTACACAGCGGAGGAGGAAACCAAAACACACGCACAGGATCACGTAACAGCGGTTCTCAGCGACTTAGAGGACCCAACCCCACCCCAGGGCATCCAATGGCCATATCGTGACGCACAACGGATTCTCGCGCCGATGCAAGGCGGGCAGTACATCGTGATCGGTGCTAGACCAGCCGTCGGTAAATCCGTCGCTTTGGCGGACATCGCACGGGACGCCGCAATCCGACAAAGGAAAACCGTCGTCATCTTCTCCCTAGAAATGTCCTCACAGGAATACACCCGACGCATGATCGCAGCCGAAGCCGGTGTGCGCTTCAAAAACATGCAATCCAAAACCCTCACCCCAGCGGACTGGGACAAAATCACCCCAGCCGCAGAAAGGATCGCCCAAGCGCCACTCCACATTATCGATGACGTGTCCTGCACAACCGCCGACATACGCTCCCGTGTCCGCGAGCTGAAAGCTGACCTGATCGTGCTCGATTACATCCAAATCGGGACTATGGACCCCGCTGACAAAGACCGCAGACAAGCCCTCGAAAAGTATTCGCGGTCCCTGAAAATCATCGCCAAATCATTCAACATCCCACTGTGTACGGCTGCGCAACTCAACCGAAACGCCGCCAGTCCTGACACGCCCCCGCGCATGTCAGACCTCCGCGAAACAGGGGCCCTAGAGCAAGACGCCGATGTGATCATCCTCCTCCACCGCCCAGACCAAGAACAACCAGAATCACCCCGCGCAGGCGAAGTCGACTACATCGTCGCGAAACACAGAAACGGACCCACCGGCACCATCACCCTCGCCGCCCAGCTCCACTACACACGATTCACCAACCTCGCACACCAAGGAGAACCGAAATGACCCGCGCTCACGTTAAGCGCCCTGTGTGGGCGTGGCACTGCGACAGATGCGGCGTAGCAAGCGGCGACTTCGCCTACAACCAGCAGTACCTTCCAACCCCCGACGAGATGCGGGCACGCGGTTGGTACATCGCAGAAAAATGGGGCGACCTATGCGCCCACTGCTCACAAACCCCACCCATCGAAGAGCCCCCATCATGAACAGCTTCGTCCGCATGTGTGGTATCTGCACATGGGAAACCCCACCCCAACACGCATACGACACAGCCCACTCAGCCCTCTGGGGCCACTACCACACGGCACACCCCTACACACGCACTCACGCAGGAAAACTGAGGAGAAAACCATGACCGACCACGCACAAGAAGCCCTCCAGAGGGTACTCAACCTGCACAGGCGTTCTAGTGCAGTATTTTCGTGGCGAGACGGACCCCGCTACGAGGACCCTTGCCCTGAATGTGACGGGAGGCCAGGTGTTCATGAGTGCGGATGTTGGGCACCCCGACAAATTGAGTACGTGTGTGCCGAATGTCACCGACTAGGCAGTGGGTCGCGGGGAATCTATGACTACACATGGCCCTGCCCAACCATCCAAGCCCTCGAAGGAGAACCCACATGACCGACTACACGCCAACCACCGAGGAAGTACGCCAAGACTTCGCTTACCCATGGGAAGGCTTCAAGCAGGACAAGCAAGGACGACTCGAAGCCTTCGACCGGTGGATCAACCGGCGCGACCGGAAAGTCAAAGCGAAAGCGCTACGTGACGCCGCCGACGCCATTGAAAGATTGGCACGGGAAACAACCCACGTCCGCGTGACCGAGCACGTACTAGTAGACGTCGGCGCACCTGGTGTGCTCCGGGAATATGCCCGACTTTTCACGGAGGAATCATGACCATCCCACAACGCGTCCAGCGCCGCCGCACAAAGGGGTGGCGTATGCCAGACAACACCATCTACGTGGGACGCGGCTCAAAGTGGGGAAACCCATACACCCTCGAAATCATGCAGAAAAAGATAGATGAATTGGCCGGATTATTTGAAACGGAGTCATCTATCAGCGCCCGAGAAATGGCTGTTGAAGCGTTCCGATGCGACATGAAGTACGGGCCAGAGTCGGCTTGGTGGTGGTACGGCCCACACATGAAAATCTTGACTGCGCTCAAGCACTTGCACGATCTACGCGGCAAGAACCTCGCTTGCTGGTGTCCACTCGACCAGCCCTGCCATGCAGACGTTTTACTCGAACTCGCCAACACGGAGGGATCATGACTTCGACGCCAACCGGTGTGCCCATCATCCAATGCGGCACCTGCAACCGCACTCACCCCCAAGGCCGGGCACACTGCACCCAATGCGGGCAGGCAAGCCTTTTCCTCGCCCACGGGAAATGCCGCAACTGCCAACGCCACAACAACCAGGAGGACCAATGACCACACCACGCGAACAACTCGCCAAACTGATCTTCTTTCACGACAACTGCGACACCCCGAGGGAAAACCTTGAAACAGACTGGAGAAACAACCCGCCAGTCACCGACTACACATGGCCCATCGCCGACGCAATCATCGCCGCCGGCTGGCAACCACCACCCACTAGACCCAGCCAAACAATCCCATACCTCGACAACTAAACCCGCCCCACACGGCGGGTTTTTCACACCCAAAACCAGAAAGGCAAAGCCATGACCGCTGAACTTCAAGCCATGTGGCAAACCATCTCAGACGCTTACCCCTACGTGCGCGCCACCCTAGAAAAAGGCACCCGACCATCCGACGGAATGCCCGGCGCGAAACCAGACCCCCGCAAAACACCCTGCAACCTCGCCGCCCTCTCATGGCTCGAACAATGTGACAGGCTCGCAATCGCATGGGCAGAAGACAGGGAATCACCAGCAGCAGCCCGCAAATGGCTCAGCACCCACACACCCGACCTCGACCCAGACGCCCTCCTCGACTACCAAACCGAAACACACACCATCCACAACGGCGCACTCCAACACCTACCAGCACACGAAAAAACCCGCGCACTCACCCAAGAACAAATAGCCGGAGTGTATTGCGCCACCATCCAAGAAACCCGTCTCGCCCTCGCAGCGCTCGGCCACCAAGTGCCACTGGACACAATCAAAACCTGGTCCAAGCGCGGACACCTCACCAAAACCCAAGCAGGATACCCACTCGCCCAAGCCCTAGAAAGGATCACCAAATGACGCTCGCGCTCGCACTAACCGGAGTAGTGTTTCTCGCCCTCGCAATCATCATGAGTATTCTCGCGGAAGAATCAAGCCGCTGGAATACCACCAAGATCTACGCGCGAATCGGATACATCGCCCTCGCACTATCCACAACAGCCTTCCTCACATCCATCTGGACACACGCCCTCACATAGTTTGCGTTGCACTAGACAAACACCGCATGAACCCTTACCTTTGTCATAGTGGCAGTTTCATACACTGAAGCCACCACACGCCAGCCGCCACTGAGCGGCATTTTTTATGCCCAAACACAGGGCAAGCCCAGACCATCAGACGGCACCCGGGAGCAAGACCCGGCTGGGCACCACACACACGCAGCCCACCACACGGGCACACACACTTCCCTCACCCGCCACAAACAATCGCGCGGAAACGCACGGCGCAGAGTGAGGGAGCACAACACACCGGAGGGGGGAACAATGACCACCTCCCGCACAGGCACCACCCGATGGAAAAAACTCCGCCAACAAGCCATCCACCAAGCAAAACAAAACAACCAGACCCGGTGCCCAATCTGCAACACCCCCCTCAACTACAACACCCCCCTCCACCCAAAATCACCGGAGGCCGACCACATCACCCCCCACACCCACGGCGGACAAGACACACTCGAAAACATCCGCATCATCTGCAGACAATGCAACCAAAAACTCGGCGGGAAACTCGCCACCAAAACAAAAAACAAACACCAACACACCGCCAAACCCAAAACACCACACACAAAAATCAACTGGTAACACCACCAACCAGCACAAACAAACCACAAACAAAACCAGGCAGGGGCCACCCCCTCCCCCCACCCACACTTCGCACCCCGGAGGCTTAGCGAGATACCCCCCCGCGCTGGTTTTTGTTGCGCCGGGGTGGGGTGGGCTTGTGATTATGGAGGGTTTTATGGGGCGAATTGATGAATTAAGGGAAGCGAAAGCGCTGGCTTGGGAGTCGATTCTTGCGGTCGACGAGGACAAGCGCGCACCGCTTTTCAATCAATGGCGTGCACTGTCGGCGGAGATCGCCGCTTTAGAAGCTGAGGAAGAACCTACAGGGAAGGGATCGGTGCTCGATGAGCTCAAAAAGCGCCGTGAACTTAGGGGTGCAAGAACCGCGAATTAGTTTGCATCCTAGGGCGGTTGATTTTGAGGACGCGGATGAGGCTGTTGCTCTTGCTGGTGGGTATGGTTTGACGCCTGACCCTTGGCAGGAGCATGTTGTGCGCGGTTGGATGGGGCGGCGTCGTGATGGCCGTCTGGCTGCTGGTCGTTGCGGTGTTGCTGTGCCTCGCCAAAATGGTAAGAACGGCACTGTCGAGATCACGCAGTTGCACAAGATGGTTATGCAGGGTCGAAAGATCCTTCACACTGCTCATGAGGTTAAGACAGCGCGTAAAGCGTTTTTGCGGTTGGCCTCGTTTTTTGAGAATGAGCGTAAGTACCCCGAACTTTACGAGCTTGCCAAGGGTGGTATTCGGAAGACGAACGGCCAGGAAGCGATTCTGCTGACCAATGGCGGGTCTTGTGAGTTCGTTGCTCGTTCTCGTGGTTCTGGTCGTGGGTACACGGTTGATGATTTGTTTTGTGATGAGGCGCAGGAACTCACGGATGAACAGCTTGAGGCGTTGCTTCCAACTATTGCTGCTGCCCCGTCTGGTGATCCTCAACAGTTTTATTTGGGGACTCCGCCTGGCCCTAATAGCGTGGGTGACGTTTTTGTTCGCGTGCGCCGTGAAGGTGTCGCAGGGAAGGACAAGCGTCTTTGCTGGGATGAATGGTCCATTCCTGATGAAACTCACGCGGATGAGGCTTTAAAGCATTGGCGTGAATACGCGGCGGCGACTAACCCTGCTTTGGGTTTGCGTTTGAATATTACGACGGTTGAGGACGAGAAAAACGCGATGAGCCCTGATGGGTTTTGTCGTGAGCGTCTAGGACGTTGGGATTCAGCTGATGTGGGTTCTGCTGCTGTTGACTTTACGCAGTGGGGGCGCTTGAAGGTTTTAGCTCCTCCGTCAAGTGGCAAGAAAGTTTTCGCAGTTCGTTTCCCTGTTGATGGTTCTGGGGTTGGGTTATCTGCGGCTTTGAAACCTTCTCGTGGGTGCCCGCATGTGGAGGGTATCCGTTTTTCTACACCCTCTGAGGGGACGCAATGGCTGATTGACTGGCTTGTGGAGCGTTGGCGTTCCGCGTCGCAGATCATTGTGGACGGCAAGGGCGGTGCAGGGTATTTGGTTTCCGCGTTGCGTGATGCCGGTGTTCCTTCTCGTGTGATTTGGACCCCGAATGTTGGGCAAGTTATTGCCGCGCATTCTTTGATGGCTGAGTCGATTAGCTCTGGTTTGGTTTCGCATTCTGGGCAGCCCGAATTGGATGAGCAGGTTAGGGACGCGGGTAAGCGGAAGATCGGTAATGACGGCGGTTTTGGTTGGATGGCGCGCACGGATTCGGGTGTGGCGTTGTTTGAGGCTGCGACTTTGGCGTTGTGGGGTGTCCACGAGACTAAGCGTCGCCCATCAGGTGAGGGAAGCGGGGTGACTATTCTATGAGCCTTGAATTGACGCATGTTCGTGCGATTGGGCTGTCTGATGATGAGGTGTTGACGCTTCGTCGGTTGTTGACTTTGTGGTCTCGGAAGCGGTTTAAGAACGCTTTGCTTGGTGTTTATTACGATGGGCATCGGGTGTTGCGGGATTTGGGTATTTCTTTGCCGCCTGAGACTAGGAACATTCAGGCTGCTTTGGGGTGGCCTGCTAAGGCTGTGCAGTATTTGACTCGGAAGCATAAGTTTGAGGGCTTTTCTTTGAACGGTGAGGTTGACCCGTTTGATATGGGGGAAGTTTTTGAGCGTAATAATTTCGGTTTAGAGCTTCCGCAGGCGTTGAATTCGACGTATAAGCAGGCTGTGTCGTTTATTTCTTCGACGCGGGGTGTTGATGGTGAGCCTGACGTGGTTTTGCAGGCTCGTGATGCCGAGTGGACTACGGCGTTGTGGGATAAACGCAGGCGTGAGATTAGTGCGGCATTGGCTATTGTTGATACTGACGAGAATGACCAGCCGTGTGAGGCGGTTTTTTACACCCGTGATGCGGTGTTGAATATCCGGCGTGAGTGGGGTGTGTGGAAGGTTGACCGTCAGCCTAATCGCACTGGGCGTGTTTTGGTTGAGCCTTTCATTAATGACCCGCAGATTTCGCGTCCGTTTGGTTATTCGCGTATTACTCGCGAGGTTCGCTATTTGACTGATGCGGCGTTGCGTACGTTGGTTCGTACTGAGGTGTCGGCAGAGTTTTTCGCGTCCCCGCAAAGGTATGTTTTGGGTGCGAAAGAGGGCGCGTTTTCCGGCGATAATCGTTGGTCTGCCGTCATGTCTAGGTTGTTGGCTTTGGACGTGAACGAGGAAGGTGAGAAACCCTCTGTTGGCCAGTTCCAGCAGATGACGATGTCACCTCACCTCGAGCATTACAGGCAGCTTGCGCAGAATTTCTGCGCGGCGACGGATTTGCCACAGTCGTCGGTTGGCTTGTTCTCGGAAACTCCAGCTTCGGCTGAGGCTATGGAGGCTTCGGAGGCGCGCTTGTCTGAGACCGCCGAGTACCAGTGGCGCGTTTTCCGGCACCCGCTGAAACGCCTCGCACAGAATGTCGTGATGCTCCGGGACAACCTTTCTTCTCCACCTCCTGAGATGTGGAAGCTGGATGTGAAGTGGACGCCATGCCGGTATGTCTCTCCGCAGGCTGCGGCTGATTTCACGGTGAAAGCCGTGGCTGCAGTGCCGAAGATCGGTGAGACGACGGAGGCCCTGCGTGGCCTTGGGTTCACGACGACGCAGATTGAGGGCATGCAAGCTGAGTGGCGGCGATCTTCTGGCGCGTCGGTACTTGAGCGTGTTCTGGCTGCTCGCGGTGATTCCCCTGCCGCGTTGGTTGGGTCTGGTCAGGTGAGCAGCGATGACGACGAGGGCTGATGTCGTCAGGCTGTCGTCGGCGTCTAGGGCGATTGTGGACATGGCGAAGGAAGACCTAGCCGGACTCATAGCTGGCCTAGATTTCACTAGGCCGGAGGTCGTGCGAGACGCACTGCTAGAGGTTGTCCCCGTGCTGGTACGCGAGTACGGGGACGTCGCGGCTGTTGCCGCTGCCGAATGGTATGAGGAGACGCGCGCCGCCCAGGTGCCCGGTAGGTTCGTTGCGGTTCCTGCTGCTGCGGTTGATCCTGCCCAGGTTGAGGCTACTGTGCGGTGGGCTGCTGGAGGGCTGTTCACGGAGGACGCTGCCGGGGTCCTTGCCCGTCTTGAGGGGGCTATGCAGAGGTATATCACCTACTCCGCGCGGGAAACTGTGCGGGGAAGCGTCGCCGCCGATCCTGCCCGCCCGCGGTTCGCGCGGGTGCCTTCCGGCCCGAAAACCTGCGCATGGTGCACGATGCTCGCGTCTCGGGGTTTCGTGTACAGGTCGGAAGAATCCGCTGGTGATTTAGGGCGGGGTTTTGGTGAGGACTTTCATGACGATTGCGACTGCCAGGTGGTCCCTGAATGGGACGCCGCCGCCCACCACATCGACGGGTATGACCCAGACCAGCTATACGACCTTTACCAGAAAGCTAGGAAAGAAGCAGGTTCCGGCGATCTGACCGAGATAACTGCTGCTGCCCGCCGCCTGGAGCCTGACCGGTTCACGGACGGTGTACACACAGACTAGCCCTTCACCGACTGGTGGAGGGTTTTCTTATACCCATTTCCCCTTTCACAGCCGCACGGCGTTTTTGAGGGGTGTCCCGCACGGGAGGAAAACATATGAGCGATCAAACCGGTGACCAGGAAACGCCTGCACAGGCGAAGGAAATCGATTGGAAAGCGGAAGCCCGTAAATGGGAGACGCGCGCTAAGGAGAACTTTGACGCGCTGGCTTCTAAGGAATCCGCTATTCAAGAATTGACCGCGAAAAACGAGGCCCTGACCGGCAAGGTGAAGGACCTCGAAACGGTTATTTCTGAGGGTGAGAAAGAGAAAGCTTTCGCTCAAACCCTCGCAGAAGTAGCCGAGGCTACCGGTGTCCCTGCTGCTGCTCTGCGCGGTTCCACGCGTGAAGAGCTCGAAGCGCACGCAGAGACACTTAAGCCTTTTGTTACCCCTTCTGGGCCGGTCGCGCCCAAAGCGGGAGACGCCCCGGAAAAAACTTCTGGTGGCGAAGAAATTGAGTTCGTTCGCGGGCTCTTTGGGCGTGAATAGGAGATTCACTCATGGCTGTTTTTACTACCTCTGGGATTACTATCCCCACTCAGTTCATTGATCCTTGGCTTGGGAAGGTCGCGAACGGTTCTACTGTTTCTGCGCTTTCTGGTGCTATCCCGATGCAGTTTGGGCCTGGGGAGTCGATGACTTTTGACATTGGTGAAGCGGAATATGTTGGGGAGGGCGCGAATAAGTCTGGTTCGACGGTTACCCCGACTGTGAAAACCGTGAAGCCATTTAAATTCCAAAAGACTGTTCGCTGGACTAATGAGGTCATGTGGGCGGACGAGGATCACCAGCTGGGTGTGGTGCGGCAGGTGTTGGACGCGATCCAGCCTGCTCTTTCCCGTGCTCTGGATTTCGGTGTTTTCCACGGGATTAACCCGATGGATGGTACTGCGGTGGCGGCGATGGCTGAGAAGCTGTCGGACACTACTAACTCGGTTGAAGTTGCTACCGGGGACAAGCCTTACGCGAACTTGGACGCGGCTGATGCTCTTGTGCTTGCGGACGGTTATGTGCCCCGTGATGTGGCTTTGGACCCGACTATGGCCGCGAAGTTCACGACTTTGCGTGGCACTAACTCGGAGCAGAAGCTTTACCCGAATTTCACTTTGGGTACTGCTGTTTCTGAGCTGGATGGGCACCGTGCGTCCGTGTCAAACACCGTCGGTGCGGTAGGCGTGGCTAGCACAGCGACAGACGTGCTTGGGTTCGTCGGTGACTTCTCCGGTATTCGGTGGGGTATTCAACGCAACATCGGCCTCAAGGTCATTGAATATGGTGACCCTGATGGTGCTGGTGACCTGCAGCGAAACAACCAGGTCGCGTTCCGTGCAGAGGTTGTTTACGGGTGGGGCATCGCTGATCTTAACGCGTTCGCGAAGATTGTTGACGAGGTGGAGTGATGGGGTTTGTCCGGGTGAAGAACCGGGCCAGTGGTGTTGTGGTGGCCGTCGCGTCTACTAAGGCGCGGCGGCTTCCCTCCACTGACTGGGTGCCGGTCGATGATGAGAAGCCTGAGCCAGTGCAGGTGAAGGATTCTGAGCCTGTGAAGCGGCGTGGGCGTCCACCGAAGGGCAAGTGAATAGGAGGAAGTCATGGCTGACGTTTTACCCTTCCCGTTTGCCACCGTGGATGATTTGAAGTTGCGTTGGCCTGACTTCCCTGTTGGTGGGGACTCGCATGCTGGCGTTCTGCTTGAGGACGCTTCGCAGTACATCTTGGATGTGTGTCCTACTGCTGGTGAGGTGTCTGAGTCTACTAGGCGGCGTGTCGTCTGCAGTGTGGTTCGTCGGGCGATGGAGGTCGAGTCTGAGCTGGTTGGCGTGGAGTCGATGCAGATGGGGGCTGGGCCTTACCAGGAGACTAGGAAGGCGTTGAATCCTCACGGCGATTTTTACCTCACTAAGCAGGAGAAGCTTTCTCTAGGGTGTGGCGGTCAGAAGGCGTTCACGGTGGACATGATGCCTGTCCGGCCTACGCCTGTTTACCCGTGGGAGGTGTGACATGCGCGGGGAAACGGTGGTGGTTCGCCGCCCAACAGCGGGCGGGGTTGACCCGTTTGGGTCACCGTCCGTGGTGTGGGTAGAAGAGGTTGTAGAGGATGTTCTGGTTGCGCCTGGGCCTAGGAATGATGCTGATGGGGCCATCCGCCCTGACGGGAAAATCATTGCTTGGACTCTGCATTTCCCGAAGACGTTTGACCAGTCTTTGAAGGGGTGCGAGGTACGGGTGCGTGGAGAGGTTCCGCGCCCTGTCGTGGGAGACCCGAAACCGTACACGCTGGAGAACACGCCGACTCGTTGGTGGATGCCGGTGGAATTGGAGGGCGTCGATGGGTAGTCGCGTGAAGGTGAAGATGAATTCCGCTGGTGCTGCAAGGGTGATGAATTCGGCTGGTGTGCAGGCGAGGCTTTTAGCCCATGCGGAGAGTATGGCCGCTGCAGCTAATTCGATGCTGGATCCTGCCTCGGCTGGCGCGGGTCGTTTTGAGGCTGATGTGAAGCCCGGGAAGGTGCGTGCACACGCCCGCGTTACCGCTGCTGGGGTTTACCCTATTCGCCATAATTTGAAGCACAACACTTTATTGAAGGTTTTGGGAAATGGTTAACATCGAGAGTTTAGTGATTTCCCATTTGAACACGGTGTTTGGTGCGGGTTTCGCTTTTGGTGACGTCCCGGCTGATAGGCCAACACGGTTTGCCACGGTTGAGCGCACGGGTGGCCCGTATTCAGAGCATCGTGATTTGCCTTTGCTCGTTGTGCAATGTTGGGAGTCGACAAGGCATGCTGCAAGCGAATTAGCGCTGACGGTTCGCGACGCTGTTAACGGCCTTTCTGCGCATCCGAATGTGGGGCGTGTGAGGGTCACGGCGTTGTATAACTTCCCGGATGGTCAGTCTGGTCATCCTCGGTATCAAATGACCGTGGAAATGGTCACCAAGGGGTGAATAGCCTCAACCTGTTTTGGTTTAAGTGGCGCGGCGCTGCTTTCCTGGAAGGGATTTTGACATGACTGATGCGACTAATGTTTCTGTGGGTAAGCCTAGTGCGGCTGGTGGTATTTTCGCTGGGGATACTTCGGTTGCGGCTCCGACTGACGCGACGACTGCTTTGCCTTCGGGTTTGTCGGGGTTGGGGTATGTGTCGGATGAGGGTTTGACGAACACAATTGAAATTGACACGACAGACATTATTGCGTGGGGTGGGGACAAAGTTCTCACTGTGCGCACGTCTCGCAGTGAATCGTTTACGTGGACGTTTATTGAAACTAACGCCGCGGTGTTGGGTGAGGTTTACGGGCCTGATAACGTCACGGAATCTTCGGGTGATTTGACTGTTGTTCACAACAACAAGGATTTGCCTGCACGGTTGTACGTCTTTGAGATTTTGCTGACTGGGAACAAAGTCAAAAGGATTGTTGTTCCTAACGGGCAAATCGTTGAGGTCGGGGACATTGTCTATGTGGACGGGGAACCCATCGGTTACCCTGTGACGCTTTCCTGCTACCCCGACTCTAGCGGGAACACCGTTTACGAGTACATTGCGAAAATCGTTTCCACGCCATAAACGGTTCTTTAGTTTGGGTGGTGTGGCTTTGGTGCCGCGCCCGCCACACCACCCATTAACCATTTTTTGCGCGGCAGTTCATTGATTTGTGGAAGGGGCGCGGCATGCCTGCGAAGAAAAAGGAAACACCCGAAGAAGGCGCAAAGGTTATGGGCATTGAGGTTTCAGTGGATTCCGATGTGTTCGATGACCTTGATGTCCTTGACGCCTTAGACGAATTGTCGTCAGGTAATGGTCTGGCTATCGGGCGGCTTTTCCGTAAGGTTTTGGGCGATCAGGCGGAGCGGGTTAGCCACGAGCTGCGGGACGCGAAAACTGGTCGTTTGCGGGTCACTAAGGTCGCGGAGTTCATGAAGGAGCTCATGGAGACTCTAGCCCCAAACTAACGCTGCTCGCAGTTCTACTACGTGATTACCGTGGGGAATTGCGGGCAGATTTTCAAGCCTATTACGGGCTTGATTTGGATGATCTGGGTGAAGGTTTGCGGGTTATGCGGGCGGCTGATCTTGCCGCGCATTTACCTCGCGATTCGGTGACCTGGATGGCTGTGCATCCTGAAAATGCTTGGGGTGTGCAGGAGCATTTACTCGCGACCATTGCTGATACTTTGCGGTGGCTTGCGTGGGCGAAAAGCGAGGATGGGAAGCGGAACCGCAAGCGCCCGAAACCTATTCCTCGCCCTGGGGACTCTCAGGATGATAGAGGGCGTTTCTCTGGTGTGGAAAAAGCCGATTTGGATGAGGTTAAGCGTCTGTTGGCGTTGCCTCGACGGTGAGGCAGGAAAGGGGGTGGAAGCGGCCGGTGCGGTTTGCTTTCACCCCCTTGTTTTTATTTGCACGCTGGGAGCGTTGCGAGTTTGTTTTTGTAGTGGTTTGAGTCCACACCGGAAGCGTCACGGATAACGACTACGGATAGGGCGTCAACTGTTGTGCAGGCGTGGTTGATAACCCAAGTTGCGGTTTGAGTGCGATCCTCGTCGGTCAGGGTTTCTTGCACATTAACCCTGATCGTTGTCGTGTTAAGTGCGTCAATCCCTGTTATTGGGTAGCCGGGGCTGGTTGGCCCCAATTCATCAAATGAGTTTACGACGTTGCTTTCAAGGACCGCGTTTGTTGTGTCCTGGGCGAGCGTATTTTCTTCCTGAATGGTTTCCGCCGGTTCAGGCTCCTTTGTTTCTTCGACCGGTTCGACCGGTGTTTCTGTTGCAGTTTGAGCTTCAGCGTTTATCGGCATGTCCGGGATGGCACACCCCGTGAGGGTGAGCGCGGAGACAACGAAACCGGTAAGCAAAAGTCTTTTAGTCATGAGGCCATTCTACAGGCCAAGTTAACCCCTGGGGAGGGCCTATGAGCACCGAATTGGCTACAGCGTACCTGACTCTAATCCCGTCTTTGAAGGGCGCGTCTAAGCAAATTTCATCTGAGCTTGCGGGCGTGAATGTTTCCGGGGCCGGGGCGAAGATGGGGAAGAACCTGTCTGGTGGCATTAGCAAGGGCATGAACCTGCAGATTATTGGTGCCCGGCTGCAGGACCTGGGGGCGAACATTTCTCGCGTGGGGGATTCGCTTACCAATTCTATTACGAAGCCCGCTGTGGGGGCTGCAGCTGCGGTCGGTGGCATCGCGATTGCTTTGGGGTTTAAGCGCCTTGTAGGGATTGACACCGCGCGCGCGAAGCTGATGGCGCTGGGGCACGACGGGGAATCTATTACCGACATTATGAACTCTGCCCTGGAATCGGTGAAGGGCACGTCTTACGGCTTGGGGGATGCTGCGACTATCGCCGCGTCCGCTGTCGCTGCCGGTGTTACCGCCGGTGAGGACCTGACGAAATACCTGTCTAGCACTGCTGACGCTGCTGCGGTCGCAGGCACGAGCCTGTCGGAGATGGGTTACATATTCAACCAAGTTCAGACTGGGACGGTCGCGTACACGGACTCCCTTAACCAACTCGCTGACCGTGGTATCCCGATTTATCAGTGGCTAGCGGACGAATTGAATGTCACTGCGGGTGAGGTGAAGAAACTCGCTTCTGAGGGAAAGATTTCCAGCGAAGAGTTCTTTAAGGCGATTGATAAGAATATCGCTGGCGCTGCCCGCACTATAGGTCAAAACAGCGTTATGGGGGCATGGGAAAACACCAAAGCTGCTCTTGGACGTTTAGGTGCCGCTTTCCTTGGTGCAGGTGAAGATGGCGGCGGTTTCTTCGGCCAGATTCAACCTTTACTGGTCGAACTGATGGGGAAGATGGATGAGCTCGCACCGAAAGCAGAAGAGCTAGGCCGGAAGTTCGGGGAGTTTTTCGAAACTCTAGTTGGGCATATTCGGTCAGCTGTTTCTTGGTGGGAATCTTTGGACCAGAAAACCCAATCCACGATTTTGAAGATGGTGGGTATTGCGGTTGTTTTGGGTCCTGTCCTGAAAATCGTCGGCAGTTTGACGTCTGGGGTTGGGCTTCTACTGACCTCGTTTGGCCGTTTGGGCGGGTCTATGGGATCGGCGTCTGCTGGGGCTACTGGTCTTGGCAGCGCGGTTTCTAGGCTCGCTGGCCCAATCGCTCTCGTTGTTGCTGCGATTGCTGGGATGTGGACTAATTCTGAGAAGTTCCGTACTTCGGTTGAGGCTTTGGGTGCTTCGGCGGCGACGGCTTTTGAGGAAGTGTATGCGGCTTTGCAGCCTACTCTCGCTTTGATTGGTGAGCAGTGGGGGCCGCTCATGAAGTCTTTGGGCGATTCAATGGCGGACGTTTTTGAGTCATTGTTGCCAACGATTGAATCAGTGGTTTCCGCGTTGGGCACTGTTATTGAAGCGTTGACACCGGTTATTAACTTCCTTCTGTTGACGTTTATTGGTGCCCTTGGTTCGGCAGCTCAAACAGTTTCACAGGTCATCACCTACATTTCTGGGACTGTGCAGTGGTTGGCCGGTAACCTGCAGGATTATGTAAACATGATTTCCGCGCTGTTCCGTGGGGACTGGTCTGCCGCTTGGGGTTACGCGAAAAGTATCGCGTCGCGTAATTTGCAGCAGCTAAAGGACACGGTCAAGGTAGTTTGGGATATCATTGTTGGTTATTTCCGTACTGCTGGTGCCCAGGTTGAGGCGATCACCGGTGTTTCGATTTCCGATGTGAAGGCGGCGTTTTCTCGTGGTTTGACGAACATGAAGAAGGCCGCTCTTGATCGTCTTAACGCTATTGTCAATGATTTCCGTAACTTCAAATCGCGTGTGAAGGCTGCGTTTGGCAACCCTAGCGGTTTGCTGCGCGGGGTTGGTCGAGCGATCATTGACGGCCTGTGGGCGGGTATTAAGTCTGGGATCGGCAAGATTGAGGCTGGTCTTAGGGACCTCACATCGAAGATCCCTGATTGGAAGGGGCCTAAAGAAAAAGACCGGAAACTTCTGACTGAGGCAGGCCGCCTAATCATTGGTGGTTTCCGTGAGGGCTTGGAGTCCCAGTATTCGGGGGTTCGTGATTCTCTATTTGGTTTCACGGACTCATTAGTCGGCGGGGTTTCTGGGGTTTCTGGCCCTCGAATGGTTGTTTCTGGTATGCCTGCGTCAGGGCCTGTTATCGCCGGTCCTAGCGGTTCTCGTGGTTCGCGGTCTGATTTAGATTATTTAGCTGATCGGATTGTGGATGGTTTATCGGGGATCGCTGCGGCTTCTGGGATGTCAGCCGATTTGCTCGGTGGGTCGCGCCGTAGGGTCCGGGCCGGTTTCTGATTTTGGAGGTTTTTTGAATGGCCGTTGAGTGGGGTTCTTGGTCCGGTCCTTCGGGGACGCGTTTTCGTGTAGGTATTGATTTGTCGGTGTCGGGTACGACAATTACCGCGCGGTATTACTTGGGGTCTGAGGGTGGGGTTTCTGACAATCAGAAATTGGTGATGGGTTATTCTATTACTGGTTCTGTGAATTACACTGCTTCTCAGCCGTATAATGGCGGCACACAGCTGATCGCTACGCGGTCTGTGACGTCGTCGCGTGGGGTGCAGCGTCGTTTTTCTGCGCGTATTGAGGGCATTTACAATGGTGCTTCTCCGCGTGTGGATGCTTATGCGATGGTCCCTGCCGCACCGCCGTCGTCGCCGGGGACGCCGTCTGTGGTTAGTGTGTCTTCTACCTCCATGAGGATAAGCTGGTCTGCTCCGTCGTCTACTAATGGTGCGTCGATTACGCGCTATCAGGTGCAGCGGGCGGATAACAGCAGCTTCACGTCTGGTACCGCCGCAGCAACAACCACTAGCCGGTCGTACACGAACAGTAGTCTTTCACCTAATCGGACGTATTACTGGCGTGTGCGGGCGGAAAACTCCGCTGGCTGGTCTGGCTGGTCTGGTGGGCGTGCTGCGACGACTTCCCCTGCTCTACCGACCGCCCCGACTTCTGTGGCTGTGACACGGAATAGTGACACGTCGCAGGCGTTGTCGTGGACTCGGCAGGCGACTTCGCAGGCACCTTATGACTCGATTCAGGTTGAGCGGAAAGACACCGTCAACAGCTCGTGGACTCGTGTTGCGACGGTTGGTGGCACTGCAACGTCGTACACGGATACATCCACTGTTGCTTCGCGTCGGTATGACTACCGGGTGCGGGCGGTGAACGGCGGTGGCGCTGGCGGGTACTCGGCTACGGTGAGTGTGTCTACGTCGCCGAGTGCACCATCTGGTGTGGTAGCGAAGAAATCGGGCACGCAGATCAGTGTGTCTTGGTCTAAGTCAACGAACCAGTGGGGGATTTACCAGCACGTCATCCAGGATAATCCCGGTGGGACTGGCTGGGTGGATGTTGCAACCGTGGGGGATGTCACCTCATGGGCTGACACGGCCCCGGACACGAATGTCACTCACCAGTATCGTGTGGCTACGCGGGTGTACACGTATGGTGTGGGGTCTGCTGGGTTGACTGGCGGATGGTCCACCCCATCGGCTGTGGTGCAGCTGATCGCGCCACCGTTGGCACCCTCGCGTCGCCTACCAGTCGGGACGATCGACCGCGCCGCGATCCTGACCTTTGCATGGACCCACAACCCAGTGGACACCACTGATCAGACCGCTTACGAACTGCAATACCGGGTCAATGGTGGGGCGTGGGTGCTGCTTACTGGCACGACGGCTGATGTGCGGATGGTGTCCGCCCTTGGGGTGTCCGGCACTCTTGAGTGGCAGGTCCGCACAAAGGGTGAGCACCCCGACTTTGGGCCATGGTCACCGGTCTGGTCAGCGTCTTTGGCGTCTTTACCTGCCGTGGTTTTGCTTGCACCGGTCGGGACTCTACCGTCGTCTAGGTTGACGGCGGAATGGTCTTACGCGAACGCTGACAGTACTGGGCAGGCGGTGTGGGAAGCGCAGTTGCTGGATTCTGAGGGTGCTCTTTTGGAGACTCGTACGGGGTCTGGTGGGGCGGTTTCAGCTGTTTTTGAGACAGCCCTTGTGGATGGTGCAGATTATGTGGCTCGTGTGCGTGCTCGGTCTGGTGCGGGCATGTGGTCGAACTGGGAGTCGCAGCAATTCACGACTGATTTCCCGCTACCGGTCACGGTTGAGGCTATCCCTGTTTTCGATAGGGAAACAGGGGTCACCACACTGACTTTCACTGACCCGCCAACGCCCTCAACTTACGAGTGGACTGGCCAGCCTAATGCGTCTCCCAGTACAAGTAACACGGCTGATGGCACTATCACTAACCTCGAGATAAACCCTCGGTTCGTAACGGACGCAGACACCCCTCCTGATTCCACACGCGAGCCACACGCGCTGTTACCAGCTGGTAGTTATGCCCTCGTTATCCCTGCCGCGCCGACCGGTTTTGGTTACGGCAGTTTCGCTTACGACCCTTTTGGAGAATGATTTCATGTCTATTACACCTTTCCCGACACAGGGCCAATACCCTTGGTACGACCAACTTGAACAGTGGGGCGCGGACACACAAGCCGCCGCCGAATCCGCTGAACTAAACGCGGATGCTTTACGAGCAGACGTAGCAACCGCACTCAGCGACTCAACCGCCGCGAGTGCCGCCGCCATTGCTGCTGCAGGTCTCGTGGGTGCGCCTGCTGGGGAGGCTGTGCTCGCGGCCGTCTCAGAAGGAGGGGCCGCCTATGGTGAGTTGACCCGCTCGTTTACGCAAATCCGGCAAACGGACTTAGCTTCATTCCTTGAGCCCGGCGAAGTGCTACCTAACGATGGTGTAATGGATGCGTATCCGCTGTTTCAGCGCGCGGTTGACGCAGTCACCGCGCAAGGGGTTCCTAAGACGATCGCTATCCCCAGCGGGAAATACCGCATACAGTCCTCGGTGCGGTGGCGCACCGGGTCTCATGTCGGATTTGTGGGGGCGGGTCGGGAAAATACGCGAATCCTTCCAGAAGGATCAGCCGTATTTGGGATCATGGACCCGAGCTTCGATGACACTACAACGCTCAATGGCCTCCATTTCGCGGATTTCACCATCGATTGCAGTGGCCAGACCGGCCCTATGGATCAGGTGGGCATTAAGGGGATCGCCCTGCGTTGGCTTGTCGATTCCCGTTTTGACCGGGTGCGAATCTTAAACTCATGGGCGACCTCATTCGGGTGCGACTTCCTCCGCAACGTCACCTTCGCGGACTGCACGGCGATCGGCTCTGGTCGCGGCGCGATCAGCAGGCATTCGTTCGGTGCCGGATTCGGGATCGGAACCGGCGCGTTCGAGAATGAGACTGTCCGTTTCGAGTCCTGCTATGCGGAGGGCGCGCGTTCGTCCGGGTTCTTCGTCGAAAACCTCATCAGCACCCCTAACGGTGTGCGCGGCGAGGGGGCTGGGTTCATCATGACCGGCTGTGTTGCTGTCGGCAACTGGAACGGGCTGCGCGATTTCGGCGCAGAGTCGTCCGTGATTACCGGGTGCCAGTTCATTGATAACGAGAACGCTGGAATCAGCATCGACGGTGGCTCCCAGGCTGGCAGGCACGGAGGTCGCAACAACCTCGCGACGGGCAACATTATCCGTGGCAACAGCGTCGGTGTGCTTGTCGGTGACGCCGCAGTGGGTTCTTACACGTTTGCGGATAACGAAATTGTGGGAAACACTCTCGCAGGATGTCGAGTTACCGGTCGGATCGGTGAAGGGTGGATCTGGCAGGGCAACCGTATCAGCCAGAACGGCGCGGGAGGGATCGAGATCCTTTCTCCCCTAATTTCCCTCCCACAGATCACAAACAACGTGATCCGAGAGAACGGGACCGGAGACGGCATATCAATGGTTGGTGACACTGTGGAACCGGTTATCAACGGGAACACGATCTCAGGCCATCGCGGCGCTGGTATACGCCTTCCTGGTGAGTCATCGTTCATGACCACGCCAACGATACGCAACAACAACACCTCGGAGAACTCGCTGGGCAGCCTGGTGAACGAGAAGGTCACGGATGATACTGCGCATATCGCAGGGAACCGGGCAGGAGCATCCTTCTCGACGCTCACCAACCTCAATCCGCGTCCGTCGTTCCAGGACGGCTCGATTGGGCCGGTAACCGTGATCACGCGTTTCGAGGCTCCCGTGCCGCTGTTGGACGAGGAACGCGGATACGTTCGTCTCATCGCAATGGGGAACTCTCCGACTGCTCGTGTGATGCGCGTGAACGCTGCACTGTCCGGGCCGCTGACCGTCTCCGCATGGGTTCGCGCCACCAGAGATACCCGCATCCGTGCGGCCGTCTCTGGGAGGTGGGCAGCGGGCACGCAAAGCCGCAACTGGCAGCAGGGCGGCGTGGAGGCCACGGGGGATTGGCAGCGCGTCCATGTGACGTTCGTGCTTCCAGCCAACGGGTCTGGGGCTGACTTGACTCTTTCCATCGACAACACCGAAGCGGGAGGCGTGCTCGATGTGCGTGACATCCTGCTGACCCCCGGCGTGACCCTCTGGGGCTACTTCGACGGAGACTCAGTCGGTGCCGAATGGACCGGCGCAGCATACGAATCTACGTCGGTGCTCACTCTTTCGGAAGTGCCAATCAGTCTTGAAGATCGGCTCTTTTCGCTTACTGGGCAAGTGCCGCTAGTAGAAAAAGTAGGGTCTGGCACCACGGGAGGTCTGACTGAAACAGCTGCTCAGCCACTAACGATGTACGCGGTCTTTGCGTCTGCCCCGTCAGGGGTCCGTGCCCGCTTGCGTAGTGCAGTAAACCCCGCTACTGACCGGTTCGCCATAGGTAGGAATGGCGCTGGCAACGCGTGGGTGGCCGTCGCGACAGACACCACCGAGGCCACAAAATTTGCGGCAGTAAACATGGTGGCAGGCCCCGCAGTTATTGCAGGGGTCCGCGAGGAAACCATTATCACCGTTGACGTTCACGGGGAGTCATCTAACTCGATTGAGGTCGATGGATTCAATGCAGTTCCTTTGGCGAACATAAATAATGACGCCTCGGTAGTGCACTCGCTCGTTTACTTGGGGGCGCATGAAGCGGGGGTCCGGTCCGCTGTGATGGACGCCCTGGCCGCTGAGTATGGCATCGCTTAATGTCGGGAAGCGCCCTAAACCGAATCCATGATTGGAGGGGAAATGCGTTACGAAACCATTGCCACATTGGCAAACGAAACCTACGTGATAACCCCGCTTGAGGAAGGGCAAGCACTCCACTTCAACGGAAACCGGTACACCGGCCCTGTAGGTGAACCGATCCGCGTGTACGGCACCGGCCCCGTGGAAATCTCCCAAGGGAAATGGGGTAACCGCCTACGTGCAACCGGCAAATACGACGGCCCCTACTTCGACGGTTACACCCCCAGCACCGTTCCTGCCGAGTTCCTCACGCTACAACGCAGCATTGACGGCAGCCCTTGGGTAACCCTCGCGGAAGACATACAACTCGACGGAGCCGTAACCGACCCCATCCCCGCGCTCGCAGGCACAAACACCTACCGGGCAGTCAGCAAAACCGTGTTGCCCACCAGCGCAAACGGGCCAAACGTTGACTACCAAATCAACGAACCGAAATGGCACTACATCAACACTGGCCCGCACATGAGCGAAGTCTACAGAGTGTACGGAAACCCCAACCTCTCACGACAACACAGCCGCAACCGCGCCACCATCCACATGGCCGGACGCGCAAACCCCATCACAATCACCGGGGAGAACCGCTCATCAACCTACACGCTGACAGCCCAACTCACCCCCGACGCGACACCACCCAACCAATGGGAAAACCTCGAATGGACACCCGACCCAATCTGCTACCGAGACCCATCAGGACAACGCATCCTAGGGACAGTCAACGGCACAGAACTGACCGGGTCGAAATGGCCGGAGGTGAGCGTCGCATTCACAAAAACCGACTACCAAGAGGAAGAAATCTATGAGTAAAGCGCATAGGGTTCAAACCCTCAAGGTGAACCTGCTCGACACCGGGGAGAACCTTCTAGGGGAACTCCCCGGCGTCGAGGGGGGCGGATTCGAGTACAACACCAACGCCATCGTAAAAACGTCGGGTTCCCTTGACGTTGTCGGGGTGACGTCGAGGGACTGGACTAATCTTCGTGTCCAACCGGTCATCAGCGTAGACGGGGAGGATCACCCTTTGGGGGTGTTTCTTCCCACCTCCCCCGAAACCGCGTGGGATGACCACTTCACAACCCAAACTGTGGACCTGCTCGACAAGCTTGCGATCCTTGACCAGGCAGTAACCCCCACGATGCTGTCAATCCCTGCAGGGACAAACCTGACCGACGCGGTCACCGCCGTCATTGAAATGTCCGGGGAACCAGCCGGGGCAGTGAACCCATCCGACCAGACAACGCGGACAGACACCACCTGGGAGCCAGGGACAACACTCCTGCGGGTGGTGAACGATCTGCTGGAATCCGCGAACTACTTTTCACTGTGGTGTGACGGCTGGGGGCGCTACCAAATCACACCATACGTGGACACGAAATCGCGTCCAATCGTCGCCGAATGGGAAGAAGGGGAAAACGCGACTTTCACACCTGACTTCGACCACCTCGAGGATATTTATACAGTCCCTAACCGTGTGATCTGCGTCTCCCAGGCGACAGGAGACGAGGAAGCCCTAGTGTCTGTCGCGGAGAACACAAACCCGCAAAGTCCGTACAGTTTCCAGGCGCGCGGACGGTGGATCGACCACGTCGAAGAAAACGTGGAAACCACCGGGCAAACCGCCCTCAACGACTACGCGGCAAGGCGACTACAAGAACTATCCTCCGCAATGTCGACCGTCACAATCACCCACCTTTACCGCCCGTTCAACCTGAACGACGCAGCAACATTCGCCTCACACCGGGCAGGGATCACCGGCAGGCATGTCATCACAAAATACTCGATCCCCTGGTCTGAAACAGGGTTAACCACAACAACTTTGCGGAAGGTGGTGGAAGTGTAGATGCGCGGTGCAACAGATTTCATGGCAGACATCGCGGTGATGATCCGGAAGCAAGTTGTGGACGCCGTCCCGACTTTCCGGTGGGCGACCGTGACCGGTGCGAACCCTCTGCGGATCAGGTTTGACGGGGAAACAGACCCTTTGCCGATCACCCCGGATGCCCTGGTCAACCCGCCTGTGGGGGCCAGGGTTTTCGTCCTCCACTGGATGCGCCGCGTAACCGTTTTGGGGCGCGCGGGGGGCATACCAGACACCGGATGGGTGCCTTTCGACCCGTCGCCTGCTTGCCAGGTGCACGCAGGACAGCAGCCGATGTATCGGGTGCGCGATGGTGTCCTTTACATGCGTGGTGCGGTGTCGCTGAAAAGCGGTGAGTTCGGCACCGGGTATATCGCAGTCAGCGAACCGTTGAGCGTTCTTGCTGGTGTAAGCAATCTGGATTGGAAAACCAGTGTGAATCTCGCTGGTGCTGGTGCGCGTTTACCGTTGCGCGGGTATGTGCATGCGTCGACGCAGGAAATTATGGTCGCAGCCGTGAGCGATGCCGTTCTGACGCCGTCGACTTACGCCACGCTCAATGGTTTTTCGGGCATGGACTTAACGGACTAATTCAACTTTTTTGGGGGCAAGGATGGGGAGCATTGTGAGTGTATCAAGCTTAAGTGCAGCGGATTTAGCCGCTTTACAGTTGGAGATTGAAGCGGAAACAGCCAGGCGGGAGAGGTTGGCCGGGTTCGTGGGCGCGTGGCTGCGGTGTTTGGGGCAGGTGCGCGAGTTCGCGCAAGCATGCCCACCAGTTCCTTTTGAGTCACCACCTACGTGGGAGAACGCTTTGACGGGTTTTGTTCCTGGTCAGAGGGTTGCGCATGAGGGGCGTGTGTGGCGCAACGACTCGCAGGGGCTACTTATGACGGTGCCTGGCGTGGATGGGTGGTGGACCGATGTAACCCCCGAACCCGACCCCGAGCCAGAGCCGGACCCCGAGCCTGGGACGGAAGAGGAAGGAGGCGGCGCATGACAGCCATGGTCCTCACACTCATCGGATCAGCCGGAGTCGGAGCAATCGTCACCGCCGTGCTACTGCACCTGCGAGAATCACCAAAAGCAAAAGCAGACACCGCGGCGACACTCGCGTCTACCGCGCTCGCGATCGTGGAAAAACTCGAGGACAGAGTCACAGTCCTCGAATCACGAGACCTCGCGGCGACCGCTTACATCGCGGTGCTACGTCAGCATATCGAGGCGGGCAATCCACCTCCCCCACCGGACTGGCCGGAAATCCTCAAATCAATCGCCTAGCACCCCACAGTGGGTGCTTTTTTCATACCAAAAACAGGAGAAAAACATCATGGTTGTTTCACAAAATGGCTGGTCCGGCGTGTGGACGGGTTTGTCCCCGACGCTCACAAGCCTGCGGTGGATCACGGGCCGTGTGCGTCGCGGGAACGTCCACACGATCTTTGATTACCTCGGTGAGCGCTTCCACAAGGAAGTCGAACCGATCACGAAATCGCATTCGTGGGGGTGGGCTAACCGGGCGATCCGGGGTGCGTCCACTCTCTCAAACCACGCCAGTGGTACTGCGGTGGACTTCAACGCGCCAAGGCACCCCCTCGGCGCGTGGGGCACTTTCAAGCCCGTACAGGTCACCGCGATCCGCCGAATCTTGAAAGACCTCGATGGGGTCGTCCGGTGGGGTGGGGACTACACCGGACGCAAGGATGAGATGCATTTTGAGATCGTCGGGTCCGCGTCAAAGGTCGCTGCGGTGGCCCGGAAAATCAAGACCGCGAAAGCCCCGAAGCCGTCCACACCGTCTGTGGTGAAAGGGCTTGTGGAGGACTCTAAGTGGGGTTCTGCGACGACTCGCCGCGCCCAGCAGGTCGCAGGGACACCGGATGACGGGAAGGTGTCCGGGCAGGAGCGGCAGCACCGAAACCAGCATCTCACGACCGGGTGGGAGTGGGGGGCACCTGGTGCGGGTAAAGGGTCCCAGCTGATTGCCCGCCTGCAGCAGGACCTGAAAAAGAAGGGCCTCTACAAGGGGAAGATCGACGGCATCGCCGGCCCCGGGTTCTGGTCTGGGTTCAAGAAAGCGCAGAAGGAAAAGACCATCAAGGCTGCGATCAGGCGGTTCCAAATGTGCCTGAATGAAGGCCGTTTTTGGACTATCAGGAAATAAGGAGAAACATCATGGAACACGTTGAGAATCTTGTGCGGCCTGCTGCGATCCGTGCGGTCCGCACTTTCTTGCAGGTGCTGATCCCTGCGCTTGGTGCGGGTGCTATCACTGAGCTCGACTACCTGGGCGCGGTCAGTATCGCTGCCGGTGCCACCCTAATCGCTTTCCTTCAAGGCGTACTCGGTGGCCTACCCGAAGCGGAAGGCCAGGGTGATGGGACTCTCTGACGCGCTCAAAGCGCAAAAAGTACCCGTGGGTGGCCCACGCTGCCAGGTCGGGCGACTGCTGCACACCTTGCCCGCCGATGACGTCGACGCTTTGGCGGAGGCTTTGGACTCGGACATGACGCACGCGTCAATTAGTCGTGCGCTCATCGAAGAAGGTCATCGGGTCACCGCGATCACGGTCGGGCGGCACCGTAGAGAGGAATGCTCTTGTGGCACTTTCTGACCGGCTAGCGGAGAAAACAGCGAAGTCTCGGGCGCACATTGAGGTGGATTCTACGGGCGCGGATGTCACTGACGTGCCCGTGGAGGGCACCCTTGATGGGGATTGGGGTGCGCTAATCCGCCATTTTGGCCTTGATCCTGATGCTTTTGAGGTTGTGGATGACACGGTGCGAATGTCGATGCGGGAGCACCCAACAGGCGACAAGGGGTGGCTTTCGTCATACTCGGCGCGCTTCCGTAAGATTCGCCACGAGATGATCCGCCCGGAAGTCCTACAAAGGTGGCGTGACGACCTCACGGACTGGGAGCCGGACCCTATCTCCCATGTGGAGCAGGACCACACTTACCTGGTGCTGGTCGCTGATCCGCAGCTTGGGAAAAAGGGCACTCAGGAGGCTGTGGAAAACTGGCGGCGCGGGGTGTCTGCGCATGTCAGGCAGATACGGGCTTTGAAGCCTGCGCGGGTGCATGTCGCTTTCATGGGCGATGAGACGGAAGGTGCCTGCAACAATTACGCCAACCAACCACACACGATAGAACTGAATCAGTCCCAGCAGCTGGAATTGGACTTCGATATGCGCGTGTGGACGATCAAGCAACTTCTCGCGACTGGTCTGCCTGTATCCGCATCGTCTGTGATATCCAACCACGGCGAATGGACACGTAACGGCAGCAAAGACCCCGTGACCAGCAGCAACGACAACGCGAGCACCCACATCGCCCGTATGACGCAACGGCTTTTCCATGAGCTAGGTCACGACATTGAGTGGACCATCGGGGAAACCCACCCCGGCATCACCCTCACCTTGGGTGGTGTGGAGTGCTATTTCTCCCACGGATACAAGGAAAAGGGCCGGGGAACGTCCACGGAGACGCGCACCAGGGCGGCGATTGAACGGCAAATCCTAGGCCGCACAGAAGAACTCGGCACAACGAAACTGTGGTTCATGGCGCACTACCACCACTTCTACACCCAAGAATTCGAGGGCCGCACACTCTTTGGGTGCCCTGCTCTTGAGGCGGAAAGGTCGAGCGAGTACATGCTCGACCAGTACGGTGTGTGGTCACCGCCGGGGATGCTCGGGATGCTTGTGGGTGGCAGTGGGAGGGGGTGGCAAAATGCCAACGTCTTTTGAGTGCCCCGAGTGCCTGACGCCTTTCCCGTCTCAGGCGGCTGCTGACCGGTGTGCCATGTGGTGCGGGGGAAGCGAACCCAACCACGAGAAGTATCGTCCGCGCCGCTGGGATGATTACGACGAATAACACAAGCGCCCCCACCCTAACCGGTGGGGGCGCTATTCGTGTTTACGGGGCCTTCGCTTCTATGTGCACATACTCCACAGCGAACTCCACCCCTGACATATGCGCGTACAATGCAGCCTGCTGTATGGCCGAAGAGTACATGCTCCAGGGGAGACCAGATTTACCGTCTGTCGCCGTGAGAAATGACGCCTCATTCTTGAAAACGATGAGATCGATTGCCCTGCCGGTGTCAGCTGCGAGGTCGATCTGCTCCATTTCCCCTTCAAGGAATTTGTCGTAACGGTCCACCATTTCCAGCAGGTAGGTCACTGCGTGGGCGGGTGGGGTTATTGTTGCGCACCATCTTTCTACAGAGCGTTTGCCGTGCGCGCCTAGCCCAAGCGCAGAGGCAATGGTTTGCTGCTCTAACCCAATAGCCGAGCGAAGCGCATTGAAAGTAGCCGGATTCATAGTTCTCTCCTAAGAAAGATGGCCCCCACCCGGAGGTGAGGGCCATAGGTGATGGTTAGTTTCGGGTGATTTCCTTGACGAAGTTCTTCACGTCTTGGGTATTCATCGGACGTTCGGTTTTCCCTGTCCAGATGGTTTCGTTGCTCTCGAGGTCTTTGATGGTCAGGCCTTGCGCCCCGCCGTTGACGACGATGATTTTGAATGCTGCGATGGTTTTTTGTGGGAAGCCTTCAACGATGGTGACCTGCGCGGTGTAGTTGGTGGTGTTGCCGGTTTTGTTGAAGATGATTGCTTGTGCCATGGTTCCGGTCCTTCCGGGTTGTGCGGCCTGTGGACTGTTGTCCTGCCGTCTTGATGTTTCTATTCTATGACGGTTGAACCGACATGCGCAAGTGGTGAGCGGGTGAAAACAAGTCAACCCAAAAACCCTGACACCACAAAATCAACCCCCACAACTTGACACCTGTCACCCAGCAAGTAAAACCGCAGCCCTCGCCAAGAAAATCGACTTATCAGCAGGCTCCAAAGCCGCAAAGGCGCCCAGCAGATCATCCACACTTACACCTGGCATCGGAGCTGGAGCGACCTCCACACCCGGAGCTGCCCCCATCAGCTGAAGCCTTTGCCCCACGGCCTCCATCGCCTCACGGGCAAGCTCCATACTCACATGCTGATACTGCTGGGTCGTGACAATCTCGGAGTGCCCCATAATCTCCTTGATTGTCTTGGGGTCAATCCGCATATGAAGCAGGAGACTCGCGGTGGTGTGGCGTATCTCGTGGATGACATACCTTTGCCCACCGACTTCTTTGCCGTCCACAATCGTGGGTGGGGTCTTCCAGATACCAAGCTCTTCTTGGATCGCGGCCCACTCCGCCCGGTCGGCGGCCATGTTTTGCGGCTCGCCTGTCGCTCTAGGCCACACTAGATTACCTTCACTGCGCGGGCAGTGCTCTTTCCATACCTCGAGCATCTTCGCGAGCACGGGGATCATGGGCGCGAGTCGGTAGCCTGAGTCGGATTTGAGCTCTACGAGGTGGAAGGAGCCCCATAGCTGCTGGGACTTGTGGCCGTGGGGGACGCGGAAGCCGCTGGTCTGGTCGTAGGCCACATTGTAGGGGAGGTTTTGGAGCTGCCAGGAGATCGTGAAGTAGGATTCTTCGAGGTGTACGCGGTCCCATGTCATGCCGAGCGCTTCGCCTTGACGCATGCCCTCAAGAAAAGCGGCGAGCCACCTGGAAGCGAATCCTGCTTTCTGGGGGTCGGCGTCGACTAGCCTGCCGAGGTGTCGCACGACTTTGAGTGCGTCTTCTAGTGGGAGGTCGCGCCGGTCGTGCGCTGATTTCGCGGGCTTCTTGACAAGGAGCACTGAGTCTGGGACACGGTAGCCTTCTGCGATTGCTGCCCTGAGCGCGCTTTGAAATTGCCCAAGCACAGTCCCCGCGTAGGTCGTGCTCTTCCCACCATCCAGCATCGCTTTCACTATTGCTTTGGCGTGACTCGCCTCGAGGTCTTGAAGCTGCACCCTCCCGACGATGGGGATCATCCACCGCGTGACGTAGGTGCGGGTCCCGTTGAAGGTCTTAGGGCGCACGCGGGTCTGCTCTGCCTCGAGCCATTCCTTCAACCACGCCCCGACTGTCTTCGAGCGGGATTTCGCAGCGGCGCGACCTTCCAACATCAGCCGCTTGCGTCGCACCTGGAATTTGTCCCACGCTATGTCTTCGTCTTTGTGTGAGACGTAGATGCGCTTTCGGGTGCCTAGTGCGCTGTCTCCTATTTCGATGCTTCCACGCCACATGCCGCTTGGCTCGTGCCACCGGAAGGAGCCTTCCCCGTGCTTGGGGATGTGACTTTTTTTGGGTGTCTTGCCGGTGTCCTGAGTCGATTTTCTGGCCATGATTTACTACCTCCATTACTACCCACATTGCGACGGTATTCTGACGATACCGTGAGGGCGTGTAATCCGCATAATCTCGCGGTTTCTTACGTCTCAGTCTACCTTATGCTTACGACTGAAAATCGAAAGGTCACCGGATCGATGCCGGTCGGAGCCACCATAAGAAAAACCCCTGCTGCGGCAGGGGTTTTTCGTTTCTAGAAGTCGAGCACCCCGCGGTTACCCCGCGTTTTCAGATCAGTCTGCTCAGGCGCCTGGCCATCACTTCTGCCGCGACAGTCGCACCCTTAATCGTGTTCATGTACACATCCTGCATCAAGCTTAGGTTCTCGTGTCCTAGCTAGTCCGCGATGTCGGTGGCCGACAACCCCTCCAAGTCAAGAATTGTGCCGACCGTCCTCCCAAAGGAGTGCGTCGAGAGCCGGGGGTAACCGAACGTCTCCCTGCAATCGCGGATCTCACGCTGAGTATTGGATGGGTCGCGCAGCCGCATCAGCGGCATCGGGAACAGCAACGAGATGTGCACCACCAACCGATCGTGGCGGCGGCGCAGCAGATCCGGACTTCAATGTCTCCGATCTTCTGCTCCCGCAGTAGCCTTTCTTCCGTGCACGAACTGCCGGCGCCTGTTGAGCCTGCGCACACCAGCACCCCAAAGTCGCCTTGCTGGACTCGCAGCTCACGCACCCCACCGTCCGCGTACACGCACCTCAAGGTGGTGAGGTAGGGGGCGCCGTGGCTGGCAGCATCGCGTTGGGGGCGTCTTCGACCACGATGCCAAAGACCCCGCAGAGCTCCGATCGCATAACTGCGCCAACCGAGGCGTCGTCGGGCCGCAGGTGGCCTTGTTAAAACTCCTGGACGAATACAAGCCTCCCTATACGATCTTTACGCTATGAAGCATCTAAAGCCCAGCTACTTCGATTCCTGGGGCGAAGCAGATGCTGCCTTTGCTTCGTTCATCGCGGAACTCCCCAAACGGCGCGGACAATTGAGAGGTCGGCTCGCCCAAACCGACGGTTCAGGCCTGGACGGATCGGTTGAGAGTCAGGACGCTCTCAACGAGTGGTACATCCGCATTGCTTTCGCTGATGAGGATGACGGCATGGATTGGCGGCCTGGGTGGCGCTCTACGTGGGAGACGTGGCTCTTTCTACGACTGACGATGCGCACTGGGTCTGCTGGCGCGGCCAAAGCCGCCGCAACGGAGATTCTCCGTGGTTCTTGATCCACGTCAAGGGAAGTTCGCTCGGTTCTGCGTAACTTAAGAGATGTCCAAGGAACCAGAACCGAGACGAAAGGAGACGAGCAGCCCAATGACTGCCTCGGCCCCCACCCTGAAGACCACCACCCTCCGCTCGGACGAGTTCTCCTGCCCGTCGTGCATCCAGAAGATCGAGACCAAGCTGACCGGGCTCGACGGCGTCGAGTCGGCCGAGGTGAAATTCTCCTCCGGCCGGATCATCGCGCAGCACGACCCGCAGAAGGTCTCGGTGCGTGACCTAGTGGAGGCTGTTGCGGAAGTCGGCTACACCGCCAAACCATCCGCCATCTGACATACATCATCTGACCGGCCTACTGCTTCAGAGCCAGTGACCCGCTGACGCTTCCGGTGTCGGCGGGTCGCGCTCTGTATCCGCAGTTGTCTGGAGCTGAGTCGGATAAAGCCATGAAGACTTGATCCGTGTCAAGGTACGAGGAGTCGCCCGACCGTAGCTTGGAAGTGATCCCGAAAGGACCGCTTTCAACGGAAAGAAGAACCATGAAGACCTGGAAGACCTGGAAGACCTGGGGTGTGGTCGCCGCCTCGGGCGTGCTGATCGTCCTCGCCCTCGTCACCGGTTGGGACATCCTCATGATCGCGGCAGCCGTCGTCGCCGGCTGGCCGATCGCCGTCTCCGCGTGGCAGGCACTGCGCATCAAGATGATCTCCATCGACCTGCTGGTCGTGGTGGCAGCCGTCGGCGCCCTGTTCATCCAGAACTACTGGGAGTCGGCCGCCGTCACGTTCCTCTTCGCCCTCGGCAAGGCGCTGGAGAAGGCCACCCTCAACCGGACCCGCAAGGCACTGTCCGACCTGGTCGAGGCCGCTCCGGACACCGCCACCGTGCTGCGCGACGGCGAGCCGGAGACCGTCGAGATCTGGGAACTCGTCCCCGGCGACGTCGTGCTGGTGAAGAACGGTGAGCAGGTGCCCGTCGACGGTCGGGTCATCACCGGCAACGGGGGAGTCGACGAGGCCACCATCACCGGCGAATCCGTGCCTGCTGAGAAGTCCGAGGGCTCCGAGGTCTACGCCGGCACCTGGCTGCGTTCCGGCGTGCTGCGTGTCGAAGCCGTGGGGATCGGCTCCGACTCGACGCTGGCGAAGATCATCCACCGGGTGGAGGACGCCCAGGACGACAAGGCCAAGACCCAGACCTTCATGGAGAAGTTCTCCAAGTACTACACCCCCGGTGTCATGCTCGCCGCGCTCGCTGTCGGCCTGCTGACCTGGAACGTCGAACTCGCCCTGACCCTGCTGGTCATCGGCTGCCCCGGCGCGCTGGTCATCTCCATCCCAGTGTCGATCGTGGCCGGCATCGGCCGCTCGGCCAAGGACGGCGTCCTCATCAAGGGCGGCGAATACCTGGAGACCTCCGCCAAGGTCGACGCGATCGTCGTCGACAAGACCGGAACGCTGACCAACGGGCGCCCCGAGCTGACCGACGTCGACGTCCTCGACGACTCCTACACGGCCGAGGAGGTCCTCATCTTGGCGGCCCGCGCGGAGACCGCCTCGGAGCACCCGCTCGCCGAGGCGATCATCCAGGGAGCCGAGGGGCGGGGCCTGCGAGTCGACCATGTTGAGCACGCCGAGCCGGTCGCCGGCAAGGGCATCCGCGCTCAGGTGGACGGCCGCACGGTAGCCGTCGGCTCTGCGGACCTGCTCGACACCGCTGGAGACGCAGCCTCTGATACCGCCCAGGACTTCGCGCCCGAGCTTGGCGCCGGCCTCAACCGGATCCTGGAGCTCAACGAACAGGGCAAGACCGCGATGTTCGTGGGAGTCGACGGCAGAGCGATCGGAATCGTGGCCGTGGCCGACACCATCCGCGCCGATGCACCCGAGGCCATCAAGGCCCTCCACGACCGAGGCATCAAGGTCATCATGGCGACCGGCGATGCCGAACGCGTTGCCCGCAACGTCGCAGCCGAACTCGGCGTCGACGAGGTCCGCGCCGAGCTCATGCCCGAGGACAAGCTCATCATCGTCAAGGAGCTGCAGGCACAGGGTCACACCGTGGCGATGGTCGGCGACGGGGTCAACGACACCCCCGCCCTGGCGCAGGCCGACATCGGCGTGGCGATGGGAGCCGCCGGCTCACCGGCCGCGATCGAGACCGCTGACATCGCGCTCATGGCCGACCGGCTGCCGCGCCTGGCCCACGCGCTCGGCCTGGCACGGCGGACGGTGCGCACCATGCGGGTCAACATCGCCATCGCCCTGCTCACGGTCGCGCTCCTGCTGGCCGGCGTCCTCTTCGGCGGCGTGACGATGTCGCTGGGCATGCTGGTCCACGAGGCGTCGGTGCTGCTGGTCATCGGCATCGCGATGCTCCTGCTGCGCCCGACCCTCAAGGAGGAGAAGGACCGGGACGCCAAGCGCACCGAGATCATTGAACGGGCGAAGAAGCAGAAGGCCGACGCCTGAGCCAGCCGCCTCGGCTGCTCGGGCTACCCAGAGCACGGCCGAGGCGGCAGCCGGTGACCACCCTCTGAACATGCCCCGCCGGAGCTCATCGAACGCATCGTATCCACCTACGGCGACCGCTTCCCGCTACTCACATTGCGCGACGACCAAGCACTATGGGTCACATCTGACGCATCAGAAGTCATCACATCGGTATAGGCAAGACGCCCTAGCGTCACCGCCGATCAAACAGTCGTTCTGTCGATGAGTGTGCGCAAAGTTCGCGTTCAACCACGAACTTGCGACGTTGACTACGAACACTCTGTGAAACCACGAAGTCACAGCAAAAATGGGTTTGTCTGCGCAACATGGCGCTGACCAGTTGCGCCACGGGCGCGTTAACGGTTGAGTTAGACCAGTACCCTCAGACCCCCAGGAGTGAACATGACGGACTGGACACCAGACCCTAGCGATAAGGCAAGCGCCGGTAACACCGGTCACGACGCAAGCACCCCCGGGACAGGTCGCGCTAGTTCACGCAAACCATCTATTGGTGCGCTCCTCAACCAAATCACAGAACAGTTCTCGCGCCTCGTCAGGGCTGAACTGGAGTCCTTCAAAAAGGAACTCACCACCAAACTGACGCGCTCAGGAATCGGCATTGGGATGTTCGCCGCAGCCGGAGTGCTCGCACTCTACGGGCTTGGTTTCTTGCTCTACTCGATCACAGCCGCCTTGAGCCTTGCCCTTCCTCTGTGGGCCTCGGCGCTGATCGTTGCTGGGAGTTTGTTCCTGATCTGTGGCATTCTGGCATTCGTTGGAAAGAAACAGCTTGACCAGGGCACCCCACCTGCACCAACCGAAACCATCGCCAGCGTCAAGCAAGACATCAACGCCGTGAAAGAAGGACTCTCATGAGCCGCAACCCCTCAGACGACGCAGCCGAAGCACGCGAAGAACTCGCCTCCCTGGTTGACGAACTCATGACCCGCCTCTCCCCCAGTTCCCTGGCCGCACAAGCGGGCGACACGGCGCGGCAAACCGGTGAAGACATCAAAGAGTTCGTCACCACACGTGACATCTCAGGTGACACCGACGGCTCACGAGCACGCAACGTCAAGATCGCGCTGGGTGCAGGGGCCGCAGTCGTTGGTTTGATCGCGCTGAAAATCATTCGGAAGTAGTTTCCCGGCGTCTCATCGTGCTCTCATCTTTGTTCGGCACACTCATTCCATGAATCGCCCAACACGACGGTCAGCTCTTGAAGTTGGCATTGTCGTGCTCATTATTGTTGCCGTTTGTATAGGCGGAGCCTATACAATCACCGCACTTACACGCGGCCCACAGACCATAACTGTGGGCACAGGGATTGTGGTGACGCCAGGTACGGCACCAACTCCAACCGCTGAATCCCCATCCGCGAACCCAGGCAACTCGGGAGACTCGGATGGTTCTGGTGAACCAGATAGCTCTGGCACCCCTGGGGCGAACGGTGACAAGGCGCCCTCCCCAGCCCCCGCGCCCAATGATTCCCAGTCGCCGGACGGCACAACCGTCGCACCTGCTCCACCAGAGCCACCGGACGACGACGACGACGATGATGACGACGACGACGACGACGACGATGACAGCGACGACAATGACGATGACGATGACGACTAAAAGTCACCGTCGCGCTTGGTCGGTTCGAGCCCGGATGCTCGCCGGTTTCCTTGCCCTCCTCACATTTTCCTTGGGCACTGCCGGAATCTCCATCTACCTGCTGCAACTCACAGACCTGCAACAACGCATCGATGAGTCGCTTACTCGGGCAACTGGGCAACTGTCCACAAGCCTCGAATCAGGTATCGATCCGGGCTCAGGTCAGCCTTTCACGAGCATCGACGATGTGTTGTACCGGGCTATGCAAACCGTGATGCCAGCCCCCAACGAAGGGCTTCTCGCCACCACCAACGGCCAACTTCGGTGGACTGCCCCGTCCACTGTGCCGCTACGTATTGAGGAAGACCCTGACCTAGTCGCATATGTCACCAGTGCAAAAACTGACGGTAATGCCACGATCACCACGTTAACCACCGCACAACGCACCTACCGCATTGTTGTCATACCCATGTCGCTGACCAGCGATCCAACCCCTGGGCTTATCGCCGTGGCATACGACTACACAAAGGAAGTTGCTGACCTCAACCAGTCATTTATACCCGCACTGTGGGTCGGTTTGGCCACCCTTGTCACCAGTATCGCGTTGGGGTGGGTTGTCGTGGGGCGGCTCCTCCAGCCGCTCCGACAATTGCGGCACACCGCCGCGCAAATCACCGAGGATGATCTCAGCACACGCATTCCCGTCACAGGCAACGATGACCTCGCTGAACTCACCCGAACAGTGAACTCCATGCTGGACCGAGTAGAAACCGCGATCAGCTCGCAACGGCAACTACTAGACGATGTTGGGCACGAGTTACGCACCCCCGTCACCATCGTGCAAGGGCACCTTGAACTTCTTGAAACGACTGACCCGCAAGAGGTTCACACAACCCGAGAACTTGTCCTCGACGAACTTGACCGCATGACGGGCCTCATCAACGACATCGTGCTGCTCGCCAAAGCCCAACGCACAGATTTTCTGACCCCCAGCGAAGTTGACATTGACGACCTCATGCATGAGGTCACTCACAAAGCCCAACCACTAGGCGCACGAGAATGGGTTACCAGCGCCACCACGGGCGTCGTGCAAAGTGTGGACCGGCAAAAAATTACTCAAGCACTACTACAACTCGCAGACAACGCTGTGAAGTACTCGCCAGATAACACACGCATCATTCTCGGAGCGAGCGCCACAAGTACTCACATTTCGTTGTGGGTACAAGATGAGGGATTTGGCATCGCACCAGAAGACCACAAGGCAGTTTTCGACAGGTTCCACCGTGGAGACAACGCAAGCAGAGCCGACGGGTCTGGGCTTGGATTGAGCATCGTACAAGCCATTGCAACCGCTCACGGCGGCACCGTGAACCTTTCCTCACAGCCTGGTAAAGGAACAACCGTCACGATCACACTGCCACTCACCCATATAGCGATGACCAGCACTGAAAGCGAGACACCGTGAGTTCCATTCTGATAATTGAAGATGAAGAACGCATCAGTTCATTCATTGCTAAAGGCTTGAAAAATGCTGGTTATGACACGGTAATTGCCCCAACAGCAGCTGACGCACAGTGGGAACTCAACGAGCGCGCTTTCGACCTGGCGATCCTCGACATTGGACTGCCCGACCAAGACGGTTTTTCCCTCCTCAAAACAGTGAGAAATGACGGCCATGCCCTACCAGTCATTATTTTGACAGCTCGGACCTCCGTCGACGATACGGTCGCAGGGCTGGAAGGCGGCGCCGACGACTACATGCCAAAACCCTTCCGGTTTGAAGAACTCCTTGCACGTGTACGTTTGCGCTTACGCCTCCGTGACAATGAGGGAACAGGGGACAACCCGAGCAGCTCACAAGTTCTTATCAACGGCGACCTGCGCCTTGAACTACTCACCCGACGCTGTTTCATTGGCGATCAAGAGGTTGATCTGTCAGCGCGAGAGTTTGCCCTAGCAGAAACATTCCTACGAAACATTGACATCGTCCTTACCCGAGAAACACTGCTCTCCCGTGTGTGGGGGTATGACTTTGACCCAACATCAAACGTGGTCGATGTGTATGTCAGGTACCTGCGCAACAAACTTGGCGCACACCGCTTCGACACAGTTCGAGGTGCGGGGTACCGCATGTCCACCGCATAGTCTGGGGACTTGAACACCGAGGTTTCAACCTTTTCTTGTGGAAAAGACCTACGGCTTTTCAGCTTGCGTGAGCTAGATTGTTAGCGTCACGCTTGTTGAAAGGCTTTACAGTGCTCACGTTCGTTATTGTCGGGACCATCGGCCTCGCGCTTCTTCTTTTGTCGATGCTCCTCGGAGAGATCATCGACTTCGCCGATGGTCTCCTGTCTGGGACCACCCTCGGCGCTGGTTTCACTGTCTTTGGCGCTGTTGGTGTTATCTCCAGCTCCATGGGTCATGGCTTAGGCACTACGCTCGTTTTTTCCAGTATCGCTGGCATCGCTTTCCTGTTCATCGTTAACCTCTTTGTGAAGCGCCTCCGCGACACAGAAGATGGTGTGCGCTCCACAGTGGTGGGCATGCAAGGGCTCAGCACCACAGAAATCACCACCGCCCGTGGTGAAGTTGCACTTGATGACCCCTTGGAACTTGAACGCCGCCTCGCATGGTCGCTGGAACCCATTCCCGCTGATACACGCATCGTTGTGGTGGAACAAAGCGGCTCACGCGTTCGCGTGGAACCCGCCGTATACCCCCAGCCCGACGCGTAAAGCCCCCAGCCTGCACATAGGTTTCCCCACCCCCACATCTAACGTTCATCACTGAACATCACCGCCACCCATCAGAAAGGGCTGCCCCTCACGGGGCTATCTCATGGAAGAATCGTCGTCCATGCCGGTCATTATCGCGATCCTCGCGCTAGTAATCGTCTTGTTCTCCCTCGTTGGTTTTATCGCGAAGCGTCTACGTCGCGTCCCACCAAACGAAGCACTGATCATCGTGGGGCGTGGCGCTGGCCGCACCGCCTCCGCTGACTCCACCCAGCGCGTCGTGATCGGTGGACGCGTATTCGTGTGGCCGATTCTGCAACAGGGCTTCGCTATGTCCCTCGAGCAACGCCAAATCGGTATCACCGTTGAAGGCGTGGACAAAAACCGCATCAAGATCGCCATCAAAGCATCCATTAACTTCAAAGTCCGTGGTGATGAAGAAGGCGTGCGCCGCGCTGCACAGCGCTTCTTGTCCCAACAAGAACTTCTTACCGAGATCATCAAAGAGTCACTCGAAGGGTCACTGCGTTCCATCGTTGGTGACATGAACATCGAGCAGATCATCTCAGACCGCAAGGGCCTGTCTGATCGCGTGGTGGATTCCACCAAACTCGACCTCGCTGAGCAGGGTTTGCAGGTTGACCTGCTCAACATCTCAGATATTTCCACCCCAGGTTCGGACTACTTGGCCAACCTTGGGCGTGCAGAATCAGCGCGTGCCCGCCAAGTAGCTGAGGTTTCAGAAGCGGAAGCCAAGCGTGCATCCGAGTTCGCTGTCATCGAGGCCGCGGAACAGATCGCTGAACGCCAAAAGGCACTTGACCTGCGTAAAGCCTCCATCAAGGCTGAAACCGACCGTGCAAACGCCCAGGCTGAAGCATCCGGTCAACTTGCTCGCGCCGAGCAAGATCGCCTCGTGGCAACACAGCAGCGCGAAGCCCTCGCCGAGCAAGCGAAGGTCACCGAAGAAGAGCTCGACATTTCGGTGCGTAAACCAGCCGAAGCTGAAGCTTACGCCAAGGTGCAAGAGGCAAATGCTAGCCGTGACGCCGCAAACGCCAACACGGAAGCTGAAGCGTTCAAGCGCACCACCATCGCTGAAGCTAACAAAACCGCTGCGATCCAAGACGCCGAAGCTGCCGCTGAATCACTGCGCCGCCAAGGTGAAGCAGAACGTGACCGTCAGGTTGCTCTCGCTGCTGGTATCAAAGCTGAAGGTGAAGCACGGGCGTTCGCCATCGAAGCTGAAGGTCGCGCTGAGGCTATCGCCACTGACGCAAAGGCTGAGGCACTGCAAAAGTACGGCGAAGCTGCACTTGTTCAGGAACTCATCGAACGCTTGCCAGAGATCGTCCGCGCCGCTGCCGAACCAGTGGGCAACATTCAGGGCATGACAGTTATCTCCACCGACGGTGCAACTGCGGTGACCAAGAACGTCACCAGCGTGCTGGCCGAAGGTCAGCAAGTCATCAAGCAACTGACCGGTGTTGACATCGCTGATCTGTTGTCAAAGGCCGCACACCGCACTGAAGAGGTCACTCCTGGGAAGTAAAACCCCCTGGGTGCCTTAGGAGCTTCATTGCTCTCAGCGCTTTCAAAGGGTGTGGGCTCCACTGTTTTTCATCAGTGGAGCCCACACCCTTTTGTGCGTTGTGAACACCGAAAAACCGCCCGATGCCCCGCTCAGCTACGCATCGGTGTCACGTTGCGCAGTGAGGCTATTTAGGCTGCGCTGGAGGCTGACGGAGCGCTTTGTGGTGACACTGGGGAAACTGCGGTCACCGCGGACACCGGAGACTTAGGTGATTGCGCGGATACAGGTGATGCTGGGGTGACAGGGCTCTGCGCGGAGACTGGGGTGAGCGCCGATGCCGCGCTCGTTGTTGACGCAGCAGTAGTTGCGGTCGCGGTTGAGGTAGCAGTTTGCGCTGTCACCGTTGTGGTGGTCGAAGAATTTGCTGTCGCAGCAGGTGAGACGCTGCCGTTAGCAGTTGTGGCTATATCACTCACCGGGGAGGTGCCCTGCAATTCAGTGGCCTCTAGAACACTGGAGTCTGCAGGTTGTGGGGCTCCTTGACCGCTTGCCATTGCCACCCCACCGGTAACTGCAACTGCTCCGACTGCGCCTGCCATTGCTAACAAAGTGCGTGCCTTCATGGTGTTCACCTTTCCTGTCATGAACTCATGTCGTTGTGCTGACAACGTCATCGTGGCAGTGGTTCATGAGATGAAGAGGAGAGGACCATGAGAATGTTCTCATGAAGATTTATTGGGCTGACAGCGACCTTTTGATGGGTTGGGTTCCGCCGATGAGGCCTTCAGCGACTGCAAGCCGTTGGCGGGCAGCGAACTTCCAGTGTGGGTCTTCTTCGTCGCGCGCCCCCGCGATGAGCGACAACACCACCGATGCGGACCGCGCGTACAGCCCTTGCGGGTCAATGCCTCGCTGTGCGAGTTCGTTGCTGAACTCGGTGAGGTAGTACCGCACGAAGTCGGGCACGTGGCTATACCGCTGGTCGAGCGTGGGAAGAACCGCAAGGTGTCCGATGAAACAGGCGAGGTCGTCAATGAGGTAGCCAGGACCCGCTGAATCAATATCGATGATTCCCGTGATCTGTCCATCCTGGACAAAGATGTTTGCCTCGTAGAAGTCACCGTGGTTGGCGACGAGCGGGCCACGGTAGGCAGTGTCGAGCACGCGGTTAATGCGGTGCATGAGCGCGTGAATGCGTGTCGATTCTTCCGGTAGAGCGGTGTCAGCGGCGTGCGCGTACCATTCCAGCCGGTCCGTCCATGCGGGCCGTGCTGGCGCGTTCATGAGGTCAGCCGGGAACGCCGACAGCACTGACACGATATTCGCTCCGGTGACCGGCGGTGTGCGCCCATCCATGATGGCTTGGGCCATAGGCATCCCGGTCACCCTCCGGATGGCAAGAACGTCACTGACGGGGTCGCCTAAAAGGTGTGGGACGGGGATTCCGGCGTCGGCGAGCACACGGTGTTTTGTGGCGAGTAGGTCCGCGTCTTTGCGGAGCACTTTGAGGAATACTTCTCCCAGCGGTTCGGCGAAGGTTGCCTTTAACACGGCGCGACGCAGCGGCCGGTAGGCAAGGGTTTCGAGGTTGAGGAGGTCCAATTGGCCACCCCAGGTCGCTTGGACTGATTCGGGGACCGATGCGAGGGGAAGGCCTGGTAGGCCAGGGTCGTGGGGGTGCTCCCACAGGTGGAGAACTCCGATGGGGCTTTCGGTTCGCCATACCCGTGGGGTTCCTGGTTCGACAACTTCGGTGGTGCAGATCAGGTAGGCGGGTTTTGCGTCGGTGATGATTTCGAAGAGGCCAGATACTCCGGCCCCGGGACGGTGGTGGAGCTCGATGAGGGTGGCTTGCCCGATGTATCCCACTTCACTGGCTACTGCGGCCACGAGTTCGGCAATTCCAAGCGATGAGAAGTATGCGACCTGGTCGCGTTCGCTTGCCTGGGCTGTTGTCGGCTCCATGGTGTCCTTTTCTGTGCGGGCTTCCATTTCAGCGAAGTTCCCGTTGTGTTGCAACGCGAATCACCGTTCGTGACCGGATGGTGATGTGGTTGCTCTCCCGCTTAACGATGCGCGTTGTTTGGGCCGTCGGCAAGTGATGAGGGGTGGTGGTGACACACAACAGTGGGGCTGCCGTTGTTCGGCAGCCCCACTGTCAGTGTTGTTCTGCGGGGGATCAGTCTTCTGATTCGCCCTTGTAGAACGGAAGCTGGTCTTCGGGGATCATCATGCCCGAGTTTTCCAGAAGCTTTTCTACTTCGGATTGCTTGTAACGTCGGTGTCCGCCGAGTGTGCGGATGGACGAGAGTTTGCCGCCCTTTGCCCAGCGGGTCACGGTCTTTGGGTCGACGCGGAACATGCTTGCGACCTCAGCTGGTGTGAGGAGCGCTTCTTGTTCACCTCTGTTCGCTGCCATTGTTGTCCCTTTCTATGCATTGATCCGGCTCCGTCGGATAGGAGCTGCGCGATCGAACCAGTGCGATTTCTCCATTATTCCAGCGGTTCGACCACACGGTTCGCCGCCGTAGGGTGAAATATCTCACACACCCGCTTCATCGTACCAAATGTGGACAGTTACTCCCGGGTCGACGCTTCTGCCCGCAGAGGAACGCAAGAATCGAACTGGTCAGGTGGAGGCGTTTCCATGTACCGTTGTTCCACGAACAGATTTATTTGACACACGGGGCCGCGCATTAGGCTGCCGCCCCGAATCTACGTTGAGGGGGTCGGAGCCATGGGCCGCGGCCGTCAGAAGGCAAAGCAGACGAAGGTTGCCCGCCAGCTGAAGTACTTCAGCCCTGAGACCAATTACAAGGCCTTAGAGCAGGAGCTTCGTGGCGAGGTCACCACTGAGTCGCGAGTCGGGGACAGTTACTCAGATGAGTACGAGGACCACGACCCGTACATGACGTGGCGCGACGAGCGTTGACGCGCTCATCGTCGGGTCGAGCATTGCGGAGCTGACACACCCGCCACTTCCGCGTCTCTTGCCCTAGGCAGAGACTCGACTGTCTCACAATGTAATACATCTGAACGAAATCTCGGCATGAGGCCATGCCGAGATTTCGTGCTGTCTGCAGCCTGCCACTTGGTGATGATTCGTGACGAAAACACTTCTCAATACGTGGTGAGAGGGTCCCATCCTTGAATGGGACCCTCTCACCATATTTCCGATATCAGGAGTCAGGCCACATCATCAGCTGCCACCTAGCCCAACACTGTGAGGCGTCGTTACACGCGGTAGTCTCCGATCAGAGCCACCTGGCCGCCGTGGACACCTTTCGCACCGGTAATGAGCGTCGATCCATCCGGAGCAGGCTTCTCTACGCTCGACACGCGCCCTAGCTCCCACGCAGGCAAACCGGACGCAGCAAGATTCGCAACCGCCGCATCGACAGATTCCGGTGCCACAATGGCAACCATCCCCACCCCCAGGTTCAAGGTGTTTTCCAAGTCAGTCCACGGCACATCACCCAACGCCTGCATGACCGCGAACACCGGCGGAATATCCCACGAAGAGCGATCCACTGTGGCACTCAACCCAACGGGGATCACACGAGCCAAGTTTTGCCCTAACCCGCCCCCCGTGACATGGGAGAACGCGCGCATGTCAGTACCGAGCGCATCAGCAAGCGACAAGCATGGGGTGGTATACAACCGGGTCGGCTCAAGAAGCTCCTCGCCTAGCGTCCGCCCGAAGTCGGCGACCTCACGGTCCAACGTCCACCCCGCATGCGCAATGATGGCACGAACCAGCGAATACCCATTGGAGTGCAAACCCGAGGATGGCAAGGCAAGGACAACGTCACCATCCTGCACCCGGTCTGGGCCAAGAAGCGCATCAGCCTCGACCACACCCACAGCCGCACCAGCGACGTCGTATTCGTTCTCAGCCAGCAAACCTGGGTGCTCCGCGGTTTCCCCACCCACAAGAGCGGTACCGGTTTCTTCACACGCTGCCGCAATACCGCGAACAATGTCCGCAATACGCTCCGGAACCACTTTGCCGGTTGCAATGTAGTCTGTCATGACCAGTGGGCGGGCCCCGCACACAACGATGTCATCAACAACCATCCCCACGAGGTCAGCCCCAATGGTGTGGTGAATATCGAGTTGTTGAGCAATGGCCACCTTCGTGCCAACACCGTCAGTCGAGGACGCCAAGAGCGGACGCGTGTAATCCTTGAGCATGGACGCATCAAAAAGTCCGGCAAAACCACCCACACCGCCCAGCACGTGTGGGCCGTGGGTACGCGCAACAGCGCTCTTCATCAGTTCAACGGCACGGTCCCCGGCTGCTGTATCAACACCAGCTCCAGCGTAAGTGATGCGTGTGGCCACGAGTGTTGCCTCCTGTGTCAGGGGTGGTTAAGTGCGGACTGTCCACCGTGGGAAACGCTCACCGAGCGTAGCCCGTCTTCTGGTGCGCCAAGGGTTTGTGCTTCCAACAAGTGCTTACCCAATGCTGACTCCTCAGGCAGCTCAATGGGGTATGTCCCGTCAAAACATGCGGTACAGAGCGCTGAGCGTGGCTGGTTGGTTGCCTGAATCATGCCGTCTTCGGAAATGTACCCTAGCGAGTCTGCACCCAAGGACTGGGCGATCTCATCAGGTGCTAACCCGTTGGCAATGAGTTCTGCACGGGACGCAAAGTCGATTCCGTAGTAGCACGGCCACTTCACTGGTGGCGAGGAAATCCGGACGTGCACCTGCGCGGCACCTGCTTCTCGAAGCATACGAATCAGGGCACGTTGTGTGTTGCCACGCACGATGGAGTCGTCGACAACGACAAGGCGTTTTCCGCGAATGACATCCCGCAGGGGGTTGAGCTTGAGGCGGATACCTAATTGCCGCAGGGTATCTGAGGGCTGGATGAAGGTGCGGCCCACGTAAGCGTTTTTGGTGAGACCTTGCCCGAAGGGGATCCCTGATTCTTGGGCATACCCCACCGCTGCGGGTGTACCTGATTCGGGAACCGGGATGACCAGGTCAGCCTCCACGGGGTGTTCTTTGGCGAGCTGGCGTCCCATGTCCACCCGTGCTGCATGCACGGAACGTCCTGAAATGGTGGTGTCAGGGCGGGCGAGGTAGACGTATTCGAAGACACACCCGGCACGTTTTTCTTCGGCGAACCGCACCGAACGCAATCCAGATTCGTTGATGATGATCAGTTCGCCGGGTTCCACCTCACGCACATAGGACGCACCGACAATGTCCAACGCCGGGTTTTCGGAGGCGACAACCCACCCGCGGTCCAGGCGCCCAAGAACAAGAGGGCGTACGCCTTGCGGGTCACGCGCTGCGTACAGGGTGGTTTCGTCCATGAAGACGAGAGAGAACGCACCGCGCAGACGCGGGAGTACCTCAAGGGCGGTGTCTTCGAGGCTGTGGTCGGTGTCGCCGTGAAGGAGCGCGGTGACTAAGGCGGTGTCGGTGGTGTTTCCGCGGGCAAGTTCACCGCGACGTTGTGCACCGTACCGGTCCTCAACAAGTTCCACGAGTTCCGCGGAGTTCACAAGGTTCCCGTTGTGCCCCAAGGCCACGGTACCGGTTGCTGTTGCCCCCAGTGTTGGTTGGGCGTTCTCCCAGGTCACTCCCCCTGTTGTGGAGTAACGGCAGTGCCCGACAGCCAGGTGACCGGTCAGTGCGTTGAGGTTGGTTTCGTCGAACACCTGGGACACGAGCCCCATGTCTTTGTACACCAGGATTTGTTGGCCATTACTGGCGGCTATCCCTGCGGACTCTTGTCCACGGTGTTGTAGTGCGTACAAACCAAAGTACGCCAGTTTCGCGACCTCTTCGCCGGGAGCCCACACACCAAAGACACCGCAGGCATCTTGGGGTCCTTTTTCTCCGGGCATCAGGTCATGGTTGAGAAGTCCATCTCCGCGTCTCGCCACGCCCTCATTGTTTCATACCGGTCACCGGCCCGGGGAGGCGTCCCACGGTTAGACCCGTGCGGGTCCGTCGGGAGCGGGGTCGTTTTGTGCACGTTTAACGCTTCGTGCATCGAGATAGGTTGCGATCCACGCCGCAATAAGCGTGGTGACTGTGGTCATTGCCACGATCGCAACGATGATGGCAACGCCGCGTTTGTCGCTGCCCTCGGGGGTAAGGATAAAGCCAAGAATTGTTCCGAGCACCAGGCCCACCACCACACCGATGGTGATGAACATGCTGATCTTGGGGGCGCGACGGTACCGACCGTCCACACTGTGAGCCTGGATGTGCTCTTCGCTGAACGGCAGTTCGTCGGGTTGCGGGGAGGTGGGCTGTGGGCTGTCCATGGGGCCAGTCTATCCAGGGTTGCGTGACGCAGTGTTACGTCATGTGTTTTACCTTGTCTCGGTCATTAGGTGCCTGTTGGGGTGTGTCTTTGTTCGCCCTACTCTGTCAAGACAGGGGGCGCAGTACGCCCTGTCTTGTTGTGCTGTGCGCTTGACCGGGAAGGGATGTGATGACCGATGCGCTCACGACGTTCTGCCTGCGTGGTCGCTGTTATTGCATGCCTGGTGTTGTCTGGGTGTGGTCCGGCTCCTGTTGTGGCGGCGGCGGATGGTTCGGTGATGACGTCTCAGGTGACACTGGCGGGTTTTGCTGTGTCAAAGTCGGCACACGAGTCGGCTCGGGTGGCGTTTGCTGACACGGAGCAGGGCTCGGGGGTGGCGTGGGCGTCATCGTATGGGCCGTCCGGTGATCAGTCTCGCGCGGTGGCGTCTGGGTTGCCTGCAGATGTGGTGCATGTGTCGATCCCGGATGACATCGAGCGGTTGGTGGCGGCCGGCCGGGTCTCTCCTCAGTGGTCTGACGGTGAGGACGCTGGGGTGTTGGCGTCCTCTGTTGTGGTGTTTGTGGTGCGTCGGGGGAACCCGAAGAACATCACTGATTGGGAGGACCTGACCCGTGCGGACGTATCCGTGGTGACGCCTAACCCGGGTGCGTCGGGGGCTGCACGCTGGAATATTGTCGCTGCGTGGGCATCCCAGATTGCGGCTGGCGGGTCGCCTGAGGAAGCGGACGCGTTTGTGGGCGAGGTCATGTCCCGGGTTGCCACCCTGCCCAGTTCCAGCCGTGATGCCACGACAGCATTTTCGGCAGGGACAGGTGACGTGTTGTTGTCCTATGAGAATGAGGCGATCGCGGCCCGCCAGCATGGGGTGGACGTGGACTATGTAATCCCTCCTTCCACGGTCCGCATTGATACCCCGGGGGCGGTGACGATCGGTGCACCTCAAGCGGCGTCAGATTATCTTGCGTTTGCGCGTTCTGATGCTGGTCAGCGCGCTTTTGCGGTGGAGGGGTTTCGTCCGTTCGGTGACGCGGATTGGGTGTCGTCGTTGGTGGTTCCCGGGGCCATGGACCCGCACGACCCGTTTCCTACCCCTGCCACGCTCCTGACTGTGGATGACGTGGGCGGCTGGGACGTGGTGACGCAGCGTTTGTTCGCTGCTGACGGGGTTGTTGCCCGGTTGCAACGCGAGGCGGGTGGCGCATCGTGAGGTTGACACGGCCAGCGGGGGTTGGGTTGGGACTGGCCATGATCTGGTTTTCGATGCTTGCTTTATTGCCGTTGATCGCGGTGGTGGTGGAAACAGCTGATGCCGGGTGGACACACTTTGTCACCACAGTGACGGAGCCGCAAACCTACGCGGCCCTCACGTTGACCGTGGTGACGGCGCTGATCATTACGATCATCAACACTGTCATGGGGACCATGATTGCGTGGGTGTTGGTGCGTGACCGGTTCCCTGGGCGGCGCGTCCTTGAAGTTGTTATTGATATTCCCTTTGCGTTACCCACTATTGTGGCGGGGCTGGTGTTGTTGTCTCTTTATGGGCCGCAGTCCCCACTGGGTATCAACATTGCGAACACGCGTATCGCGGTGGGGTTGGCGTTCCTGTTTGTGACGTTGCCGTTTGTTGTGCGCACGGTTCAGCCTGTTCTTGCGGATATGGACCGTGATGTGGAGCAGGCTGCGGCGTCGTTGGGGGCCACCCCCGCGGTCACCTGGCGGCGTATCGTCTTGCCGACGTTGTTTCCGGCGATGGCGGCTGGGGCCGCCATGTCTTTTGCCCGTGCGCTCAGCGAGTATGGCGCGTTGGTGCTTTTATCAGGGAATTTACCGATGCGCACTGAGGCGGGTTCTGTGCGCATCCTCAGTTACCTGGAAAACGGGGATCAGGCATCTGCTGCCGCAATTGCCACCATGCTTCTTGCTGTGTCGTTCACCGTCATTGTGTTTCTTGATGTTGTGCAACGAAAGGCGGCCAGACGTGGGTAACTCTCGGCGAACCGTTGTGGCCCTTCGGGTTGTGGTCATTGTGTACCTGGTGTTGCTTGTGGGGTGGCCGGTTGCCCTCGTGGTGCGTAACACGTTCGCCAGCGGGTTTGACGCGCTCGGTGGGGCGCTGGGCGACCCAATGGTCATGTTTTCCCTGAAGCTCACTCTTGCTGTGGCGCTTCAAGCCGTCGTACTGAACACCGTTTTTGGGGTGGGCATGTCGCTGCTGCTGGTGCGGTATTCGTTTCCGGGGCGCAGGGTGCTTTCTGCGTTGGTGGATGTTCCGTTGTCGGTGTCGCCAGTTGTTGTGGGGTTAGCGCTCATTCTTGTGTATGGGCCAACAGATTCGTGGTTTGGGCAGTGGCTTGGCGACCGGGGCATCGACATTATTTTCTCTACCCCGGGCATGGTGATGGCAACAGCGTTTATTTCGTTACCGCTGGTTATCCGTGAAGTGGTGCCGGTACTCACAGAACGCGGAACAGATGAGGAACTTGCTGCCGCATCGCTTGGTGCCGGCCCAGTTCAGACCTTTACCCGCATCACGTTGCCTGCCATCAAGTGGGCTGTGGTGTACGGGGTGGTTCTTACTCTTGCTCGGTCCTTAGGTGAGTTTGGGGCTGTGAAAATTGTGTCGGGCAATATCGAAGGTGCCACCCAAACAGCAACGTTGTTGGTGGAGGACCGCTACCAGGATTTTGATCAACCAACCGCCTATGCCACCGCGTTCTTGTTGGCTGCTGTGTCGGTTTCGTGCATTGTTGTGGTGACGTTTTTGCGCCGTGATCATGCGACCTCCCTCCAGAAAGGCCCTCGCCGGTGAGCATTGAAGCGCGTGCTATCACGAAGAAGTTCGGGGATTTTGTTGCCCTCGATGATGTGTCGGTGTCGATCCCCACTGGCCGGTTGACTGCGCTGTTAGGCCCCTCTGGTGGTGGAAAGTCCACGCTGTTGCGCATTATTGCGGGACTGGAGCACGCAGATTCTGGAACGGTCCATATTGCCGGGAATGACGCGACCCAGCTGCCCCCACAACGCAGGAACGTGGGGTTTGTGTTTCAGCACTATGCTGCGTTTAAGCACCTGACGGTGGCGCGTAACGTGGCGTTTGGGTTAGAGATCCGCAAAACCCCCAAAGAAGAGACCGAGAGGCGTGTCAACGAACTCCTAGACCTGGTGCATTTACGGCAGTTCGCTCACCGGTTGCCATCCCAGTTATCCGGTGGGCAGCGTCAACGTATGGCGTTGGCCCGTGCGTTAGCGGTACAGCCTCGGGTTCTTCTCCTTGATGAACCGTTTGGTGCGTTGGATGCGAAGGTGCGTAAAGAACTGCGGGATTGGCTTCGCCGGTTGCACGATGAAATCCCGGTGACCACAGTGTTCGTGACCCACGACCAGGAAGAAGCCCTGGAAGTCGCTGACGACATTGTGGTGATTAATCACGGGCGTGTGGAGCAGATGGGCTCCCCCACGGCCCTGTATGACGAGCCTGCGAACGAGTTCGTCATGGGGTTTTTGGGGCCTGCCACCCAGTTGGGTCAGGAACTAGTTCGACCACATGACATTCATATCGTGTCGGAGCTTCCACCTGAGGAGGGGTTTCTTCCAGGGGTAGTGGCACGGTTCGCTCGAGTGGGGTATGAGGTGCGCGTTGACGTCGTTCTTGACGATGCGCCCCACACCTCCCCTGTGCACGTCACGATGTCTCGGGCGGAGGCCCACCCGTTGAAGTTGGATGCCGGGTCACGGGTGTGGTTGCGCAAACCACCGGGGGCTACTGCACTGCCGGTATCTGGGGGGAAACAGGTGTCTGCGCAGCCGGGTGGGCCACTTGCCCACTACACGATTTAGTCGCCTTCACGTCACTCCGATAGGGGTGTGCGGCTGCGGGCGGCGTGCAGGGGCAAAAACGGGCTGAGGTCGGCGCGCACCCCGGATGCTCGCACGCGGCCGTCGTGACGCGCTTTCTCCCAGGTCACTGTTCCAGTGGCAAGTTCTAACCAGGTGTGGGGGTTCATTTCGACCGTGTTGGGTGGGGTCCCTCGCGTGTGCCGTGGACCGTCCACGCATTGCACGGCCCCAGCGGGAGGTACCCGCACTTCCACAGCGTTTCCGGGGGCAACCTGAGCAAGTTCTTCGAGGAGGAACCGAACAGCCATGGTCAAGGTGGGTCGGGATTCGTCTCCGTTGCGCCACGCATCGAGCGCGGTGCGGCCGGCGATGGGGTCGATTTTCCGCCGTGGGGGCATGGTCCTCTCCTTCATGGTGATGGTTGTTCCGGACCACACGACACCGTGCGATCGCGTGTGTTCCCGCCTGGATATTGGGTTCAGAGTACGCCACAGGCCGCCCCCGTGCGGGGGGGCGGCCTGTGGCGGTGTCACTGATGAGTGATATCACTCATGGGGCCATACGGTGGATCAGATCACGCCTAGGGCGAGAATCGCATCGGCGACTTTGGTGAATCCGGCGATGTTGGCACCTGCAACGTAGTTGGATGGCTGACCATATTCATCTGCGGTGGTTGCGCAGTTCTTGTGGATGTTCGCCATGATGGTGTGCAACCGGGCTTCGGTGTGTTCGAAGGACCACGAGTCACGGGACGCGTTTTGTTGCATTTCCAACGCGGACGTGGCCACACCACCGGCGTTTGCCGCCTTACCTGGGCCAAAGAGCACTCCGGCGTCTTGGAAGAGGGAAACCGCATCGGGGGTGCAGGGCATGTTTGCGCCTTCTGCGACGGCTTTCACACCGGACTCGATGAGTTTTTGCGCTGAGGCGGCATCGAGTTCGTTTTGTGTCGCACAGGGCAAGGCAATGTCAGCGGAGACATCCCAGATGTTGCCCTTCGCAACGAAGGTAGCACCGCGGCGGTCAGCGTAGTCAGACACGCGTCCACGTTCGACTTCTTTGACCTGTTTGATGAGGTCAACGTCAATACCTTGCTCATCGAGAATGTAGCCGGACGAGTCGGACAGTGCGACAACGGTGGCACCCAACTGCTGGGCTTTTTGTGCTGCGTAGATCGCCACGTTCCCGGACCCTGAGACGACAACGCGTTTACCGTCGAAGGAATCATTGCGGGTTTTCAGCATTTCGTTCGCGAAGATGACCGTTCCGTACCCGGTCGCTTCTGTGCGCACAAGCGAACCACCCCAGGAGAGACCTTTTCCGGTGAGGACACCGGATTCGTAACGGTTGGTGATGCGCTTGTACTGGCCGAACAGGTAACCGATTTCGCGCCCACCAACACCGATGTCTCCGGCTGGAACGTCGGTGTGTTCGCCGATGTGCCGGTACAACTCGGTCATGAATGATTGGCAGAACCGCATGACTTCAGCGTCGGATTTTCCCCGGGGGTCAAAGTCGGACCCACCTTTTCCACCACCGATAGGCATACCGGTGAGGGAGTTTTTGAAGATTTGTTCAAACCCGAGGAATTTGATGATCCCCAAGTACACCGATGGGTGAAACCGTAGCCCACCTTTGTAGGGGCCCAGTGCGGAGTTGAACTCGACGCGGAAACCCCGGTTGATTTGGACTTGTCCCTTGTCATCCACCCAGGGCACCCGGAAAATGATTTGGCGTTCTGGTTCACAAATTCGCTGGAGAACCGCAGCGTCCGTGTACTCGGGACGTTTCACAAGCACTGGTGCGAGCGAATCGAACACTTCGCGCACGGCCTGGTGGAACTCAGCCTCACCAGGGTTACGACGTAGAACTTGCTCAAAAATTGGAGCGAGCTGTCCTTCCATCAGGGACTCTCCTTCACGATTGTGGCGCCGTGGTGTGATCACCGCCATAGCGCGTAGGCGTCCATTTTTGCTGTGCGTCTCGAAACGGACGATCCTGTTGTCTCAACTTCCAGAGCGAGCCTACATCTAGAACAGGCGTCCAAGATAGGGACATTGGCCCGCAACACGCGAGAATCGTTGATATTTTGCCCCTGGCGGCCACTTCCTTGAGCTGTGCATTTTACAGGGACGTAACACAGCGGTAACACGCCGTCTTGAAGAGTGGCACGCTCGCACCACCCAGGCTGTTTTCTACGCCAAAACCGGGCTTTGCTCGTGCTCCGATGTCGTTGACACGGACGCCCGTAACCACTCGGCGATTCCACACACCGCATCGGTACACCCCCCGCACCCGGTGGTCGCCCGTGTGCTGTGCGCAAGGTCCTCGGTGCTACGAGCGCCATTGGTCCACGCGGTGACGAGGTCGCCTTTGGTCACGCCGTTGCAGCGGCAGATGGTGGCTGTGTCGGGGATACGGACGGGGGTGTTGGTGGCGGTTGGGCTGGGTTGTGGGCTGGCAAGCAGGAGGTGTGCTGGGTCGTGGGGTAGGGGCGTTTGGTGGGTGTAGGTGCTGATGAGGGTGTGGGCGACGGGACCAGCCCCAATGCAGGTGGCGGCGGTGATGTGTCCGTTGGTGATGGTGAGGCTGATGTGACGGTTGGTGTGGGGGTCGGTGAGTTGGAGGGTGCGTGGTGGGGTGGTGCTGGGTTGGGTGTGGGTGGTGCCCATGGTGATGATGTCGATGCCGGTTCCTTTGACGGTGATGATGTCGGTGGGGTTGTGCGTGGTGGTGGCGGGTGGGGTGGGTGTGTGGTTGTGGAGGGCGGCTGCGAGGGTGCGTGCTTGGTCCCACCCGGGGGCGATGAGTCCTTGGTATCCGTGTGGGGGTTGCGCGCAGTCGCCAATGGCGTAGATGTGAGGGTCGGTGATGGTGGAGTGGGTGGGGGTGACGAGGACACCGTGGTCGGTAGCGATCCCGGCAGTGTGGGCCAGCGTTGTGGTAGGGGTCGTTCCGGTAGTGAGGACGAGAAGGCCAGTGGGGATGGTGGTGCCGTCAGCGAGGGTAAGCCCGGTGACTGTGTTGTGGTAGGTGGTGACACCAGTTGCTGGGGTACCCGTGTGAACGGTGATCCCCCGTTCGGTGAGCATGGTCGCTGCGATTGCGCTGGCGGTGGAGTCGAGTTGGGTGTTCATGAGGGTTCGCGGGTGGACGAGGGTGACGTCTAGTCCACGGTTGGTGAGTGCTGCTGCGGCTTCGATTCCCAGGACACCGCCGCCAAGAACAACTGCGTTGGTGGTGTTGAATGTCGCGGCAATGATGTCGCGGGCATCGTCGATGGTACGCAGGACATGAACACCGGGGATGAGCGATGCGCTGGCCGGGTGTCGTTCGGCCGATGCGGGCGGGTGGGGTGCCCGGAGGATCCCGGTGAGGTTGGGGATGCGTGCATTCGCTCCGGTGGCAAGGACAAGGACGTCATAGGGGTGGGTGGTTCCAGTGGAGTCAACGACGGTACGCAGGGCGCGGTTGATGGAGGTGGCGCTGGTTCCGGTGTGGATAGTGACGCGGGGGTCGGTGATGGTGGGGAGCCCCACCGCGGTCACATCGTATTGTCCGGCAACGACCTCAGACAAGAGAACCCGGTTGTAGGGGTCAGTGTCTTCGGCTCCTAGAACAGTGATCGTGAGGGTAGGGGCGGTGGGCGAGTTGATGGCGCAGAGTTCGTCAACGAACCGCGACCCCACCATCCCGTACCCGATGACGACAACATTCATGCGATGTCCTCCGTGACTCGTGCAAGCTGGACGGCGGCAACTTTAAACTCAGGCATCCCCGAAATGGGGTCAGTGCTGGGGTTAGTGAGTCTGTTCACGCTGCCCACTCCAGGCCAGTGGAAAGGCATAAACACCGTGTCTCTGCGGATAGTTGATGTGAAACGCACGGCAGCCCGGGCGCGACCACGGGCGGTGGTGAGGAGCACATCGTCACCTTCAGTGATGCTGTACACCTCGGCGAGGTGGGGGTGGATTTCCACGTAAGGACCAGGGACCGCTTGCGTTAACGCAGCGACTCGGCGGGTTTGTGCACCAGATTGATAATGCTGAAGCAGACGCCCAGTGACCAGGAAAACAGGGAACTGGGCCGACACAGTGTCACCGGGGCCATCGTGCTGCACCGGCACCAACGCAGCGCGCCCACTCACGGTGGGGAACACATCGGTAAACAGTCGGGGCGTACCAGGGTGGTTCGGCCCAAGAACAGGCCAATACAGTCCTGACCCATCAACACCACCAGTGACCCGTTCGTGCTCATCGAGGCGGGCATAACTGAGACCAGAGTAGTCAGCCCGCCCACCCGCGCTCGCTGCGGCGAGTTCATCAAACACCTCTGACGGGCACGTAGACCACACCCCTGGAGCGTGCAGCCTGCGCGCAAGTTCCTGCCACACCCACAGTTCCGAACGTACCTGCCCCGGCGGGGACACTGCCGCCCGGCGACGCACCACCCGCCCTTCCAGATTAGTCATTGTGCCGTCTTCCTCCGCCCATTGCGCAACGGGAAGGACCACATCAGCGAGTAGCGCCGTTTCCGAGGGCACCACATCACACACCACCAACAGATCCAACGCCGCCAACCGGTCCTGAACCCGCCTCACATGCGGCGCAGAAACCACCACATTCGACCCATGAACAAGGAGCGCTCGCGGGCCGCCTGGTTGCCCGAGGCTGTTCAGGAGCTCAACTGCTGGTTGCCCGGCGCCGGGGAGGTCATCTGGGTGAACACCCCACACGGAAGCGACATGTTCGCGGGCTTGTGGGTCGGTGATGGACCGGTATCCCGGGAGCTGGTCGGCTTTTTGGCCGTGTTCTCGGCCTCCTTGCCCGTTTCCTTGACCGGTGAGGGTGCCAAATCCTGACCCTACGTTGCCCACTAACCCCAGGAGTAAAGCGAGGTTGATGGCAGCGGTCACCCCGTTTGTGCCTTGTCGCGACTGTTCAATTCCACGTCCGGTGATGATGTAGGCACCGCGACCACCGTGGTGGGGGCTGGCAGCTGCGAGGGTGCGGGCAACCCACCGAAGCTGTTCCGCTGCTACCCCGGTCAACTGTGCGACTCGTTCTGGCCACCAGGGGGAAAGCGACGCCGCGAGCGCGTCATACCCTTCGGTGCGGTTGGTGATGTAGGTGTGGTCGGCAAGTTTTTCCATGACGACAACGTGTGCGATCCCAAGGAGGACGGCGAGGTCTGTGCCTGGTATTGGTTGGAGATGCGCCCCGTGGGTTGAGTGGATTCCTTCTGGTGGGATGGGTCCGGTGAGTTCTGCGGTGGCGGTTCGTCGCGGGTCAAGGACGATCAATCCGCCGCGGTTGCGTGCCCCCTGGAGGTGGGTGACGCAGGGGGGCATGGTGTCGGCTGGGTTGGAACCGACAAGGAGGATGGCGTCTGCCCCGGTCAGGTCGGTGAGGGGGAAGGGCAGCCCTCGGTCGATCCCTAGTGACCGGTTCGCGGCTGCGGCTGCACTCGACATGCAGAACCGTCCGTTGTAGTCGACGTTTTTTGTGCGTAACGCGACACGGGCAAATTTCCCCAGTTGGTAGGCCTTTTCGTTGGTGAGGCCACCGCCACCAAACACCGCGATAGCGTCCCGGCCATGTTCCGCTTGGATTGTGGTGATTGTGCTGGCGATCAGGTCAAGGGCGTCATCCCATGACGCTGGCGTCAGGTGTCCTGCTGTGTTGCGGATGAGTGGGGTGGTGAGCCGGTCGGGGGTGGTGAGGACCTGCGGTGAGGTCCACCCTTTTTGGCACATCCCCCCTTGGTTGGTGGGGAACTGGCGTGGTTCCGCACCAACCGATGCGTCCCGTTCGCTAGTGGGGGCAGGTGCACCACTGGAGGGTGGTGTACCGGGTGCGGAGGTTAACCGCATCGCGCATTGCAGTGCACAGTACGGGCAGTGTGTGTCCGTCATGCGTGCCCCTTACACACCTTCCTGGGCGAACACGGAGGACCGGCGCACATACAACACCCAGGTGAGGGCGCCCATGAGGAGGTACACCCCAATGAACACGATCAGCGCGGGAATAAGAGAGCCTGCCAGCGATGTGGACATGGCAAATCCCCGTGGGATAAGAAACCCGCCGACCGCCCCGATCGCCCCAGCAATACCAATGCATCCGGCAGCTGCCTGGCGGGCTGAAGCCAGCTTGTGTGGGGCCACCCCGGTGCGGAAGACGGCCGGGATCATCCGGTACGTTGACCCGTTCCCCACTCCCGATGCAGCAAACAGCAGGAGGAAAGAAAAGAAGAAGACAGTGAATGACCCTGTGTGAAGGCCAAGGATCGCCCCTGCCGCCCCCACTGCCAGTCCCCCAAAACACACCACGGTCAGGCGCGCCCCACCCACACGGTCAGCGAGCATCCCACCCAGCGGTCTAGTTAGCGCACCCACCAGAGCACCAAGGAACGCAATCGACAGCGTCACCTGCGGGAACTCGTTCTTCAACAGGGTGGGAAACGCCCCAGAATACCCAATGAACGAACCAAACGTACCAATGTAGAGGAACGAAATGAGCCACGTATGCGGGTGGCGTCCCGCGCGAGCAAACGTGCGCGGGTCCGAGGCCACATCATGGAGGTTATCCATCCACCGCCACGCCACAAACGCGGCAATGACAATGAGCGGAATGAACATGAGCCCAGCACGGTTCAACGCCACCCCAGCACCAGCAGTGACCACCAACGGCACAACCATTTGCACCAGCCCGGTACCCAAATTCCCGCCGGCAGCGTTCAACCCTAACGCTTTACCTTTGTCACGTTCTGGGTAGAAGAACGAAATGTTGGTCATTGAGGACGCAAAGTTCCCTCCCCCAAACCCTGCCAGACTTGCCACCACAAGAAGGGTCGTGAAACTGATCTGCGGGTTCGACACCGCCCACGCCAACCCCACCACGGGGATAAGAAGCAGAAGCGCAGAAATGATCGTCCAATTACGTCCCCCAAAAATCGGGACAGTGAAGGTGTACGGGATGCGCATGGCAGCACCGACGAGACTTGGTACTGCGATGAGCCAGAATTGTTGATCCACACTCAACACAAAACCAGCCTGAGGGAGCATCGGGACGGTCACCGACCACAACGCCCACACACAAAAACCGAGGAACTCGGCGTAAATTGACCCGTACAGGTTACGCCGTGCCACCCGGTGACCGCCCTGCTCCCACTGCACCGGATCATCCGGGTTCCAGCCACGAAGCCACCGGCCCCGCTCTCGCACAAAGCCACCCCTATCACCGGTTTCGACAACCGGTGACGGTTCAGTGTGTGTTGTTGGTGGTGTGATCGACGTCGTCATGAGTCATCCCCCAGCTCGCCTGGTAGCCACAAATACGGACACCAGCGAACCTATCCACCCGATGTTTCCACCAGACGCCGCGACCAGTGACACCGCGGTAACAATGACCGCACACACCACCCACACCGTTGTGAGATGACGACAGCGTGCTCTACCTCAGGTGATGGGCCAACCGAAACAGTTCAGGGACCGACGACGTTGGCGCATCGTCTGGTTCCGTGGCCAGATCAGCGATCAACCCACCCAAGGTGGGCGTGAACTTGAAACCATGCCCAGAACACGGTGACGCCACCACGACCCGCCCACACCGGTCAAGAACAAAATCGTTGCTCGGTGTTTTGGTGTAGGTGCAGGACAAAAACTCGCTGGCATCCGGGTTCAACCCCGGCAACCATTGCCGCACATAATCGCGGTGCAACGCGTCATCACCAGCGGCGTAAGTGAAAGTACGCGTGTCAGCGGTGACGGTGCGACCATAGGCGTTGAACCCCACTTTGATGCCCTCACCAGGGGTCGCCAACCCGTACACAATGCCAGGCCACCTAGTCGGTTCACCTGTGACCGGGTGCGTTGGGGCATGATCGTGTGTGAACGACGGCCACGTATCCTCAGCCATGGGGTTTGGGTCCCCCGACGGCAAAGACTCCGCGAGCGCAAAGTGCGCTGGGGCGACCTCAATAACATCCAACGGCAACGCCTGATCCACACCAGTGGCCCTTGGCGCGAGAGCATTCATCCACCCGCCCGTGGCTAACACCACCCGTGACGCTGTGAGTGTCTCCCCCTCAGTGACAACCTCAACGAACCCTGGGTGCTGACGCACATCAATCACCCGGGTATTGTGACGCACCTGCGCGCCGTGCCGGACAGCTTCCTGCTGCAGCACCGCCACCGCCAAGTCCGCATTCACACGCCCCGCCGTACTGTGCTCAAACAACACCTTGCCCTCACAGCGCATCCCGGGCCAGCGTTCCCGCGCCTCAACAGCGGACAGCACCTCAACGGGGATACCCGCATCGCGCATCGGCTGTTCGAAATCCACGGGCGGAAAACCGTGGGACACCAACCCCACCCTGCTGAGCAGGTTCACACCCGACTCCGCCTCAAGGAGGTCCCACTCCCCTAGCGCCTGCCGCATCAACCCCACATACTCGGGTTGCGCATACGTGGTCCGGTAAATACGGGACCCCCCATGTGAGGACCCGCGCGTGTGCCCCACAGAAAACTGTTCACACACCACCACTGAACGCCCACGCCGGGCCAACTGCCATGCGGCGGCGGAACCCATTGCCCCGCCGCCCACAATGACCACGTCCCATTGGGCAGACACCAGAAAGCACCTTACCCGAACAGTGTCGGCAACGTCGCGGTGTGGATGTCGCGTGCTTCACTGAGCGCGATGCTGAACAGGCCATCCACAGCGAGCGCCGCTTCTCCGTTGTCGTCGTGCCCCACTTCACCGATGCGTGCGTGTGGCACGGATCGACCCACCAGGGAGTCCACAAAGCGAACTTCGTCTTCTCGTGGCACAGCCACCAGGACCCGGGCGGTGGACTCGGAGAACAGGGCCGCGAACTGGCTGATGGAGTCACGCTCAACGATCGGGGTGATGTCCACGCGGGCACCCACACCGTAACGCAAGCATGATTCCAGGAGCCCCTGGATGAGGCCTCCTTCGGAGAGGTCATGGGCTGCTGAGACCAGTGAATCACGGGCTGCGGTGACTAAAACAGCTCCCAGGGCACGTTCGGCGGGGAGGTTCACCAATGGTGGTACCCCGCCAAGGTGGCCATGGATAACGTCAGCCCACGCGGACCCGTCGAGTTCGTCGCGGGTGGTGCCAAGCAGGTAGATGGCGTCGCCTTCGTTGCGCCACCCTGAGGTGACGGAGTGGCGGACGTCGTCAATGACTCCAAGGACACCGACCACGGGTGTGGGGTGGATGGAGGAGTCAATGTTTCCTGGTTCTCCGGTTCCGTTGTAAAGGGAGACGTTTCCACCGGTCACGGGAACAGTCAACTCCATGCAGGCATCCGCGAGACCTTCAATGGCTTCCACCAGTTGCCACATGGAATCGGGGTCTTCTGGGGACCCGAAGTTCAAGCAGTCGGTGATGGCCATGGGGCGGGCCCCAGCAGCGGCCACGTTGCGGTACGCCTCAGCGAGGGCGAGTTGCGCACCAGTGCGGGGGTCAAGTTTGCCGTACCGCCCGTTGGCGTCAGTGGCAATCGCGACCCCGAGGTTGGTGGATTCATCGACGCGGATCACACCGGCGTCATCGGGTTGTGACAGCGCAGTGTTGCCTTGAACGTAGCGGTCGTACTGGTTGGTGACCCACTCCTTGGAGCACAGGTTCGGTGAGCCCAGGAGTTGCAGCGCGGTGGCGCGCAACTCGTCTGCTGTGCTGGGGCGAGCTAGCCCGGCTGCGACTGTTGTGTTGCGGTTGAGGGCATCTTGCCAGGCGGGGCGGGCGTAGGGGCGGTGGTAGACCGGCCCTTCGTGGGCCACTGTGCGGGGGTCCACATCGACGATGCGGTGCCCGTGGTGGTCGATGGTCAGGCGACCCGAATCGTTCACTTCCCCAACCACGGAGGATTCCACATCCCATTTGGTCGTGATGGCGAGGAACTCGTCGAGTTTGTCAGGGCGGACGACAGCCATCATGCGCTCTTGCGATTCTGACATGAGGATCTCACCTGCGGTGAGGGTGGGGTCACGCAGGAGAACGTCATCGAGCCATACGTGCATGCCGCCGTCACCGTTGGAGGCGAGTTCGGAGGTGGCGCAAGAAATACCGGCAGCACCGAGGTCTTGGATTCCCTCAACAACACCTGCATGGAAAAGTTCCAGGCAGCATTCGATGAGGACTTTTTCCATGAAGGGGTCTCCCACTTGCACGGATGGGCGTTTGGTGGGGACGCCATCTTCGAAGGTTTCGGAGGCGAGGATCGATGCGCCACCGATCCCGTCACCACCGGTGCGGGCCCCGAACAGGACCACTTTATTGCCGACACCTGATGCGTTGGCCAAGTGGATGTCTTCGTGGCGAAGAACACCCACGGCGAGCGCGTTGACCAGGGGGTTGCCTTGGTAGCAGGAGTCGAAGACGAGTTCTCCGCCGATGTTGGGAAGGCCGAGTGAGTTTCCGTATCCGCCGACTCCTGCGACGACACCGTGGACGACGCGTGCGGTGTCTGGGTGGTTGACGTCTCCGAAGCGGAGTTGGTCCATGACGGCGACGGGCCGTGCACCCATGGAGATGATGTCGCGGACGATCCCGCCGACTCCTGTTGCTGCGCCTTGGTAGGGCTCAACGTAGGAGGGGTGGTTGTGGGATTCGACTTTGAAGGTCACTGCCCAGCCGTCGCCGATGTCGACGACGCCTGCGTTTTCGCCGATTCCGACGAGGAGGTTTTTCGTCATCTCGGGGGTGGTTTTGTCACCGAAGGTGCGCAGGTGGACTTTGGAGGATTTGTAGGAGCAGTGCTCGGACCACATGACGGAGTACATGGCGAGTTCGGCTGCTGTGGGGCGGCGGCCGAGGATGTCGCGGATGCGTTGGTATTCGTCGTCTTTGAGTCCGAGGGATGCGTAAGGCTGTTCCTCGTCCGGGGTGTTCGCTGCGTGGTCGACGGTGTCCGGGGTGGGCGTGCTGGAGGCAGTCATTCGTTCCCTCATGAGTGGTGTGCGCGGCGCGTGGGCGCATCGGCAAGACGCTTTGATTCTAGCCGGTGTGGGGTGGTGGAGGGTGGGGGTGTCTCAACACCTTGTCGGCAACCGTTTAACGTGGTGAGCGGCACATGAGGGTGGGGGTGCGTGATAGGAACGGGGTATGAGACGTGTGATGTGGGTAGCAGCGTGTGTGATGGTGGCGGCGGTGGTTGCTGGGTGCGGTGGTTCTGCGCCGGGCGGGGAGGCGAACCGCCCGGCACCGTCGGCGTCTGAACCATTATCCTCACGCGCACCTGGGGACGCCACGACACGTGATGACGACGTGGCGTTGTCACCCTCGGCAACGGTCACGGTAGATGGTCAGGGGTGGTCCGTGACTGGTGGGCGCGTCGTCTCTGGTGATCCTCACTCCGGCGCCGTGGTGCGGGTACCTCTGAGCAAGAACGGTACGGTCGCTGTGGCCCTGGAGGGGCCAGATGGGTTGGCTGCGCAGGTTGAGGTTGATGGCACCGTTGCAGTGACGGTCGAGGGTGAGTTTGTTGTGGGGTTGTCCGCTGCGCGTGAGGTCGCAAGTGGTGATGGGGCTGGGGATGTGGTGGGCAGGTGGGCGGTGCGAGAGGGCGGCGCGCTGGTGGTGGAGCTTGCCGATGCGCCGGTGACGCACGACGGGTCGGTTGCGGTCACAGTGGGCATAGATTCTGTGGGGTCTGTCACATGGGGGGTGGCGGAGGGAGGGTCGTCGTTGGCGGTGACTCCGAGCACGTGGGGTCGCGCTGGCGGCGTCACGGTGGCCCGCTTCGGGTGGGCTGACGTTGTGGAGCGTGACGCTGATGCTGATATTCCGGGGATGGAGGAACAGTTTGCTTGTCACGCGTTGGGCGCCTCGGCGAAGGACACGTGGAATCTGGAACCGTGGCGTCCTGCGGTGCCGCTGCCGCAGATGATGGCGGCGCTATGTAACCCAGAGTCACAATAACCCGAGACGAGGGTTGCGCTGAGGTAAGCCTAACCTTTACTGTTGCTGTCAGTCAGGAATTACGCAACGCTACCGTTCCGTAATTAATGCGAAAATATCCGACCCGGCAGGAAGACACGACCGTGAAGACAACCACGAGGTCCACCCTCGGAATCAGCGCAGCCCTCGCCACCCTCCTGGCACTTGGAGCATGCAGCTCTGAAGCCCAAGGCGACAACGCCGCCGACACCACCGCAGATTCCGGTGACACCATCAGCGTGACTCACGCACAAGGCACCACTGATGTGCCCGTCAACCCCGACACGGTCTACACCTTCGACCTAGGTGTCCTTGACTCCCTCACCTCACTGGGTGTTGACGTTGCCGGTGTCCCCGACGCCGTCTACCCTGCCTCACTGTCGCAATACGCCTCCGACGACTACGCCAAAGTCGGTTCCATGAAAGAACCCGACCTTGAAGCAATCGCCAACGGCGACCCCGACCTCATCATCATCTCCGCGCGACTATCAGAGTCCTACGAAGAACTCTCCAAAATCGCCCCCACCATTGACCTCACCGTCGACGCCACCGACCCACTGCCCTCCTTCACCGAACACACCGAAACACTGGGCAAAATCTTCGACAAGGAAGACGAAGTGGCCGGGAAACTCACCGGCATCACCGAACAAATTGACTCCATCAAAGCCGAGGCAGCCAACGCTGGTAACGCTCTGATCCTCATGACCTCCGCCACTGAAGTCACCGCATACGGCGCCGGGTCCCGCTTTGGTCTCATCCACGACGTCCTCGGTTTCCCCACCGCCGCCGACATCGCTTCCGAAGGCCCACACGGTGAAGCCGTATCCTTCGAGTTCGTCAAAGAAACAAACCCTGACATCCTCTACGCGATCGACCGTGACGCTGCCTTCGGTGAATCCACCGACGCCTCCGAGGCTGTCCTCGACAATGAACTCGTCAACTCCACCAACGCCGCCAAAAACAACAAGATCATCAACCTTGACGGTGGCTCCTGGTACCTCGTGGGATACGGGCTCAACAACCTTCCCGCCATGATCGGCGAAGTCGCACAAGCCCTGTAAACCCCACCACACCCTCGCATCGACAAGGTCACGTCATGGCACTGACAGCAGTCGAACCAGCCCAGGCCGTGTCCATCACACCCGTGACGGACACGGCCACCGGCCGTTCACGCCCCTACCTGCTCCTGAGTGGCGCACTCGCCACCGTCCTCCTGCTCGCCGTTGTCTCCATGTTCGTCGGAGTCTCCGACGTGAGCCTCCCCCGCCTGGCTGCAGGCGACCAAGGCGCGTGGGAAATCCTGTGGATCTCCCGCATACCACGCACCCTGTCCGTCATCCTCGCGGGCGCCGCTCTCGCAATCGCAGGGCTCATCATGCAACAGATGGCCCGCAACCGGTTTGTGGAACCCTCCATGGTCGGGACCGTCGAATCCGCCACACTCGGCATTTTGATCGTGACAGTTGCCCTGCCCGCTGCACCCATCATCGCGAAAATGGGCGTCGCTGCTGTCTTCGCGCTGATCGGCACGTGGATCTTCCTCAGCATCATCAACCGTCTGCCCACCCGCAACACCCTGCTCGTGCCACTGGTCGGGATCATGCTGGGCGGCGTCATCGCCGCCGTCACCACGTTCTTCGCCTACCGGCATGACCTCCTCCAAACCCTCAACACCTGGATGATCGGCGATTTCTCCGGGGTCCTTCGCGGCCGATACGAACTATTATGGCTGGTCGCAGCAATGACACTCGCGGGTTACCTCGCCGCTGACCGGTTCACCGTCGCTGGGATGGGCGCCGACTTCACCACCAACCTTGGCCTGAACTACCGGGCCATCATGCGCCTGGGAATGACTATCGTTGCGCTCATCACCGCCGTTGTTGTCGTCACCGTGGGCGCGATCCCGTTCCTTGGGTTGGTTGTCCCCAACCTGGTTTCCATGATTTTTGGGGATAACCTGCGCCGAGCCGTACCCTGGACTGCACTGTTTGGAGCCGGAATTGTGCTGCTGTGTGACATCGTTGGACGCACCATCCGCTACCCCTACGAAGTTCCCGTATCCATGGTCATGGGCGTGGTGGGGGCAACCTTTTTCCTTGGGATGCTCCTGCACCGGCGCCGCACCGGCGCCTTGTAACACCGGCCCCCTGTTTTCGCTGACCTGCCCGCCACCACATCAGGATATTGTCGATGCCCCACCCAGCTCGCGTGCTCGCCTCACCCTCTGCACGCCGACCCCACCTTGCGCTTGCCTCACCAGCCGGTGTGACCGCACTGCTGACCATCCTCGCCGTGCTGTCAGTGGCTGTGTTTCTCACGCTGGGGCTTGAGGGAAACATCGCCTACATCCTGCCGCGCCGCATCACCCGAGTCAGCGCCATGGTCCTCGTCGGTGTGGCCGTTGCTTTATCCACCGTCATGTTCCAAACAGTGACTGCGAACCGCATCCTCACCCCATCCATCATGGGGTTTGATGCCCTGTACCTGCTGCTGCAAACCGTGGTGGTGTTCGTTTTTGGGGCCAGTGCCTGGCTCACCACCGACCAATCCGTGCGCTTCCTCATTGAAGTGGCACTCATGGTGACGTTCTCGTTCCTGCTCTACCGGTGGCTGTTCACCGGGGCAGTCACCTCACTTCACCTCATGCTGCTCGTCGGGATTGTTCTCGGAACCCTGTTCCGTGGGCTCGCATCACTCCTGCAACGCCTCATTGACCCCAGCGAGTACATTATTTTGCAAGACCTGTTCTTCGCTTCGTTTAACCTGGTCGATCCCGTTCTCGTGTGGATTTCAGCAGCACTTGTTGCCGCGTGTGCAGCTCTCGCATGGCGGATGCGCCACATCCTCGACGTCATGGCACTCGGCCGCTCCCACGCGATCAACCTGGGGGTCAACCATCACCGCACCGTCATGACAGTGCTGGTCATGTCGTCGCTGCTGGTTTCTGTGTCAACCGCGCTCGTTGGGCCAGTCACATTCTTTGGTTTGCTCATCGCCTCCTTGGCCTACCAGATGTGCCGCAGCTTCAGCCACGGCTGGATCCTTGCCATCACCTCCCTGCTGGGCATCATCACTCTTGTTGGGGGTCAACTCGTCCTGGAGCACGTCTTCGGGTTCGCGACCGCCCTATCGATCGTCATCGAATTCACCGGTGGCATTGTGTTCCTATTCCTGCTGTTGAGAGGCTCGTTGAAGTGATCCGCATTGACAACGCACGCAAACAATTCGGTGACCTCGTTGCCGTCAATGACGTGACCACCACAATCCCAGCCCACGGAGTCACCTCCATCATCGGTCCCAACGGCGGCGGTAAATCCACGCTGCTGTCCCTCATCTCACGGCTCGCCCCCATGGATGGGGGCCGCATTGAGGTGGGTGGCCTCGACGTCACCACCACCCCCAGTCGCCAACTCGCCACAACCATGGCGATCCTGCGGCAAGAAAACCACCTGACGATGCGCCTTTCCGTACGCGACCTCGTTGCGTTTGGGCGCTTCCCCCACTCCCAAGGCCGCCTGACCAGCATCGATCGGGAACACATCGACAAGGCGATGGCCCAACTTGACCTCACCAGCATGGCCAACAAATTCGTGGACGAACTCTCCGGCGGTCAACGGCAACGCGCGTTCATTGCCATGGTGCTCGCCCAAGACACCACCTACCTGCTTTTGGACGAACCTCTGAACAACCTCGACATGAAACACTCGGTCGAAACCATGAAACTCATCCGCCGCTTGGCAGACGAGTTCGGGAAAACAGTGGTGGTTGTGGTCCACGACATTAACTTCGCGTCCTGCTACTCCGACCGCATCCTTGCACTGCGCGACGGGAACCTCATCTGCGAAGGCACCCCCGACGACATTATGTCCACCGATGTTCTGCGCACCATTTACGACATTGACATCCGCATCGAAAAGATCGACGGGAAACGGATCGGCGTGTACTTCACCTAACCGATCTGGCCGTGCCCCCGCACCGCCCTACCGGGCGGCGCGGGCACCACGGGAGTCATCACGGATCTGCCCTACCAGTTCCTCCAACACATCCTCCAACGTGACCACACCCAACAACTGGGCGTGCGCATCGTCAACCACGGCAAGGTGAGCACCAGCCCGTTGCATCGTGGACAGCACTTTTTGCAACGAATCCTCACTGGACACGGTGGGCATGGCGCGGATGAGTTCAGAAGACACCGGTACGTCACGCTGATCGTCGGGGACCACCAGGAAATCCTTGATGTGAACGTACCCGACCGGGCGGTGGTGACCGCCCTCTTCCGCGTGAGGACCCAACACTGGGAACCGGGAAAACCCTGCTAATGCCACGTGTTCTGCCTGCTCCGGGGTGAACCCGTGGGGTAGACAACGCAATGAAGGCATCGGCAAGACAATGTTCTCCACTGAGCGGGACTGGAAGGTCAACGCGTTGAGCAGTAGTTGCTCATCTTCCGCCGTGATCAACCCACCATCACGGGATTCCTCCACCAACCCGGACACTTCGTCTCGGGTAAACACTGAGGTCACTTCGTCTTTGGGTTGCACTTTCATGAGGCGCAACACACCGTTACCGATGCCGTTGAACATGGTGAGGATCGGCGCAAAGATCTTGTACAACACCACAAGAACTGGGCCTAACACCACAGCCATCCGTTCCGGTCCGGCAAGCGCGATGTTCTTCGGCACCATTTCCCCAAACACCACATGCAGGTAGGTGACAAGAGACAACGCGATCGCGAACGCGATGGGGTGCACAAAGGTGTCTGGGACACCGGCGGCGTGAAACGGTGGTTCAAGGAGGTGGGCGATCGCCGGTTCGGCCACATACCCTAACGCCAGGGAGCACACAGTGATCCCCAGTTGGGCGGTTGCCATCATGAGGGACACGTGTTCAATTCCCCACAGTGTCATGCGTGCGGCCCGGCCCCCTTGTTGGGCGCGGGGTTCAATGATGCTGCGGCGCGCAGAAATGAGCGCAAACTCTGCACCAACAAAAAACGCGTTAGCGAGAAGAAGCCCGATCGTCAGGGCGATCCCTGTGGCGGCGTTCATGATGGTGCTCCGTGATTGTCGATGCGCTGCTGGCTTCCGGTGCGGGGGCTCGGTGCGCTTGTGTGCCGGGAGGCGTGGGGGCGCACTGCGTCGGTGCGGTGGCCTTTGTGTGCGTGGCCGTGCACGGTGATGAGGATCCGCTCAATTCGGTGACCGTCCACTTCGGTCACCATGAGGCGGGCCCGGTAGCCGGTGCGGATCGCGTCAGCTTCCTCGGAGTGGTCATCTTCAATGACCTCACCCACCTCTGAGATGAGGAGGGCGTCGCCCACTGATGCAAGGCGTCCCAGGTGGAGGTTCATGAGACCGGCAAGTGTTTCGTAGTCTTCGTGCTCAGGGATGGGGAATTCCATGACGTCGTTGACTTCGTCGGGGCGCATGGAAGCGTCGAAGGTCCAGGAATGGTCGGAGATCACTTCGATGGATCCGTCATCTGGGTCGTGTTCGTCGCGTACTTCACCGACGAGTTCTTCAACGAGGTCTTCAAGGGTGATCAGCCCTGCGATGTCGCCTGTTTCGGAGATGAGAACAGCCATTTGGAGGTTGCCGGACCGCAGTGTGTCCATGAGGTCATCAAGTTCTAAGGTGTCTGGAACGTAGGTGGCGTCACCCATCACTGTTCCTACCGCCGTGGTGGCACGGTCGTGGTGGGGTACTGCGAGCGCGGAGCGGACGTGTACGATCCCGTCTACGTGGTCGCTTCCTGGTGTCATGACAGGGAAGCGGGAGTAGCCAGTGTCTTTGGCGGTGATCAGGACGTCCTGCGCTGTGGCGGTGGGGTCGATGGTGACCATGCGTGAGCGTGGTGTCATGGCGTCGTGGGCGCGGCGTTCCCCGAAGGCGAAGGATTTTTCGACAAGTTGGGCTGTTTCGACGGGTAGTGCGCCTTGGTCAGCGGAGTGGCGCACAAGGTAGGCGAGTTCTTCAGCGGATCGGGCTGAGGCGAGTTCTTCTTGTGGTTCGATGCCTAGTGTTCCAATGACTTTGTTGGCGGTGCCGTTGAAGAACTTGATGAGTGGTGCGGTTGCGCGGACGAAGCCGCGTTGGAATCCGGCGACGGTGCGTACTGTTTCCCAGGGTTTGGCGATGGCAAGGTTTTTGGGGACGAGTTCACCGAAGATCATGGTGGCGCCGGTTGCGAGGATCAGTGCGATGGCGATGGACACGGATCGTGCTTGTCCACTGCTCAAACCCCAGGTTACGAGGGTGGGGTAGGTGAGTTGGGCGATGGCTGGTTCGGCGAGGAACCCGATGCCGAGGTTTGTCACGGTGATGCCTAGTTGGGCTCCGGACAGTTGGGTGGACAGGGTTTTCACTGACGTGAGGACGCCTTGGGCACGCCGATCACCGGCGTCTGCATGGGCTTTCACCGTGTTTTTGTTGACGGTGATCAAAGAAAACTCGGCTGCGACAAACATGCCGCAACCAATGATGAGAACGATCGCTGCAAGGATCGAGATCACTTCCACGTGTCCACCTCCCCTGTGTTCATGCGGGTGGGGAGGTGGCTGGGACTATGACCAGGGTTGTCCACGATGGCCTTTCTCTTGTGGCAATTCTTGGGGGTGCGTGTGCACCGGTAGTTCTCACTGTAAACGGCAAGTGGGTGTTCTTGGTAGATGTTCAATCATTTTCACACCTGTGCGGCAACGTGCGGGCAGTTGCACCCATGTGACCCTTCGCCCTGTGGATAACTCACTATTTTCGCTGTTCTGCGGCTGAGGTGTTGGTAGCGTCTGGTGGGCATTGAGCCGCAGCCCTGTAAGGACCAACTATGACATTACGAACCGCATGGAGTGTTGCCCTCGTGGCAGCTTTCTTGACCGGGTGCAGTCACCAAACACCTGCCCCTGACCCTGCCGCGACCACAACCGCCACCCCTGATGTGGAGGAACCTGGGCCCAACAATCCAGCACTTGATGATGCTGTTGCCCAATGGACCCCCATCAACGAGTTCTTCATTGAGCGGTACACCGAACCCGTTGGTGACTTCACCCGCGACGATCTCGCCCTCATGAGCGACGAAATCATCAACTATGCACGCATGTCGACAATCGATGAGTCCGTCATCTTGGCAGACAGCATCAAAGACACCCGCGACCTCATCACCCCGTGGCTGCCCGAAGGAACTGGGAAGCTGACAGAGTTCTCCACGCTCGAGGACGGATCACGAGACTCGGCGTGGCTCTACCGTGCGTCCCGACTCCCCAAAGGCTCAACCCTCCTCGACACCTCCGTGTACACCTCGTCGTGGCACGCCGACACCTTCACCTACACTGACGGCACCCCCGGAGTGCAACTCACCCTCATGTGGCGTGTCCTTTACCGATTCACTGACCCAGATGGGGTCATCCGGGCGGTCCCCCTCCTGAGGTGGCACAGCGTTCACACCGACGACCCCCACTGGGCCAGCCAATCAGGATATTGGGGCCACGGATTCAGCGCCTACGCGACCGACAACGACCCCTGCGCAGCCCTGTTCGACGGCGCACTCACCAGCGACCAACACCCCAGCAACATCGACCCCACAGCCTGGGTCTTCTTCACACTGCCACCAGACGACTTCATGTCCCTTGAGGACTACAGCAAAGACCACCCCGCCGCAACAGACACCGAAAAAACCGCCACAAAAAACACCTGCAAGGGGGAGTCCGCATGAACCTCATCCGCACAACACTGACCGCCCTCCTCGCCGGAACACTCATCACAGGGTGCACAACCCAACCCGCTGACACCGCGCCAGAGGACCCAGCCCCACGGAGCACATCGGCAAGTGAACCCACTGAACAAGTGACGAACACACCACCAGACCCCACCGCACTCCCCCAACCGATCATCGACGCCACCAGCGATTGGACCCCACTCACCACCCTGCACATCACCCCGTACGCAACCCAACAAGGGCAACTCGATGCCCGCCACATGCGTCTGGTCAGCACCTGGATGATCAACTACGCCAACCACATGTACCTCGATGAACGAACCATCCTGGCACCAGACGTCGCCACGGTGAAAAAGCGGTACAAAAAATGGGGATCACGGGTCATGAATGACATGGGTGACCACTTCACCCCCGGTGAAGACGGCATGTACTACGGCTACCTTGCCAACAGCATGACCCGCCTCCCCAAAGGCTCAACCCTCCTCGACACCTCGGTTGCCACCTACTCGTGGAACGCCATCACCGCTGACTATGACGGATTAGCCAAACCCGGCGCCAAACTCACCCTCATGCTACGCATCCTCTACCACTACAAAGACCCCGACGGGCAGGTGCGGGCACTACCCACCACACGGTGGCTGTCTGTGGCCACCACGCCAACAAACACATTCACCACCTACTCCGAACATGGACTGTGGAACATCAACATCACCGCAACAGAAGACTACGAGGTGTGTACCCTCCTCACTGACGGATACCTCACCACCACCAGCACACCCGATGAACTTGCACCGGACGCCCACCCGTTCTTCACCACGCCCGCCACGACGTATCTTTCACCTGACGATTTCGGGGACCAACACCCCTTCATGACAACAAAACAGTGGAAAAAGACTCGCGCTTCCTGCTCCTAACGAGTAACTACGCGGGCTAGTCGCGGGAACGCGGACCAGTTGACCACCACGCCCACACCACAAGGAGAGGTTGGAAAAACAACCGGCCAAACCGTTTCTCCTCGGTATCTAAACCGAACGCATCGCGTTGCTCTAACCATTGCGACACGTTCCCGGGGAAGATCGCAACAAAAAATAGTGCGGTGATCACCCCGACAAGCCCCCGTTTCTTTCGGGCAGCCAGAAGAAGCGCACCCAAAGTGATTTCCACACCACCGGACAACAACACCACAGTGTCACGGTCCATGGGCACCCAGTTGGGGACCTGTGCATCAAACTCGTTACGGGCAAAAGTCAGGTGACTGGTTCCCGCAAAAATGAGGGCTACGCCCAGGGCGATGCGGGCAATAGTGCGGGCCGGGTGGCGGCGCGGATGCCGGGCAGGGGTAGACGCTGAGCTCATACGCTCACGCTACCTGCTGCCCGGCCCACCCGCCTGATCTGAGTGGTGTTCGCTGTGCGCCCCAGGGCCCAGTGAACCCAGGTGTGGGACATCGTTACCGGGTCAGCGAGCCGATTTTTTCATGGCTTTTTCGGCAATGGGTGCGTCACCTGAGGCACGCTGTTTGCGGTAGTAAGCGCGTGCTTCGTCCTGGCGTTGCTGCTCAACACCGGTGGCGATCGTAGCGCGAACCAGCCCATCATCTAACCCGAAAGAGTCAATGAGGTCTTGGGCGTGCGGGCGCAGGCGCAGCAACAATCGGTCAATGTACGAGGTCACTGTTTCCGCACGTTGCGCGGACATGCGCCCGTGAATGAGATACCAGGCGAGGTTCTTTTCAATGGTGTGCAACCCGAACAGGTCACGCACCCAGGTGAGAACTGTGCGTGTGTCTTCGTCGTCGATGTCGAGTAGCGCTTTGGTGAATGCTTCCCATTGGAGGAGGTCAGCATGGGCTTTTGCTGCGTCAATGAGTTCTGCTTGGTGGGAGTTAAACAGTGCAGCCGCTTGATCTTGCGGCATTTTTGACGCAGGTCGTAGCGCTTGGGCTAGCCGTTCCACCATGGTGTTGACCCGGTCTGTGAGGAGCTCACGTTGGGTTTCTTCTTCACGAAGCTCTGAGGCTGAACGGCGGCGCAACCCGCTGTCCCGGATGGATTGCACTGTGCGGTTCAGGGGGGTTTTGTAGAGCACGGTGTCGGCGGCGCGTTCCACGACGAACCGGGCCATCCCAATTCCGTCAATGTCACGAAATTGTTTGGCGTAGTCCGTGAGGAGCCGTTTACCCACCAGTTGCAACAAAACGGTGTTGTCCCCTTCGAAGGTGACATAAATGTCGAGGTCCTGGCGTAACCCTACGAGGCGGTTTTCCGCCATGAAACCTGCACCGCCACATGCTTCACGTGCGGTTTGCAGTGTGTGTAGCGCCCGCCAGGTGGAGGTGGGTTTGAGGGCCGCGGCCATGGTTTCGAGGTCTTCGCGGGTTTCGGGGGTGTCCATTCCCTCTTCGGAGAACACTGCGTGGAACAGGTCAAGGAGGCGGTCGTGTGCGAAGTGCCCGGCATACACCTCCGCGAGCAGGGGAAGGAGCCTGCGTTGGTGGGTTTGGTAGTCCATGAGGACTGTTTCATCGTGTTCCGATGCACCGGTGAATTGGCGTCGCTGGTTGCCGTAGGTGATTGCTGTGGTGAGCGCAATTTTTGATGCGACTCCCGCAGCACCATCGAGGGAGACACGCCCTTGAACGAGGGAGCCGAGCATGGTGAAGAAGCGGCGTCCGGGGCTGTCAATGGGCGAGGTGTAGTCGCCGTTGTCGTCGACGCTGCCGTAGCGGGCGAGGAGGTTGTCGCGTGGGACTCGCACGTTGGTGAAGGCGAGGCGGCCGTTGTCGATTCCGTTAAGCCCACCTTTGAGGCCGTCATCTTCTGATTGGATGCCGGGGAGGCATGGTCCTGCGGTGCCGTCGTCGTTGACTTCACGGATGGGGACGTAGAACGCGTGGACGCCGTGGTTGACGCCGCGAGTGATGAGTTGAGCGAACACAACAGCGGCTGTTCCGTGGAGTGCTGCGTTTCCTAGGTAGTCTTTCCACGCTGCCCTAAAGGGTGTGTTGAGGATGAAGTCTCCGTGTTCAGGGTCGAACGTTGCAGTGGTGGCGATGGAGGCGACATCTGATCCGTGCCCAATTTCTGTCATGGCGAACGCGCCAGGAACGGTGAGTTCCATGGCGTCTTGGAGGAGCCGGTCTTGTTGTTCTTCGGTTCCCAAGTGGTGGATGGCCGCGCAGAACAGCCCCCATTGCACCCCTGATTTGATTTGAAGGGAGGGGTCCGCGGCGACGAGTTCTTCAAACCCGGCGATCCCGCCGCCGGCGTCGTCTTTGCCGCCGAGTCGGGTGGGGAATGCGCGCAACACTTGCGCTTCGGTGACCAGGATTTTCAGTTGGGCTAACACGCGTTCGCGGTGTTCGTCCATGGCGAGGTGGGGGTCACGGATGAGCCGTTCGTCTTGGGCAAGTGTCCGTGCGATTTTTCTCAGGTCAGCCCACCGTCCGAGGAGGTGTTCGCTGAGGTAGGTGGTGTTGATGGTGGGGTTGTCGGGGGTGACCCGGGTTGGACGGTCCGAGACGGCAGTCATGTCGCTCACTCCTTTGTGTCGATGTGCCTGGATGCGCTGTTGGGGCGCGTCGCTGCGCCGTGATGTCAGGGGGGTGGTTCGTGGGTTCGGTGTCGGACGAGAGTGGCTATGGGGCCGTTCCACAGCCATGCGGTGATGCGGTCTGTGAGTTCTGTGCGGGTGGGGATGCCGGGGTTTCCGAGGTGGTGAAGCCACCATTCTCCGGTGCCACGAACAAACCCGACGGCGCCAGCGCCCCAGGCGCGCGCATCGGTGTCGGGGGCGTTCATTTCTTGCGCGAACGGGGTGGCAAGGAGATCGATCATGAGGTCGAGGAAGGGAAGTCCGGGTGCATCACGGGTGACGAAGTAGTAAACGTTGGGTGAGTGTTCGATCATTTCGAGGTACGCGGACACCATGTTGCGCAGCGCATCACGGGGGCTTGTTGCCGTGTGGGCGGCGGTTTCAAGGGCTTCACGGATTTGTTGCATGACTTCTTCGCTGACGGCTTGTTGGAGCCCAGTTTTGTCGGTGAAGTAGCGGTACATGATGGATTTGGAGGTGCCTGCGTGGGTGGCGATGTCGTCCATGGAGATGTCTGTTCCGTGGATGTGGACGGCTTTGCGGGCAGCACGCGCCAGGTCGCGGCGCCGGGTTGCTCGATGCTCGTCCCAGCGTGTTGACCGTCCATCATCTGCCGTTTTCTCTGTGATTGACCTCACGATACTCAGAGTATCAGGTACTCTGAGTTCTATAAAAGTCTCATTCAGCAATGACGCGAGGAGAAACCATGCCCAACCCCGCCCACCGTCCCCTGACTGACGCCGTCATCATTGGCGGTAACCGCATCCCCTTCGCCCGGGCCGGTTCACGTTACCTGGGCGCATCCAACCAAGACATGTTCACCGCAGCGCTCGATGGCCTTGTGGCACGGTATGGCCTCCAAGGTGAGGAACTTGGTGAAGTTGTCGCCGGGGCTGTCCTCAAACACTCCCGCGACTTCAACCTTGTGCGCGAAAGCGTGCTCGGATCGGCCCTGTCCCCCACAACACCGGCCTTTGACCTGCAACAAGCGTGCGCAACTGGCATTGAAGCGTTCATCACTGTGGCCAACAAAATCCAGCTTGGCCAAATTGATTCTGCGATCGCTGGCGGTGTGGACACCGTGTCCGATGCGCCCATTGCCGTGTCCGACACCTTACGCTCTGCGCTCCTGGCAGCATCGTACGCGAAAACCCTTGGTCAGCGCGCCAAAGCATTAACCCGTATCCGGCCAAAAGATCTGGCACCAGCCAACCCGCGCACCGACGAACCACGCACCGGACTGTCCATGGGAGAACACCAAGCCATCACCACCGCGAAGTGGGCTATCAGCCGTGAAGACCAAGACCTCATTGCGTACAACTCGCACCACAACTTAGCGAACGCCTACAACACCGGGTTCTTCGATGACCTCATCACCCCGTTCAAAGGGCTGCACCGTGACCAGAACCTCCGCGAGGACACGTCACTGGAAAAGCTCGCCACGTTGAAACCGGTGTTTGGGAAAACATTGTCAACACCTGCCACGATGACGGCGGGGAACTCCACGGCCCTCACCGATGGCGCCTCCACTGTGCTTGTTGCCAACAACGAGTGGGCCCGTGAGCGCAACTTCACCCCACTCGCCCGGTTTGTGGACGCGCAGACCGCTGCGGTCGATTATGTTCATGGGCGTGAAGGGCTGTTGATGGCCCCGGTCCATGCGGTGCCTCGGCTTCTTGAACGCAACGGTTTGTCGTTGCAGGACTTTGACTTCTACGAAATTCATGAGGCGTTTGCTGCCACTGTGTTGACCACTCTTGCGGCGTGGGAAGACGAGAATTACTGCCGCAACGAGCTTGGTTTACCTCATGCGTTGGGGGCCATTGACCGGAGCGCATTGAACGTGAATGGTTCGTCACTTGCGGCAGGTCACCCGTTTGCTGCAACCGGTGGGCGCATCCTTGCGAGCACCGCAAAACTCCTCCACGCCCGGGCCCAAGAAACGGGGCGCCCAGCCCGTGCGCTGATTTCGGTGTGTGCGGCAGGTGGGGTTGGTGCTGTCGCCATCCTGGAGTCTGCATGACCTTTTCTGCCCAACAACCTCGCCCGTGCACGCCCCCTGTGATCCGAAAGGACCATCATGACTGATCGCTACACCTCCTTCGTCCACCATGGGTTTGGGAAGACTCTTGCACAGAAACTCGGGCTTCCTCAACCTGTTCCATTGCGCCGACACACCCCCAGCGCCCCTGTGGTAACAGGGCCTGTCCTCGTGTTGTCCACTGCACCCGCTGCCGCTTCGGGCGATTCCACAACCGGCGCATCGGCAGGTGAACACCCCCCATCCGACGCGGATGCTGTTGCCACTCTCCTCCTGAACGGGTTGGGCAGCGATGAACTGATCGATGTGCGTCGTTCGCCCCACACTGCTGAGGGCACCCGGTGGGGCACGGTCATTGTTGTGGCGACCGAGGTCACCCACCCGAACGACCTTGCCGCCGCGATGTTGCCTCTTGGTCAGGTACTGCGCGGGCTGGGGCAGTGTGGTCGGGTCTTATTCATCACCCGTGACCCCGAGGAGGCGGACCGTCCTGCTGTTGCTGCTGCCCGGCAAGCGGTGATATCCACGATGAGGTCGGTCGCGAAGGAATTGCGGCGCGGCGCCACCGCAAACGCCCTGGTGTTGGGGGCGGACGCAACTGTGACCGGCACCCCGGTGCTGTCGGCGTTGCGGTTTTTCCTGTCGCCAAAGTCGGCGTTTGTGAGCGGGCAACCCGTCACTATCTCCTCCGATGCCGGACATGTTCCAGAGAACTGGGATCGGCCACTTGATGGGCAGGTGGCTGTGGTGACTGGTGCAGCCCAGGGCATTGGTGCCGAGATCGCAGCGACCCTTGCCCGGGATGGGGCGCGTGTTGTTGCCGTGGACATCCCCGCAGCGGGGGAATCGTTAGCCCGCGTCGCGAACCGTATCAAAGGCACCGCTCTCCAACTTGATATCACAAGTCCTGATGCCGCCGAGGTCATCCTCACTCACGCGGTGGACCGGTATGGGCGTCTTGACATTGTCATCCACAACGCCGGGATCACTCGCGACAAGCTCCTAGCCAACATGGACGATGACCGGTGGAACTCGGTGATGACCGTGAACATTGCCTCCCAACTGGCCATGAACGACCACTTTCTTGCGTCCGAACATTTCCACCGCAACCCCCGCATCGTGTCGCTGGCATCAACCTCAGGGATTGCCGGGAACCGGGGCCAAACCAACTATGGCGCATCCAAAGGTGGTGTCATCGGGATGGTGACCGCGAGTGCGCCGCTTCTTGCCGAGCATGGTGGCACGATGAATGCGGTTGCTCCGGGGTTCATTGAGACGACGATGACCTCAAAGATCCCGTTTGCGACCCGTGAGGTGGCGCGTCGGTTGAATTCGTTGCAGCAAGGTGGGCACCCTGTCGATGTGGCGGAGACGATTGCGTTCCTTGTGTCCCCGGCGTCGGTGGGGATTAATGGGGTTGTGGTGCGGGTGTGTGGGCAGAATCTGGTGGGTGCATGATGCAGCCTCCTTTGTCCCCTGCGCAGCGTCCAGCGGTGTCCCGTTCCTTGGCGCGGGTTCCCTCGTTGACGTCCTTGTATGTTCAGGCGTTGACGCCACGAGTGGACACGGTGACCCGGTTGGCATCTCGTCTGCGACGTGATGCGCCTCATGCCACGGTTGAGCACCGTTCTCTTCCGGAGGTCACGTACGTGGTTGATGGTGTGCGTGGCGACCCGGTGGAGGTGGCCCGCTATTGCACGGTGGTGGGTGCTGCACGGTCTGAGGTGATGCCTGCCGGGTACGTTCATGTTCTTGCGTTCCCTGTGGCGATGGCGTTGATGGTGTCTGCGCAGTTCCCGCTTCCAGTGGCGGGGATGGTGCATGTGGCGAACTCGGTGGAGGTGGCTCGCCCTGTTCTTGTGGGTGAGACACTGACTGTTGCTGCCTGGGCACGCAACCTTGCTGAGCACGCGAAAGGAACCCAGGTTGACCTTGTCACTGAGGTCAGCGTGCAGGGGGAGGTGGTGTGGCGGGGTGTGTCCACCTACCTGGCTAAGGGCACGTTTTTGCGCGGCCGGGGTGAAGTTCGCACACCAGATCCGTTTGTCCCGCCTTTCCCTACTGGGTCATGGTCGCTTCCGGCGTCCCTTGGCCGGGACTACGCCGCCGTGTCTGGGGATCGTAACCCTATTCACTTGTCCGCGTTGACGGCGAAACCTTTTGGGTTCCCGTCTGCGATCGCTCACGGCATGTATACGTCGGCGCGGGCGTTAGCGGAGGCTGACCCGCTCGTGGGTGACCGTTTCCGGTGGACGGTGACGTTCGCGAAACCGGTGCTGCTGCCTGGCCGAGTGTCGGTGGCGATCACTCCTCACGGCGAGGGGAGGCAGGGGGCTGAGTATGTGGGCTGGAATCCGAAGAACGGCACGCTGCATTTCCGTGGGGATATCACCGCGCTTGACGAGTAGCGCACGAAGGCCCGCCCCCTGCAGTGGGGCGGGCCTTCGTCGCCGTTGGGCGAACGCGTCTGGAGTTGGTTCAGGTGGTCACCCCGTCGGGTGGCGCTTGCTCTGAACGCTCACGTGGCAGCGTTGCATGGGTTCCGATTATGCGAAACGCACCTCGGAGACGCGCTGCGGTTCATTGATGTGAACCAATTGGGCACCTCCTTTCGTTGTGTACGCGGTGGCCACTTTTCATGGTGGTCACCCTGACATTGTTGAGCGTACGGACCGCGTGTGGGTGCCGTCCATTCTTTTTTCGATGCGGTGCGGGACTACACCCGACCGGCACCTCCCATGGTGACGGCAACCCACCGGTCGGCGTGGTTGTCACGATCACGGGCGATGGTGTCAGCTGGGGATTGGTCGATGGGGCGCGGGAACACACGTTTTTCTTCTTCGGGCACGGTCGCGCCTCGACGGTGAAACATGAGGGTCCTTTCGTGGCTGGGACGTTCGGGTGTGGTCCGCTGGTGCCACGTGCAGGCGAGTGGTGCTACCGGTTTCCCCGGGTTTTGATTCGCTTGCGCTGTGGCACTGCGGTGTGGGCGAGGAGCCCTGGGCGGTTCGATCGGTTCTTGGCCATCAGTTCGCCTTTCTGTCGCAGGGTCTGGGTCAGTTGCGCGCACTGTCACTGTAGGCATGGGCGGGTGGACGATGCCACGGATTTTCTGGTGCCGACCGGTTCTTCACCCTCGCGTGTCGGGAGCAGGTGGGGGGTGGGTGTTTGGTTGGGTGTGATGGTGGTGGAAGAATCGAGGGGATTACTGCCTCGCTGGGGGTGCGGGCGCCCACCGCCATGTGGTGCCGTGTGCTGGTAGCGGGGGTCGCGCATCGTGAGATTAAGGGATGTCCTCATGAACACTGGTTTGTTATTTGTCACCCTGGTTATGGGGTTTGGTCTCATGATCATGGGGCTATTTTCTGGTGACCGGTCGGACCGTACCCGCCTGATTTTGGTGGTTGCCGGGGTGTTGTCGCTGTTGGCAACGTTGGTTATCGGGTTGTTAGGGGTTCTTGGTCCGGGTCGAGCGAACATTGTTGAATGGCAGCCGGCGGGGGCGTCGCAGGGGTTTGAGGCACGGGTGCCGCACGCTGTCATTGAGGATTCTGATGAGTCGTACGTTTTTGAGGTGGACGTCAATCAGGACGGGTTGTACCGGGCGTTGACGGCCCATTATGAGGATGGGGTTGAGCGCGGTGATTCGTGGAGTGTCACCTTAGAGCAGGTCACGTACTTGGTGTCTCCTGTTCCTGGTGAGGATGGCCGGTACGTGCTTGAACTCGCTGATTAGCTCACATCTTTACGTTGGTGTCCTTGCTTGTGTGCGGGGGCGCGTGGGTATGGCAGTGGGGCCACCAGAATTGGTTTCTGGTAGCCCCACTGGTGTGATCAACGATGCGCGACTAGCTGGTCGAGCAGGTTGCTGACGGGACGGTGTGGTTTCCGTTGGAGTAGAACGTCACCCCGAAACTGTTGCCGTTGCCGTTGGGTCTTGCCGTGACCGCTCCTCCGCTGGTACTCACCGACGCGTTCCAGGAGTTTTGGACACTTTGGCCGGAGCCAGGGTTGATGCGCACAACCCAGTTGCTGGCACCGGAGACGGTGTAGGTCACGTTGAAACGGTCGGTCCATGAGTCACCGCGTGTTGCTGTGACCGTGCAGGCGGGGGTTCCCCCACCGTCACCGCTACCGCTGGCAACACAGTCCACTGTGGGTAGTGAGGTGTTCCCGTTGGAGTACAGGGTGACACCGAAGTTGTTGCCGTTCCCGTTCGGGGTGGCAGTCAGTGTGGAGCCGGTACCGGTTACCCGTGCGTTCCAGGAGCTTTGCAGGCTTTGTCCTGACCCGAGACGCAACGTTGCTGTCCACGCGTCGGAGCCGGTCACGGCAACATCGACGTTGAAGCGGTCACCCCATGAGTCACCGCGTGTCACGGTTGCGGTGCATCCTTGGGATGTTCCGCCGCCGGTGTCGCCACCACCTGGGTTGCCGCCACCAGCGCCTTCGCTAATGGTGACGTTGGAGGAGCCACTGGATTGGTAACCTTCAGTTGCCATGACTTGGTAGTCGTGGGTGCCGAGGTTCATGCCGTGGCGGGCCCACGCGTCGAAGTGGTTGGCCACGGTGATGCTTCCACTGGTGCGCTTTTGTTGGCGGACGCTCCAGTATTGGTCAAATGTGCTGTAATCGCTCTCAATTGATGGCTTGTTGACGCGCGTGGTTTTGTAGATGTCGTAGGTTCCGCCATCGGTGGTGACGGTTCCTTTGAATTCGCCGGTGGGACGGTAGGTACCCCAGCTTTCGATGATGTAGTACTCGACGAGTGGGCCTCGGGTCCACCCGTAGAGGGTGAGGTAGCCGTTTCCGGAGGGGTTGAATTGGGCTGAGTAGTTCACCGTGCGGCGGCTACCGGTTGCCCATCCTTTTCCGGAGACGAAGTTCCCTGTGTTGGACCAGCGGGTGGAGTAGTTTCCACCTGACCCTAGGGTGATAGATGCTGTCCCTGGTGCGTCCGTCCAGTGCGTGTAGAAGTACCCGTCGTGGGTTCCTTGCGTGTTGTCGTTAATGGTTTGGGCCTGAGCAGGGGTGGCCATGGCCAGGGTTCCTGCGACAAGAGCGACCACAGATGCCAGTGTGGCAAATGGTTTGAAACCTCGCGCTCTTTGAGTTCGATCACGGTGTCGCGTCATGCGATGGATCACGTGAACACTCCCTAGTGTTGTTTTCCGAAAGTTTCGCAGGATTAACGTCGTTGGCGGTCGGTTAATTCTGCGATTGCGAGCCGTGCATTCCCCCTTACTCACCGGAGGAAAACATCCACCCGCGCCAAGCGGTTGCTTGGTGTGGTCGATGCTAGCACCGGATTTCCGTGTTGTCTGCACTGTTGTTCCATATTTCAGGACCACAATTCCGAGGGGAGTTCTCACCAATTTTTTGACAACTGTTCCTGAAACCTTTAAGCAAGTTTCGCAATCGTCAAAGTAAATTTCGTTAAGAAACTAATAAACTCGGCTGGGGAGAAAGACATTCACACGAGTGGAATCACTCAACCAGTGTTTCCACCCCACTGCCATCGGCAACAAAACGCCACGCCGCGACCGCAGCCTGGCGGCCGGTTCGCGTAGCCCCAATTGTCGATGCGCCAGCCCCATACCCAGCAACAAAGATCCGCGGGTCATTCACCAGCTGCGTGCGGTGAACCTTCAACCCACCCTCAGGGGTACGCAACCGTAATGGCGCCAAGTGCCGAATCGCAGGACGAAATCCGGTCGCCCACACAATGACATCCACATCGACAGGCCCTCCACTCCACGCAGGCATCAGGTCCCCTGCCTGGTCAGAAGCCACGCCAGCAAATACCACGCCCCGCTCAGTGAGGCGCTTCAGCGGACCACGAGACACCAGAATCCCGGCATCAATGCCCCGCTGATACTCCGGGGTCAGGGGCAACCCTGTGGTCGCAACAACCGGTAACGTCGGCAGCCCTTGCTCCGTGCGCGCCTCCACCGCCCGCTCCACATCACGCCCCCACTCCCGGTCAAACACCCGCCGCCCAAACACCGGGGCACGGCGCGTTGACCAGATTGTCGTCGCACCCGCGTCAGCTAACGGAAGGAGGAACTGCACGGCGCTCGCACCGCCACCCACCACAAGGACACGCTGCCCCACAAAATCTGCCGCATCAGTGAAGTCCCGAGTATGCAACTGCCGATTGTGAAACGATTCACTTCCTGGATAGTACGGCCAATACGGTTGGTCCCAAGTCCCCGTCGCATTAATCACCGCACGCGCATCGTCAACCCGCTTTTCACCCGTCACCGCATGGGCAGAAGTCACCCGCACACGCACACCATCGGGCGCCTCAGCAACCGACTCCACCCGCCACGGGCGAAGCACCGGCAACCCAAACTCCGCCTCATACGCCCCGTAATAGCGAGCCACCACTGACGACGCCGGCTCAGAAGGGTCAGCTGGCGATTGCGGAAAACCCGGCAAGTCATGAATCCCATGTGCCACACCCAACGTGAGCGAAGGCCACCGGTGACGCCAGGCACCACCAGGACCCTCATTCGCATCAAGAATGACAAAATCCTCACCCGGTGCCGCACCCTTACGAAGAAGATTCCACCCGGCAGACAAACCAGCCTGGCCCGCACCAATCACGACAACTTCAACCATGGGTTACATCATCCTCTTCTGCACGCTTCCCAACGACGGCAATCACGCCGCCACCAGTTGCGGCACCTCACCCACCACAGCGCCCGCAGGCTCCACACTATTCCCTGCACACACCACCACATGCACAACAAAGCACAGACACACAAGGAGGGGTGGTGCGGATCACCGCACCACCCCTCATGGACACAAGAACCATCAATCAGTAACCGTGAGCACGATCTCGCACGGTCGCACGCCGCAACGGATCAATGCGGTGCAACAAACCATCCTTCACACCAGCCCACTCCGGTTCCAGAATAGAAAAACTCAAAGAATCACACCGTGACCCATCGGGGGCAAGCCGAAAACCTCGAAGCGTCCCCTCAAAACGAGCGCCCAACCGGGTAATTGCAGAAATAGAACGCGCATTACGAGAATCAGCACGCATTGACACGCGATAAAGACCCCACGTCTCAAACGCAAATCGCATCAACAAAAACTTGCATGCCGGATTGACCACACGCCCCCACAAGGAACGTGCGTAAAACGTTCGCCCAATTTCTGCCCGCCCTTGATCCAACGCGACCCCCGTGAAAGCAGTGGACCCCACCACCTCACCGTTGACCGTATCAATGACAGCAAAAGGCACCACATCGATGGCACTGAGCGCATCTTCGATGTAGTTGGCCATCCCCACTTCGCCAACCGGCGTGGGAGTGCTCATCCCGGCCCACATGTGTGGGTCCACGATGGCCGCAAGCGCACCAACGTGCGCTTGGGATAGGGGTTCCAAACGGAAGCCGTATCCCTCAAGGACAATGTCATGTTGCACAGCGCAATTGGATCATGCCACAGCCCCCGTGGGAAGTCCCATATTCATACGATGACCTGCGGTCTTTCGGCATCAAGACAACACCGGTGTGACAGCGGGGAAACGTTGTGCGACGTCGGTGTGTCATGGGGGTTTCGTGGCAAATTTTTACGCCCGTTTTCTCACTTTTATCCTCCTGTTCGATCGGCTGAGTGAACCCGGGGTGAATTCATGTGCGGCGTGTCTTTCCACCCGCACGTCACGTGTCTCACAGCCACGCTAGGATCAACACATGACACACGGTGGCGCATACATTGACGACGGCGGGTACATCGAAGGCCACACCATCACCAACACTGACTTCAGCAACACCAGCAACGACGCCCTCCGCGTCCTAGACACCACCTTCACCGGTTGCACATTCACCGAGACCACGTGGGCTCGGGCGCACATCTCCGACGCCACATTCACCCGCTGCACCATGCTCGGCTGGACAATCCCCCACTCAGGACTCCATGACGTCACCATCACCGACTGCCGCATCGGCGGGCTCAACGCGGCAGCATCCGCGCTGCGCCGCGTCACCATCCACGGCGGAAAAATCGACTACCTCAACCTCCGTGATGCCACCCTGACCGACATGACACTCCGCGACGTCACAATCGGCGAGCTCGACGTGATGGGTGCAACCCTCACCAACGTCACCGTCACCGGCACACGAATCACCACCCTCATGATGAAAGATGCGCGCTGCACCAACGTGGACCTCCGCGGCGCCGACCTCACCACAGTCACCAACCACGAAGGACTCAGAGGCACAACCATGCGCATCGACCAGTTCATCGACATCGCACCCCAACTGGCCCACATCATGGGCATTACACTGGACTAACAGGAAGCAGGGTATCTGGGATGTCGCATCGGACAATTGCCGCCATCTTGATCGGTGTGACCGCACTCGCAGGGTGCGCTTCTCCCACGCCTGACGGTCCAGCACCACCCGGACAGGACACCACCAACACATCACCGCGTCCAATTCCACCACCTTCTGCACCAAGTAGCGTTCCGGAACCCCACGAAACCGACTACCCCGAGCACTGGGACACGCCGCCGGACTACCCCATCACAGCGGACAAAGACCTCACCGAAGAGGATCTCCTCGCAGCACTGCGAATCTCAGCCACCGCGCAACCACACCCAGATCACTGCACCGCCAATGACGTTCGCGTCACCATACAAGCGCTCGATGCCGCCCTCGGATACCGGCTTGGCTCCATCACCGTCACCAACACCTCAACGACACCCTGCACAGTTCAGGGATATCCAGGGTTTGGTGCACGAGGAGAATGGGGCAACACGTTCCTCCTCGTCGCAGAACAAGACGACCCGCTACACAACCCAGACCCTTCATCAAAACAATCTGACACAACTCAACAACCAGTGATCATTGTGGATCCAGGTGGCTCCGCAAAAGCAAACATGGGGTGGTATGGAGAACTCGCAGGCGCCTACAGCGAACCAATCTCGTTGTTCATCGTCCAATTAGTCGAGGGTGACACCCCCGTCACCCAACCAGTGACATCTCCGTATTCGGACAAGGAACAAGACGCCACCTCCGCGAACGGGCTACCAGCCCCCAACAGCTCGCTAGACATCGGGCTCACAACAAGCGTCGAGGTTGGACCTTTCGCCGTCATCCCGCCACCCAAAGAAGGGAACATCTCAGAGTAACGGCGTGCTCTGCTTGGGACCGTTAGTGCACAGGTTGTTGAGTTGAACATAGGTACGCGCGGAATCACGCCGCGAATATGCGAAGAGCGCTAGATCTTTTTGCAATTACATTAACATAAACTCCAATTGTGTCTTTGGGAAGGAGTAGACCAATAAAAGATCTTGATTGCTATTCCAAATAAATTCGATGACTCATATCCGAATTTGAACGCAACTGTTTTTGTCAACTTTAAATGTACAAAGATACAAATTTTTTTATTTGTACTTACTAATAAAATTATTTACTGTAGCCTTGATTTCCTCTCCATTTCCCTGCATCATGTGCCCACCAGTTTCGAAAATCTTCAAGGTTAGATTTGGAAATCTTTTAGATACTTCCATGGTTTTATTTATATCTATCAGCTTGTCATCCTTTGATTGCAGGATTAATGTGGGCACTTTTAGTGACTCAATTTTATAATCTTCAAAATTGACTGCCATGTCAGGATTTGTAACTTCACTATCTAGTTTAATTCCTAATTTCTTGGCATTGATAGGCAGCATGCTATTAATTATTGATGGATCCATTCCAATAGTTGTCTTGAAAAATGGACTTAAAATAAACATTGCATAATCACCCACCATAAAATCAGGAGGCCCTTGCTTTAAATTTATATTTGAAGGTTTTTCTATTTCTGGAATGGCCGAACAATATAAAATTAGCCCTTTACATCTTTCAGGATAGTCAAGCGCAAATCTGATTGCTACAGTACCTCCCGCAGATGCCCCCATAACAAATACTTTATTTATTTTTAGTTTGTCCAAAAGTTCAATATAAGCTTTTGCTTGCTCTTTTGGCGTGCCATTTCCTAAAACATCACTTTTTAAGTATCCAAACCTTGATGGAGCAATTATACGATTTTTCTTAGAAAAATCGATGACATTTTCAAAAGCTTGGTCAAAACCTCCAAATAGCCCGTGATTTGAAAGTATTATTTCTCCTTGGCCCCTATCTAAATATTCCATTTTTCCATATGATAAATCCACAATCATAGCATTATATTCTTTAAAACGTTTCTTAGATTCCTCTAGAGCTTTCCTTAATCTTATCGCTTGCACAAAACAATACAGCAAAATTAGTATAATTAAAATTGTTAAGATTATTTTTTTCATTTTACACCTCACATCTGTCGCAGAAATCATTCATTATCTGAATCAATTTTTGTAAACTTTGAAATTTACAAAGGGGGAAAATTATGTTAGCACTAATATTTTCTCTCAAATAATAAGGCTTACTCCAAACTACCGATACCTTTTATCGACAGCCTTAGATTCAGCCTAATTTTACAATATTTTATTTATTAGTCTGTCGCAACCTTTGACATCAATACTACCGTCTCAACGTGGTTGGTGTGGGGAAACATGTCGAATAGCCTGGCGCGGGTGGGCTGAAACTGCGGCATGGCGGTGAGGTCTTTCGCGAGTGACCGGGCGTTGCAGCTTGAGTACACAACGGTGTGCGCGTCACTTGCGTTCAACCACTCGGCAAGGTCCACGCCGATCCCTCGCCGTGGCGGGTTAACCACGACAAGATCAGGTCCGCCATCAGCTAGCCGTGCACTATGTCCGGTACTGAACGTCGTGGCATCGAGGGCATCAAATGTCACGTTTGTGAGTGCCCGTTCGGCCGCGCTGGTGCGCGCAGATTCGATCGCTTCTGCACTAATTTCCACCCCGGTAACCCGGTTAGCATGCGGCGCAGCATGCAAAGCGAACCCACCCACCCCGCAGAACAGGTCCCACACGTGCTGTGGGCGCGCATCGGCAATCCACTGCTCCGCTTGACGGTACAAGTGCGCCGCAACGGGGGTGTTGGTTTGGAAAAAACTCTGCGGACGCAGGTAGAGAGGAATGTCGCCCACCCGCATCGTCAAGGAGTTGTCTTTGGTGAGGACAATTTCTCGATCCCCTTCGAGGATCGCTTTGTGTTCAGGTTGCAGGTTGACAGTGACCACCCGCACCTGCGGATTCTCGGCGAGCCAACCGGGAAGGTGCTTGCTGATGCGCGTAACCGGTTCCTGCGAGCGGGCCACGAATCGCACCATGTACTCACTGTCCGGGGATTCGGTGACGAGGACATATTTGAGTTCACCACGCCGGTCAGCAACTCGATACGGTTCTATGCGGGCGGCCATGATGAAGGCCCTCACCGCGTCAAGCACTTCCTGCATGCCCTGCGTGTACAAAGGGCAATCACGCAGGTCAACGCCACCAAAGGACGCATCAAGGATCCCAAGGATCGGGTTGTCTGCTGTGCCAGATACCGCCATTTTCGCTTTGTTGCGAAACCCTGCTTGGGCACTGGCAACGGGAGGGAGCCAGTCAAGATCGGGGTATTCCCCAAGGAGTGCGTGCACGTCAGCGGCTTTTGTGGCGAGTTGACGCTCGTAGGGGATGTCAAGGAGGGCGCACGAACGGCACCTGTGTGCGTCAAAGTGGTGGCACTGCATCTCACTATTGTTCCTCATGAGTTGACGGGTGCCTTGCCGGGCCTTGGCGCATCGGGGTGGTTGGAACCGGTCAGGCTGGTGGCGAGACTGGTAGCGAAGTGGCTGGCGGCTGGTGGGTGAGGGTTCCTCACACTGAACCGGCAGTTATGCCACAGGGACCGGTGAGTTCTCCTTGGGGTGCGTATCGGTTTGTGTGGGGCGGGTGCGCGGGGTCGGGCCGCACCCGGCTGCTACGTCGGCAACAGCTGCAGCAGCGGTTGCAATGAGACCGTCTAACCCGGATCCGGCTGGTGTGGGCCGTGGGTCGTTGTGCACAGCCCAGCAGCCGTTGATGATGTCGTAGGTGGCGTCACTTCCCTGCTCAACCCACTGGGTGACCGCAGCAATAAGGCGTTCCACCTCGTCTACTGTGGTTCCTACCCCAACTGATGCGCGAATCGCCCCGTTCTCAACCCCTAACCGGGTGAGCAGTGGGTGGGCGCAAAAACGCCCGTCTCGCACCCCAATACCGTGTTCTGCTGACAGGTATGCGGCGACAAGCCCTGGGTCGCACTGAGCAACCGTGAAGGAAACCACCCCTACCGGGTCGCAGGAGTCTTCCCACAGCCGCAAGATCCGTACTCCCTCAATGGCCGACAAACCCTCGACAAGCCGCGTGCGCAACACGTTTTCGTGGCGTTCCAGTTCGCCGGCAGGGAGGTTTCCTAACGCCTCGCACGCTGCTGCGAGCGCAACAGCACCGATCACGTTGGGTGATCCTGCTTCGTGTCGGGCGGGGGCTGGCGCCCAGGTGATGGTGGTGAGTGTGACGTTGTGAACCGCGCCTCCCCCTGCGAGGTACGGGTGTCCAGCGTCGAGCCAATCACGTCGACCAACGAGTGCACCTGCGCCAAAGGGCGCGTAGGTTTTGTGGCCGGAGAACACAACGTAGTCTGCGCCGCTGGTGGTGAGGGAGAATCCGCGGTGTGGGACGAGTTGGGCGGCGTCAATGACGATGCGTGCACCTGCTGCGTGGGCGATGTCAACGAGCTCGGTGATGGGTAGTGCTTCACCGGTGACGTTGGAGGCGCCTGTTGCTGCCACGAGTGTGTAGTTGTCGCGGGCTAGTTCGGCGCGTAGTTGGGTGAGGGTTTCACGGATGGTTGTGGCAGCGGTGATGACTGTTGCCCCACCGGATGCGGCTTGCCAGGGCAGGAGGTTCGCGTGGTGTTCGATGTCGAGGACGAGGACTTTCCCGGGGGTCCCGTCAGGGTTGGTGGGGATGCACCCGGCGAGGAGGTTGAGGGAATCGGTGGTGTGCCGGGTGATGATGGTGACGTCGTCTGCGCGGGCGCCCACATGCTGACCGATGCTTGTGCGCGCTGCTTCGTACAGTGCGGTGGATACTTGGGAGAGGTATCCGGCGCCTCGGTGCACGGAGGCGTACAGCGGGAGGACTTGGTTGACCCGTTCTTGGACGGCGACTAGTGCCGGGGCGCTGGCGGCGCAGTCAAGGTTGGCGTATGTGGTTGACCCACCGTTGATGAGGGGAACCCGGGTGTGGGCGCCAACTACGGGAAGGCATGGTGTGTGGTGGTTCATGTGTGTCTCCATGGTGATGGGGACCTCCCTGCCTGCCTGTTCACCCAGCCGCGCCACGGGTGTGGCGTGATGTGCGTGGCGCTTGTGGCGCTCATGGGTGGGATTGTCAGGTGACAGGTCCCGCGCTTGCCCCCGGAGCTGGTTGGCTCGGGGCCTGGTCTTCACCCGGGGCACCCCACCGCAGGTGGAGGGTTGCCGGCCAGCAAACCGGGGTTTTACGCTGGCACTCGTGACCTGACACCAGAGTGTGGGATGTTGGTCTGTGGTGTCAACGCCACACCACACACGTCTCACATTTTGAAAAGGGTGTCTCATTTTTTGCGGTCATCGGTCATGATCGTTGAGTACAACCATCCAGAGCGGTCGAGTGACTTGGCACCGTGACACCGCAGCAACCCCCCGACACGTCATCCGGGTGAGGGTGCTAACGCCAGAACGATGGAGGACAGCATGACATATGCAGGCGACCTAACCCCGCAAGAAGCGTTTGACCTTGCCGCACAGAACCCCGACGCCGTGTTCGTGGACGTCCGCACGGTAGGGGAATGGCAAACCATTGGGGTCCCCGACCTCACCAGCATCAACCACGACGTTCACTACATCGAATGGGTCACCGCGTTCGGACCCAACAACCAGTTCCTCACCCAACTCGCCAACACCGGGGTCACCCCGGGCGATGGCCGACCCATCATCTTCCTGTGCCGCTCTGGGAACCGCTCCATTGGCGCAGCTACGGCCGCCACCGTTGCCGGGTACGGCCCCGCCTACAATGTCCTTGAAGGATTCGAAGGCGACACCGACGACTACGGCAACCGCACCGTCAACGGGTGGAAACTGCGCGGCCTGCCCACCACCACCTTCACCGAAGGCGAGTAACCCCGTGTCCCGCACCCTACGCCCCGCTACCCTTGCCGTGCGGGGCGGGCAAACCCGTACCGCCTTCGACGAAACCTCTGAACCTCTCTTCCTCACCCAGGGATACGTGTACTCCACTGCTCAGGAAGCAGAAGCTGCCTTTAACGGCGACATCGATCGGTTCATCTACTCACGGTACGGAAACCCCACCGTCCACACCTTCGAAGAGCGCCTGCGCCTCATGGAAGGCGCTGACGCCTGCTACGCCACCGCCACCGGCATGTCCGCCGTGTTCACAGCACTCGCCGCCGTGGTGAAATCCGGGTCGCGCATCGTTGCCGCGCGCGCCTTGTTCGGCTCATCCCTGGTGATCTTTGACGACATCTTCGCCAAGTGGGGCATCCGCACCGACTATGTTGACGGCCACGTTCTATCCCAATGGGAAGAAGCCCTCGCCACCCCAGCTGACGTGGTGTTTTTTGAAACACCATCCAACCCCATGCAAGACATCATCGACGTCGCAGCCGTGGCACGTCTTGCCCACGATGCGGGCGCCCTCGTCATTGTCGACAACGTCTTTGCCACCCCTGTCATGCAACGCCCCCTTGAACTCGGGGCTGACGTGGTCGTGTACTCCGCGACCAAGCACATTGACGGGCAAGGCCGTGTCCTCGGCGGCGCAATCCTTGGCTCTACCGACTACATTTCTGGGCCAGTACAAACAATGATCCGCAACACCGGCCCCTCCCTCTCCCCCTTTAACGCTTGGGTGCTCCTCAAAGGACTCGAAACCCTCCCTGTGCGGGTCGCCGCCCAAAACGCCGGCGCCCTCACGATCGCACAAACACTAGAGACCACCCCCGGAATCATCAACGTGCGCTACCCCTACCTGCCCAGCCACCCCCAGCACGAGTTAGCGCGCACGCAACAAACCGGCGGTGGAACTGTCGTCACATTCGACCTAGACATCCCGCAAGGAACAACACCTGAGCAGCAAAAACACCATGCTTTTGCGTTCTTGAACGCGTTAACCATTGTGGACATTTCCAACAACCTTGGTGACGCGAAAACTCTTGCCACCCACCCTGCCACAACAACCCACCGCAAACTCGGGGTCGAAGGGCGAGCCAAAGTGGGCATGTCGGAAACAACGATCCGCCTGTCCGTCGGCCTCGAAGACGTCCGCGACATCCTCGACGACATCACCCAAGCCCTCGTCACCGCGCAACGCACCGAGTAAGACCAGCACATTCTATTTGTCCAACTGCTAAACTATTGCGGGTAAGCAACGACGCTTAAGGACCCACAATGTCTCTGGACACCACCGCCCACACTGCCACCTCTCCCCACCCCGCATGGCTCCCGCCAACAACCCTGGCACGCCTCGGCGACCTCACCACCACCCTCGACATCCCGCCACACCTTGCCGACCACCCCGTGATCACCACCCTGCGCAGCGAAATCACCCACGCAGCACACAACGCAACCACCACGGAGCACCCGGGGCGCGCATCGGCAACCACCACCACATCACGCACCCTCACCCTGCGGCTCACACCCCCCACAGGCGCCACCAACCAACCCGCATCAACACAGTTCCTCGGTGACCCCCACGATGACGCCTACACACTCACCACCACACCCGACACCATCACCGTCACCGGACGCACCCCCAACGCACTGCTCTACGGTTACTTCGCCCTCCTCCGCCACGACCTCACCACACTGCCCCCCACCAGTAAGCACACCCCCGCCACCGCGATCCGCATGCTCGACCACTGGGACAACCTCAGTGTTCACCCCGTGATGGGACAGATCGAACGCGGATACGCTGGCGACTCCATCTTCTACACCAACGGCGCGGTCCGCGAGAACCTCACCCGCGTCGCCGACTACGCGCGCCTCCTGGCGTCACTGGGCATCAACCACGTCGCCATCAACAACGTCAACGTGGAACGTGACGCAGCCCGCCTCCTCACCGACAACATCAACGACGTGGCCCGCATCGCCGCGATCTTCCGGAACTGGGGCATCCGCACCCACCTGTCCGTGAGTTTCGGTTCTCCCATGTCCCTGGGCGGCCTGACCAGCAACGACCCACTAGACCCACAAGTGCGCCAATGGTGGGCCGACACTTTCACCGCCGTCTACTCTGTCATCCCCGACTTCGGTGGCATCGTCATCAAAGCAGACTCCGAAGGACAACCCGGCCCCTTCGCCTACGGTCGCACCCACGCTGACGGCGCCAACATGCTCGCCGAGGCGCTCGCGCCACACCACGGAATCGTCCACTGGCGGGCCTTCGTCTACAACCACACCCAGGACTGGCGCGACCGCACCACTGACCGTGCCCGCGCAGCCTACGAACACTTCGCCCCACACGACGGCACCTTCGCCGACAACGCCATCGTCCAAATCAAGTTTGGCCCCATGGACTTCCAAGCCCGCGAACCCATCTCCCCCACATTCGCGGCCATGCCCCACACCAACTTGTCCCTCGAATTCCAAGTCACCCAGGAATACACCGGGCAACAACGGCACATCTGCTACCTCGGAACCCAGTGGTCGGAGATCATGCGGTTCACCTTCTGGCCAACCAGCAACCCCCACACCACCCTCGCTGACATTCCTGTGTCCTTCACCGCCGTCTCCAACGTGGGAATGAGCGCCTACTGGACTGGTCACCCCCTCGCCCAAGCGAACCTGTACGCCTACGGGCGGCTCACCTGGGATCCCACAGCAGACCCCGGTGACATTCTCACCGAATGGCTCACCCTCACCTTCCCCCACACCCCAGCAGCCACGCGCACAACACTGCACCACATCATGGCGTCGTCTTGGGACACCTACGAAAAATACACCGCCCCCCTGGGGGTCGGTTTTATGGTCTCCCCCGGTGCAGCACACTACGGCCCCCACATCGACGGGTACGAATATTCCCCCTGGGGCACCTACCACTTCGCGGACCGTGACGGTGTGGGTGTGGACCGCACCCGAACCGGCACCCGCTTTGTGGACCAGTACCCGCCCGAACTCGCTGACCAGTACAACAACCTCGACACCTGCCCGGACGAACTGGTGTTGTTCTTCCACCATGTTCCTTACACCCACGTTCTCCACTCCGGGAAAACGGTGATCCAACACATCTACGACACCCACTTTGAGGGAGTCGACAAGGTTCTTGACTACCAACGCACCTGGGACAACCTCCGTGACACGATCCCCACCGCGGTGTTCGAGGAAGTAAGCACCCGCCTGACCGAGCAAGTCCGCTGCGCACACGAATGGCGCGACCAGATGTGCACCTACTTCTTCCGAAAGTCAGGGATCCCCGACACCCACGGACGCACCATTTACTAACCATTCCTCACCACCGCCCCTCACCGCGTAGGATCACGGTATGCCACGATCACGGGTGCGCCGGTACGCGCTGCGCACACTAGCTGTCCTTGGTGTTCTTGTTCTCCTCGCAGTGGGCGGCATGGTGGCGTGGAGCCAGATCGGAGTCATGCCCGCAGAACCTGACCCACTCGCCTCTGTCACCAATGACCCACGCATCACCGTCACCGATGCAGGGCTCGCACTTGTTCTGACCCCCACCGACCCCACCACATCCGATGCACCCCTAACCAGCACCGGTCTTGTCATGATTCCGGGGGCAAAGGTTGAGGCAGCCGCCTACGTGGCAACATTCGCGGACGTTGTCACCACCACCGGGGTGACAGTGGTGATCACCAAACCGTGGCTCAACCTCGCGTTCTTCGATGTTCGCCCGCTGTCTACCTTCACCGACCTCGCCCCGAATGTGGACACGTGGATGGTGGCCGGTCACTCCCTGGGCGGTGTGAGAGCCTGCCAGCTCGCCTCCGACACCAGCGGTGTGATCCTGCTCGCGTCGTACTGCGCAACCGACATCTCCACCTCTACCCTGCCCGTCCTCAGCATTTCCGGCAGCGAAGACGGGTTATCCACCCCAGAAAAAATTGCCGATGCGCGGCCCCTCCTGCCCGAAACTGCAACGATAAGAGAAATCGAGGGTGCAAACCATGCGGGGTTTGGTGCTTACGGTGAGCAATCAGGCGATGGGGTTGCCACCCTTGACCCGGCGACAACCCGCGCCCTCATCAGTGAGGACATCATCACGTTCCTCATGCGATGAACCGGGCTCGCACATCAGCAAGCAGTGGAAGGGCGTTACGCCACAACAAAAACGACACCACCCCACCAAGGAGTAACAGCACCCCATCTGAGGTGAGGTACACAATCCCCAAGCTGAACACCCACAACGACAACGCACCCAGAGACACCCGTGGTGTCGCTGTCACGTAGTACAACCCCAGCCGGGCAACATCACGCCACCGAAACGCGAACTGTGAATGAATGTGCAGGGCGTGACTGAGCCACACGAGCGACACAATGGTGATGCCCACACCCGCCCACACGAACCCGGTGGGGATCCCCGCGGTAGCCCCAAACGCTGCGTTGAACGCAGTCAACCCGCCCAACCCCACAACAGGTGCGGACAACACTAACGCCCCTACCGTGTTGCGTCGCAGTCCATAAAAGAACGCGGCGAACGGACTGTCGTCCAGGTCACGGGTGCGCTGCTGGCAGGTGAAAAAGGCAGCTGACACCCCCGGCGCACACGCCCACACCATCACCGCAAACAATGGGATGTTTGACGCATCACGATCCAGGAAGATCGACACCCCACAAGGCACCGCTACCGCGAGCGCGAGGCATGCGGTGAGGGCCAGCATCCAGTACGTCTGTTTGGTGACGCGCGCAAGGATTCCGGTGCCGAACTCTTGGGGGGCTGCCATCAGTTGGTGTCCTCGGGTGTGTGGTCGCGGTGTCGGGCAATGACGGCGACGTCGGTGGGGTTCAGGGTGATGGTATCGCCTTCGGTGAGGGTGTGGCCGGTGAGGAGGTTCGTTCCGTTAAAGGGCAGTGTGAGGGTGTGGGGGGTGTGGTGGTGGTTGAGGAGGAAGTCGATGTGTCCGCGGCGGGTGTGTTCGAGGCCAGGGGTTGCTGCGAAGGGTGAGGTGATGTGGTGGCGGGCAATGGCGTTGTGCATGATGGTGGTCATGGTTGTGTCGTCGAGGATGGTGCCGATGTACCAGGCGTCACCTGCGCCGACGCTGCGCCGGGTTGCTGCGGGGGTTCCGGTGAACCAGTCGCCGGTGTAGGTAGCGACTGGTTCCGCGCCGTCGAGTTGGATGATGTCGTACACCAGGTGCCCTGTCCCGTGTGTGGGCGTGTTGGTGCGGTGTGGGGTGAGTGGGTTGGTGAGGTCGGTGGTGAGGGTGACGGGGTCGTTGGGGTGGTGGGCGTCGGTTTCGTCGATGCGGATCCCGAACAGTGGGGCAAGCGGGCCTGGGGTGATGTCAAGGAAGGCGTGGTCGTTGGTGTCGACTCGCCCTGACATGACGGTCGTGATGACGGTACCGCCACGGTGGGCGACGTCAGTGAGGCGTTGGGTGATGTCGGTGGTAAGCATGTGCAGGGCGGGGGCGACGACGACGTCGTAAGTGTCCAGCGGCGCGGTGATGGGGATGACGTCGAGGGGGACTCCGGCTTCCCACAGGGGTGTGTACAGGCGCAGCACGGTGTCGATGTAGGACAGGTGTCGGTTGGGGCCGTCGGACATTTCTAACGCCCACCAGGAGTCCCAGTCGAGGATGACGGCGGCTCGGGCGGGGGTGCGTAACCCCTGCGTGTGCTCACCCAGGGTGTCAAAGTCGTGACCGAGGGTTGCGGCTTCGGTGAAGACGCGGGTGTCGAGCCGCCCGGAGTGGTTGAGGACAGCGCCGTGGTATTTTTCGCAGGCTCCCCGGTTTTGGCGCATCTGGAAGTAGAGGACTGCGTCAGCGCCGTGGGCAACGGATTGCCAGGACCACAGGCCCAGGATCCCAGGTTTTTTCACCGGGTTGACGTCGCGGCTGGCCGTGGTGGAGGGGGTTTGCTCCATGACCCAGAAGGGTTGCCCGTTTTTGAGGCCACGCATGGTGTCGTGGGCAAGGGCCATCCGGTTGGCGCTGTGTTCGTCGGGCGGGTAGTTATCCCAGGACGCGAAGTCAAGGTGGGGTGCCCACCGGTGGTAGTCCAGGGGTTTGTACAGGCCCATGAAGTTGGTGGTGACGGGCAGGTCGGAGTGGGCGCGGATGGCGTCTTTTTCTTCGGTGAAGGTGCGGATCATGGTGTCGGTGGTGAACCGGTAGTAGTCGAGTGTGATCCCTTGGAAGGCGGTGTGGTTGGGGGATTTCCAGTGTTCACTGAGGATCGTGGGGGGCACGATCTGGTCCCAGTTCGTGTACCGGTGGGACCAAAACGTCGTGTACCAGGCATCGTTGAGGGCGTCGAGTGTGCCGTATCGGCGGGTGAGCCAGGTGCGGAACTCTTGGGCGCAGTTGTCGCAGTAGCAGGCTCCCCCGTATCCGCCGTATTCGTTGTTGATATGCCAGGCGATCACCGCAGGGTGGTGGGCGTAACGCTGGGCGATGCGTCCCGCAAGTTCGGTGGCGAGGCGCCGGTAGTTGGGTGAGGAGTGGCAGGCGTTGTGGCGTTGCCCGTAGTTGTGGTGGCGTCCTTCAAAGTCGACCCGGTTGACGTCAGGGTAGGTGGTGGCCAGCCATGGGGGGACGGCTGCGGTGGCGGTGGCCAGGACAACCTGGCGGTCTTCGGCGTGTGCCCGGTCGATGATGGCGTCGAGCACGTCGAAGTCGTAGGTGGTTTCGTCTGGTTGGATGAGTGACCACATGAACACCCCAACGGTGAGGGTGTTCATGTGGGCTGCGTTGAACGCGGCGTAGTCGTCGTCCCAGGTTTCGGTGGGCCATTGTTCGGGGTTGTAGTCGCCGCCGTAGCGGATTGACGATGCGGGTGGGAGTGTCATGGTCGCATCCGTTCGTTGGTGGGTAGGCAGGAGCAGGTGGTGTGGGTGGTGTTGGTTAGGCGGTGGCGTGACCGGGGATTCGGGTGTCGTCGATCCATGGTTCGGTGGCGTTGGTGGTGGCGGTGAGTTCCACGAGGGTGATTTCGTGGCGGTCCAGGGTGAGGGTCAGGTCGACGCGGCCGTCAGTGATGGTGTGGGTGGTCACGGTGTGGTGTGGGGTGGCGGCGAGGTGGAGGTGGCGCATCTGCTGGCGGGTGGGTGCTGGCGGGCGGCCCATCGTTTGCCAGGCGGTGAACGCATTTCCGAGGGTGTCGTTGACGCGTTGGCGGCTGGCGTAGGCTGCCGATGCGGGGGCGGGTTTCCCGGGTGTGTGCGCCCCGGCTGTGGGTGCGCTGGTGGGGTCTAGGGGAATGGACAAGCTCACGGTGTGTCCAGCGGTGGGGGTAGCGGGTTCTCCGGTAACCGGGTGCCAGGCAAGGACAGCGATGTGACCGTCTGGGTGTCGGGTGACCAGGTGGTCATCCCCGGTCGAGAGAATGTCGGTGCCCATCGCTGCCATGAATGCGAACAGGTGGTAGGTGGGTTTGGGAATGTTGCCGTGGGTGAGGAGCCCGAACCCACCGTGGAACAACGCACGCGGGACACCTTCTTCTTCAAAGACGTCGCTGATGGTCCAGTAGGAGAATGACGCGACGCCCGTTGAACCGCCGCGGGCAAGCACAGGGGCAAGGTAGGCGGCGTTGTACGCGGTGTCGTGAACGGGGTTGTCGGGCCGGTAGGACGTGTTGTACTCGGAAATGTGGACGGGCAGCCCTTGTAGGGTGGTGCCTTTCAGTTCCTCGCTGGGGATCGCAAACTGGTCAATGAGGTGCTGTGGTTCCATGAGGGTTTGGTACACCCCGAACGGAACATGCTCAGCGGGGCCGGAGGTGTAGGCGTGGCGGGACACAAAATCAATGGGCGCGCCGGTGCGTTCAATGAACGCGATAAACGGCGCCCACCAGTGGTCAGACCCTGGGGATAGGACGGGCCCACCCACCTGGAATCGCGCATCGACTGTTTTAATGGCTCGGGCTGTGCGCTCGTACAAACGGAAGTATTCGTCCTGGTCGGCGTCCTTCCAAAACACGGTGAGGTTTGGTTCGTTCCACACTTCAATGGGCCAGCTCACCGCAGCTTCTGCACCGTACCGGTCAATAAGGTGCCGCAAAGTCACCTGAACAAGCTCGCACCAGGCGTCATAGTCAGCAGGTGGGGTGACCTTCCCTTTCCACCAGAACACCGTTTGGTCCCCTGACGCCAACACCTCCGGCATGAACCCCAACTCCAGCAGTGGGGTCACCCCAGCCTCAAGGTAGGAGTCAATAACCTGGTCAAGGTAGAGAAACGAGTAGCGAACAACCCGTTCGCCACCCACCTCGCTGACCTTGATGATTCCCATATCGTCGTGGAACATGCCGTGCCCGCGGATCGACTGGAACCCAATGTCCGCAACCGCTTTCTTCACCGCGTCACTGTGGCCCTGGCGCAGGGACAACCCCATCCGGCCAGTTCCCACACAGGCGCGCCACGCATCGGTGAGCTGGGCAACAGGGGTTGATGGAACGACATGCATGGCAAGAACTCCTTGGAAAGATGGGTGTGGGAGCGGCCCGGCCACCGGGCAGGTGACCGGGCCGCCAACAGCTCACGTATTAGCCGTTGTTTTCCTGGTAACGCTTGTGCGCACCATTAATGATGTCCATGTAGGCGGACAGGTTTTGACCTTCCAGTTCTGAGACGTACGCATCCCATTCGGAGAGGTCACGTTGACCAAGGATGAACGCGAGCGTGTTTTGCTTGACGTAGTCAGTCAGGGCAGTCTGGTACAAACCAACCTGCTCTTGTTCGCCTTCATCGAGTGGGTAGGGCGGGTTGGCGGGCAGGAGGGTTTTGTCAGCCATGCCTTCAGCCCATGCTTTTTCTTCATCGGAGATGTGTGTGAGCACCAGTTCTTCGGTGGACCCGTGGGCAAGTGAGAACGCACCGTTGAAGAAACCGTAGTCAGCCTGGAAGTGCTTGTCGGCCCCCACGTTGGTGTCCAAGAACTCAATGCCGTCTGCGAGGACCCGGTTACCGTCAGCGTCTTTCGTGAAGGTTTCCCCTTCGACCCCCCAGCGCACGAACTCAAGTCCTTCATCGGAGTAGTACAACCAGTCAAGGAACTGGAGCATTGCCACGAAGTCGTCGTTGTCTTTGGCGTCGCTGGAAATCATGAAGCCATTTTCGATGCGCGCCCCACGCATGTTGTCACCGGCTGGGCCAGAGGGGACACGGATTTTGTCGAGTTGGAAGTCGTCGCCCTTGGTGGCTTCCAGCACGGTGCGTTCCCGAAGGAGTTCTTGACCGTTCGTGGTGATCGCGAAGGACTGTTCGTTGGCGAGTTTCTGGTCAGCTTGGTCGTCTTCTTGGGTGAAGGACTCGGGGTCCATCAGCCCATCTTGGACAAGACCTGCGAAGTATTCGACCATGGTTTTGTAGTCATCTGAGGACCCGGCGAAGTAGAACTCGTCTTTCGCTTCGTCATACAGGGTTCCGCCACCAAAACCCCACCCGGCGACGGTGTTGAAGGATGCTGCTGCCACGTTGAGCAGGGCTTCACCTTTCCACCGGTCGGAGAAAACATACTTCGTGTTCTTCTCTTTTTTGATGGCTTCCAGCACGGTGCGGAACTCATCCCAGGTGGCGGGTTCTTCCAGGCCAAGGTCCTCAAGAATGTCTGTGCGCAACCCAATGGAGTAGTCGTAGCGCATCTTCTCGTAAATACCTGGCAGCATGTAGTACTTGCCGTCAGCTTGGCGGATGGTGTCGAGGTCACCTTCCAGGTCCCAGTCTTGCAGCTTTTGTTGGAAGTTCGGCATGAGGTGGACGTAGTCCGAGATCGGCAGGATCGCGCCTGAAGCCACGAACGGCGCTTCTTGACCGGGGTAGGTGACGGTGATGACGTCGGGTGCGTCTCCGGCACCAATGAGGAGGGATCGGCGCTGCTCGTAGTCACTGAGCGGTGCAGAGGTGATGTCAAAGCTGACTTTGTTCTGGTCTTCAATGTGGGTGAAGAGCAACCAGTCGTCTTTGATGGGGTAGTTCGGGTGGTCGCGGTACAACATGGAAAACTCGACGGGTTCGGTGGCAACAAATGTTTGCCCAGCCGCATAGTTCTCCATGGCTCCGACCATGTTGTCCTCAAGTTCTGCTTCGAGGGCGTCGGTGTCCACGGGTTCTGGTTCACTGTTGCCGCTGTCGGAGCAGGCAACAAGGGAGAGAGCGAAGAGGGAGACGGCGGCGGTGCCAACTACCCGAGTCAGTGATCTCCTCATGGTCATACCTTTCTGAGTGGTGATGAATGATGCGCTGTCGGCTGTGACAGGGCACCTGCGGGTGGTGCGCCCGATGCGTCAGCCTTTGACGGCGCCGAGCATGACTCCGGAAACGAAGTATTTTTGGATGAAGGGGTAGAGCATGATGATGGGAAGTACGGTGAGCACCATCGTCACGGATTGGATGTTCGCGGCGACGGCGGACACTTCTGCACCTGCACCACCAACCGATGTGGCAGTTTCAGCGCCCTTGATGAGGTTGCGCAGGTACACCGTGACGGGGTAAAGCTCGCGTTTGTCCATGTAGAGGAACGCGGCGAACCACGAGTTCCAGAACGACACAGCGTAGAACAGTGTCATGGTGGCGATCACCGCTTTGGAGAGCGGCAGCACGATGCGGAACAGTGTTCCGTAGGTACTGAGCCCGTCGATGGCGGCTGCTTCTTCGAGTTCTTCTGGCATGTTTTCGAAGAATGCTTTCATGACGAGCAGGTTGAAAATACTGATTGCGTTGGGGATGACGATCGCCCACAGCGTGTTTTTGAATCCGAGGGCGTTGATGAGGACGTAGTTCGGGATCAGCCCACCGTTGAAGAACATCGTGAACACGGCAATGAGGATGAACCCGTTTCGCCCTTTGAGGTGTTTCTTGGACAGTGCGTAGGCAAACATTGTGGTCATCACCAGCGCAATGACGGTCCCCACGACGGTGTAGACCACGGTGTTGCGGTAGTTCGTCCAAAACATGGAGTCCGCCATCACCGTTTTGTAGGTCTCTACGTTGAACCCACGCGGGTACAAGTTGACCTGCCCGGAGTTGATGAACCCTTCGGAGGAAAACGACTGCGCCACAATGTTGATGAAGGGGTACAGCGTCACAAACATGATGAGGAACAGCACAATAATGTTCACAACACGGAACGTGGTGTACCCGCGGGAGTCTTTGAGCAGTGTGGCGTTGCGGATCGGATATGGTTCGGTGATCTTGTCGGCTAGTTCGCTGGCTTGTGTCGTTACCACAGGCTTGTCCCTACGAGTCGTCGCGAAAGTGCGTTGGCGGACAGAATGAGTGTGAGACCGATGATCGATTCAAAAAGCCCGATCGCGGTGGCGTAGCTGAAGTTCGACGACACAATACCGATGCGGTACAGGTAGGTGGAGATCACATCGGCGGTCGGGTAGGTCAGCGGGTTGTACAGCAACAGGACTTTTTCAAATCCCACCGCCATGAACGACCCAATGTTCAGGATGAGCAGGGTAATCATGGTGGGTCGGATGCCCGGTAGCGTGACGTGCCAGGTTTGTTTCCACCGGTTAGCCCCATCAATGCGGGCCGCCTCATACAGGGTGTGGTCGATTTGGGTGAGCGCAGCCAAGTAGAGGATGGTGCCCCACCCAACGGTTTGCCAGGCTTCTGAGGAAATGTAGATGGTGCGGAACCAGTCGGGGCGTTGCATAAAGGAGATCGGGTCACCGCCGATGGCCTCCACGATCTGGTTGACTGTCCCTTGCATGGAGAACAGTTGAAACACGATCCCCGCAACGATGACGATCGACATGAAGTGCGGCAGGTAGGAGATCGTTTGAACAACGCGTTTAAATTTCGCTGACCGGAGCTCGTTAAGGAGCAGCGCAAGGATGATCGGGAGCGGAAAAATAATGAGAAGAGATAACCCGCCAAGGATCACGGTGTTCTGAAAGACCTGCCAGAACTTTGCGTCGTTGATGAACATCTCAAAGTAGCGAAGCCCTACCCACTCTTCCCCGAAGATTGAGCCACCGGGGCGGAACCGGCGAAACGCAATGACGTTGCCGGCCATGGGCAGGTACCGGAAAATCGCGAGGAACACCAGGGGGAGGACCAGCAGGGAGTACAACTGCCAGTCGCGCCGCAGCGCTGTGCGCCAGCTGATCTGGGCGTGCGGGTTGGTGGCACGCTTTCGTCGTCGCCGGGGGCGGGTTGCGGGTGGTTCGTCCCCCGGGGTCACCTCGGTGATCGGCGGCTCAAGGGCCGCTACGCCTGGGTGCGCACTCATGCGTCACTCGCTTTCGCTCAGGTCCGGCCACTCCTGTGTAGCCGGGACGCGTCACTTGGTCACTCACTATCAGCATCGAAAGTTTCGTGAACATTACCGTAACTCGTTGTGCGTTACACTTTAAGAGTTCGCAGCCAAATAAGTCAACGGCTCGACTAAACTGTAATAATCGCTGATGCGCCCGCAACGTTGCGGGCTAACCCGCACCGAAACATCCTCAACTTCCGAGACAACCTGTCGAAACTTACGTAAGAGCGGTTACGATGATCAGAGCTCTTGCACCCTGGAGATTGGCTGGACTTCATGTCAATGGACACGACCACCACGAGCCCCACCGCGGGCCCGCCGGACAAAGCTGTCACAATCGCGTCAATAGCGCGCGAAGCAGGAGTGTCAGTAGCAACAGTTTCCAAGGTCCTCAACGGTAAAGCTGACGTCTCCCCTGCCACAAAAGCACACGTCGAGTCCATCATCACCGCCCGCAACTACCGCAGGCGCGCCCCCAAAACCAACAGGTCCTCACTCATCGAACTGGTCTTCCACGAGTTCGACACCGCCTGGTCCATGGAACTCGTCGCCGCCGTAGAACGACGCGCCGCCGAAGACAACATCAACGTTGTCATCTCCAGACTCGACACTGACAGCCGTCCACCCAGCCAACTCATCGACGCGATCTGGAACGCAACCCCCTGGGAGTTCTGCTCGTCATGACGTCAGTAGATGACGCCCAAATCGCCCAGTTCGACTCTCGTTCCATTCCCGTCGTCGCCATCGACGCGTTCGGTGACCAACCCGACCGGATCCCCACCGTCGGATCCAACAACTGGAGCGGCGCATTCTCAGCAACAAAACACCTCATCGACCTCGGCCACACCCGCATCGGCATGATCTCCGGGCCCATCCGTTACCTCAACTCACGGGCCCGAGTCGACGGGTACCGATCAGCCCTAGAATCCTGCGGCCTCGACATTGACCGCAGTCTCATCCGCTACGGTGACTTCTTCTTCACCGGAGGCGCCCTGCACGCCCGAGACCTCCTCACCCGCGACAACCGCCCCACCGCGATCTTCGCCGGCTCCGACCTCCAAGCAATCGGAGTGTACCGAACCGCCCAAGAACTCGGCATCCGCATCCCCGACGACCTGTCCGTCGTCGGCTACGACGGTGTCCAACTCACCGAATGGTTATCACCACCACTGACCACCATTGACCAATCCCTCAACCTCATGGGCGAGACAGCCACAGACATGCTCCTCACCCTCGCCGAAGGCGGCACCGTGCGGGTGCCCCACCTCGACCTCTCCACCGAACTCATCGTGCGCGGCTCCACCGCACCACCACCCGCACCATAACCACACCACCCCCAGCCAACCCGCCCCGCGCATCGACCATCAATCCGCCCCGCTGAGGACTGAACATGCCCACCACCGCCACGATCCGCACCTTCTGGGATGACCAACTCGCCCACCTGCCCACACCCACCGTGTCCGCCACCCCCGTACACGGACTCACCGACACCGTCAGTATTGACGACGTCACCTTCACCGGCGCCCACGGCGACCCCATCCGCGGGTGGTTCACCCACCCCACCAACTCCCCCACCAGAGGTGTAGTCGTCGAATACCTCGGGTACGGGCGCGGACGCGGCAAACCCTTTGAACGGTTGTGGTGGGCCGCAGCCGGGTTCGCCCACCTCCTCATGGACACCCGCGGCCAAGGCAGCCAATACGGAACCGGCGGCGACACACCTGACCCACACGGCTCCAGTCCACACGTCCCCGGGTTCCTCACCCAAGGAGCCGACGCACCCAAAAACCTGTACTACGTGCGCCTCATCCTCGACGCAGTCGCCGCCGTCAGCGCAGCCGAAAAACTCTCCGGACACAACCGTCACCACGTGTTTTTGTCTGGGAACTCCCAAGGAGCCGGGATCGCATTGGCGGTGTCTGGTCTCCTGCCCGGACTCGGTGGCGTCATGGCCAACGTCCCGCTGCTATGCGACATTGAACAATCAGTTGAATCCGCAAGCGACGGCCCCTACCTCGAAGCCCGCACCTACGCCGCCACCCACCGCGAGCGCGTGGATGCGTTGTTTGACACTCTCGCACATATTGATGTGGTCAACCTCGTGCCCCGGTCGACCACACCAGCGCTTGTGTCCTACGGGTTGGCGGACACGTTATGCCCGGTTGCTGGAGTGCGCGCCATGGTCGATGCGTATGGTTCTGACACGGGGCATGACGTCCCCGTTGAGGTGGTGGAGTACCGGTTTAACGGTCATGACGGTGGGGACGCCACCCAGTTAGAGAAGCAATTGCGCTGGTTACGGGAGCGGACACGTGCGTAGCCGTTGATGGGTGGTGACGAAACCGGGGATAATCACAGGGTGTCACAGCCGCCATCCCCCTCACGCCGGGCCACCATTTACGATGTGGCACGTGCCGCTGGGGTGTCAGCTGCCACCGTGTCTCGGGCATTTTCCCGCCCCGGGAAGGTGTCCGCGGCGACGGCGGAACAGATTCGCCTAGCGGCAGAGTCGGTGGGGTATCAGGCAGCACCGTCACGCACGGTGTTACCTGGTCGCACGCACCGGCGCGGGATGATCTCTCTTGTGGTGTCCGATATTACCAACCCGGTGTTTTTTGAGTTGATTCGCGGTGCTGAAGAGGAAGCCGCACTCAACGGGTACACACTCCTGCTGGCACATTCACGCGAATCCGGCGACATTGAACGCGAAGCAGTGGAACGTTCCCTCGATATTGTTGATGGTGTCATCCTCACATCCACAAGAATGCCGGGGACAGCAATTCGCGCCATGGCACGACAAACCCCCACCCTCGTGATCAACCGAATCATCAGTGGCGTCCCTAACCTTTTTGTTGACCACGTCAGTGGGACCCGCCACGTTGTCGACCACCTTGCCGCCCTTGGTCACACAGACATCCTCTACTTAGCAGGGCCAGACGCGTCCTGGGCAAGCGGTGTGCGGTGGCAAACCATCAAAGAACACGGCGCCACCCGTGGCATGCGTGCCACCGCCCTCGCGTCGGTTGCCCCCACGATGGATGGTGGAGCGGCCCTCACCGACGCGATCCTCAGCACACGTGCCACCGCCATCATCGGGTTCAACGACATGCTCGCGCTCGGTGCCATGAAAGCGATGCGCCACCACGGGGTGCGCATCCCCAAGGACCGTTCCTTTGTGGGGTTTGACAACTCCACCGGCTCTGACCTTGTCGAACCAGGGCTCACCTCCGTAGCCGCCCCACAACACACGTTAGGTGCAACTGCTGTGCGCACTCTCCTCGCGATGCTCCGTGACCACGGCCCCACCCCACACCATTCCGTACGCCTCCCCACCCGCCTCGTGATCCGCGGATCCACAGGACCGGCCGCACAGTAACCACGTCACCCCACCGCGCATCGGCAAGTTTCGGTGCATGCAACTTTGTGCAACAAATTGCCCCTGCAAGGTGACCTGCCTCACGATCATGGCATGTCACCGTCGATGCAGCTCCACCCAGACCGGCTCTTCCCCGCAGACACCGCAGTCCGCGACATTGCCCGTCACCTCCACGCCAGCATCGAACACCTCCCCATCATCTCCCCCCACGGGCACGTCGACGCCACCCTGCTCGCCAACAACACCCCCTTCCCCGACCCCACCGCACTCCTCATCAGCCCCGACCACTACGTCACCCGGCTCCTCCACGCCAACCGCATCCCCCTCGACCACCTCAGAGTCGGCGGCACCACAACCGTCACCCCAGAAGAAACCTGGCGCACCTTGTGCGCCAACTGGCACCTCTTCGACGGCACCGCATCCGGATACTGGCTCACCCACGAACTCATCACCGTCTTCGGTATCACCGACACCCCCAACGCCGCCAACGCCGACGACATCTACACCACCATCACCACCGTCATCAACACCCCCCAATTCCGGCCCCGAGCCCTCATGGACACCTTCACCATTGAAGTACTCGCCACCACCGACGACCCCCTCGACACCCTCGAAGCCCACGACACCCTCGCCAACGACCCAACCTTCACCCCCCGCGTCATCCCCACCTTCCGCCCCGACGCATACACCAAATTCTGGCACCCCACCTTCCCCGAACTCGCCACCCGACTCATCGACGAAGCCGGCGACGGACACACCGGATACGACGGATACCTCAACGCCATCGCCGCACGCCGCCACTACTTCCGCGAACACGGTGCCGTCTCCTCCGACCACGGCACCCACACCCCCGCAACCCTGCGACTCGACCGCGACGAAGCAGCCCGACTCTTCACCAAAGGCATCAACCGCACCGCCACCCGCGACGAAGCCTACGCATTCGAAGCACACATGCTCTACCAACAAGCACTCATGTCCCTCGACGACCAACTCGTCATGACCCTGCACCCCGGCGTCCACCGCAACACCCACCGCACCACCCTCAACACCTACGGCCCCGACACCGGACACGACATCCCCTTCGCCGTCGACTACGCCACCAACCTCGCCCCACTCCTCAACGCAGTCGGCACCCACCCCGACTTCCAACTCATCTTGTTCACCATCGACGAAACCACCTACTCCCGTGAAATCGCCCCGCTCGCCGGGTTCTACCCCAGCATCTACATTGGCGCCCCCTGGTGGTTCCTCGACGCCCCTGACGCCATGGCCCGCTTCCGCGCCGCCACCACCGAAACAGCAGGATTCTCTCGCTCCGCCGGGTTCATCGACGACACCCGCGCCTTCTGCTCCATCCCCGCACGGCACGACGCCGCACGCCGAACCGACGCAGCCTACCTAGCACGGCTCGTCGCAGAACACCGCATCACCGAAACCCGCGCCCACGAGATCATCGTTGACCTCGTCGACGCCGCACCACGACGGGCCTTCACACTATGATCGACACACTGCCACGCACCCCACTACGCCGCGACACCACCGGCCTCACCGCCCAACGCGACCCGCGCATCGTCCATATCGGACTCGGTGCATTCCACCGCGCCCACCAAGCCTGGTACACCCAACACGCCAACGACAACTGGGGCATCATCGCCTTCACCGGGCGCAGCCCCCACGCCGCAACCCAACTCACCCAACAAGACGGCATCTACACGCTCGTCACCCGCTCCGCCCAAGGCGACACCCACGAAATCATCGACACCATCACCGCCGCCCACGACGGCAACGACCTCACCACCCTCACCGCCCACATCGCAGCCGCCACCACCGCCATCATCACCCTGACCATCACCGAAGCCGGCTACCACTGCATCATGGGCACCACCCCACCCACACTCAACCTCAACGACCCCCACATCGACACCGACATCACCACCCTGCGCACCCTCATCGGCGACGGGCACACCGCCCTCACTACCCACGAACGACGCACCCTCACCCTCACCACCGTCCCCGCACGCATCGTCCTCGGTCTCGCCGCACGAAGAGACGCCGACGCATGGCCGCTGGCCATCATGTCCTGCGACAACCTCCCTCACAACGGCGCAGTCACCCGCGCCGCAATCACCACCATCGCCCACCACGTCGACCCCACGCTGGCACAATGGATCACCGACCACGTGTCCTTTGTCGACTCCTCCATTGACCGCATCACCCCCCGCACCACCGACACCGACAAACGCACCGTCGCCCACGACACTGGCTACCTCGATCACACGCCCGTCATCACCGAACCGTTCTCCTCCTGGGTCATCTCCGGCGACTTCCCCGCCGGCCGTCCCGCCTGGGAAAACGCAGGCGCCCAATTCGTCACCGACATCAACCCCTACGAACGCCGCAAACTATGGCTCCTCAACGGAGCACACTCCCTGATGGCCTACGCCGGTCAACTGCGCGGCCACACCACCGTCTCCGACGCCATGCTCGACCCCGAAGTCACCACGTGGATCAACGAATTTTGGGACGAAGCCGCCCGCCACCTCACCGAACCCGACCTGGACATCCCCGCCTACCGGGTTGCCCTCACCCAACGATTCACCAACCCCCGCATCGCCCACCCACTCGCCCACATCGCCCATGACGGTTCACTGAAACTCGCCGCCCGAGCGGTCCCCGTCTACCAGGCAGAACACGCCGCGGGACGCTCCGGGACCGCTTCTCTGCGGCTCCTCGCCGCGTGGTGTGACCACCTCGTCATCCAACACCGCAACGTCATCCCCATCCACGACCCCAACGCTGACGCCCTCACCCACATCATCACCGCACACGCCAACACGCCACGCGAGCTGGCCACCACCCAAGCGCTCATCACCGTCCTCGACCCCGACCTTGCCGCCAACACCACCGCACTCACCGCCATCCACACAATGCGCGGCTCCTTCTAATCACCCGCATCTTCCATGCTCCGTGGCCCCACCGGTCGCGGCGCACGCTTCAACCACACACCGCACCCACACCACGCGGTAGCGCCGCTACCGCTATCTCCGCACGCCCTTGATGAAAGGACTGACGATGCGCATCGTTCAGGCAGAAGTACTTGTCACCAGCCCCTCCCGCAACTTTGTCACCCTGCGTCTCACCACCGACGATGGGGTCACCGGGCTGGGAGACGCCACCCTCAACGGACGTGAACTGGCCGTCGCCTCCTATCTCAGCGACCACGTCGCCCCGCTCCTCATCGACCGCGACCCCCACCGCATCGAAGACACCTGGCAGTTCCTGTACCGCTCCGCCTACTGGCGCCGCGGCCCCGTCACCATGGCCGCCATCGCGGCAGTCGACATGGCACTGTGGGACATCAAAGGGAAAATCGCTGGTCTTCCCATCTACCAACTCCTCGGTGGCGCCTCCCGTACTGGGTTACGCGCCTACGGGCACGCGTCCGGCACAGACATCCCCTCACTTTTTGACTCCATCCGTCACCACCTGGACCTCGGATACCAGTCGATCCGTGTGCAAACATCAATCCCCGGTATTAAAGCCGTTTACGGGGTGGCCTCCCAAAAACAATCCTCAGGACAACGCTACGACTACGAACCAGCTGGTCGTGGAGCTTACCCGCAGGAGGAGGACTGGGACACTCGCGCCTACCTGCGCCACCTACCCACCGTGTTTGAAGCAGTGCGCAACGAGTTCGGTCCGGAACTCCCACTCCTGCACGACGGTCACCACCGGATGACCCCGATTCAAGCCGCGAAACTCGGCCAGGCTCTCGAACCCTACGACTTGTACTGGTTGGAGGACTGCACACCGGCCGAAAACCAAGAGGCTCTCCGTCTCGTTCGCCAACACACCACGACCCCGTTGGCTATCGGTGAGGTGTTCAATACGGTGTACGACTTCCAGACGCTGATCAAGGAACAACTCATTGATTATGTGCGTGCAGCCTCCACCCATTTCGGGGGGATCTCCCCCTTAAAAAAAGTCATGGATTACGCCGCCCAATACCAGATCAAGTCAGGGTTTCATGGCCCTACCGATATCTCACCGGTCGGGTTCGCCGCGCAACTTCATGTGGGACTTGCCATCCACAACTACGGGATCCAGGAGTTCATGGGCCAATCTGACGCCACCAACACTGTGTTCGAACAACATATGACGTTCACCGATGGATACCTTCACCCCGGTGACGCACCTGGGCTCGGCGTGCACTACAACGACGATGCCGCACAGCATTACCCTTACCAACAGGCGTATCTTCCCTTTAACCGGCTCGCCGACGGGACCGTCCACGACTGGTAAACGTGGGGAGTGCGTGACCGACAGTGACACGGTTCGATCAGTGGCTCAGTAACGTGTTCGTGTCCACAATCGTTCGTGCAAAGACGATACCGTTGACATCAGCAGTGTCTGACAATGACGAGGAGAAATATGTCGTCTTCATGGATCCCAGCATCACCACAACACATTGTTGTGATGGGGGTTTCTGGGTGCGGCAAGACGTCCGTGGGAAGTGCCCTTGCGCAGCGCCTTGGGTGTGAGTTCCTTGATGGGGATACACTGCACTCTGCGGAGAATATTGCGAAGATGACGGCAGGGACTCCCCTCACCGATGAGGACCGTTTCCCCTGGTTGCGTGCTGTGGGACGTGAACTCGGTGACTGTCACGCGTCAGGGCACTCCCTTGTTGTGGGGTGCAGTGCGTTACGACGCTCCTACCGTGATCTTGTCCGTGAGCAGGCGCCTGGCACCGTGTTTTTCCACCTGCATGGTGATATCGAGGTGCTCACTGAACGGCTACGACTCCGTTCCGGGCATTTCATGCCCGCAACGCTCCTTGCTTCACAACTCGACGTACTGGAGCCGTTGGAGGGTGACGAGCAAGGAACCGTGCTGGATGTGGGTTTGAGTATTACTGAGATTGTTGATGCGGCTGTGGAATGGTTGAGCCACACTCGGTGACTAGTGTTTGGGGTGTTGTGGGTATGGGAAAAGGGTGGGGTACTGGCAAGGTTTCCTTGCGAGTACCCCACCCTTTTTGTGGTGGTGTTGCGGTCGTGTCCTACTCTCCCACACCCTGTCGGGTGCAGTACCATCGGCGCTGGTAGGCTTAGCTTCCGGGTTCGGGATGGGACCGGGCGTTTCCCTGCCGCTATGACGACCGCGAGTTGTGTGGGCCACTGAACCGTGTGTGGTGTGGTGGTTTGTGGTTTGTGGGTGGTGAACCGGGTAGTGGACGTGGTGTGCAGGTGTGTTTGTGTGGTGTGTTAGTGGTTGGCGTATTAGTACCGGTCAGCTCCGCGCATTACTGCGTGTCCACGTCCGGCCTATCAACCCACTGGTCTGGTGGGTGCCTTCACAACCAAGTGGTTGTTGGAAACGTTATCTTGAAGCAGGCTTCCCGCTTAGATGCTTTCAGCGGTTATCCCTTCCGAACGTAGCTAACCAGCCGTGCACCTGGCGGTACAACTGGCACACCAGAGGTTCGTCCGTCCCGGTCCTCTCGTACTAGGGACAGGTCTTCTCACGTTTCCTGCGCGCGCAGCGGATAGGGACCGAACTGTCTCACGACGTTCTAAACCCAGCTCGCGTACCGCTTTAATGGGCGAACAGCCCAACCCTTGGGACCTACTCCAGCCCCAGGATGCGACGAGCCGACATCGAGGTGCCAAACCATGCCGTCGATATGGACTCTTGGGCAAGATCAGCCTGTTATCCCCGGGGTACCTTTTATCCGTTGAGCGACCACGCTTCCACAAGCCATGGCCGGATCACTAGTTCCGACTTTCGTCCCTGCTTGACCTGTCAGTCTCGCAGTCAAGCTCCCTTGTGCACTTACACTCGCCACCTGATTGCCAACCAGGTTGAGGGAACCTTTGAGCGCCTCCGTTACTCTTTAGGAGGCAACCGCCCCAGTTAAACTACCCACCAGGCACTGTCCCTGGACCCGATCAGGGTCCGAGGTTAAGGTATCCGATTCAATCAGAGTGGTATTTCAACGTTGACTCCACCCACGCTGGCGCGCGGGTTTCCTAGTCTCCCACCTATCCTACACAAACTGAAGCGAACACCAATACCAAGCTATAGTAAAGGTCCCGGGGTCTTTCCGTCCTGCTGCGCGTAACGAGCATCTTTACTCGTAATGCAATTTCGCCGAGTTCATGGTTGAGACAGCAGAGAAGTCGTTACGCCATTCGTGCAGGTCGGAACTTACCCGACAAGGAATTTCGCTACCTTAGGATGGTTATAGTTACCACCGCCGTTTACTGGGGCTTAAATTCTCAGCGTCACCACCAAAGGTGGTTAACCGATCCTCTTAACCTTCCAGCACCGGGCAGGCGTCAGTCCGTATACATCGACTTACGTCTTCGCACGGACCTGTGTTTTTAGTAAACAGTCGCTTCTCTCTGGTCTCTGCGGCCTACACCCGCTTACACCAACCGCACGGGCTGGCAACGGGGCAGGCCCCCCTTCTCCCGAAGTTACGGGGGCATTTTGCCGAGTTCCTTAACCATGATTCTCTCGTCGCCTTAGTATTCTCTACCTGATCACCTGTGTCGGTTTCGGGTACGGGCGGCTAACACCTCGCGTCGAGGTTTTTCTAGGCAGCAGAGGATCACCAACTTAACCCCATCAACTCTCACACCTTCATGGGTACCGGATTTACCTAATACCCGTGCTACAGTCTTGGCCGTCGTCAACCATCGCGACGGTTTGGCTACCTTCCTGCGTCACCCCTGTTAATACGCTCACGCCACCACACTCACGTCCCAGCACAACGCACCAACACCATAGAACCCCCACAAGGGGAATCCCACAGCATCAATGCCCGTGGTGCAACGATCATTATGGTTTTGTGTTGGGCGGTGCTTCGCCGGTACGGGAATATCAACCCGTTATCCATCGACTACGCCTGTCGGCCTCGCCTTAGGTCCCGACTAACCCAGGGCAGATAAGCTTGACCCTGGAACCCTTGATCATTCGGCGGACGGGTTTCTCACCCGCCTTTCGCTACTCATGCCTGCATTCTCACTCGTGTAGTCTCCACCACTCGGTCACCCGGCAGCTTCACCATCTACACGACGCTCCCCTACCCACAACACCCACAAAGGGATGTCATGCCACAGCTTCGGCGGTGTACTTGAGCCCCGCTACATTGTCGGCGCGCGATCACTTGACCAGTGAGCTATTACGCACTCTTTCAAGGGTGGCTGCTTCTAAGCCAACCTCCTGGTTGTCTGGGCAATCACACATCCTTTCCCACTTAGCACACGCTTAGGGGCCTTAGCTGGTGGTCTGGGCTGTTTCCCTCTCGACTACGAAGCTTATCCCCCGCAGTCTCACTCCTACGCTTACACTTACCGGCATTCGGAGTTTGGCTAACGTCAGTAACCCGGTGGGGCCCATCGGCTATCCAGTAGCTCTACCTCCGGCAAGCAACACGTAAGGCTGCACCTAAATGCATTTCGGGGAGAACCAGCTATCACGAAGTTTGATTGGCCTTTCACCCCTACCCACAGGTCATCCCCCCAGTTTTCAACCTAGGTGGGTTCGGTCCTCCACACGGTCTTACCCGCGCTTCAACCTGCCCATGGGTAGATCACTTCGCTTCGGGTCTAGACCCAGCGACTAAAAACGCCCTATTCAGACTCGCTTTCGCTACGGCTACCCTCCAACAGGTTAACCTCGCCACTGAGCACTAACTCGCAGGCTCATTCTTCAAAAGGCACGCCGTCACCCCAACCAAGGAGGCTCCGACGGATTGTAAGCACATGGTTTCAGGTACTATTTCACTGCCCTCCCGGGCTACTTTTCACCATTCCCTCACGGTACTATCCGCTATCGGTCATCAGGGAGTATTTAGGCTTAGCAAGTGGTCTTGCCAGATTCACACGAGATTCCTCGAGCCCCGTGCTACTTGGGAACACTTCACACAAAGGCCACCATGTTTCAGTTACGGGGGTCTCACCCTCTACGCCGCTGTTTCCCACCAGCTTCACCTACACAATGACTTTCTCACTTTGCAACTAGCCGGCAGACTAGAAACGAAAGGTCCCACAACCCCGATACGCGCAACCCCTGCCGGGTATCACACACGCACGGTTTAGCCTCATCCGCTTTCTCTCGCCAATACTCACGGAATATCTCTTCCTGTCGGTACTAAGATGTTTCACTTCCCGACGTTCCCACCCATCGTCCTATACATTCAAACGACGGCACCTGAACATAACTCCAGGTAGGTTTCCCCATTCGGACACCCTCGGATCACAGCTTGTTTGCCAACTCCCCGAGGCTTAACGCAGGCTACCACGTCCTTCATCGGCTCCTGATGCCAAGGCATCCACCATGTGCTCTAAAACACTAACAACAACAAAAAAACATTACAGACACACAAAGATGCATCATCACGTCCACTATCCAGTTCACAACCAACAAACCCACCCCACACAGCCACACCACAAAGCGCAACCACACAAGGCAGACAACCAACCACAAACCAACCCCCACCTCACCACAATCACATCAAACAACATGACATGAAGCCAGGCAAAGCAGGGAACAACCAGGTTTGCGACCCGATAACCCAACAGTGTGTCTCATAGCCATCACAAAAATGTTTGCTTTCCACAACCACAAACCCCCGTGCCCAGCCCCCTTCACAACAAAGGGAACCCATCACACAAAAAAAGGGGAACGTGTTACTCCTTAGAAAGGAGGTGATCCAGCCGCACCTTCCGGTACGGCTACCTTGTTACGACTTAGTCCCAATCGCCAGTCCCACCTTCGACAACTCCCTCCCCAAAAGGGGTTAGGCCGCCGGCTTCGGGTGTTACCAACTTTCGTGACTTGACGGGCGGTGTGTACAAGGCCCGGGAACGTATTCACCGCAGCGTTGCTGATCTGCGATTACTAGCGACTCCGACTTCATGGGGTCGAGTTGCAGACCCCAATCCGAACTGAGACCGGCTTTTAGGGATTCGCTCCACCTCACAGTATCGCAACCCATTGTACCGGCCATTGTAGCATGCGTGAAGCCCAAGACATAAGGGGCATGATGATTTGACGTCGTCCCCACCTTCCTCCGAGTTGACCCCGGCAGTCTCCCATGAGTCCCCACCATTACGTGCTGGCAACATAGAACAAGGGTTGCGCTCGTTGCGGGACTTAACCCAACATCTCACGACACGAGCTGACGACAACCATGCACCACCTGTACACCAGTCCAAAGGAAAACCCCATCTCTGGAGCGATCTAGCGTATGTCAAGCCTTGGTAAGGTTCTTCGCGTTGCATCGAATTAATCCGCATGCTCCGCCGCTTGTGCGGGCCCCCGTCAATTCCTTTGAGTTTTAGCCTTGCGGCCGTACTCCCCAGGCGGGGCACTTAATGCGTTAGCTACGGTACAGGAATCGTGGAACAATCCCCACACCTAGTGCCCAACGTTTACGGCATGGACTACCAGGGTATCTAATCCTGTTCGCTCCCCATGCTTTCGCTCCTCAGCGTCAGTAACGGCCCAGTGACCTGCCTTCGCCATCGGTGTTCCTCCTGATATCTGCGCATTCCACCGCTACACCAGGAATTCCAGTCACCCCTACCGCACTCCAGCCTGCCCGTACCCACCGCAAGCCCGACGTTAAGCATCGGGATTTCACGACAGACGCGACAAACCGCCTACGAGCTCTTTACGCCCAATAATTCCGGACAACGCTTGCGCCCTACGTATTACCGCGGCTGCTGGCACGTAGTTAGCCGGCGCTTCTTCTGCAAGTACCCTCAACCACAACAACAATCATGGCCTTGTTCCTTACTGAAAGGGGTTTACAACCCGAAGGCCTTCATCCCCCACGCGGCGTCGCTGCATCAGGGTTTCCCCCATTGTGCAATATTCCCCACTGCTGCCTCCCGTAGGAGTCTGGGCCGTGTCTCAGTCCCAGTGTGGCCGGTCGCCCTCTCAGGCCGGCTACCCGTCAAAGCCTTGGTAGGCCATCACCCCACCAACAAGCTGATAGGCCGCGAGCCCATCCCCCACCAGAAAAAACCTTTCCACACCAAACCATGCGATCTGATGTCATACCCGGTATTAGCCACCGTTTCCAATGGTTATCCCGAAGAAGGGGGCAGGTTACTCACGTGTTACTCACCCGTTCGCCACTAATCCAACCAAAGCAAGCTCCGGTCATCATCGTTCGACTTGCATGTGTTAAGCACGCCGCCAGCGTTCGTCCTGAGCCAGGATCAAACTCTCCATAAAAACCAAACAAAAACCAACCACCAAACAAGGCAGCCAGCCCTCATCCATACAAAGAAAATCCCAACCCCACAACAACCACCCAAACAGGCAGCCATCGCAAAATTGACTAAAAAAATCCAACCACCAAAAAAAGCAGCCAGACAACAAACAAAACAACTACAAAACACACTATTGAGATAACAAACCACAAACCCACAACAACCACCCCACCACAACAGCAGGACAATCATCAGGGAAACCAGCACCGGCCACCCACCAGAAGAACAAACCCTCCGGCAGCGACCCCGTCGCGCTGACAAAAGAAAACATTACCCACCCCCCACCACCAAAATCAAACCCACACCACGTGACGCCAGACACAGAGTCGCAGGTCACGGGCCTGACTCACAACGCCGGGCGTGTCTCAAGGGAGAAAGCCACCCGGCCTAGTGAAAAGGGGGCAGAACGCTAAGCAGACAACGCAGCTCCATTGAGCGCACGCCAAAAGAACAACGACGTGGGGTACTGCTTGTTCACGCCATAGGGAGACATCGGCTCAAACCCCTCCGACACATACAACGCCACAGACTCCGGCTGCGCCGTCCCACTTGCCAGCACCAACTGGGCAACACCAGCCTGCTGTGCTTGCGCATCGAGAGTCTGCATGACCTGACGCGCCAGCCCCTGCCCCCGGAACTGCGGATCAACATACACACGCCGCACCTCAGCAGTACGGGCCACACCAAACTCAGGTTCCTGCCCCGTCACATCCACCAACGCACCACAGGCAGCTGGTACCCCGTCAACATACGCAACCACCATGGCAACAAGGCCGTGAGGTTCTGGGTCCGTCGCTGGCATTGGCGCTTGATAGCGAGCGGTCACATCGCGAAGTTGCGCCCAACGCAACGCAGTCGCATCCGCATTGTCCCAAGGAACACAGACAATCATGGGGCACCAATCTGTCGGTCAACTGTGCGTGAGGATCACCCACGGCGGTGGTCAAAGACGTGTGTCACCACCGTACGAAACCAATCGGCCACTGCGGGAGAGTTTCAAGCTGTGACGTTAGGCGGTTGACCTGTGATTGCGCCAACACACGGGCACGAAACCCACGGGGCGCACTGCCCCAGCAAACCTCGTCACACCACAACACCCGCAGAACGATCAGGGAAAACACGTCGGGCGCGCATCTGTTATCAGATGCGCGCCCGACAAGCGCTCCTGGCACACCCCTCAGCGTGCCGACAATGCTATGCGTGAACGAGTGCCGTTAACACGGACGTGAAGAAACCCAGCCCGTCTGTCCCACCACGGTGGTTCATTCCATTGTCTGGGCCGAAACCCTTCTCCACAGCGTGCTCGGGGTGAGGCATCAACCCCACCACGTTGCCGCGTTCGTTACTGATTCCGGCAATGTTGCGACGCGAACCGTTCGGGTTCCACCCGTCGTAGCGGAACACCACGCGGTTTTCCGCTTCGAGCATGTCAAGGGTGTGGTCGTCAGCAACGTACTGGCCATCCTGGTTTTTCAGTGGAATGACAATGCGCTGCCCGTGGCTGTAGGAGTTCGTCCACGCGGTCTCAGCGTTCTCGACCGCGAGAGTTTGTTCGCGGCAAATGAAGTGAAGGTGATCGTTTTTGATCATCGATCCGGGCAGGAGGTGTGATTCGGTGAGAACCTGGAATCCATTGCAGATCCCCAAGACCGGCATACCGCCGTGAGCGGCGTCAATCACTTTCTCCATCACAGGGGCGAAACGGCTAATAGCACCTGCGCGCAAATAGTCACCGTAGGAGAACCCACCGGGCAACACCACGGCATCCACATCGTTCAACGAACCATCCGCGTGCCATAGCGACACCGGCTGACCGCCAGCAAGGCGGATAGCACGTGCCGCATCACGGTCATCGAGAGTTCCGGGGAAGGTGATAACACCGATCCTCGCGTTGCTCATTGTCTCAGTCATCACTGTCCCTCACCGGATGCGTCAGTCACAGCGACGACGTCTTCGATGACGGGGTTAGACAGAAGTGTGACAGCAGCCTCGCGGGCTTGAGCGAGGATCTCCGGAGTGACGTCACCGTCGACCTCCAGTTCAAAACGTTTTCCTTGACGGACGGAGACAAAGCCATCAAAACCCAACCGGGGCAAGGCGCCAGCAACTGCTTTTCCTTGCGGGTCGAGGATTTCGGGCTTGGGCATAACGTCGACGACTACGCGTCCCACGGGCACTCCTGGTGTTGGATGAATCGCACGGATTTCGGCTCTAGTCTACTGGGGTTTTCGTCCACCTGACGATGCGCCCGCTATGTGGCGGGCGCATCGACCGGGTTACTGCGCGTCAGTGGGTAGGGTGAGGCTTTTTCCGGTGATGCGGGTGTACGCCTCAAGGTAGCGTTCCTGGGTTGCTGCCACGACGTGCTGCGGCAAGGCCGGTGGTGGGGTGTCACTGCTGCGGTCCCACCCGGATTCTGATGAGGTCAACCAGTCACGGATGAACTGTTTGTCAAAGCTTGGTTGCGCTCCGCCGGGTGCCCACATGAGTGCATCCCAAAATCGTGAGGAGTCGGGGGTGAGGACTTCGTCGCCAAGGAGGATTTCTCCGGTGACCGGGTCGGTTCCGAACTCTAGTTTGGTGTCAGCAAGAATGACACCGTGCTCGCGCGCAATGCCTTCCGCGTGGGTGTACACGGCAAGGGTGTGGTCACGAAGGATTTCGGCTGCCGCCCATCCAATGCGTTGAGCGGTGTCCTCAAAGGTGATGTTTTCGTCGTGCTCGCCAACCTCAGCTTTGGCTGCGGGCGTGAAAATGGGGACCTCAAGTCGGGAGCCGTCAGTGAGCCCTGCAGGCAGTGGCACCCCGCACACGGTGGAGTTGTCGCGATATTCCACGAGTCCAGAGCCGGTGAGGTATCCGCGGACGACACATTCAATGGGGAACATGGTCAAGCGACGACAGATCATAGCCCGGCCATCTACGGCAGCGGGGATGAGGCCATCGGTTGGTGTCACCGAAACCTCAAGGCTGACCAGGTGGTTGCCGACGATCTCCGCGAGTTGCTCAAACCACCACACGCTGAGTTGTGTCAGGACGATGCCCTTCCCAGGGATCCCTGGGGACAGGACATGATCGTAAGCGCTGACTCGGTCGGAGGCGACGACAAGGACAACGTCGCCGAGCGGGTGTGGCCCACCGAGCGCATCGGTATCAGGTTCATACAGGTCACGCACCTTCCCCGAGTACACGTGGCGCCAGCCCGGGAGGTGTTGTGCTGTTGTATCAAGCCCACTCATGGTGCCACCGTGATCTCTCCGCGTTCTGCTTGCGCGGCAATGTCGCGCCGGTAGTGGGACCCGTTCAGGTTGATGTGCGCGATCGCCTCGTAGGCACGTTCCCGTGCCTGGGTGAGGGTTGTTCCACGTGAAACCACGGACAGCACGCGCCCTCCCTGGGACACAAGAGTCCCGGCTTGGTTGATCGTTGTCCCGGCGTGGAGCACATGAACACCAGGAACGTGTTCTGCCTTGTCAATCCCAGTGATCGCATCCCCCGTGGTGGGGGTGTCTGGGTAGTTGTGGGCCGCAAGAACAACCGTGACAGACACGTCGTCGTGCCACGCTAGCTCAGGAAGATTTGCCAGGGTGCCTGTGGCGCCCGCGAGGAGCACCTCGGATAAGGGCGTTGCAAGTCGCGCAAGAACCGACTGTGTCTCAGGGTCACCGAACCGGACATTGAATTCAACAACGCGCGTCCCTGTGCTGGTCAACGCCAAGCCCACATACAGAATCCCCACGAATGGGGTGCCCCGACGAGCCATCTCGTTGACGGTGGGTTGGGCAATGCTGGTGATGACCTCATCGACTAGGCCCGCAGGCGCCCAGTCCAGCGGCGTGTACGCACCCATCCCACCAGTGTTGGGTCCGGTGTCTCCCTCGCCCACCCGCTTAAAGTCCTGCGCGGGGCTCAGCGCACGCACTGTTGTTCCGTCACTCACGACAAACACCGACACCTCGGGGCCGTCAAGGTACTCCTCGATGACGACCTTCGCGTGGGCGGCGTCCCGCCCTTCCAAACACGCCTGAGCGTGTGCGAGTGCGGCATCCCGGTCGGTGGTGACAACAACACCTTTGCCGGCTGCTAACCCGTCGTCCTTGACGACATAAGGGTGGTCTGAACCGACCGCTGCGAGCGCATCGGTAACGTCGTTCATGGTTGTGCACACGTAAGGACGGGCCGTGGGTACACCTGCGGCGGCCATGACTTCTTTGGCGAACGCTTTTGAGCCTTCGAGTTGTGCCGCCTTGGCTGATGGTCCGAACACGGGGATCGATGCGGCGCGAATCGCGTCAGCCACACCAGCGACCAGCGGCGCTTCAGGACCCACCATGACCAGGTCTACCCCGAGTTGGCGGGCCAACGCTGTCACCGCATCGGGGTCATTTGCGTCCACATCGTGGCGGGTTGCCAGTTGCCCGATGCCCGGGTTTCCGGGGGCGGCGTGGAGGTCATGTGGGTTGCGCCCCGTACGGGTGTGCTCGTGAGCGAGGCTGTGGACAATGGCGTGTTCGCGGGCTCCGGAGCCAAGGACGAGGATCTTCACACCGTGATTCTAGTCTCCGTGGCATCGTCCTGGGCGGCTGTCCACGGATCGTCGTGACGATTCGCCCAGTGAGACGGAATGTGAATGTGCGGTGTCCCCCCTACCCCGATAACCTACGGTACCGTAGGGTTGGACAGGACACCGTGTCACCGCCTGACCTTTCAGGTGCAACTCCCCTGACTTTGGAGTCCTCATTACACTCACACCAACAGCACCTGCGCGCCCCACATCTGCCCGTCGCCGCGGAACTGCTGGCTCCGCCCACTTTTCCCAAGTCCTGAAGACCGTCAAAGACGCTGGTCTTCTCACCCGCCAACGCGGTTTTTACCTAACGATGCTCTCCATCCTTGGGTTGAGTATCGTCGGCCTGGCTGTTGGTTCCTTTTTCCTCGGTGACAGCTGGTTCCAGCTCCTTATCGCCGCCGCTCTCGGTATCGTCCTCACCCAGGTGTCGTTCATTACCCATGAAGCTGCGCATCGGCAGGTTTTTACCTCTGGCCCCGCGAACGACACCATGGGACGTATCCTCGCCAACGCCGTGGTGGGTATCAGCTACCAGTGGTGGATGAACAAGCACACCCGCCACCACGCCAACCCCAACACGGTAGGCAAAGACCCCGACATTGAGCGGGACACCATTTCCTTCACACCTGACGATGCATCCGCCCAACGTGGTTTCAGTGGCTGGTTGACCCGGCGTCAAGGTTACTTGTTCTTCCCTCTCCTGACGCTGGAGGGCCTTAACCTCCACTGGCATTCGCTGCGCTACCTGGTCACCGCCCCGTCAGTGAAGAACCGGACAACAGAACTTGTGACTGTCCTTGCTCGACTCAGCATCTACGTGGCCCTGGTCTTCCTCCACCTGCCGGTTGGTATGGGGTGTGCGTTCCTTGGCGTGCAACTTGCGGTCTTTGGTGTGTACATGGGCGGGTCCTTTGCCCCCAACCACAAAGGCATGCCCCTCATCGACCGGGTGACCACAGTGGACTTCTTCTCCCGCCAGGTCCTCACTTCACGCAACATCCTGGGCCGTACCCCACTGGCAAACCTGTGGCTCACCATGGCCTACGGTGGCCTTAACTACCAGGTGGAACACCATCTGTTCCCGAACATGCCCCGCATGCACCTGCCTGCGGCAGCAAAAATTGTGCAACAGTACTGTGCTGACCTCAACGTCCCCTACACGGTGGCAAGTGTCCGCCAGTCCTACAGTCAAGTCATCAGCTACCTGAACCGGGTAGGTCTGTCAGGGCGTGATCCTTTTGACTGCCCGATGGTCACCCAGTTCCGTCCAAGCTGAGAACTTCAGCCTATAGACAAAAGCACGCCGCCGATTACGATGATGGGAGCGTGACTCCAGGTCACGCCCTGCCATAGGAGGGCAAGCGTGAACACACAGAGACGTGTCACCGCAAAGGACGTTGCACGACGCGCCGGGGTGTCCCAAAGTACTGTCAGTTATGTTCTTAACGACACTCCCAACCAAACGATCTCTGACGACACAAAAAAACGTGTTCGGTTGGCCGCAGAAGAACTGAACTACATGCCCTCTGCGGCTGCCCGCACGCTGCGCCGCGGCACAAGCGACACTGTTCTCGTGATCATCCGGGACGCACAGATCGGGGAGATCCTTGCGCAAATCCTCGAAGGTGTTGTCCATACGCTTGACCCACATGGTCTCAATGTCATTTACCGCCGTCAACGCCCGGGCAAAAGCGCTCTTGACCTGTGCCACGAGCTGATGCCAGCTGCAGTTGCGAACTTCGCGGCACTCACAAAAGACGAAATCGGTCGGATCCAGGAGTGGAACATTCCCGTTCTTTCCATCTCTTTTGACGACACCGCCCCCACGGATGCCGGGGACACCGTCATATTGGCGCAGACCGCGATAGGACGAACTCACGTGGCTCACCTTCACGAGCAGGGGCACACAAGGATCGCCTACGCCGCCCCAGACATTCGTGACGTGGAAGACTACGACACGTGGCGACTCACCGGAGTCCGGGACGAATGCGTAACCCGGGGACTACCCCGCCCACCTGTGATCCACACACCGTACAACCTCGACGGGGGGATGGAAGCTGCCCGCGAAATTCTTGCCCTGGACCCACCAGTCACAGCGATCTCAGCGTTCAACGACGAAGTCGCGACCATTTTGTTGGCCGCTTTTCACCGTTTGAATGTGCCCATCCCGGAGCGTCTGTCCATCATCGGAGTCGACGATCTCCCCCTGTCACCCTTCACTTACCCGTCACTGACCACGATCAACATCCACGCCTATGACATCGGCACACACGTGGCTCAGCTGGTGTTGCGCACTGTGCGCCCCGACCTGAACCTGCCAGCTCCCCCACCGGTGGGGGAGCTGACGTTGATCACACGTGACTCAGTCAGCGCCCCGGTTAGTCCACCAGGGCATGCCGAATAATGGTGTGCTCACGCCCTGGACCGGTACCAATCGACGAGATTCGGCACCCCGACATGCTTTCCAACGCAAGCACATACTGTTGCGCATTGACGGGCAAGTCATCAAACGACTGCACACCGTAGATGTCTTCAGTCCACCCGTCAAAGTACTCCAGGATGGGGGTTGCGTGGTGGAACGCTGACTGGTCTGTGGGCATCTCGTCGTAGCGGACACCGTCCACGTCATACGCCACACACACCGGGATTTTCTCGATACCGGTCAGGACATCCAGTTTGGTCAACACCAGGTCAGTCAACCCATTCACACGTGACGCGTAGCGTGCAATGACCGCGTCATACCAGCCACACCGGCGGGCACGGCCAGTGGTGACACCAAACTCGCCACCTTTCTTTTGCAGGTACTCACCCATGTCGTCAAACAGTTCCGTAGGGAATGGTCCCTCACCAACACGAGTGGTGTACGCCTTAATAACACCGATCACTCGGTCAATACGGGTGGGGCCAACGCCTGACCCGGTGCACACACCACCAGCTGTTGCGTTTGATGACGTCACAAACGGGTAAGTGCCGTGATCAATGTCCAGCATGGTGGCCTGACCACCCTCAAACAGGACAGTTTTCCCCTCATCAAGGGCGTTGTTCAGCTCCAAACTCGTGTCACACACCATGGGGCGTAAGCGTTCTGCGAGCGCAAGCAACTCCTCAACGATCTCATCGATGAGGACCTCACGGCGGTTGTACACCTTGACCAAGAGTTGGTTTTTTTGCTGCAGGGCACCTTCAACTTTGGCGCGCAGGATTTTTTCGTCAAACAGGTCCCACACGCGGATACCGACACGGTTGATTTTGTCGGAGTAGCTGGGTCCAATTCCGCGCCCGGTCGTGCCGATGCGCCGCTTACCAAGGAACCGTTCGGTGACCTTGTCCATGGTGCGGTTGTAGGACGGGATGACGTGTGCGGACCCGGAGATCAGGAGTGTGGAGGTGTCCACACCGCGTGCTTCTAATGCGTCCAGTTCTTGGTAGAGAACTTCAATGTCAATGACGACACCGTTCCCAATGACGGGTGTGACTCCTGGTGACAAGATCCCGGAGGGCAGGAGGTGAAGTGCGTACTTGTCACCGTTGATCACGACAGTGTGACCGGCGTTGTTCCCTCCGTTGAACTTCACCACATAGTCGACCTGTGCACCGAGTTGGTCGGTGGCCTTGCCTTTGCCTTCGTCTCCCCATTGGGCTCCGACGACTACTACGGCTGGCATGGAATCCCCACTTTCAACTGCCGGGTGTCTGGGTGTGCCGCGTGCAAGCGGTGTCGGGGGAGGCGAGCGGCAGTGTCCCGGTCTCCCAGAGAAGTTTACCGATCTTTTGCCTTGTTTCCACTGTCACATGGCCCATATGGACATGTGGAGGGACAACTCATGGTGACCGGGGCCCATGACGTTGGTTACCACGTGGATAATTTCCGGATGCGCACCTCTTCACCCGGGCCTATGATCTAGCCATGTTCGAGATCGCCACAACCCCCATGGCCACGACCGTCGTCATCTCTGGCGATCTCGATTTGGCGTCCCGGGATCAGTTCCTCGAAGTCGCTGCGCGCCTCACGTCGTTGCGACGGTCCTTGCTCACCATTGATATGTGTGATGTGCGTTTCATGGACTCCACGGGTGCGGCTTTCCTCATTTCGTTAGCGGAAACTGGGCAACGTCGCGGGTGGTTGACTGTTCTTCGTGGAAGTTCCGATGCGCACCGGTTCGTTCTTGATATTTGCGGGGCGACGCATCTTTTTCGGTTCGACACCGAACACTACTGCCACCACACGGCGTCGCCGGCTTAACCGTTACGGTGGGCTGCCGGGACTCATCGAACTTCTGGGGCGCCACGCTCCTGCGTCACCGGAACGTGAGCCCACACAACCTTTCCGGCTCCTTTAGGGCTCCACCCCCAGTTCGCCAGCCGGTCCACAATCTTTACTCCATACCCGCCGTAGCGGTCACCGTGACCATCCATCCGGATCGGACCAATCGGGTTTTGGTCCTCTACCTCGATGCGCAGGTCTTCACCGAGGTCATACACTCGTAACGCAAACTGACCATACCCGTGCAACACCGCGTTGGCGGCGAGTTCAGACATGACCAACTCCGCAAACGTTGTGTGTGGTTTATCCCACTCGTCACATAATCGCATAATCACATGTCGGGCTCGGGCCACTGAACTGGGATCCCCAGGAAACGTCGCCCGATAGGACCGCGCCAAATCCATTCCCTGAACCGACAACTCATCACGTACCGGTATGCGCACCACCACAAGAGCCACATCATCTTCAGGAGCGTCCGCAAGCGCACGCAACAACAACTCACCCCACTGATCCGCAGCACACTGCGGAACGGTTTGCGCGAACTCCTGCAGTTCCTTAACCCCCGCCTGCATGGACCGGTCTCGACGCTCAATAAGCCCATCGGTGTAAAACAACACCACATCACCTGGACGCAACCGGATCGTCGCCGAGGAACGCGGACGCGGCAGAAAACCGATCAACCCGCCGCCCGCATCGTCTAACAAAATCGCTTCCCCATCCCGCACCAAAATGGGAGGAAGGTGACCAGCGCGTGCATACTCCAACTGCCAGGTTCCTCGTGACTTACTCTCACGCAACCGGCCATACACCATGGACGCCTGGCGAGGAATGTCCAGCCCATCCACCAACCGGTCCACGCGTTCAATCACCTTCGACGCGCTCACCCGGTCAAAGGCGTACGACCGTGTGATCGAGCGAAGCTGACCCATCGCGGCGGCAGCCTCCAGGTCATGGCCGACAACATCGCCAACCACAACACCCACCGTCTGCTCGTCAACATACAAAATGTCGTACCAGTCACCACCCACCCGGGCGTGCTCATTCGACGGTGCGTAATAGGTCCATACATCTAACCCGGCCACATCCACTTGGGTCGGCAACATGGACTGTTGCAACGCCTCAGCGAGCTCATGCTCGTGTTTGTACAACCGTGCATTGTCCAACGTAGTCCCAATGCGTCGTGACACGGCGGACAACACTTTGAGGCTTTCCGTACCCAAATCAGGGACCTCAAAGGGTTCCCCCAGTTCATTGGTTTCTGGGCACGCCATCACAATCGCCCCAAGGACCCCTGACCGTCCCAGGATCGCCTGTATGATGAGTGGTCCACGTGGGGTGAACCCGTGGACGTCCCACACATCATCTAAATGGTCCATGAACGCCCGGGTTCGCGTCGATTCCTCAGCGTCAAACCCGCACGGCAACAACACTGGGTCAATCCGTTTTCCAACAAGCACCTGGAGAACGGGGTCTACCGCCCCGCTCCCATCCACGTCTCGACTGCGGTAGTCACCTCGGTGGCGTGGGCGCGCAGGTGGACGGATCGTCTCGGAATACTCCAGCCCCTTGCCCTCGAGGAAAAACCCCACCCAATCAACTGGGAACGTTGCTTCAAGAATGCGAGAGATCTCCGCGAGCGGAGAAGTTTGGCTTTCTGCGGAGAGCAATTCCGAAATCTGGGATAACGCGTCCAGTGCTCGTTCTGCGGCGGGAGCCGCGTACCCGAATGCTTCATCAAACCCCGTCAGCGGGAGAAACTGGACAACCCAGCGCTGCGAGGCACCTGGCGAAGTGGCCAACGGGGCGATAACTGCTTGAACGATGCCCCAGGACCCCTCCGAGTGGACCAGGTCCGCGGTCCACACCTCACCTCGCAACACTTGGTGAGAGCGCACCTCTTCACCGTGCCGCCAGAGTGCCTCTGCGGGTGACGGGATGTGACGTGTACTCACAGCGCTGCCCCCACCCGATCCACGACGTGACGCTTGTGGGCCCCAAGTTTCAATGTTCCCCGTGCGTTTGTCTTGCCGACGGAGGGTGATTTTCAGGTCGTTGAACGTTTGACCAGATGGGGTGGAGTCCACCCCTAACAACTCACGAAAGGCGCGGTTTGATGCCTCCACAACAGGAGGTGAAAACTCGCCCTTGAGCAGGACATACGGGACCGGGGAGTCCTCAATTTCAGGCGCCAACTCGCCAGAAATGTGAACGTTCATTGTTCGATCTTGTGGCGGCACACCCATGGAACCATTTTGCCTGATCTGCAAGGATGCGGCATTCGGTAGAGACAAACCCTCCCGTTGGACGGGGAACAGCACGTAGGATAACTGACACCGGCACCTGGCCGGACCGCTCACGGTGACGTAGGGGGATGACGTGACACAGACACACAAGCTCAACTCGCTCAGCTCATGCGACGAGGTGTCTTACCACATGCACGGCCGTCAGGCCGTCATCGTGCTACGCGGCGAAATCGATATTGACATCCAGTCATGTTTTGCACGTGTCGCCGAAATGCTCCACCCCCACACTGACGACATTGTCGTTGACGCAGAAGGTGTGGAGTTCATTGACTCATCAGGGATCGCGGTACTCGGTCAAATTGCACACAACCACCCCGGACGAGTGACACTCCTCAATGCACCACCCACCATGCTTTTTATCCTTGAGGTCACCCAGCTCATCGATGTGATCCGGTTGGAATCAGGTCACCTCACCAAGTACCTTGACTCTGCTGTCCCAACACACGCCGAGTAGTAATCCTCTCCTGCGATCGCGCCACTGCGGCACGATCGCGCACAACACCACAATGGCCGGCCACCCCGAAGGGTGACCGGCCATTGTGGTGGTCAGTGACTGATGGTCACTTCATTTTGTTCCCAGCGGAACGCAGTTGCTGTGCTGCCTCGATGATACGAGCAGCCATGCCGCCTTCGGCGAGCTTGTACCATGCGCGCGGGTCGTAGGCCTTCTTGTTACCGACCTCACCGTCAACCTTGAGCACACCATCGTAGTTCTTGAAGAAGTGGTCTGCCACGGGACGTGAGTACGCGTACTGGGTGTCAGTGTCGATGTTCATCTTGATGACACCGTTGTCGACTGCTTCTGCAATTTCTGCAGCAGTCGAACCAGAACCACCGTGGAACACGAGGTCGAAGGGGTTTTCCTTGCCAATCTTGGCACCCACTTCACGCTGAATGTCAGCAAGGAGTGAGGGGCGCAGCTTGACGGCACCTGGCTTGTACACACCGTGCACGTTACCGAAGGTGAGAGCTGTCAGGTAGCGACCCTTTTCGCCTGCACCCAGTGCATCGATGGTCTTGAGACCGTCTTCAGCAGTGGTGTAGAGCTTGTCGTTGATTTCTGCTTCGTGGCCGTCTTCTTCACCACCGACCACACCGACCTCAATTTCGAGGATCGTGCGTGCCGCTTGGGAGAGCTCCAGGAGCTCTGCAGCGATGATGAGGTTCTCCTCCAGGGGGATGTCCGAGCCATCGAACATGTGGGACTGGAAGGTGGGGTTCTTGCCCGCCTTGACCTGCTCCGCTTCCAACGCGAGGAGGGGGCGTACCCATGAGTCCAGGTTCTTCTTTGTGCAGTGGTCCGTGTGGATCGCAATGTTCACGGGGTAGTTCTTGGCGACCTCGGCAGCGTATGCGGCCAGGGACAGTGAACCAGCAATGCGGTCCTTAATGGTTGACCCGGATGCGAATTCGGCACCACCGACGGAGACCTGGATGATGCCGTCAGACTCAGCTTCAGCGAAACCCTGAAGTGCAGCGGTGATGGTTGAGGAAGACGTGATGTTGACCGCTGGGTAGGCGAACTTGCCTGCCTTGGCGCGGTCGATCATCTCTGCGTAGACCTCGGGGGTTGCGATTGGCATCAAAGACTCCAAAAAGAGAGGGGAATGAAACGATGTTCGCGACCATTCTGTCACGAACAGCCACTTCCAAGCGTAGGACGTTCGGACTGCGGGCACCACCCCGCGTGGGGGTGGTGCCCGCAGTCCGGTTTAGCTGGTGCTATTTGGTGAGTTCACCGAGGAGCTCGGTGACATCACTTTGCCCGGACAACCCGAGTTCTTCAGGGGTGTAGCGGTCAGAGGACACGGTTCCGATGATGTATCCCTTGCCGCGCGGGGCAATGTTGAAGGTGAGAACATCAATGGCGTTGTTACCGAGGTACATGTAAGCGCAGGCGGCCTTCTTTGAGGTGAGTGGTTCGCAGACCGTGGCACGCTGACCGCTGCGGTCAGCGTTCTTGTTGAACGTGCGGATGCGCTTCTCGTTGGCTGCACTCACGGTGACCGATGTGAAGGGCGCGTTGGTGCGGATTTGCTTGGACAGCGTGTGGACGGGCTTCACATACCCGGGTACTGCGCTTGCGGTGACGGTGAAGGTTTTCTTCTTGGTGTTCCACTTCGCGGTGTAGGACCGGTCGTACACCGTTGTGTTTTTGTACACTTTGGTGGAGAACAAGGTCACGCCAGATTTTTTGCTGGCTTTGACGATGTCGCTTTGGAAGGTCGTTAATCATCAATGCAGACCTTGGGGAGGGCGAGTTTTGAGGGCGCGGCGGTCGCCGGCGCGCTCACCCCACCGACTGTGATGAGGACTGCGGTCGCAAGGGCGATGATCACCCGACGTGCTTTCATGGACTCTCCTTGAGCCGTAGCAGACAACAGGCCCCGTGGCCTGCACACTTATTGTGTGGCACACCCCCGGTTTTCCACGCTGCGCATGGTCACGATTAGGTAACTATTGGCCCGGGGTGGGGATGTGCTGCACAACCCACGCGTGCATCGCGATCGCTGCCGCCGCCCCCGCATTCATGGACCGCGTCGACCCGTACTGCGTGATGTGCACAACCGACTGCGACACCTCTTGCATGGGCTGAGTCAACCCAGTGCTTTCCTGCCCAAACACCAACACACTCGCGCGGGGAAATGCGAACCCTTCAATGGGCACAGAACCATCAATATTGTCGATGCCAATGACTGTCAGTCCGTTGTCTTGAGCCCACTGTGCAAACGCCTGCGCATCCTCATGGTGCCGAATGTGTTGATAACGGTCAGTGACCATGGCACCGCGCCGATTCCACCGACGTTTCCCCACAATGTGAACCTCAGCGACCGCAAACGCATTTGCCGTGCGCACAACAGACCCAATATTGAAGTCGTGGTGCCAGTTCTCAATGGCAATATGCAACGGATGCCGGTGCTCATCAAGGTCCGCAACGATGGCGTCCATCGTCCAATACCGGTACCGGTCAATGACGTTGCGCTGATCGCCGTGCGTTAATAACTCCACGTCAAACCTGGGGTCCACGTCCCCGTTGTCATCACGCGGCCACTGCTGTGGTCCGCCCGGCCACGGACCCACCCCTTGGGCCACCGCATCGGCAGGTGAGGGAACAACACCGCCACCGGCAACCTGATCGTGGGGCTGGGACTGGGGGCGCGCATCGGCAGGTGAGGGAACAACACCGCCACCGGCTAAACCAACAGAAGTCATGGGAACCATTGTTTCATTCCTCGCAGACTTGCCCGGCTCGCGCGGACGTAGGGTGATGTTGCGTCAATTACCTGTGATGATGGTGACAGAGACACATCCACGATTGGGCACCCGCCCTCACTCAAGGAGAACGTTATGACGCGCACCATCGAATCCTGGCTCACTGACATGGACGGGGTCCTCGTCCACGAAGGGCATGCCATCCCCGGCGCCCCTGAATTCATTGCCCGACTGCGGGAAAAGGAACGGCCCTTCCTCATCCTCACGAACAACTCGATCTTCACCCCGCGTGACTTACGCGCACGGTTGTCTGCGTCAGGCATTGAGGTGGACGAATCAAATATTTGGACGTCAGCGTTGGCGACAGCAAAGTTTTGCGCCGATCAGATGCCTGGCGGGTCTGCCTACGCCATCGGGGAGGCAGGACTGACCACCGCACTGTATGAGGCTGGGTACACGCTCACCGATTCGAGCCCTGATTATGTGGTGCTCGGGGAAACGCGCACCTATTCGTTTGAGGCGATCACCAAGGCGGTGCGGCTCATTCTTGATGGTGCCCGGTTCATTTGCACGAACCCGGACCCAACAGGTCCATCCCAAGAAGGGCCGATGCCTGCAACTGGTGCAGCCGCCGCGATGATCACCAAAGCCACCAAACGTGAACCGTACTTTGTCGGCAAACCCAACCCGATGATGTTCCGTTCTGCGCTCAACCGTATCGATGCGCATTCAGAAACCACGGCCATGATTGGTGACCGGATGGACACTGACGTGGTCGCTGGTATTGAAGCAGGGTTGCAAACCTACCTGGTTCTCACCGGGTCAACGGCCCCGCACGAGGTTGACGGTTACCCGTTCCGCCCGTCCGAGGTGCGCGATTCGATCGCGGACCTGATCGACCTTATTTAGTGCCTGCAGCGCCCCAGTGACCGCCACGGTGGGGCGGGAATCCGAAGCGAGTCCCGCCCACCGTGGTGCTGAATCGTCTGTGTGTGCTGGCGCGTGTGCCTGTCGATGCGCGGCACAGCTGGTTGCGAGTGGTTACGCAAGTCCGAGGTCAGTGAGACCAAACAGCGAGAGGTATGGCACACCGAGCGCCTCAATTTTCTCCTTGGCACCCGTTGCGCGGTCCACAATGGTTGCGACAGCAACAACGTCTGCCCCAGCGGCCCGGCACGCCTCAATGGCAGCGATGGGTGACCCACCGGTCGTTGTGGTGTCTTCCACAACAACAACTCGGCGACCTGAAATATCTGGGCCTTCAATCTGACGCTGCATCCCGTGGGCTTTCGCAGCCTTGCGGACAACAAACGCGTCCAAATCCAATCCGCGTGACGCAGCAGCGTGAAGCAACGCGGTGGCAATGGGGTCAGCGCCTAATGTCAGCCCACCCGCAGCGTCGACGTCTGCCGGACCAAAGCCAGCTTCTTCAAGGGTGTCCAACAGGACGTGGCCAATGAGGGGGGCGGCGCGGTGGTGCAACGTCACCCGACGCAAATCCACGTAATAGTCAGCTGTCGCACCAGAGGACAACGTGACCGTTCCATGGACGACGGCCAGTTCACGAATCAGGGCAGCAAGCTGTTCACGAGGTGTTGGGGAAAGTGTCTCAGTCACACCACCAGGGTACGCGACGTTAGGTCTGGCTTGGCGTGGTGATCGGATTGCGGCGTCCAGCTGCCGTGCTGGCCACTGCGCCACGCACTTGCAATGCCCGCACAACAAACCGCGGCAAAATACGCAACAAGCCAGATGCTCCCTTGTACCGCAGTGACGGGGTTGAAAGGACCGCACCACGGCGCGCATCGGCCAGAGCTTCACGGACAAGTTCCTCCGCTGACAGCCACGCAACCTCGGGGAACCCCGAATAGTCAATGCCTGCACGTTCGTGGAACTCAGTGTGCACAAACCCAGGGCACAACGCCATCGCGGATGCCCCCGTTCCTGACAATTCCACAGCAAGTCCTTCGGTGAAGGACCGCACCCACGCTTTATGCGCCGAGTAGGTGCCTGATGCGGTGAGCGCGGCGACCGAGGACACATTGATAATGAGCCCTCGTCCCCGTTGGCGCATGACCTTGGCTGCGGCATGCGATAACCGCATGACCGCCTCCACCATGACCGTCAACGCCTCGGCTTGGTCGTCAATCTCAGAATCCAGGAACCGAGTGTTGATGGCATACCCAGCGTTGTTGACCAGAAGGTTAATGGGGCGGTCCCGGTCACTGAGCCGCTGCACAACCGAGTCGATCCCCTCGCGTGTCCCCAAGTCAGCGGGGAGCACGTCAACATGAACACCCGCAACCGAGTTCAGTTGCTGGGCGACCGCATCAAGCCGGTGGGCATCGCGTGCCACCAGGACAAGGTTGTGGCGACTCGCAGCCAGTTGCCACGCAAATTCCAACCCAATGCCTGCTGTTGCTCCAGTGATCAGTGCTGTTGCCATGACTTCAGCCTAGTCGGTGTGCTCGGGCTCGGGGAGTCGGCGGGCCGCACAGCCGCGAAGAAACCGGAGAATCATGTGCCCATGGAGGACTAGTCCCCATGCAATCCCAGGAATATGCCCCACCACGCGCATCCGCACGTTGTGCGCCCCTGGAATCATCGTGTCTGACGGGAACACCACCCCATCAACCGCAGCGCGCAACGACATCACCCGGTCCCGTTCCTGCGGGTCAAGCTCCGCCACAAACTCGGCAATGTCGTCGAGGGCATCTTCAAATACGTCATTGACGTCAAAAATAGGTTCCGGGATGATGTGGGGTCGGTGAATTTTCCCGCAAATGAGCACTGCCCCCGCGACCACGTCACTGCGAGCCGAAAAAGCACCCAGCACGGCGCTTGCACCGGCACTTGCCCCCACCAACGCGACCGTCTCTCCGCGCTCGTGGCGCGCATCGATCATCGCGATCAGGGCAGCTAACCGCTCCTCCCAGGCGATCTCGCCCGCCCACCCCACCGTGAACATGCGGACCCGCGCTCCCAGCGGACGCCACAGGCGAAGCGCCGCCCATTGGGCGGACAGCAGGAACCGGGTACGGTCAAATAACCCGGGCACGTAAATGATGGTGAGCGCAGACATGATGGAGTGATCCTACCGCCTGGCCCGCAACACGATAGGCTTGCTGCCATGCGACTGGCCTCATGGAATATCAATTCAATCCGTGCCCGTACTGACCGCGCATTGGCGGTTCTTGAACGTCATGACATCGACGTCTTGGCGTTGCAGGAAACAAAATGCAAGGACGAGCAGTTCCCCGTGGCGGCGTTTGAGGAAGCTGGGTATGAGGTCGCCCACGTTGGGGTGAACCAGTGGAACGGGGTCGCGTTGATTTCGCGGGTCGGGCTTGACGATGTGCACCGCGCGTTCCCAGGCCAACCCGGGTTTGGTGAGGACCCGGTTGTTGAAGCACGTGCGGTGGGCGCAATCTGTGGCGGGGTGCGCGTGTGGTCGTTGTACGTGCCCAATGGGCGCGAGATTGACCACCCTCACTACCACTACAAGTTGCAGTGGCTTCACCAGTTGAAAAACTCTGCACAGCAGTGGACCGCCGATGACCCGGCAGCACAGGTCGCGCTTGTGGGTGACTGGAATGTGGCGCCACGTGACACCGACGTGTGGGACCGGGAGTTCTTTGAGGGGAAAACCCACGTGACTGACCCTGAGCGTGCCGCTTTTGCCGCCTTTGGCGACATTGGCTATACGGAGGTTTCTCGAGTCCATGTACCCGAGGATGTTTACACATACTGGGACTACCAGCAGCTTCGGTTTCCTAAGAACCAAGGGATGCGTATTGATTTTGCCTGGTGCTCCCCCGCCTTGACCAAGCGGGTGACTGGAGTAGAGATCGACCGCAATGAGCGCAAAGGTAAAGGCGCATCTGATCATGTTCCAGTTATTCTCGACATTTCGGAGTCACTGTGATCTTGGCCCGCGGGTGAAAACCTTCCACGTGGAAACCTCTCATACAGGTTGTGAACAGCGCAGACAACGCCAACAACAAACAGGTGGCCCCAGTGTGTCGTGACCTACTCGTGACATTCACGCAAACACTGTTTAATCTTTAATCGTCTCGACAACCGTCAGATGACGTCGAGATACCAGATGAACGCCGAGTGCTGCCGGCATCTGGTTTCCTGGACTTACGGCAGCAGTGGGGGACCCACTCTTTCCGGTTGCTTGTCAACCTTGGGGTGAAGCCGCATCCGCGGCCGGGACATACCTCGTTCCGAACCCGACAGCTCACCTCACAGGCGTCCGAGGTATCACCATGACACGTACACAACGCGTGGCGCCTGAGCACGCCCTAAAACCGGGCACAACACGCAAGCGCCGCCCCACCCTGACCATCGCTGCACTCACTGGTTCGCTGATCCTCGCCGGGATCGTCGCACCAGCAACAGCGCAAGCCACCCCGACAAGCACCGCAGCCACCACAGTAGCCACCGCGCCAGTGGCAGCAGCAACACCCCTGAACACTGCGGTCAAGAAGGCACCCAGCATCAAGGTGTCGACGTCCAAGAAAAAATGGGCTAAAGGCTCCACCCCCGCCAAAGTTGGCACCAAAGTTGTTGTGGCAGGCAAAGCAGCAACCGGAAAAGCACAGTTCTACGTGGGCAAGAAACGCGTTGCCACAAAAACCCTGAAAAACGGGAAGGCAACCTACCGGCTCTCAAAGAAGCTCTCCGCCAAGAAGCACACCGTGACCGTGCGCTACCTGCCAACAGGCTCCGCAAAGAACATCAGCACCACCGGGTCAAAGGCCACCCGCGTGCAGGTCAAAGCATCAAAGACTGACAAGGTCCTTGCCATTGCGAAAGCTCAAGTCGGCGTGAAATACCGCAGTGGCGGCACCAGCCCTAGTCGTGGCTTCGATTGCTCAGGGTTCACCCAGTACGTGTACAAGAAAGCTGGCGTGAAAAAACTTCCCCGCACCTCAAGCGCCCAAAAGCGCGCGGGCAAGCGAGTATCGCGCAGCGCCGCACGACCAGGCGACCTCGTCTGGAGCCCAGGCCACGTCGCGATCTACGCAGGCAACGGCAAAATTATCGATGCGCCACGCCCAGGCAAGAAAATCGCCGTCCGAAAAATGTGGCAGTCCAACCCCGTTTTCATCCGGTTGTAACTGTCTCCGGGGTGTTCCCACGCCCAGTGAAGGAGAGAAACTCGCGCACGATGCGTGGCATATCGACGTGGCGGTCAGGGAGACCTGACCGCCACCCGTATAACCACACCACTTGCAGCCCATCCATTAACGCCACCAGCGCTTTGGCCACTTCCGCTGGATCAAGCGTGGGTGACAACTTCTCTTGGCGGCGTAACTCCTCAAAATAGAGGGTGTATCCCTCAAGGGTGCGCCGGTAGCGCTCCGAAAAATATTCATGGGCAGGGTGCGCCGGGTCCGTTGCTTCCGCACTCAACTTCGCAAACAACGACACCATCCCCGGGCGCTCCATGTTGCGCTCCGCCAACTCCACGATCGCGTCGACCAAGTCATAGCCCTGCTCCAGCAACGGCAACGTGATGCGCACATCCTCGGCGTCACGCGCATCCAACACGGCCAACAACAGGTCGCTCTTGGATGGGAAGTGGTGGAGCAACCCGGGGTGGGAGATGCCAACACGGGCGGAAATATCACGTAGTGACGCTTCGTAATACCCGTTCTTGGCAAACACGATCATCGCTTCTTTGATGATCTCCTCACGGGTTGATTTCCCGCGCGCGTATCTGGCCATGACGATGTCCGCCTTTCAACCCCGTTGTTGCGGTAGGTATTCACATTCAACCACACAATGTGACCTAGGACACTTGTGCGTCCATCACCGCCTACACGGGCCGCACATCAACAATCAACCCGTCGGGGCCAGCAGACACAGCAATGACGCTGCCCTCCACCGCCTCCCCCGCCAAAATCAGACGAGCAAGACGGTCGCCTATCTCCCGTTGCACCAACCGGCGCAACGGACGCGCCCCATACACTGGATCAAAACCGGTTTCCGCCAACCAACGGCGCGCATCATCTGACACCGTCACACTCATCCGCCGATCCGCCACACGCCGCTCAATCTCAGCGACCTGCATATCGACAATCTTCGTCAGCTGAGGCAACGTCAACGCATCAAACATGACCACATCATCAAGCCGGTTCAAAAATTCCGGCTTAAAGTGAGCGCGCACCGCCGCCATCACCGACTCCCGCTTCGCCTGTGCATCAGTGATCGGATCAATGAGGAACTGTGACCCGATGTTGGAGGTCAACACGAGAATTGTGGAGCGGAAATCCACGGTTCGTCCCTGACCATCGGTGAGTCGGCCGTCATCAAGGACCTGCAAGAGGATGTCAAAAACCTCGGGGTGAGCTTTCTCGACCTCATCAAGCAGAACCACCGAATACGGACGACGGCGGATCGCCTCAGTGAGCTGTCCACCCTCGTCGTAACCCACATACCCAGGAGGAGCCCCCACCAACCGAGCCACCGAATGCTTCTCACCGTATTCCGACATGTCAATGCGGACCATGGCACGCTCATCGTCGAAGAGGAACTCCGCGAGCGCCTTAGCAAGTTCGGTTTTCCCGACCCCGGTGGGGCCAAGGAACAGGAAGGACCCGGTGGGTCGGTTCGGGTCAGAAACCCCTGCCCGGGAGCGACGCACCGCATCGGATACCGACGCGACTGCTTCTTCCTGACCAATCAGACGCCCACCGATACGTTCTTCCATGTGGAGGAGTTTGTCGGATTCCTCTTGGAGGAGACGCCCGACCGGGATACCGGTCCACGCTTCGACAACTTCAGCGATTTCGTGGGCGTCAACGCGTTCACCGACAAGGCGTTCTCGCGTGTCTGTCTCGGCGGTGATGTTCTCAGCGGTCACGGCGTCGTCCAGTGCTCGTTGAACGGCAGGGATCTCGCCGTAAAGGATCCTTGACGCTGTTTCTAGGTCACCGTCCAGTTGAGCGCGTTCGGCTTGGGCGTGGAGGTCATCGAGTTGTTTGCGTAGTTCTCCCGCTTTGTTGAGACCACCGCGTTCGCGTTCCCATCGGGCGTTCAGTACCAGGAGTTGTTCTTGGGCGTCAGCGAGTTGGGCGCGCACCTCGTCAAGCCGGGTCGGGGCTGAGGCGGCGTCGGAGTCGCGCAGCGCGATCTCTTCCATGGTGAGGCGTTCAATAGATCGTTCCAGGGTGTCAATTTCGACTGGGGAGGAGTCCATTTCCATGCGCAGGCGGGAGGCCGCCTCGTCAATGAGGTCGATCGCTTTGTCGGGCATGCGTCGACCGGTGATGTACCGGTGGGACAGTGTTGCTGCCGCAATAACTGCGCCATCTGAGATTTCGACACCATGGTGCGCTTCGTAGCGGGGTTTGAGACCGCGCAGAATTGCGATGGTGTCTTCCACGGATGGTTCATCAACGTACACCTGCTGGAATCGGCGTTCGAGCGCTGGGTCTTTTTCAATGTTTTCGCGGTACTCGTCGAGGGTTGTTGCCCCGATGAGGCGCAGCTCTCCTCGTGCAAGCATGGGTTTGAGCATGTTACCGGCGTCCATTGCTCCTTCTGACCCGCCGCCTGCTCCCACGACTGTGTGCAGTTCGTCGATGAACGTAACGATCTCTCCGTCTGAGGATTTGATTTCGTCGAGGACGGATTTGAGGCGTTCTTCGAAGTCACCCCGGTATTTTGCGCCGGCAACCATGGCTGTGAGGTCAAGGGAGATGAGTCGTTTGTTGCGCAGTGATTCGGGGACGTCGTTTTTGACGATGCGCTGGGCTAGCCCTTCAACGACTGCCGTTTTCCCGACGCCAGGTTCTCCGATAAGGACTGGGTTGTTTTTGGTGCGCCGGGACAGCACTTGGATGACGCGGCGGATTTCGGTGTCTCGGCCGATCACCGGGTCCAAGGAGGACTCTCGTGCTGCTGCGGTGAGATCGATTCCGTATTTTTCTAACGCTTTGTAGGTTCCTTCTGGGTTCGCTGAGTTGCGATCTTTGCCCTGTTGGAGTGAGGGGAGTTGTTGGGTCAGCGCCTCGTAGGTGGCTCCAGCTTTGGTGAGGAGGTCGCCGGCTGTGCACTGTGTGTGGGCAATTCCGAGGAGGAGGTGCTCAGTGGAGACATAGGTATCTCCTGCTTTATCTGCTTCTGCGCGGGCACGTTGAAGAGCGAGCCCGAGGTCGTGGGACGCAGTAGGTTGGGTGACCGAGGTGCCACTGACAGTGGGGAGTGCGACCAGTGCGCGCCGGACATCTGCCCCCAGCGTCTGGGTGTTCACTCCGGTGAGTCGGAGTAGTTCGCTGGCGAATCCATCTGTTTGGTCAAGCAGTGCTGACAGCAGGTGGAGGGCGTCGACTTGGGGGTGGGAGGCGGCTGTGGCGGACTGAATGGCGTCACTGAGCGCCTGTTGGGTCATTGAGGTGTTCTTTGGTTCCATGTTCGTGCCTTCTGTACTCGTGTATGAGGTGTCTATGAAGAAGAACCCGCTCAAAGTTGAGTCTATTCCACTCAACTTTGATTTGCATCTCTCAGTCGTGTATTCCACCCCGCGTGAACCCCATGAACCGGTTAGTCTGTAAGAACACTGACCGCGGACCACACGGCAACCACCCCAAAACCCACGGGCACGGCAGAAGCCACCACCTCGTCAATGACGACCCTCAGAAAAAAGGCCACCATGCGAACCTCACCCCACACAACAGCGATCGCACGCATTGTCGTTGCCGCAGTGACGTTGGTCGCTCTTACTGGTTGCGTCCGAGTCCACACCGACCTCACGCTCAATAACGACAACACCGCGTCTGGAGAAATCATCTTCGCGGTCTCGGACGAGTTTGCAGAAAGCCTGGGCATGACGCCCGAGGAAGTCGCAGACGCCCTCCTCACTACCGGTGACGGCGCAGCAGACCAAGGCATTGGCGCCGGTGCCACGTCCGAGGAGCCCTACCAAGAAGACTCCTACACCGGGACGCGCTACGTGTTCGAAGCGACCCCCATCAACGACACCGCCAACGATGAGGCACTCTCCATCATCCGAGAAGACGATGTTTTTGTGGTGAGCGGAGTCTTCGAAGACCAGCTCTCTGACCCAGAACTTGCCGGACTGGAAGATCCCATGTTGAGTTCCATGGATGTTCGGTTCTCCATCACCTTCCCTGGTGATGTCATTGAAACCAACGGTGACATCGACGGGAAGACTGTCACCTGGACCTACACCCCGGGTGAAGACCTCGTCATGGAAGCACGCGGGGAAGCCACCGGATCTGGACTAGACATCCTCAGCACACCAGAAGGCGGTCTGCCAGGCTGGCTTATTGGACTGCTCATCGCACTGTCCCTCGTCCTCGTTGCCATTGTCGTGGTCATCATCGTCGTGATCAGCCGTTCTCGGCGCAACCAGGCCCACAATGATGGCCAAGTTCCCCCGCCTGGCGCGAGCCCCCTGCCACAAGAGGCAGGGACTATCTACCCTCAGGAACCACCAGCACCACCCACCAGCGGGTCCGAACCACCAGCACCACCGGCACCAACCCCGCCTGCAGCCACGGTTGACCCAGCGCACAACCCCACCCCCACACCACGCCCTGACGCCTCACCAACGGATCACGACAAACCATGAGTACCACGCCCTCCGCCTCACCCCGCGCCCCTGAATTTCACGATGACAACAGCGGCGTATGGCGCCGTGACGTCTTAGGTGATTCCTGGGTAGCCAGGACACTACACGTGGGTTGCGACGAGGAAGGCGCAGTCAATGCAACGCTCGTGCGGCGCACGGCTGGCCCACGCCACCGACGCGCTGTCCTGGCAATTCATGGCTTTGTGGACTACTTCTTTCAGGAGCACCAGGCCGAGTTCTTTGAGTCCCTAGGATTCGATTTTTACGCTATCGATCTGCGTAAATATGGTCGTTCCCTACGGCCTGAACAAACACCAAATTATGTGACAGAGCTCGCCGACTACCGTCGAGAGCTTGAGGCAGCTCAACACATCATCCGCGAGGAAGAAGGACATGACCTGTTTGTTGTCCTTGGCCACTCAACGGGTGGGCTGATCGCCTCGCTGTGGGCAAACGTGAACGACTCCATTGACGGTGTCATCCTCAACTCCCCGTGGTTTGACCTCAATAAACCTCAAATCGTCACATGGTTTGTTGACCTTGTCATGCCACTGGTTGCCCGCTGTCACCCGCGCCGCCCCGTGGGGGCGTTGGCCCCTCACTACGGCCGGGCACTTCACCGCGATTCTGGTGGACAGTGGGATTATGACTTGACGTGGAAACCTCATGACGGCTTTCCTGTTCGAGCAGCGTGGCTCATGGCGATCCGGCGTGGGCACCATGCCATTCGCCGAGGGTTGCACCTGCCTATGCCAGTGTTGGTGTTGTCCTCAACCCGGTCTGGTTCTGCCACTCGCTTTCACGAGGAACTCCTCACGACAGATTCCGTCCTGCGGGTTGAGCACATCCTTGACGGCGCTGAACGGCTAGGACGCGACGTCACCGTTGCCCAAGTTGACGAAGGCGCCCACGACCTGTCCTTGTCGCAGTCAGAGAAAGCCCGGCAGGCGTATTATGACCACATCGCGGCGTGGCTCACGGACCGCGGGTTCCTCGCTGACTAAACCCAAGCCCAGCAACTAGCTGGCAGAATCCTCTTCTGCGGCGTCTTGTCGTGTGGTGGTGTTGTGCACAACTGCCGATGCGCGCTGCGCATCTTCTGCTAGTTCGTCGCGTTCTAACTCGTCTTTGTTGAGCTGCCCAAGCCGGTAACCAGTTCGCCCCACCATGTGCGCAGACACCGGGGCGGTCAGTAGTTGGAAAATCACGATCAGGATAAGGAGCCCCACCACGCCCCAGTTGCGCACCCGCAGTGCTTCCGCAGTGAGCATAAGAATAAGCCCAAGCACCTGGGGTTTAGTGGCCGCGTGCATCCGGGCGAGAAGGTCAGGGAAACGCAGCACACCGACTCCTGCGGCCAACGTGAGAAAAGCACCAGCGAGCAAACACAGTGCTGCAACCGTGTCAGCGATTATCCCCCAGTTCATTGCTCACTCTCCATTTCTTCGCGACGGCGCCGAAGCTCCTCTTCACGAGCAATCTCCTGGGTGGTGAGAACACGACGTTCTTCAACTGGTTCCCGTGCTGCGAACCGTGAGATCGTCACCGACCCCACAAAACCCACAAGTGAGAGCGCCACAAGAATCGGCAGGGTGTCAGTCCGGCGGCTAAAAGCCGCCTCCAACGCGATTCCCCCGATCAGGACAGTGGCGAACACATCGAGAGCCAACGTTCGGTTGAGCATAGTTGGTCCGCGTTCCGCCCGAATAAGAGCCATGATGCCCGCTACCCCAAGCATCAGAGCACAGACCGCGAAAACAACGTTGAGTACCACAGTCATGCGTCGTCCTTCCCCCGTTGTGTCACGACACGCCCTTCGCGTGCAGTTGGAGCAACGACCGGCCCTTTCCGCCCCAGCGCAACACCCGCATCAGCAAGCTCCTCATCTGAACCAAGCGCACGTAACACCCGGGACTCAAGTTCCCACACCGTCTCACGGACCTTGTCGACCCCCCCTGAATGATCAATATCAAGCACATGCAAATACAACGTTGACGTCAACCGGTGCGCTTCAATCACCAACGAACCAGGGACAAGTGTGCTCATCTCAGCGGTCATTGACAGATACAGATCTGACCGAGACCGCAACTGAACGCGCACCACCGCACTTCGCGGACGATGCCACCACCGCAGCGCCAGGAAAGCCACCTGAAAAGATGCCCTAAAAACATCCCTGAGGAAGAGCGCCACCATAAGGAAGAAATACCAGGAACGCACCCGACCATGAAACTCTAGCGGCGGTAAGGGGAAGACCCTCATGATGAATGCGCCGAGAAGAGCGCCGCCTGCAACGTTCGCGAACGACAGGTCACCCCACAACAACACCCACACCACGGCCAACCACGCGACGCCACCCCACTGGATACGGCGGACAAGGGCTCTCATGACACGACCCCTTCCTCAGCATCCGCGTCCCGCAAGTTGGACTCGTCAACTCGCCCTGGACCATCTTTGTCAGTCGAGTGGCCATCTCCACGCCCTTCCGGAGACAACACCGCATCGACATAGTTCCGCGAATCCATCATTGTTGTTGCAGCCCGGTTCGCGTAATCGTAGAGAGGCCCAGCGAACACTGTGATCGCGAGCGTCACCAGCAGCAATGCTGCTGCTGGCCCCACCATGATGCGGGGAAGTTTCACATCAGGGACATCGTCTGTCCCTGGCTGCCAAAACGCCTTGTTCCAGGCTTTTACGATCGCGTACAACGTCAAGAGCGAGGCAACAACCGACCCGATCACCAGAACCCAAGCAAGCGGACGATCCTGAGCGGCGCCTGCCTCCAACAACCCCACTTTGCCTAAAAACCCGGAGAACGGCGGGATTCCTGCCAAATTCATTGCTGGGATGAAGAACAACACAGCAAGCCCAGGGGCAACCTTGGCAAGCCCTCCCAAGCGTGTCAGCGATGTCGTTCCGCCACGGCGCTCAATGAGGCCGACAATGAGGAACAGCGTGGTTTGCACGGTGATGTGGTGGGCCACATAGAAGATTGCCGCTCCAAGACCAATTTTTGACCCCAGCGCGATTCCAAAGACCATATACCCGATGTGGCTCACCAACGTGAAGGACAACAAACGTTTAATGTCGTTTTGTGTGACAGCACCGAGGATTCCAATGATCATGGTAGCCAAGGCTAACCACATCAGCGCATCATCAAGCCGCCCCGAGGGGAAGAGTAACGTTTGAGTCCTCATGATTGCATACACACCCACCTTGGTGAGTAACCCAGCAAACACAGCAGTCACGGGGGCCGGAGCCGTGGGATAGGAGTCAGGCAGCCACGAAGACAACGGGAAGATCGCAGCCTTGATACCAAACCCCAGGAGAAGGAGGATCTGCAAGACCAACGCAACGTCAGGATCAATCTCAGCTAACCGGACACTTAACTGCGCGAGATTCATCGTTCCCGTTGCTGCATGAATCATGGCCAGCGCCGTCAAGAAGATCATCGAGGACAGCAAACCCACCACAACATAGATCGCGCCAGCTCTGATCCGTTCAAAGGTGCCACCCAGTGTCAGTAAGACGTATGACGCCACGAGGAGCATTTCGAATCCCACATAAATGCTAAACAAGTCACCGGCGAGGAAGGCGTTGGAGACTCCAGCCGCCAACGCCAAATAGGTGGGGTGGTAGATCGAGACAGGTGCTTTGTGGTTCCCGTCGCTAATTCCCTGACCAATCGAGTACACCATCACGCTTAACAGAACAGTGGATGACACCGTCAGCATCAGAGCCGACAACCGGTCTCCCACCAGCGCAACTCCAACAGGTGCCGCCCACCCACCCGAATTCACAACGATCGGTCCTGCATCAACCACAGCCATCAACCAGGCGGAAAACACCACCATGAGCATCAGCGCAACCACAGAAATGACTTGTTGGAGGCGAGGACGACGGTACAGCGCAAGCGCAAGCCCAGCCGCGAACAGCGGAATCATCACCGGGAGCGGTACCAGCCAGGTGTAGCTCATGATGGCTCCTCCCCTCGTGCTGTTTCGTCCCGAGCTTCAGATGCTTCGTCATCGACACTCAGATCTGAGGTATCTGCGGTGTCGCTGCCTGCCACTGTTGGTGCGTTGCGGGCGGCCAACCGAGCAATTCTTCGGTCTTCAAGGTCGTCTTGAACCTCATCGTGACCGTGCATTTGCCAGGAACGGTACGCCATAGCCAAAATGAACGCTGTTAACCCAAAGGTGATCACAATGGCGGTGAGAATCATGAACTGGGCAAGCGGGTCAGCCATGTCTTCCTCCGCGGTGACCCCTACAATCGGGGCTCCCCCAGCCTTTCCTCCAGACAGCAGGAGCAAAATGTTCACTCCATTGGAGATGAGGATGAAACCTACGAGCACTCGCGTCAGTGACCGTTCCAGGAGGAGGTAGACACCCGCCGTGACAAACGCCCCCACAGCGAGAACCAACATGAGTGAAGGAACCATATCGGTCATGTTGAGGCCCCCTCTGTTTCAGGGGTGTCTATGTGTGTGTCGATTTCGGCCCCTAATGACCTGAGTACGTCGAGCACCAAACCAACAACCAGCAAGAACACTCCAATATCAAAAATAAGCGTCGAAATGAACTTCACAGTTCCCAGCAAGGGCACCGTGAACTCAACGATGACCGACTGCAGTACTTCACCACCCGCGATGAGGCTTACGAGCCCCACCCCAGCGGAAAGAAACAGCCCGATCCCAAGGAGCACACCCGGATTCACTGGGGCGGCTTCGCCGAGTTCGTACCGGCCGCCCGCGAGGTAGCGAATCACGAGTGCGATTCCCACAACGAGCCCACCAGCGAAACCACCACCTGGTGCGTTGTGCCCCGAGAACAACAGGAACATGCCAAAGAGCACCATCGAGTGGAACATGAGCCGAGTGACCACTTCGAAAATAATGGATCGCCGCTGCGGGGCTAAGGTGGGACCTGCCCGCAACCATTTACGGAACCGATTCGGGGCCGCGAGTTGAGATGCGCCTGTTGTGGTGACCATCTCGACGAACGTTAGGCGGTCCGTGTCCTTGTTGGGCATCGGAGCCATCCCGGCGCTCCACACTCGAGACTCCTCAATGACATCGTCAACGTGCCGTAGCCGGAACACCTCACCGGTGCGTCGCGACAAAAAGATCAGCGATGCAACGCCGGTTGCAGCCACCAGAAGAACGGTGATTTCACCAACAGTGTCCCAGGCGCGCATGTCCACGAGCGCCACGTTGACGACGTTCTTGCCCCCACCAAACTCGTAAGCCTCCGCTGGGTAGTCCACGGTCACCGACTCGTGGATTCGGGCGTTAGGAATGATCACAGCAAGGGCCATAGCAAAAACCCCCACGACTATAGCGAGTGCGAGCCGACCGAACCGCGATGCACGCAAAGGACGGTCCGAGAAATACGGCGGGAGTCGCCGCAACACCAACACCATGACCACGATCGTGACGGTTTCCACCAAGACTTGGGTGAGCGCTAAGTCAGGGGCACCGTGGAGCAGGAAAATTGCAGCGATGGAGTACCCACCAAAGCCCATCAAAACGATAGCTTTCACCCGGCGCCGAGCACGTGCCACAAGGATCACGGCGGGGACAATAACCCCGAGCGCGAGAGCTTGGGCTGGGGTGTCCCAGAGTTTGACCTGGAAGAGCTCAGGTCGGGTGCGCAGGAGTGCGTACCCTGCGACAGAGACAGTGAAAATGAGAATGATGGAAAGGTAGTAGGGCAGTGAACCGCGTTGGGTAATCGCGGTGACATCGGCTGCGGCGTCATCGAGGAGGCGCATGAAGCGCCGGTAGGCGCGTTCTGAGTCTTGTACATTGGGGACGGCGGCTTGGAAGGATTCCACGGTGCGTCGGGCCGCGAACAGCATGGCACCAACGCTGAGGATGGTGATGGTGATCCAGAAGGGCGCCCCGAATCCTGCCCATAGGGTGAGGTAGCCAGGGTCACCCGACGGGAGGGTGTGTGCGTACCCTGACAGTGTGTTGCCAAGCGGCGTGGGGAGTAGCCCGAGGATCAGCCCGGCCAGGGCGAGCACTGCTCCTGGCGTTTGGATGGTCCAGGAGGGGCGTGACATGGTGGTGGCGGTCACCAGTGACGAGTCGACGACGTCGCCTTCCGCGTTGTGCGTGGGCAGTGGAATGACTGGGCGTGTGGTTTTCGTTGCGAACGCACCCCACACAAATCGTGCCCCGTAGGCGACGGTTAATGCGGAACCCACAGCGATGAGCACCACAACGAGTGCGCCAACCCATTCGGCTTGCCCGGGGACCCCGTCGTGGATGATGCCTTCGAGGGCGGCTTCTTTGGCGACGTACCCGAGGAAGGGAGGCAGGCCCATCATGGAGGCGGCGGCGAGTATTCCTGTTCCAGCGACAACGGGCATTGCTTTACCGACCCCGGACAGACGCCGGATATCACGGGTTCCTGCTGATGCGTCAATCACTCCGGTGGTGAGGAACAGTGCCGCTTTGAACAGGGCATGCGCGAGGATCATGGTGACGCCGGCAAGCGCCGCAGATTGTGTTCCTAGCCCGACAATGAGGATGATGAGCCCCAGTTGGGACACAGTGCCGTAAGCAAGGAGGAGTTTGAGATCGTGCTGCCGTAATGCTCGGTACCCGCCAACAAGGAGTGTGCCACCACCCAGGATGATGACGAGCCACGTCCATACACTGATGGTGGAGAACATGGGTGTCATCCGTGCGATGAGGTAGACCCCTGCTTTGACCATGGCCGCAGCGTGCAAGTACGCCGACACTGGGGTGGGTGCTGCCATGGCGGAAGGAAGCCAGAAGTGGGTGGGGATGAGCGCGGATTTACTGGCTGCTCCAGCGAATATGCACACTGCTGCGGCCGTGATGAGTGGGCCGGTTGGCGGGTTGTTCAGAAGCGCGGAGATACGGAATCCGCCTTCTGATGCGACCCCAAGGATGACCACACCAACCAGCATGGCAAGACCCCCGGCCGTGGTGATCATGATGGCTTGCATGGCGGCACGTCGTGCAGTTTTGCGCTCAAAGTAATGCCCGATGAGCAGGTAGGAAAACACTGTGGTGAGTTCCCAAAATATGAACATCAGCAGGAGGTCGTCGGCGACGACGAGTCCTACCATGGAACCGGCAAACGCTGTGAGCACCCCGGCGAATCGGCTCAAGCCACTAGCTTCTTTGGCGAAATACGCACTGCAGTAGATGAATACTGCCACCCCAACACCGGACACAATCAGCAACATCAACCACGACAGTGTGTCGAGTCGCACTGCGATGTCCAGTCCAAGAGCAGGGATCCACGACACGACTGTTTCGGGGGTTTTCCCCGAGAGTACGGCGGGCGCGGACCATAGTGCATAGACAAAAGCACTCGCTGGAGCGAGTGCCATGACCACAAAAGCCTGACGTCCAAGACGATGCACAACCAGAGGTGCGCAGACAGCCATCACCGCATGAATAATGATGATTCCGAGCATGCGTTCTCCGTCCTTGCGGTGGGCGGATGGTTATCAACCTCGGGTCAAGAATATCAGGACGACAGTAGTTGACGCTTCATCTGTTTGTGTGACATTTCTTGGGTGACCTTACCCCCGTGATGACCGTAGCTGGCTGGGGTCCTTGAGGAACCCGTCTTGGTCGACGACTTCACCACCTGTTGCGGCATAAAAATCGTGTGCTAACCCGAGGATCACACCGGCCATACGGGTACGGTGTTTTCGCAGGTCAAAGGATGGTGTTTCGCGTTGCCAGTCAACAAGGTCGTCGGGTGTCCAGGCGAACCGGTATTCGATCACCCCATTGGCGACCCAGTCGAGGCCGTCAAGGACCGGGGGAACAACGTCCACACCGTTGATGTCGATGGTGACAAGGTTTCCTCCAGGGCCCTCATACACCAGACCGTAGGCGGAACGTTCTGCCGGGACAGCGAGTACCTCCCGGTCGGTGTCATCCGCGTTTTTGTGGATCAGAGAAATCAGGTCATCACTCAGTGGGGTGTCTTGACGCAAAAAGTCAGGCACAGGGGCAGGCCCATCCCAATCTGCTTCCGTGGGCATGTACCCCATAGCGGGGACGGTGATGTGTGCCAGACGAAGAGCCGCAGCGGGATCCAACCACACATCGGAGTAGACGGTGAGGTTCACGTTCGCTTTCGCGTCAGGGGTGACGCTGCGGTAACGCTGCGGGTCATCGTCGCGGGATGGCACCCGGCGTGGTGGCGGGGTCACCGCCTCACAGTGAACAGTCCCTTCCAATAGCCGAGCTAACGCCACCAGCAGGAGAACCTGACGCCCTTCCTCCCGGATAGGAAGGGCCTCCGCGAACATTCTGGCGATCCCATCGCGGTCCCCCACTCCCTCAAGTGGCGGCTCACCGCGTTCACGCCGCGTCGTTAAGGCGTACACCACCTGGGTTGTCGATGCGAACCCTGCCGGGTGCGGGTACGCTCGACCATCTTCGGCGGCAGCAAGAGGTGCGTACGGTCCGTGCACCACCGTACGCGGGGACATCCGTAAGCGGCCCGGCAACAGCCGAACCGCATCGGCTGTCCCGGCTTCCGCTGGAAGCGTCTCCCAGGCTGCACGCGGCACCCGGGACTGAATAAGGAACTCCAAGTCACCAGGGTCAACAAAGTCTGGCAGGGCAAGCAGGTGAGTGACGTCCCGCTGCCGCTCTCCGCCCCCCGCAAGAGCCGGTAGTGGGGTGGTATCCAAAGCAATGTGAACGGGTGAGTTGACCATTATTCCTGACGGGTGAATTAGACGTCTGACTTGTAAAAGTTCATGAAGGAACGTGAGGCTGTTGGCCCGCGTTGTCCGTGGTACCGCGACCCGTATTCATCCGACCCATACGGGTACTCCGCTGGGGAACTCAACTGGAAGAAACACAACTGACCAATTTTCATGCCTGGCCACAACAAAATAGGAAGTGTGGCCACGTTGGATAATTCCAAGGTCACGTGCCCAGAGAAACCGGGGTCGATAAACCCTGCTGTGGAGTGAGTGAGCAACCCTAACCGCCCCAGTGACGATTTCCCTTCGAGCCGGGCAGCTACGTCATCAGCGAGTGAGACCACCTCATATGTTGAGGCGAGAACAAACTCACCGGGATGCAAGATGAATGGTTGACCTTTGGTGACCTCAATAAGGTGGGTCAGTTCTGACTGCTCCGCAGCAGGGTCAATGTAGGGGTACTTGTGGTTATCAAAGAGTCGAAAATACCGATCTAGTCGGACATCGACACTGGAGGGTTGGACCATCTCTGGGCTGAAGGGGTCAAGGTCAACTCGCCCCTCGTGAATATAGGTTCGGATATCCCGATCGGACAACAACACGCCGCTCACCGTTTCGTCTCGTCATTGAAGGCTGAAATTGGGAGAAAATCGGGCCGCCGCCCCCTTTTCCCGTGCACCCCCTAGAAGTAGGGTAGCGCACAATAGCAACCCCCTTGGAGGGGGTGAAATCCCCGGTCTCACCTGTAAGATTTCCAGCCCTGTGCACACCCCTTGGAAGACCTGCGATGCGGGGTGACGTGACGTGGCGCGGTTAGATTTCTGACGCAATCAGTGGTAGAAATGGATGTGCATGAACCACTGGTTCGCTGGTGGCGTGCGTGCGCGGATGTAGTTCAATGGTAGAACTTCAGCTTCCCAAGCTGACAGCGCGGGTTCGATTCCCGTCATCCGCTCCACTTCATCAGGGTACGTGCCCCCGAAGCGTTGTCATCTGTTGGGATCACACTCGGTTTCTCTTGTCACTGGCCGCAGTGACGTTCACACTTTTTCCATGCGTTCCTTCTTTTCTTTCCCCAATCCCGTCAATGAGCGGGCTGCCCGCACTGTGGCTGCAGGTGTTGTTGCGCTCACCTGTGTCGCGTTGTTGTTTCGCGTCGAGGCGCTTGTGTGGGTCATCGCTGCGGGGTTTGTGGGACGCGTGTTGGCTGGCCCACGCTTGTCTGTGTTGGGCTTCGTGGCTCAGCGGGTGATTGCGCCACGGTTGGGTGAGCCCATTGCCGTTCCTGGCCCCCCGAAACGGTTTGCGCAAGGTATTGGTGCCACGGTGAGCGTGGGTGCGGTGGTGCTGCTTGCTGTGGGGTGGGACACGGCAGCGTGGGTGCTCCTCACCGTTCTTGTTGTCGCGGCGAGCTTGGAAGCGTTTGCGGGGCTGTGTATTGGATGCTGGCTGTTTGCGCACCTGCAACGGTTAGGAATGATCCCTGACGATGTGTGTGAGGCGTGCTCAGATATTCACAGTCCGCAGGCGCGGGCGGCGGCGCGCGAGTATGCGCAACGCCAGCAGTCATAGCGGCTCGCTTGTCCACACATTTCACCCGTGAAGGTTCTTGCGGCTTTCCGGACAGCCGCTCAACCACTACATCTTGTGGATAGAGATCCACAACCCACAAGATAAGGTGTGGACACCTGTGGATTAGCCTGTGGATAACTTCCCGACCACTCTCCCCAACCCTGTGGATACCACCAATTCTGTGGACAACCCTGTGGATAACTCATGGGTTGTTTTCCGCGAGAACTCAAGCTTTCCACCGATCACCTCGCATTACCCACAGAGTGGCACCCCGTTATCCACAGATGCGTAACCACAATCCACAGCTCACTCGGTAGCCTGTGGATAACTCACTGCAGTGCACCCTGCCCACGAACCACAAACCCGTCCGCCGTCAGGACCGTTCCAGAAAACTCAGCCTGCAACCGCCCCGCCAACCGGGCAATCAACGGCGCAATCCGGGACCGGGCCAACGCCAGCAGCGCATCGTCAGACGCACCCTCGTCCGCAGCATCAACACCAACCACCAATGACGCATCCGGACGCCACGACACCGTATACGCAAACGGGCCAAACTCACGCCACGGAACAGAAGCTAACGCAACAGGTTCAGTGGTAATGCGCCGCATCACCACACTGACCGACCCGTCATACTGCGTCTCCCCCACCACCTCCAACGACACCCCATCATGGCCACGCTGAGCCGACCGCACCCGAACACCCACCCCATGAAGGTGCGGGATAATCTGCTCCGGCTCCGCAAACGTCGGCGAGTACACCGTGAACTCCGTTGCCGGCGGCGCAACCGGACGAAAGTAGTCGTCATCCGAGAGCGTAGGCGCGAGTCGTTCAACCCATTGCGCCACGGCCCCGGCCGCATCGACACCCGGCCCATCCACCCGAACACAACCGCCACCCCCATGCCGGGCAACTGCGACCATCCACTCCTCATCGACCGGGCGATCAACCCACGCATCAGGAGGGGAAGGAACAACCCCGTACACAGCCAAGGTCTGCTCCCCCACCCGCACAGGACCAACGATGCGCGCCCCCGGCACTGTCCACACCGTCACCTGAGGCGCCGGGCCCGGAGAACGAGCCCCCCGGAACCGTGCCCCTACCGGAGTCACGTGGTGCGCATCGGCAGGCCGGTCCACGGTGAGGTCACGAAACCGAGCCCGCAAACTATCAGTCATATCAGCACGATGCGGTAGCTGGAGGAGATAAGCGGTCATAGCAGCTCCCTGGGTGAGGCGTGTGGGCGAGACACTAGCAACCGAGTGCTTCCACCGTGTTACCGTGGCAAGTCCATCGTGTTCTCACAGCGCTGACATCGCCCATCTCATAGGACATTAGGCCCACGCTTAACTGACGAAAGCGTGACAACATGTCAGAATGCCGAAGATCATTGGGGGCTCACTCCACGAACACCGCGAGCAAACACGCCAACGACTGTTCACCGCACTCGCGACCCTCATGGAGGAACGCGGCTTCGACGCCATCTCATTCGCCGAAATCGCCAACGCAGCTGGAGTTGGCCGAACAGCGGTCTACAACCACTTCGCCGACAAAGAAGCGCTCCTTCTCGGCTACATTCAGCACGAAACCACCAGTTACGTCGACAACTTACAACGTTCTATCCGCGACATCCGCAACCCAGTCGACCGGCTCCGCGCCTACATCCAAGCCCAAGCCCGCCTCAACCGCGTCTTCCACGTGACCCCCGGAGTTGAACTCCGATCCGTGCTCTCCCGAGGTGCAGCTCAACGGCTTCGCGAACACGTCATCATCATCGAAAACACACTGCGCGACATCATCAACTCAGGCATCGAGCTCGGTGAATTCCCTGAGCAAGACGTCGACACGACCGTGACCCTCGTCAACTCATGCCTCTCGGGGCGTCTCTTCCCCGAAGAACAACCCGCCCGCGACAAAGTCATCGCCGCCACCGAACTGTTCGTGCTGCGCGCAGTAGGTGCACGCGTACCCGCCCCCAGCGGATTCCCCAAACGCCCACCAAACTGGGGGTAATCAGCACAAAGCAGGCTCCGGAAGCGGGGAAAGGGCCGACCGAATAAGCTCAGGAAGATCCGCGGGACGCTGCGCGATCGCTGCCGCACCCGCATCTTCTAGCTCACCTGGAACCGCATACCCCCACCGCACTCCCACCGTGGCGATCCCGTGAACACGGGCACCCTCCACATCATGAAGCCGGTCCCCCACCATGACAATCGGGGTTCCCACAACAAGCCCATCAGGGCTGGAACGCACCGTGTCCAACGCATGAGCGATCACATCGGCTTTTGTCGAACGAGAGGCATCCAACGTCGCCCCGCACACCGCCACCACATACTGATCCAAACCAAAATGGCGCATAATCTGGCGCGCAAAAATCTCTGGCTTCGAGGTCGCCACCACAACACGGGCATGACGGTGCACCCGATCGAGCACCTCTACAATCCCGTCATACACCCGGTTATTGAGCATGCCACCATCAACAAACGCCACCCGGTACGCGGACAAAAACTCCGGCATCAGCTCCTCGCTGACACCATGCCGGGCCGCCGACACATGTAACGGTGGGCCCACAAAAGACCGCAGCGCCTCCTCACCAGGAACCGGCAGACCCAAGGTGCGGTAGGCATAGGTGATGGACTCGATGATGCCAGGGGCAGAATCGGTCAGGGTACCGTCAAGGTCGACGAGCACCACGTCATGCAGTTCACTCATACAGGGAAATCTATGTCAGAAAACGGCGCGCTTCGGTCCAATGCGATGAACGTCACCCGCGGAGTGACAGGTCCAAGGAGTCGGCACCGTCGTGAGACACCGTCACCGGCACACCCCAATCCTGCTGCGCCAAATGGCAGGCAGGAAACTCAATGGCAGGGTCATCGTCACAGCTCGCTGCTTGCGCAGTGACATGAAGAACCCCTTGCTCCACATCCGGGTTGATCCGCACCGTTCGAGTCAGCTCAACCGTGTCACCTGCCCCATCCAGGAGAAGGTTCTCCGGGGTCGCTGACACAGACAACCGCGTCGATGGTCCAAACCTGTCGTCATACTTTTGCCCCGGCGCAGGAGTGAACACAACCCGCAGATCCACCTGTCCGCCCCGAACAGCTGTGGTTGGGCGTTGGGTACGGTGAGCACCAGTATCCAAGACTTCCCCTACAAGCGACGCGGGAAGCGCCACACCTGTCAGTTGGTGCGCCGCCGACTCAACCACAACAACAGAAAGCTCACCCCCCTCATGGTGAACAACCATCCCCGATGGTTCCGCCAACCCAGAGGCCAAAGTGGACACCGTGCGTGTGGCAGGGTCATAGCGCCGCAAGGCCCCGTTATATGTGTCCGCCACGACAAGAGAGTTGTCAGGCAGGGCCGCTACCGCAAGCGGGTGCTGGAATAGTGCCTGGTCAGCGTCACCGTCACGGTGGCCGAAGTCAAACAGCCCCGCACCGACCGCTGTGTGGACTGTGTCCGAAGTGTCAATCCATCGCAGCGCAGACGTTTCCGAATCAGCGACCCACACCCGTTCATCAGCGTCAACACCAGTCACGGCAAGCCCTGAGGGTTGTGCAAACCATGACTGCGCCACCGGCCCGTCAACAAGCCCTTCATTCATGGTGCCGGCAAACCACTGGCACTGACCAGTGCGCGGGTCAAGCGTCCAGAGCGTATGGTTTCCGGCCATTGCGATGATGACCTGTTTCCGGTGCGCGGACCACACCACATCCCACGGTGAGGTCAGTCGACCCTCATTGTCGGGGCCTCCCACCATGTACTGGCGGCCATTTCCGGCAAGCGTCCCCACCGCACCCGTGGACAGCGACAGCGAGCGCACACAGTGATTCACCGTGTCAGCAACGACAACGTCGTACCCCACCTCAGCGGCCACATCGGGGGGCAGCACAAGAAGCCCGTTGGGTTCATTGAACTGTGCGGTGTGTGCTGGTCCGTCCACCAACCCCCGTTCCCCGGCCCCGTAACGGGCTTGTTCTGTCACCCCGTCAGCAGCAACGTGCACGATCTGGTGGTGGCCCGCATCGGCAACCAGGTACCCGCCGGCAGGTAGGGGCACTGCTTTTGCGGGGAACGACAACATGCCCGCCGTCGTGGGTGGTGGTACGTAGGGGCCGCTCCCGCGGTGCAGTGTTCCGCGTGCGTCGTGGTCCTCAATGAGTTGAGTGACAATCCGCGCTAACGCGGGTGCATGACCTTCACCGGCCATGTGGGCAACGATGTACCCTTCCGGGTCGATGACAACGAGGGTTGGCCAAGCACGGGCGGTGTAGGCCTGCCAGGTGGACAAAGTGGGGTCATCAAGAACGGGGTGAGCCACCCCGTAGCGTTCGACCGCAGCAGCAAGCGCGTCTGGGTCGGCTTCGTGCACGAATTTTGGTGAGTGCACCCCAATGATGACAAGTTCATCGCGGTGTTGTTCCTCAAGTTCGCGCAGTTCATCAAGAACGTGCAGACAGTTAATGCAGCAAAACGTCCAAAAATCGAGGATGACGATTTTTCCGCGAAGCTCATCAAGGGTGAGGGTGCGCCCGCCGGTGTTCAGCCAGTTCCGCCCGGTCAGGGCACTAGCACGGACGCGGGGAAGTGATGTGTGTGGTGTGCTCACCCCACCAGTGAACACTGCTGGGGGCCGCTGACGCATCCTGGCGATGTGATTGTTACGTCACATTGCCCGGTAGCGTCAGGTCGTTGCCTGTTTTTCTCACTGACCGATGCGCTGAAACGTTTCATTGGGTTCCCGGACCGTTGGCGGGCAGGCAGGCTAGCACTGCCCGCCCCACCCAATGGCGTGTGGGATCCGGGACAGTCCGCATTAGTTATCCACGACAGGGGGACGCTCAATGTCAATTTGGTCTGCTTTTCGAAATCGATGGGCGAAATTCGCCGCTGGAGGGGCCATTGGGTCCCTCCTTGTGTTGGGGTCCGTTGTCACCACGTCAGCTCCCGCAAGCTCACACGGTGGCATGGTGTACCCGGCAACACGTACCTACAACTGTTACCTTGACGGCCTCGCGGGTGGTGATGCCGCTGGTCAGGGCGGTAACATGCTGCCAACGAACCCGATCTGCAAGGAAGCGTTGGATTATTCAAGCTACCCGTTCTATACCTGGTACGGGAACTTGCTGCCGTTAGTTGATGGCCGCCACCAGGAAACCATCCCAGACGGGAAATTGTGTGGTCCTGGCGCCCAGTTTGACGCATTCAACACCCCGTCAGAGCATTGGCCTACCACTGCGCTTGAGTCTGGTGACGACATCACTTTCCGGTACGCAGCAACGGTGCCTCACCCTGGATGGTGGTACCAGTACATCACCAAAGAAGGGTGGGACCCTTCACAGCCGTTGAGTTGGGATGACCTGGAACTGTTTGACGAAGTCCTTGACCCACCGATTGTGCAGGGGTCGACTGGGCCGGAGTACCAGTGGGATGCGCAACTGCCTGAGCGCAGCGGCCAGCACATCATCTTCTCAATTTGGGAGCGGACGGACTCTCCTGAGTCGTTCTACAACTGCTCCGATGTGGTGTTTGGTGGCGGCGACCCCACCGACCCAGGTGAAGAACCCACCGACCCAGGTGAAGAACCCACCGACCCAGGTGAAGAACCCACCGACCCAGGTGAAGAACCCACCGACCCAGGTGAAGAACCCACCGACCCAGGTGAAGAACCCACCGACCCTGGTACTGGTCCTGATGACCCCCGTGAATGTGCTGTGGCGTTTGAGGTGAACTCGTGGAACTCGGGGTACACCGCTGAGGTGACCGTGGCCAACAACACGATGGACCAGGTTGATGGTTGGGACCTGGCAGTGACGTTTGCAGGTGATGATTCGGTTCAGCAGTCGTGGAGTTCGACGGTGAGCCAGTCAGGGAAAACTGCGACCTTCACAAATGCTGCGTGGAACTCAACGATTGCCCACCATGGTGCGGTGTCGTTCGGGTTCTTGGCGAACGGTGCTCCCTCTGATCCCACTGAGGTCACGTTGAATGGTGAACCGTGTGATCTGTACTAACCACTGACCCCGTGCGGGGTGGTGACTCCAGCTCCCACCCCGCACGTGACTCACGGTGAGGGCCTGCCTTTGGGTGGGCCCTCAGCGGTGTGTCCGCTATGTGCGGGGGTCCTGCCGTGTGGTGGTGTCGTGTTGTGCGTCGCGATGGGCGATGCGCTGCAGCATGGCGTTATATTCGTCGAGTTCGCTGTCGCCATATTCGTCGACGTGGCGGTCACGGCGGCGGGCGGCGCGGTCGTCTGTCAGTCCCCACATGATCGCGACGGTCATGGCGAGTGCGACGGTGGGGATTTCTCCGATTCCCCAGGCGATACCCGCCCCGGCTTGTTGGTCGATGATGGCGGGGTCCCCCCAGGCGCGTCCCATGTTGCCGAACCAGTCTGGGACCAGGAGACGGTCGGATGCCATGAGGCTGACTCCAAAGAATGCGTGGAACGCCATGGTGGCGAGCAGGAGGAGGAACCGTTGGGGGTAGCCGGGGCGGTTCGGTCCGGGGTCGATTCCCACTAGGGCGTTAACGAAGAAGTACCCCACGAGCGTGAAGTGGACGACCATGAGGATGTGGCCGAGGTGGGTAGTGATGGCTAGTTCGAACAGGGGCGTGTAGTAGAAGAGGATCATCGATCCGGCGAAGTTCACGGCGGCGACCAGGGGGTGGGAGAAGAACCGTCCGTAGCGGGAGTGGACAATCCCAGACACCCATTCGCGTGGTCCTCGTGAGTGGTCTGTTCGGGCGGGCACCGCTCGCATGAGGAGAGTGATGGGAGCTGCGAGCGCAAGGAAGATGGGGACGACCATGGCCATGAGCATGTGCATGAGCATGTGTGCAGAGAAGAGGATTTTTCCGTACACAGCTGGCCCGCCGGAGGTGATCCAGAACATGAGGAACATGCCCAGGGTCCAGGACACGGTGCGCAACCAGGGCCAGGTGTCACCGCGTTTGTGGAGGCGGATGACCCAGCTGAGGTAGACCCACAAACCTGCGGCGCAGGCGACAGCGAAGAGAACGTCAGGGCGCCACTGGGTGAGGTAGCGCAGGGTGGTGGGTTCGGGGGGCAGCTCAGCACCGGTGAGAAGGTAGGCGGGGCTGGGGTTGGTGGGGGGCGCATCGCCAACTGGTGGTTCTGAGGCGCCGAGGGCTACGGAGATACCGGAGACGGCACCCATGACAACAAGTTCGGCGGCGGCGAGCCGCCAGAAGAGGACGGGGATGTGGGCGCGGGCGGCGGTCATGCGGGAAACTATGCGGGTGCGGTGCACGGCACCGAATCCACCCAGGATGAGGAAGAGAGTCACTTTCACAACGATGAGCACCCCGTAGGTGCTGGTCAGGGCGGTGAATCCGCCGAGTCTGACAATGGAGTTCACCAGCCCGGACACGGCGACCAGCGCAAAGCACCATCCGGCGATCGTGGAGTAGCGGCGGACTGTTGTGGCGATCCACTGTTCGCGTTCTGGTCGGCTCAGGTACAGCAGAGCGATCACGGCGAGCGCACCCACCCAGATGGCCACGGCGATGAGGTGGAGGAACATCGCGGAGACGGCAAGTTCGTGGTTGTCGGTTCCGGCGGCGTGGCCCATGAGGGAAAGCAGGGTGAGGGGAACGAGCCCAACACCGAGGAGAGCCAGTGCGACGCGGGGGCCTGGACGCATGAGGAGGGCGGTGGCCATGGTCGCCGCGATGAGGGTGATGGCAAAGTGAGATTGGCCCGAGGGGATTTGGGTGAGGTAGACCACCCATTGTTCGCCGAAGGCGGGGTCTGTGAGGGGGGTTCCCACGGTGTTGGCGCCTTGGAAGAGGAGTCGGGCGGTGGCGCTGAGTGTCCACACGACTGCGCCCCACCCGGCGATGGTGATGGTGGTGGTGTACAGGTCGGGGGTGGGCGCGCCGGGTCGGGTGCGTCCGGTGTGTCCTGCTCCGGGGATGACGAATACGGCCAGGGTCAGTGCCCCCAGGACCACGGCCATACTGAGTTCCGATGCGAGGGTTGCTCCGCCCACTGACCAGCGCACCAGCGGGCCTGGGTCCAGTAGGGCGCGCGGCGCGTAGGCGGCGGTGTAGGCGCCAGCGGCAACGAACGCGGTGAGGGCTGCGAGGATCGTGGCGGTGAACCCGGCGAGCAGGAGCGGGGTTGTGCGGGTGGGAGTTGGTGTAACCACCCCTTCACTTTAGGCTGTTGGCGGCTCGGTGTCTGGTGTGGTGTCACCATGGGGTGAGGTCTCGCCCCCGGATGGTGCATGCGGCTGGCATACTTGGGGGCGGTAGTTATCGGGAAGGGACTGGTTGTGTCACGAGGGCAGGGAAACATTAACCCGGACGAGCTTGCGTATGCGGGCTCGCTCGTCCAACGCATCAACACGGTGTTTGATTCGAAGGTTGTGGGGCAGGAGGAACTGCGGGTTTCTCTTGTGTCTGCGTTGCTTGCTGGGGGGCACATTCTTCTTGAGTCGGTTCCTGGGTTGGCGAAAACCACGGCGGCGGAAACGTTGGCGGCGTCTGTGGGTGGAACGTTCCACCGGATCCAGTGCACACCGGATTTGATGCCGAACGACATTGTGGGCACCCAGATTTATAACTATGGCACTGGGTCGTTTACGACTCAGCTTGGGCCAGTGCACGCCAACGTGGTGTTGCTTGATGAGATTAACCGGTCCTCGGCGAAGACTCAGTCGGCGATGTTGGAGGCGATGCAGGAGCGTCAGACCACGATTGGTGGGCAGGAGTACCGTCTGCCGGACCCGTTCATGGTGTTAGCTACGCAGAACCCCATTGAGGAAGAAGGCACGTATGTTCTTCCTGAGGCGCAGATGGACCGCTTCTTAATGAAGCAGATTTTGACGTACCCGCAGGCTCCCGATGAGGTGGAGATTTTGTCGCGGGTGGCAACTGGTGCGCAGGATGCCCCGGTGACGACTCCGCCGATCGGGTTGGATGAGGTTGTGGTGTTGCAGCGGCTCGTGGACCGCGTGTATGTGGATGATTCCATTAAGCGGTACATTGTGGCGCTCATTAACACCACCCGTGGTGGTGGCCCCAACCCGATTCAGGGGTTGACGGGCCAGGTGCGGGTGGGGGCGTCGCCGCGTGGGTCGATTGCGTTGATGCGGGTCGCTCAAGCGTTGGCGATCATGTATGGCCGCGACTATGTCATTCCTGATGACATTCATGCGATTCGCCACCGGGTGCTGCGTCACCGTATTGTGCGCACGTTTGATGCGATTGCCAACAATGTGCGGGTGGAAGAGCTCATTGACGCCGTGTTCCACGCTGTTCCTGTCCCAGGGTAGTTGGGCTGTGGTGCGCTGATGACCGATATTTCCCGGCTTGCTCAGGTGCGAGCCCACGTGGATCTTCCGATTTTGAAGCGGGCGGCTGGCCTGCTTGAGGGGTATCACCGGTCCATTTTTAAAGGACACGGCCAGGATTTTGACGACTTGTCGTTGTATTCGCCTGGTGACGATGTCTCGGACATTGACTGGAAGTCATCGGCGCGTGCCGGGATCCCTATTATTCGCCGGTTTCAGCAGCAGTCGAATCTCTCGGTGATTCTTGTTGCGGACACCGGGCGCAACATGGCGGCGATGTCGTCTGGGGGTACCCCCAAAAGTGATGCTGCGGTGTTCCTGGCCACGTTGATTGCGTATGTGGCCCGGGATCGCGGCGATCGGGTGGCTCTTGTTGCCGGCGATCATGACCGGTTAATCCACCGCCCACCGCGTGCCTCAACTCAGGACCTTGAGGTGATGCTCACCCAATTGGATGCCACGTTCTCACCAACTGCTCCTGCCAGTGACCTTGCCGCCATTTTGCGGCGTACTCTCACGTTGTTTCACCGGCGGGCCCTGGTTGTCATTGTCACTGATGAGGTGCGCCCTGCACCGGAGCACGAAGAGATTTTGCGGCAATTGCGGGTGCGGCACGAAGTGCTTGTTCTGCAAATTTCTGATGCGTCCCCGTTTGTCGGTGCGCGCCTGAATAATGGGCAGCAGGTCGCCGATGTGGACCGGCCTCTTCACCTGCCCAGGTTCCTTGCCCGCCGTTCATCCATTCATGCCGAGGCCGCCCAGTTGGTGCGCCAACGGCGTGCGGACTCGCAACGCATGTTGCAGCGAAACGGCATCGTGTCTGTGGTCATTGACACCCCCGAAGATGCGATCACTCGCTTCACCCATGCGGTACGCAAACAGCGCCATCTGACCTAGTTCGACTGACTTCACCCCACCCCACCAGCAAATTCACCCCCAGTGAACGGGAAGTTCTCCCCAACAAATACTTATGGTGGCTCTACTTCCCACCGATAGGGACTGTGACGGACACGACCTTCACAGGGGGGCACAATGGTCAAGCACTCCATCCGCCGCACACTCATCGCACTCGCATGTGCACTGGCAACAACCGCAACCACCCTCGCAGCCGCACCGGCTGCGACCAGCACAACCGCATCGACAGGTGTGACACCCGCCGTCACCACAGCGGTTCAACTCGACGCGCTCTCCCAAGCAATCGTCAACGAAACCAACAAAATTCGCGCAGCACACGGACTGAAAAAAGTCACTGTCAACACCAAAGCCACCCAAGGCAGCGCACAATGGGCCGGGTTCCTCGCCTCAAAAAACCTGCGCGCGGACATGTACCACGACCCTCAACTCTTCACCACCACCGCAACCTCAGCAGCCACCCGCGCCGGGGAAAACATTCTCTACACCTCCGGAAGCGCGGACGCCGCCCGTTTCCTTTCCCTGTGGATGAACTCTCCCGGGCACCGGGCCAACATTTTGCGCCCCGAATGGACCCACATTGGGGTTGCCTGGGACCGCAACTCTGACGGCACCTACCTGTACGCCGTCCAACGGTTTGTCGCCTACCCAAGCTCGGCCACCACCCGAACAGCCACCCCACAAAAAACGCGCATCGCCGGGTACAACACGTCAAAGAAAACCATCACCGTGGGGCAAGCCGCACCCAAAGACGTCGTCGCAGTGTCAGCCCGCAACGGAAAAATCTCGTTGCAACGCAAAACCAACGGGACGTGGAAAACCGTGCGCACCGTAGCCGTGAAAACCTCCAATGGGAAAGCGGCGATTCTCTACCCCACCCACAAAACCGCAGGAACCTACACCTACCGCATCCGGTATGGCGGGTCCTCCACCCACAAAGCAGCAGTCTCAGCGACAAAGAAAGTCGTGGTCCGCAAGAAAACCCAAAAAATCACGGGATACAACGCCTCCACTCGGTCCACCGTGAAAGGGCGAGTCGCCGCACCACGTGACGTGGTTACGATCTCCACGAAACGAACTGTTGCTCTCCAACTGAAAAAAGGGGGCACCTGGAAGACCGTGAAGAGATTCACACCGAACTCTCGCACCGGCAAGGTGGGGGTCACCTACCCCAAAGTCACCCGCACAGGGACCTACACGTACCGGCTCAAGGTCGGGTCAACCAAGACCTACAACGCTGTCACCACCCGAGCAAAAACGGTCCGGGTGCGCTAACGACCACCTGTTCCAGGTCCACCCGGTAGGACAACCCATACCGCATCACCCAGTGCCGCAAAGTAGCATGGACCAGTGCCCCCTGGGGCACCACGCCCATGCCCGCTAAGCGACGAGGACCCACGTGACGCCGCAGGACATCTCTTCCCCGGTCGGTTACCCCGCCCTTTGGACTCTCGTCCCCGTGCTCCTCACCGTTGCCACAATCGTGTGGCTCGCGCTCATTCCCGCCCTCACCCGGCGTCGGGTCATGGCGCGTCACGCATCACTTGTCGATGCGCACTCTACTGCCATTGCCGACCGCAGCCCCAGCACCCGGGAACTCTACCGCTCCCAGATCATGACTCTTGCGCAACAGCACGACAACGGGCAGCTCACCGACCGTGACCTGCATCAGCAACTCTCGCTGCTCCTGCGCGACTACACCTCACTGCGGCTCGCTCTCCCCGCTGAGTCCATGACGTTAACTGACCTGCGCAACCACCCGGCAACCGGACCGGTCGCGCACGTCATTGAACGCTGCTACGCCCCCGCCTTCTCCCGGGAAGGGACCGCCCACGCACCCGACCCGCACGTCAACGCAACCCACCTCACGGTCAATGAAGCACTCCAGGTGGTGGACCACCTATGATCTCCACCCACACAACGACTCTGACCTGGCCCTGGGTTATCCCCCTAGCCCTCGGCCTGGCACTACTCACCATCATCGTCACCGCTGTGGTCACCCGGAAACGGCCACCAGCACGCCCCACCACTGAATCACCCATCTGGATAGCCAACAGCGACTACCTGGAACAGCTACCATCATTCGCCAAAGAACGCCGCCGGTACCGACTCCTCCAAGCATCAGGGATCGCGGTCACCGTTGCGGCGCTCGCCGCCGTCAGCGTGGTCACAGCACAACCGTTTCGCACCACCACAGTGGATCCGCGCCTGGCCAACCGTGACATTGTGCTGTGCCTGGACGTGTCCGGGTCAATGATTGCCTACGACCAAGAAATTGTGGATTTGTTCTCCACCCTCACCGACAACTTCCAGGGCGAACGCATCGCACTGTCCGTGTTCAACTCCACTTCTCGGCTCGTGTTCCCCCTCACTGACGATTACGCACTCGTCAAAGAACAACTCACCCAAGCCAAAGAAGCACTCGACCCACGGGTGCTCACCACCACCCGGCAAGACGTCATTGACAACTACCTGTACTTCACCGCAGGTGCCAACGGGTCTCTGAACGGGTGGTCCTCCCTGATTGGTGACGGGCTCGCGAACTGTGCCCTCCTCTTTGACGAAGACCCCTACCAGGACGAAGACCGGTCCCGGTCCATTATTTTTGCCACCGACAACGACCTCCAAGGCGAACCCATATACACCCTGCAAGACGCCACCAACCTGGCGTTATCCCGCAACATTTCCCTGATCGGGCTGTACGGTGCCGGTGGTGGGGACGCGCAAAGCGAACAAGAGTTCCGAGACATCTTCCTTGACGCAGACGGCTTGTACTTCTTCTCCGACGACCCTGACACCATCCCCGAGATCGTCGCCGACATCCAAGCACAACAAGCCGTCGCCATTGACGCCGCACCCATCATCACCACCACGAACCTGCCCGGCCCCTACCTGTGGTTCCTGGTAGCACTCATTGCCGCATTCATCGTGCAACGGAGGATCACCGAATGACCTTCCAACCTTTTGCACCCCTTCCTGCCCTCGCCATCACTGCAGTCCTTGTGCTGGCACTGTTTGGGTGGGCGGCGTTTCGTGACCTGAAAAGCCCTGCCACCAGCCGTGGCGAGAAAATCACCTGGGGGCGCCGCGCAGCGATTCTGGTGCTCACCCTATTCGTGGCCACCGGCCCCTCCGTCCTCGAAGAACGCTCCGAGGTGGCCTACATCAACCTTGACGTGTACTTCGTTGTGGACCGCACCGGGTCCATGGCCGCTGAAGACTACGACGGAAACAAGCCACGCCTCACCGGTGTCCGCAACGACATGACCACCCTCATGGCTGACTTTTCAGGTGCCCGTTTCTCCATCATCAGCTTCGACTCCACCGCATCCCGCCAAATGCCACTGACCACCGACACCCGAGCGCTCAGCGGGTGGATCACCAACCTCAACCAAGAAATCACCTACTACTCTGCTGGCTCCTCACTTGACCGCGTCCGCGAGGAACTATCCATGGCATTACGCCAAGGCGCAACCCGCAACCCAGACAACCAGCGCATCGTCTACCTGTTCACCGACGGGGAAAACACCACCGACACCGAACGACTCTCGTTCGCGCCACTCGCCCAATACGTCGACGGCGGAGCAGTCCTGGGGTACGGCACCAGCGACGGTGGGCGCATGAAAACCTACGACCCCTCCGGGTACGGCAACAGCAAGGAATACATCACCGATTGGAACTCCGGTGACCCCGCCATCTCCGTTGCTGACGCCAACGAGATCACAGCCCTAGGTAACGAACTCGGTGTTCCCTCCACCCTCATGGATGCCCCCACCGACCTCTCCGCCTACAGCGATGGGTTCAACCCCGAACTCATTACCTCCGAAGGCCGACGCCTCGTCACGGTTCCACAACTCATCCTGTGGCCGTTCACCGCAGTCATCATGGGGCTGCTGCTATGGGAACTAACCTGGCAAACACGGCGAGCCGCCCGGAAGGTAGGATAACGATGACATCTCCGTTCCTTCCCCCACCACCCCCCAACCCCCGCAACCACCCCGCGGTGGTCACTGACCTGACCACGATGCGCAAAAAATGGTACCTGTGGTCCGTCCCTGGCGTCATCGCCGTGCTTGTCCTCGTCATCTACACGGTGTCCGTCCTGGTCCCCACCGCCATCGGGCGATCCGCCTACGGAAACGGACAATACAACGCAGCAGAAGAAGCCTTCCCCGCCCCTGACGGGTGGCGGCCCACAGACGAATGGATCGACTGGTACAACCACGGCACCGCAACCCTCGCAGCCGGCGGACACTCACGCGCCCTTGAGATGTTCACCCAAGCGCGCACCCACGCCCCCGCCCTCCCCGATGACGACACCCTCAGCGCGGTGACCACCAACGATGACCTCCCACCAATCTGCCGGATCGACCACAACACAGCGCTCGCCCACGAAGCGCTCGCAGAGGCATCCAGCGCGCAAGGGATGCCCCTGTATGAAGAGTTCATGACCACACTTGACCGGCTTGCTGATGCGAACCGTAGTGAGTGGATGGACTGGGCTCCCGTACTGGAGGATCTACGGACCGCGGCAACACCCTTATTTGAGGAAGCGTTGTCCCAGTTCAACCAGGCGAAAGAGGTCCGTGCCGCGACTGCTTGCCCAGACCTCAGCGGCGCTGGTGAACGCCTTGATGAACGCATCACGGCAACTGAAGAAATCCTGGAGTACTTGCAGTCAGACCCGCCACCGCCGCCACCCGAAGAACCACCCAGCGAGGAAGAACCATCATCATCAGACTCTGATGAGGGGTCCGGTGGAGATGAGCCGCCCAGCGACGAAAGCCCTAACTCCGGTGAAGGCAACAATGAGGACGGTGACGGCGACGGAGAAGGCGACGGCGAGGATGGTGGCGGAGACGTCCCAGCCCCACCGCAGGGTGAAGATGACCGCCAGCAGCAACTCCAAGAACGCAACGACGCCGGCCAACTCGAACGCGAAGAAACCGAAGGCTACCTAGGCGGCGGTTACGGCGGGTCCGGGAAACCGTGGTAAGGGATCGCTGAGTCCACTAACCGCAAGAACGCCCCGTGCTCCTCTAATGCGGTGATACTTCCTGGTAACGCATCGAGGAGAGCCGGGCTGTGAACAAGAAACGCGGAGTGTTGCCCCCGAGAAATGGACACGTTGATGCGGTTGCGGTTGCGCACAAAATCGATTCCCCGTGGTGCGTCATCAGCTGAAGACGCGGTCAAAGTCACAATGGCCACAGGCGCTTCTTGGCCCTGGAACTTGTCTACGGTCCCCACCCGGGTGTCTGTGTACCCGGCACGGTCCAGCGCAGCCCGTACCGTGTGAACTTGGGCGTTGTAGGGCGCGACCACAATGATGTCTTGCGCGGTCAGCGCCCTGGCAGGCACCCCATCATGCTCGCGCCACAACCTACCGCACAGGGATGCAACCAGTTGCGTGATGGCGTGAGCTTCTTCATCACTGGCAACAACATTCCCGGTGTGCGGCACGGGCACCGAATACACACCCGGCGCCACCCCGGCAAGCGCACGTTGAGAGGTCAACGGCACAGACTGCAGTTGACCGTCGTACGACAACACCGACACCGGGTAGGTCAGATCAGGGTGCATCCGCCAGGTGTGATCAAGAAAGAACCCCCGATGCTCGGGCACAATAGGGTGCCCCTCGACCAGCCATGACAGCGCCGACTCATTGATCGGTTCCGGGTGGGTGCCCTGGCTCACCTGCGGGAGTTGCTGGGGGTCCCCAAGCAACAACACCCGGTCCGCTGCGTGCGTGACCGCCAACGAGTTCGCCAGTGAGTATTGACCTGCTTCATCAATAACCACCACATCCCAGCCGTGTGGCGGCGCAAAATCAGGGTTCGCTAACTGCCATGCTGTTGCTCCCACCACCACCCCCTGTGTGGTGTTGTCCGCAAAGAACTGCCCAATTGTGGCTGGTGTCACCGGGACCATCCCAGCCGGAGGGTCCGTTTTCTTTGGGGTGTTCTTCGCGATGCGCCCCGCCAGTTCTGGAAACCGGCCCAGCACCGAGGTCAGCACATTATTGATGACCGCGTGAGACTGAGCCACCACCGCAATATTCCACCCCTGGTGAGCGAGGGAAGCGATCACATGGGAAGCCACAAACGTTTTCCCCGCCCCAGGCGGGCCTTGCACAGCCACCACCGCCGGACATTCACTGCGCAACGACTCAACGATCATGCGAGCCCGGTTGTGATCATCCGCGGCATCCACCCGGGACCCCAACCGCCGCAGCAACCGGACCGCCACCGAATCCGGAAGAATCGACGCATCCTCCACGTTGTCCCCTGCCGCATCCAACGCACCACACACCGACCGGGCAAAATCCAGGAGCCGTTCATCAATAGCCGTCGTCGAAATAGGTGCCCCGGGACCAAACCCCACGGGAACATCGTCAAACCGGTCCACCCCAGCCGACACCTTCTCCGTCACCGTGACAACCACCCGCCGACGATCCCCAGGATCCGGCGTCACCTCTGTGACCAGGCACTGTGCACCATTCCACGCCCGTGACGCAGAGTCCGCTGTTTTCAACCCCACCGGGGCGGGCGCATCGTAAATCAACACCACCTGCGCACCCACCGTCACCGGGCTCGCCGGATCATGATCACCCCACAACGCCAAGGTCCGCGTCAACGCAGACCGCGGCGTCGGGCGCGCCCAATCCTCAACAACATCAACCCGTGACGCAACAAACGTGTCTTTGCCCGACCACTCATCAACAGGGGCAGACAGCCTCGCGAAGTGAGCCCACCAATACTGCTTCTTCTCCCGGGCGTTATAGTCGATCCCCGCCCACGCCATCCGGGCAACCGTCAACACATCGGGTTCCGGTGCCTGCGGGTTCGTCACCCGCGCAGCCAACCACCGGTGACGCAACACCTCCACATGGTCAGCCAACCGTTGCGCCACACCCACCGGACTGTCAGCGCTGTCATCGGGGGCATCATCAGGTGAGGTGGTCTGCGCGAGCGCGTCATCAAGCGGTTGCGCCGGACCGGCTGCCGGGTCGCTGCGCCACGCGATGCCGTGGTCATCTGCCAACTCGATAAGCCACTGGACAAGATGGTAGGTGGAGGCACAGTCATACCGGTTATACGCCTCCAACCGGGCGAGGCGCTGCTGTGCCCCCTGGTGATCACCGGCCTGAAGGGCGGCGCGCGCTTCAGCGTATTCGACAATGGAGTCACCGGCTGTGGTGACCCCGGCCCGTAACGCGCCTAACCGGTCTGCGTAAAAAGGTTCCAGTTTTTTGATGGATAGTGACGGTTGTGAGGTGCGGATACCGCCGCGGACCACGGCGTACACATCCACGAACACCCCGGCACGCAGGAGGTTATCAAGTTCTGCCTCGCGGGTTCCGTGCCGGGCGGCAAGTTTCGTCAAAGCGGTCGTTTCATAGGGCGCGTAGTGATACACGTGCATGCCAGGATACTGTTCCCGTCGTTGCGTCACCCAGTCAATGAACGTGATAAACGCTGTTTTTTCTTCATCACGGGTGTGCGCCCACAGCGCATGGAATACGGGTTGACCATCGGCGTCGAGTTGGCGGGTCACCCACCCAAAAAGGTACTCCAACCCCCAGTCGCGTGACCCCGGTTCTGCGTAGAGCGGGTCGCCCTCAAAGTCGAAGAAAATGTCACCCTCATCAGGTTCACGCAGCAACCCGAACGGGCGTGTATCAACAATCCTCAGCACTCCTGGCTCTGGTGCCCCCTCCCCCTCGATAACCAGCGCGGCTTGAGCCGCGATCTTAGTCAGCGCCCGTACAGACATCCCCACCCGTGCAGCGTCCTGTGCGCTCACCTGCGCCCGGGGATCCGTTGGGTCAGGGTGTAACGCAGCGAGCGCATCGACAGTGGTGATCCCAGCAGACAGCAACCGTGCCCGATGCGAGGTGGTCACACCCATCGTGACCAGCACGTCACGGTTTACTGTCACCAGCGGTTCGCACTCTGTACACCGCCCGCACGTGGACACCGTCGCCGGGGGGACACCACCCTCCCACAACACCAACTCGCCTGGGGTGCGGCCCGCAAGAAGGCGTTCATACCGGGTGTGCAGCCGCCGCCACACTGGGGCGATATCGGCGACCCGGTACTGTTGCTGCACCCCAGAGCCCAGGAACAACACCCCCACGGGGGCGATCGGGAACCCCGCTGTTGTGAGCATGTCCGCGTACGCGGTGATCTGGAGAACCGCATCAGCGGATGCGGTTCGTGCAAGCTTCGCGTCACACACTGCATACAACCCATCAGGTTGTCGCACCAAAAAGTCAACACGCCCGCGAACCGACCCAACCTGCACAGGGAACTGTTCCACCACAGCGACCCCCTGGTCCATGGCGTCGCGCACAATGCCTGTCACCGCGGTGAGGTCGTCACGTTCAGGCAACTCCCCCACCCGCAAGACCCCACCGGGGAGCCCTGGCTGCCATAAGCCGTGCTCCGCGATCAACGCAGCAATAACTTCTGCTTCGAACGCATCACCTAACGCCGACAACCGCTGCGACATCGCATCATGGTGGGTGTCACACCCATCATCAGTGCAGTGCGCCACCGACTGCGCCCCACACGGCGGCACCCGCCACCCCAACGCCACCTCACGGCGGCGTACGGCCCCAAACTCACACCGCGCCGCAGCAACCACCTCCGTCACTGACAACACCTGTTGAGGCAGACGACAATCCTGCGGGGCCACCGGGTCAGTCATTGCGTGCACTCCTTGTCACCAATGCGCACCTGACAACCGTGCGCCACCACGATTCTTACCGCACACATCCGACATCGCGCATGTCCCACACCGATCACCGATGCGACTACCACGCCACCTCACCAGCTTGCGGTTATCCCCATGGGCACCTGAACCGCTGCCGCTGCCCGGTGCGGTCATGGAATAATCGGCGCGGCAGGCAGCACACAGCCCCACCAATGAAATGAACGGAAAACCTTTGTGACTGCGTTTCGCGTTGAGATGTCCAACCGGCGCCTTTACCTGTGGGCGGTCATCACCACCGCCCTATGGGTGGGGACAGCTTACGCCCTCCACGCCTCAATGCCCCAAGTGCCAGACGGATTCTTCGCTGACCTGGCCGGTGCAGCGCCAGCAAGCCTCGCGGTGGCATGGTTCACCGGGTCCAACCGTGCCATCAAAGGAACGCAAGCCACCGGGTTCGCCACCGCGTTAGGTGTGCGCTCCACTGGGGCACGATTCGCGCCCATGCTGTGGGCCCACTTCCTCACCCTTGTCCTCATCCCTTCTGTCGTGTCTTTAGGGCTTCTCGCCGCCATTGCACCGGGACCACCAGCGTCCCTCACCGTGCCCGGCATGTGGGTGTACTCCCTCACCGGTTTCGCCCTCCTCGCTGTCGTGTGGGCACTCGCGCTCCTTGGTGGTTCCATCCCCGGAGCACCCCCTTTCGCAGGGATGCTAGGCCTGTGGGCGGCGCTCCTCCTCGTCCTTGAAACTGACATTCTCGTCCTGCGCGCCCACCCAACATTGAGCCTGAACCCACTGCTCTACGGCTCATGCACGGTCATTGCGCTTGCAGCGCTCTGGTGCGCCTACTACGGCACCCGGTTCATGCAGCAACGCACCCTGCCCGCCCCCAACGGCGCCGCCACCGGGCGCATCATCCTCATCGCCGCTTACGTCATCACCATCATCGCGGTCATCACCATCGCATCGATCTACCAGATCCCCCGCTCGGCGTACACCTCAGCGAACACCACTGCCCTTCCCACGATCGAACACAGTGCACAGGAACCCACACAATGAGCACGTACCTACCCACCACACCGGCAGCACCCCGCACCGCGGACATCCACCTCACCGACATCACCTACACCGCGGACAAAACCCCCACACTCACCATCCCCCAACTCACCCTCACCCCAGGGATCACCGCAATCATCGGCCCCAAAGGAGCAGGGAAAACAGCGTTCCTCCACCTCCTCACCACCCTCACCCCCGCGGCGAGCGGCACCCTAACCATGGGCGGAACAACAGTACCCACCACGCACAGCCCAGGAGGCGCATCGGCACACGACCTCGCCACACTGCGCGCCCACATTGGGTACGTGCCCACCTACTTTGATGTTGACCCAAACACCCCCATCCACGCACTGGCCACCTACGCCGCCTGGCTTCGCGGCTACGACGGCGACCACGCCCACACAGCAGCACGCACCGCAATCGACAACATCAACCTCACAAGCAACGCCCACAAACGGCTACCTGCCCGGCACGTACGCAAACGCAACAACGGCCACCGCGTCACCGACCACCACCCCGTCCTGCGCGCACACGTCGCCTTAGCTTTAGCCACCGCCGGGGCCCCCACCTTCCTGCTCCTGGACGACCCGGCAAGCGGCCTCACAAGCGAACCCCACCGCTCGGACTATTACGCGCTCCTGCGCCGCACCGACAGCAGAACCATCCTGTTCACCAGCACAGAACTCAACGACGCCACCCACGCCGACCGGGTCCTCATCCTCAACGACGGACACATTGTGGACGACCAATCCGCCCACCTCATCACCGGGACGTCTGAGGTCGCACAAACCACGACCCCACCCCAACGGTAAGCAACACCATGGTGAGGGTTGTTGTCGCAAGGGTTGGGGGCTGAGCTGGAATGTTCCACCACGTTGGAGTCGTCGGCTCACTGTACGAACCATTCGTGTAACCCGCCATCATCACGAGGGTTACAACGAACGGAAGAACCCAGGTGAGTGTTCCGGTCAGCCATGTACGACTGACCAACGCGGCCGCAGCGCCAACAAGCACGGTGTCTTTCCCCTCTGCTGGTACGTCGACGTCCCTGTTCCAGCACAACCGCCCTAGGCGCCCCACCCCCTCATCTCACGTTCCCCACAAACGCACAGAGTGAAGCGCGTAACGTCTTGAAAACAGTAAGTTTCCCCCTCTCCCCTTCAGGGTTTTTTCGTCGTACAGTTAAGGGCACGCGCTCAAGGAGGAACGATGAACTGGTTAGAAGTGCTCGGGTGGGTTGGCTCGGGAATTGTTGTGGTCTCACTGCTGCAGACACGTATTTTGCGGCTGCGGGTATTAAACCTGACAGGATGCACAATTTCTGTGGTCTACGCACTGCTTGGTGCCGTGTGGCCCATCCTCGGGTTGAACGCTGTCCTTGCGATCATTAACATCTACCACCTGCGTAAACTCCTTGCAGCAAAAGAGAACGAACGCGCCTACACGGTAGTGAGCGTAGACCCATCAGACGCCTACCTGTCGTTCCTGTTGTCCAAACACGCTCACGACATCGCAGCCACTCACCCCGACTTTGGGACCACCAGCACACAACCCACTGAAGCTCACCTTGTCCTGCACGACGACGAAACCGTGGGTGTGGTCCTCCTCCACGCCGAAGGTGACGGCACTGCCCGCATCATCCTTGACTACGTGACCCCTCGTTTCCGGGACTTCTCCCCGGGCCGCTACCTCTTCCAAGACTCAGGGTTACTCGCATCACGCGGATACACGCGCGTGATTGCACCTGCCACAGTCGATGCCCCCACCCGCAAGTACTACGAAGCTGTGGGATTCACATCAGCTGACAATGAACTCGCACTCGCCGTAACCGCCTAACAAGGCTCACGCAACCTCCACCAGCGCATCTGCTATTGCGGTCAGCGGGTCAGACAGGCACGATGGGAGTACCTCTGACCCTGTGGAGACCCCTGTGACACCCATGATCCCCGGCATGCCTGACCCAACCACGCGCACCAACAACCGGGTGCGCCGGAACTGGGCAGGGAACCTCACCTACACGGCCCGGGACGTGATCGCACCGCGTTCGGTGGAAGAAGTACAGCGGGCCTTCACCACAACAACCGGACCAGTCACTATTGTGGGGTCCACGCACTGTTTCAACGACATCGCGAACACAACCGGCACCCACATCCTCACCAACCGGCTGGAGCCCCTCCCCGACGGGCCTCTTGATGTGCGCAGCGAACCGGACGGGACCGGTGTGGTTCGGGTCCCTGCAGGCGCCACGTATGGCGCTGTTGCTGCGACACTTCACACACAGGGGTGGTCGTTGAGTAACTTCGCGTCCCTCCCCCACATCACTGTGGGGGGAGCGATCGCAACCGGGACACACGGTTCGGGTGACACCAACCCCGGACTTGTGAGCGCCGTGGAAGGGTTCACACTGGTCACACCCACGGGCGACATTGTGCAGATGCGCCGTGACGGGTCCGGAGATGTGCCGGCCGAGGCGGGCGTCCACCTGGGGGCGCTGGGGGCCGTGGTGTTTGTGGATCTGCGGGTGCGCCCTGCGTTTGAGGTGCGCCAAGACCTCCTTGTTGGCCTTCCGTGGGAGGCGGTGACCAGCCACTATGATGAAGTGACCTCAGCTGCCTACTCAGTGTCCATGTTTACCCGCTGGGATGAGCACACTGTCGATCAGGTGTGGCTGAAATCTGTGGTCACCGATTCTGCCACCCCGCCGGGGGTGGCCACCGTGCGCGAGTTAGGCGCAACACTCGCGACCGTTCCGTTGCACCCGCTCCCTGGTGTGGACCCGGTTCACTGCACCGTCCAATTAGGGCGCCCTGGCCCACCTTTGGACCGACTCCCTCACTTTAAAATGGGGTTCACCCCCTCGCACGGTGAGGAACTGCAATCGGAATACCTCGTCCCGCGCCGACACGTTCGTGCCGCTATCACGGCTCTTCGACAGTTGCGTGACCTGATTCAACCGTTGTTGTTTGTCTCCGAGATTCGCACGATGGCACCGGACCACACCTGGTTGAGCCCATCAGCGAGCGAGCCCACCGTTGGTTTCCACTTCACGTGGCGTCCGGTGGAACGCGATGTGCTGCGTGTCCTGCCGGTCCTGGAAGCGGCCCTGGCGCCTTACGATGCGCGCCCCCACTGGGGCAAGCTTCACCGGGTCAGCGGTGAGCGGATCAGTGAACTGTACCCGCGCATCGGTGAGTTTCGTGATGTGGCGCGTTCCCTTGACCCCAACCGTCGCCTTGTGAATCGTTACCTCGCTGACGTTGTTGGTTTGTGAGGCTGCGCCGCTGACCACAGGAGTTCAGGGAACCTACCGCGGTGACCGCTATGACTGGGCTGTGTCATTAAGGGCCTCAATCTGCGCAGTGAGGAATGTGATCTGTTCGCTGTGTGCGTGCGCGTCTTCTGCGGTGTGCCCATCCTTGGTGGAGTCTGCGGTGATCAGGTCGCGGGCTTCACTAAGGCGGGCACGCGCGTCGTGTGGTTCGCCTGCGTCTCGGTGCGCGAGGCCCATGATGGTCAGCGCATCAACAACGGCTGGGGTGACGTTAGCGGACCGGGCAAGGTCGGCGACGAGGTGGGCGGCTGCGATTGCGTCAGCGTTGTGGTCCATGCGCCACAACAGTTGAGCCCGGTGCATACCTAGTTCGATGCGGGCCATCATTTGGTCGGCTTCACTGACAGTGGCGGCGTCGAGGGCTTGTTCTGCATGGTCTAGTGCGCTCAGGTCCGCGGATCTGGTGATTGCAACGTTCGCGGTGGCGACCCGTTTCGCGGCTTGCACCACGGCGAGTGGTTCTCCGTGTTCGGTGGCCAGTGCCATGGCTTGGGCGGCGTAGGTGGGGGCGTCTTCGTGTTCGACTTCCGTGAGGAAGTCGGCGAGCCGGATAGCGGTGGTGTACTGGATGGTGGGTTGGTTGTGTTCTTCAGCGTAGTTGAGGGCGTACATCCAGGCGGAGAATGCCTGCTGGGCGTGACCGCTGGCATACCCTGCTTCCCCGAGGGTGTGGAGGAGTTCAAGAACAACGTCGGGGGCACTGTCGTTGGTGATGTGCCAGTCGAGAGCTTCGCTGAGGTGCCCGATTGCGTCGTGTGGGTGCCCTGCCGCCAGGAGTGCTCGACCTAGGTCACCGGTCAGTGAGATGCGGGTGGGCTGGTCGACCTGTGCGGTGTCGGCGTGACGCAGTGCTTGCCGTAGGGTGCGGGCAGCGTCTGTGGGCTGATTGATGGTCGTGTGGATTGTGGCTTTGCGGGCAAGGAGTTGCCAGGCCGCGGTCACGTTGTTGTGGCTCAGTGCAGTGGTAGCGGCTTGGTCGAAGCAGCTGAGTGCGGTGGCCCAGTCGTTGTGGTGGATCGCGAGCGTGGCGCGCAGGAAGGTCGCGTGTGTGTCGAGCCGGTGGTTTCCGTACGCGAGGGGTTCGGCTTGTGCCAGGAGTGTCGATGCGGTGTCTGCGTCACCGTTGTTCAGTGCGGTTCCGGCAGCCATGAGCGCAGTTTTGTAGCGTCCTGCTTGCCCGGTCATGAGGGTGTGGGCGTCAGTTGCGAGGCTGTGGGCACGCGCAGGGTCGGTTGCGGTGAGGATGTCGGCTGCGTCGAGGAGGAGGTATGCGGCGTCACCTGGGTGGGTGGTGCGCAGTGCGTCTGCGGTGGTGAGCAGCACATCAATGTCGGTGGTGGTGAGGTCGGTCAAGTAGCGGGGACCGACGGCGTGCATGGTTGCGGCCAGTTCTGGGCGACCTGCGGTGGCGAGGTCATCGAGGAGGTCGTTGTAGGCCGGTGCGTTGTCAGGCAGTGCGCCGGCTGGGGCACTGAACAGGGCCAGTGTGAGTTCTGGGCTGTCGTCTGTGGTGGGCAAGTCCCGGCTTGCCTGGTAGTGGGTGAGGGCTTGGTCAGGCTGGGTGGTGATGGTGTTGTAGATCGCTGCAACGTGGTCCAGCACGCTGACCGGGGTGGGGGCAACGGGTGTGGACACTGGCGTGTGGTACTCGTCGATGCCTAGGGGCAGGTCCCAGCGTTCTTCGCGGCGGGCGCGCGCGTTGGCGTACAGGGTGTCGTAGTGGGATGTGTTGTTCCGCGCGTTGAAGGCGTCGGCGTGGGTCCGGGCTTGTTGCCACGTTGGCGCACTGATGTCGTGTGGGGTGAGATCACGGGTAGGCGTACCGTCGTGGTGAGCCAGGCCAAGGAGCCGCGCGAAGTGGGGTGCACTGGTCCCTCGGATGGGCAAGTCACCGTGGCCATCGGCGATCATCGCGTCGGCAAGGACAGCTAGGGTCGTGAGGCAGTGGAACTGGCGGGCGACGTTGAGTGGTGAGGTGTCAAAGACTCGGGGGAACTGTTCAACCAGTGCGACTGCGCGGGGGGTGTTTCCAGTAAGGACACAAAAGTCGACGTGGGCGAGGAGCATGGAGCCGGGTTCTTCTTTGGCTCGGATCGCGGTGAGGCTTTTGTGGTGCAAAAAGCGGGCTGACTCTAGGTCGTTGTCCCGCAGGGCAAGGAACATGGCTTGAGTTTCGGAGTATTCGGGTTCATCTCCGCACATGAAGTTGCCGTCAAAGATTTCTTGAAGGAGTTCTCGTGCCCGTTGAGTGTCACCTTTGTCGCGGTAGTAGAGCGCTGCGGTGGAGCGGGAGCACGCGTCACAGTGTGACAGGTCATCGCGTGGCGTTGCCTGGAGTTGTGCGAAGTAGTGTTCCGCGTCGTCCCATTCACCTCGGTCGCAGGCTCCACCGAACCTGGTTTGCAGGTAGCCCGACGGTGACACCCCAGCCTGTTGGTAGCGGCGTTCCATGTCGTTGTAGATCTGGGTGATCTGGGTGAGGGAGTAGGCGGGTGAGTCGTTGAGGAGGTCAGCGACCCATTTGTATTGGAACAGCAGGTGGGTGTCTTCGTCCACGGACAGGGGGAACCGTTCGGGGTTGGAGTCGTGGATCGCGAGTGACCTGGTAAAGCTGGTCAGGAGCGCATCAGTATCCCCCACCATGAAGCAGGACCGGTTGAACCACAGGCGCAGCAGGTAGGCCCACCCGTCAAGGTGGAGTTCTTCTGCCATGGTGAGTGCTTGCCGGACAACGTCACGCTCTTCGCGGCCAAGTGGCATCGCCCGCGCCTGGTCAATGAGGTCTTGGAGTGCTGGTGGTGGTGTCTCGAGGCGCATGTCAGATCTCCGGGAAGTCAGTGTCGGGCACCCCAAGGGACAGGGTGATGAGGTCGTCGAGGGATTGGGTGAGCATCGTGCGGTCAGCGGTGGTGAGGGGGTGGTGACCGGAGAGTTTGGCTTGGGCGTACATGAGCCGGATGCTGCGCGTCATGATGATGGGGTCGGTTACTGAAGCCAACGAACGCACGGCCCTGTTGTTCCAGTTGAGGCATAGGTGTGCGGTGGCTTTAGCGCCGAGGCCTTCGTAGATGCTGTCGGTTTGGGCGAGGATGTCAGCCCAGGGGCCTTGGGCAACGTCTTTGCTGGCGTCTCGTTCCATCCATTGCAGAACACTGGGGTCAGCCACGTACAGTGCGGGCAGGTTGTCGGGCGTGTAGGAGCGGGCAGTCACGGTGACGTGGGTCAGGTCGAGTGCTTGGGTGGCTCGTTCTTCAAAACTGCGGGCTTTAGGGGCATCGTCGTAGGGGACAGGTGAGAGGTTGTGGAGTTCCTCAGTGATGGCGACTTTGTGGACGGTGACGTCTGGGTTGAGGGTAGGTAGGCGCATCAGGAGGTCTTCAATGAAGGTGTATCCGGCGTTGATGACGGGCCGGTCTGGTGCCACGATCGTTGAGACTTGGCGGTATTCGTCGACGGTCGCGGCGTAGCGCACAGTGTGGGTGGTCTCGAGGTACTCGGCGATGCTCATGGTTCCAGCACTGGTTTCCACTGGGAGTAGCGGGATGATGGCCCTACCTAGGTCGTCGTAGTGGGTGGCCATGTGTCGCAGAGCCACGTGATGAACGGCGACGAGGTCGGCGAGGGTGTCGCGGTGGTGGGTGGCTTGTTCTTGGACCCATGCGGTGATGGCTGCGCCGATGGCGTCGCGGGTGTCGTTGAGGGCGTCGTTGGCGATGAGTTGTTCGCGGGACGCGGTGGGGGTGAGGTAATCGGTGGTGATAACGGCGTGGACGAATGATGCCCACGGTGGCAGGACATCTGGCATGCGTTCGGCGAGGAGCATGTGGGAGAGGTAGACGCGGGTGGAGGCGGCGGCTCCTGGCGGTGGCGCGTAGGGCAGAACGTAGGCGACGCCGCGTGTGGCGGTGGTGGGGATGTCTAGTGGGATGACAGCGAGTGGTTCGTTGCCGATGAGTTCGCGACCATAGTGGATGACGTAGGGGTCGTGAGGGTCGCTGGTGATGAACGGCGCTGAGCGGGCAATGGAGAGGTCGCGTTGGGTGCCGTGGATGGTGACGTCAATGGGCAGGAATTCGGCGAAGGTTGTTGCGAGTTCTTTGACGACGTGTTCGCTGAGGAGGTCCTCGTCGTGGTGTCGTGGGTGGAGGGTGACAGTGGTGCCGTAGGGGGTGGCTTGCGTGGTGGCGTCATCAAGTTCGGTGATGGTAAAGGTGCCGTCGAGACGGCCCACCCATTCGATGGCTGGTGGGGTGGGCGCTTGTTCACCTGCGGTGACGTCGGCGCCTCCTGCGGTTGCGTCACGCCGCGAGCGCGAGATGATGCGGATGTTGTCCGTGACCATGAAGCAGGACAGCAGGCCGATTCCAAATTGTCCGAGGTAGTTGTCGCGCCGGAACCCGAGTTCGGGGTCACGTTTGGAGGAGCGTCCAACGGTGGCGAGAAGTTCTGCGGCTTCGGTGGCGGTCAGGCCGATTCCGTTGTCGTGGAAGAGGAAGGGTTCACCGTGGCGGGCAGGGGTGATGGTGATCTGCGGGTTGGTGATGGGGGTGGTGTCGTGGGCGGCGCTGATGGCGTCGATTCCGTTTTGGATGAGTTCGCGGAGGTAGACGCGTGGGCTTGAGTAGATGTGCCGCGAGAGCAGGTCGATGACGCCGGATAGGTCAACCTGGAAGGGGCGGGACATGCTTCTCCTTGGGTGGTGCGGGCGGTGGGGACGGGTGGGTGTGGTGTCCTGGTGTGCCGATGCGCGGTGCGGGTGCGCGTGTGGGTCACTCACCGATGGTAATGGGTGTGCCTGACAGGACGCGAGAACACCCTGGTATGATGATTTCATCATGTCACTAGATGAGCAGCAGCGTCCGCTGTACGAAGTCAAAGCTGGCCTCTTCAAAGGCCTCTCCCACCCCTTCCGGATCCGCATCCTCGAACTGCTCGCAGACGGACACGAGCACACCGTCACCGCACTGCAAGAAGCAACCGGCTTAGAAGCCTCCCACCTCTCCCAACACCTTTCTGTGCTGCGCAAACACCAACTCGTTGTCTCCACCAGGCGCGCTAGCCACGTGTACTACCTCATTGCCTTCCCCGAAGTCGCCGACCTCCTGACCGTTGCCCGCACGCTCCTTGGGTGCATCGTTAATACCACCCACATCCACTACGACCACCTCACCGACCTGCCCACCCTGCCCCCCACCACCACGCAGACAGACAGACCCACACCATGACCACCCCCCTCCGCCGCACACTCACCCACCTCACTAAACTCCTGCCCACACCCCGCGACTACTCAGCTCTACGCACCTCATGGCGCAGCGACCTCATCGCCGGGCTCACCGTCGGAATCGTCGCGCTCCCCCTCGCCCTCGGATTCGGAGTGTCCTCCGGCGCCGGAGCTGAAGCAGGCATCATCACCGCGATCATCGCCGGGATCATCGCCGCCGTCTTCGGCGGATCCCACATCCAAGTATCCGGACCCACCGGAGCAATGGTTGTGGTCATCGCCCCCATCATCGCCACCTACGGGACCCGCGCACTCCCCCTGGTCACGCTTCTCGCCGGGATCATCGTCCTAGTCGCCGGGGCACTGCGGCTAGGGCGACTCGTGTCATTCATCCCCTGGCCAGTGATCGAAGGATTCACCGCAGGGATCGGAATCACGATCTTCCTGCAACAAATCCCCGCCATCACCGGAGCCACCCCAACCAGCAACCACACCATTATCGCCGCAGGTCAAGCGCTCTTATCAGCCACACCCCTCTACCTGGCATGGGCTCTTGTCATGGTCGCGATCGTGTGGGCGTGCATGACCTATTTGCCCGCCCTGCACCCCGCGATCCCCGGCTCTCTGGTGGCCATCATCCTCGCCACCGGCCTCACCGTGGCCCTCACCACCCCACTCACCACAATTGGGACACTCCCCCACTCACTTCCCGCCCCCAGCATGCCGGACCTCACCCCCGCCCTTGTTGCGAACCTTGCCCCCGCTGCGGCGACCATCGCCGCGCTCGCCGCGATCGAGTCGCTCCTGTCCGCGCGGGTCGCTGCGTCCATGTCCCCCACCGGCGCCTACGACCCCGACCGGGAACTGGTGGGGCAAGGCCTCGCCTCAGTCGGGGCAGCATTCTTTGGGGGAATGCCCGCCACCGGGGCAATCGCCCGCACCGCAGTGAACGTGAAAGCCGGGGCACGCACCCGAGTCGCAGCGATCACCCACTCCCTGGTGCTGGTCCTGGTCATCGCGGTCGCAGCAGGACCGGTTGAACACATCCCGTTAGCCGCGCTCGCCGGGGTCCTCATGATGACAGCAATCCGCATGATTGACGTCGCCACCACCCGTGCGATCCTTGGGTCCACCCGGTCCGATGCAGTGGCCTACATCATCACCGCGATTATTACGGTGTCTGTTGACCTCATCGTCGCTGTAGGGATCGGGATCGCGGTCGCCGCTTTCCTCCTCCTGCGCACGCTGTCGCGCACCACGACAGTCACGTTCGAGGACCTTCCCGGCAACCCCACGCACGGCGATCAGCACATCGCGACCGTGCGCATCGATGGGCCACTCTTCTTCGCCGCAGCAGACCGCGTCCTGGACGCGGTCACCCAGATCGACGATGTGTCTGTTGTTATTGTGCGGGTCTCCCACCTGGGCATTGTTGATGCCACAGGCGCTCACGTTCTCGCGCAAATTGTGCAACAACTTGAACAACGTGGGATGACCGTGCTCATGAAAGGTATTCAATCCAGTCACCTGGAACTGTTCCGCCGGGTTGGGGTGCTGGACGCCCTAGCGGACAAAGGCCACCTGTTCCAGGACCTTGATTTGGCGGTCAGCTACGCCAGACGGCACGTGAACGCCTCCTAAGACGACACGGCACAGCCAGAAAACGTTCCCCACACACCGATGCGCGGCCACACCCACAGTGTGCCGCGCATCAGTCAGTAAGGAAAACTAGGCCCACACCAACCCGTGGGAGGGGTCTTCCAGGACTTTCGCGATGTCCGCAAGGACCCGGGCACCCAGTTCACCGTCCACAAGACGGTGGTCAAAACTTAACGCCAGTTGCGTCACCCACCGTTTCTTGATTTTGCCCTTGTGGACCCATGGTTGTTGCCGAATCGCACCAAACGCAAGGATCGCAGATTCTCCCGGGTTCAGGATGGGGGTGCCGGTATCAATACCAAACACGCCCACATTGGTGATGGTGATCGTCCCATCTGACATGTCCGTCGGGGATGTTTTCCCAGCCCGTGCTGTGGCCGTGAGATCAGCGATCCCTTGCGCAAGGCCCTTGAGGGACAACCGGTGGGCGTTCTTGACATTCGGGACCACTAACCCGCGCGGGGTTGCGGCCGCGATCCCCAAATTCACGTAATGCTTGTAGACAATCGTTTCATCCTCATCAAGCCACGACGCATTAATTTCCGGGTGTCGGGCCACGGCAAGAAGCAACGCTTTCGCCGTGATAAGCAGTGGGGTAACACGCACATCCGCGAACTCACGGTCAGCGCGCAACCGCTCCACGAGTTTCATGGTTTTGGTGACATCCACGGTGTGGAACACTGTGACGTGAGGTGCCGTAAACGCACTGGTTACCATCACCTCAGCGGTGCGGCGGCGCACCGAACGCACCGGAACCGCTGTTTGGCGCCCATCCGGGCTGACCACACCAGAAGCAAGCCATGGCGCATCTGCGACTGTTTCCTCAGTGACCGGTTCATGGCCGGGTGCATCTGCGGTCGCTACCGATCGGGCCGGTGTCACCGGAGCCGACTGCCCGCGACAAGCACGCTGACCTGACGATGCGGACTGCGCCGAATACGCCGTCAACCGTGACGTGTTGGTTCGCTCATGCGCGGCCATGACGTCTTCCCGCGTGATAATTCCGCCCGGCCCGGTCGGAGCCACAGCGGACAGGTCCAACCCCAGTTCCTTGGCCAACTTCCGCACCGGAGGTTTCGCACGAACGGCTTCCGCACCAGCAGGCCGGTTCACCGTCAACGTGTCACGACTTGGGGCAACCGCCTGAGTGTGCGATGCCTGCGCAGCAGGGGCACGGCGGGCACGACGGGTTGTCGCCCCGTGCACAGTGCCATAGCCCACCAGCACCGAGCCGCTGTCACTGTCAGCTTCACCTGCAGTTTCTGGCGCATCAGCACCGGCACCCGCCACATCGGCACGTTCGGGTGAAGCAGTTGCCGGCACCGGGGCACCAACAGACTCAGGGGACGAGTCAGACGCTGCTGGTTGCCCATCAGGGTCAGTGTCCACCACCATAATGACAGTGCCCACCTCCACCACATCACCCTGATCACCATGAATTTCGGTGACCACACCAGTGAACGGGGACGGCAAATCAACCAACGACTTCGCGGTTTCCACCTCAAGGATCACCTGATTCACGGTGACCGTGTCGCCCACGGCAACATGCCACTGGACAACCTCCGCCTCAGTGAGCCCTTCACCAGCATCAGGCATACGAAACTGTTCAAACGTGGGCATGACACCTGTCCTTGGAACGTTGGGGATTCACACTACGGGGATGCTCAGTGAGCAAGAACTCGATCAACCGCATCCAGCACGCGGTCCAAAGAAGGCAGGTACTCGTGTTCAAGTTTCGCCACCGGGTAAGGATGATGGAACCCACCCACACGGAGCACCGGCGCTTCCAACTCATAAAAGCACTGTTCAGTGACTCGGGCTGCGATCTCAGCACCTAACCCTAAGTAGGTCACCGCTTCATGAACAACAACACAACGCCCGGTGCGCTTCACCGACTGCACAATGGTCGCAGTGTCCAGGGGGGACACAGCCCGCACGTCAATGACCTCCAGGCTCACCCCCTCCTGGGCGGCAGCTTCCGCAGACCGTAACGCCGTCGCTACGGTCGGCCCGTACGCCACCACAGTGACATCAGTTCCAGGGCGGGCAACCACAGCACGATTCAACGTGTCCGCACTGCCTGCCGGCTCCACACCAAGATCAACAGGGCCCTTCTCCCAATACCGGCCCTTCGGCTCAAAAAACAGCACCGGGTCCGGGCTGGCAATCGCCTCCTGAATCATGACAAAAGCATCCTGAGGCGACCCAGGTGACACCACCCGCAACCCCGGGGTGTGCGCAAACAACGCCTCCGGGCTTTCCGAGTGGTGCTCCACCGCACCAATCCCCCCACCAAACGGCACCCGAATCACCACAGGAACAGACAACCGTCCCTGCGACCGGTAATGCATTTTGGCTAACTGCGTGGTGATCTGGTCATACGCAGGAAAAATAAACCCATCAAACTGGATCTCCACCACCGGACGGTACCCGCGCATCGATAAACCCAACGCGGTCCCCACAATGCCAGATTCAGCCAGCGGAGTATCCACCACCCGGTGTGCACCAAACTCAGCCTGGAGTCCCTCAGTGACACGGAAGACCCCACCTAAGGCGCCAATATCCTCGCCCATGAGCATGACTTTCTCGTCACGCCGCATCGCCGCGCGTAACCCCTCCGTGATCGCTTTCGCGAACGGAAGCCGCTGCGTCGATGTCTGAGCTGACGGCACCTGCGAGGCAACAGCGGTCACTGGGCGTCTCCTTCACCATCAACAAATGACTCCTGGTAACGGGTAAACCAGGCACGATCTTCCTCAACCAACGCATTGGGTGACCCATAGACGTGGTCAAACATGCTGGTCACCGGCGGGGCTTCTAAGCTGCGCACATACCCGCGCACATACTCGCCGAACCCTTCCAACTCAGCGGTCAGAGCCGCATCGTCAGCCTCAGACCACACACCCTCGTCCTCCAACGCACGGCGAATCCGGTCAATGGGGTCCTTCGCCCGCCACTGTGCCTCTTCCTCACGAGTGCGATACTTCGTAGGGTCATCCGATGTCGTGTGCGCACCCATCCGGTAGGTCACCGCTTCAATAAACACCGGACCGTGCCCGTGACGGGCGTAATCAAGCGCCCACCGGGTTGCCGCGTGGACAGCAAGCACATCGTTACCGTCCACCCGCACCCCAGGAACACCAAAACCGGTGCCGCGCAGATACAGTGGCGACTTGAACTGCAAGTGGTTGGGGACCGAAATCGCCCACTGGTTGTTCTGGCAGAAAAACACCACCGGGGCGTTGTTTACTGCGGCGAACCCCAGTGCCTCTGACACATCCCCTTGAGAGGTGGCACCATCACCGAAATACACCATGACAGCTTCCGGGGCCGCTTGTGCGGCAGCCTCCTGGCCACCACGGGCCTGGGCCAGCTTTGCGTCCTGCTGAATCCCCATGGCATAGCCCACCGCATGTAGCGCATGTGAACCAATGACCAGGGTATACATGTGGAAATTGCGCTCAAACGAATCCCACCCGCCGTGGTTGACACCACGGAACAGTTGGAGAATTTTGGTCATGTCCAAGCCGCGAGTGTGCGCCACACCGTGCTCACGGTACGACGGAAACACCATGTCTGTGGTGGCCAACGCACGTCCTGACCCCACCTGTGCGGCCTCTTGCCCCAACAAGGGGGCATACAACGCGAGCTCACCTTGACGTTGCAGTGCGGTCGCTTCCACATCGAAACGCCGCACAACCATCATGTCGCGGTAAAAGGACTTCAGGTCCTCCACTGACAGGTGCGCCAAGTATTGGTCAAACTCAGCGTTGTGTTGATTCTCCACTCGCTGGCCATGTTCATTAATGAACTGCAGCGGCGCGTGCTCTGTAGTGAATTCCACCAGTGGGTGGTGCAACAGGTCAGTCACGCGACCTCCTCAAGCGTTGCCGGGTATCTGCGTGGTCAGCTGGTCGCATCGACGCACATCGGTCACCCTACGAAACCGTAGGCTACGCCAGCGTAACTTACGGCACCGTAACCCTGCCAGATCTCCGCACCGAAAAGGATGACGTGCCTTTTTGTACGAACCACACAACAATACGGTGACAGATCGTCAGCACAGTGTGCACCCCATCTGGTCAATGAGGGGAAAGACGGTGACTAGTCGTCGCCACGCACCAGGGCAGTTCCCACGGATGTGATGACCGCGATAATGACCGCTGCGAGCATCGCCCACCAGAACCCGTTGACCTCAATCCCCCACGATGAAGAATCCGTAATCCACGCGGTGATCAGGATCATCGCTGCGTTGATAACAAGGGAGAAGAGCCCAAGCGTCAGAATAATGAGCGGGAACGACAAAAACTGCACAATTGGCTTAATGATCGCGTTAATGAGCGCGAAGATCAGAGCAACAACAAGGAACACCGCACCACGGTTGACGAACTCGTTGCCGTCCACAATGGCGAACTGTCCAACCACCTCAAAGTTGCTGCCCAGCAGCAGTGTGGTCAACCAAAATGCGAGCGCCGTAACAAGGACACGCTTCAAGAAACCCATACCCTCATCTTGCCAGTTCTTGACTAAAAAGCGAATGGTCCCAGACCTATCTTCACCATGGTGAGAGAATGGTGCGCGTGACTACACCAAAAATCCGTTCCGCTGTTGCGTCGTTGCCCGCTTATGTCCCTGGTGCGCGCATCCCGGATGGGGTGCAGGCGTTCAAGGTTTCCTCTAATGAGAACCCCTACCCGCCGTTGCCGTCTGTTGTGGACGCCATCACTGAAGCTGCGCTCACCGTCAACCGTTACCCTGACATGGGAAATACGGAAATGACCGATGCGCTTGCTGCGTTTTTGTCCACCCCCGAGCGGGAAGTGTCTGCGGAACGCCTAGCGTTTGGTACCGGCTCTGTTGCCGCGTTGGGCCACATTTTGAGCACGTTTGTGGATGAGGGTGACGAGGTTGTTTTCCCGTGGCGATCCTTTGAGGCTTACCCCATTGTCACCTCTGTTGCGGGTGGGAAGTCAGTGCGCGTTCGACTGACCCCAGATCACCGTCTTGATTTGGACGCGATGGTGGAGGCAGTGACCGACCGCACCCGCGTGGTGTTGGTGTGCACCCCGAACAACCCCACTGGCACAGCGGTGTCGCATTCACAGGTGTTGCGGTTCCTCCATCGGATCCCCGACGACGTCATTGTGGTGCTCGATGAAGCGTACGTGGAGTTTGTCCGTAAAGACGATGCGCTCGATGCGTTGGCGTTGGCAGACCAGTTCCCGAACGTTGTTGTGCTCCGCACATTCTCTAAGGCGTACGGTTTGGCCGGTTTGCGGGTGGGGTATGTGATTGCTCATCCTGATATTGCTGCGGGTATTCGCGCGGCGAGCACCCCGTTTGGGGTCAACCTGGTGGCCCAAGTTGCGGTTGTTGCTTCCTTGCGGGCTGCTGATGAGCTCAATGCCCGGGTGGATGCGCTCATTGATGAGCGCACCCGAGTGTGGACGGCGCTACGGGAGTTGGGGTGGGATGTTCCCCCGTCTCAGGCGAACTTTGTCTGGTTCCCTACCGGGACCCGCACCGAAGAGTTGGCAGCGCATGCCCGCACCCGCGGGTTGCTGGTGCGCCCGTTCGCGGGTGAGGGCATTCGCGTGACCATTGGTGAGCCGGAAGCAAACGATGTGCTACTGGAGTTGGCCGCCGAGTGGCTCACCCAGTAAGTGGACCTCTCAGCGGGTAGATGACCGAGTCAATCGCATCGGCGAGCATCTGATTTGTCGGGTTAGTTGGTGAGCGCTTCGGCGAGGATGTCAATGCTGCGCAGGCGCGCATCAAGGTCGGATACTGCGTGGGCGACGATGATTTCATCTGCACCGGTGTCGTCGAGGAAGGTGCGGACATAGTCGCGCACTTGGCCCACTGTTCCTTGCGCCGTGTATCGCATCATGTCGCGGATAGCGTCTCCGTGGGGTGAGTCAAGGATGGAGTCAAGGTCCGCTTCGCTGAGGTCGGCGGCACGGTTTTTCAGGAATCCGCGCAGGCGTTGGCGTTGAGTTCGGCGCATCTCGTTCGCTGCCCACGCGGGGTCATCCCCGGCAATGACGTTGAGCGCAGCGATCGTGTAGGGGGCGTCAAGAACTGTGGAGGGTTGGAAGGTGTCGCGGTACACGGTGAGCGCTTGTTTCAGAGCTGCTGGGGCAAAGTGTGAGGCGAACGCGTAGGGTAGTCCGAGCCGTGCGGCAAGTTGTGCGCCAAACAGTGAGGACCCCAGGATGTACAGGGGAACCTTGGTTCCCCGACCTGGGTAGGCGTTGACTGCGTCGGTGGGCAACCGGTCACCAAGGTAGGACTGTAGTTCGATAATGTCGGTGGGGAAGTTTTCCGCGTCGCCAGGGGTGCGGCGTAGCGCTGCGAGCATGGCCAGGTCACCGCCAGGTGCACGCCCTAGTCCTAAATCAATGCGCCCGGGGTGAAGTTCAGCCAGTGTGCCGTATTGTTCGGCGATCGTCAGTGGTGAATGGTTGGGGAGCATCACTCCTCCGGCACCCAGCCGAATGGTGGTGGTGTGCGCGGCAACGTGGGCGATGAGGACGCTCGTTGCTGAGGACGCAATGCTTGGCATGTTGTGGTGTTCGGCATACCAGACGCGCTGGTACCCGGATTTTTCGGCTGCTTGGGCGGCGGGGACGGTCGCGGCAAGCGCATCGGCAATGGTGTCGTTCGGGCTGGTGATGGCAAGGTCGAGCATTGAGTAAACAGTCACGCTGGGTGTAACAGGGTCGGGTTCGCCATTATTTCCCACCGCCTGCCAAGTGGTTTGCTGGGCCTGTCCCACTCATTGGACGGCTTGCTGTGCCGATACAACAGACAAATGTGTGTGCAGCAGCATCGATGCTGCCTGTGTCCCGATGACCAAGGATGGCCGTAATGTTCCGACGTAAGACTGCTGATGGTTCTGTTTCTGCCCTAGCCACTCCTGGGGAAACCACTCGTTGTGACGCTGATTTGGGTGCGGTCACTGAGGTGGTGTCAGTGCTTGATGATGCGCGCACGTTGACGGGCGGGGCCTCTGATGCGATGTCAGTGTTGTGCGCTCGGTTTGATTGGTCGTGTGGCTTTTATTGGGCAGCTGATTATGAGGGATCAGCGATGCGTGTGGTGGCGCAAGCCGGATCGGTTCCTGGTGATTTTCGGGCCGCTTCGGAGGGTGCCGTGTTGCTTCCTGGTGAGGGTGTGGCGGGGCGCGCGTGGAAGTCGGGGGACGTGGTTGTTGCCGCGTTGGCTGCTGGTCACACCAGTGAGCGTGATGCAGCGGCGGAGCGGGTCGGTTTTGTCTCTGTCGTGGCGGTCCCGGTGGTTGATGAGGGCACGGTTGCTGGGGTGGTGGAGTTTCTTGTGCGGGACACGGTGGAATTGACGGCGAACCGCCGGGAAGCGGTTCGAGCGGTCGCGTTGTTGTTGTCGCATGCGGTGGCGAGGTTCCGGGTTGACGATGTGCAACGTGAAACGTTGCAGAACACTGAGGCGACATCTGCGGTGATGCGTGCGATTACGACGGCAACGAGTGCGCATGACGCGATTTCGGTGGCGTTGCATGAAGTGCGGCAAGGTTTTGGGTGGGCATACGGCTCGTTTTGGGAGTTGGACAAGGACAATCAGGTCCTCACGTTTGATATTGAGTCCGGGGATGCAGGTCCTGAGTTCCGTCAAGTGACCCGTGAGGCAACGTTTGCGCGTGGTGTGGGTCTCTCGGGACGTACCTGGGAGTCGATGCAGTTAGTGTTTGTTCCTGATTTGGCGGAGGTGCACGATTGCGTGCGTGCCCCGGCGGCGCGGCGTGCCGGGGTGAAATCGGGGGTGTGTCTTCCTATCAAGGTGGCTGGCCAGTTTGTGGGAACCATGGACTTTTTCGTCAATGAGTTCATTGACCTGTCGGACAACCGGCGGGCTGCGTTGCAAAACACGGCGTACCTCATTGGGCAGGCGTTAGAGCGGTTTACCGCCTCGGAGAAGTTGGAAACTGCGGGTAGGGAACTGTTGACGTCCATTGAGGAAGTGGAACGTAACGTCATCTCTGCAACTGATGTGGCCTCGCAAGGTCAAGAGTTGGTGGTGCACGCGGATCAGGATGTGGCCGGGTTGGGTGAGTCGTCCCGTGAGATTGGGCAGGTCGTGAAAACGATCCAGTCTATTGCCGGGCAAACAAACCTGTTGGCCCTGAACGCCACTATCGAGGCGGCACGCGCAGGGCAGGCAGGTCGCGGCTTCGCGGTTGTTGCCAGTGAGGTCAAGGAGCTCGCGAACGAAACCGAGCGCGCAACTGCGGAGGTGGAGCAGAAAATCTCCGCGATTCAACGCCAGATCGAGGCGACTGTGAAGTCTCTTGCCGGGATTCGTGAGGTTGTTGAGCAGATCAACGAAACCCAAAACGTTATTGGGTCTGTCTTGACTGAACAGGTGGCGGTGACAAAGGCGATTATTGAGTAGTTGCGAGGTCTGGTGTGCGCTCCTGCGCGGTGGACAGGGTGGTGGTGATGATCGTGGCCACGGACACGGACTGGTCATCGACAACGTAGTGTGACGCATCGGGAACCACTTTGACGCTCACATTGGGGTCGCGGCCTTCGGTGTACCCGTGGCGCACCATGGCACCAACCAGCGGGTCGAGTTCACCGACAAGAAGTGTGGTGGGGACGCTCACGCGTTGGTCGGTGCGGGCGTTGCGCATCCGCCTGCGGGTTTCGGGGTGGATGAGGTGCCGGTGTACCTTGCTCATGGCCCGTGCGTTCGCGGCGCGTTTCAACGGAGTGAGGAACATGGCGCGGTCTGTGGCAGACCACACTTCGGGGTAGGCGCTGTAGGCCTCAAGGAGGTGGGTGGCGAACCGTTGTTTGCCACCGGACAGCAGTGCTGGCCCTAGCCCGGGTAGCCACATGATGATTTGGTACCACGACCGCCACGTTTCACCGAGCCACCGCGAGTGGGTGGTCAGTGCCGGTGGTGGTGCAGACATCGCAATGTGGTGGGTGAAGCGGGGTGCTCGGGTGTCAGTGAGGTGGTATCCGATCAACGCACCGTAGTCGTGGGTTACCAATGCGGCGCGTTTGATAGACATAACATCCATGAGGGCGATGATGTCACGGGCATGGTGTTCGGCGCTGTAGCCCTGACGGGGCGCATCGCTCCACCCGGCTCCACGAAGGTCAGGAACAATCACCCAGTAGTGTTGCGCCAAGGGGGCGATGACTTCACGCCATTCCCACCAGTTTTGTGGGAACCCATGCAGCAAGATGAGCGGCTGTGCGTGCGGGTCACCTGCAAATGCCACATGTAACCGTGTGGTGGGCAGGTCGAGCATCCAGTGCTCAACCCCGGTCATGTCGGGGAACATACCGCGCGGAACCTCATGCTGTGTGATCTGCACCATAGGCACATGGTACGTGCGTTTCACTTCGATCGCACCTGTGTCCCAGGACTTTTGTCCTCATTGCTCTTCCAGGTCACAGCAGTTGACCGCAGCAACGTCGCCCCCGCCAACGGGGCAAAAATCGCCCCATGAACACCAGCGTGGGACGGATCACCCGAGGTCAACGCCGCATCAGCAATCTGGGCGTACCCAGGCATCGAATGCGCGGACCCATCCAATTCCGGCGTGTGCCCTCGCACTGTCACCCGGTTCACCCCATCGGGTGGCAGTGACGCATCAAGGAGAGGGACCACGTCATCCACGTTCTCGTAGTGGATTGTGGGCACATCATCATCCCCACGAAACCCTCCGACCGGGGCACCATAAGTCACCACGCCACGCACCTCAATCCGCGAACGCAACGCCTCATCGTGGAGAGCCTGATGAGCGAGAATGCCGCCTTGGGAGTGCCCTGCAAGGATCACCCGATCACCTGGCTCAGTCACAGAAGCAAGCGCTTCAGTGAACAAGACACGGGCCGGTGCGTGGGGGTTCGTGCCCATGAGCATGACATTGGAGGCATGATTGCGCGGCTCAGTGGGGTCGTAAAACTGGTCCATACCCGCCTGAGTACCGGGAATGAACACCACTGTGACAGTGTCACCGTTGGCCGTGAGGTACTCCTGTGTCACCAGAACTGTGCTGGCTGCGTCAATATCCGAAGCGAGGCGAGCGACATCTCCTGCATGAGTGACCACAGGGGCGTCGAGCAAAGGCGTGGTGTTGAGCCTGCTACGCAAGGTCACGGCTTGATCAGCACGATGAGGCACACCGAAAGCAAGAGAAGTGGCAGCCCCAGCGGGGATCGCCGCCAATGAGTACCAGTGTGCTTCTGGTGGTTCAACAAGAATGTGCACGGTGGTGGATTGGGTGAAACCCAGCGACAGACGATGCGCTCGCGTGTACTCAAGCGAGGCCACAAACACGGCGTGGGCAAGCCCATCAGTGTCATGAGCGCACTCGGTCAGGTGGTGGCGCTGCGTGGTGACGTCTTCAAGAATGCTCGGGTAGGTGGCCATCACTTGATCGGTCAGGAGCGACCGTGTGGTGGGGTCTTCAGGGAACGTCATCCGGTGATACTGCGCTGCATAATAGAGGCCATCAACACTGGTCAACACGTTGTTGAGCAGCGTGATAGCACGGTCAAGGTGCGCCCTCACGGTGGTCATGACGGTGTGAGCCATTGCCAAATCCTGCTCGTTGGCAGCCACACCAGCAGGACCACCATAGATGGCAATAGGTGGAGGAGCAGTCATGACATCACCTCACAGCCGAGGCAAGGTCGCAACGTGTGGGGCGATCCTCGTGTCACAGATCTTTGTCACCTCACTGATCCTCCCCCGCAACTCGCTCACCCGTTCCCGGAACAGTTCCGCATTCGTGGACACCCAGTGCGCATGGTCCGCGGCATCCAAGGCCGCAACGGCGGCCCCCAACTCTGCCACCACCTCGCGAAAAGTGCCCTGCACCCACGCGTTCTCGTCACCCACCACACTCCCCTTCCCCACCACCAACATCAGCGCCACCTAGTGGATCACGCCTCACGCGCATCGTCAGGCATGGCACCCACCCGCCACCAGCCACCGGTGGACTCGCCTCACCCTGCGTGCTGGTGACAACTCACCAGCACACGGACCAGCCACCACACCCGCGCCAACCCGTGAAACAATAGGAGCCATGGTCAACGCTTCTCGGGTTTCTTTTGCTGACATCTCCCCTGCCATCGCGCTCGGCGCACTTGACGGTCGCTACCGGGGTGCAATTGCCCCTCTGGTTGACCACCTCTCCGAAGCCGCACTCAACCGCGAGCGCCTCCACGTTGAAGTTGAGTGGCTCATCACCCTGACCAACGGCACCCCCACTGGTCCCATCGTGCCCGGAGCTCCCACCCTCACCGATGCTGAGAAAGACTATCTACGCGCCATCGTCACCAGTTTTGACGCCGACGGCATCACCGAGCTTGCCAGCATCGAACGTGAAACAGTCCACGACGTCAAAGCTGTGGAGTATTACATCAAACGGCGTATCGCAGACGCCCCTACTCACCTCGGGGCTAACACCTCTCTGCCAGCCGTCAGTGAACTGGTCCACTTCGCGTGCACCTCAGAGGACATCAACAACCTTTCCTATGCCCTCATGGTCAAAGGTGCTGTCACTCAGGTGTGGCTCCCAGCAGCACGCGCACTTGCTGACCAAGTTGCCGCGATGGCCCACGAACACAAAAGTGTGCCCATGCTGTCACGCACCCACGGGCAACCAGCCACCCCTACCACGCTCGGCAAAGAACTTGCCGTGCTTGCCCACCGGTTGCGCCGCCAAATTACCCGCATTGAACACGACGAATACCTGGGCAAACTGAACGGAGCGACCGGCACATTCGGGGCGCACAGTGTGGCCCTGCCTGACGTGGAATGGCCGCAGGTGTCCCGCCAGTTTGTGGAACACCTCGGATTGACCTGGAACCCGCTCACCACCCAAATTGAGTCGCACGATTGGCAAGCCGAGTTGTACTCCGATGTGGCACGCTACAACCGCATCCTGCACAACTTGGCCACCGATGTGTGGACCTATATTTCGTTGGGGTTCTTCACACAGATTCCCGTTCCTGGTGCGACTGGGTCCTCCACCATGCCGCACAAAGTCAATCCGATCAGGTTCGAAAACGCTGAAGCGAACCTGGAAATCTCCTGCGCCCTCCTCGATGTGTTGGCCTCCACGCTGGTTACTTCTCGTATGCAACGCGACCTTACGGATTCCTCCTCCCAACGCAACATTGGGAGCGCCTTCGGCCACTCCTTGCTGGCCATTGACAACGTCGCTCGTGGCTTGGATCGGCTTGCTGTGGCTGAGTCAGTCCTGCGCGGTGACCTTGACGCGAACTGGGAGGTGCTCGGCGAACCCATCCAGTCAGTGATGCGTGCGGCTGCTGTGGCTGGAGTTGACGGCATGGATAACCCCTATGAACGCCTCAAAGAACTCACCCGCGGGCAGCGCATCGGCTCAGCTGACCTCATTGCGTTTGTGCGCGGGCTTGGCCTGCCCCCACAAGACACTGAACGGCTCGCGGCTCTCACCCCCGCCACTTACGTCGGGTTGGCGCAGGAACTCGTGGAGACCTACCTTGAGCCGTAACATCCGCCGGACCCTGGTCAGTGTTGTTGCGGCGGTGCTCCTCGTGACGGGTTGCGCCCAATCTGATGTGGGTTTCCCTCACATGGAGGGGACCAGCTCCTTACCGACGGACAGCCCCGTTGTTGCCACCTACCGTCAGGCGTTAGGGCCGACCTTGGAAGAAGCGTACCGCTCTGCGGTGTTGGGCAACCTTGATGTGGCACAACAGGTTGTGGACAATTCAGCGGCACCCTTGAGTGCTGACGCCAAAGACCATGTGACAACGGCGCTTGCGGCGGAAGTGTTCGCAGCATCCCGCCGGGATGCTGAAGACGAGTCCGCGGTCCCCGATACGGTCAATACACGTTTCTCGCTTGTCGATGCGGCAGCCCGTTCCAGCGACGACACCACGTTGGTGTCCGCGCACCTGTCTGTGACCACGACTTGGCTTGCCAACAACATTGTCACGGAAGAGCAACTTCCGGTCTACGCGGTGCTTAACTCGACAACGGGTGAGATTATTGAGTTAGAGATTTTGCGCACGAAAGAAGATGTCAACAACTCAACAATCGGCGAATAATTCTCCGCCCCCCTACGCATTGAACGGCTCCCATGGATCTCACCGCACTGAATAACACGGCTATTACCATGATTGATGGCACCGCCACGACCCTGGGACAGTGGGGCGGTCAGGTTCGGCTCATCGTCAATGTCGCCTCGCGTTGTGGCCTTTCCCCACAGTATGCGCAGCTTGAAGAGCTCCAGGAATACTACGGCCCCAAAGGGTTCACTGTTCTTGGGTGTCCCTCAAACCAGTTCCTCCAAGAGTTGTCCTCGGAGGAAAAGATCGTTGACTACTGCGCCGAGAATTGGGGTGTGACTTTCCCCATGACTGCACGATTGCGGGTTAATGGGCGCAGCCAACACCCTCTCTACGAACTGCTCACAACCATCAAAGACGACAATGGGAAGGCTGGGCGCGTGAAGTGGAACTTTGAGAAGTTCCTCATCGCACCCACCGGTGAGAGTTACCGGTTCCGCCCCACTGTGCAACCCACAGACCGTGTCATCACATCAGTCATTGAGCGTCACCTTCCACAGCAGTGACCCGCACCAACATCAGGGTGTCTGGGTTCAGGTCTGGCAGCGCCAACCCGACCCGAGACAACACTGCCCCCTGCACGGTCAGACGCTGCCCCCACCAGCCAGGTTGCCGGTGTGATTGTTCGTTGATTTCCGTCGGGGCGAACAGGACGTCGAGAGTGTAGGTGCGTTGCTGATCAAGCCCAGGCAGCACCACCCGCCGCACCGGCCACGATGAGGGGCGGTCTGTCGATACCAACGCGAATACCGCATCAGTACCGTCTGTGGCGACCACCCCGTGAACGTGACACGCACTGGTGCCGTGAGCGGCACCGTCCATGTCTGACCGCACGGTCACACCTGAATGCAACAAACCGCGAAGTTCCTTGTACCGTGCAATCCAGGCACGAAGCGAGTCGAGGTCACGGTCCGTGGCACGAGCCAAGTCCCATTCAATCCCAAAATGTCCAAACAGTGCTGTGCCCGCACGGTAGTCAATGTCGTGCATCCGCCCGGTGGTGTGTGCCCGCCCATCTCCCACATGGGAGCCCATCATCTCTGGGGGGACGACCACGGACGTCCACCGTTGGATCATCTGACGTTCGTGCGCATCAATACAGTCCGACGCCCATACTCGGTCGGTGCGTTGCAAAATCTCCCAGTCGATGCGCGCCCCACCGCCAGAACAGGATTCGATTTCCAGGTGGGGGAACTGTGTGCGCAACTCATCCAAGAGCCGGTAGGCCGCCAAGGTTTGCTCATGAACAGCAGCCCGACCAGTCAGTTGTGACCCTGATTCCAGCAGGTCACGGTTGTGATCCCACTTCACATAATCGGCGTTGCACCGACGGATCACCTCGACCATGGCGTCGCGCACGTAGGCGAACGCTTCGGGGTTAGTTAAGTCCATGACTTGCTGGTGGCGGGCTTCACGCGGAAGACGACCAGTTGGCGCGAGAACCCACTCGGGGTGGCGGCGGGCCACCTCCGAATCGGGGTTGATCATTTCCGGTTCGAACCAAATCCCGAACTGCATCCCCAGATCGTGGACGTACTGCGCTAGTTGCGGCAAGGTGTCACCGGGCCACACCTCGTGGGAAATCTGCCAGTCACCCAACCCTGAGGTGTCATCTCGGCGTGACCCAAACCAGCCGTCATCAAGGACGTACCGTTCCACCCCCAGTGCGGCAGCGCGCTCCGCAAGGTCGCGCAACCGTGCCGCATCATGGTCAAAGTACACTGCTTCCCACACATTGATGGTCACGGGTCGGGGGGAGGCAGGGTACCGGCTGCGGGCGCGCATCTGCTGGTGGAAGCGTTGGGTCACTCCGTCCAACCCGGTCCCGGACCACACAGCCATCACCGCAGGGCCTGTGTAGGTGTCGCCTGGTGCTAATTGAATTTCTCCGGGGTGCAAGTATTCACCGGCGCGAACAACCTGCTCACCAGAAAATGTTGTGTCGATCGCGATGCGTTGGTTCCCGCTCCAGGCAAGGTGGAACGCGCGCACCTCACCGTGCCGGAACCCAAAGTGGGGTTCCCCAACGACGGTGAGGTAGGGGGCATCGTGGCCGGGTTTGCCGCGCACGGCTTCCCGCAGGTGTGTTCCCACGGTGAGGGGGCGGCGTTGTGGGGCGCGTTCCCTCGCCCACCGTCCAGTAAAGTCGAGCGCCTCTGTCGCCTCGGCTGGGAACGGGAAGGCTACACCCAGGTGATCAACTTGGTAGGGGGTGTCGCCGGCGTTGGTGACTGCTGCGTGCGCCCGGACAATACCCGTGACCAGCAGCGTGATGGTGAGTGTGATGGTGAGGGCGGCATCGGTGTCGGTTGCGTACCAGCGGGTAGTGAGATCACCGGCGTCTGTGGTGGCAAGGTCATACCCGGTGACTCGAAATGCGGTTGTCCAGGCTTGCCCGTTGCGTGATCCGGTCAGGCCCGGGGTGCCCGGCCATCCGGAAGAGGGTTCGGTGATGATCGATGTGATCGCTGGGGTGTCAATGGTGCCTCCGGTGGCGGAGGGGGTTGTCATGGTGGCGAGGGCAGCGAGCGACGTGTCGGTGATTCCGGTGAGTTCTTCACCCCAGTACAGGATGCGGGGAAGGTGCGCGTTGGGTGAGTCAAGGACAAGTGACACACCGCCTGCTCGCAGGTGGACGGGTTGTGTTGGTGCGTGGTCGCACGTCATGGCGTGGCAGTTGGGTTGTGAGGTCTCGGGCATGACGCGCTCCCATAGTTGTCGTGGTGAAGGGCTGATCTCTCCCTCTATGAAAGCGCATATCAAAAGTTCTGACAAGCGCTTTCAGGGATGTCATTCCCCTCATGCTCAGCTGCGCCCTACACCTCCGGCTGCCTACACCACCCGGTGTGACCCGCGCTGCACAAGCACAGCATCGCAGAACTCCACATCAGCGACACGTGCACCCGTGCCGCCCACTGAGGGCAGCACATCGGTCAGCAACTCCACCGCCCGGGCGCCCATCGCCCGGAAATCTTGGCGGACAGTAGTCAACGACGGACGAAGCATCACAGCAAACTGCTCATCATCACACCCCACCACACTGACATCCTCAGGGATACGCACCCCCTCATCAGCAAACCGTGCATACACCCCCAACGCCAGCACATCATTGCCACACAACACCGCAGTCACCTCACCACTGCGCACACCCGACACCAACCCACCTGCCGCCTCATACGCGGACTGCGGATCATACGTACAGGTCACCAGCGGTGGCACCGACACCTCTGCCCGTTCCAGTGCTGCCCTCCACCCTGCGTGACGCCCACCAGAGGCCGGATCGTGGGGCATCGCCAGGTGGTAGACAGTTTCGTGGCCTGCGTCAAGGAGGAACTGGGTGGCCAACGCACCCACTGCATCGTCATCGAACAGCACTGACGCCACACCGTCGACTGCCCCACCAGCAGCAACCCTGAGCACATGGTGCGGTAGCCGCTCCACAGCACGGCGGCTCATCGAATCAAAAACGATCGCCACCACACCAAGGACAGGCTGCGCCAAGAGCACATCCACCGCCCGGTCAATATCCGCATCCGAGTCAGACTCCACCACAGCAATCGCTACTGACAACCCCCGCTCAGCGGCGGCGCGCTGGATCCCCTCCAGCGTGGCTGCGTATCCAAACCGGGTGGTGTTGTGGGCAATCACCCCTACCATGGTCCGCTGACCGCGCGCCAAGGCTCGCGCCGCCGGGTCCGGTCGGTATCCCAACTCCGCGATCGCCGCGTTCACCGCGTCCCGTTTCGCCGCACTCACCGGAACCTTCCCACCAAGAACACGAGACACTGTTGGGGTTGATACTCCCGCCCGCCGAGCGACGTCCGCAAGAGTGGGACCTGATTGTCGATGCGTTCGCACAGTGACCTTTCGGGGGACCGGCCGCACCTGGTTGAGTGCCGGGCGAGGTGCGGCGCGTGGTGGTGGTGTTATTGCTCGTGCGTAGCACTACGTACTGTGAGAATATCGCCGACATCACAGTGAAGGGCGGCGCAAATCGCGGTGAGAGTGGAGAAGCGGATTGCTTTCGCACGGTTGTTTTTCAGCACAGAAAGGTTGACAACGGACACTCCAACGAGTTCTGCCAGGTGAGTGAGTGTCATGTTCCGTGCTGCAAGGAGATCATCAAGGTGGCAGTCAATGAGATGAGGCTCTTCTGGATGGGCCTGCCCCATTACACAAGCCCGTCGACGTCTTTTTCGATCCGACGCCCGTAGCTCATGGCTGCTGCAACAAACGAGATAATGATTGCTGCAAGGAGGGGGACGAATTGGAAGGTCACGGTGATGCTGGCGGGGTCACTGATTCCCAGAGCTTCTAAGACAGATGCTGCCACCCAGTTGTCTGTCACGAGTCCGACAACCCAGCCGGCAATCAATGTTGATGCTGCACTCCACATGATGGCAACGTTTCCCTTCGCAAATGCGTGTCCTCGAATAATAGTGATTGTGAACAGTCCCATGCATCCCAGCAAGATGATATTGACTGCGGTGAGCAGCGCTGTTTGAGTGGTCAGCGCCGCTTGAGCACTGCTGGTGAGTTCAGGGACGGTGACTTCGACGCTGTGGACGTCGGCTGGGATTGTTGTTCCGTCACCTGCGATCGGAACGTCAGCGCTGATGGGAGCGATATCCAGGGTGACAGGCACATCGACACCCTGGGCAATCGTGACAATGCGCGTGACCGCAAAAACTGCCGAGCCAACGATTGCGGCAGCTAAGAGCGCAACGATGAGCCATGCGGCTGCTCGATCGCCGCGGTCAAGGCCAAGTGCGTGGCGGACAGAGCCCTTGGAGGTGCGAGGAGTGTCAGACATGAGTGGTCCTTTGGGAACATGGTGACGCGATCAAACACATCGACCAACGTTATTATCGTTATTCGATAATAACGTTATTCGTTATGCCACGCAAGGTTGCCCCCAGCCTCACCACGCACCAAGCAAAAGAACAACCAACACCAACGACGCACCGATCTCCCCCATCCCCACCTGCCGCGGAGTGCCCCCCACCTGCGGCATGATGACCGCCCGGGCAGCAAGTAACGTGAAAAACGCAGCAAAAATCGCAGCTCCACCCTCATGCACTAACCCCCGCTCAGACTGCGCCCACACAAAAGGCACCACAACGAGCATCAGGTGATACACAACAGACGCCACGTAGTACATACGCGACCCTCGCTCACGGATCATCGTTTTCACATACAGCACAGTGCCCACAAAATAAGCCCCCACCATCGCCGTGGACTGCCACATCGCCACCTCATGACCAGGAGTACTCCCCAACGACCACGCCACCGGCAACATCAACGTCGCCGCCACAACCGTCAGCACATCATTGAGCAACGAACGATCCGCGCGGTAATGCGAACACACAGCACTACCCACAACAAGCGGGCCAAACACCAGCGCCCACCACAACACCTCCGGACGCACCACACACACCACCAGTCCAGGAACAACCGCCACCAGCGCATAAACACGAACCGGAGGAAAATACCGGGCTTTCCGTCCAGACCGCAACCACAAACCCGCAGCAAAAAAAGCAAAGTACGCAACATACCAGGCAACCGCTAACGGGACATGAACCCACGCAGGACCCCCAACCACCACACCAACCAGCAGCGGAACCGTCAACATCGCCCACGCACCATGCTGATCAGGGACCCAACCGCGAGCGCGGCGGCGACGGCTCCCTGGGTGACGCTGCCGCAAGGACGGGGACCGGGAACCGCTCACTGGTGCGGCTGAGTTGTGGGACACACCTCTATTCTGACACGAGTGCCATCAGAGTCACTTCAGGAGTTGGGGTGGTCCACTGGAACACCCAACACCTCAGTAATATCTCGGCTCACCGCTGCATCATCAAGCAAATCCGGTAACGCAACACCAGCATTCAACCGGGCACGCACATCGGAAATAAGCCGATGCAACAACTCGCCCGCCCGGGCATGCACCTTGCGCACAACCCAGTCGTGAGTACGCTCATCACCGTGCCCACCGGCCCCGTCAGCCGCCTGAGCCAACTCCCAAGAAATACGGGCAGCACGAGCAGCCTCAACCCTGTTCACCACATCAACAATGACCGAATCAGCTCGGCGCACCCGCTCCGCCTGCACAAACTCATCCGTTGCCATACCAATCAGTGACCGAGCAGCACGAACCGACGTGTCCGCCACCTCAGGCGCGTTCGCGCGAATCGTCCCCAAATCCATGAGGACCACCGCATCTAAATCCGCCACCTGCGGGTCCACATCCCGGTGTAACGCCAAATCCACAATCACCAGCGGGAACTCATCACCCTCAGCGTCGCCCGCCAAACCCGCAACATCTTCACGCGCTGCTGCCACAGCTGCCTGCTCCAACACATACTCCACAGCTGGAGTGGGCTGACCCTCACCACGTACGTCAACCACCGCGGCACGACGCGGCCCAATCCCCGAACAACACAACACAATGTCACTGTTACTGACTGCATCCAGCAGATCATGGACCGGCGTCACAGGATGAGACTGCGCAAACACCTCCGCACGCCCCGAGGGCGAAAACACACTAATGTCAGTGACCCCCCGTGACCGCAACGCTGCGACTGTAGCCCCCGCATACGCCCCAGTGCCCACAACAAGAGCCGCAGTCTGCGGCCAGTGCGGCACCGATGGTTCCGCCAAATCCAGCGCAACCGACACAATCGAACGGCCCTGCGCAGACAACTGTGTCTGGTTCGCCACCGCTTTCGAGGTGTGTAACGCACGCTGAAACAACCGCTCCAACCGTGGGCTTGTTGTCCGCTCACTATGGGCAGTGTCTAACGCTCGCCGGACCTGACCCGCAATTTCACGTTCCCCAACAACCATGGAATCAAGCCCAGCAGCCACATCAAACAAATGGGACACAACCTCAGCACCCGACCGTACTGTAAACGCCTGCTGGGCACGCTCCGGAGCCACTCCCGACTCCCGAGCAATCAACCTGATCGTTTCAGTCACGGCATGACTCAACCCACCATCGACCCGAATGTCCTCACGTGACGTGGACGCAAGCACTTGGTCGTTGGTGTCCAGGTACACCTCGAACCGGTTGCACGTTGCAACAACAACGGAACCGGTCACTCCGGGGCAGGCCGCCATGATGTTCCTCGACGCAGAACGTGCCCCCTGCGAGAGTTGTTCGAGGGCTTCGAGGTCCAGCTCATGGTGGCTCGCAGTCATAGATACGAAAACCACAGCGATTCGATTTAACCATTTATTGTGCGAGGGGGCAGAATCGGTAGTGTGACTCTGCCTAAAACCCATCCTCTCATTTCTGCTGGTACCGATTCGAGTTCTCTCGTACGCGCATTTCGTGGTTTACCTCACGACCACATTCCGGTGTGGTTCATGCGACAAGCCGGACGGTCATTACCGGAATATATTGCGGCCCGACGGGGAATTGGCATGCTCGAGTCATGCCTTCGCCCCGATCTCGCCGCAGAGATCACCATGCAACCCGTTCGCCGCCACAACGTAGACGCAGCGATCTTCTTCTCTGACATTGTCATTCCGTTGCGTCTTGCCGGGGTTGATGTCGACATTGTTTCCGGGGTTGGGCCAGTCCTGGGAAGCCCCATCCGCACACAAGCAGACCTGGACGCGCTCGAGTCACTCACCCTCACCGAGGACGCCCTCGCCCCCATCCGTGAAGCCATCACCCTCATCACCGCTGAACTCGGTTCACGCCCCCTGATCGGTTTTGCTGGTGCACCGTTCACCTTGGCTGCCTACATGGTGGAAGGACGCCCGTCACGTGATCACCTCGCCGCCCGGCACATGATGGTGGGGCAACCCGATCTGTGGGCCAGGCTCATGACCTGGTGTGCCCGCGTGACCGGTCAGTTCCTGCGCACCCAAATACTGTCGGGGGCAAGCGCCGCACAGCTCTTTGACTCGTGGGCTGGTTCGCTGAGCCGTGACTTGTACGTGGCACACGTGGCACCCGCATCGGCACGCGTGTTCGCCCACATCAGCGACCTGGACGTTCCTCGGATCCACTTTGGCACCCACACCGGGCACCTGCTGACCGACATGCGGGAGGTCGGGGCAACAGTCATTGGGGTGGATTACCGCACGCCACTCAGTGAAGCCAACGCGATCCTCGGTGGCACCACTCCCCTACAAGGAAACATCGACCCGGCCTACCTTGGTGCACCATGGCCGGTGCTCGAAGACCACGTGCGCGCCGTGGTGGAATCAGGGCGGGCCGCACCTGGCCACGTGGTGAACCTTGGTCACGGGGTTCCACCAACAACCGACCCCACCGTCCTGACCCGCATCGTGGAACTGGTGCATTCACTGTGACCTCCGTAACGATCATTGGCGCTGGAATTGCTGGTCTCACCGCTGCACATCACCTTGCGGTTCGCGGCAACAAGGTCACACTTGTCGATGCGTCATCCCAGGTGGGTGGATTTCTTGCGCCGTTGCAGATGAGCGGACCTCATGGTGACCTTCTTCTCGATGCGGGGGCTGAATCTTTTGCTACCCGAGCTCCTGCGGTCTCTGCTCTGGTGACGTCTCTCGGTTTGCAGGTGACAAGCCCTGAGGATCGGGCTGGGTGGTGTGTTCCGGATCGTTCGTCAGCGTTTCCGCTGCCCTCAGCTGGGGTGTTGGGTATCCCCGTCGACCCGTTTGCCGCCGATGCCCGCGCGGCCCTGGGGTGGGTTGGATCGGTTCGCGCCTGGGTGGACCGGATCCTTCCGCCGCGGGTGGGTGACACCTCGAACCTGGATGCTTTTGTTCGTTCTCGGATGGGCAACAAGGTTGCTGACCGGCTTGTGTCTGCAATTGTGGGAGGTGTGCATTCCACGTCACCGACCCTGTTGGATGTCTCCGCGATTCACCCAAAATTTCGGGAGTACTTTGCCGATGAGGGCACCCTGACTGGGGTGGTGAAACGCATTCGTGCGGCGGCTCCTGCTGGGCGCGCTGTCAGTGGGATCGTCGGTGGGTTGCACACTCTGCCCTCCACTCTTTATCAGAGTATTTCTGCTGCTGGTGGAACTGTTCTCCTCGATGAAGCGGTGACCGCGTTGACACAGCGCGATGGGCGCTGGGTGGTGCAGGGGACGTCAGGCCAGGACGTGAGCGTCAGCGACCACATCATCATTGCGTTGCCTGCTCGACCGGCACTGGCGTTGCTCGCTGACACGGGAATCTATGACGCTGGTGATCAGCTAAACCAGGTGGCCCGTGGCACCGACATTGCGCTGGCCACTGTGGTTGTGCACTCCAAGCAGCTGGGTTCCTACCCTCGTGGAACTGGTGTGCTTGTGTCACCGGACGCTGGGTTCCAAGCGAAAGCTTCCACGCATGCTAATGCAAAGTGGGGGTGGGTTGATGAGGCTGTCATCAGCGCTTTTGGTCCCGATCATCATGTCATTCGGTTGAGTTTTGGGCGGCATGGCGATCACCTACCCACCGATGACGCCGCCATTGTGGCACACGCTGCCACTGAAGTTCCTGCACTGTATGGGGTCAGTGACTGCGCCGTTGCGGCCAGCGCCGTGGTGCGGTGGCCGGACGCCTTGGCCCCGGTGACTCCCACGATGCGTGCGGTGGCCTCCGCTGCGGTGGCAGCAACCACAGATTCGGGTCTTCACATTGCCGGCTCGTGGGTGGCTGGCACTGGGCTAGCAGCGACGATTCCTCATGCCCAGGGGGTTGCTGAGCGTATTGTGAACTGAGATATCACCTCACTAACGGGAATGGGCGCATTTTTCTGTGTTTTGTCACCTGGATGTGACGCCCTTTTTCTTGGTGACTATGTGTAGCGCTTTTCCGCCGATTATTGTCCGGTATTCTGGCCAGCATTTCCACATTTTCTGACTAGGCGTCAGGTCAATATCACAATAAATATTGTGTCGATTCCCCCTCACCGCCTCAACCCATTGCTGACACTGCCGCCCGCGCCCGGGTCAACGTTGCCTGCGCTGTTTCATCATTGGCCGCCATCGCCGTGCGCAACGTCGAAATAATCTCCTTCACACCGGTGGCCGCAGCCGACCAACGCTGCTCTTTCACCGCATAATCCTCAGACACCCCATCAGCCTGATAATCAGCCATCGCGGCACGAACATCAGCTGTGCGCTGGTCAATGAGCGTGTCAAGACGCGCAGCGACCGCATGGAAGTTGTCTTGCGCGTTCGTTGATGCGGCAATGTCGTAATCGCGGCGATCAATGGTGTTTCCTGACATGTTGTCTCCTTCATGTGGGTGGGTATCAGTAGATGTCGTGGCGCCCGACGGGGCCCTCAGCTAGCGGGTCGAACGAAACCGGGCAGCATCAAAAGACACGGACGATTGCGTCGCGCGGGTACTGTCCGCCATGGTTTGCTCCCCCTCGAGGAACGAACGGTCCATGCCTTGAATACCCGCGAGCACATCATTGAGCGCTGCATTCAGTTCAGCCGAAATCGCATCAACGTTGTGGGCAAACTCATCAAATGCCACACGTGCAGCACCATTGAACCGGCCTTCTAACGGTGCAGCCGCCGCAGCAAGCTGACGAACCAACGCACCCAGTTCGTCACTGGAGTGACTGGTTTTTTGGGTGAGTTGAGTGAGAACGTGAGTGCCCATAGCGAACTTCATGGCGGCTCCTTCAAGGGATGAGCAGGTTAACGAACGTGTGTGGTTGACCTTACGAACCGTCCACAACACGTTTCGATGGGGACTTACCCCCTGTGCATAGCGCACCTCACCCCTGTGGAAAACCCATTCCGTGTGACATCACCCCCCTACAGTGAGGACGTTTCCCCACCTCAAGGAGTTGTCATGTCACGCCACACAGACCAGGCATTACTCGATGCCGTCCGGTTACATCGGCAGCGCCTACGGTCCGCCTTCCTCCATGGTGCGCTCGGGGCTCGACGCCAGGTCGTGCCGGTTGTCCACCGTGTGCTGGTCTCCCTTGTGGTCGGTGCGGTGGCGTTGGCGATCACAATTGGGGTGTCCTACGCTCGCAACCTCACGGCGGGTGGCGCATCGCTGTTCGGGGGGGCCTAAAGTGACATCTTCCCTGCGCATCACCGTCATTGGCTCCACCCGTCGTGCCACGGTGGTTGTGCCCGCAAGTGAACCGTTCGCTGTGCTCTTGCCAGATATTGTCGACTGTCTGAGTGAACACATTCCACCAGGTCAAGGTTGCGTGTTGGCAACTCAACTAGGTGAATTGGTTCCACTTGGTGTGCCCTGCGGGCAATCAGGTGTCCCTGATGGTGCAACGGTACGACTCGTGTCGCCCACCCAAGCTCCGGTTCCTCCCGTTGTCGTGGACGTCACTGATGTTGTCGCGGAGGCAGCTGATGAGTCAGAACACCTGTGGCGAGCCGAGCACACCAGCGTCGCAGCATCGCTTGCATGCGCGGCCATCATCGTTGCGGTGGGGTGGCCACTGATGAGCGCGGGGACCGTGTGGCCTGCGGTGATGATTACGGCAGGTGCGCTCGCAGCAGCTGTTGGTGCGTCTGTGTTGGCCGATGCGCTTCCCTCGGCGGCACGGTTACGTCCGTTGCTGGGCGTGGTGGGTGCAGGGTGGGCTGGTGTCGTGGGTGCTTGTGGTGCGGTGGCCGCAGGGTGGGGTGTTGCTGCGGGTGTGGGGTTGGGGCTAGCGGTTGCTGTTGTGGCGCATGGCGGGTTGGTGTCGTTGCGTTCTCAGTCCACCGCACCTTTGTCTGGCATGGGCGTTGGGGGGTTGTGGGCGGTGCTGGTTGGTGCGTTGAGTGTGGCGGGGCTGCCAGTAGTGGGGGTGGCAGCCGCCTGCGCGGTGGCATGTGTGGTGGCGTTGGGGGTCGCCCCGACGGTGGCTCTGGCTGCTGGCGGTGTGACCGCACTGGATGATGCGGTGATGGGTGGTGATCACCCTGATCGTGGTGAGGTTCTTGCTGCCCTTGACGATGCCTGGTGGCATATGGCGTGGATGGTCGCGCCGGTGGGCGCCGCTGTGGCGTGGTCGGTGTGGGTGATGAGTGCGTCTGATAACACGTGGGCGTGGGCGTTAGCTGGGGTCACAGTGGTGGCGGTGGCGTTGCGGGCACGGCATGTGGGGTCGGTTGTGTGTGTGACGGCGTTGTGGGTTGCGTTGGTTGTCGCGGGGGTTGGTGCTGTGGTGGCCGCACCGTGGTCTTTGGGAGTCGTGGTAGGTGTCGCTGTGGTGGCGTTGGCGGCGGTGATAGCGGTGGCAGTGGCCAATCCGGCACCCCATGCGCGCGTGGTGGCACGGCGGGTGGGAGATGCAGTGGAGTCGGTGGCGTTGGTGGCGTTGTTTCCTCTTGCTCTTGGTGTGTGGGGGTTGTATCTCGTGGTGATGGGAGTGTTTGCAGCATGAGTGTGTCGTCTCGTCCTGCCCGTGTTGTTCCACCGTTGGTGCGCCCTGAACCGCTGGTGATGGCTGCTCCACCTGCGTTGGGGGACGCGCCTGCCGGGGGAATTCCGCTGCAGACGCTTCTTCCTGTGGTGGGGTCGTTGTCGTCGATCACGATGATTGTTGTGTTGCGTGCTAACCCGCTCATGGTGTTGTTGGGGGCCGTCATTTTGATGGTGGCGTTGGTGTCTGCGGTGGGAATGGCGTTGACTCAGCGGGCGGGTGCGCGGCGGGCTCGGCACCGGGAGCGTGAGCGCTTTGCGGAGTATTTGGAGGAGTTGCGGCAGCAGTGTCGTGCCGGGCATGACAAGGCTCGTGCTGCGGCAGTGGCGGTGCACCCTGGCCCGGAGCAGTTGGGGGTGATGGTTCGCCATGTGGAGCGGGTGTGGGAGCGGCGTCCTGGTGACGCAGATTTTTTGGATGCCCGGGTCGGGGCGGGTGTGGTGCGGTGGCAGGAAGTGGTCGTTCCTGCCGTGTCGGATCCTTTGGTGCAACGTGACCCCATGATGGACAACGCCGCCCGGGTGGTCTCCGACGCGTATTCGGTGGTTGCAGGTATGCCAGTGTGGGTCCCGTTGGCTTCTGCGATGTCGGTATCTGTTGTGGGTGCGCCGGGGGTGGCGCATGGGGTGGTTCGCGCACTGCTTGCGCAGGTGGTGACGTGGCATTCTCCTGCCGATGTGCGGGTCGCGGCGGTGATTCCCCCTGCCCGGTATGCCGAGTGGGAGGGCATACAAGTGTTGCCGCATTGCACCGGTCCGGGGTGGGATGGCCCGCTGCGGGAACGATGGATCGCTCACGATATGGCGGGGTTGGCTGCGCTGTTGGAGTCTGAGTTTGCCGCTCGGGCGACGTCGGTGTTGTCGGGTGGGCGCACAGGGGGTATTCGTGGCGCCCATGAGGTTCCGTTGATTGTGTGTGTTGATGCGAGCGCGGGTGAGGTGGGTGAGTGTCCCCTTCCGGCGGGTGTGGGGTCGTTGGCGCAGTTGGGTGTGCGGGTGGTGACGGTGGTGTCGGATCGGGTTGCGGAGCGTTCGGACACGTCGGTGCGTGTGGTGGTGGATGAGTCGTTGTCGGCGTCGTTGGTGTCCGGCGCACAGGGTGTGGAGGCGGTGTTGAGCCCTGACCTGATGAGTGTGGAGGTGTTTGCTGCGGTTGCTGGGGGTGTTGCTGCGCATGGTGGTGCAGTGGATGATGGGGCACCTACCTCTGGTGGTCGTGATGGTGTCCACACGGCGTTGTCGACCTTGGGGGTGACACGTGTGGGGGATGTGAGTCCTGCGTTGTGGGGCCGTCGTCGCGCTGAGGATTTTTTGTGCGCTCCGATGGGGTGGACGCCGCAGGGGGCTGTGCTCTCAGTGAACCTCCGTGAGTCAGCCCAGGGTGGGATGGGACCGCATGGGTTGTGTGTTGGGGCGACCGGGTCGGGGAAATCGGAGTTGTTGCGAACGTTAGTGCTCAATCTTGCGGCCACCCACGACCCCTCTGAGTTGTCGATGATTTTGGTGGACTACAAGGGTGGGGCGGCGTTCACGCCGTTGAGTTCGTTGCCTCATGTGGCTGGGGTGATCGACAATCTCGCCGATGACCCGTTCCTCATTGAGCGGGCACAGGCGTCTCTTGAAGGAGAGATTGTGCGCCGCCAGCAGTTACTCAAACAGCATGGCCCGTTCTCTGATATCACCGCGTACCGGGCGGCCCGTGTGGCGGCGGGTGAAAGCAGTGGGATCCCGCAGATGCCGCACGTGTTTGTCGTCATTGACGAGTTTTCAGAGTTGTTGACGGCTGAACCAGAGTTTATGACCACGCTCATGAAAATTGGACGTATTGGTCGGGCGTTGGGGATTCATTTGTTGTTGGCCTCGCAGCGGGTGGATACCGGTCGGTTGCGGGGGTTAGACACATACCTGTCGTATCGCATTGGGTTGCGGACGTTCTCAGAGCAGGAGTCTGTGATGATTGTGGACTCCCCTGACGCCTACCATTTGCCTCAACAGCCCGGGCACGGGTATCTCAAAGTAGACACCACCATGTACGCCCGGTTCACTGCCGCATACGTGTCAGGTCCCGTTCCTGATGAGGTGGAATCTGACAGTGATGACATCGCCCAGGACGTGCTGCCGTGGCCGGTGATGGCACTCCCTTTCACCAATACGTTGTCACACCACGGTGCGTCACGTGACCTTAGTGGGCTAATCCCCTCCCTGGTCGCCCCGTCACCGCAGTCACAACCCCGGCTGATTGACGCGATGGTGGCGTCCTTGTCGGTTGTGCCCGCCACACCACCGGTGTGGTTGCCACCGTTAACAGCACGTGTTTTACTCACTCCTACCCAGACCCCAGTACGCTCTGATTCTCGATGCGTTGCCATTGGCGTGGAGGATCGGCCCGCAACCCAAGAACAAGGTCCATGGGTGTTAAATCTCGCTCAGGCGGGCGGACATGTCGCAATCATTGGTTCACCCCAATCAGGACGCACCACAACGCTACGCACCATTGTTGCGGCAATCGCAACAACATATGCGCCCACAGACATTGCTGTGTATGGGCTGGACCTCACCGGCTCGGGTCTCGCGTGCTTAGCAGGGTTCCCGCATGTGGGGGCGATCGCCACCCGAACAATGCGTGAATTACAGCACCGCACGGTTCAGGAACTTGCTCGGCTCATCACCCGGCGCGAACAACTCATGGCCCAGCAGCATATCGACTCGCTCACGGATTTCCGGGCCCGCCACACCCGCGGCGAACTGCCCGGAGAAAAATCAGCAGACATTGTTGTGGTGGTCGACGGGTACGGTGCGGTGCGCTCAGACTATGAGGATCTTGCCGCACCACTGACTGACCTACTGACGCGGGGAAGTTCTGTGGGAGTCCACGTCATCATGACAGTGACTCGGTGGAATGAGATCCCCATGAGTGTGCAACCACTGATCGGAACGCGAGTTGAGTTACGCCTCAACGACCCAGCTGAGTCCAGCATCGCTCGCAAACGCGCTGAAACGATGCGGTCCGCCCCTCCAGGGCGCGCCCTCACCGACGCGGCAACGTTCGCGCAGGTGGCACTCCCCATTCCCACCGACCCCGGTGACACTCCCCTAGGCGATGCGGTTGCCGCTTACGCGCGGCAGGTGACGTCGATGTGGGGTGAGGAACAAGCCGACCCCATCCGGGTCCTTCCCTCACTCATCACCGCCGACCAACTCCCACCCATCACGCCAAGCCCTACCCGTGTCGCGTTGGGGCTGCACCAAGACACCATGACCACTCATGTGCTTGACCTGGCCACCACTGACCCACACCTCATCGTTGTGGGCGACGCTGGCTGCGGGAAAACAACACTCTTACGCCACGTCATCACACACCTCGTCGCACACAACACCCCAGAATCCGTTGTATTTGCGCTCATTGACCCACGATCCACCCTGGCAGGGGTGTGCTCGAACGACTTCATCGGCGCCCACGCCACCTCAACGGCCGCTGCCCAGCAACTCGTCGCATCGTTGACAGACGAACTCCAGGGACGAATCAACGGCGAACGATCCCGAGACTTAGCGATCATGGTCGTTGTTGACGACCTCGACATTGTCACCGCCACAGGCCACAACCCCCTCACCCCCCTCGTCCCATTCCTGCCTGCCGCACGCGACATTAACCTCCACATCCTGGTAGCACGACCCGTCGCTGGTGCCGCCCGCGCCCTCTACGACCCTGTCCTCCACACACTGAAAGACAACGGAGCAAGCGGAATCATCATGTCCGGTGACCGCAGCGAAGGCCCCCTGTGGCCCGGCGTGTACGCCAGCGCACAACCCCCTGGACGAGCCACCATCATCCGGCGCGGAGACAGTGCACATGTTGTGCACATCGCGACACCAACCCACCACAGCCCACGCGAACAATGACACAATGGCCAGGTGACTTCCCTACGTCTTGGCACCCGTGCCTCAGCCTTAGCGACAGCCCAATCCCGTGCCACCGCCGCGCTCATCGCCCAGGCCACTGGCGTCACCGTTGACCTCACCCACATCCGCACCGACGGTGACGTACTCACCGGATCATTAGCAACCATGGGTGGGGCAGGAGTGTTCGTCACCGCGATCCGCCAAGCACTGCTCGCCGGTGACATCGACATCGCCGTGCACTCACTCAAAGACCTCCCCACCACGCCACACGAGGGGACCACCATCATCGTCCCCGAACGCGAAAACCCCCAAGATGCCCTGTGCTCACGACACGGCGAAAGCCTTGCCCATCTCCCCCACGGCGCACTCGTGGGCACCGGTTCCCCCCGCCGGGCCGCGCAACTCCTTGTCGCCCGACCTGACCTGCGCATCGTCGATATCCGCGGGAACGTGGACACCCGACTCGCCCGCGTCGGACTATCCACCGCAGACAAACCACACATCCGCAACGACCTCGACGCCGTTGTCCTCGCCGCCGCCGGACTCCGCCGACTAGGGCGCGCCCACGTCATCTCTGAACTCTTGCCCCCTACAAGCATGTTGCCCGCCCCCGGCCAAGGAGCACTAGCCATCGAAGTACGCCACGACATGGCTGACCACCACCCCAGCATCCTCGCCGGGATACGCACCCTCCACCACCAGCCCACCGCCTACGCCGTCGCCGCCGAACGTGCCGTCCTGCGCCACCTCGAAGCTGGCTGCGCCGCACCCGTTGGTGCCCTCGCCACCATGCACAACACCACCCTCACCCTCACAGCCACTGCCCTCGACCCCCGCCTCACCCCCACGGCACACACCCCAACCCCCTCAACCACCACAGACATCAACGCGGCCCCCACCCCCATGACCGCACCTGCCGACGCCCGACCCCCCATCCGCCTGACCCACACCCACACCGTCACCAGCGAAAACGACGCAACCGAAGCAGGCATCACACTCGCCACCACCCTCCTCACCCACGGCGCCGCGGAGTTCCTCCGTGACTGACCCACACCACCCACTAACCGGATGCACCACACTCATCCTGCGCCCCGAAGGACGAGCAACCCCCCTCATCACCCGCATCACTCACGCCGGCGGACACACAGTCACCGCCCCCCTCATCACCCGTGAACCCATCACCACCGATCAACGCGCCACCCTTGACACCCACACCGCAGCCCTCCACACCTACGCCTGGGTTGCCGTCACCTCCGTCAACGCCGTCGACGAACTCATCGCCTCCATCCAGCGCACCCACCCCACCACCCCCCTCACCACCGTGTGCACCACCACCCAATGGGCCAGCGTCGGCCCCGCAACAACCCGTGCACTGCGCGCCCACGGAATCACCGTGGCCTGGGAAGCAACCGAAAACTCCGCCTCAGGAATGCTCGCCCAATGGCCAGCCGCCAACACCCACACCGACCCACGCACCGCAGTTCTCCTCCCCTTGGGAAACCTCGCCACCACCCAACTCGAAACCGGACTCACCAGCGCCGGATACACCCCCACCCGCGTCACCACCTACCTCACCGTCGCCCACCCCGCCCCACCAAGCGCGCTCGCAGCGTGGCGAGCTGGACGCATTGACGCGGTGATACTCACCTCAGGCAGTATTGTGGAACAGTTTGTCGCGCAATTCGGGCACCCTTCACCAGGCCCCGGGCCCGCCCAGGGGAATGAGGATCGCCCCGTTTTTGTTGCCATCGGAGAGCCCACCCGTCGTGCAGCGCAGCGTCATTCGCTGCCCATTGATGCGGTTGCCCGCCAGGCAAGCACTGCAGGTCTTGTTGACGCGCTCGTTGATGCGTGGACTGCCCGCACACTCGCACAACCGGAAGGAACACTGTGAAGGACCGACCACGCCGCTTACGGACCAACGCCGCCATGCGCGCCTTGACCCGGGAAACTCACCTTCACCCTCGTGACCTGGTGTTACCGGTGTTTGTGCGAGAAGGGGCAGGAGGGGCCCTACCCATCCGATCGATGCCTGGGGTCGTGCAACACACCCTGGACACCCTGCCTGATGTTGTTGCAACAGTGGAGGCAGCTGGGCTTGGCGGAATCATGCTGTTTGGTGTTCCCGAACACCGCGACGCCACGGGAAGCGGCGCAACTGATCCAGACGGCATCCTCAATCGGGCCATTGCCGTGGCTGTCACAGCGAGCACAGGAAATACCGTTGTTATGGCTGATTTGTGCCTGGATGAGTTCACCGATCACGGCCATTGCGGGGTCTTGACCAGTGACGGTGGTGTGGATAATGATTCCACTCTTGTCCGCTACGAGGAGATGGCGATCGCTCAGGCTCGGGCTGGGGCTGCCGTTGTTGGCTTATCAGGCATGATGGATGGACAAGTACGCGCGGTTCGTGCCGCTCTTGACGATGCTGGTTTCACTGACACTGCGATTCTTGCCTATTCAGCGAAGTATGCGTCAGCGTTTTATGGACCGTTCCGTGACGCGGTCGAGTCCACTCTGGACGGTGACCGGCGCACCTACCAGATGGACTACGCAAACCGTGTGGAAGGGTCACGTGAGGCGGATTTGGATGTGCTGGAGGGCGCAGACATTGTCATGGTGAAACCTGCCATGTCCTATCTTGATGTTCTGGCTGATGTGGCTGACCGGGTGGATGTGCCGGTTGCCGCTTATCAGGTTTCTGGTGAGTACGCGATGATTGAAGCCGCGGCAGCTCATGGATGGATCAACCGAAATGCAGCGATCATGGAGTCTGTTCACTCCATCCGCCGTGCCGGCGCCACCATCATTTTCACGTACTGGGCCCTTGAGGTCGCCACTTGGTTAAAGGACAACGGATGACAACAAACGACACGGCTTTCCTTCACGCTCAAACGGTTCTCCCTGGTGGGGTGAACTCGCCTGTACGCGCTTACCGCAGTGTGGGCGGCAGCCCACGGTTCATCACCTCTGCTCAGGGTGCCACGATTACTGACGTTGCCGGGCGCACGTATGTGGATCTCGTCAGTTCGTGGGGTCCTGCACTGCTTGGGCACGCCCACCCGGCGGTGGTGGACGCTGTGCAGCAGGCAGCCGCACGGGGTTTGTCTTTCGGTGCGCCCACTGTGGGTGAGGTGGAGTTGGCGCAGGCGATCCGCGCTAGGGTGCCGTTCGCGGAGCGGGTGCGGCTTGTGTCCACAGGGACGGAGGCGACGATGACGGCTGTGCGTCTCGCCCGTGGGGTCACCGAACGACCGTTGATCATCAAGTTTGCGGGCTGCTACCACGGGCATGTTGATGCACTTCTTGCAGAGGCGGGATCCGGGGTCGCCACCCAAGCGTTACCCGGGTCTGCTGGGGTGACTGACGCATCGGCAGCGGAGACTCTTGTTCTCCCTTACAACGATCTGGATGCAGTGGCGCACGCATTTGAGGCCCACCCGGGGCGAATAGCTGCTGTCATCACGGAAGCGGCACCAGCGAACATGGGTGTGGTGCCCCCTGCTGCTGGTTTCAATGAGGGCTTGCGTGACCTCACCACCCGGCATGGGGCGTTGTTCATTCTCGATGAGGTACTCACCGGTTTCCGCACCTCCGCGTCAGGTTGGTGGGGCTATGAGACGGCCACGGGGGGCGCGACGTACACCCCTGATCTGGTGACGTTTGGGAAGGTGATTGGTGGTGGAATGCCGGTTGCTGCCTTGGGTGGCCCGGCGGCCATCATGGATTATTTGGCCCCGTTGGGGCCGGTTTATCAGGCGGGAACACTGTCGGGGAACCCGGTTGCGGTTGCTGCAGGGTTGGCGACGTTGGCTCACGCTACGCAAGAGGTGTATGACCATGTGTCACGCACAGCGACTGTGCTCAGTGGTGCAGTGAGCGAGGCGCTCACACATGAGGGTGTGGCGCACCGCGTGCAGCACGCGTCATCGTTGTTTTCCATCATGTTTGGTGAGACTGCTTGTGATCATGGTTCACAGAATTACGCTGATGTCCAAGCTAACGAAACATTTCGGTATGCCCCGTTTTTCCATGCAATGTTGGACGCTGGGGTGAATTTGCCGCCGTCGGTATTTGAGGCATGGTTTGTCTCGGCGGCTCATGATGATGCGGCGATCAACCAGATCATTGATGCACTTCCTGCTGCTGCTCGTGCTGCGGCTGCCGCGCCGCGGACTCAGAGTTAGGCTGCGAAGAAGTCGTCGATCTGGTCGAGGTGTTCGTCAGCAACGAGTGCTCGCATGAAACGGCGTGACACCTCCATGTAGTCCACGCCTTTCTTTTCCAGGAGCCATTGGATTTGCAGTCCGTCGAGGAACCCGATGAGTGCGGTCGCGGCGAATTCGGGTTCGACTCCTGGTTTGAGGAGTCCGGCTGCTTTGATCGCGGAGAGCCCTTGGGTGTATTCGGCGCGCATGGTGCGGTAGCGGCGTTGGAAGAATTCGTGGGCGGGGTGGTCTTCGTGGGCAGCGAACACGGCTTGGGTGATGAAGAGTTCGATGAACCCTGGTTGAGAGAAGCTCATTTTCATGAGGTCAACAAATCGTTCGACGAGCAACCAGGCTTGTTCGGTGGTGGGTTCTTCTGGGAGTTCGTCGAGTGCGACAAGTTCGCTTCCGAATCGTTCGCGTCGGGCGAGGACTTCCATCAGGAGTTCTTCTTTGGTGCTGAAGTGGTAGCGAAGCCCGGCGTGGGAGACTCCAGTTCGCGATGCGATTTCTCTCAGGGAGGCACCATGATAGCCGTAGCGTGCAAAGTGTTTGGACGCTTGGTCGATGATGTCGGCTCGGCGGCGTAGGCCTGTCCCGTACGGTGTGACCCGTGATGAATCTCCCCTGCTCATAGAGAGCAGTATGGCAGGCACAGTGCCAGCCTGCCAGTCACAGCCTTGGCGTTCTATGACGTTTGACCTGCTTAAACGATGGTGTATGTCGGATGGATCTCACCCATTGGTGGATGGTTTTTTCTCGGTGAGTGACACAATGCGACACGGGGGGTGGACGTAAAAAGAGGTCAATCATCTGCACATATAGTGTCTCGAGGACACTTTTAACGGCGATTGCGCCCGGTACTGTCACCCGCCCGATGACCCTTCTGTGACGGGGGTCACGGCAACTGGAAAAATTTGTGGAGTGATAGCCCCACTTTCTCACGATGCGACACGCTCGGCCACGCCCCACGGACGACATCGATCACTGCGGAGGTCGTCGTTCCCCCCGTGATGCACTCCGATTCCGGTCAATCCACCGGAAAACCAGGTACGCGATGGCAAAGAACACCACGATCCGTAACACGGGCCCCGCCCCGGGAAACAGTGCACGCACAATGGTGCTGACCACAAGCGACAACACCAGCGACCACAGCAGTGAGGTGCCTAGGCTCACGCCACGCCCGTCTGGGTCATACCCCAAGAATCTTTTCAACGAGTCCACGGCACTATCCTTCCGTATCTCACCACTCACAGCGAGAAGGACCACCAACAAATTCCCCGTGACTTCCGGGGCGTAGCCCAGCGATGCGCTGCTATGGAGTGCGGGTCGTAGCCAGAGGGACTTGGGCGCCTGGCACGGTGTCGGTGGTGCCAAGTTCGTCATAGAACCCGTCAAACGGGCGCCCCCACGATGATCCATACACCTCGCCATTGGGCCAGAAAACCACAACGTTCTGTTCACCAAGGAACACTTGAGTGACCTCAACGTACTGGCCACCGGCCACATGGAAGCGGTACGCGGTTGCCGGTTTCCCAGCAAGTTCCCGTTCTTCACCATCGAACGGTGTCGCGGGCATCTGATCAAAGGCTCGGGTAAGCTCTGGGATCACCTCAGCCGAGGTGATCACCGTCCGGCTTGCCCCTTGAGGGTTCGCTGAGTACGTGTACTCAAACAATTCCACACTCTCCACCGTCTGCGTGGTGACTTCCTCAAGGGTGAGAGTTGAGGGGAAGAAATGACGGATCAGAAACACTCCCACGGCCGCGAGCGCAATCACTGCAGCCACGCCTAGTGCGATAAGAAAGCCGCGTCGGTCAAGGATGAGTGTGTTGTCGCGCATGATGAAATAACCCTGCCATCTCAGACATCTGTTGCGAATGGGACGAGTAGTGCTCTTGCGCGATTGGCTCAGGATATCGGAGGAGTGACGTTATGGGAATAGTTCGCAGGCGGTGGTGTGGGTGTATTTTTTCTTCTTGTTCTCCTTGACTTAATACCCCCTGGGGGTATGCTAGGGGTGTTGGTCAACTGGCCGCCGCACGAGGAAGGCAACGCAATGACAACGGAACACATCGACGATTCCACGGTGACTGTCCCCCCGTCACGCGGGTATTCCGGAACAAAAGAGGACTACCACAAACGGTTGCGGCGCATCGAAGGTCAGGTGCGAGGAATCGCACGTATGGTGGAAGAAGACACCTACTGTATTGACGTCCTCACTCAGGTCTCAGCGGTGACCAAAGCGCTCCATGCAGTCAGTCTCGGACTCTTGGAAGACCACATCGGGCATTGTGTGGTCAACGCTGCACAAAGTTCACCAACCGAAGGGCAAGAAAAAGTTGCTGAAGCAGCCGCTGCTATTGCCCGCCTTGTGCGGAGTTAATCCAACACCGCCACGCTCACTTCCCTTCCACAGCAAGGAAAACACATGTCAACTGTGACAACTTTGATGGTCCCTGGCATGACCTGCGCCCACTGCGTGTCGTCGGTCACCCGCGAACTCGATGCCGTCTCCGGAGTCGAGAACGTCTCTATTGAACTGCGCAAAGACGCAGAGTCCGAAGTCACCGTCTTTTCAGACAACCCACTGGACGAGGCAGCACTTCGCGAAGCAGTCGACGAAGCCGGGTACGAGGTCGCATCCATCGCCGTGGACACCCAAGCTCTCGCCACCGAATCAGGTGAACAAGGCGACAAAGCAAACGCCAATGAAGACCTTGGCTTAACCGCCAAGGGTGCCTCCGGTGGCGGTTGTGGCTGCGGCAACTGCAACTGCCAGTAACAACTGTGGGTGGCGCATCGGCTAACCCACTCACCGATGCGCCACCCCAAAAATCTCCACCACGCACCTGTTGGTGCACCCGCCTTCGGACTGACGGGCCGCTCCCTGAAACCAGCGGCCCCGCATCCCACCAGGCGCCGCCCGCTGCCGGGCCCCTATGAATGGTCGCCGATCTGCGTCATTCCCCCTCAGATCCTGAGGAGCACTCCCATGGCACACCCCCAACAATTGCCCACCGACACCCCGACCGACCGTCCTGTTCTTGCCGAAGTGGACCTCTCGGTGTCCGGGATGACCTGCGCGTCATGTGTGGCGCGTGTTGAACGGAGAATCAACAAGATACCCGGGGCTACCGCCACCGTGAACCTCCCCCTGGAGAGCGCCCATGTGGTCCTTACCGAACCTGTCAGCAACGAAGACCTGATCGCGGCTATTGAACGCGCCGGATATACCGGAGCAGTCACCTCGCGCGCACAAACGCAGGGCATTCCCGCGTCAGAGTCCACCGTAACTCAGCCACCAGATGCGGGTGACGAGCACACCAGCCACGGTGCTGCCCTTGACGGCGGTCACGCAGGCCACGATGGGGACGCGGACACCTCCGCACCAGTTCCTGACCGGGGCGCTGACTTGGCGCACCGGCTTCGGTGGTCTGCGGTTCTCACGGTCCCTGTCCTGCTGTTGTCGATGATCCCTGCCACCCAGTTCACCGGGTGGCAGTGGGTTGTTGCCGCGTTATCTCTCCCTGTTGTCACGTGGGGTGCGTGGCCATTTCACCGGGCGGCGTTCCGGGCAGCTCGGCACGGGTCTTCCACCATGGACACACTGGTGTCCACTGGTGTTCTTGCCGCCACCGCCTGGTCGTTGTGGGCGCTGTTCTTTGGTGGCGCAGGCGAGTTGGGGATGCGCATGACCATGTCGTTGATCCCGGCAAGGTCCCACGGCAGTATGGCGGAGATCTATTTTGAGGTCGCTGCTGTGGTCACCACTTTCTTGTTAGCAGGCCGGTTCGCGGAACACCGGTCACGGCGTCAAGCCGGCGACGCGTTGCGGTCGCTGCTTGAACTGGGTGCGAAGGATGCCCACCTGGTGCGTCGCGCGAACGGCGAGACAGTTGACCTCAAGGTCGCTGTTGATGACCTCATCGTGGGTGACGTGTTTGCGGTTCGCCCTGGTGAGAAGATCGCGACTGATGGGGTGGTTGTCCGCGGCCAATCCGCTGTGGACACGTCACTGCTCACTGGAGAACCACTGCCTGTCGATGTGCGCGAAGGCGACCACGTGACCGGCGCCACGATCAACACGTCCGGGTACCTGGATGTGGAAGCAACACGGGTAGGTAAAGACACCACGCTGGCGGCGATGGGTCGTTTGGTCAGCCAAGCACAAACGGGTAAGGCCCCCATTCAACGATTGGCCGACCGAATCTCGGCAGTTTTTGTGCCGATTGTTATGGTCATAGCTGTCCTGGTGTTTGCGGGATGGCTGGTGTGGGGGCCGTCACTGTCGGCTGCCTTCACGGCAGCTGTTGCGGTCCTCATCATTGCGTGCCCATGCGCTCTGGGGTTAGCAACTCCGACGGCGTTGCTCGTCGGTACGGGGCGAGGGGCGAGTCTAGGGATCCTCATTAAGGGACCAGAAATCCTGGAATCAACCCGACGCATCGACACGGTCGTCCTCGACAAAACTGGGACACTGACCGCTGGTCGAATGACCGTGGACACAGTGTTTGGCCCCGATGAAGTCCTTATCTACGCGGGGGCTGTGGAACAGGGGTCAGAGCACCCCATTGCTCAGGCCATTGTTGACTCAGCCCGAACCGTGCACCCCACCGCACCTGACCCTGACGGGGTTGACCGGAACTGGGAAGTCACCGATTTCCAGGCCGCTGCTGGTGGTGGAGTCAGTGGTGTTGTACGTCTTCCCCACTCAGGGGTGGACATGGGGGCACGAGTGCTTGTCGGGCGTCCTGCATGGCTTGCGGAGCAAGGAGTGTCCACCGACCGGGTCGACCTCAGGCAGATCGTGGCCGACGCTGAGGCGGATGGCGCGACCGCAATCGCGGTCGCGTGGGCGGGCCAATGGCAGGGTGTCATTACTCTCCGTGACCAGTTGAAAGACACCTCAGCAACAGCTGTGCGTGAGTTCCGTGACTTGGGGTTGAGTCCGGTTCTTCTCACTGGTGATAACCGGGGTGCAGCATTAGCGGCCGCCCAAGAAGCAGGAATCACCGAGGACAACGTGTACGCTCAGGTTCTGCCCGCTGACAAAGTCTCTGTTGTGCGTGACTTACAAGCACAGGGGCGGACCGTGGCCATGGTTGGTGATGGGGTCAACGATGCGGCAGCCCTGGCTGTCGCCGACCTCGGTCTTGCTATGGGCACCGGCACGGATGTAGCCATGCAAGCGTCCGACATCACACTGGTCCGAGGTGACCTGCGCGCTGCAGCGACCGCAATCCGGTTATCCCGCGACACGTTGCGCATTATCAAACAAAACCTGTTCTGGGCATTTGCCTACAACGTTGCCGCGATCCCACTGGCAGCAGCAGGATTACTCAACCCCATGATCGCCGGTGCAGCGATGGCTGCCAGTTCCGTCATTGTCGTGTCAAACTCCTTGCGGTTACGTCGCGCCGGGTAACGACCACCACGCTGGGTTCCCTGGAGGGCCCGTTGTCACGTGATCTCCAGGGAACCGGTTTATGGTGGTGCTATGCGTGATTTTTCCTTCCCTCGTATGCGATCCGTTCAACGTATGTGGCTGGCTCTTGTGGCCGCTGTGTTCCTTGTTCTTGGTATCCCTGCTGCAGGCCACGCCCACGACGTGCTTCTTGAGTCGACTCCCGCTGACGGTGAGACTGTGACCGAACCCTTGGACGCCGTCACGTTGACGTTCAACAACAGCATTCAGGAGGTAGGAAGTCAGCTGATTGTCACCAATGAGGCGGGTAACGTCGTCGCTGAAGTCAGTGGGCAACCGCAAGGCACCCTGGTAGGTTTTGAGTTTGATGCTCCGCTCCCCAACGGGCAGTACACCGTTGCATGGCGGGTCGTGTCCTCGGATGCGCACCCCATTGAAGGTGATTTTGTGTTCACCATGGCGGACCCACAAGCTGCGGACGCCACGGACCCTGAACCAGCTGAGGAACCAGCAACCTCTGAAGAAACCCCGGCAACGGAAGACCCCGAAGCTGGCGACCCCACCGAACAGCCCTCATCCGTCGAGGCCCCCGACGACACCGCATCATCTGACACCTCCGACGAGGGGTGGCCCATCACTGGAATCATTGTGGGCGCTGCCTTAGGAGGGCTGGTGGGCGTGGGTATTGTTGTGCTCATTCGGCGCCGCAACCAGAGATGACTGGCACAGTGACGCGCCGCGGGCGGGTGATGATCGGTGCGGAAATCTGGATTGTCCTTGGTTTGTCCTTAGGGAAATCTGGTGTGTACGCACTGGTGAACATCATTTCTCGCCTCACTGACTCCACACCCCTGGCTGAACAAACCACCGTCATTAACGGGTCAATGTCCACCCGCCCGTACCTGGACCTCACCTACCAGGTTCTCTCCCTGGTCTTTGCGCTCGTCCCCGTGGCACTTGCGTTGTATCTGTTGTCGATGCGCGGTCGCTCCGTTGTCCGCGCGCTTGGTCTTGATGGTCGTTCACCGGTGCGTGATACCGGGTTTGGTGTCCTGCTCGCCGCGATCATTGGAATCCCTGGGTTGGCGTTCTACGCGGCTGGGCGAGCGGCGGGAATTACTGTGGGCGTCGTCGCGGCAGGGGTGGACACGTACTGGTGGGCTGTCCCGATCCTCGTGCTGGCGGCCTTAAAAAATGGGCTCCTTGAGGAGATCATTGTGGTCGGTTACCTGTGGGAGCGGCTCCGTGATCTCGGTTGGGGGCGCTGGAACATTATTGTGACCAGCTCACTTATGCGCGGAAGTTATCACCTGTACCAAGGGATCGGCCCGTTCATTGGCAACGTCATCATGGGTGTTATTTTCGCGTGGTTCTACCAGTCCCGGTGGGGACGCAACCGCATCTGGCCGCTTGTGATTGCCCACACCCTCATCGACATTGTTGCGTTTGTTGGGTATTTGCTGCTTCCCGATGCGTGGCTGACCACTCTTGGCGTCACCGTGTCATAGGTGGAGAGCCTGCCGAGGGTTCACCGCTACCAGCCTCGTCAGTGACCTCACGTTCGGGGGTGCGTTCTCTGATCGCGTCAAGGATCGCAGACCTGCCCTGTAACGCCTCATCAATGTCGCGTGCTACGGCGCGAACAGAGAACGCCGCAACGATCTGCAACGCACCGGTAATAAACGCGTACACCCCGAACACAATGGCGATCACCGCGAGTGTCGCGACATCACCAAACCCGCGAATGAGCAAAGTCGCGCCAAACAGGGTTGTGACCAAGCCAAAAACCAAAACCCACGGCCAACTGAGGTCCTTATTGCGGGCCAACGCAGTTGCCGCGATGATCGTGGTTACCCCCAGCGCGATCGTCCACACCAGCAACAGGTACAACAACACCAAGGTAGTTGCCCCAGGCCACAGCAGGATGAACCCAGCGAACACAAGGTCCACCGCTCCTTGGATTAGCCACCACCGCCAGCCCTCTTGGTGCCGGTTCGCAAGCCCTTGAGCAGCTGCAAGGACCGCATCGACAAGCAGGAACACTCCAAACACCCACACCAGGGTTTCCACCACGGCAAGCGGTTCCATCATGAGCATGACCCCAAGCACCAGGAGCACGATTCCGCGGGCAAGCGGAATCCACCACACCGCACGCAACGCGTCAGACACTGACGTCACCACAGCGGTATCACCGTGGTCTGCGCTCGAATCATGCCGGTGTGAATCCATCGTCTTACCCCTTTCGTGTGGATCCTGCTTCACTTGCCATCACAGCACACAATGGTGTGTTGCGCGCGCCATCACCCCACGTCGATCACGATAAATCCGGGCTGAAACCACTGTCCTCACCTAGACTCAAATCATGCCCAACCCCACACCCGACCCGCTCACAGCCGCAGCATCACGCGGCCCTGGGTCGATTTCGCGGCGCCCTTCATCAGCGAAACCACGCCCCACCGGCACAAACATTCTTGTTGTCGATGATGAGGAACCCCGGGTTCGCCAACCCCGTGACGCTATTGCGATCGCGTTATCGTTGCTCGGTGTTGTGGCGGTGGTCGCCTTGTCCACGTACGCGCATGGCACCACTGAGGGGGTTCAAAATGATGTACAAAACATTACGATCGCCCTGACTCGCGCATGGTTGTTGCCCGTTGTGTTGCTCGAAACGCTCGTCACGTTGGTGATCCCAGGGGCTGTCATCATTGAGCTTGCTGCACGCCGGTTACCACGCCAAATCCTCGAATCAGCGGCCGCGTTGGCGTTGGGTCTGATTTTGGCGACTGCCTTTGTGTACGCGGTCAACGCTATTGGGGCAAGTGACCTGGTGCGCGGGCTGTCCATTCCGACTCGCGCCGGGTTAGTCATTACCGTCCCTGGGTATATTGCGGGGGTGGCTGGGCTCCTCACAGCGTCAGGACCACGACAACGACGCCGTACGGTTGCTTTTTCCTGGAACCTGTTGTGGTTTTCGCTTGCGGTGACTCTCATTTCTGGGCAAGTGTCGCTCCCAGGAGTTGCCGTGTCGTTACTGCTGGGACGGGTTGCTGGGTTGTCGGTACGGTATGTGTCCGGGGTGTCCAGTGAGCGTGCCCGGGGCCCGGCGCTGATCGATGCGCTCAAACGCGCTGGGTTCGCCCCGATTTCGTTGGTGCGAGTCAAGGACGTGGCCGATGATTCTCCACGGCATGTTGTCAGTTCTCACCAACCGTATTCACCGGAGGACCCCTCCGTGTTGGCGTTGTCCCGCACGTCCGACACACGCGTGTATGCGTTGACTCAACTTGATGGGCCGCGACTTGATGTGGTTGTCCTTGACGGTGACCGGCAAGTCATCGGGTTCATGCAACGGTTGTGGCACTCTGTGCGGGTGCGTGGAATTGAAGGGCGCACCGCAATGTCGTTACGCGCGGTTGCGGAGCGGGCTGCGTTGTTGACCTATGCGGCGTCAGCGGCGGGGGTACGCACACCGCGACTGTTGGGGATCGCTCATGCTGACGATTCGATGCTGTTGGTGTTGGAACACCCTGAGGGCACAATCCCTTTGTCGGACGCGGAGCCGGAACTGGTCAGTGACCGTGTGCAGCAAGCAGTGTGGCGGCAACTTGACCGCGCACATAGTGCCGGGCTGTCCCATCGCGGGATCACCGGTGACGTGGTGTTAGTGGGTCGCGCCGCCCCAGGTATTTCTGGTGGCACCCCGTTGCAGTATGAGGATTCCCCGAACGTCTGGCTCACTGGGTGGCAGTCCGGTGACATTGCTTCCCCGGGGTTCTCCCAACTCATGGACGTGGCCCAGTTATTGACCTCGTTATCTCTGGTTGTTGGCGCTAAGGACGCTGTCCGCAATGCGATGGCGGTGTTGGGCGAGGAACAGCTCGGTGCTGTTGGCCCGTTGCTTCAGGGAGTTGTGCTGCCCTCAGCTACTCGCGCGCGGATGCGGGCACACAAAGACCTCCTGCCCCAATTACGGTCCGCGTTGGTGCGCGAACTCCCCGAAGCGAACGTGGAACCACAACAGATCAACCGGTTCTCAGTCAAAACAGTGGTCACGTGGATTGTCACGTTCGTAGCGATTGTTGTGGTGTTCACAACCATCAACTTTGAGCAAGTGACCACAGCGGTCGCCCAGTCCAACCCGTGGTGGCTTGTGGCCACCTTTGTGCTGGGGTTGGCAACCTGGTTGGGTGCTGCGATGACTTTCATCGGGTTCGCCTCGGTGCGGCTCCCCGTGTTCCGGGCCACCCTGGTGCAAGCCGCAGCGTCCTTTGTGGCCCTTGCCGCCCCGGCAGGGATTGGGCCGGCAGCATTGAACTTACGGATGCTCACCAGGCGCGGGGTGTCCACCTCCCTGGCTGTGGCCACAGTCGCGCTCGTCCAAGTGTCCGGTTTTGTTGTCACCGTGCTGCTACTTGTCCTGCTGTCGGTGGTGTCAGGTGAAGGCGGGGCGCTGCGAGCGCTGCCGTCCACATCGGTTGTCTTTGCGATCATCACCGTTGTCATTGCCGCAGGGATCGTGTTTTCCGTACCGGTCTTACGCCGATGGGTGGTCGCGAAGGTGTCCCCCACATTGCGGCAAGTGTGGCCACGGTTATCCGAACTACTGTCCACCCCGTGGCGTCTCGGGCTTGGTGTGGCTGGGAACGTCGTCATCACCTTGGGTTACGTCTTCGCGTTCCACACCGCTCTCTTAGCGTTCAATGTGGAAGTTTCGCTCATTGACCTCGCCGTGGTGTACCTGGTGGGTAACACTGTCGGGTCGTTGGCGCCGACACCAGGCGGTTTAGGTGCCATCGAGTTTGCGCTCATTACCGGTCTCACAACCACTGCCTCTGTTCCGGCTGCGGTCGCAACATCTGCGGTGGTTCTCTTCCGGTTCGCTACCTACTGGGCTCGCATACCCTTGGGGTGGTTTGCGATGCGCTATCTCAACCGAACTGGGGATTTGTAGCATCATCATTGGCTGTTAACGGTTGTTCAGCGTGGTGCCCGATGGTCAACGACAGGGCGCCCAGCAGTGTGGTGATGGGAATGGCAAGAACCAACCCGATCGAGCCGATGAGAGTACGCACCACTTCCACAGCGATCTCCCCTGAGGTGAGGGTAATCCACACTGATTGATCCACCAGCGACACGATGAGCAGCAGCGGGAGGGCCGCCCCAAGGTAGGCAAATGTGATGGTGTAGACGGTTGAGGCAATGTGGTCGCGCCCAATGCGCATGCCTCGAGTAAATAATTCCCAGGTACCCAACTTTGGGTTCACTGTTTTCAGTTCCCACACCGCGGACGCTTGCGTGATGGTCACGTCGTTGAGTACCCCCAGACCAGCAAGAACCACCCCACACAGGATGACTGAACGCATCGAAATGCGTGGTTCCATCATGCCCAACTGCACAAGGTATTCATCCAGCATGACAATGTTGGTGCTGCTGACCGCCCAACTGGACAAGAACGTGGTGAGAACAAGTCCAATGATGGTTCCCAGGAGCGCAGTTGAGGTTCGAGCAGTGAAACCATGGGCAATGTACAACGTAAAGAACATGACAATCACCGCCGTGACAAGCGCAGTCGCAATAGGGTTTGACCCCACAAGCAACGCCGGCAACGTGAAACCAACCACCACGCCAAAGGAAATAAGGAGCCCAAGGATGGAGGCAAACCCACGCCACCGGGCGACAAGGATCACCAAAATACAGTAAAAAATCGTCAATGCGGCGATGGGGGTGCCGCGTTCGAAGTCTTGAAACACGTACGCGGATCCTGAAGCTTCCGCTTCTGGAATGTATTGGACGCGCATTCGGTCACCAGCATCAATACCGGTGTTCGCATACTCCGAACCGATCATGACCCACACGTTCTCGCCACCGTACTCGTCATCGAGCTTCATGGGGATGAGATAGTCGTCGGTCATTGGACCTGTGACAGTGCCCGTACGCGCGGCGTCCGGGGTTGCCATCGTGACCACAGTTCCACGTTCGGGTGCATCATGCGGCCACAGGATCACCAACCCGACCACTGAGGCAAGCAACATGGGAATGAGGAGAACAGCTAAGGTGATCCGCACCCGCCGCGAAGCGCGAGGGGCAGGGCCATGACTGTGGGTATGACCGTGGGTGTGAACCGTTGCTGGGCGTGCGCGGCGGGGCATGCCTGTGTCCTTTTGTGTGTGGCTGACCAAGTGCCTACGTGCAGATATGAGTCGGGCCGCCCTGGTGGGGGCGGCCCGACGTCACCGTGTCATCAAGGTGACCTACTCCCTCAGGAGTGGGGTCACTGAGTGACGGCCTTCTTCAAAATGGAGCCCGCTGAAATCTTGACACCGTAACCGGCTGGGATTTCGATCTCTTCACCGGTGCGGGGGTTACGGCCGGTGCGAGCTTTGCGCTCGACACGCTCGACGGACAACAAACCGGTGATCTTGACGGCTTCGCCAGCGCTGAGCTGCTCGACGAGGACGTCCTGGAGAGCAGACAGTGCAGCGTCTGCGTCGGTCTTGGTGAGGCCGGACTTTGCTGCGATAGCCGACACGAGTTCGGAACGGTTGAGTGCCATGGAGTTCCCTTCTGATGCCCGGGGACGTGGCATGGTGTCCCGGGATGTGTGTCCCCGCGTTCCCGCGGGTCTTCCAGTCACACATTAGGGCACGCAGCCCTCATTTGCCTGCACTCATCCGCTGTTTTCCGTGATTTTTCGGTGTTTCTTTGCTCTCAGCGGATCATCACCCCCCTGACGCGCCCGTTTTGGGTGATTTGCAGTGGTGGGGGACACTGGTGGTATGGCATTACGTTCTCGGGTTCAGCACTCCCCAACCCACCCCACCAACACACCCCCTGACGGCGTGGACCGGCTCCTCCTCGCTGAGCTCACCGACCTCATCGCCCAACACAACGACTGGGCAGCCACACTCCGCCACATCACCGTCGTCAATGCCATCCACCCCGCCACAGTTCGAGACATCGCCCAACTCCTGCCCCACGCAACACTCACCCTGTGGAACGATTCCTGCCACGACGCAGTTACCCTCGACACAGCTCTCGCTGCCACACAGTCGGCACCGCCCGACTCCTCCCAGAGCAACCGCATCGTCCGGTCCACCTCCCCCACACTGGACGCTGCGCTCACCCCCGACACCACCAGTGTCCTGATGCGCCTGCCCAAAACCGTGGACACCCTCGACGACTTTGCCCACACCATCGCCGCCCATGCCTCACCACGGATGCGGTTCCTCGCCGCCGGCCGCGTCAAGTACATGACCACCCGGATGAACGATGCGCTTGCTGCGTCCTTTGCCGCCGTCACCGCGTCCCTGGGCCGGTACAAGTCGCGTGCACTACACGCGAGCATGCCGCACACTCCCCTGCCCCCAGCCCGTTTCCCACAACAGGCCACCCTCGCAACGATCCCTATAGCCGCCTATGGCGGGGTGTTCTCAGGGACCAGCCTCGACGTAGGTACCCGCTTCCTGCTCTCCACCCTGCCAACCGCGCTCACTGACCTTCAGTCGGCGCGCATCGTCGATGTGGGCTGCGGTAACGGGCTGCTCGGGGTGTGGATTGCACGCCATCACCCCCACGTGTCAGTCACCATGACCGATGTCTCCGCCCAAGCGGTCCGATCCGCACGCGCCACCGTCGACCTCAACAACGTGGGTGACCGGGTCAGCGTGCGGTGGATGGATGCGCTCAGTCAGCTACCCGACCACAGCGCAGACCTTGTGGTCTGCAACCCACCATTTCACGACGGCACAGCCGTCACTACCACACCAGCGCACCGTATTTTTGCTGATGTTGGCCGCGTTCTCACCCCTGGGGGGCGGATGCTCACCGTGTTCAATACCCCGCTTGCCTACGCGCCCACACTGCGCCGCCTCGTCGGGCCCACCCGGGTGCTCGCAACACACGCAAAATTCACCATCACCGAATCGGTTACCCCCGGGCGAGGGCCTCACTCATCTGCGTGACCGCAGCAACAAGAATGTCTTTCCTCGTGGCCAGGTTCACCCGAGCAAAACCAGCGCCTCCTGGACCAAAACTTGGCCCCGGGTTCATGGCAACACGTGCGTGCTTGAGGAAAAACTCACTGGGATCCTGCCCCAAGGTTGCCCCCGAGGCGGTGCGGACATCACGAAAATCTACCCACGCCAGGTAGGTGGCATCCGCAGGAGCAAGATGCGCATCGGGAATCAGGTCACCCAACGCCTCACCGAAAACGTCACGTGCCTCATCAATGTGCCGCTGCACGGCGCTCAACCAGTCACGCCCCTCACGGAACGCAGCCGCATGCGCGACCATCGACACAAACCCCACCCCATCAGCCACATGGGACGCCAGGTTCGCCATCAACGGTGCAGCCGCATCATTGTGCACCGCCACACCCGCTTTAAACCCCGCCAAATGCCACCCTTTGGCCGCAGACGTCACCGTCACCACGGCCGCCTCAGTGGGAACAGTCAACACAGGAGTGAAAACCGACCCGCCAGCAGCGGTATCTGCCCGCACAGACGTCAAGGGACCGTGGATCTCATCTGCAATGATCAGCACACCATGAGCGTGTGCCGCGTCGAGAAGTGCCGTCAACTCCTCCACGGTGTGCGCCACACCTGACGGATTATGCGGGTTGCACAATAACATCACATCCACATGCTCAAACGCGGCAGCGAGCGCCGGGATATCAAGCCGCCCCGCGTCAGTCAGCGGAACATCAACAACGTCCATGCCCTCCTGCTCAGGGTAGGCACGAAACGGCGGATACACAGGTGACGTGATCGCCACTCGCTGCGCCTTCGACGCGCGCAGCACCTCAACGATCCCATGCATCACATCCGGAACCACCGACACCGACGAGAACGGAACCTGCCACCCCCACCGGTCCCACGCAAACCCCACAAACGCGTCCTGCAACAATCGATCCCGACCCGGATACCCGGTGTCACCTGTCGTGAGAACCGTCATCACAGCGTCAATCACCGGTTGCGCAACGACCGCATCCATTTCTGCCACCCACAACGGCAACACATCCGCCGGGTAGCGCGTCCACTTCATAGAGTGACGTTCCCGCAACTCATCAAGTGTGAGCAGTTCCATGGGATCAGCGGTCGCGGGTGTCAGAGCGGAACCGTAATCTGAGGTGTCGTAATGGGTAGCCATAGAAGAAAACCTATCCCACACCACAGCCACCACCTACGAAGGCCACACGGGAACACAGTCGGTTCCCCACACGTTCACACCATAGCCCCACCTGTGGGGACCCCACCGAGGAAGAGACACCATGACTGCCACCAACGACGCGCGACCAGTCACACCGACCATGGAACTCGAACTCGCGGCACGCCACGAACTTATCTCCACACCCGTCTCCGACACAGCCACCACAGCCGCGATCATGGATCGCATTGAACGCTTACGCCAACTTTCTGATGGCCTGATGAAAGGGGTGGAACAGTTCACCTCTCTCAAACTCAGCGACGTCCTCATTTTGCGGGCAATGCTGGCAGGAGTGTCCCACCCGCGGCACATTGGCCGACGCGTTGGACTCGACACAGACGCTGTCTGCGTCATCATTGACACCCTCATTGACCGAGGGTTTGTGTACGTTGAGGAACGCGTCGGTGAGCGCATCATTGACGTGCAACTCACCGACGCAGGTCATGCAGCCCTGAATCAGGCTGAAGCCGTTCAGTTTCGGGCCGTTGACGCCCTCCTCCAACAGGCTTCTCCCCGGGAAGTAACCGAGCTTTTTGAGCTTCTGGACGCAGCCGCTAATCGTGCCACCACGCTCGTCGCATCACTGGCCCGCAACGGGTAGCCCGCTACTTCACTTCCCGGCGAATAGTGCGCCACACACCCAAGACACCTGGAACAACCACCCAGATCGTCACGGCAACAGCAGCACGTTGCATCGTGTCTCCGGTGAAATCACCCGCCAAAATAGGCGAGGTGGCAATGTTGAAGTCCACCCAATCCGCCACCTCACGCAACGGAGCAATAAACGCTGTGAGCAGCGTAAAGACCATCGGAGCCATGAAATAGGCGACGAGCGCCGCAGCCGTGTTGTGAAGCAGTGCCCCATATGCCAACCCTTGAGCGACCAAGAGCACAAGCATCACCACGTATCCAAGCACAACGGACCCGGACAGGCCCCACTCAACCCCAGGGCGCATCGCCCCGCCCATCACGGCTGTTCCAACCGCGGTGACAAGGACAACCACAGCACTCACCACCGACACTGCGAGCGCTGCAATACCTTTTGCTGTGAGCACACGACTGCGGCGTGGTTCCCACATGAAGGTCGTCATCGCGGTGCGTTGGGACCATTCTGCAGTGGTTGCCAGGATCACGATGACAGGGACGAGCATGAGGACAACGGTCATCCCCAGTTCGAGGTAGCTGGTGAATTGGGCGGGAACGTCTTTGTCGCCGAGGAAGATCTCCAAGGTCTGGAGTGCGATGGCACCGGCCACCATGATGATGAGGATGATTCGTGCGGCACGCGTGTCAAAGAGTTTGCGCATCTCGACGGTGAGAAGCCGGGCGAAAGGGATGCCTGGTTGGGTGGTGGCTGTGGGTGCCGTGGGGAGTTGGGTGGGTGTGGACGTGGAGGTCATGAGGGCGCCCCTTGTGGTGTGACGGTGCGGTCGTGGTTGGAGGTCAGGGAGAAGAACAGGTCTTCGAGGGTGCCTGAGGACTGTTGGTGCAGCCCGGTGAGGACAATCTGGTGGTCAAGTGCGAGCCGTCCCACGGTTTCGGGGTCAGCCGAGGTGGTCACACTGTGGGGGCCGACGGTGTCGGCGGTGTGTCCTGCGGTGAGGAGCGCGGAGCGCAGCGGGTCGATACTCAGTGCGCTCACGGATGTGGAGGAACCGCGCAGGAGGTCTTCTTTTGCGCCTTGCGCAACGATCTGCCCGTTCCCGATCACAATGATGTCGTCTGCGACTGCCTCAATTTCCATGAGGAGGTGGGAGGACAGCAGGACGGTGCCTCCGTCGTCGGCGAAGTGGCGTAGCAGGTCACGCATCCACCGGATTCCGGAGGGGTCCAGGCCGTTGACGGGTTCGTCGAGGATGAGAATGCGCGGGTCGGGTAGGAGCGCGGTGGCGATGCCGAGGCGTTGACGCATACCCAGGGAGTAGGTTCCGACGCGGCGGCGCGCTTCTTTGGGGGTGAGCCCGACAAGCGCGATCACCTCTGTGACGCGGGTGCGGGGGATCCCGAGGGCGATTGCGGCCAGGGTGAGGGTTTCCAGACCGGTGCGCCCGTCGTGGTGGGCGGAAGCGTCCAGGAGCGCCCCGACCCGTCGTGCCGGGTTGGGCAGGTGGGCGTAGGGGACGCCTTCAACGAGTGCTGTGCCGCTGTCTGGGCGTGCGAGTCCGCAGATGATGCGCATTGCGGTGGATTTTCCGGCCCCGTTGGGGCCGAGGAACCCGGTGATGCGGCCGGGTTTCGCGGTCAGCGACACGTTGGTCAGTGCGCGAGTCCCGCCAAAGGTTTTGGTGACGTTCTCAACGGTGATCATGCTCTCTATTGTTGTGGGCAGGTCTGGTGGTGGACATCAGCCTGGACGATCGTGGTGGGTCATACTTTCGCTTGCTTTTGTGCGCCCACAGGTTGAGTGTGTGGGCGCATGGGCGAGGTGTGCGGCAACGCTGGGTAGGCTGGCAGGCATGAGTAGCGATGCGACCCGTGATCGGGAGGTCAGCCGGTGGCGCACTTTGTGGGCGTTGCCGATTTTCCCGCCCCCACCGTTGTCCCGGTGGGCGCGGGTGTGGCGGTGGTTGTTAGCCATTTTTGGCGGGGTCCTCATGTTCCTCATGGTGTATGGGACTTTGCTCAGTGCCGCTGAGTCTGATGTGTTTCCTGAGCTTGAGAATCGCGCTATTGCGTTGCTGATGGTTGCTGATCTTCTGGTGACCCCGTTGGCTTTTCTGGCGATGGCGCTGCGGCGCAGGTTCCCGTTCTTGGCGATTGCTTTAGCTGGGGTTGGGGCGTCGTTGTCGACGTTGGGGTCGATCGCGATCGTCATGACAACAATTTCGGTGGCGACTCGACGCCAGTGGAAAGAGATTTTGTGTGGTGCGGCAGCGTGGACGGTGTCAGCGGCGGTTGCGTACGCGTTATGGCCTACGGGGTTGATGGGTGGGTTACCGTCAACAACGTTTTCGGTGGCAACGATGTTTGCGATCTGTGTGGCGGTCGGTTTTTATGTGGGCGGTCGTCGTGAAAGTCTCGCAACGTTAACTGCACGGGTGGAGGCTGCGGAGCAAACTCGCGATGCGCGTGCTGCGGAAACTCGGGCGAACGAGCGTTCGTTGATTGCCCGGGAGATGCATGACGTGTTAGCTCACCGGATTTCGTTGGTGGCGTTGCATTCGGGGGCGTTGGCGTACCGCACTGATTTGAACCCGGATCAGGTGAGGGAAACTGCTGAGATTATTCGGGAGAACTCTCACCGGGCGTTGACTGAGTTGCGGCAGGTGTTGGGGGTGTTGCGGGACCCGACTGTCCCCCTTGATGACGCACCGGATGCCCCGCAACCCCGGTTGACGGATATTGATACGGTGATTCGCGATGCGCGGCTTGCGGGCACCCGGGTGGATCTCGCGTTGGATGGTGATACCCGTGATGCGCTGCCTACGTTGAGTGAGGCGGTGTCACGAAATGCGTATCGTGTGTTGCAGGAGTCGTTGACGAACGTGCGTAAGCACGCTCCCCATGCGTTAGCTCATGTCACCGTGAAACGGACAAGTACTGGTGATCTCCTTATTGATGTGTGGAATTCGATGCGGGCCGTGTCGGACACCGAGATGCCGTCGTCTGGGTTCGGGTTGGTGGGAATGAGTGAACGCGTCGAATCTTTTGGGGGAAGCATCACTTACGGTCCTACCGCAGACCACCGCTTTATTGTCACCGTGACCTTCCCATGGGTGGAACAGGAGTAACAACACATGAACACAGCAGCACCCACGCAACGGCGAATCATTATCGTGGATGACGACGCTCTTGTGCGTGCAGGTTTGCGGATGATCCTTGGCGGTGACCCTGGTATCACTGTGGTTGCCGAAGGAACACATGGGGAAGAAGCAGTGAGCTTGTATGCCGCTCACCAACCTGATGTGGTTCTCATGGACATTCGCATGCCGGTGCGTGACGGGTTGAGCGCAACGAAGGACATTGTGACGAGGTGGCCGCACGCCAACGTTTTGGTGCTGACCACGTTTGACACTGATGAGTTCATTGTGAAGGCGTTGCGGGCTGGAGCTCGCGGCTTCCTCCTGAAAGACACCTCACCGCCTGACCTTGTGCGTGCCGTCAACCTTGCTGGTGACGGGCACCCCACCCTGTCGCCGTCGGTGACTGCACAACTCATCGCGAAGGTATCTGAAGAACCGGACACCGGGCGTCAACGTCAGGCTCGGCGCATGGTGGAGCAACTCACCGAACGGGAACTCGATGTGGCCCAACAAATCGCGCAAGGCAAGTCCAACCAGGAGATCAGCCAAACGTTGTACATGTCGATTCCTACTGTGAAAACCCACATTTCGCGGATTTTCACAAAATTCGATGTGGACAACCGCGTCCAAATCGCAATCCGCATGCATGACGCTCACCTAGGGCACCCCACCACACCCGATGCTTGACGCATCAACAAATAGGTATCCTGGGACTATGGCAGACCCCAACACCCCCGATGTGGACTGGCTCACCGCCGACGAAAACGCGGCCTGGGTGGCGTTCACAGACCTTCTGTTCCGCCTCCCAGGAACCCTTGACTCCCACTTGCAACGTACCTGCGAACTCACGTTCTACGAGTACATGGTCCTTGCCATGCTGTCCGAGCAACCGGACCGCACTTTGGGTATGGGCACGTTGGCCGGACTGACCTCAGGTTCGCTCTCTCGCTTATCGCACGTGGTCAAACGTCTCGAACACGCTGGTTATGTCACCCGGCAACGCGATACCGCTGACAAACGCCACATGAACGCCACCCTCACTGACGCCGGTTACGACAAAATTGTTGCCTCAGCACCGGCACACGTCACCCACGTTCGAGAACTCATTTTTGATCACCTGAACGCCGATCAGGTCACGCAGTTGCAGACCATCTCCGACACCCTCCGAGATGGCCTCGCCACCCCATCTCCTGGGGCTGCTGCAACCTGCGACGCCCTCCACAAGTCACAAGGAACCTAACTCTGCTGCCACCGCCGTGACTGCAGCCTGATCCACCAGCCCAGGGCGCGCATCAACAAGTTGACGCAGTGACAACGCGGCGACCAGTACATCCTGCTCCGCGGCCACCACCACCTGGGGAACAACCCGGTCCAACACCGGGCGCACCCGCGGATCGGTCACCGCCGACCGCAACGGCATGTCCGGACCGGCAGTCCGGCGAGCCTGCACCCCAGCAAACCCATCAGGAGCGCCCACAACCGGGAAATCCCCGAGGATACTCGTGATAAACCGCACCGAATCCTCAAACCACCGAGCCACCGCGGGCTGCACAGACGAACCCACCCCATCCGCCGTGGCAGGAACCGCCAAACTCAACCCGTGCGGCCCTTCCATATAGATGTGCGTCTCAAAGGGGACACCCGCAGCCTCCAACGCCGCCACCAATGCCACGGTGTGATGCACCGGCACTAACGTGTCATCGCGGGTGGAAAAGACAAACGTCGGCGGCATCTGGGCGTCCACATGATCGGGAACGTTGAGGATGTCTTTACCCAGATGGCGGCCAAACTCGGCTAACACAATGGGATAGCCCACCACGAGCGCCTGAGGTCGGCGGGGGCCTGTGGCAACCAGTGACGAAGCCAAATGGCCACCAGCCGAAAAACCCACCACAACAACCCGGTCCGCGTCCGTGTGTAAGGACGGTGCCTCATCAACAACCCAGGCCAACGCGGCACGCGCGTCGTCCAACGCCATCTGCGCTGACGCCTGTGGGCCCACAGAATACCGCAGCACAAATGCCTGGAACCCCTTGGCGGCATACGCCAACGCGATGGGTTCTGCTTCCCGATCAGAGGTCAGCACATAGCCGCCACCAGGGAAAATCAACACAGCAGGACGCGTCGTTGCATTCCGCAGCTCAGAACTCGGTTCCTGCACATAACACTCAAGGACCGCGCCGTGAACACCAATGTCCGTTGTGAACGTTCTCATGACACCATCATGACCCCGACAACACCACGACGATCCAGCAACGCGCCGCGACACACTAATTCGCGGTGGACGTCCCCTTGTCTTCCTCCCGCAAACGCGGCTCCGTGCGGTTCTGCGGGTGATAACCCGCTTTATCCTCGTAAAAAGCGCGGATCGTGTCCATGTCCGCACGCACATCACCTGTTGGGGTAAACGTCATCCCCAACCCAAACGTACGGGTCGTCCGATCCACATAACCCAAGGTCACAGGGATTCCCGTAGCCATGGCAATCCGGTAGAACCCAGACTTCCAATATTTCCCAGCACCACGCGTCCCCTCAGGGGTCACCACCAGCGTGAACCCATCCCCCGTCACCTTCGCTTGCTCGACTAAATCCTCAACCAACCCAAAAGGGCGCCGACGATCCACCGGGATCCCGCCTATTGCACGCATCACCGGCCCCATCACCCCACGAAACAACGAGTCCTTCCCCAGCCACCGCACCGGGAAATCAAGATCCCACGCAATCCCCAACATCATGATGAAATCCCAGTTCGAGGTGTGCGGAGCCCCAATCAAGATCCGCGACTCACCCGGAGCGACCCGCTCCGTCGATACATGATCCCACCGACTGACACGAATCAAGACACGGGCACATGACCGGCGTATTTTTCTCCACATGTTCACTATTGTCCCCCAGGATCATAGGTCTCTGCGCCCACTCATCACCGACGGCTATCCATCACCAGACAAGACAAGACCAACCCACACACGACAGCGCGGGGCGGTGGATAACCCACCGCCCCGCGCTCACACCGGTCCCCGCACAGGCAGGATTCCGGGACGTTATTTGATTGCGAACACTCGGCGTGCCTCTTCAAAGGTGCGGCGCGCATCGTCATTACGCCCCTGAGCGTGGTAGATGTCCGCCAGCGCAACAAGGCAGTCACCGTACTGTTTGGTTTCTTCACGGTCTTTGAAACCAGTCGATGCGGCGGTGAAGTAAGGTTCTGCGTCGTCGAACTTGTCGTCGTACAGCAGCACCCGACCAATACCGGCACGGCACTGGTCGACACGCTTCGCATTATCGTGCTTCTCGTAGTAAGCAAGCGCGTCACGGTAAGCGGCAAGAGCGAGGTCGTGTTCGCCAGCTGACTCGTGCACCCCACCCAGCGACACCTTCACGGAGGCCATGTCGTGGTCAAGGGATTGGGATGTGAAGAAGTTCAGGGCTTCGAGGTAGAGGGTGCGGGCTCGGCCGAGGTCGCCTTCCTTCCACAGCACCATGGCGAGGTTCATGGTGGCGTCCGCGGTTTGCCGGTCGAGATCAGCAAGAGCGAACTCGTTGCGAGCTGCCTCGTAGTAGTCATTTGCTCGGGTGATGTCTTCTTTCTTCCAGAAGTGGTCACCGAGGTTCATGGCGCAGGTGGCTGCCTGTGCGTAGAGGTTTTGGGAGTTGAAGAAGGCGCGCGCTTGCTTCATTGCCTCAACTGCGCTGCCGTCATACTGTCCTGCACCCTGCTGGAGGGCATCCACTGCGCGACGCACGGATGCTTCCGCGAGCTGCGCAGGGTTTTCTGGTGAAACGTCAGATTGACTCATGGCTGCAACTTTTGTCTTCCCCACCTGCTTGTGCAGGCGCGTCGGCATGATAATGGTCGGGTGGCGTCAAGACGGTCTGTCCATTGAACAGATCGACCAAGATGCCTGTCATCTTAAGGAAAATGGCGGGTTAGCCGGGAACATGAGCGCTCCGGTGTGGCCCGTTCATACTGTACCAACTGGTCACTGCTGCATATCAACAAATCGGGAGTAGTGCCCTTGGAACGCCACAGTGATGTCCGCTGTGGGACCATTACGGTGTTTAGCCACGATCAGATCAGCCTCCCCAGCCCGCGGATGCTCCTTTTCGTATGCGTCGGGACGGTGCACCAGCACAACGAGGTCAGCGTCCTGCTCAATTGACCCCGATTCACGAAGATCTGAGATCGCCGGGCGTTTGTCTTGTCGCTGTTCAGGACCACGGTTCAACTGCGAAATCGCAATCACGGGCACCTCAAGCTCCTTGGCCAACAGCTTCAGTGCACGGGAAAACTCCGAGACCTCCTGCTGACGCGACTCCACCCGTTTCCCTGAGGACATGAGCTGAAGGTAGTCGATGAGGACGAGTTTTAAGTCGTGGCGTTGCTTGAGGCGGCGGCATTTGGCCCGGATCTCCATGAGTGACATGTTCGGTGAATCGTCAATGAACAACGGGGCGTCCTGCATCCGTGTTTGCGCTTGGGCGAGGCGCTGCCAGTCCGCCTCATCCATGTCCCCATTGCGGAGTTTTTGCAGGTGAATGCGCGCTTCTGCGGCGATGATACGTTGTGCAATTTCGTTGCGCCCCATTTCCAGGGAGAACACAACTGAGGTTTGTTTGTGCTTAATGGACGCCGAACGCACAAGGTCGATGCCCAGGGTAGATTTCCCCATCGCAGGGCGGGCGGCGATGACAATCATCTGACCTGCGTGTAACCCGTTGGTGAGGCGGTCAAAGTCTGCGAGCCCAGTAGGTACCCCGGTGAGTCCGCCAGGGTTTGTTTGTGCCGCTTCGATCTCGTCGATCGCGGCACCGAGAAAGTCACCGAGTGGTACGTAATCTTCTGACAGCCGGTTTTCGGTGATGTTGTAGATCTCGGCCTGGGCGTTGTTGACAACGTCATCCACCTCATCGCCATCAGTGGCGTACCCCAGTTGGACGATGCGCGTGCCCGCTTCCACCAGACGCCGCATGATCGCCCGCTCTCGGACAATCTTCGCATAGTATCCAGCATTTGCCGCGGTGGGAACAGAAGCAATGAGGTCGTGAATATAGGGGGCACCCCCAATACGATCCAGCGAACCGCGTTTGTTCAGTTCAGCGACCACAGTGATCGCATCAGCAGGCTCACCGTGCCCATACAAGTCAATGACTGCATCGAAAATTGCTTCATGGGCGGGCCGATAGAAATCGACACCCTTGATGTGTGCAATCACGTCCGCGATAGCGTCTTTGGAAATGAGCATCCCACCGAGCACACTTTGCTCGGCAGCAATGTCCTGAGGAGGTGTGCGATCTCGCGCCCGAGTTGGTCCTTCTGAGGGTGGATACGTCGCTTCGGCGGCTTCGACTGCCACTGTGTCCTCCCTGTGTGGTGAGTGCGGACGGCTGAGATGGGGGCCGACGCGCATGGAATGCCCGTGTGACCCTACCGCGAATGGGCGGGTGTTCCAAGTGTTGTGTCCTCCACTGACACAAAGTTATCCACAGGGTTTCCCACAGGGGTGTGGACAGTCGTGGAAAACCGCAGAACCACGTCGACCCCACCTGTGGACAAAACTGGGGACAACTGCGCACACCTGTGGAAGCCAACCGATGCGCACCCCACAATCCCTGGAATCATGCGGATTTACCTGTGGATGACACAATTGAATCCAACGAATCCTCCAGTGACAGGAAAATGACCACGACGTGGACACCACACCAACCACTCCGCAGGATGGCAGCCCGCAATCCACAGGACTTACCCACAAGTCGCTGACCGCCACAATCCTCGCCATCGCAATCCCCTCACTGGCCGCACTGGTCGCCGAACCCCTCTTCATCCTCGTCGACACCGCCATCGTAGGACGGCTCGGAACCAGCGAACTCGCCGGACTCGCACTCGCATCCACGGTCCTCACCACCACCGTGGGGCTGTGCATTTTCCTCGCCTACGCCACCACAGCAACCGTCGCCCGCCACCTTGGAGCCGGACGCCGCACCACAGCCCTCAGCGCTGGCATCGACGGCCTCTGGCTCGCCGCCACACTCGGCGCGCTTCTCACCCTCACCCTGATCCTCACCGCCCCCCAACTCCTCACCATCCTCGGTGCCCACGGTGACGTCCTCACCCACGCCACCACCTACCTACGATGGTCCGCACCCGGCCTCCCAGGAATGCTCATTGTTATGGCAGCCACCGGAGTGCTCCGAGGATTCCAAAACGCCACCACACCCATGTGGGTTGCCGGCGCCGGTGCCGCACTCAACGCCGCACTGTCCTTCACGCTCGTCTGGATCCTCGGCATGGGAATAGCCGGATCAGGATTGGGCACAGCCATCACACAAATCCTCATGGCCATTGCCCTCACCATCCCTGTCGCCACCCTCGCCCGACGACACAACGCCGCCCTACGCCCCGGAACAACCGGGATCCTCCACTCACTCGCCTCCGGTGCCCCCCTCTTCTTGCGCACCCTTTCCCTGCGTGCAGCGATCATCCTCACCATCATCACCGCCACCTCGCTAGGAACTGTTCCCCTCGCCGGACACCAAGTGATCAACAGCCTGTGGGGATTCGCAGCCTTCGCCCTCGACGCTCTCGCCATCGCCGCGCAAACCCTCATCGGGCACCACCTCGGCGCCGCGGACCGCACCGGTACGCGCCACATTCTCCGCGTCACCCTCTGGTGGGGAACACTATCCGGCGCCGTCATTGGTGCCCTCATCATCCTCATCGCGTACACCGCCGCACCACTGTTCACCCCCGACCCAACAGTCCAACACGCCATCCAACTCGCCGCCATCGTCGCCGGGATCACCATGCCCATCACCGGGTGGGTGTGCGTCCTCGACGGAGTGCTCATCGGAGCCGGAGACGGCCGCTACCTCGCAGGTGTTGGCCTCATCAACCTCGCCATGTACACGCCAGCCGTCCTCACCGTCTACCACCTCGCACCCCACGGGCCCACCGGCCTGCTGTGGTTGTGGGTCGCCTTCGCCGGTGTCTTCATGGGAGTACGCGCCCTCACCACCGGGTGGCGTATTCGCACCCAAGCATGGATGCGCATCGGCTAGCAGACACAGCAAAAGCCCCACGTGCACACAGCACGTGGGGCTTTCACACCGCCATGAAGACGGTACAACCAGCACAGTCGTCGTGCAGCTAACTCCGCCGCACAGACATCCTTACGCTGATGTCACATCACTCAGCGACAACCTTGACCTTGATCTTGGCTGACACTTCAGGGTGGATCCGCACAGTCACGGTGTAGTCACCGGTTGACTTAATGGCGTCCGTGACCTGGATTTTACGGCGGTCAATACGGTGTCCCTTCGCAGCAACCGCATCAGCGATTGTCTTAGTGGACACGGCACCGAACAGGCGACCTTCCTTGGATGCTGCAGCAGTCACAGTGACTCCTTCAGCTTCAACGGCGTCGCGCAGTGCACGAGCGTCATCGAGGTTCGCCACTTCGCGCGCCTTACGGGCGCGACGGATCGCCTCAACCTGGGCTTCACCACCCTTGGTCCACGGGGTCGCGAGGCGGCGTGGGATGAGGTAGTTGCGGGCGTACCCGGCTTTCACCTCAACAACGTCACCAGCAACACCGAGCTTGTCCACTTCGTGGGTGAGAATGAGCTTATTTGTAGCCATGATCTGTTCCCTCCCTGATCAGCGTGCGGACGACGAGTAAGGAAGAAGAGCCATTTCGCGTGCGTTTTTCACGGCACGAGCGATCTGACGCTGCTCCTGAACGGATACACCAGTGACACGGCGTGCGCGGATCTTCCCCCGGTCGGAGATGAACTTACGCAGCAGTGCGGTGTCTTTGTAGTCCACTGCGTCGATTTTGGCCGACTTCAGTGGGTTGGACTTCTTCTTTGGCTTACGCACAACGGTTTTCGCCATTGCGGGATACTCCTTCACAAGGTGCCTGAAAAATCAGGCGGAAATGTCTGATGGTGAGGGTTAGAACGGTGGCTCGTCGGCGAACCCGCCGCCTGCCGGACCCGCGGATGCCCACGGGTCATCGTTCCGACCTCCAGAGCTGGCGCCGAACCCGTTACCAGCGGACTGGGTGAATCCCCCGCCCTGCTGGTTGCCTGCGAACCCGCCTTGGTTACCTTGGTTACCGCCACCGCCTTGAGAGAATCCGCCGGACCCTCCAGAGCGTTGGTTGCGGCTCACCTTTGCGGATGCGTAGCGCAGCGATGGACCAATTTCGTCCACCTGGAGTTCAACGACGGTGCGCTTCTCCCCTTCTCGAGTCTCAAATGAGCGTTGCACCAAACGGCCCTGCGCGATCACGCGCATGCCCTTGGTGAGTGACTCGGCCACGTTCTCAGCAGCTTCACGCCACAGCGAACAACGCATGAAAAGGGCTTCGCCGTCTTTCCATTCGTTGGCCTGCCGGTCGAAGCTCCGTGGGGTAGACGCAATGGTGAAGCTAGCAACAGCGACACCAGAGGCAGTGAATCGAAGTTCCGGGTCCCCGGTGAGGTTCCCGACCACCGTGATGATGGTGTCTCCTGCCATGTTCAGTCTCCTTGTTGACCGTGGTTGAGATTGTCAGGGATCAGCGGTGACTCACGCGTCGACGCGGAGAACCTTGATACGCAGAATGGACTCGTTGAGTCCGAGCTGACGCTCAAGTTCTTTCGTCGTTGCTGGAGTAGCGGTGAAGTTGATGACCGCGTAGATGCCTTCGGCTTTCTTAGCGATCTCGTAAGCCATACGACGACGGCCCCAGATGTCGATGTTCTCGACGGAGCCGCCCTCTGCGGGGACAACGGCGAGGAGCTTCTCAATGGTGGCGTTGAGGTTACGTTCTTCAACGTCCGGGGAGAGAATCATCATCAGTTCGTACTGACGCATGCGATACCCACCTCCTATGGTCTGAGCGGTCACGGTCGTTCCGTGACAGAAGGGTGTCATGCAGTGTGTGCAATGTCAGCGAACCAGGTGGTTCTGACATTCCAGGAACGTGGGTTCCTGGGTGGCACAGCAATCAGTCAGTCTACCGGTGTTTCTGGTGTATTGACTATGCCTGTTCCCGGGTTTTTCTGGATGTCACATTCCTGCCCCGATCACCGATGCGCTCACCCAGTATTGCCCGTGTTGGTGCCGGTCCCACCACCCGTATTGCCGCCGCCGGTGTTTCCCCCACCTGAGCCACCACCAGTATTGCCGCCGGTGTTTCCACCACCGGTGTCTCCCCCACCTGGATCAGGCGTGGGCTGGGTTGGTTCCTGAGTCGGTTCCTGGGTTGGTTCCTGAGTCGGCTCTTGGGTCGGCTCTTGTGTGGGTTCCTGAGTCGGTTCCTGGGTCGGTTCCTGAGTCGGCTCAACCGGTTCCTCTGTAGGTTCCTCAGTTTCTTCAGTCTCTTCCGGTTCAGGTTCTTCGGTGTATGTCGGCGTTGGCGCAGGCTGAACAATCGTGCGGTCCGGGAACTGCTCTACCGGTTGGTCCTTGAGGACCCGGCCCATGTAGTCAGTCCAAATATCCACCGGAACTGACCCACCCGTGATCTCGCTGTACCCGCCAAACGGGGTGATCTCGTCTTGTCCACCATCTTCGGTTTGCTGGTAGAGCGCGATAGCCGTGGCATAGCTGGGGGTGTACCCCACAAACCACGCGGATCGGTTCTTATTCGATGTTCCGGTCTTCCCGGCAATGGGGTGCCCGATAGCGCGCGCCTTCTGCCCTGAACCTTCCTCAACAACCCGAGTCAGCGCATAGGTCGCCTCAGCGCCCACATCGGCACGCCACGCTTGCTTGGCAATCGCAGAGTGCTCATAGACGAGCGATCCGCGCCGCTCCACACTCTCCACAAAATACGTGTCATTATGCTGCCCGGAGGCCGCAAACGTTGCATACGCACTTGCCATATCAATGGGTTTCACGGTTGCCGTGCCCAGCACGTTCGACAACACCGGATCCAAGTCCACCGTGTCTGAGGGGATACCAGCGCGGATCGCAACATCCACGGTCTTTTCTGGCCCAATCTGCTGGTTCACGTCTACATACACGGTGTTCACCGAGTTCGCAGTCGCCTTAGCCAAATTGATTTGACCATAGGAGTACAGCCCGAAGTTGTTGACTGGATATGGCTTCCCATTGTCATCAAAAGTGCGCGGTGAGTTTCCATCAAAGTACTGGTTATCGACCGGGATGCCCTCTTCAATAGCGCCCACCAAGGTAAACGGTTTAAAGGTTGAACCAGCCTGCGCCTGCCCCTGAGTCGCAGCGTTGTACTGGTTCGTCAAATAGTCAGCGCCTCCGTACAGCGAGCGCACGGCACCAGTTTTGGGGTCCACCGTCACGCCGGCAACCATGAGACGTTCGCTGCCGCCCTCCGGCATATCAGAGATCGCTTTTTCCAGTTTGCGCTGTAAGTTACGGTCAAAGGTCGTGACGATGCGGACACCTTGAGAGTTGAGGTCGTCTTCCGTCATCCCTGTTTTGTCAAGCACCTCAGCCTTCGCCAAAGCGAGTAGGTAACCCTTGGGTCCACCAAACCGGTTCTCTGGGTTGTACTCCACCCACTCAGGAAATTCTTGCTCAGCACGCTCGGCCTGCGTGATGAAACCAAGGTCAGCCATACCGTCCAAGACGTAGTTCCATCGCTCCAACGATTTTTCTGGAGATTTTGCCGGATCCCAGTTACTCGGTGATGGGATCACCCCAGCGATCATGGCCGCCTCGGACAAAGTCAACTCCGCTGCTGGTTTGTCAAAGTACTTCTCAGCAGCAACCTCAATGCCGTACGCCCCACGACCAAAATAGATCGTGTTCATGTAACCGTCGAGGATGTCTTCTTTGTCCTGGTTCTGGCTCAGTTTGAGGGCGAGGATTGCTTCTTCGAGCTTGGCCGCATAGTCCTTAAACCTGTTTCCCGAACGGCCAATCGTGTCCTCATGGAAATATCGCTCCGCATACTGCTGGGTAATCGTGGACGCACCCATATTGGTGTCATAGCGCACGTTCAAATAGAACGCACGAGCAATACCCTTAAAGTCCACCCCGTTGTTCTGATAGAACGTGCGGTCCTCCGCGGCAACAACGGCGTACTTCACATGGTCAGGGAGCTCCCGGGTGTTAATGATCTTGCGGTCCACCTCAGCGAACTCACCAAGAACCGTCTCACCATCGGAGTAATACACCGTTGACGTTTGCGATTGGGCAAAGTCAGTCGGTTCAGGGATTTCCACACTCGCATAAGCTGCGATCAACAAACCGGCAACAAGAGCCGCCCCAGTGAGAAAGGTACCAAGAAAGAAGCGCCACGAAGGTATCCACCTCCTAATGCCGCTCTTCCCGTACCGGGGATAGTCAATGATGCGTTTCCTCTTCACCTTTCCAGATGCCGAAACGCGGGTTCTTGATCCAGCCACAAGGGACCTTCCGTACGTGCCATGGGGAGTACTCCATAGTGAACTCTAATGTCTAGCCCCAGTCTCGGCGACGGGTCACAAGACAAATAACGGTGTTCTCTATCAAGTTGGTGCACCACTTCCGTGGGTTCTTCACAATTCGCGTGCCAGAGCGGTTTGCACAAAGGGCACCGGGCACCATACTCTGTCGATGTATCGGCTCGATACATCGGTCCGCTACAGTGAGTACACGAGGGCCCACCCGGGACCACACGACAGCCCACACACAGACAAACCCAGCACCGCCGTGCAGGAAGGAGACACCATGCGCAGTCGCTCCACAGTGCTCGACATCGCCATCCTCGGTCTCCTCAAAGAATCACCACTCCACGGCTACGAACTGCGCAAACAACTCAACCTCCTGCTGGGAATGTTCCGGGCCTTCTCCTACGGCTCCCTCTACCCTGCGCTGAAATCGCTAGAAAAACGCGGCCTCATCAGCTCACAAGGCTCGCAACAAACCCCACCGCACGCCCTCGCAGGAAAACGGGCGCGCATCGTCTATCACATCACCAATGATGGAACAGACCACCTCACCCAGTCCCTCGCAACCGCAGGACCCTCCGCCTGGGACGACGACAACTTCGACGTTCGCTTCGCCTTCTTCGGGCAAACCGACGCCGACACGCGCCTCCGAATCCTCGAAGGACGCAAAAGCAGACTCACCGAACGACTCGAAACAGTCCGCGAAAGCAACACACGCACCCGCGGACGCCTCGATGAATACACCCTCGAACTCCAGCGCTACGGCCTCGAACAAGTCGAACGCGAAGTGCGCTGGCTCGAAGGACTCATCACCCATGAACGCAACCGACCCCGGCACCAGGCAGACAGCTCCCCCAAGGACAGCCCTGCAACCGGCTCGGACGTGTAACAAATCCAGTACAACGCCCCACGGGGCCTGAGAACAAGGAGCGAGGATGTCTTCCATCCGCGTCGCTATCGTGGGAGTCGGCAACTGCGCGACCTCCCTCATCCAAGGTGTCGAGTTCTACCGGAACGCAGACGTCAACGACACAGTCCCCGGCCTGATGCACGTCCAGTTCGGTGACTACCACATCCGCGACCTCGAATTCGTTGCAGCCTTTGACGTCGACGCGAAAAAGGTAGGGTTCGACCTCGCAGACGCCACCCAGGCGTCCGAAAACAACACCATCAAAATCACCGATGTGCCACCCACCGGCATCACCGTGCTCCGTGGTCCCACACTCGACGGACTGGGCAAGTACTACCAGGAAACCATCGAAGAGTCCGCAGCTGACCCTGTTGACGTTGTGCAAACACTGAAAGACGTCAAAGCAGACGTCCTCGTCTGCTACCTGCCCGTCGGATCCGAAGACGCCGCAAAGTTCTACGCACAATGCGCCATCGACGCCGGCGTTGCCTTCGTCAACGCACTTCCCGTATTCATCGCATCCGACCCTGAATGGGCCGAAAAGTTTGAACAAGCCGGGGTGCCCATCGTCGGTGACGACATCAAATCACAGGTCGGTGCCACCATCACCCACCGTGTTTTAGCACGCCTCTTCGAAGACCGTGGCGTCATCCTCGACCGCACCTACCAACTCAACGTTGGTGGAAACATGGACTTCAAAAACATGCTCGAACGCGAACGCCTCGAGTCCAAGAAAATCTCCAAAACCCAAGCCGTCACCTCCAACCTCTCCGGACCATTGGGCGGGAAAAAGGAAGACCGCAACGTTCACATCGGCCCCTCCGACTACGTCGCCTGGCTCGATGACCGCAAGTGGGCTTACGTCCGCCTCGAAGGACGCGCATTCGGTGAAGTTCCCCTCAACCTCGAATACAAACTCGAAGTCTGGGACTCCCCCAACTCCGCAGGAATCATCATTGACGCCGTCCGCGCAGCGAAGATCGCCAAAGACCGCGGTATTGGTGGCCCAATCCTGTCCGCATCCACCTACTTCATGAAGTCCCCACCCGTCCAGATGGAGGACCAAGCAGGCCGCGAACGCCTCGAAGCGTTCATCCGCGGAGAAGTAGAACGCTAACCCGCGCACCACACAGTGAGGGCGTCCCGCATCGTGCAGGGCGCCCTCACCGTTCACCCGCGTTTCCGCCCGTGCGCTCCCCCTCGCCCGCGTCTTCATCCACACCCCGTCTCCTTACCCGTTTCCCCACCCCCAACTGACAGGCCACCATGTCTTTACGCCACGACCTTGGCACCCTGTTGAGGCTGCCCGACTTTCGCCGATTCTTCGCGATCCGGTTACTGTGCCAGTCAGGCGATGGTATGTTTCAGGCCGCACTTGCCACCTTGTTCTTTTTCTCCCCACAATCCCAAGGAACACCAGAATCGATTGCACTAGCGCTTGTGGTGTTGTTATCACCGTTTACGGTGATTGGGCCGTTTGTGGGCGGTTTTCTTGACCGGTGGCCACGCCGCACCACGATGGTGGTGTCTGATGCGATTCGTGTCACCCTGACGCTGGCGATCATCACCATCATTCTCACCATCGGGATGAACCCAGCAGTGTATGCTCTCGCCCTCGCGGCCCTGTCCTTGAACAGGTTCCTCCTGGCCGCACTTGGGGCGTCCTTGCCACGAGTTGTGGAACGAGACGAACTCCTCCTTGCGAACGCGATCCTCCCCACAATCGGTGCCGCCGCCACAGGGTTGGGGGCGGTCACAGGCCTCGGCGTGGGGTTACTGTTTCCTGAAGGTCAACTACGTGACGCGGCGATGCTTGGCCTCGCAATCCTCCTGTTTACCGGGTCCATCATTGTCACCCTAGGTTTCCCACGCACTCGCCTTGGCCCAGAACCTCACGACATCACCACAATCACCGTGTGGACAACGCTGCGCGAACTGGGCGCAGCACTACGGACAGTCCGCCACCTGCGAACCCCCGCTCTTGCGTTGGGTGTCATGGCAGCGATGCGTCTGGCCTACGGCAGCATCTTTGTCGCCTCAATCCTCATGTCACGAAACCTATTCGGCCGCGGGCTCGAGTTGTTTGGCCAGATCATCGCGATCACCGCTGTGGGGTTCGCCATCGCCATTGTGCTCACCCCCATTATTGTCCGGCGTATTGGCGAGGGCCGCTGGGTGATGATCACCATGCTGACCTGCGCTGCCGCACACATTCTTGTGGTGGTGCACCTGTCCGTACTGACGATGCTGATCGCTTCGTTTTTCCTGGGCCTTGGAACACAGGGCGCAAAAATCGCGATCGACACCATCATTCAACGGGAAACCCCAGACGAATACTTGGGGCGCACCTTCACCGTGTATGACATGGCTTTCAACCTGGCGTTCATGGGTGCTGGTGGGCTTGGCGCTCTCTTCCTCCCATTGACCGGCGTCAACACTGTGTTCTTTACGATGCTCGGGCTGGTGTACCTGGCCCTCGCCCTGACAGGCCGGTATGGTTTCGTCAGTCGCGTAGTTGATGTTTCTCCGCCTGCCCGGGTCACAGCGACCTAACCTCCTGCTTTCCCTTCGCTCAGCACCACCCCACACGCCACTGCCACCTATTTCCCTGTGTGGACCATTCTGGACGCGAGAGTGCGCAAATTTGTGGGCCTCACACAAACAAAGTGGTCCCCACAGATCGGGTCACATGGTTCCCCACCCAAGCAACATCAACACACAACCCAACCGTGACCCCCAAAGCAAGGCAGCGCATCGGCAAACAAGGCCTGCGAGTTGTCCACAGCGCGCCAGCAAAAGACAATCCACCGCTCTTCATTACGCACGTGTTCGGCGTAAGGGCTTCACCACCGGCCACGCTACTGTCAGCGGGTGCCTCGACCCATCACACACGCGCAACCGCCCCAGGAAGCACCCCCCACCTCAGACGTTCACCCCACTCCGCCGCGACCACGCACACAGAAGGTCACGCCAGCATCCCGAGTCAGGTCGCCGCGCTCCGCGTTGCACGTCGAGTCCACGGTGCACAGTCAAGCGTCCCAACCAGAATTGCCCCTCGTGATCAGTCGCGCTGACCTCGCACCACATGAACTCAAACGATTGACCACCCAAGGAATACTGGTTCGAGTTTTGCCAGGGCGCTACGTTTTTGCTGACAGTTACCCCGTTGGGAACTCTTTCGACGCTCTACGTCACCGACAACTGACCCACATCAGTGCGACCCGTCTCACCATGTCACACCGATCTGTGATGAGTCATGCAAGCGCTGCCGCCCTCCATGATCTTGTTGTTCCAGGATCTGACGTTCGAGTTCACATCACAGAGGCGCACGGCAATTCCCGCGGCAAAGTTGGGGTAGTTAGGCACCGAAACGCACTTCCACCAGAGCACGTTACTACCCGCAACGGCGTTCACGTGACAACCCTCGAACGGACGGTGGTGGATTGCGCTCGAACACTCAACCCGGTCGACGCCCTCATCATTGCGGACTCCGCATCAGCGAACGGGATGGATCGGGCAAAAGCGTTGGGCATCATGAACTCACTGGCTGATCGCCGAGGGACACGAAAAGCACAGTGGGTTCTCCAACACGCCAGCAACGGCAGTGAATCACCTGGCGAAACACGCACGCGGGCGTTGGCTATTGCGGCGGGTTTGCCGTCGCTTCGCACACAACAGAAGATCCGTACTGACCGTGGAACGTTCTACGCTGACCTTGCCTGCGAGGAACACCGCTTCATTCTTGAATACGACGGTCGCGACAAGTACACGTCCCCGGAGGACCTTTTCGCTGAGAAACTCCGCGAAGACGCGATCCGCTCCACCGGGTGGGCCGTGATGCGCGTCACAGCCCGTGATTTTCGCGACGCGCCAGCATTTGTTGGAAAGATCCGTGAGTTCGCGCGCAATTGTGGCGCCCGGACTTTAGGAAAGATCACTCCCGATGTGATTGCTGCCTTTACCCACCGGGCGCGGTAGCGAGGAACTGAGGAAAAGGTAATTCTGACATGGCACCCGCATGACACCCGCCCGCTCGACACTCACACAACGACAAGCGTGCGGCGTGCGGCGTGCGGCGTGCGGCGTGCGGCGTGCGGCGTGCGGCGTGCGGCGTGCGGACCATTATGGTCACGCGTGGACCAAAATTCACCACATTCGCACAATCAAAGTGGTCCACACAAAACGAAAGGCGGATCGGTGAGCCGCCGCTGCATGATTAGCCGACTTCGTAGTCGAAGACACCCAGCAACTGCATCCGGCTTTGTTCAACCACGCGCACGTCTGAGGCATCCAGGTCGTAGATCGCGTAGAGCGCGTTAATTTTTCCGTTTTCTGGAAGTTGAGCACGCACAGCATTCGCGAATGAGCGCGCATGGGATAAACGAATCAGTCCCGCGTTGATGTCCCCGTGCACGGCTTCAGCAGCATCGAGGTTGTAGTCACCCAGCCGAACATCTGTGAGGAAATCGCTGCTCATGGGCTTGCCTTCACGACTTGTGATGTCCAGGTAGGTCATGAATGCGTCTGCGTCGCGGAAGCGCCCTCCCCACACGCTCACTTTCCGTGGAGCGTGGTGGCGGGTGTGTGTCATACGTGTTGAGGCCATAGGAAAACTCTAGCTGGGCTAAGCAGTTGTCTAGGTGTGAGGTTCGGCGTTCACAGTAGGTTGTTGACCACTTTTCGATGCGCCACCTCAGTTCCCATGAGCGACCACCGTTGCTGTGCGCACCTCGCGACACACCCGCATCACGCGCGCCACCCCACGCCACCCCACGACCGAGCGCGTGAGGACCACTTTGGGTGTGTGAGGACCAGAAGAACTGGTGTCCACACGCTCAAAGTGGTCCACACAGCGGGGTGGGGTGAGTCCAGCGGGGTGGGGTGAGCACAGCAGGACGTGTCCGGTGTGCCCGCGTCAAACGGGGCGGGCTAGACTCGTGGCGAGAACGAGACGCTCGGTGACGCGGGAGCCTGAGCTGACCGGTACCGCGGAGCATGTGAGGTGGCGAAATGACTGACCTTGTGGTGGTTGGGGCAGGGTTGTATGGGCTGACCGTCGCGGAGCGGTGCGCCTCGCAGCATGGGATGAACGTGCTGGTCGTTGATAGGCGGCCCCACATTGGGGGGAACGCGTACTCGAGTGTTGACCCTGACACTGGTATCGAAGTTCATGAGTACGGTGCGCACTTGTTCCATACTTCCCACGAGGGTGTCTGGGAGTACGTGAATAGATTCACGAGCTTCACGGACTACGTGCATCGCGTCTACACCACGCATCGGGGCGAGGTATTTCCCATGCCTATTAATTTGGGGACGATTAACCAGTTTTTTCGCTCGGCTTTGAGTCCTGATGCTGCGCGGGCGTTAGTTGCTGAGCAGGCTAGTGAGTTGGGCGGGCGGGCACCGCAGAACCTTGATGAGCAAGGGGTGTCATTGGTGGGCCGCCCGTTGTATGACGCTTTTATTCGGGGGTATACGGCCAAGCAGTGGCAGACGGATCCACGTGACCTGCCCGCATCGATTATTTCTCGGCTACCGGTTCGCTATAACTACGACAACCGATACTTCAATGACACTTATGAGGGTCTTCCAACTCAGGGGTATACGGCATGGTTTGAACGGATGGTTGATCATCCGCGTATTGAGGTGCGCTTGGGCGAAGATTTCCTCACCCCACCAGGGCAGGTGACGAAATCCACCACGGTGGGACAGGTTCCTGTTGTGTTCACTGGTGCTGTGGATCGATATTTTGACGATGCGGTGGGTGCGTTGTCGTGGCGAACCCTCGATTTTGAGCGTGACGTGGTGAGCACCGGTGATTTTCAGGGCACGGCGGTTATGAACTATGCGGATACTGATGTTCCGTTCACGCGCATCCTTGAGTTTCGGCATTTTCACCCGGAACGCGATTATCCTACGGATCGTAGTGTGATCGTGCGTGAGTTCTCCCGTTTTGCTGGGCGCGATGATGAACCGTATTACCCAGTCAATGCGACTACTGACCGTGAACGGTTGAGCGCGTACCGTGAGTTGGCGCGAGCTGAGCGGGGCGTCCACTTTGGTGGACGTTTAGGGACTTACCAGTACCTGGACATGCATATGGCGATTGCGTCGGCACTGACCAATGTGGATCAGGTAGCAGCGCTGCGGGTTTAGTCCCGCCACACGGTGCCTCAACTCCAGCGTCTGGCAAGCCAGTCGCTGCGAACCGTCCCAGATCTGAGCGGGGCGTTGATGTACCGATCAGGGGCGTTGATGTACCGGTCATAGGCGTTGGCGCATCGACCGTGGGCTTTATTGACCTCCGGGTGGACGGTCCTAGTGAACAGGTTGTGCAGGAAAACTGACAGGACGTGCCGCGAACGGTTATGGGGTCGTGTGGTCTCCCTAGACTCGTGCTGAGTCCACAGCGCATGTGCGGTGGCACCCGCTAGTTGGGTGTCGGGGCGCCCTTCGGTTGGGTGCTTGGTGACGGTGGTGTCACTGCCGTGGGTGTGCGGTCGCGTTGTGTGTCAGCGGGACCCTCAAGTCTGTTGCAAAGGAGCCTCGTGATGAGCCGGTCTGTCCTCGATGTTGATTCTGTGGTGTCGTCGTTGACGCTGCTCGAGAAGGCCGCGCTGCTGAGTGGCGAGAATGTGTGGGAGTCGCGGTCGGTGCGCCGGTTGGGTGTTCCGTCGATGTTTTTTGCTGATGGTCCGCACGGGTTGCGACGTCAGTCGGGGCCTTCTGATCACTTGGGTTTGCATGAGTCGGAGAAGTCGACGTGTTTCCCTACTGCAGCAACGTTGGCGAACAGTTGGGACCCGCAGTTGACGCAGCGTGTGGGGGCGGCGATTGGTGCTGAGGCTGCTCAGCAGGGTGTTCAGGTGCTTCTTGGTCCTGGGTTGAACATTAAGCGTAGCCCGGTGGGTGGCCGCAACTTTGAGTATTACTCGGAGGATCCGCTGCTCAGTGGTGTGTTGGCTGCTGGTTTTGTGCGTGGTGTGCAGTCGCAGGGTGTTGCCGCGACTCCGAAGCATTTTGCTGCGAACTCTCAGGAGTTGTTGCGGATGGCGAATGATTCGGTGGTTGATGAGCGCACGTTGCGGGAAATGTATTTGACGGGTTTTGAGATTGTTGTGCGGCAGGCGGCGCCGTGGGCGTTGATGTCGAGTTACAACAAGGTCAATGGAGTGTATGCGAATGAGAATTCGGCATTGTTGTCGGATATTTTGCGTGGCGAGTGGGGCTTTGATGGTGCGGTGATCACGGACTGGGGTGGCGGTAATGATGCTGTTGCTGCGGTTGAGGCGGGGAGCGCGTTGGAGATGCCGTCGCCTGGTTTGGATTCGGCACGTCAGATTGTGTCGGCGGTGGATCGTGGCGTGTTGGCTATGGCAGACGTTGACGCGCGGGTTCGTGAGTTGTTGACGTTGGCAGCTCGCACATCGACGCCGACTCGTGGGCGGGTGGATGTTGACGCGCATCATCAGTTGGCACGTGAGGCTGCGGCTTCCTCAATGGTGTTGCTGCGCAATGAGGGTGGTGTCTTGCCGTTGGCTGGGCAGGCTCGTGTTGCTGTTGTTGGTGATTTTGCGCGTGCTCCTCGTTATCAGGGTGCTGGTTCGTCTCAGGTGAATCCTTATCGGGTGGTTGATGCCGCGCATGCGGTGGAGAAGACCCCTGTTCAGTGCGTGTCGATGACGCAGGGTTTCCGTCGCGATGGGGTGGCGGATGCGGCGTTGTTGCGTGAGTCGGTTGAGGCGGCGTCGCGTGCTGATGTGGTGGTGATGTTTGTTGGTTTGCCAGAGCTGTATGAGTCTGAGGGTATTGATCGTGCTGATTTGTCGTTGCCGGCAAATCAGGTGGAGGCCATTGAGGCTGTTGCTGGCGTGAATGACAACGTTGTGGTTGTTCTTGCTGCTGGTGGTGTGGTGGAGATGCCGTGGCGTGATCGTGTGAAGGCGATTGTGCATGGGTATTTGAATGGTCAGGCTGGTGGCCAGGCTGTGTGGGATGTGTTGACTGGGGTTGTGAACCCTGGTGGCCGGTTGGCTGAGACGTTTGTGGAGTCGTTGTCGGATCACCCGACGGCCGATATTTTCCCGGCTGATGGTCCGACTGCACAGTACCGTGAGGGCCTGTTTGTGGGGTACCGGTATTTTTCGACTGTTGATGCGCCGGTGGCGTTTCCCTTCGGGTTTGGGTTGAGTTATACGTCGTTTGCGTATGAGGACTTCTCTGTTGAGGGTGACAGCGTGGCGGTAACGGTCCGGAATACGGGTGTTGTTGCTGGTCATGAGGTTGTTCAGGTGTATGTGTCGGGTCCTCAGGTGAGTGCGTTTGTTCGCCCTGCGCGGGTGCTTGCTGGGTTTTCTCGGGTGTTTGTTGAGCCTGGTGAGTCGGTGCGGGTGCGGGTTGTTCTGGCTGGTGAGGCGCTTCGTTCCTTTGATGTTGGTCGGGGTTCGTGGGTTCGTGAAAACGGCGTGTACCGGGTTCAGGTGGGGTCGCATGTCAATGATGTGCGTGCTGAGGGTTCCTTTGAGGTCAGGGATGGGGTTGCGGTGGAGCGCCCTGTGAATGCTGATGCGTTGGGCGTGTATTGGACTGGTGAGGTGCGTTCGGTGCCTGATGCAGCTTTTGCCGCCTTGCTGGGTCGCGATGTGCCCTCGTCGCAGTGGCAGCCTGGTCCGCTTGATGTGAATGATCCGATTTCGCGGTGGAGTCAGGCGCGCAGCCCGTTGGCACGGTGTGCCGCGTGGGTGTTGCGGTCGTTGATTCGCCGGTCGGAGAAAAAAGGGAAACCGGATTTGAATTTGTTGTTCTTGTCGAATATGCCGGTGCGGGCTATTGGCAAAATGACTAATGGCGCAATGAGCATGGAGATGGTTCATGCATTGTTGCTTGTGGTGAATGGGCATCACATTCGTGGAATTGGGCGTTTGGTTTCTGCGTGGTGGCGCAACATGTCGCTCAACCGGGCGACTCGCCGTGAGTTGGCGGGCGGTTCCTGAGTTTTTGTGCCCCAGGTTGGGGTGTCTTGTCATTCGTTGTGTAAGTCACTGAGGAGTTGCTGATGTCTGCTATCCGCTCATGGTGGGAGTCATACCGGGAGAAACATCCCGAACTGTCCACCTTCTTGATGTTCTTTTTGGTGAGTAACGGGGTGACGGTTCTTCAGCTTGCTCTGATGCCGCTCTTTCGTGCTTTGTTTGCTGGCACCGCATTAATTGATACCGATTTTCAGGTGTTGGCCGTGGGGTCAAACATTGACGGGTCGCAGTATTACATGTTTGATTATGCGGCTGGTGCTTTGCCTGAGGGTGGGGGTGGACTCGCCTACTTCTTGGCTGTTCAGATCACGATTCTCATTGCTCAGGTCATCAATTTCTTCCTGCAGCGTAGCGTGGCGTTCCGGTCGAAAACGTCGATCGCGAAAGCGGCGATGTGGTATTTCATCGCGTACATTGCCATCACTTTCCTTGCCGCCGCCGCCCAAGGGTTCTACAAGGCGCCAATCTATGACTTCTTCATTGACTTGTGGGGTCGCACTGGTGAAACCACGGCTGATGTCATCACAATGATCATCAACAGTGCCATCTCATTCTGGGTGTTTTACCCCATTTTGAAGATCATCTTTAAAGACCGGACAACTGTGGCTGATACACTCCCAGCGGCATCAGATGATGCACCCGCCACCTCGTCGAATGGGCAGTGATACACCATGTCCGCCACGTTGTTAACCCTGGTTGTTCCCGCCTATAACTCGGCACCCTACCTGCACCGGTGCATTGATTCACTCCTTGGTGAAGACCGTGTTGAGGTCGTGATTGTCAACGATGGATCCACCGATGACACTGCTGCAATCGCTGACGCCTACGCATTCGCACACCCCCAGGTCGTGCGGGTCATCCACCAGGTCAACGCCGGCCACGGTGGTGCAGTGAACGCAGGAATCGCCGCCGCACGCGGCGAGTATGTCAAGGTTGTTGACTCCGATGACTGGCTCAACCGTGATGCTCTACGCGCCTTACTATCAACGATCGTGGAGCAAGAGTCGCGTGGGGTGCGCATCGACGCGTTTATCACGAACTTCGTCAAGGAACGCGAGGGAGCACGTCACTGTCCGGCCACGCGGTACACCAATGTGATGCCGCAGGGCCGTCCATTTGGGTGGTCAGAAGTGGGCGCTTTCCGTACCCGACAACACCTCATGATGCATGCCGTGTGTTTCCGCACTGAGGTGATTCGCGCATCCGGATTGCAACTCCCTGAGCACACGTTCTATGTGGATAATCTGTTTGTTTTTGTGCCGCTGATCCACACCCGCACGGTGTACTACCTCAATGTTGATCTGTACCGGTACTTTATTGGCCGCGACGACCAATCAGTAGCTCACGACGTGATGATTCGCCGCTCCGATCAGCACGTGAAAGTCACTCGCCTCCTTCTTGATGCCATGCCGGCACGTGGAAGCGTGGATACTCAACTGTTCTCCTACCTCATCCACCACCTGGAAGTGGTCTGTGCCATCACGTCGATCGTGCTTCTGCACGCCGGTGGGCGAGAGAATCTCGCCACGCGCACAGCGTTGTGGAATGACATTCGCGCCAAAGACGCCTGGCTGCATGCCCGGTTGCGCCGGTCCCTGGTGGGGACCACAAGTAACCTACCCGGGTCCGCAGGCCGGAAAATTTCGGTGGCCGCGTATCACATCGCCCGGCGGGTAGTCGGGTTCAGTTAGTCGATCCTGCTCTTGCGTCACTGGTGTCTCCTGGGTCGAGCTCCCACCGGTCACCGGTGGCGACAATGTTCGCGGCCAACGGGATTTGGTGTGACGCAGACTCGACAATGTGCATGAGGTAGCCGCCCGTATTAGGGAACGCCACAATATCCCCCACGGCCACACCCTGCGGAAACACAAATCGCCGGCGTGCTAGCAGTTCCTCTTCAATGCAGTACGCCCCCACGAAGAACCCTGACCCAGGCTCGTTGGGTTCCCCCGCATCTGTGGGGCGTACGAGGACTGGATCCACCAAAAAATCTACCGACGTGGACCGCACCTGAGTGCGGTTCATCGCTAACCCCACCAGCGGCACCCCATCGCTTGTGTGTTTCCGGAACATCACCCGCGCCAACGTCATCCCGCACCCGTCAAGCATGGACCGGCCCGGTTCGCACCGTAACTCGATGTCACGGCTGGCCAGCGCATCGGCAATGGTGGTGTCCGGTGTGGGACGATCAGAGCCATGCCCGTCGTGCACGGTGGGGGCCGCAACCGGGCTGGTCACAATGTTCTCCAGCCACTCCCCACGCACCACATCCTGGTAATAGGGGTACACGGACGGCGACGGGCGATCAGCGCCCGCATCAACCAAACCCAAACGGTCCCCACGCCACGTCACCTCGCACGAACTCGCAGGTTGACGGTCAACAGCAGCCCAGAACTGGTGCCACTGCTCACCATTGTCAAGGTACGACATGGGGACACCACCACCCATGTCAATGAATGATGCCGGGCACCCGCGAGCGCGGAGGTCATCGATGGTGGTGATGGCGTGGCGGAGTGCGGTGGCGCGTTCGGTGGCGGAGTACCCGTTGAGGTGGAAGTGGAGTCCGTCGACGCTGATGTGGGTGTGGTTGGTGGTGGTGAGCCAGGTGAGCCAGTCGGTTGCAGGGAGGCCGAAGCGGGTGGGAGCAATGTGGGGGTCGGTGATGGCGAGGCGGAAGGCGATGTGGGCGGTTAGCCCGAGTGTGTGGGCGGTGGTGGTGACGAGGTGGGCTTCGTCGAGGTTGTCGAGGCTGATGGTGACGTTGTTGCGGAGGGCGTCGGTGATGGCGTCGCGGGTTTTGATGGCGGCGGAGAAGACGATGCGTGGGCCGGGAACCCCAGCGGCGAGGGTTTGGCGTAGTTCGCGGGTGCTGGCCACGTCGATTCCGGCGCCTTGGGTGTGGGCGGCGGTGACGAGGTTGAGGGTTTTATTGGCTTTCCGGGCGACGTAAACGGCGAACCGGATGCCGTGGTGGCTGGCGGTGTTGGTGAGTTCGGTGATGTTGCGGGTCAGGGGGTCAAAGTTGTGGATGTTGAGTGGTGACCCGTAGGTGTCGAGGAGGGTGGCGCACTGGTTGGGGTCGGTGAGGAGTGCGGTCATCCAGGGTTCGGTGCGGGCGGTGAGGGGGGTGACTCCTTGACACAGGAGTGGGGTGGACACTGGTGTTCCTTTCATCGTGTGTGGGTAGCGGGCTGGTGTGGTTGCGGCCGTGTGGAGGCGGGTGTGGATGGTCGCCGCCCAGGCGGCACAGTCGCCGTGGAGGGTGTGGTTGAGGGTGTCGTGTCCGATGATGGGGTCTTCGGTGGGTCGTCCTAGTGCGTGCAACCCGTGGGTGGGGGTTCCGTTGGCGTTGATGCAGGTGGTGGTGTGGTCGGTGAGGATCCCGCGTTCTCCAGGTCGGACGGTGACATCACCGTTGGTGAGCAGGGAGCGCCACAGGGGGTCGGGCGCATCGGTTGGCGTGGGTGTGTCCCCTTCCCACGGGCGCGGGTGTGTGAGCACTCCTGCTGGTTGTGTCACTGCTGGAACGATGTGTTCCTCCCCCACCGCCACCGGTGGTGTCACGGCCCATCGCAGGAGCCCGCGTTGGGTGAGCGCAATCAGTTTGCGCACTGTTTTTTCTGGTGGACCATACGCCCACCGTTCCGCGTTGACCGCTACGTGACGGAACAATTCCCACCCTGCGCGGGGACGTGGCCCGCGATTCAGCGACCCGATGATGTCGCGGTACCCCAGGTTCCACACCCGCCCCCACACCCACTGGGCGTCTGGTGGTTGGTCACCATGGTTCATGCGCAGGTGGGTGGTCATGCGCGCCAGCGCATCCGCAGACACTGGGTCGAAGGCAGGCACGGCACCGCTGGGGGTGATGTGATCTGGTTGGGTGAGCACGTCCCACAAATGCTGTCGAGACAGCACATCGGGCGCAACGTGGTGCGCCAAGCTGTGTGCAGCATCAAGGAGAATGTCCCACCAGCGCTGTGTGAGCACCTCGGTGGGAGGCACATCTACCAATTGGCATGTCACAGACCGCACTACCTCACCCCAGTGGCCTGGGGTGTGCTGCGGTTTCGGGGACAGCGGGATCCCGGACCGGGACAGCAATGTCACAACCCTCGGTTCTCTGCCTGAGGACACGTACTCCCACTCACTGGAACCTTCGTGACCGCGTGTGACCCACTGTCCCCCGCGCCCCTCGGTCACCAGCAACACCATGTCAATGCCGGTCAACGCGGCACCACGAATGACGACCTCACCACAATCGTCCTCACCCCAGTCACCCTCACCGGGTGCACCGCTCATCCCCACCGTGTCCCGAACCTGCTCATACACACCACACCCCACCGGGGTCCGGTGACCTGTTGCCAAGAGCACCGACCCCCACCCGCCAGACCGGGCACCGGACTCATCAACAACCGTCCAGGTCCCCTGCGCATCCGGCTCAACAGAAACCACACGCTGCGCAATATGGTGCACACTCAACCACGGCGATGCACTCAACGCACCCCACACCGCACGCAAATACTCACCCATCCGGGCGCGAGGGGGAAACTGCTCCCGCGCATCGGCACACTCATGCGACTGTGCCCACTGCACATACGACAACGGAAACGACGGACACGACAAGTCAACAATGCTCGCTGACACGTTCATAATCAGCGGAACCGGTGTCGCCGGATCCCACACAGCGCCTGGGCCAGCCTCCGCCGGATCCCACACGGACACCGGCACCTGGTTGTCGTGCCCGAGCACAGGCCCCCGATCACCACCAGTGGACCACGATTCACCGGCAAGCAGCCGCTCCAACTCCACCAACGCAGCCAACGCCTTCGGCCCTGCCCCCACCACAGCAACCCGACGGCACGAATCAGGCCGCGCATCTGTCCTCATACTCACCACCATTTACGCGGCATCCACCAACGTGACAAACGGGTTCGCTGCACTGAGCGACTCATCACGACTCACATCAAGACCATACGAGTCATGCACCCACTTGTCGTCATACACAGTGGGCAGATAAGGGACACCCCCATCATGCACAAGGAACACCCACCGCTCCGAACCAGACTGCGGATGCGCCACCAACGCGCGGCCCACCGCTGCAACCAGCGCACCCGTGGAGGCACCCGCCAAAATCCCCTCACGGCGAGCCAACACCCGACACCCGCGCACCATGTCCCGCTCCGCGATGCGCACCACCTCATGCGGGTGTGCCTGGCGCGACAATTCCGTCACAAACCCGGCCCCCAAGCCGGGTAACAACCGTTCCCCGGGGATACCGCCAAACAGTGCTGACCCCTCCGCATCCACCGCGACCACCTGGGTTGACACGCCCATGCCCTGCGCTGCTTCCACACACCCACGGACCGTACCTGTGGTACTCGTCGCCACAAACAACCGATCCGGAGCACCACCAAGTTCCGCACAGATCTCCGGGAAGGTACTGGCAGCATGCGCGTGCGGGTTTGTCTCGTTACCGTACTGGTTTGTTGTCAACGCACCAGGGATCTTGGCAATAAGTTCCTGGACCCGCTCAACCCTGGCCCACAACCGGTTCCCGTCACCGGGGGTCGGCACCAACTCCACATGGGCACCATAAGCTCGCATCACTGTGCAGGCCGCCACGTTCGCTCGCTCATCAACAACCGCAATGAATTGCACGTCACGCAACGCACACTGGCGGGCCAACGCCATCCCCAGATTCCCGGATGTTGACTCCACAACTGTGCCGCCCACCCGCAACCGCCCACTGGCAAATGCCGCATCGAGCAAGGACTGAGCAGTCCGTTCCTTCGTGCTTCCTGACACTTGCAGATTGTCGAGTTTTGCGAACACCTGGGGGCCCGCCGCACCAGCAAACAAGCGGTCGAGGCGCACTGTCGGGGTGGGCACAAAACCGGTATGCCCCTGGAGTTCGTGGTCAGCTCGATCGCTCACCTGCACAAGCTTGTTCACAGTCATTGTGTCTCCTCACTCCCTGACCCCGGTGGCGCCGGAATAGCACCTAGCAAGAGTGGCACCAAAGCAGAAGATCCGCTCGCTGAAGCGTGTGCACCCCCGATGGCCAGCGCAACGGCGCTGCGCCGGCTAGAATTCGCGCTTTTGGCCCATCACTGCATCACCCGAAGCCCGCCGCCAGAGGTCATTTCCACCGTCATGGTGATGCCAAGACGGTCAAGCACCCCGTCATCATGGCTCACCACAAGGAGTGCACCACGATACTCGGATAGCGCATCAACGAGCTGCGTGACTGTGTCCATGTCCAGGTTGTTTGTCGGCTCATCAAGGATGAGTAACTGGGCTGGTGGTTGGGCAAAAAGCAGCCGTGCAAGGTGGACTCGAAAGCGCTCACCACCAGACAGCGAACCCACGGGACGCAGCACCGTGTCACCACGCAACAGCAGCCGTGCACACTGGTTGCGTAACTCCCCCACGGTCATGTGGGGTGCGTAGGGGGCAATGTTGTCCAGAGCGCTGAGGTTGTCCTCCAATGCCATCAAGCGTTGCGGTAAATACCCCACCCGGTCGATCAATAACTCCCCGGTGGCTCCGCCTGGCATCGGCTCGGTGCGGTGGACAAGGTGCTGGAGAAACCTCGTTTTTCCGACCCCATTGGGTCCTACTAACGCCACCCGTTCCGGCCCTTGCACATGGATGGTTTGGTGCGCATCGTGTAACTGTGCGATCCGTCGGCTCCGTGGCACGTCAGGGTCGGGCAACGTGAGATGGATGGCTTCGTCGTCCCTCAGTAAGGACTGAGCGGCTTCCACCGCCATTTTCGCGGAGGCGATGCGTGAATCCATGAGTTGCCGGGTGGCGCCAGCTGTCGCTTCTGCTTTGCGCTTGAATCCCCCGGCAATGATCGGGGGCATGGAGGTGGATGCTTTACGGCCCTGTGCGGCACGGCGGGCCAGTTGTGTTTCTGCCTCTATTCGTTGTTTCTTTTCCACCTTCAACGCGTTTTTCGCGGTGCGGGCAGCTTGCTCCGCGGCTGCTTGCTGCGCAGCAAGGTCATCACTCCACGCACTGTAGGGTCCACCAAACGTGGTGAGGGTGCCTGCTCTGAGTTCTGTCGTGGTACCCATGATCTCAAGGAGAGCTGGATCGTGACTCACAACTACCAGCGTTCCCGGCCAATTTTCTATGTACCGATACAGGTGACGGCGGGTGGAACGGTCCAGGTTGTTGGTGGGTTCGTCAAGTAGTGTGATGGGTGCTGTGCGCAGGCGCAATCCGGTGAGGGCTGCGATCATCACCTGGCCACCAGAGAGAGTGTTCGTGCTTCGGTGAAGGGCGATGTTGGATAGTCCGACACTGTGGAGTTGTTCCATGGCGCGCGTTTCGATGTCCCAGTCATCACCGATGGTGTCGAAGTGGTGTTCTGCCACGTCGCCTTGCTCTATGGCCTGGAGCGCGGCGATTGTGTTGGTGATGCCAAGGAGGTCAGCCACGGTTGTGGCGGTGTTGAGGGTGAGCGTTTGGGGCAAGTAAGCCACATCGCCGATGCGGGTGATCGTTCCATCTGTGGGACTGAGTTCACCTGCGATGAGCCTCAGCAGCGTGGACTTTCCACTGCCGTTACGACCGATAAGACCCGTGCGCCCAGGCAAAAAAGTTCCTGACACCGAATCGAGAGCAACGCTCCCGTCGGGCCATTCGTAGGTGACATTGTGAAGAGTTACTGCTGGAGAAAGTTGTGATGACATAAGAACTCCTGGCACGCACTGCGGTGGTCAGCGTGCGGGTGTGTTGATGACGGATGCAAACAAGGACCGTGCTCAGTGCATGAGCAGGGCGCGTGGCGGGTCAATCAACGGAACATCACATGCGGCCACAGTAACCAGGTGTCGGTCAACGTGTCAGGTTTTTTATCGCCCTATGCCATGCACAAGGTTGTGCGAGATGCGGCGATCGGTTGGTGGACATCTTTCGCAAGGATGACGTGATGCCCACACTAGCCGGGACTTTTGACTCATCTTCAGCCCTACTTATTGACGGTCTGTCAATAGTGGACATACTGTGAAGGCATGAGGTCAATGGAGACCATTTCCAAGCCCGAACCAAGGACAGGTCATGGCTGACAACACACCACGCTCCACATCGAGAGCCCCACGAACCGCACCAGACGAACGGATGCGCGACATCACAAACGCCGCACGCCGCCTCTTTGCCACCCGTGGGATCGCACGCACCTCCTTCACCGACCTCGCCCGTGAAGTCAAAGTCGCCCGTGGCCTCATCTACCACTATTTCCCCGACAAAGACGCCATTGTCGATGCGGTCCTCGCCGACTACATCTCCGAGTTCGTGCGCGCCGTCGAAGAATGGGACGCCGCCCGAGAGCCCGGCAACATCGACAAAGCACTGAAAGACTGCATCACGGTTTTTCGCACCCACATGAGGTCCATGGACCCCATGCACACCGAACTCCAGCGAGTAGAAAATACAGGTCTCTACAACCGCTTCCTCCACCGCGCTGTCACCGCCATCGTTGACTGCCTCGAACTCACCACCATCGAGGCGTACGCCGCACGACACAAAATCGAAATCTCTCACGTCCGCGAAACGTTCTATGTTCTCATTTACGGGCTTGTTGGACTTTCCCGGAATAACCCTGCGGTCGGCGACGACGTCCTCATCGACATCACCCGCCAAATTCTGCGGCTGCCACCCGCACGTCTGACAACACTTGAGCCTCGGCACACACCTCACGGGGAGCCGCCTATGCCGGGCTAATCCTTCTTCCTACCGCGCGGGAACAGCTCAGAGGGGTCTGACATTATTCCCACTCGCCACCTCGATGTGGCATGTCATAAGGAGCACATCGTGTTTCTCTTTGAATCTCTCACCTGGTATCAGGTGCTCATGTGGTTTGTTGTCCTGGGGGCGCTCATAGGCCTCAACGAACTCGTCCGGTGGTCCAAAAAAGCCGCCATTGGTTTGTTTATTGTGCTGCCGATCCTGCTCACCATCTTCGTGTGGCCACAGACAGCAGGGGCCGGATCTTCCACCGGAACATGGTTCCACTGGGTGAAGGTGTACTCCGCTCTCGCCGGGTGTATCGGGTTCATGCTCATCCGATACAACGAACGGCTCGCCGCCAACAAATACATGTTGTGGTTTCCACCAGCCATCCTTGGCTTGAACATTCTCGAAGCGGTCATCCGCGACTTCCAGGTTGCCGGATTCGCTGAAGGCATGGTCGACGGCGTGTACATGATCGGTGGCCCCTGGAACATCATGAACGGTGTTGCCGGGATCTTGAACCTTGTCACCATCTGCGGGTGGGTCGGTATCTTCGTCACCCGAGACCGGTTCAAAGACATGCTGTGGCCAGACATGCTGTGGTTCTGGATCATCGCCTACGACCTGTGGAACTTCGCTTACGTGTACAACTGCGTTGGAGACCACTCCTTCTACGCAGGGGCGGCCCTCCTCATTTCCTGCACTATCCCAGCGTTCTTTATTCGCCGTGGAGCCTGGTTGCAGCACCGCGCCCACACGTTGGCATTCTGGATGATGTTCACCATGGCCGTTCCCACATTCGTGTCTGACTCAGCATTCGCGGTGGAGTCATCACACGACCCGACAGCACTGTTTGTGGTCAGCTTCATCTCGCTCATCGCCAACATTGCCGTGGTGATCTACCAGGTGCGCACGATCATCGTCAAGCGTCGTCACCCACTGCACGACGAACTGTACCCAGAACTTGCAGCGTTCCAAGCGATCGCGGCAGAGCGCACAGACGATGCGCACCCCACAGGCGGTGTGAAAGAACCAGTCACCGTTTAAGCACCAGTTTCTGTGCCGCTGTGACCAGTCGGGTGGTCACAGCGGCACAGTCGCTCCGTCTTAGTTGTGTTGTGCCCACCACTGAAGGAGACGCTCCTTGGCAGTGTCCTCATCCAGTGGGCCTTCATCCATCCGAAGTTCAAGTAAGTATTTGTACGCGAGTCCCACCTCACGCCCTGGAGCAATCCCAAGGATGTCCATGATCTGTTCGCCATTCAGGTCAGGGCGGATCGCATCAATTTCCTCTTGTTCCCGCAACGCAACAATGCGTTGTTCAAGATCATCGTAGGCACGCGACAAACGGCGGGCCTTGTTCTTGTTGCGGGTCGTACAGTCAGCGCGGGTCAACCGGTGCAGCCGCTCCAGGTGAGGCCCCGCATCGGTGACATAACGGCGAACCGCCGAATCCGTCCACGCACCTTCACCGTACCCATGGAACCGAAGGTGAAGTTCCACAAGCCGAGACACCGACTTGATCGTGTCTTTGTCAAACCGCAGGGCACGCAACCTTTTTGCGGTCATTTTCGCGCCAACAAGTTCATGGTGGTGGAAAGACACTGTGCCATTGGGTTCAAATTTTCGGGTCGCAGGCTTCCCAACGTCATGCATCAACGCCGCGAACCGTAACACAAGGTCAGGGGCTGGAACGGGTCCGTCAGGACCAGTCTCAAGGTCGATGGCCTGTTGGATCACCGTCATCGTGTGGGCATACACATCTTTGTGCCGGTTGTGTTCATCGCTTGCTTCTTTCATCCCGGGAACCTCAGGGATGACATGATGTGCAAGCCCAGTGTTCACCAGGACCTCAAGGCCAGTCACTGGGTGGGCACTGAGCATCAGTTTGGTTAATTCGTCCCGAACACGTTCTGCCGACACAATACTGATCCGCCCTGCCATGGCAGCAATAGCAGCGAACGCGTCCGGTTCTACGGTGAAGCCCAACTGCGCAGCAAAACGTGCAGCACGCATCATCCGCAGTGGGTCGTCATCAAAGGACTGCTCAGGGCGAATGGGGGTGCGAAGTAGCCCATGAGATAGGTCATTGAGTCCATCAAATGGGTCAGCGAAGGTGAGCTCAGGAAGGCGAATAGCCATCGCATTCACGGTGAAGTCACGTCGAGACAGGTCACCGTCGAGGGTGTCCCCGAACGCGACCAACGGTTTTCGTGAGGTGGGATCATACTTGTCAGTACGGTATGTGGTGATTTCTACGACAATGTCGTCACTGCCGTTGACGCCGTGACGCATCGCCCCGATGGTGCCGAACTCTTTTCCGATATCCCAGTGACTGTCACCCCACGTCCGTAGCAGCGCTTCGGTCTCATCCGGGCTAGCACTCGTCGCAAAATCGAGATCATGGGAAGTCCGCCCCAGCAACGCGTCACGCACCGGTCCGCCCACAATGGCAAGTTCGTGTCCCGCAGCGTGAAAGAGCTCGCCGAGTTCTATCACGGTGGGGTTCATGTGCTCCAGGACGGCGGTGACTCGGCGAAGGAGGAGGTCTCGATCAAGTCGTGGTGCTGGGTTGTGCGACGTCACGCGTGGTGCTCCTGGATGGTTGTTGGGTGTCAGTTCTCAGACCAGAATCATGTGGTGATTCTGGGTGGCTGTCGGTCAGCCGAGTCCCAAAGTCTCAGTGATGACGATAAGGTAACGGTATGTCCACCAACGAGCGCCCAGATGACCGATTAACGGTCCCTGCGCCGCCTGGTGGCCACCCCTTGAGGATAGACCCCAACGCCCGGCGCCACTTCCCGGTGTATCACAGCCCACACCACGCGCAGTCCTCGGATCTGCCCGTTGTGGAGGAAACCTCCGCTGGTGGATTAGTTGTCGCAATCATGGGAACCTCGTTCCATGCTGCGGTCATCGCACGCAGGAACCGTGCGGGACGCTTGGAATGGTGCCTCCCCAAAGGGCATTTAGAGGGTGTGGAGACCGCAGAGGAAGCTGCGGTGCGTGAAATCCATGAAGAAACAGGGATCATGGGTGTGGTGCGTCGCGCATTGGGGTCGATTGATTATTGGTTTACCGGTGATGATCGTCGGGTCCACAAGGTTGTTCATCATTACTTGTTGGATGCTGTGGGGGGGTTCCTTACAGTGGAGGGTGACCCGGATTCTGAGGCGGAAGATGTGGAGTGGGTCTCGTTTGCTGACCTGCAAACACGTCTCAGTTACCCTAATGAGCGGCGTCTTGCCGCGATGGCGCATGAGATTCTTCTTAAGCGTCGCCTAAATGATTCGCGGCCGCTGCCCCGGTTCCGTCCCCACCGGTGACCTTGGCGTGGCCTGTCTGGGACTGTGAGGACTAATGCGTCAGGGATTTTCTCTCGCGCTGTTCCGCCTGCGTGTGGTGTGGGTGGTGGGTGTTGTGTTGGCGATGCTGACTGCGAGCGTGTGGTGGGGTGCAACTCCTGCGGGGAGTTCTCCCCTCCTGAGTCGTTCGGTGGTTGCTGCTCCCCTAGCAACAGATGGTGGCGCTGACGCTGCTGCCGGTGATTCCATCAATGGGATGATGCGAGTTGCCCGGTTGTCTCCGATGCTGGTGAAACCGTCATCAACGGTGACCATTGAAGTGGTGGTCACGAACACGGGCGAGTCTACGATCAGTGACGCAACAGTGTCATTTAATCTCATGCGGTATCGCATGTCGACACGGTCAGTTCTCGATGCGTGGGAATCACAGGGTATTGATGCGATTGTGGGCAGCCACATGGGGGCTGATGAGTTACCAAACCTGAAGCCTGGTCAATCACGTCGTGCCTCGATTTCCGTCGATGCATCATCTTTTGGCCTACTTGGTGGGGAAACCGGGTGGGGACCGCGCGGGGTGTCCCTTGTGTTGGGCGGCACCCAGGACGGTGAGTACTCTGCCCGGCTAGACATGGTGCATACCTACCTTGTGTGGGATTCGCGTGACGAGAACGCGGAACCGCTGCTCGATGTGGCCACTACCGTCCCGATTGTGGGTCCAGCCGTGGCGACAGCAGACAGCACCCAGTCCGCTGTTCAGCGCGTGGAGGCCGCTATGGAAGGGTCGCGCCTCGCCCGGGTTCTCGACGTGGTCGACAACCACAGTGATGTCACATTGCTCGTTGACCCGGAATATGTGGAAGGGCTTGCCGATGCGGTCCTCACTCCCATGACCAGTCCAGTTGGCACCGAGGCCGGTGGTGAAAACAGCGACGACACCAGCACCGACAGCAATGACAGTTCCAGTGGAGATGGAGACACAGCCAATGATGACAATGCGGGCACTGACCAAAACCCTGACTCCCCACTGAACAATGACAGTGAGGGTGACGACCCAGACCAAGGTGATGGTGACGGTGACACCTACGAACCGACCATCGAACAACAATCAGCGGCCACCTGGTTAGACACGTTCACCACGTTGGACAACCACGAGATTTTCTCGTTGTTTCCCTTTGATGGAGACCTCGCCGCCTACGCGGCAGCAGGCGGGACACCAGCACCTATCAGCCTGGACAACTACAGCACCCCCGCCATTGAACGCTGGAAAACAGGGGTTGCATCGTTCGTTGGGGTCGCCCCCACCCTGGCCGACGTTGCCTCCTCGGTGCGAGCCGGACAACCGTGGGTCCTCGCAGACCCGGGCACGATCGAGGAAAGCGCCACCCGCACGTTCACAGACTCAGCCGCCATTGATGTCACCACACCCGCAGGTGACGCAACAGTTCTGCTACCCGACGAAGAACTCAGCCAGCAACTAGCCTCCCCAGGAACCACAAACCCCGTGCTCGCACGGCAACGGTTTGCCGCTGAATTTGCGGTCCTTGGTAAGGAACGCCCCAGCGAACGTCGCTCTGTCGTGCTCAGCACACCGCGCACCTGGGATCCCAACACCGATGTTGCCCAAGCCCAACTCGAAGCAATCGGCTCACTACCTTGGGTGACGGAAGTGTCCCTCGAAGAACTCGCCACAAACGCTGCGCGAGCAACAGACACCTCCGTGGCCATCCAATCACCAGAATCAACCGCCGACCCTAGAGCCGGACTACCTGACACCACGCTCACCGAAGAACTCCTCGACGCCCGTGCACACATCGATGATCTTGCAACCCTCACAGACGACCCAGCAGCAGTCCTTCCCGAGACACGTGCCACTCTGAGCGCACTCCTCTCCGTTGCCTGGCGCGACCACCCCATGGAACGTTCCACGCTCCTCACCGAACTACGCGAACCCCTCCTCGCAGGAGCAGAAGCAGTCGACGTCTCCACGAACCCCGACATCAACCTCATCTCCACTGGATCAGAGATCCCATTGACGGTTCGCAATCGCTTCGACCAGGATGTGTCAGTGACAGTTCGCCTCATGCCCAGTGAATCAACACTGCAGGTCACCGACACCGTCAGCGTGATCGTCCCCGCCTACTCCTCAACAGGCATTCGGGTGCCCGTCGAAGCAGCAGGCTCAGGAGACGTCACCGTCGCCATCGACATCCTCAACGACAACGGCGACGTTGCGCGCAGCGCGCAACCCTTTACCGTGCGGGTGAGAGCCGACTGGGAAAACACCGGAACCCTCGTTCTTGGGGCTCTCCTTGTCCTCCTCCTAGGTGGCGGCATCATCCGAACCTTGCGCCGAGGACGCTCCCAAAAACGCACTGACGCCCAAGCTGTCCACGAAACCATTGAACGCGTGAAAGCGGAAACTGAAGGCGGACCAGCCGCCGACACCGACGGCGGCCACCACCAACCCGACGAAACCGCGCCACACGCCACACCCACAGACACCAAGGAGACCCCATGAGTTCGGGGACACCCACAACCGACAACTCGCAATCGTTAGGGAAAAGCTCCCTCCTCATGGCCTCAGGCACGGCCGTGTCACGTGGGTTAGGACTCATCCGTAACATCTTGCTGGTCGCGGTTCTCGGCGCTACCGGACTCACCGCAGACGCCTTCGACGTCGCAAACAAAATCCCCAACATTTTGTACGCAATGATCGCCGGTGGGGTACTCAACGCCGTCATCGTCCCGCAAGTCACCCGCGCCTACCGGGCAAAAAACGGTGACGAACAAGTGGACAAACTCCTCACCTTCTCCGCAACCATCCTGCTGGCACTCACCCTGATCTGCACAGCCGGAGCAACCATCATTGTCGCCCTCTACACCTCCAATGACTGGACCACCGAACAAACCAGCCTCGCCGTTGCCTTTGGGTACTGGTGCATTCCCCAACTGTTCTTCTACGGCCTCTACACAATCCTTGGTCAAGTCCTCAACGCCAGGAAACAATTCGGGCCCTACATGTGGGCCCCGGCACTCAACAACGTCATCTCTATCATCGGATTTGCGCTGTTCCTCTGGATCTTTGGCCCCCATGCCATCACCGAGGTGGACGCACTATCCGAATGGACCGGCCCTAAAGTCGCCGTCATCGGGGTGTCCGCAACCGCAGGTGTCATGGCACAGGCGCTCATCCTCCTGGTCCCGCTCTACCGGTCCGGATTCCGTTGGACCCTCCGCTTTGGGTTGCGCGGATTCGGGTTACGCACCGTAGGCAAAGTGGGGTTGTGGACCACCCTCGCTATCCTGCTCGACCAACTCGCAGTCTGGATCACCACAAAGATCGCCACCGCAGCACCCGACGCATCAACCGCCGGTGTCGACGTCGTCGCAGGGAACGCCGCCTACACCCAGGCGCTCATGATCTACCTGCTGCCCCACTCGCTGGTCACTGTCTCCGTTGCCACCGCACTGTTCACCGGGATGAGCGCTGCAGTCAACGCAGGTGACATCAGTAAAGTCCGCGAACTCGTCTCCCAAGGACTGCGAGTCATCGCCGTCTTCACTGTTTTCGCCACCGCACTCTTCCTCGTTCTCTCCGTCCCCGTCACCAAAGTCATCATCCCCACACTGAGCCCAGCAGAAGTCGGCCCGGTGTCCCGGGTGTTGTTTGCCATGGCACTGGGACTCGTCCCCCTCGGTGCAATGGTCATGATGAAATGGGTGTACTTTGCCTTCGAAGACGGCCGGTCCGTTTTCCTCTTCCAAATCCCCGTCGTCATTGTTCTCATCGGTGGAGCAGTCGTCACCATGCTCACCACCCCCGGGGAATGGTGGGTATTCGGCATTGGGCTGTCCATGGCCGCCTCCAACCTTGTTGCCGTTGTCCTGCGCGTACGAGGAATTACCGAACGACTCAACGGACTCGATGTCGCACGTATTGTCAGGCTCCACGTCCAACTGGTTGTCGCTGCTGCCGTCGCCTCGGCTGGTGGTTACCTCGTCCTGCGAGTATGGGGCTTTACCGCCGACAACACATGGTGGTGGGCAGTGTTCATCTGCATTCTTGTCACCACCGTCATGGTTGCTCTCTACGTTCTCACCCTCCAAGTGATGCGCGTCCAAGAGCTCACCGCACTTCTTACCCCCATTCGCCGCAAAATTTCACGACGCTGAGACGAAAAACCCCCAGCCACCCCGTACGATAAACACAACGACCAGCCACAAGACAAGGAGGACACTGTGGCACACCTGCAGCCAGGTACCGTCATCGTCGCCCGGTACGACGTGTCCTTCCCCGTCCAACTACCCTGGGGGCACGGACAAGCCTGGCAAGCCACAGACCGCATCTTCTCCCGCGACGTGTTGCTCTACGACATCCCCCACTCACGGAGCGCCCACAGCCTCGCCACCGCCCGAGACATCGCGCAACTCACCACTGACGGTCTCATCAGGATCGTTGACATCCTCAGCAAAGGCGACGACCACTACGTCATCACCGAAAAACCCCAAGGCACCACACTCCTCGACCTCCTGGCCTCTGGGCCACTTCCCGTCGCCCAGGCTCGTGCAATCATCGGGACCATCGCGACGACACTCGACCACACCCACGAACACAAATACCCGCACGGGCACCTCACCCCCGCTCACATTTGGCTCTCCGGGTCACGCATCGCCGTCCACGGAATTGCCGCCCGCAACATTCTTGGCGACAACGACAACCTCGGAACCACCGAAGCCATCGAACGAGACATTCGCGGACTAGCCGCCCTCTACTACTTCATGCTGACCGGGATCATGCCGGACTACACATCCCGAGAACCCCGCATCATTCCGCTGACCGATGCGCTCCCCACCCGAGACACCGACGTCACCACACTCACCGTCGGTATCCTCATGTCCAACACCGCCTCCGTGCGCAGCGCTGAATCCTTCCTCGCCCACCTCGCCGAGTGGGACCCCGAGGATGTGCCGTACCTCGACGACGACACAGCCACACCCGCCACCCCCACATCCCCAGACGATGCAGCCCCCACCCAGGTCACACGCACAAGCACCCGCGTCGCACTCAACCCTGGCCGCATCTCCCGGGTCCCCGGCACACCACCAGTCGCTACGATGAAAAAACCACCAGAATCAATCCCGCCCGCAACCACCACAGCGAAGACAGCCACCGTGACACAACACACCCAGCCACCTGTCCCCCAACGCACCTCCGTCCTCGCCCACTCCCCCAACACCGCACGAACCGGCACACCATTACCTCAACCCGACACCGAACCACCCTCCCGGTACCGCGCATCGTCAATCATCACCCTTGTGTTCTTCGGAGTGCTGCTCCTGGGCGGACTGATCTGGGCAGTCACCACCTTCAATGCCCCCTACGAGCCTGCCATTGTCGCCCCATCGGGACGCCCCACACCTCCCGCCGACGGCGACGCAGCCCCAGGTGACGACGACGGAAACGGTGCTGCCGAACCCACCCAAACACCCGAAGAAATCATCGTCCCCGTCATCGCATCCGCCACAGCTCTGGACCCCCAAGGCGACGAGAACGAACACCCCGAACTCGAAGACCGCCTGGTTGACGGCGACCCCACACAAGTGTGGTACTCCCGCACCTACAGCACCCCGGCGTTCGGCAACCTCAAAAAAGGCATCGGAATCGCCATCACCCTCGAGAAGGAAGCACCCGTTTCCTCCCTGCTCATCTCCTCCGACAACACCGGAGGGAACGTCCAAATTCGTGCCACCTCAGCGGACAAACCCACTGATGGGAAAGTCCTCGCCGAAGGCCCACTCGACGGCGACACACAACTGAAATTCGACTCCCCTGTCACCACGGACACCCTCGTGTTGTGGTTCACCGAACTCCCCCAACAAGGCACCGACAACCGGGCCTACATCTACGAAATCTCTGTCGCCTAACCCCCTCACCGCGCCCCGAGAATAAACAAACACATCAGTTTGTTACCCTAAGCGCAACCACCGCACCGCGCGGGTACCGCGCCACAGTCTCCTGCGCCAACAGAAGGAAACCACGTGTCTGACACAGCAACCCACGACGTCATCATTATCGGTTCCGGACCAGCCGGATACACGGCGGCAATCTACGCCGCCCGCGCCGGACTTTCCCCACTCGTCCTCGCAGGCTCCATCACCGCAGGTGGTGCTCTAATGAACACCACAGAAGTAGAGAACTTCCCCGGTTTCCCCGATGCCATCATGGGTCCAGCACTCATGGAAAACATGCAAAAACAAGCCGAAACATTCGGCGCCACCATCGAATGGGATGACGCCGAAACCCTCGAACTCACCTCAGACATCAAAACCATCACCACCGCAAACGGTGACACCTACCGTGCAAAAGCAATCATCCTCGCGACCGGTTCCGCCTACCGGGAACTCGGTCTCGACGACGAAAAGCGACTGTCCGGTAAAGGCGTCTCCTGGTGCGCCACCTGCGATGGGTTCTTCTTCCGTGACCAAGACATCATCGTTGTCGGTGGGGGTGACTCCGCCATGGAAGAAGCCACTTTCCTTACCCGCTTCGCCCGCTCCGTCACCATCGTGCACCGCCGTGACGAACTACGCGCATCGAAAATCATGGAAGAACGGGCCCGGAACAATGAAAAGATTCGGTTCATCTTCAACAGTGAAGTTGTCGCCATTCACGGTGACGACAAAGTGAGCGGTGTCCGCCTCCGTGACACTGTCACCCAAGAAGAAACCGAACACGACGCCACCGGTGTCTTTATTGCCATCGGTCACGACCCACGCAGCGAACTCATCAACACCCAAGTCGACACCGATGCCAACGGGTACGTTCTCGTCAAAGGACGCTCCACCCTCACCAACCTGCCCGGTGTCTTCGCCTGTGGTGACCTCGTAGACCACACCTACCGTCAAGCCATCACTGCCGCCGGCTCAGGATGCTCCGCCGCACTTGACGCCCAGCACTACCTTGAATCCCTCAACGACTAAGGAACACACCATGTCACACACTGTTGCCGTCACCGACGCAACCTTCGACACCGCAGTTCTCCAGTCCGACATTCCAGTGCTCGTCGACTTTTGGGCGGAATGGTGCGGGCCATGCCGCCAAGTGGCACCCATCCTTGAAGAGCTGGCTGAAGAATACGCGGGTCGCATCACCATCGCGAAACTCGACACTGATGCCAACCCAGCCACCACGATGAAATACGGCATCGTGTCCATCCCTACCTTGAACATCTACAAGGGCGGAGAAGTCGTCGCGACCATTGTGGGTGGACGGCCACGTCGTCAACTCGCCCAAGAGATCGACGCTGTCCTCGCCCAGTAGAGTCCACATCAACCCACTCACAGCGCGCATGGTGGAGGTGTTACCCCATCGTGCGCGCTCTGTGTATGTGGTGTGAAAGAATCCCACAATGATTCCACCATGTGACGCAACGCGGGGCTGCTGTAGGACATTACCCGCCGTGCATGCGAAACTGGCTAGGTGACCGCTCAAACACCACCAAGTAAGGGAACACGGCTTGACCCGTGGTTCGGCTCCTACGCCCAACGCGCTCACAACATGCGCGCCTCCGAGGTGCGAGCGTTATTCGCGGTCGCTAACCGCCCCGAAGTGGTCTCCCTGGCTGGTGGGATGCCCAACCTCAACGACCTTCCCATGGACATCATCTCGAAGACGGTGTCTGACGTTGTCCTCCACGAAGGGCTTGTCGCACTCCAATACGGGTCTGGGCAAGGCCACGAACGCCTCCGTGAACACATCCTTGACGTCATGCGACTCGAAGGAATCAGCGCACACCCTGACGATGTTGTGGTCACAACCGGTTCCCAGCAAGCGCTAGACCTTGTCACCAGGATTTTTATTGATCCCGGTGACGTCATCGTGGCCGAAGCACCCTCCTACGTTGGGGCCCTCTCCGTGTTCCGGTCCTACGAGGCGGACGTTGCTCACGTTCCACTGGACGCACACGGCCTCATTCCTGCCGCTCTCGAAGAAACTCTGACCCGCCTGGAACGCGAGGGGCGGCGCGCCAAGTTTCTCTACACCATCCCGAATTTCCACAACCCTGCCGGCGTCACCATTTCTCTGGAACGGCGCCACGAAATCATTGAGATCTGCCAACGACACGGCCTGCTCATTGTGGAAGATAACCCCTACGGCCTCCTGGGGTTCGACGGTACCACCCACCCCGCGATGCGTTCCTTCGACGAAGACGGCATTATCTACCTGGGATCATTCTCAAAAACTTTCGCCCCCGGTTTCCGTATCGGGTGGGCGGTCGCACCGCACGCTGTCCGGGAGAAACTGGTGTTAGCCGCTGAGTCGGCCATCCTGTGTCCCTCTCACGCATCGCAACTCGCAATCTCTGCCTACCTGGAACAGTGTGACTGGCAGGGGCAGATCGCTGAGTTTCGAACGATGTACAAGGGTCGGCGCGACGCGATGATCTCGGCGTTGAGCGAACACCTGCCTGATGCATCGTGGAACGTTCCTGATGGTGGTTTCTACACGTGGGTGAAACTTCCCCCTGGATTGGATGCCAAGTCGATGCTCCCGCGCGCGGTCACCGGTCGTGTGGCCTACGTTCCTGGTACTGCTTTTTACTACGACGGAACCGGAGCCGATCACATGCGGCTGAGTTTCTGTTATCCCACTGAAGACAACATCCGTGAGGGTGTTCGCCGTCTCGCCCATGTTGTTAGTCAAGAACGCGACGCCGTGGAGTTGTTTGGGACGAGCCCACAACTTGATGACGTCACCGATGTCGATGCACCAGGACCGGATATCGCATGAGCTCTCACCCTTTTGTTGTCATTCTTGCTGGCGGGCTTTCCCATGAACGTGACGTGTCTCTACGCTCGGGACGCCGGGTTGCTGAGGCGTTACGCAGCACCGGTATGACTGTTTCTGTTGTTGATGTGGACGCCCAGTTGCTTCCTCGTCTTCAGTCTCATCGTCCCGATTTGGTGTGGCCGTTGCTCCATGGGGCTAGTGGTGAGGACGGGTCAATCCGTGACGTTCTTGAGCTTCTCGATTTGCCGTATTTGGGCACTCGCCCACGGGAGTCACGTGTTGCCTGGAATAAACCAGTGGCAAAGGCCGTCTTGGCTGCTGCTGGTGTCCTCACGCCCTCGTACGTGACTTTGCCTCAGAGTTTGTTTCGTGAACTTGGTGCACGCTCTGTCATGGAGCCGGTCACTGCCAAGCTTGGACTACCGTTGGTGGTGAAGCCTGCTCAAGGTGGCTCCGCGTTGGGTGTCACCTTGGTGACGTCTGCGGAGCAGCTTCCGCAAGCACTGGTTGATTGTTTTGCGTACGGCGATCTTGCTCTCATTGAAGAGGCAATTACAGGTACTGAGGTGTCGGTGTCGGTCGTCGAGTCGCCGGATGTGACGGCGCTCCCCGCCGTGGAAATCATCACTGACGGTCCTTATGATTACGATGCTCGGTATAACCCAGGTCGCACCCAGTATTTTACGCCTGCTCGTTTGGACCCAGAAATTGCCGATGCGGCCGCCCGTGTTGCGTTGACCGCACACACGACGTTGGGGTTACGGCATGTGTCACGCTCGGACCTCATTATTGATGGTAAGGGTCAGGTCTGGTTCCTTGAGGTGAATGTGGCGCCGGGGATGACGGAGACGTCGCTTCTTCCTCAAGCTGTTGTTGCTTCTGGACAGTCTCTTCCTGACGCTTACTCGTCGTGGGTTCGTGCTGCGTTGGTTGTTGCTGATTCGGCGGCGCAGTAGCGTTTTTTGCTTCGTGCGGGGACGAATATTCACAAAAACAGGGCGTAGAGCCCTGTTTTTGTTTGTCAGTGCGCCATCACCCTACCCCCTACGCAAAAGTGACTCACAGAGCCATTTCTGTGAGTCACTTTTGGGCGTTTAGTGAGTTATTTGCGCTCTCTTCGCTGAGCCTCGCTGATGACACAGTTGACTAACAGCTGAACCCCATTATTGTGCTGATTGCGTTGCGGAACCTGCCGGTGACACGCCACCAACTTCTGGAGCCATCATCTCCAAAATTCGATCGAGGTCTTCCAATGTCGCAAACTCCACTGTGAGGCGTCCCTTCGTCTTTCCTAGGTTCACTTTCACCCGGGTATCAAAACGGTCGGACAACCGTGACGAGAGTGACTCCGCAACTTCGTTGGGGACAGAAGCCCGGCGTACTGGCTTTTTCGTGTCCCCACCTGCAGACATCGTGACAGCTTCTTCTGTCGCACGGACGGACAAACCCTCCGACACAATACGTTGTGCCAGTTTCTCCATGTCTGCTGTTTGAGAAAGGCCAAGAAGGGCACGTGCATGCCCTGCACTCAACACTCCCGCAGCGACACGACGCTGGACAAGAGGCGGCAGGTTCAAGAGCCGCAACGTGTTGGAGATCTGGGGACGCGACCGGGAAATCCTGGTGGCCAATTCTTCGTGTGTGCATTCGAAATCGTCCAGTAATTGGCGGTAAGCAGCTGCCTCTTCTAAGGGATTGAGCGCACTCCGATGGAGGTTTTCGAGGAGTGCGTCACGCAACATCGCAGAATCATCTGTGTCCCGGATAATCGCCGGGATTGTGTCTAATCCTGCTTCACGTGTGGCACGCCAGCGACGTTCCCCCATGATGAGCTCGTAGTCGCCCTCAGACTTTTGCCGAACGACAACCGGCTGCAGCACACCAATTTCCCGGATGGATCCGACAAGCTCGTCGAGTTCACCTTCATCAAAGTTCACACGAGGTTGGCGGGGGTTCGGTGTGATGGCGTCAGTGGGGATCTCAGCGAACCGTGCACCGGGCACGGGAACAAGTTCAGATTCCGGCGCTGTGTGACGTCTCGTTCCCCCCTGCCGTGCACGTGGTTGATCTCCCACGGGAGGAACCGCGCTGGCATTGTCCGGCGTGTCAGTGGAGGTTCTGCGACGTGGCGGAGCTTGCAGCACTTCGCGAGCGCCGTGCGACAACAAGCTTGGCTTCGTTGCCGCCGCTTCTTGTGGTGACCGGTTATCGGGGAAGAATACGTCAACTGGTCTATCGTTGTCCCCGCTGGTGGGAATGAGAGCCCCTAGCCCGCGCCCCAAACCACGCTTCTTCTCACTCATCGTGTCCTTCTTCCTTCGTAACTCACCGATTTGTTAGTGATCGTGTTGGAGCTTGCAGGCCATTTCATATGCAGCCTGACGGTATGCCAGGGCCCCCGTGGATGTCGGTTCATACGACACAACAGTTTGTCCATAGGACGGGGCTTCTGACACTCGAACTGATCGCGGGATTGTGGTGTCGAGCGTTTGGGCAGAGAAGTGTTCACGCACTTCTCCAACTACCTGTTGGGCAAGGTTGGTACGTCCGTCATACATGGTGAGCAAAATCGTGGAGACATGAAGTTCACGGTTGAGGTGAGCTTGGATCATCTCAATGGTTTTCAGAAGTTGGCTGAGACCTTCAAGTGCGTAGTACTCACATTGGATGGGGATGAGCACTTCGCGCCCCGTCACAAAGGCGTTCACTGTCAGAAGGCCAAGGCTAGGTGGGCAATCAACGAAAACATAGTCGATGCGCGGCAGCCCTTGCTCGTCTCGTTGCGTCAAGTAGTCATCGAGTGCCCGTCGAAGTCGTGTTTCACGTGAAACAAGCGACACCAATTCGATCTCAGCTCCCGATAGATCAATCGTTGCTGGAACAACCAAGAGGTTGGGAAACTCAGGGCACGGAACGACTGTCTCAGCCATAGACATCCCGTCAACCAGCACATCATAAATCGAGGGCACACCTGAATGATGATCGACCCCCAAAGCAGTGGAGGCGTTACCTTGCGGATCAGAGTCGATGACCAGAACGTTGAGACCTCCTTGCGCCATCGATGCTGCCAGGTTCACTGTTGAGGTTGTCTTCCCCACCCCACCCTTTTGGTTCGCCACGGTGATGATGCGCGTGCGATCTGGTTTCGGGTACTGCAAACCTTGCAACGTCATTCGCCGTCGCGTGTCTTCAGCCAGTTGCGCGGCCAGTGGCGTGGAGTCGTCGATGTCCGGAATGCTGCTCACTACGTTCTCGATTCGTGTGTCTCGGGTCATCACCGTATCTACAGTGAGACGTGGTCACTCTCACCGCACGCCCATCCATGGTGACCGGCCATGCTCTCCCGACGTTGCCAGGGGGCGATGAACCGAAGAAGGCGGTAACTCAACGATACTGTGCGGACGCGCGACACGCAGTAACGACTCTCCCTCAGTCGCGAATGAACATTTCCCACCCCTGGGCGACCTGCACGGTCAAGGAGGAATCACAAAGATCACAGTGCCGCCTACTCCCCTCATGATCTTCGCCAAACTTTGTGACACAAGAAAGCGGTCAATGTTTCACGTGAAACATTGACCGCTTTTTGCGATGATGAAGGGACCCCAAAATAGTCGGCTACACCCCTTGGCGCGCAACGGTGACAACCGTTGTTGGCTCCACTTGTTCGAGTGTGGGTGCAGAACTAATCACAGGTTCACCCATCGAGTACTTCCTGAACACCTTACGGGCGGGATCAACTTCAGCAGCAACGTTTCGCCCCTTCAAAAGAACGAGCATCCCCTGTGGCTCAAGAAGCGGCAATGCCCAACGGGACAATTTATCCAACGCAGCAACTGCCCGTGCGGTCACAACATCAACGGTGAATGCACCATGAAACTCTTCAGCTCGCCCCCGAAGGACCTCGACATTGTCAAGGTCTAAAGTTTCCACCATCTCTTCGAGCCACACACAACGTCGTTCCATTGGTTCAACGAGGCGAACGTGTGCTTCCGGTCGCATACAAGCAATCACAAGGCCAGGGAGCCCCGCACCGCTCCCAAGGTCAGCAACGGATGACCCTTCGGGAATGAACGGAACAACAGCAGCAGAATTGAGGATATGGCGATCCCATAGTCGATCAAGTTCCCGTGGGCCAATCAGCCCTCTCTTCTCTCCCTCGTGAGCGAGATTGGTCGCAAACTTTTCGATTCGTTCGAAGGAAGCACCAAAGTATCGTTCTACATCGTCGCGTTGAAGATGGGTGTCCATACATGTTCTCCTTGTGACAGGAAGGGCCCGCACGGTTCCGTGCGGGCCCTTCCTCCCAGACGTTACTGTGCTGGTGAAATTTCGATGTAGCGGTCGGGGTCCACTCCGTGTGACTCGCTGGTTAGACCAGCTTCTGTGACAACGTCGTGCACGACTTTCCGTTCAAATGCGTTGAGTGGCTCAAGCGCTACAGCTCGGCCCGTTGACCTCACTTTCGCAATGGCGTCTTGAGCAAGTTTTGTGAGTTCAGTACGACGCGATGCTCGGTATCCGGCAATGTCGAGCATTAACCGACTACGCTCCCCTGTTTTCGTTTGTACAGCGAGACGTGTGAGCTCTTGCAAAGCCTCAAGCACTTCACCGTCACGACCAACAAGCGGTCGGATCGACGAGTCGTCCTCTGCAATGATCGCGACAGATGCCCGATCGTGTTCCACATCGATTTCGATATCCCCGTCAAGGTCGGCGATGTCAAGAATCTCTTCGAGATAGTCGGCCGCGACGTCTCCCTCTTCCTCGAGTTGAGTAATGCGCTTGCGATCAAGTTGGGTTCCTGATCCCATGTCTGCTCCTTGAGTATTCATCTCGGACATCACTTCTTCCGCTTGCGTCGGTTTTTCCGCTGCGGCTGTTCGCGTTGTCCGCGGGGCTGTTCGATGACGGTGGGTTTTTCTGGTTCTTCAATGATGATGCCCTTCTTCGCAGCTTTCCGAGCCTTGCGCTCATTCATGCGTTTTTCTGCTTCGGAACCTGGAGTGGGCATACGGTTGATGGTGTAGAACTGCTGGCCAGTTGACCAGAGGTTAGAAACGACCCAGTAGATCAGCACACCGATGGGGAAGTTCACACCGGACACGGCCATCATCCCGGGGATGAGGTAAAGCATGATCTTTTGGGTTTGCGCCATGGGGCCCTGCATCGCAGATGCAGGCATATTCTTCATAGTGAGTTGGCGTTGTGTGATATAAAGCGTGGCACACATGAGCACGATAAGAACAGCAGACACGATCTTTGTGTTCGGGTCTGTTGGCTCGTGAAGGAAAGTTGACGACAAACTCGCCCCAAAAAGCTGCGAGTTCTCAATCTGAGTGGCAACCTCGGTATTAATTGGGCCAATTGCACTACCGCCAGCGGCGATTTCGTCGAGACCGTTGAGCACACGGAAAAGACCAAAGAAGATGGGCGTCTGCAACAGAATAGGCATGCATGACGCCAGCGGGTTTGTGCCGTGTTTTGAGTACAGTGCCATGGTTTCCCGTCCCATGGCTTCACGGGATGCGGGATCAGTCTTATTCTTGTACTTCTTTTGAATTGCCTGCAGTTCGGGTTGGATCATCTGCATGGCCCGGGATGCTTTGATCTGTTTGAAGAACAGCGGGATGATCAACACCCGGATCACAATGGTGAGACCAACGACTGCAAGGATCCATGCAACACCGGACCCATCAGGCAGTCCAAGGAAGACAAAGAACGTGTGGCATAGATACATAATCCATGCCACAGCCCATTCGATGGGCGCGAGGAACGCGAAGAAATCCACTAGCTACTCCTGTGCTTGGCACGTGCTGTGCGGGGAAGTTCTCACTGAAGGTGACGTGGTTGGACAAAGTTCACCATCGTGGAGGGCTGGGGGTTCGGGATGACGCGTGACTGTTGGGGGAACATCATCGATCCCGCCGGGTGTCCAGGGAACACACCGGAGTAGGCGCCACGCAGCAAGGCGAGTACCGCGGAAAAAACCGTGACGTTGAATCGCGGTTGTTGCGTAGTGCGAACAAGTAGGGTGATAGCGGCATGTTGGCCCGGTAAGCACAGAGATATACCGCTGATAGAACAAGATGATCTGAAGAGCGCCTCTTCCGGCAGCGGACGTTCCCTGCGTCATGCGCGTGCTCCTCGTTTGTGTCGACACATCGACACCAGGCGGACATAGTCACGTTCTAAAAGCTCGTAACGTGCTGTTGCAGCTGTGGGGAGTGCTCGGACCACGAGCACCTCTCCTGGGTGAAGAAGATTGAGGTGTTCGCGAGTAATCGCTCTGAGTCGGCGCTTCACTTTGTTTCGGGTCACTGCATTTCCCACGGCCTTAGATACAACAAAACCGACCAGTGCTGGCCCATCTGGGATGTCGTGATGAGTTCCCAGATGGACCACCATGGTCGATTTTCCTGCGCGCACACCCCGTCGAACTGTGTGACCGAAATGGTCACTTTCTCGAAGACGGTGTGCGGAAGGTAGCACCGCTATCAGACGGTGAGTTCAGCGCGGCCCTTACGGCGGCGTGCTGCGAGGATTGCGCGCCCGGCGCGGGTACGCATACGCAGACGGAAGCCGTGGGTCTTTGCGCGACGCCGGTTGTTCGGCTGGTAAGTCCGCTTGCTCACGAGGTTCTCCAAAATGCTCAGTGCGCACTGCAGTGTCGCACGGGTGGTCTCAGTGTTTTCCCTGTGCTCGGTGAGCAATCTTCGCGGAGTGGCCCCTTTTCAGGGCATGCAAAGACAGTAGGGAATCAACCATAAAACGGTACGCCAGAATGACTCGCGGGGTCAATCTGCACGGGCAACCTAGCGTTGTGTTACTCATCACCGTACCAGTCCTTGTGCCTGTGTGTGGCGTGAAGTTGTCCACAGGTATCCACAAACATCCCATCACCCTGTGGATACGCCTGTGGATAACTTATTCACCCGTCACCCCGGGGGAGAAAAACTACACTTGTGGGATTCTCAAAGGCGCTTGAACACTGGTAT